>NZ_CP051486.1:6891885-8270263 GCF_016804005.1 Streptomyces pratensis | reverse complement strand
TCGTCAGGAGCCCCGGAGAGCGCCTCCAAGGGCTGCCACGAGGCGTCCCAGGAGCAGCCCCGGACCGGCCTTCAGGACCGCTCCGTGCACCCGCTCACACGAACGTCGAAGGTCTGCGGGGTGGACGAATCCGTGTGGGGTGTTCGAATACAGGCCCCTGACGAGCGCTTCTCCACAGAAGAACGGGAAATCTGGCATCCACAGCCTGGGGACTGTGAAGTTGTCCAGATTGCGTCCACAGAGCCTGCTGTCGATACTCCATCAGGCCAGGTCACATGCCTGGGGATTTGTGGTCAACGATGATCCACAGCCTGTGGACAGAAAATTCGTCCACAGGGTCACGCTGCTGTTGTCCACCGGCGGCCCACAGGCGCGACCCCGTTGTCCCCAGCTTCTCCACACCCCTGTCCACTGTTCGGCAACCCGACACCGCCTTTCACTGCCGAGAGTGAAAGGCGTCACACGAGGGGCTTTGGTTGAGCTGTGGGGAACGTGGGTAAAGCTGGGGACAGGCCTGGGGAGAAGTGACTCCGCCCTGTGCATCGGGTGTGCAGAACTTTCGCGTGTCCACAGAAACGCCTGGTTGTCCACCGGTGCCACCCACAGGGTCGGTGGACAAAAAACCGTGTCTGACCTGCGCAAATGACGTTATCCACGGTTTCCACAGGGCCTACTACTACTACCACTCAGAGTTAGCCAGGAATCCGCTTCGAAGTGGGGCCTGTGTACAACTCGACGGGCGAGCTCGGCGGACCTCTTGGCGCGACTTGACCCCGAGCAGCAACGAGTGTCGGTGCCGTACGTCAGACTGGACCCCGGTGGCATCCCAGCCCTTCGGCGGGAGCCCCGGTCAGACGACGAAGGCCAGCAGGGCGAGCGAGCAACAGCAGGAGGCGGTTCCGGTGAAGATCCGGGTGGAGCGCGATGTACTCGCGGAGGCGGTGGCCTGGGTGGCCCGCAGCCTCCCGGCCCGTCCGCCGGCGCCCGTTCTTGCGGGCCTTCTTCTGAAGGCTGAGGACGGCGCCCTCAGCTTCTCGAGCTTCGACTACGAGGTCTCGGCCAAGGTCTCGGTGGACGCGGAGATCGAGGAGGACGGCACGGTGCTGGTCTCCGGCCGGCTGCTCGCCGACATCTGCCGCGCTCTGCCGAACAGGCCGGTGGAGATCTCCACCGACGGTGTACGGGCCACGGTGGTCTGCGGCTCCTCGCGATTCACACTCCACACCCTTCCTGTGGAGGAGTACCCGGCGCTGCCGCAGATGCCGACCGCCACGGGCACCGTCCCCGGTGAGGTCTTCGCCTCCGCGGCGGCCCAGGTCGCCATCGCGGCCGGCCGCGACGACACCCTGCCCGTCCTGACCGGTGTGCGGATCGAGATCGAGGGCGACACCGTCACCCTCGCGTCCACCGACCGCTACCGCTTCGCGGTCCGTGAGTTCCTGTGGAAGCCGGAGAACCCGGACGCCTCGGCCGTGGCCCTTGTGCCGGCCAAGACGCTGCTGGACACCGCCAAGGCGCTGACCAGTGGTGACACGGTGACACTGGCACTCTCCGGCTCGGGTGCAGGCGAAGGGCTCATCGGGTTCGAGGGCGCGGGCCGCCGTACGACCACGCGACTGCTCGAGGGCGACCTGCCGAAGTACCGGACGCTCTTCCCCACCGAGTTCAACTCGGTCGCGGTGATCGAGACGGCCCCGTTCGTCGAGGCCGTCAAGCGCGTGGCTCTCGTCGCCGAGCGCAACACCCCTGTGCGGCTCAGCTTCGAGCAGGGTGTGCTGATCCTGGAGGCCGGCTCCAGCGACGACGCACAGGCTGTGGAGCGTGTCGACGCCGTGCTCGACGGCGACGACATCTCGATCGCGTTCAACCCGACCTTCCTGCTGGACGGGCTCAGTGCGATCGACTCCCCGGTCGCACAGCTCTCCTTCACGACCTCGACCAAGCCCGCGCTGCTCAGCGGCAGGCCGGCGGTCGACGCCGAGGCGGACGACGCGTACAAGTACCTGATCATGCCGGTCCGTCTTTCCGGCTGATCCGGCGGTCGTCCCCTGTCATGGCAGTTTCCGGCGGGCAGGCTCAGCGCAGAGCGGGCCCACCGTGCTGCACCCCGCCGTGCTGTCCCGGCCGGGCGTAGGCTCGGTCCTGGGTACGAATCGGCACAACGCTTAAGGAATCTCTGATGGAGCTCGGTCTCGTCGGCCTCGGCAAGATGGGCGGCAACATGCGCGAGCGCATCCGCCGCGCAGGGCACACGGTCATCGGTTACGACCGCAACCCGGACGTCGCCGATGTCCACAGCCTCGAAGAGCTTGTGGGCAAGCTCAAGGGCCCGCGCGTCGTGTGGGTGATGGTCCCGGCCGGTGCCGCGACCCAGTCGACCATCGACGAGCTGGCCGACCTGCTGTCCCCGGGCGACGTCGTCGTGGACGGCGGCAACTCCCGCTGGACCGATGACGAGAAGCACGCCGTCGAGCTGGGCATCAAGGACATCGGCTTCGTCGACTGCGGCGTCTCCGGCGGCGTCTGGGGCCTGGAGAACGGCTACGCCCTGATGTACGGCGGCACCGAGGAGAACGTCGCCAAGGTCCAGCCGATCTTCGACGCGCTGAAGCCCGAGGGTGACTTCGGTTCCGTCCACGCGGGCAAGGTCGGCGCCGGCCACTTCGCCAAGATGGTCCACAACGGCATCGAGTACGCCATGATGCAGGCCTACGCCGAGGGCTGGGAGCTCCTGGAGAAGGTCGACTCGGTCACCGACGTGCGCGAGGTCTTCCGCTCGTGGCAGGAAGGTACGGTCATCCGTTCCTGGCTGCTCGACCTGGCTGTCAACGCGCTGGACGACGACGAGCACCTCGACCAGCTCCGTGGCTTCGCCGCGGACTCCGGTGAGGGCCGGTGGACGGTCGAGGCCGCGATCGACAACGCGGTGCCGCTGCCCGCGATCACCGCGTCCCTCTTCGCGCGCTTCGCCTCGCGACAGGACGACTCGCCCCAGATGAAGATGATCGCCGCGCTGCGCAACCAGTTCGGTGGCCACGCGGTCGAGAACAAGAAGTAGGTCCGCAGGAAGCAGGCCGCGCGCAGCAGGCGGCCTGCGGCACACAGCAGAGCACGCAGTCGGAAGGGTCGGCGACCATGCACGTGACGCATCTCTCGCTGGCCGACTTCCGCTCGTACGCCCGGGTCGAGGTTCCTCTCGACCCGGGCGTCACCGCGTTCGTAGGGGCCAACGGCCAGGGCAAGACCAATCTGGTCGAGGCGGTCGGCTATCTCGCCACGCTCGGCAGTCACCGGGTGTCGTCCGATGCGCCCCTGGTGCGCATGGGTGCCGAGCGCGCGGTCGTACGCGCTGCGGTGACCCAGGGCGAGCGCTCGCAGCTGATCGAGCTCGAACTCAATCCGGGGCGGGCCAATCGGGCCCGTATCAACAGGTCGTCGCAGGTCAGGCCGCGTGACGTCCTGGGCATAGTGCGGACGGTGCTCTTCGCCCCGGAGGATCTGGCCCTGGTGAAGGGCGACCCCGGCGAGCGTCGGCGCTTCCTGGACGAACTGATCACGGCTCGCTCGCCCCGTATGGCCGGGGTCCGCTCCGACTACGATCGGGTCCTGAAGCAGCGCAACACCCTGTTGAAATCGGCAGCCATGGCCCGCAGGCACGGCGGCCGTTCCATGGATCTGTCCACATTGGACGTGTGGGACCAGCACCTGGGCCGGGTGGCGGCGGAGCTGCTGGCCCAGCGCCTGGACCTGATCGCGACCCTTCAGCCGCTGGCGGACAAGGCGTACGGGGACGTCGCCCCAGGTGGTGGCCCGGTGACGCTGGAGTACCGCAGCTCGATCGGTGCCGCCGTGGAGCCGGCGCGCACCCGTGAGGAGCTGTACGAACAAGTGATGGCCGCCCTGGTCCAGGCACGTAAGCAGGAGATCGAGCGCGGGGTGACCCTGGTCGGTCCGCACCGTGACGACCTGGTGCTGGGCCTGCGCGGAATGCCGGCGAAGGGGTACGCGAGCCACGGCGAGTCCTGGTCGTACGCCCTGGCGCTGCGACTGGCCTCGTACGACCTGCTGCGTACCGAGGGGAACGAGCCGGTGCTGGTGCTCGACGACGTCTTCGCCGAACTGGACGCGCGCCGGCGCGAGCGGCTGGCCGAGCTCGTGGCCCCGGGTGAGCAGGTGCTGGTCACGGCCGCTGTGGACGACGACGTCCCGGGTGTACTGGCCGGAGCGCGGTACGCGGTATCCGCCGGGGCGGTGGAGCGACTGTGAGCGGCCCGGACGAACAGGGCGCATCCGCACCGGGTCCGGCCAAGCAGCCGGAGGTGTCGGGTGTGGACCTGGCGCGTGTGGCTCTGCGTGCCGCGAAGGAGCAGGCGCGTGCCCGGGGCGCAGCGGCGCAGCAGAAGAACCAGGCGAGGCGGGGTGGTGGTCTGCGGTCAGGCGCCCGGTCCGACGGCCGTGATCCGCTGGCCCTGGGCTCGGCGATCAACCGGCTGATCACCGAGCGGGGCTGGGAGACCCCGGCGGCGGTCGGCGGAGTGATGGGCCGCTGGCCGCAGATCGTCGGTGACGATCTGGCCAATCACTGTGTACCGGTTCGGTACGACGAGGACCCGGCGGAGCGGGTCCTGACCGTGCAGTGCGACTCGACGGCATGGGCGACGCAGCTCCGCCTGCTGGCGCCGCAGCTGGTCGCGCGGCTGAACGCGGACCTGGGGAACGGCACCGTACGGATGATCAAGGTCCTCGGTCCCGGTGGTCCGCAGCGCAGATTCGGCCCCCTCAGGGCGCCCGGGAGCAAAGGGCCCGGAGACACCTACGGCTGAGCAGGGCTTTTCCTTGAGCGCGGCCCTGGGGCACGGCTCGTACCGGGGACGGCCGGAAGGGCGTTACACCCTCTTCTGTCATGGTTCGTCGACTACCCGGTGTTTCCCGTCTGTACCGCAATGCGTGGATCTGGGCCACGCGGGGGCCGAGAGGCGTCCCTCACCGTAGCGGGAGGTTGACAGCCCGAAGCGCGCAATGCCCTCGTGAGCCTCCCCGGGCCCCTTCCTGAATATGGGGAGTCGTCAGCCGCTCATTCAGGGCGGCACATGCGTACTCAGGCACCGGCAAACCCCCATTCATGTCAGCGCTACCGGTAGACTGGTGGACAATCCCGCTTCCTTGCGGGAGTCGTCGATACAAGCCGAACGACGCAGCCGCTCCCGCCAGCCGGAGAACGGCCTGTGCTGTGCCAGAAAGGGCGCTTCGTGGCCGATTCCGGCAACCCCAACGAGAACAATCCGTCGACAGCCGGTGAGCACGGAGAGGTCACCGCCTCGTACGACGCCAGCGCGATCACCGTGCTCGAAGGCCTGGACGCGGTCCGCAAGCGACCCGGCATGTACATCGGGTCCACCGGTGAGCGCGGTCTCCACCACCTCGTGCAAGAGGTTGTCGACAACTCGGTCGACGAGGCGATGGCAGGGCACGCGGATACCATCGATGTCACGATCCTCGCCGACGGCGGGGTGCGCGTGATCGACAACGGCCGCGGCATCCCGGTCGGCATCGTGCCGTCAGAAGGCAAGCCGGCTGTCGAGGTCGTCCTCACCGTCCTGCACGCCGGCGGCAAGTTCGGCGGCGGCGGCTACGCCGTCTCCGGTGGTCTGCACGGCGTCGGTGTGTCCGTCGTCAACGCCCTGTCCACACGGGTGGCCGTGGAAGTGAAGACGGACGGCTACCGCTGGACCCAGGACTACAAGCTCGGTGTCCCGACCGCCCCGCTGGCCCGTCACGAGGCCACCGAGGAGTCCGGGACGAGCGTCACCTTCTGGGCGGACGGGGACGTCTTCGAGACCACCGTCTACTCCTTCGAGACCCTGTCGCGCCGCTTCCAGGAGATGGCGTTCCTCAACAAGGGACTCACCCTCAAGCTCACCGACGAGCGCGAGTCGGCGAAGGCCACGGCCGGCGCGGACAGCGCCGAGGTGGTCGACGTACCCGAGGAGGAGCCGAACCGGACGGTCACGTACCACTACGAGAACGGCATCGTCGACTTCGTCAAGTACCTGAACTCCCGCAAGGGCGACCTCATCCACCAGTCGGTGATCGACATCGAGGCCGAGGACAAGGACCGGCTCCTGTCGGCCGAGATCGCCATGCAGTGGAACACGCAGTACACCGAAGGCGTCTACTCCTTCGCCAACGCGATCCACACGCATGAGGGCGGTACGCACGAGGAGGGCTTCCGTGCGGCTCTGACCTCGCTGGTCAACCGTTACGCCCGCGACAAGAAGCTGCTGCGCGAGAAGGACGACAACCTCACCGGTGAGGACGTCCGTGAGGGTCTGACGGCGATCATCTCGGTGAAGCTGGGCGAGCCCCAGTTCGAGGGCCAGACGAAGACGAAGCTGGGCAACACCGAGGCGAAGACCTTCGTCCAGAAGGTCGTCCACGAGCAGCTGACGGACTGGTTCGACCGGAACCCCAACGAGGCCGCCGACATCATCCGCAAGGGCATCGCGGCCTCCACGGCGCGTGTCGCGGCCCGTAAGGCCCGTGACCTGACCCGGCGCAAGGGGCTCCTGGAGAGCGCCTCGCTCCCCGGCAAGCTGAGTGACTGCCAGTCCAACGACCCGACGAAGTGCGAGATCTTCATCGTCGAGGGTGACTCCGCCGGTGGTTCGGCGAAGTCCGGCCGTAACCCGATGTACCAGGCCATCCTGCCGATCCGAGGCAAGATCCTGAACGTCGAGAAGGCCCGGATCGACAAGATCCTGCAGAACACCGAGGTCCAGGCGCTGATCTCGGCCTTCGGCACCGGGGTCCACGAGGACTTCGACATCGAGAAGCTCCGCTATCACAAGATCATCCTGATGGCGGACGCCGACGTCGACGGGCAGCACATCAACACCCTGCTGCTGACCTTCCTGTTCCGATTCATGCGGCCGCTGGTCGAGTCCGGGCACGTCTATCTCTCGCGCCCGCCGCTCTACAAGATCAAGTGGGGCCGCGACGACTTCGAGTACGCGTACTCGGACCGTGAGCGCGACGCCCTGGTGGAGCTCGGCAAGCAGAACGGCAAGCGGATCAAGGAAGACTCGATCCAGCGCTTCAAGGGCCTCGGCGAGATGAACGCCGAGGAGCTGCGCGTCACCACGATGGACGTCGACCACCGTGTGCTGGGCCAGGTCACGCTGGACGACGCGGCGCAGGCCGACGACCTGTTCTCGGTGCTGATGGGTGAGGACGTCGAGGCGCGGCGCTCGTTCATCCAGCGCAACGCCAAGGACGTCCGCTTCCTCGACATCTGAGTCGGCCGTACAAGCAAGCCGCAGCGCGAAAGGACTTTGACCAGCAATGGCCGACGAGAACACCCCTGTGATGCCCGAAGAGGAGCCCACCGTCCCGGGCGTGGGCATGCGTGTCGAGCCCGTGGGGCTCGAGACGGAGATGCAGCGCTCCTACCTCGACTACGCGATGTCCGTCATCGTGTCGCGTGCGCTGCCAGACGTGAGGGACGGTCTGAAGCCCGTCCACCGCCGCGTGCTGTACGCGATGTACGACGGTGGCTACAGGCCCGAGAAGGGCTTCTACAAGTGCGCCCGCGTCGTCGGTGACGTCATGGGTACGTACCACCCGCACGGTGACTCCTCGATCTACGACGCGCTCGTGCGACTGGCGCAGCACTGGTCGATGCGCATGCCGCTGGTGGACTCCAACGGCAACTTCGGTTCTCCGGGCAACGACCCGGCCGCGGCCATGCGGTACACCGAGTGCAAGATGATGCCGCTGTCCATGGAGATGGTCCGGGACATCGACGAGGAGACCGTCGACTTCCAGGACAACTACGACGGCCGCAACCAGGAGCCGACGGTTCTGCCGGCGCGCTTCCCGAACCTCCTGGTGAACGGTTCCGCGGGCATCGCGGTCGGCATGGCGACCAACATCCCGCCGCACAACCTGCGGGAGGTCGCCGCCGGGGCGCAGTGGTACCTGGAGCACCCGGAGGCCTCGCACGAGGAGCTCCTGGACGCTCTGATGGAGCGGATCAAGGGCCCCGACTTCCCGACCGGCGCCCTCGTCGTGGGCCGCAAGGGCATCGAGGAGGCGTACCGCACGGGACGTGGCTCCATCACGATGCGGGCGGTCGTCGCGGTCGAGGAGATCCAGAACAGGCAGTGCCTGGTCGTCACGGAGCTCCCGTACCAGACCAACCCGGACAACCTCGCGCAGAAGATCGCCGACCTGGTGAAGGACGGCAAGGTCGGCGGCATCGCGGACGTCCGCGACGAGACGTCCTCGCGGACGGGCCAGCGCCTGGTCGTCGTGCTCAAGCGTGACGCGGTCGCCAAGGTCGTGCTGAACAACCTCTACAAGCACACCGATCTGCAGTCGAACTTCGGCGCGAACATGCTGGCGCTCGTCGACGGGGTGCCGCGCACGCTGTCGATCGACGCGTTCATCCGGCACTGGGTGACGCACCAGATCGAGGTCATCGTCCGGCGCACGAAGTTCCGGCTGCGCAAGGCCGAGGAGCGTGCGCACATCCTGCGCGGCCTCCTCAAGGCCCTGAACGCCATCGACGAGGTCATCGCGCTCATCCGGCGCAGCAACACGGTGGAGATCGCGCGCGAGGGCCTGATGGGCCTGCTGGAGATCGACGAGCTCCAGGCGAACGCGATCCTGGAGATGCAGCTGCGGCGTCTTGCCGCGCTGGAGCACCAGAAGATCACCGCCGAGCACGACGAGCTCCAGGCGAAGATCAACGAGTACAACGAGATCCTCGCCTCCCCCGCGAAGCAGCGCTCGATCGTCAGCGAGGAACTGGCCGCGATCGTCGACAAGTTCGGCGACGACCGGCGCTCGAAGCTGGTGCCCTTCGACGGCGACATGTCGATCGAGGACCTCATCGCCGAGGAAGACATCGTCGTCACCATCTCGCGCGGCGGCTACGTCAAGCGCACCAAGACGGACGACTACCGCTCGCAGAAGCGCGGCGGCAAGGGCGTGCGCGGCACGAAGCTCCGGGAAGACGACATCGTCGACCACTTCTTCGTGTCGACGACGCACCACTGGCTGCTGTTCTTCACGAACAAGGGCCGTGTCTACCGGGCCAAGGCGTACGAGCTGCCGGATGCCGGCCGGGACGCGCGCGGCCAGCACGTCGCGAACCTGCTGGCTTTCCAGCCCGACGAGCAGATCGCGCAGATCCTCGCGATCCGCGACTACGAGGCCGCTCCCTACCTGGTCCTGGCGACCAAGGGCGGTCTGGTGAAGAAGACCTCGCTCAAGGACTACGACTCCCCGCGCTCCGGTGGTGTCATCGCGATCAACCTCCGGGAGACGGAGAGCGGCGCGGACGACGAGCTGATCGGAGCCGAACTGGTGTCGGCCGAGGACGACCTGCTGCTCATCAGCAGGAAGGCCCAGTCGATCAGGTTCACGGCGACGGACGACGCGCTCCGTCCGATGGGCCGCGCCACCTCGGGCGTGAAGGGCATGAGTTTCCGCGAGGGCGACGAACTGCTCTCGATGAATGTTGTCCGGCCCGGTACGTTCGTGTTCACTGCCACCGACGGCGGTTACGCGAAGCGGACCGCTGTCGACGAGTACCGCGTCCAGGGTCGCGGCGGTCTCGGCATCAAGGCCGCCAAGATCGTCGAGGACCGCGGATCGCTCGTCGGCGCGCTGGTGGTGGAGGAAGCGGACGAGATCCTCGCCATCACGCTCGGCGGCGGTGTCATCCGTACGCGAGTCAATGAAGTCAGGGAGACGGGCCGTGACACCATGGGCGTCCAACTGATCAATCTGGGCAAGCGTGATGCCGTCGTCGGCATCGCGCGCAACGCCGAGGCCGGTCGTGAGGCCGAAGAGGTCGACGGGACCGATGAGGCCGAAGGCGCCACGGTCGAGGCCCATGCCGAGAACGTGGTCGAAGGCACAGTCGAGGGCACGGCGCCTTCGGCCGGGGAGCACGAGGAGTAGAGCGTGAGTGGAGCCACGGGCGCCGGTTCGGCCGCTTCCGGAGCAGGCGCGAACGGCGTCCGTGGCCCTGCCACGGACTCCCAAGGGGGCACTGTGACGGACACTCGGGGACCTCAGCCGCAGTACGAGGGTTACGCGACCGGGCCGTTGCCCGGCGAGCGGGAGCCCGCGGCGGGCAAGGCGGGGCCCTACCACCCGCCGCAGGCGTACCAGTCCCCTGCGGGCGGTACGCAGGGCGGAGGCACGCAGGGCGGTGTACAGGGCGCCGACGGCGCCCAGGCGGCCCGGCTGCCCCGTACAGGGGCGCGGACCACTCCGCGTACCCGTAAGGCGCGTCTGCGCGTCGCCAAGGCCGATCCGTGGTCGGTGATGAAGGTCAGCTTCCTGCTCTCCATCGCGCTCGGTATCTGCACGGTGGTCGCGGCCGCCGTCCTGTGGATGGTGATGGACGCGATGGGCGTCTTCTCCACCGTGGGCGGCACGATCAGTGAGGCCACCGGCTCGAACGAGAGCAACGGCTTCGATCTGCAGTCGTTCCTGTCGCTGCCGCGCGTCCTCATCTTCACCTCGGTCATCGCGGTGATCGATGTGGTGCTGGCCACCGCGCTGGCGACGCTGGGCGCGTTCATCTACAACCTGTCGGCCGGCTTCGTGGGTGGCGTGGAGCTCACTCTCGCCGAGGACGAGTAGGACGCCGGGTATCGATTTTGGGACTGGCCCCGACGTGCGCTAATCTTCAGAAGTCAGCGCAGCAGCGCGGCGGGGCTATAGCTCAGTTGGTTAGAGCGCATCCCTGATAAGGATGAGGCCACAGGTTCAAATCCTGTTAGCCCCACCAGCAGGAAGACCACCTACTGAAATCAGTAGGTGGTCTTCTGCATCTACGGCTGACATCAGCCGATCAACGGATCTTCCAGAAGTTCCGCGAGCATCGTCACGGCTTCCCGCTCACCGTCGCCCACGACGTGGGTGTAGACATCCATCGTCATGCTGATCTGGCTGTGCCGAAGGATGGCCTGAGCGACCTTGGGATGCACCTTCAGGAAGGCCAGCAGGGTGCCGCAGGTGTGCCGGGCGAGCCGCACCGTGATCCGGCGGACACCGGACCGCTTAACGAGCGCGTTGAAGCTCCTGGAGAAGCCCACAGGGTCGATCATCCCGCCCCGTTCCGACGAGAAGATCAGATCTTGGCCCGGCTCCTGGGCCCAGCCCTCGCCCACGATCTTCCGCTCCAGGTCTTGCAGCTCCCGGCGCTCTTCCAGGGCACGGGCACAGAACCGGGGCAGCGGCAGCACAGCATGCGAGGACTCGGTCTTGAGGTCCTTAAGGACCAGGCCGACGCCCTTGACCCGCTGCACCTGCTTGAGCGGCGTGAACTGACGCTGATCAAAGTCGATGTCCTGCCAGCGGAGCCCCAGCACCTCGCTCCGACGCAGGCCGAGGACCAGCACCAGGACGCAGGCGGCGTAGAGCCGGTGCGCACGAGCCGAGCGCAGGAACGTGATGGCTTCCCGGGCGTTCCACGGCTTGGCTTCCCGCTTGGTCACCTTGGGCATGTCCACCAGCTCGGCGACGTTCCGCGTCAGCAGCTCCTCTCGAACAGCCCGATTCAACGCGTTCCGCAGGACCCGAAGCACCTCGAAGCGCGCGGCCGGCGGAACCTCCGTGCGCATCAGATCGGCCATGAACGAGCGCAGCTGTGCCGGGGTGAGCCGGATCAAGGGCTTCTTGCCCAGATGGGGGACCAGGTACAGCCTCACCTTGGACTCGTACTTCACGTACGTGTTGTGCTCCCGGTTCGGTTTCACGATGTGCTCAAGCCAGTAGGCCAGCCACTCACCGAGCGTCCAGGTTCGCGAGGGAACCGGTACACCGTTGCGCTCCTGGTCCTGGAGCTTGCCCAGCTTCTCGGCTGCGTCGTCGTAGGTCGAGCCGTAGACGAACTTCCGGACCCGGTGCCCGTCCGTGTTGGTGACGTAGGCAGCGCCCTGGTACCGCCCGTCCTTGCGCTTGGTGATGGTTCCCCCACCATTGGGGCGACGCTTGGCCATCAGGCAGCCTCCTTGAGGCAGGACGCGAGGAACGCGCGCAGGCCGTCAGCCGGGATACGGCGGCTGCTGCCGATCGTCATCGAGGGGAGGCGACGTGTTCGGATCAGGTCGTAGACAGTGGTCCGGCCGACCTTCAGCCGGGCCATCACCTCGGGGACCGTGAGCAGCTCGTCAGTCATCCCAGCTACCTCCGTCGAGTGCTTGCAGTTCGGCGCGGTGTTCGCGGGCGTGGTCTCGGTTGTGTTGGATGTCGCGGTGGATGTTGGCGGCGAGCCAGGATTCGCCGGGGGTGTGGCCGTGTCCGGCGTAGGCCCAGTGGGCGAGGGTGAGCGTGGTGGCTTCGGGCTGGTTGCCGGGGTCGGGCAGGCCGAGCGCGACGCGTTGCTGTGCGGCGCGGTATTTGGCGCGGACCTGCCGGAGTGCGCCGAGGGTGGTGGAGTAGCGGCGGGACTTGGTGGAGAAGTGGCCTCGGAAGCCGAGCATGTGGGCCCAGTCACGGAGCTTGCGGTCGGGGTAAGCGTGGTGGAGGTCGAGGCACGCTTCGATCAGCCGCCGGGGGTGTTCTGGGACGTTGAGGAGGATCAGGGCTTCCTTGTTGCCGATGCGGTGGTCGACGGTGCCGGTGGTCTCGGCTGCTTTGGTGGCGTACTTCGCGACGTAGGAGGCCACGGCTTGCTCTGTGAGGTCTTCGCCGTTGCCGAAGGCGCCGATGGGCTGGACATCGAGTTGTGTCCCCCAGCGCAGCACCCAGTCATCAGCAATCCCAGCGGCCGGGTTGGCCGGCACAGTGACCTCAACCCGGGCGGCAGCCGCGCGGATGGCGTCGTCGAGCAGATCGATGGTGGCCCAGGCCGGGGGCGGGGAGCCCGGCCCGGCCGGTCCGTCGAAGCGGATCACCGCGTGGAAGTGGACCGCACCGCGCTTTTGGTACTCGGCGACCTTCCCGAAGGACAGCCGGGACTGTTCCCGGGCCGCTTTCTGGGTGAGACCGGCTCGGCGAGCGATCTCACGGCGCAGGTAGATCGTGAAATAGCGCCAGAGATCGGATGCGTGGTTGTTCCACAGAACTGCACCGGCGTAGTCGTACGTGGCCGTATCGAGCGGGGTGCCGAGCTCCGCAGCCGTTTCGGTGTGGTGGGTGCCGCAGCGGCAGGGCCGGTTCCCGGGCCGGTTGTGCACGGGGCCGAACGAGGGGGCGGTGAGGGTGGCGAAGACACGGGGGTGATCGCGGATGGTGTGCGGGGTGCCCTTGTCCGGGTCTCCGGTGAGTCCGGCTCGGATGAGGTGGTAGGTGTCGCCTGCGTAGGTCCAGGCGCAGGCGGGGCAGCGGGAGGCGCGGCGGTTGCCGCAGGCGATGCGTAACCGGCCGCCGGGCTCGGTGTCGGTTGTGTAGTGGTGCAGGAGGGTGCCGGTGGCCCGGTCGGTGGTCTTGGTGGCGCCGGTGAGGTGGATGGGCTGTGCGCATCCACTAGTGCGGCGGATCTGTTCTTCCCAGCGGTCGAAGCCGGTGGACCCGGCCACCCGGAGCACGTCGCCCAGGGTGGCCGGGTCCAGGCCCGCCGCGATGGCGGTGGTGGTCACCGGGTGTTCTCCTTCGGCGGGTGGTTGTCGATCCAGTCCTCGGCGCAGACCTTGTGGACGGGCTTGCCCCGGTCGGAGCGCAGCGGGGTGGGCTTGTCGCAGAGCACGCAGGGCTTGTCGCCGGTGGAGTCGAAGTGCTTCTTGTCGCTCCAGTCCAGGAGGGCCATGGAGATCACGCCCCGGTACGGGCGTAGGCGCGGGCGGGGGCGGTGTGGCCGGTGCCCTTGCAGGGGTGGCAGGTGGCGGTGACGGTCTCGCGGTGGCCGTCGGGGGTGGTCTGTCCGGTGGTGATGGCGACCTGGGGGAAGCCGTCGCAGTGGGCGCAGATCGGCCGGGGGCGGGTGTTCTCGGGCATGATGGAGCTCCCATTCGGGTCCGTTGGATCTGGATTGGGTTGGGCGCCCGGGGCGGCGGAAACTTGGCGGTTGAGGCCGCCCCGGGGGCTACTTGCTGCGGTGCGAGGAGCGCTTGAGCGTGAGGCCCACGCCGCCGGTTGCCGAGAGGACAGCGACCGTCGCGGCGGCGAACACGTGCAGGGTGACCGCGATCATGAGGACGATCAGGGCGACTCCGCCGGTGATCGTGAGGGCGAGCAGGATGGGCCCGGTGTAGTTGCGGGGTGCTGCGCGGATGATGACGACGCGTGCGGGGTCCGTGCCGGGCGGAAGTTGCCCGAGCAGGTCAGCGGGGATGTGTCCGGCGTTGAACTGGTCTTCGGGGTAGCGCACGACCGGTCACCTCCTGTCAGGGGTTGCAGCGGTGGGTTTTGGCGGCGAGCTCGGCGGCGGGGCGGCCGTGGTAGTCGGCGGAGAAGTTGCAGCCGGGAGCTGTGCAGGCGGCGGTGTGCTTGGTCCGGCCCCGGCCGTCGTAGTACGTGCCGACCTGAACGGGGCCTATGCGGATCACGTCGGTGAAGCGGTTCGGACGCGGCAAGGTGGTACCTCCTTTGGCTCAGGCGAGTTGGGCTGTGATGGCGTCGGCCAGTGGTGCGGGGACGTTGAGGCGGGTGCGGAGGGTGGCCGAGTCGATCCGGCCGCCGGTCGTCGCGTGATGCGAGTCGGCGACCTTCTGCGCGTGATCGAGCAAGGCCGGAGGAACAGCCACCGTCGGCGCGGAAACCGGAGCAGGCTTGGGCACAGGGGCGGGTGCCGGCGGAAGTTCCGGGGCAGGGTCGGGGGCCCGTTCCACGGTGACGTCCGGGACTTCCTCGGGTTCCAGACCGGCCAGCGGTGCAGTGGCCGGGGCGGCGGGCTCCGGTGTGGTGGGAGCGTGGGCGAGGAGGGTGCCGCCGAGGAAGGCCAGGGCAGGCCAACCGGCGACGAGGATGCGGAGCCAGGCGGGCACTTCTTCGAGGTCGAGGAGTCCGGCGGTGGCGATGTTGGCGCCCAGTGAGGCGGCGAGCGCGATGACGAACCAGATCCAGGCGGCGCGGTTGTCGGCGTGGGTACGCATGCGGCGCCAGGCGGCGACGAGAAGCAGATCCACGCTGATCGGGTAGGCCCAGGCCTTCCAGCCGTCCTGCCCGGCCGCTTCGGCCAGGTCATGGAGATGGGAGAAGGACAGCGCACCAGCAATGACGGCTTGGATCAGAACGGCGTCGAGGCGGAGCTTGCGGGACATCAGGGCACCTCCTTTCCGGGGGAGAAGTGCGGTGCTACGCGGTGACCGGAGCGCCCAGCGGCGAAGCCGGACCGGGTGTTGCGCGGACGACCGGGCGGAACGGGGCCAGGGCCGGGATGTCGGGGGTCAGGTGCGCGTATGCGTGGCAGAGGGCCACGGCGTCGGCGGCGCTCATTTCGGGGGTGCGGATGCGGGACCAGCCACCAGAGGCGTCCCCGGCCACGGCCACACCGGGGCGGTCCGGCGGGATCGTGGTCACGGCGAAGACCGCATCGGGGGCGATGTCGCCAAGGCCCATGTCGGCGGTCTGCTTGTCGTTGACACGGTGGACGACGCGACCGGTGAGCTGGGCACGGAGCATCGTGGCGCCCTTACCGAGTTCAGAGCCGAAGCGCTGCCCGCAGATCTCCAGATAGATTCCGACCGCACGGGCCATCTGAGCGAGGCGCACCAGGTGCATGACCATGCGGTCCCGGCGTTCCTCGTCCTTCTTCACGGCGACGAGGAAGAGTTCCGCTACCTCGTCCACCAACACCACTAACGGCACCGGCCGAGCCCTCACTGGCAGGTCCCAGAGGTCCGAGACGCCGTGGGCGCTCAGGGTGTCGAAGCGCTCCTCCATCTCCCGGACCAGGACTTCGAGCAGCTGTGAGGCTTCGTCCGGGGTGATGGCGAGGGCGGAGAGGCGGGGTGCGTATCCGCGCTGTTCAACCCCGCGCTTGCAGTCGATCCCGACCAGGCCGACCGTGAGCTTGGCGAGACCGGTGATCAGGTTGCGCTGAAACATCGACTTGCCCGACTGGTTCGCGCCCAGGGTCAGGCTGTGCGGGATCTTCTGGTAGTCGCGGACGAAGGCGGTCCCGTCCTCCCGCAGGGCCACTGGCACCACCAGTGGACCCGTGGTGGCCTTTCGGGGCAGGCGGCGCGGCATCTTCACCCGCCGCAGCACGTCATAGCCGGTCATGCGGAGTTCGACGAAGCCGGGCTTGGTCTCCACGACGTGCACGGAGTGGACGCCCCAGGCATGCCGGAGCCGTTCCGAAGCAGCTGCAACGTCGGCAGGCTCCAGACCGGCCGGGAGCCGGAGAGTGACCCGCATCCCGGTGGAGGAGCCACGGACCCGGCGAACCCTGGGAGGGACCGGCTGGACGTCGGGGCGGCGGGCCACGTTGCGGACCATGAACGCCCGCAGGCGAGACGGCTGAACCGTCAGCCCGCACACATCCATCGTCGAGCGGTACGTGGCGGCGAAGCGGACCCGGGCGACCGGCAGACCGGCCAGCGACCAGAACACGCGAGGAGCGCGCACCTTCGCATAGCCGAGCCCACCGGCAGCCGATAAGGCCCCCGCCACTTCAATCACCGTGGTCAGGTCCGACATGGTCAGGCACCCGCCGTGATGGCCACCGCGCGGAAGCTGATCCCGTGCCGGGTCTGCCCGTTGAACGTGTTCTCCCAGTCACGCGCCTTGAGCCCGATCACCGTGACCGGCGTCCCCGGCGTCAGGTTCTCCGGGACCCCCGTGCTCGGCACCGTCACCTGGTAGAGGTTGCCCTCCCCCTCGTCCGAGATCAGCAGGCCCACCGTCGCGAGCGGGGCACCGGTCTCCCGGTCCATCGCGACCTCACCGGTCTGCTTGCTCACGAGCTTCGGCGTCGGAGGCGTCGCAACGAACACGACAGCGGTCGAAACATCGATCTTGAACGACGGCATCTGATACTCCCTGGATTGATGTGGAGCAGCCCAAAGAAGGGCCCTCAGGGCTCGCTGTCCTAGGACTGCGAACTAATAAGCAAGATGATGGCCTGTAGTCCTGGGACTGTCAACAGTCCTGGGACTGTGTTTGACTTGTTCCGACGAGAGGGGTTCGGGATGGCGCCCAAGTGGCGAGAGCTGGCAGACAAGCTGGCCGAACAAATCAGGGGCGGTGTCTACGCTCCGGGCGCGCAGCTCCCGCACATCCGGACGCTGGTGGAAGCTGGCGAGGGTTCCAAGTCCACCGTCCACGCCGCCTACAAGGCTCTCGAAGCAGAAGGTCTGGTCACTTCATCCCGTGGCCATGGCACGGTCGTGCGTCAGCAAGTTCCCCTCAAGCGTCTCGGCATCGCTCGATACGACAAGGCCAAGTGGCGCGACAGTGACGAAGTGGCGTTCATTGCGGACCGTGTGGCAAGTGGGCGTACCTATCGCCGGAACGAGCAGACGCAGACTGTCAGCCGCGTAGAGGCTCCCCCCGCCGTATCGGCAGCTCACGGCCTGCCCGCAGGAGCCGAGGTGTACGCGCGGGCGCGGCTTGTGAAGGAAGGCGAGCAGCCCACCCACACCTTGACGAGCTATTACCGGCCCGAACACGTTGAGGGAACCCGCATCGTTGACCCGGCTCCCGGGCCTGCCGGCCGGGGTGGAGGGTTCCGCGTGCTCTACGACGCCGGTTACGAGATCGACCACATGAGAGAGCGGATCTTCGCTCGGGCCGCCACCCCGGACGAGTCGAGGCTTCTCCAGCTGCCGCCCGGAGAGCCAGTTGTTGAACTGCACCGGACGACGTTCACGGCTGACGGCATGGTGGTGGAGTTCGCCATCGGGGTGCACGCAGCATCGCGTTTCGCCTGGGAGTACGACTTCAAGGTGCCTGATTCCGCGAGGGACAAGGAAGGCTCGTAGTGATCTCTGCACAGGACTGGGCCGACGCTCGGCGTATTTGGGACTACCACCAGATGGGCCACGCTCTTCAGCCCTGCTCCGTTGCCATCGGGCTCGGCAGCCATGATCTGGGAGTGGCGGACACGTCGGCAGACCTGTATCAGCGGGGATTGGTGCCGCTCCTGCTTTTCACCGGAGCCACGAGCCCCACGTCCCGGGAGCGGATGCCTCGCGGGGAAGCAGTCCACTACCGGGAGCGGGCAATCGAATTGGGTGTGCCCAGCTCCGCTGTTCTTGTGGAGCCGAAGGCGCGCAACACGGGTGAGAACATCCGTTTCTCGCGGAAGGTGCTGGAGGAAGGGGGCGTCGAGGTTGCTTCTGTCCTGCTGATCAGTAAGCCGTACGAGGAGCGGCGGGCATACGCCACTGCACGCAAGCTGTGGCCCGAGGTGGAGATCGTCAGCGCTTCGACACCGATGACTCTGGACGAGTACGTGGACTCCATCGGTGACGCACGTCTGGTGATCGACATGCTTACGGGCGCGCTGCAGCGACTGATGATTTATCCGGATCAGGGATTCATGATCCGCCAGCCCGTTCCTGCCGACGTAGCCGAGGCGTATCAGCGACTCCGCCAAGCCGGTTTCACCGGCCGCCTCTTGCCGAACGATTCGCATTCTGCTTGACCGCCGCTGAGAGCTGTTACAGGTTTCTCTACCTCATCAAGGCACCCGGCTGCGCTCCGCTCCGCCGGGCGCGCTTCCCGGCTCTGGCTGCGCCCGCGCTCCTGCCTTCGGCCCGCTCGGCGCTGCCGCCGCCGACGCGCACCCGCAGTGGATAGGCCCGAGGGGCATGAGACGAGAACCAAGCCCGCGGCTTCAAGACATGCCTCCGGCGGGGGCGCTCCGGCACCGGGATGGCGATGGCGCCGTTCGCGAGTGCCGGCCGGAGCGTGGTGAGCGTCGTGGTGGCTCCCATCCCGACCACCTTCGACCCAGGCAGAGCCGAGCAGTCGCGGCCCAGGGCGTCAAGGTCGTTCGTACAGTGGCGCGCTCCACCTTGACGCCCTGAACCACGACCGCTCCACGGTGTGTGGGTCGAAGGCGGACGGGATGGGAGCCGGGGTGAGTGGTGGGTGAGGCATGTCGAACGGTTCGCCCAGTAGTCACGTGATCCTGGTCACGCGACAAAAGCTCTGCATGCGGGACATAAGGTCAGGAGACACTGGGTTTGCAGGGGGGATGGGCCTGTCAGTTGTCGTACCCGTGTGATAAGGCGCCGAGGGTCCTATGCGTTGCCGCTGGTCAGGACCTCACGCGGTAGCACAGCGGAGTCGATGCCGGCGCGGGACACCGAGGTGAACATCTACTTCAAGGTGGAGAACGACAAACTCAGTCGGCGTCACGGTTTGTCGGTGCCGTGCCATAGCGTAGGAGGACCAAACCGAAGGGCACGCCCGCCTCTTGGGGAAGATGCGTCGGGCGTGCCCTTCAAGAACCGGAGGAAACATGTTCATCCCGGATCTCGGTGGGGCGGCACTCAATGGCGCCCACCTTCTCCGTACTGTCGCACGCCGCACTGACAGCCGCAAAGAACCGCTGTTCGCAGCGGCCTTCGTTTTGGCCTGCGTCATTAACGGCGACAGCCTGACGAGCGTGCTGAGGCAGGCCACGTGGTTCATCGTGGCTCTGATCGTGCTCGTTCTCGTGCTGGTTATTAGCGATCGCTTCGCGACGACGTACACCAGCGTCTTCACGGGTGTCCAGCCCCGGACGATCGAATGACATCAACTGCTGACACCAACAGCCGCGACACCACGCGGTCGGCAACGGATGCACGAACCGGCACTGGCTGGTCGTAGTCCATGTTGATCAGGACCCCTGCGAGGGTTGAACCGACCTGATAAGGATGAGGCCACAGGTTCAAATCCTGTTAGCCCCACCAGCGAGAAGGCCCCTCACCGGAAACGGTGGGGGGCCTTCGTCGTCCCCGGCAGCCCCCGGGCCGGCCTCGGCTGCTCGACGGACCGAGCGTTCGAGCGAGTGGCTGTCCACGCTGTGTCCGGAGCTGGCTGCGTCAGGCGGCTCGGGAGAGGCGCCTGCTCGCTGGGCGTCTCGCCGGGGCACTGTGCAGAGCACATGGAATCCGTCGAGGGGTACGGGACCGCGGTTGCGGCATGCTGCGTACGGGAAGAGGCGCGGTTCGCCGTATGCGCCACCGGCGCTGACGGACGCGAGTTCCGTATAGAGATCGCCACAGGCTCCGGATGGCGTCGGGGGGCCTCCGGCTGAGCGTGGTCGGGCCGGACGACGGGCCGCCCGGCCGGTTCAGATTCTGTCGGCCCCGTGCCCCGTCGGCACGAAGGTCCGCCACCGGCAAGAAGGCACCCAGCTGACGGAGGAGCGGCTGGAGGGGGAGTGCGCGGCGCACGGAAAAGGCCCCCGCCGGTGTGAACCGGACCAGGGGCCTGGGTGGCGTTCGCGGCGCCCTCAGGGTGGCAGCGGGGCCGAGTCCCCGGCAGGCGTGGCGCTGTGGGCGGAGCGCGTGCCGTCCGTCGCGTGCACGGCGTCGGTGGTGTCGGTGGACAGTTGGCGGGTGGCCGGTGAGGAGCCGTGCGCCTCGGCGCGGATGCGCTGCTTCATCGTGGGTGGCAGCGCCCTGTCACGCGGAAGGGTCCATCGCACCGACGGGGTGCTCGCGGTTGCCGGTGCCGCACCCGTGTGCTCGTGGTTCGTGGCCGTCGGCTCGGCGGCCGCGGTCTGGGCGGTGGCGAGGCCCAGCGTCGCGAGAAGCGCGAAGAAGGCGGTGATGAAGGCGGTCCAGATGCTCTTGACCCTGAGAGTGCTCATGGCCCCTCGCTTTCAGGTGGTCCGGTTTGCTTACCTTTCCGATGATGTGGATCCGGCCCCTGGAAACCGGGACCGACGCCCCCGGTGCGCCGATCTTCCGATGAACACCACTCGTATGGTTCAACCGGCTCGGAACGGCTGCTCGGGAAGGTGCTGAGGGCCTCGAGAGGGGTCCTGGGCGGGTGGCGGCCGGGTTCCGGGGAGGTCACCGATCGGTATCGGCCGGTGTGTATAGTCGGGCGGCAGAAGTCCCTTACGTCAAGGAAAGACGAGGTCGCGCGGTGAAGAAGCTTCTCCTGGTCGCACTGGCCGCCATCGGCGGGCTCCTCGTGTACCGCCAGATCCAGGCGGATCGCGCCGAGCAGGATCTGTGGACGGAGGCGACCGACTCCGTGCCCGCAGGTTCAGGTGTGTGAGACGGAACAGTCTGCTACAAGCCCCGGTCGCCGAGCGGCCGGGGCTTTCTGCTGTCCGGATCCCGCTGTTGCGGGACCGTGACAGCCGCACCCCTTGAGTTCACCCAAGCAAATCGCTAGCTTGCATGAGCAAAGCGTTCGTGAGGTACGGGTGACCGAGGGGGAATTCGGTGAGTGCACGGACGAGGGCATGGGCACGCCGCCGTAGGGCGGCGGCGATCCTGGCCGGCGGAGCGTTGTTCGCCCTGGTGGCGGGGATCCTGCCCGCCGTGGCCCAGGTCCCGGGGGCTGCGCGGGACGTCCCGGGCGGTGGCAGCCTCGTCATGGTGCTCGACTCCTCGGGGTCCATGGCGGATGACGACGGCACGGGCCGGACCCGGATGGAGAGCGCGCGGACGGCCGTGGGGAGGGTGGTCGACGCACTGCCCGAGGGCCATCCGGTCGGCCTGCGGGTGTACGGGGCCGACCGGCCCCAGGGCTGTACGGACACCCGGCTCGTACGCCCGGTGAGCACGCTCGACCGGGCGGCGATGAAGAAGGCGGTGGCGGGGGTGCGGCCCCGGGGGGACACCCCGGTCGGTCTGTCCCTCCAGAAGGCCGCGGACGACCTCCCCGCTCCCCCGGACGGATCCATCGGGACCAGAACGGTCCTTCTGATCTCGGACGGCGAGGACAACTGCGGTACGCCGCAGCCCTGCGAGGTCGCCGAGCGGCTCGGCAGGGAGGGCGCGGGGCTCCGGATCGACACGGTGGGCTTCCAGGTCCAGGGTGCGGCCCGGGAGCAGCTGGAGTGCATCGCGGAGGCGGGGAACGGGCGTTACTACGACGCACCGGACGCGGACGCGCTTGCCAGACAGTTGCAGAGGTCGGCGCAACTCTCCGCCGTCGGCTACCGGTTGGAGGGACGGCGGATCGAGGGAGCGGCCACGGCGGCCAAGGCTCCCTCCATGGCTCCCGGCCAGTATCTGGACACCATCGGAGCAGGTGAGAAGCGGTACTACGCCGTGGGCCTCGACGCGGTCTCCACGGCGGACTTCGCGGCCACCGCGGTGCCGCAGCCCGGCGCGGCCGTCGACAGCCTCGACGGTCTGAGCACAGCTCTGGCGTACGGCGACGGCGACTCCACCTGTGAAACGGACACCCAGCGTTTCCTCCAGCAGGAGGGCGCGACTCCACTGACCTCCGCGGTTGCCCGGATCCGGTCCGAGGACGGCCACCGCAGCTGCGACGGGCCGGGCCGCTACTGGCTGGTGGTGGAGCGGCAGAGCAAGACGGGTTCCGACAGAGCCCGTTGGCCCCTGGAGCTGGTGTTCGGAGTGGAGGCTCCACTGGGCGACGGGGTCACCCCCGCGCAGTCCCGTCCGGAATACGGGAAAGGCGGCGAGCAGGCCGCGCTGCCGACAGGGGACCCGCGTGACGTGCGCGGCGGCACAGGCTTCAACGACGCCACGGAGCTCGGCAGCGGCGTGTGGAGGGACCGGATCCTGCCGTCGCAGACCCTCTGGTACAAGGTTCCGGCCGGCTGGGGCCAGCAGGTGCGCTACGACGTCGAGTTCGCCAACGAGCCCACGGTGGGGAGCGGCTCCGCCACCGTCTCGTACGGCGGAACACAACTGTTCACTCCGGCGCGTTTCCCCGTCGGCAGCGGATCCGGATTCCGCTCGACGGTGATGTACAGCGGGAAGCCCGCAGCTCTGCGGATGGGATCCGTCCCGGTCGCGTGGACCAACCGCTACGAGACCCGTACCGCGGTCCGGCCGGTGCACGCCGGGGGCGACTTCTACGTCGCGGTGACGCTCGGGGCGGACACGGCGGAGATCGCCGAGAATCCGCGCATCGGTGTCGTGCTCCGGCTGGCGGTGCTCGGCGACGAGCTGGCCGGCCCGCAGCACGGAGCTCCCGCGCTGACGGAGAAGCCCGGCGGTGCCAGGACGGGCAATGGCGGCAATACGCCGGGGGCCGCAGACAGCAGTGGTACGGGCGGGGCAGGATGGACCGGCATCGCGGCCGCTGCCGGAGCGGTCGCCGTGATCGCTCTCGCCGCCGGGTTCCTGCTCGCACGCAGCCGGCGCAGGGCAGGCACGCAGAAGACGAGGGGAAGCGCGTGAACAGGCAGCGCAACAGGGGCCGGGTGACGCTGGCGACGATCGCGGCGGTGTTCGCGGTGGCGGCGCTGCCGGGGCAGGCGCACGCGGCCGACGGCCCCGCGGCGTACACGTTCGATCCCGCGGCGGTATCGGTCCGGGGCGCTGAGACGAACGCCGACGCGGCGGAGCTGAAGCCCGGGTCCGTCTACAAGAGCTCCGTCAAGCACGGTCAGAAGCTCTATTACCGCCTGGAGCTCGACGACAGGACCGATGCGTACGTCTCAGCCGTGGCCGTGCCGAAAGCGGGCGGCAAGGTCGCCTACGGGGACGGCATCACGATCAGCATCAGGGACCTCGACGACAACCGGTGCAGTTCCGAGGACGTCGTCTTCGAGGCGGCGGAGTTTCCGCGTCCCATTGCCGCGTACGCCCACCGGACCGTGGACAAGGACAGCACCACCTGTGAGGCGGGTGGTACCTACAACGTCCTGATCGAGCGGCAGAGCAAGGCGACTTCGTCCCCCGACGCCTGGGACCTGGAGCTGCGCTACGAGAACGAGCCGGCACCGAAGGACAAGGGTTCGATGCCGACCGAGGCGCCGAAGGACTGGACCTCCGCCTCGCCGGTGCCGCCCGCCGGCAAACAGAAGCGGTCCGGGGGCAGCAGCTTCCACGATGCCACCGGCCTCGAGTCCGGCGAATGGGTGGACGGCATCGCACCCGGGCAGACCCGCTTCTACCGGGTGCCCGTGGACTGGGGCCAGCAGATCTTCGCCACGGCCGCTCTGAGCAACAGCAGCAAGTCGACGGAGTACCTCGGCAACGCGCTGGCGCTGGCGCTGCACAACCCGGCACTCGGCCATGTCGACAACGCGACGCTCGCGTACTCCGGGGCGCCCAACTCGGTCTCCCTGGACCCGCTGCCGCCGGTGGCGTACGAGAACCGCTACACCTCGGCGGCGGACGTCAGCGCCATGCGCTTCGCGGGCTGGTACTACCTGTCGGTGACGCTCTCGCCCGCCGCCGCCGAGCACTACGGCGACGAGGCCATCGGGCTGACGCTCAAGGTGAAGGTGGTCAACGACAGCAAGTCCTCGCCCTACCGGGGGGACGTCGGAATCTTCGGAGTCACCGACGAGGACCGGGACATGGCCAAGAGCGGCCTGGGCGCGGACGCGGCCGGCCGGAGCGGCACGATGAAGACGGTGGCCGCGGCGGGCATCGGCACGGGCTCCGTCCTGGTGCTGGGGCTCGGGGCATGGACGCTGCTGGCCAGGCGCCGGACGCCGCCCGCCGCTGTGCCGCCGGGTGCGGGCGGGCAGCCGCCGCCCGGCGGTCCGCCGCAGGCCTGGTGAGGACTCAGGCGGCGGGGATCTGGGTGAGTGCCCAGATCCCCACGGCGAAGCAGATCAGTGCCACTACCAGCACCGGGACCGCCACCTTCGGGGGCGGTCCCGGCCGTCTGGCGGAGGACGGCCGAGGCGCGGGTACCGCGGCGTTCCCGGGAGTGGAAGGGTGCTGTGCGGTGTAGGCACGGGTGGGCGGGGTCCCGTACGGTACAGCGGCCGTGGCGGCCCCGGCGGGGCCCGAAGCGGCGTCGGCGGCGTAGGGGGACGCCATAGGAGCCGGAAGCGGGGTGGACGGCGTCCGGGGCTGTGCCTGGTGCGGTAGGGGCGGGTTCTGCGGGGGCGGCGCGAGGTGGAAGCTGCCCGTCTCCGACATCGACGGGGGCGGTACGTACGGGGGCTGTCCCGACGCGTTCTGCGGCGGGGTGTACGGCTGTTGTCCCGACGCGTTCTGCGGTGGCGTGTAGGGCTGTCGTGCCGGTGCGTCCTGCGGTGACGCGTACGGCCGTTGACCGAGGTTCTGCGGCGCGTACGGCTCATGAGACGGCTGAGGCGCGGGCGCGGTGCTGCCGACGGCCTGTGCGGGCTTCTGCGGCCCTTCGGCCGGTGTTCCGGGGGCGCCGGAGTGACCGGGGCGCTCGGGACCGTCCGGGCCGAATCCTGCGGGCAGAGGGCCGATCTGGTCGAACACCTCCACCGGATCGTCGTCCGGACCGGCATCCGGCAGCATCTCGACCGCTGCCGTCAGCGCCTTGCGCGCACCTGTGGCCGTACGGAAACGGGCGTGCGGATCAGGCTGCAGCAGGCCGGCGAGGACCTGCCACAAGGGTTCCGGCACCCCCTGGGGTGCGCCGGGGGTGCCGTGCGCGGCGAAGTACTCGATCAGCGCCTTGGAGTCGGGCTTCTTCCCCTGGAGCAGATAGAGCGCCACGAGTCCGACGGCGAAAAGGTCCGCCGGGAAGTCGGGCTCCGCTCCCATCATCTGCTCCGGTGCGAAATAACCGGGTGTTCCCACCACGTAGTTGGTCTCCGTCAGCCGCGGCTCGCCCTTGCGCATCGAGATGCCGAAGTCGGAGAGCCGCAGATGCGGCCGGCCCGTGCCGGTGGCCTCCATCAAGATGTTGGCCGGTTTGATGTCACGGTGCACGACCCCCTCGGCGTGCACCGTGGACAGCCCGGAGAGCAGCTGATCGAGCAGGAGGCAGACGAAGCGCGGCGGCAGCGGGCCGTAGTCGCCGATGACGTGGGCCAGCGAACCGCCGCTGACCAGATCCATGGTGAACAGGACCTTGTCGTCGTCGGCGGCCCAGCTGGCCGGGGCGAGGACGTGCGGATGCTCGATCCGCAGCGCCTGCTCACGGACGAAGCGCAGCAGCGTGTGCGCGTCGCTCTGCTGAAGGACCTTGGCCGCCACGTACCGGCGGCGCCGGTGGTCCCACGCGCGCCAGACGGCGCCGACCCCTCCACGTCCGATCGGATCGATCAGCTCGTACCGACCAGCGAAGACCTCACCCATTGCGCTGCGCCCGCTCCCGTTCCCGTTCGGTTCGTGCCCCGGCTGCCGGGATACTGCCACGGCTCCGCCGCCCGGGGGACCCGGTGATCGTTCCTAGCTCTGGTGGCCTTCGTAGTGCGCGACCGCCTCCGCGGTGCGCCCCGCTCCGTACACCCTGAGGAACTCTGCCAGTTCGGGGTGGGCCGGGGCGAGGGAGTCGGCCGCATCGATGATGTCGCCGGCCGCCGCGACCGACCGAAGCAGCGACTGGATCTCGCGGACCACACGCCGCACGGTGGGTGCGCCACCGGTGGTGGAGGTCTGGCCGGTGCTGGTCAGAACCGAGCCTCCCTGAGACTTCTTGATCTCTTCCATCCGGTCGGTGGCCTCTCCCGCGCTGACGCTGCCGTCCGCCACCTGGCTGGCGAGCTCCTGAAGTGCCTGGACCCGCTGGACGACCGCGGGATTGCCGATCTTGGCCCGCTGCCCGCTCATCAGCTGGGACAGCATCGGGGCGGACAGCCCGAGCACGGCCGCGAGGCGTGCCTGGTTGAGGCCCAGGTCGTCGATCAGCCTGCGGAAGAGCGCCCCCAGCGGCTCTCCGTACCAGCTGCGCTGGAGCTCCCGGGCTCTAGCCGTGGCCTCTTGCTGCGCTGCGTCCATTGCGTCTCCCCTTCGCTGCGGCTTCGCTGCTGCGAACCTCGTCGTGCATCTTACGGAGAGCCGTTGCGGGCCGGGAGTCCCAATCCTTTTGCAGGATTCGGGGGGTCACCCGGTACTCTGTTCTGCGACGGACGTCGTGGCATGAATGTGTCCCGTGGTGTCCGATTTTCGGGGCCTTAGCTCAGTTGGTAGAGCGCTGCCTTTGCAAGGCAGATGTCAGGAGTTCGAATCTCCTAGGCTCCACTTCCGACGCCCTCCGACCCGCAGAACGCGGGCCGGAGGGCGTTTTTTCGTCTCGATGTCCTGCATCCTCGCGCCCATGGCCTGCGGGTCCTCGGGTGTCACGTGCCCTGACGTCCCCGCAGGTCCTCCACGGCGACCCGGGCCGCACTGCCGATCACCGCGTCGGCGCGCGGCAGCCTGGCGTCGGACCGGGCGGCCTGGGTGAAGACCACGGCGGTGTAGGTGCTGCCGTCGGCGAGTTCGACGACGCCCGCCTCGTGGCGCATGGCCCCGAAACTGCCGGTCTTCCCGTAGACGGTGACATCGTCGTAGGGGAATCCGGAGGCGAGCCTGTGCGTCCACGGCTGCCTGCGCATCACGTCGCGCATGAAGGCGCAGCGCTCGTCGGACGCGGCCTGTCCGGTCCAGATCGCGCGCAGAAGCCGTGCCATGTCCGCAGGGGTGGTGGAGGCCTTGAACGCCGGGTCGTACACACCGGAGGGCACCACGGTGTCGTTGTCCGCCACGTGCGCCAGGGCGGCGTCCAGGGAGGGAGCGCCCGTTTCGGCGACCAGTCGGCTGAACGTGGTGACGACTCCCCCGTGGATGTGTGTGTCCGGCATTCCCAGGTCCCTGCACATGGCGTCGACCACGTCTGCGCCGACCACCCGGAGTACGGCGTCGGCCGAGGTGTTGTCGGAGATCGTCATCATCAGCACCACCATGTCGTGCAGCGAGAGGGTGACCGGGTCGCGCAGGATCGAGATGCCGGTCGGGCCGGGCACGCGCTCATCGGGGTGCAGCGTCAGCCTGCGGCTCGGGTCGATCAGCCCCGCGTCCGCGAGGCGGCAGAAGGCCACCATCAGGGGCACCTTGTAGACCGACCCCATGGGCAGCCGCTCGCCGGCATCGATGGTCACCCGGGCCGACGGGCGGTGCAGTTCCGCCACGTGCAGCCAGCCCCGGACCCCGGCGTCGTCGAACATGGCCCGGATGACGCGCTCCGCACTGCGGCCGCTCCTCTGCCCGCTCACTTCTCCACCATCAGGGTCAGGGCGTCCTCGATCAGTCGCGCCGTCTCAGCGGTCTCCTTCGAACCCGGACGCCGCGGGTCCCAGGCCACCCGAAGGCGCAGAGGGAGCGGCGGGTCCGTCGGCGTCCGCCGCTCGACCTCCGTCGCCGTCAACGTGGCATCTGCCGTGACCATCACTGCCTGACCCGCCGCTACCAGGGCGAGTCCGGAGCGTTCATCGGGAACCACCACGGTTTCCACCCGGCGGCCCCGGCTGGCCAGAGTGTCGATGAAGAGGTCGTGGGCCGCGGGCGCCTCGGCACGTGGCCTCACGGCGACGGGCAGACGCGACGTGAGGGCGTCACCGGCGTCACCGTGCCCGGCGGGGGAGAGGATCCAGGTCGGCAGCAGGATCACCCGACCTGCGGCAAGACCGTGCAGCACGGATGGATGGCGGATCACGGCGATGTCGAGCCGGCCGGCCACGACATCCTTGAGGAGCGCGGCGGTCGACGCCGTCACGACGCCGATCCGCGTGTGTTCACCGGCCCGGACCGGAGAAGCCGCCACGTCGGCTGCGAAATTCGTCGGGACCTCGGGGGCGAGCCCGAGCCGCAGGCGTCTGCCGTCCGCTTTTTCGCGGGCGCCGGTCTCGCGAAGCTCCGCGAGTGCGGCCAGTGCTCTACGGGCGTGCGGAAGGAGCAGAATCCCCTCCTCGGTGAGAGAGACCCCCCTCTCACGGTCGAACAGGCGGACCCCGAGCAGGGCTTCCAACCGGCGCAGGCCCTGAGACAGAGGCGGCTGGGTGATGCCGACCCGTTGAGCAGCGGTTCCGAAATGCTCTTCCTCCGCCAGCGCGATGAAGATTTCCAGATGCCGTTCCGTCAGCACTCGCCCTCCTGAAGTGCAGCGATACAGCCTGCGAATCAGCGTGATGCCGAGAGCATATTCGACATACGGGGAGAGAGCGGGCTTGACTCCCGACGGGGGTGGGCAGCCGGACGGCTTCCTTCTTGAAGCCGTCGCAGGCCGTCGCCGAGTGCGGGCACCCCTGAGACGCCGGGGACCGCTTCCGGCGAACTGAACAGGCCGACCGGGAACGGGAGAACACTGTGAGACGTACCGACAGCCGGAACAGCCCCATCTCACCGCGGAGGCGATCGCGCCGCGTGCGGCGACCGCTCGGCATCGTCGTCTCCCTCCTCCTGCTCGCGGGAGGGGGATACGCCGCCTTCGGTCTCATGGGCGGCGATAAGCAGGAAGAGGATCCGGCAGTGGCGTCGGCCCGCGAGCCCTTGACGGCATTTCTTGCCGCGTGGGCAGGACACGACGCGGTGAAGGCGGCGAGCTACACCGACACACCTGACGGGGCGGCGTCGCTGCTCACGTCCGTACTGACCAACCTCAAGCCGTCCAGAACCACCATCGACGGAGGCGAGGGCCGGAGGGAAGCTGACGGGAAGGCGCGCTTCCCGTTCACCGTGGCCATGGAAGTACCAGGTGCGGGCGCCGTCACCTGGACCTCTCACGCGCAGGTGAGCGACGCCTCGGGAACGTGGAAGGTCGAGTTCACTTCGCCGATGATCCATCCGGAGCTGTCCTCCGGGCAGACGCTCGCGCTCAAGAGCGTTGGCAACCGGGCGCAGGTGCTCGACGCCGAGGGGGACCCGCTCCGCGCGGAAAGTCTTGTCGGATCCGTCGATCCGGTCAGCGGCAAGGGCGCATCGGGCCTGGAGGCTCGCTACGACGCCGTCCTGTCCGGGGGCAGGAAGTCGGTCAAGTCCCTGGTGGTCGCGGACCGGCAGAGCGGTCGCGCCGTCAAGGAACTCAGCGAGGAGGCACCGGCCGAAGGCCGTCCGGTGCACACCACCATCGACCCCCGAGTCCAGAAAGCGGCAGCTGATGCTCTGACCGGGTCCGACGCTCACGCGGCCGTCGTCGCCGTTGATCCACGTAACGGCCACATTCTTGCCGCTGCCAACCGACCCGGCGGGTTCAACCGCGCGCTCGAAGGTCGCTATCCGCCCGGCTCCGTCTTCAAGGTCGTCACCGCAGCGGCGCTTCTGGAGGGAGGCATGAAGGCGGAAAGCCCTGCCCCCTGCCCGAAGTTCGCTCGGGTCGACGGGCAGCGTTTCGAGAACCAGAAGCAATTCGAGCTGCCGGCCGGCTCGACCTTCGCCGACGCCTTCACCCAGTCCTGCAACACCTACTTCGTCAACGCCCGCGACCGGCTCTCCGACACCGATCTGCGCGACACAGCCCAGGCCTTCGGTATCGGAGGCAGGTGGGACGTGGGCACGACCACGTATGACGGCAGCGTCCCCGTGACGACGAGCGACAACGACAAGGCCGCCGCCACCATCGGCCAGGCACGGATCCAGGCGTCCCCGCTCGTGATGGCGTCCGTGGCGGCCACCGTCAAGACCGGAAGATTCAGCCAGCCGGTTCTGGTGCCGGACGCGGTGAAGGAGACGTACCGGGCTCCGGCAGAACTGGACGCCGGTGTCGCCCGCGAACTCCGCGAACTGATGCGTGCCACGGTGACCTCCGGTTCCGCCCACGCGCTCAAGGGCCTGTCCGGCCGGCCTCACGCGAAGACCGGAACCGCCGAGTTCGGCAGCGGCACACCGCCTCGCACCCATGCCTGGATGATCGGGTACCAGGGTGACCTCGACCTCGCCTGGGCGGTTCTCCTCGAAGACGGCGGTTCCGGCGGCGCCGACGCCGGGCCGGTCGCCGCGCGGTTCCTGCGCAACCTGGCCCGCTGAGCCGCGATCCGCCGGGTCGAAACGAAGACCCCAGAAGGGAAGAGCCCACACCTCATGAGCACCCGAATCCCTGTCCCCCGCCGTGCAGCGTTGTTGAAGCTGGCGGGGATCGCGGCCCTGTCCCTCCCCGGGTGCACCACCTCCCCGGCTTCATCCGGACCGCCACTGTCTGCTTCCACACCCTCCGGTTCCTCGCCTGCCGGGCCCCGTACCGAGCGCGCGTTCGCGGAGCTGGAGCGGAAGTACGACGCCAGGCTCGGCGTCTACGCGCTCGACACCGGCAGTGGCCTGACCGTCACCCACCGGCCCGACGAACGCTTCGCCTATGCCTCCACCTGTAAGGCACTGCTCGCCGGCGCTGTGTTGGACAAGAACTCACTCCGCGGCTTGAACCGGCTCGTGCGTTACAGCCGTGACGACCTCATCAGCAACTCGCCGATCACCGAGCGGCATGTCGCCACCGGAATGTCCCTGCGCGAACTGTGTGATGCCGCCGTCCGCTACAGCGACAACGCCGCGGCCAACCTTCTTTTCCGTGAACTCGGTGGCCCTCGAGGGCTTCAGAGCGCCCTGCGCGGGCTCGGTGACGATGTCACCCGCTGCGACCGCTATGAGGTGGCGCTCAGCGACGCCGTACCCGGCGACCTCCGCGACACCAGTACGCCCCGTGCCCTCGTCGACGACCTGCGCGCATACGTTCTCGGCAGCACGCTTCCTGCGGACAAGCGCGCCGTGCTGACCGACTGGCTCAAGCGCAACACCACCGGCGACCACACCATTCGCGCGGGCACCCCTGACGGCTGGCAGGTCGGAGACAAGACCGGTACCGGCGGCTACGGGACCCGCAACGACATCGCCATCGTCTGGCCGCCCGGCGCCGCTCCGATCGCCCTTGCCGTTCTTTCCCGCCGTGACATCAAGGACGCCGAACGCGATGACGCACTACTGGCCCGCGCTGCCGAAGTCGTCTTCGGCGCATTGTCCGAGTCACACGCACGGTAGGACGGCTGCTGTGCCACGGTCTCTGTGATCGGGCGTGCTCCGGTTTCACGTGAAACAGTCCGCCGTCCCGTTCTGTGTTCAACGCCGTCGCCTCGTCCCTGGGCCTGACGCCGTCGCCTCGTCCCCTGGGCCTGACGCCGTCGCCCTGTTCCTGCGTCTCACGTGGAACACCTGCTGCTGTGTTTCACGTGGAACAGAGAGAAAGGGCGCCGGAGAGACCGTGAGGTCCTCCGGCGCCCCTTTTCGGCCTTCCCGGACGCGCCGGACCGGCAGTGGGCTCCTCAGGTGCGGCCGTCGTCCGCCTGGCCTGATTCCCCTTCGGCCTCGTCCTGCTTGGCCCGGACTTCCGGGTCGAGGTCGGTCCGGCCGCTGCCGTCGACCGAGGACAGCGGGGCGCGGTCGTCGCCGACCTCGGTGGGGGCCGGTGGCTCGACCAACCAGTCCGGGTTGGCCTGCTTGTCCCACCACTTCCAGGCGGCGCAGGCTCCACCTGCCAGGATGCCCAGCACCAGGAGGCCCTTGGCCGCCCGGCCCGCCTTGGCCCGCCGTTCGTGCTTCCTGACGAGCTTCTGGATCTCCTTGGCCGTCACCTGGCCACGGAGCGCTGCCAGGGCAGCCGTGCTACGGGCGGTGGCCTCCTCGGCCATGGGCCGACTCGCCGCCACGGCGTACTCGACACGTGGCACGGTGTAGTCCGCTGCGGTCCGGGCGGCGGTGCGCGTCCGGGTGGCCGCCCGGTGTGCGGCCTCATCGACCTTGGGCGGCACATGGGTAAGCGCTTGTTCGATACGCGGTGCGAGGTGTGCGCCGTACTGGACGCGGGCCTGCGCGGCTGCCTTCGACACCTTGGGCGCGAGCCGTGCGCGAGCCTCCTGCGCGTAGTGCGCGGCCTGTTCCTTGGCCGTGTCGGCGTAAGGCGCCACCACTTCCGCGGCGTGCTGCGCGCTGTCCTTCGCCGAGTAGGTTGCGGCGCGCACGCTGTCGATGCGGGTCACGGGATCCTCCTCCTTGGTGGCGGGTAGGTACTCCGCCTATCCACCCAATTCGAAATCATGCCCGCCGAGGCCTCGAGCGCCATGTGGGACGGGCATCCGGGTCACGAACGTCATTCTCGGGCAATGCGGTGCAAGGGGGGCGTGTCGCCGACAATGCCACGGTTCGTGTCGGTGCGCTCCGTGCCGTCGGGCACCTGGCCGCATTCGTCCCGCAGGAAGTGTGGGAAAGGTGCAGGAAAGCGGGCAACAAGGTGAGTGCCGTTCTTCCCGGCACCGTGACCGCGCTGCGCGGGGGGTGCCACATGCAAGGATCGGTGGTCATCAGCGAAGACTTACGGAAGGCAGACCGTGGCCGAGCAGCTTTACGCCACCTTGAAGACGAACCAGGGCGACATCGGCATCCGGCTTCTGCCGAACCACGCGCCCAAGACGGTCAGGAACTTCGTCGAGCTCGCCAAGGGTGAGCGGGAGTGGACCAACCCGGAGACGGGCAGGAAGTCCACCGAGAGGCTGTACGACGGCACTGTCTTCCACCGTGTCATCGGCGGTTTCATGATCCAGGGAGGTGACCCCCTGGGTAACGGCACGGGCGGCCCCGGATACGAGTTCGGTGACGAGTTCCACCCCGACCTCGCGTTCAACAAGCCGTACCTGCTGGCGATGGCCAACGCCGGCCCGGGCACCAACGGTTCACAGTTCTTCGTGACCGTGTCGCCCACCGCCTGGCTGACCGGCAAGCACACGATCTTCGGCGAGGTCGCCGACGAGGCCGGCAAGAGGGTCGTGGACGCCATCGCCGCGGCTCCGACCAACCCGCGCACCGACCGTCCGCTCCAGGACGTGGTCATCGAGTCGGTCGTCATCGAGACCCGCTGACCTGGGGAGGGCGGGCTTTCGGGCCGCTGACCTGACGGGCCGCCGCTCCTGTGGGGGAACCAACCGCCCTGCTCGTCCGTACTGCTACATAACGGGCGAGTGGGGCGGGCGCACGTGTGCCCGCCCTTGCGGAAGAGGACCGAAGGGGCCGTGACCGATGGACCAGCAGCCGCCGCAAGAGCAGAACGGGTCCACGGCCGCGAGCGGCCCCCCCACCTGTTACCGGCATCCGGGCAGGGAGACGGGAATCCGTTGCACACGGTGCGAGCGGCCCATCTGTACGGACTGCATGGTCGAGGCTTCGGTGGGCTTCCACTGCCCGGAATGCGTCCGCGACGGCTCAGGCACGGGCCACCACCGTGCCGCGAACCGGCCGCGGACCCTGGCGGGTGGAAGCGTCGCCGCCGACCCCAGACTGGTCACCAAGATCCTTCTCGGCATCAATCTGGCCGTTTTCTTCGCGGTCCTGATCGCCAAGCAGTCCGGGTACCCGCTGGTCGATGATCTGCTGCTGTTCGGCCGTGCCTACTCGGGCGATCCGTCGCAAGGCCTCGAAGGCGTGGCGGAGGGGCAGTGGTACCGCCTGGTGACGTCGATGTTCCTGCACCAGGAGGTGTGGCACATCGCTTTCAACATGCTGGGGCTGTGGTGGCTCGGCGGGCCTCTGGAAGCCGCGTTGGGTCGCGCCCGCTATCTCGCGCTCTACCTGCTCTCGGGGCTCGCGGGCAGCGCCCTCACCTATTGGATCGCCGACCCCGCACAGGGCTCGCTCGGCGCCTCGGGCGCCGTCTTCGGTCTGCTGGGCGCCACGGCCGTGCTGATGCGTCGGATGAACTACGACATGCGACCTGTGATCGCGCTTCTCGTGGTGAACCTGATCTTCACCTTCAACCCGTGGGGCGCGATCGCGTGGCAGGCGCATGTAGGTGGCCTGGTCGCCGGTGCGCTGATCGCGATCGCCATGGTCCACGCGCCGCGCGAGCGCCGGAACGCCGTGCAGTACGGCGTCTGCGGGCTTGTCCTCCTGGCGGTCGTGGTGACTGTCCTCGTCAGGACCGCAGCGCTCACCTGAGCGGAATCTGTGGTTCCAGAGTGCGGTTGTCCACAGAGGGTGCCCGATCTTGTGCATGACGTGGGGAACAGGTGTGCCCCCTGTCGCTGAACTGGGTTTTACCAGCCAGGACAAGGGGCGGACCGTCTCGCGATGCGTAAGTGTGTAGTCACACCGGCGTCAACAGCGAGGTAAGTTATCCACAGATCGTCTGACCTTTTCCCCCACCTGTGGATAACTCTGTGGGTAACTTCAGGGCAGAGCTACTTCCACTGTGTGGAGACCCCGAAGCCGCCGGCGATGAAACCGAAGCCCACCACGATGTTCCAGTTGCCGAGAGCGTCGATCGGCAGGTCGCCCTCGGTGACGTAGAAGACCACGATCCAGGCCAGACCGATCAGGAAGAGCGCCAGCATCACCGGCGCCACCCAGCTGCGGTTCGTCAGCTTTATGCTCGTCGACTGCTTCGCCGGCGGAGGCGTGAAGTCTGCCTTCTTGCGGATACGTGACTTCGGCACGAGGGACTCTCCTGTCGATGCGCTGCGTGACCGCGCAGGGATCTGTGGCTGGCGCCGGGGCGCGAGGGGGAATGCTGCCTCCCCGGGGCGTCCGTTAGCGTAGTGCTTCCGTGGCCCCTAAGGAGATAAGGGTACGTTGAGCAATTCTGCCGACTCCCCTCGAGGCCCGGCCCGGCGCATGTCCCGCTGGCCGGTCCAGGGTCTCACCGCTGCCGTTTTCGCCCTTGCCGGACTGATCTTCGTCACCAGTGCCAACACGGCCAAGGGGACCGATATCCGGACCGACTCCTCGCTGCTGAAGCTCTCCGACCTCATTCAGCAGCGCAGCGAGAAGAACGCGGAGCTGGACGGATCGACCGCTTCGGTGCGCGCGGACATCGACACCCTCGCCCGACGCGACGACGGGAGCACCCGCGCCGAGGACGCCGAGCTCGACGCCCTGGAGAAGGCCGCCGGGACCACGGAAGTCACGGGCGAGGCGCTTTCCGTCACGTTGAACGACGCGCCGCCGAACGCCACAGCCAACCCCGGGTACCCGGAGCCGCAGCCGAACGACCTGGTCATCCACCAGCAGGACCTGCAGGCCGTCGTCAACGCCCTATGGGAGGGCGGGGCCCGTGGGATCCAGGTGATGGACCAGCGGCTGATCTCCACCAGTGCGGTGCGCTGCGTCGGGAACACGCTGATCCTTCAGGGGCGGGTCTACTCGCCGCCCTACAAGGTCACCGCCGTCGGTGACCGGGGGAAGCTCAGGCAGGCGCTCACCGACTCCGCGGCGATCCAGAACTACCAGCTGTACGTCAAGGCGTACGGACTGGGCTGGAAGGTCGAAGAGGATGACAAGCTGACGCTTCCCGGCTATTCGGGCACCGTCGATCTCCATTACGCACAGCCTGTGGAGTAGCCCGGGACGGTGGGGCGCCCATGAGGCCTCGGCGGGACTGTGACGGACGCCCAAGGGACTGCTTTCCACAGCTGACCCACGCCTGTGCCCCGGCCGTTTAGTCTGGTGCCGTACCGAATGGAGGCAACAGCATGTACGGCTGGATCTGGCGGCACCTGCCGGGCAACGCATGGGTGCGGGGCTTCATCTCGCTCGTGCTCGCCCTGGCCGTTGTCTACGCGCTCTTCCAGTACGTCTTCCCGTGGGCGGAGCCGCTGCTCCCGTTCGGCGATGTGACGGTGGACGGCGAAAGCACCAGCGGAGCGGGGTCCGGTCAGTGAGCGCGCGCATTCTCGTCGTCGACAACTACGACAGCTTCGTCTTCAACCTCGTCCAGTACCTCTACCAACTCGGTGCGGAGTGCGAGGTCGTGCGCAACGACGAGGTGACCACGGCGCACGCCGACGACGGCTTCGACGGGGTCCTCCTGTCGCCCGGGCCGGGCACACCCGAGCAGGCGGGTGTCTGCATCGAGATGGTGCACCACTGTGCGCGAAGCGGAGTCCCGGTCTTCGGCGTCTGCCTGGGCATGCAGTCGATGGCCGTCGCGTACGGCGGTGTGGTGGACCGGGCACCGGAACTGCTGCACGGCAAGACCTCTCCGGTGCTGCACGAGGGCAAGGGCGTGTTCGCCGGCCTGCCGTCCCCGTTCACCGCGACGCGCTACCACTCGCTCGCCGCCGAGCCGGCGACGGTACCGCCGGAGCTCGAGGTCACCGCGCGGACAGCCGACGGCATCATCATGGGCCTCCGCCACCGCGAACAGGCCGTGGAGGGCGTGCAGTTCCACCCCGAATCCGTGCTCACGGAGCACGGTCACCTGATGCTGGCCAACTGGCTCGAGCAGTGTGGTGACGAGGGCGCCGTCGCGAGATCTACGGGGCTCGCCCCGGTGGTGGGCAAGGCCGCCGCGTGACCTCACTCCGCCCCCACGCCGGGCAGGAAGGCCCGTACGCGCAGGGAGCGTACGAGCCCGACGGCACGTTCGAGGCGGCGGTGGAGCAACTCGAGGATCCGCTGAACGACCCGTTGCCGGGGCAGCACACCTCACCCTGGTTCCGGGCGGAGACCGACGCTGCCGACGGCGTGGCCCCGCAGGCGGCCCCGACGGGGGCTCAGGAGCCCGAGGGGACCCCGGGCGAGTGGTACGACCCGGAGGGGTATCAGAGAGACTGGTACGGCCGCCAGGGGCCGGAAGCAGCCCCTGTGGCCGGCACCGCCCAGGGAACGACGGTGATACCCGGTCCGGCGATGCCTGAGCCGGCGCCGGCAGCACCTGCCCCGGCCCCCGTGCAGTCGGTCGCCGACGTCCGGCCCGTCCGGAGCGACGAGACCGTCGCCCTGAGGACGGCCGATACACGGGGCGCGTCCCAGCAGGGAGCCCCCGAGGCCTCGGGGGCCACCTCCGAACCGCCGCCGCCGACGGGTGGCCGGGCCGAGCGCAGGCGGGCGGCTCGGGGGCGCGGAGGACGGCGGGGCGAACCGCGGGGTGCCGCGAAAGCCGGTGCGGCCGAGCCTGCGGTCCCGATGTCGAGGCTGGAGGCCCGGCGCGCGGCCCGTGCCGCCAAGGACAGCCCCGCCGTCGTTGCCAGCCGGGTCGTCGGGGAGGTGTTCATCACCTTCGGTGTGCTGATGCTGCTGTTCGTCACCTACCAGCTCTGGTGGACCAACATCCGCGCCGACCAGATCGCCGGCCGTGAGGCGAGCAGGATCCAGGACGACTGGGCGAACGGCGAGCGCAGTCCGGGTGCCTTCGAACCCGGTCAGGGATTCGCCATCATGCACATCCCCAAGCTCGACGTCGTCGCGCCGATCGCCGAGGGCATCGACAAGGAGAAGGTCCTCGACCGCGGCATGATCGGTCACTACGGCGAGGGCAAGCTGAAGACCGCGATGCCTTCGGCGAAGCAGGGGAACTTCGCCGTGGCCGGGCACCGGAACACCCACGGTGAGCCCTTCCGCTACATCAACAGGCTGAAGCCGGGCGATCCGATCGTGATCGAGACGCAGGACGCCTACTACACGTACGAGATGGCCAGCATCCTTCCGCAGACGTCGCCGTCCAACGTGGCCGTGATCGACGAAGTCCCCCCGGGCTCGGGGTTCACCGGCCCGGGCAGGTACATCACGCTGACGACCTGCACCCCGGAATTCACGAGTACGTACCGAATGATCGTGTGGGGCAAAATGGTCGACGAACGGCCGCGCAGCAAGGGGAAGCCCGACGCGCTCGTCGGCTGACGCGGGCTGGACGACATCACGACAGGGACGGGTGCGGTGGCAGCGAGGACCGATCACGAAGAGCGCACCGACCAGCCTGAGGCCCCGGTGCGGCGCACGAGCCGCAATCGCGTCGCGACGGTGGTGAGCCTTTTCGGCGAACTGCTGATCACCGCCGGGCTGGTGCTGGGCCTGTTCGTCGTCTATTCGCTGTGGTGGACCAATGTGCTCGCCGACCGCGAGGCGGACAAGCAGGGCAATACCGTCCGCGACCGCTGGGCGGGCGGCCCGGGGGCGCTGGACACCAGGGACGGCATCGGCTTCCTCCACGTTCCCGCCATGAAGAACGGCGAGGTGCTGGTCAAGAAGGGCACCGACACCGAGGCGCTCAACGACGGCATCGCCGGCTACTACACGGACCCCGTGAAGTCGGCCCTCCCCTCGGACGCGCAGGGCAACTTCGCCCTCGCCGCGCACCGGGACGGGCACGGTGCCAAGTTCCACAACATCGACAAGGTGAAGAAGGGCGACGCCGTCGTCTTCGAGACCAAGGACACCTGGTACGTCTACAAGGTCTACGCGGAGCTGCCGGAGACGTCCAAGTTCAACGTGGACGCGATCGCCCCGGTGCCCAAGGAGTCGGGTGTGACGAAGGCGGGCCGCTACATCACTCTGACCACGTGTACGCCCGTCTACACGTCGAAGTACCGCTACATCGTGTGGGGCGAGCTCGTGCGGACCGAGAAGGTGGACAGGGACCGCACGAAGCCGACGGAGCTGCGGTAGTCACAGGAGCCGACACGAAGGGCCCCGGTCACCTTGGAGGTGACCGGGGCCCTTCGTCGGTTCGTGCGGTGCTGCGCGGGTCAGTCCTCCTGGCCGGACCTTCCACCGAAGATGTTGCCGTCCGTGCCGCCGACGGTGGTGAGGGTGACCGTCTGGCCCTTGGGCACCTGTGCGTTGGGCCCCGGGTCCGCGTTCATCACCAGGGCGTTCGGCTTGTCCGACGAGTTGGGCGCGAGTGCGACCACGAGACCCAGACCTTCGAGCGCGGCCTTCGCGTCCTGGTACCTCTTGCCGACGATGTCACCGGGGACCGTGACCTGCTCCGGCTGGGCCGGGCCCTTGGAGACCTTCAGGACGATCTGGACGTCCTTCGCCTGCTTGCTGTTCGGCTCCGGGGTCTGTTCGACCACAATGCCGGCGGGCTGGCCCGAATCCACTTCGGTGCTGGAGACGTTGGCGAAGCCGACGCCCTTCAGCTGGGCTTCGGCATCCGTGAACGACCTGCCGACCACTCCCGGGACCACCTGGGTCGCCTCCTTGGCCACCGTGATCGTGACCTCGGAGTCCTTCTCGACCTTCGTGCCGCCCTCGGGATCCTGCTTGGTGACGGTGCCCGGGGTCGCCTCGGACTCCACGGCCTCGACCTTCACCGTGAAGCCCTCGTCCTCCAGCTTCTTGCGGGCGCTGTCCTCGGACTTCTCCAGGACGTCCGGAACCTCGACCTTGGGGGCGCCGGTGGAGACGACGACCGTCACGGTCTCGCCCACAGCCATCTGGGCGTCCCCCTCCGCAGACGGTGTCTGGCTGCAGATCTTGTCCTTCTCCTGGCCCTCGCAGGGCTCCTTGGAGCCGACCTTCAGGATGACCTCGGCGTTCTCCGCGAGCGTTTGTGCGTTCTCGACCGTCGAGCCGATCATGTTCGGCACATCGACCTTGCCGCCGCCGGCGTCCTCGGAAGAGCTGAAGATGTAGCGGCCGATCAGGATCGCGCCGATGAGCACCAGAATGCCGGCGACGACAAGAAGGATCGTCGAGGTGTTGCTCTTCTTCTGGCGCCGACGGCCCGGGCGGTCGTCGTAGCCGTAGCCGCCGTCATCCGGATTGACCGGGGGCAGCATGGACGTCTGGGCGCCATTCGGGTCCGTCGCCCGCAGGGCGGTCGTGGGCTGGTCGTGGCCGTAGGCGTCGTACCCGCCGTAGCCCGCGGCGCCCATGGCAGCGGTGGCCGCGACCGGCTGGCCGTCGAGGCAGGCCTCGATGTCGGCCCGCATCTCGTCGGCCGACTGGTACCGGTAGTCGGGGTCCTTGGTCAGCGCCTTCAGGACGATGGCGTCCATCTCGGGCGTGATCTCGGGGTCGAAGTTGCTCGGAGGCTGCGGCTCCTCGCGCACGTGCTGGTACGCGACGGCGACGGGTGAGTCACCGACGAACGGCGGCCGGACCGCGAGCAGCTCGTAGAGCAGGCAGCCGGTGGAGTACAGGTCGGAGCGCGCGTCGACCTGCTCGCCCTTGGCCTGCTCCGGGGAGAGGTACTGGGCGGTGCCGATGACCGCGGCGGTCTGGGTCATCGTCATACCGGAGTCACCCATGGCGCGGGCGATACCGAAGTCCATGACCTTGACCTGGCCGGTGCGCGTCAGCATGACGTTCGCCGGCTTGATGTCGCGGTGGACGATCTGGGCGCGGTGCGAGTACTCCAGTGCCTGGAGGATCCCGACCGTCATCTCGAGGGTCCGCTCCGGCAGCAGCTTGCGGCCCGAGTGCAGGAGCTCTCTCAGCGTCGACCCGTCGACGTACTCCATCACGATGTACGGGATGGAGACTCCGTCGACGTAGTCCTCGCCGGTGTCGTAGACGGCGACGATCGCGGGGTGGTTGAGCGAGGCGGCCGACTGGGCCTCACGGCGGAACCGTGCCTGGAAGGACGGATCGCGGGCCAGGTCGGCCCGCAGCGTCTTCACAGCTACGGTGCGACCGAGCCGGGTGTCGTGCGCGAGGTAGACCTCGGCCATGCCACCACGGCCGAGCACCGAGCCCAGCTCGTACCGGCCGCCGAGGCGACGCGGCTCTTCCATAACTGATCCAGCCCTCTCCGTCAGTCCCGACCGCACCCGTGTGTGGTCCGGCGGTGCGCTGTTCGCGCATACGCTACCGGGCGCTCCCGGCGTGATCGGCCCGCACCTGTCAGCTGATATCCGACCGGTATCCCAATGTGCTGGTGTGGACAGAAGTTGTGACGGGTGTCACTACTTTCCGTCGAGTACTGCCTTCATCACACTCTTGGCGATCGGTGCGGCCAGGCCGCCGCCGGAGATGTCGTCCCGGTTGGCGTCGCCGTCCTCGACCACCACGGCCACGGCGACCGGTGAGCCGCTGTCCGTCTTGGCGTAGGAGATGAACCAGGCGTACGGCTTCTCGCTGTTGTTGAGGCCGTGCTGGGCGGTACCCGTCTTGCCACCGACAGTGACGCCGTCGATCTGTGCGTTGGTTCCCGTGCCGTCCGCGACCACGGTCTCCATCATCTCCTGCAACTTCTGGGCGTTCTCCCCCGAGAGCGGCCGGCCGATCTCCTCCTTCTCGTGCGTGTAGATGACGTCCAGGTTGGGTGCCTGGCGCTGGGAGACCATGTACGGCTGCATGAGCTTGCCGTCGTTGGCGATCGCGGACGCCACCATGGCCATCTGGAGGGGAGTGGTGCGGTTGGAGGCCTGGCCGATGCCCGCCATGGCGTTCTGCGGCCGGTTGTCCTTCGGGTAGATGCTCGCGTCCGCCCGGACCGGGGTGAAGACTTCCTCGTTGAAGCCGAACTTGTCGGCCTGCTCGATCATCTTCTCGTTGCCCAGGTCGTCGCTCATCTTGCCGAAGACGGTGTTGCAGGACCAGCGAAGGGCTTCACGGAGCGAGGCGTTCTCGCAGGGGATGTCGCCCTCGTTCTGGAGCAGGTTGGTCGACAGGGGAAGCCGCCAGGGCAGGGGGGAGTCCGTCTCCTCGTCGATGTCGGTGTAGAGACCGTTCTCGAGGGCCGCGGCGGCCGTGACGACCTTGAACGTCGAGCCGGGCGGGTAGGTCTCCCGCAGGGCCCGGTTCAGCATCGGCTTGTCCTTGTCGGACAGGAGCTTCTGCCGGGCGTCGGAGTCCTTCATCGAGTTGCCCGCGAAGACCGAGGGGTCGTAGGAAGGGGTGCTGGCCAGCGCCAGGATGGCGCCTGTCTGCGGGTCGATAGCCGCTACGGCGCCCTTCTTCGCGCCCAGTCCCTTGAAGGCGGCCCTCTGGGCGGCACCGTTGAGGGTGGTGACGATGTTCCCGCCGGTCTTCTTCTCGCTGGTGAACATCGACAGGGTGCGGTCGAAGAACAGCTGGTCACTGTTGCCGGTGAGGATTCCGTCTTCGATGCTCTCCAGCTGCGAGGAGTCGAAGGCCTGTGAGGAGTAGCCGGTGACGGGTGCCCACATCGGGCCGTTCTTCCAGACGCGCTTGTACTTGAAATCGCCGTCCGTGGTCTCGACGGAGCCCGTGACCGATTCGCCGTCGACGATGATGTTGCCGCGCTCGTGGGCGTAGCGCTCGATCTGGACGCGGCGGTTGTGCTCGTTCGCGTTGAGCTCGTCGGCACGGACGTACTGGATGTAGTTGGTGCGGACCAGAAGTGCCAGAACGAGGATGCCGCAGAACATCGCGATCCTGCGGAGTGGCTTGTTCACGGTCGGACCACCTGGGTCATCTCGGCATCCGGGGACGGTGCGGGGGCAGGGGCGGGGCGTCGGGCCGTGTCGCTGATTCTGATCAGGATCCCGATGAGTGCCCAGTTGGCGATGACGGACGAACCACCGGCCGCCATGAACGGCATGGTCATACCCGTCAGCGGGATGAGTCCCATCACGCCACCGGCGACCACGAAGACCTGGATGGCGAACGAGCCGGAGAGGCCGATCGCGAGGAGCTTCCCGAAGGGATCCCGGGCGGCCAGCGCCGTACGGACACCGCGCTCGACGATCAGGCCGTAGACGAGCAGGATCGCCATCATCCCTGCCAGCCCGAGCTCCTCACCGACGGTGGCGAGGATGAAGTCGGAGTTGGCGGCGAAGCCGATCAGGTCGGAGTGGCCCTGGCCGAGGCCGGTACCCAGGGTGCCGCCGGAGCCGAAGGCCATGAGCGACTTGGCCATCTGCTCGCTCGCCGCTTCCTTGCCCCAGCCCGCGAAGGGGTCGAGCCAGGCGGTGACGCGGTCCTGGACGTGCGGCTCGAATGTCGCCACGCCCACGGCTCCGGCCGCCGACATCAGCAGCCCGAAGACGATCCAGCTGGTGCGTTCGGTGGCGACGTACAGCATGACGACGAACATGCCGAAGAAGAGCAGCGAGGACCCCAGGTCGGTCTCGAAGACCAGGATGAGGATCGAGAACGCCCAGACCATGAGGATCGGACCCAGGTCCCGGCCGCGGGGCAGGTAGAGACCCATGAAGCGGCGGCTGGCGAGGGCCAGGGCGTCGCGCTTGACCATGAGATAACCGGCGAAGAACACCGCGATGATGATCTTCGCGAACTCTCCCGGCTGGATCGTGCCGACACCAGGGATCTTGATCCAGATCTTGGCGCCGTTGACGGCCGGGAAGAACATCGGAAGGATCAGGAGGAACAGCGCCACCAGCATGGAGATGTAGGTGTAGCGCTGCAGGATGCGGTGGTCCTTGAGGGCGATCAGGACGATGACCAGCAGGGCCACACCCACCGCTGAGAACATCAGCTGCTTGGAGGCGGCGGGGGCGAACGTCTTGAGTGCCTGGAACCGCTCCGACTGGTCCAGGCGCCAGATGAGGGCCAGCCCCAGACCGTTCAGCAGGGTCGCCAGCGGGAGCAGCAGCGGGTCCGCGTACGGGGCGAATCTCCGCACGGCAAGGTGTGCCACACCGCCCAGCAGTGCGAGGCCCAGGCCGTATCCGAGCATGCCGGCGGGCAGCTCGCCGTTGAGGGCGAGGCCGACGTTGGCGTACGCGAACACCGAGATCAGGACGGCGAACGCAACCAGTGCAAGCTCGGTGTTACGGCGGCTCGGCGCGTCGATCGCGCCGATGGTGGTCGTGTTGGTGACAACGCTCATGTGCTGAAGGCCCCCTACGGCTTACTGCTTACCGCACTGCAGGGCCAGCTTCTTCTCTTCCTCCGAGAGGCTGGGGCCGGGAGTGGGAGTCGCGGTCTTGGTCCCCTTGGCGGGAGAAGTGGCGGACGTGCTGTCGGAGGCGTTGCCGGCGTCGCCCTGGTCCTTGGCGGCATTGGTGTCCGCCTCGGCCGCGCGGCGCTGCGCGTCCTTCTCGCAGGCGGATGCCTGTGCTTCGAGCTCGCTGATCTTCTTGCGGGCGTCGGCGAGGTTGCCCTGGGAGATGGTCGCCTCGACCTTCTTGCGCCAGTAGGGCGGGAGGTACTTGAGTTCGATCTTGGTGTCCTCTTCGACCTTCGAGAGGGACACCCAGGCGAGGTCCTGGCTGATGCCGCGGAACAGCGCGACGTTCTCGTCCTTCGCGCCCACGTAGAACTGGGTCTGGGTCCAGCGGTAGCCGCCGTAGACGCCGCCACCGATGACGGCCAGCGCGAGCACGATGTAGAAGGACCGCTTCAGCCACCTGCGGCGGCCGCGGGGCTTGACGAAGTCATCGTCGGTGTACGAGTTGAACGCGCCGTCCGGGCTGGAGCCGTAGCCCATGTCGTCGCCGCTGCCGGGAGGGCCGAAGCCGCCGGCCGGCGGCGGCACGGGGCGGCCGAGGCCGGCCGCACGTCCCGCGGGTGTCTCCATGGCACGGCCGTCGTTCGCCTGGACGGCCTGATTCTCGGCGACCGCGCCGACGATGACCGGGGTGTCGTTGAGCTGCCCGGCCAGGGTGTCGTTGCTGTCGACGTCCAGGACGTCGGCGACGATGCAGGTGATGTTGTCGGGGCCACCGCCGCGCAGAGCGAGCTGGATGAGGTCCTGGATGGTCTCCTGAGGGCCCTGGTAGCTGGCCAGGGTCTCTTCCATCGTCTGATGGGAGACGACGCCGGAGAGCCCGTCCGAGCAGATCAGATAGCGGTCACCGGCGCGCACCTCCCGGACGGAGAGATCGGGCTCCACGTGGTCGCCGCTTCCCAGGGCCCGCATCAGCAGGGAGCGCTGCGGGTGGGTGGTGGCCTCTTCCTCGGTGATCCTGCCCTCGTCGACGAGACGCTGCACCCAGGTGTGGTCCTGGGTGATCTGCGTCAGGACGCCGTCACGCAGGAGGTAGGCACGCGAGTCGCCGACGTGGACGAGGCCGAGGCGCTGACCGGTCCAGAGAAGGGCGGTGAGCGTCGTGCCCATCCCCTCCAGCTGGGGGTCCTCCTCGACCATTACGCGCAGCTGGTCGTTGGCCCGCTGGACCGCCGTGCCGAGCGAGGTGAGGATGTCGGAACCCGGCACGTCGTCGTCCAGCTGGACGAGCGTGGAGATCACCTCGGAGCTGGCGACCTCTCCGGCCGCCTGGCCGCCCATTCCGTCGGCGATGGCGAGAAGGCGGGGACCGGCGTAACCGGAGTCCTCGTTGCCTTCCCGGATCATGCCCTTGTGCGATCCGGCGGCGAAGCGCAGGGACAAGCTCATGCGCACCTCGCCCGTCGGTTCGGGGTACAGCCGGTCTCGAGCCACACTGCCCACCCTCCGGTCGGGAGCCACGCCGGGTCCTTCGTCAGGACCGCCGCGGCTCGCTCGCTCCGCTCGCTCATTGTCGTACTACTTCCGCAGCTCGATGACGGTCTTGCCGATGCGGATCGGCGCGCCCAGCGGAACAGGTGTCGGGGTGGTGAGCCGGGTCCGGTCGAGATAGGTGCCGTTGGTGGACCCGAGGTCCTCGACGATCCACTGGCCGTCACGGTCCGGGTAGATCCTGGCATGCCGACTGGACGCGTAGTCGTCATCCAGCACGATCGTTGAATCGTGCGCCCGGCCCAGGGTGATGGTCTGCCCCTGGAGCGCGACGGTGGTGCCGGTGAGCGTGCCTTCGGAGACGACCAGCTTGGTGGGTGCCCCGCGGCGCTGGCGCCCGGACTGCTGGCGCTGCTGAGGCGGCGCTGCTTGCTGTTGGCGCCCTTGTTGCGGGCGGGCGTCAGCGGCAGTGCGGCGTGAGCCGCGCTGCGTGACGCGCGTACCGAACAGGTCGCTGCGAATGACCTGGACGGCCACGATTACGAATAGCCACAGAACAGCCAGGAAACCTAGCCGCATGACCGTCAGGGTCAGCTCTGACATTGCCCCCGCTTCACCCTTCGGCTTGCCGGTAAACGATGGTGGTGCTGCCCACGACGATCCGCGAGCCGTCGCGGAGCGTAGCGCGGGTGGTGTGCTGCCCGTCTACCACGATGCCGTTGGTAGACCCGAGATCCTGGATCGTCGAGGGCGTTCCGGTCCGGATCTCACAGTGCCGGCGCGAAACGCCGGGGTCGTCGATCCGCACGTCGGCGTCGGTGCTTCGTCCCATCACCAACGTCGGGCGGGAGATCTGATGGCGCGTGCCGTTGATCTCGATCCAGCGTCGCACCTGGGCGTCCGGCATGGGGCCGGACGCGGCCGGCGCGCGCCAGTCGCTGGAAGGGCCACCGGAGCGCCCGGCGCCCGGCGGCGGGGCCGGAGGCATGGGCGGCGCAGCAGCCGGCGGGTAACCGTAGCCGCCCTGCCCCTGCGGAGGGGCGGGCCGGTTCGGCTGGGCACCGGGAGGAGGGCCGCCCTGCTGGCCCTGCTGTGACGAACTCGACGCCAGGGTCCTGCTGCGTACGCGGTAGAGACCCGTGTCGAGGTCGTCCGCCTTCTCCAGGTGGACCTTGATCGGTCCCATGAAGGTGTACCGCTGCTGCTTGGCGTAGTCACGTACGAGACCTGACAGCTCGTCGCCGAGCTGGCCGGAGTACGGGCTGAGCCGCTCGTAGTCAGGGGTGCTGAGCTCGACGATGAAGTCGTTGGGCACGACGGTCCGCTCACGGTTCCAGATCGACGCGTTGTTGTCGCACTCGCGCTGGAGGGCTCCCGCGATCTCGACCGGCTGCACCTCGGACTTGAAGACCTTGGCGAAGGTGCCATTGACCAGACCTTCGAGACGCTGCTCGAAACGCTTCATGACTCCCATGGGGCACCTCCTCCGGTGTCGTCGTCCCTGTACTGCTTACTGATCGTATCCACGCGTAGGGAAATCGGCTGGTTCCCCTTGTCTGCACAGTGGATGAGTGTCACCTCTCACACGGATCGTAGAGGTGGCCTCCTGACAGTGTCCCGCACTCCGGGTGCACTCAGGAGGAGTGGGGCCGGGCTTTCCGCGTTCCCGGTTCCCCTCGTGGGTCCGGCGAAACAACGGATGTGAATCCACCCTGTCCAGCGTGCTAATCTTCCGGATGTCGCCAGGCGCTCACACCACACGGTGAGAGAGTCTGAAAACACCACTCATGCGCGAGTGGCGGAACGGCAGACGCGCTGGCTTCAGGTGCCAGTGTCCTTAGGGACGTGGGGGTTCAAATCCCCCCTCGCGCACAACGGGTAGTCGCTTGCGATTACCAGGTTGGTTCGACAGAACCCCCGTACCGGAGAAATCCGGTACGGGGGTTCTTCGTTGTGCGCATCTGCTTGTCGGAGCCGATTGTCGGAGGTCTGCTCGTGGGGATCTGGCCGGTGGGGGCTGGTCGGTGAGGGGCTGGTCTGTGGGGTCGGCGTGGCTCTTTCTGTCGCGCCCGCAGGGGTCTGGCGGCCCTGGGGGCGCGTGGCGCCGGATTGCCGCGGTCGGTAGGGCGCGTGAGGCGGGTGTTGTGATGAAGCGCGCACCTGATGCAGAAGCGCGGCAGCAGATGGACGCGGTTTCACGTGAAACGTCGGTTCCGCACGAAAGGGGCGGTTCAACTTCACCGCCCCTGGAAGATGGGGTCAGGCGGCGAGGCGCGCGGCAAGAGCCTTCGCCTTCTCTGCCGCGTCGGCGAACGCCTGGGCGCGGGACGCGTCCGCGAGGGGGACGAGATCGGCCATCTCAGGCTTCGAACGGGCCAGCGTCAACTCCGGGACGATGAAATCGACCTCGGCCCCGAGCATGCCCGTCAGCACCTTCTCCAGGTAGTTCTGGACGAACTCGAAGTCCTCGCGCGGGGTGCCAGGGGCGTATGAGCCGCCACGGCTGGCCACGACTGTGACGGGCGTGCCGGCGACGGGGCTGCCCGGACCGGTGTTGTGGCCGACGATGATCACCTGGTCCAGCCATGCCTTCAGGGTGGACGGGATGGAGAAGTTGTACATCGGCGCGCCGATGAGCACGGCATCCGCAGAGGCCAGCTCGGCCGCCAGCTGCCCGCGCAGCGTGTCCTCGGCGCCGGCCGCAACAGCCGAGGCGTCCAGGTGGGGCAGGGGATCGGCGGCGAGGTCGCGGTACACGACCTGACCGTCGGGGTGTTGCTCGCGCCAGGCCGCGACGAAGGCCGCAGTGACCTCACGTGACGTGGAGCCCTGGGGGAAAACGGCTGAATCGAGGTGCAGAAGCGTAGCCATGGGGATCTCCGTGGGAGTGGGGTGAGGCCGGTGCGAACTCAGGGCGGAGGGCCTTGAATGCGGAGCCCGGCGTTTCTGTGCGTACCTATTAATAGCATAGCCACTTACTTTTTATTAGCCCCTCACGGTCGCGCAGTACCCTGGGGGCATGGCGGATCACAGCGAACAGGCCTGTCGGCGGGTGGATGCGAGCATCACGCGTGTCTTCGAGCTGTTCGGGAAGCGCTGGACGGGCCCCATCGTCTCGGTGCTGATGCGGCAGCCGGTGCACTTCGCGGATCTGCGACGAGCGATTCCGGGTATCAGTGAGCGCATGCTCTCGGATCGGCTTTCCGAGCTCGGGGCCGCCGGTCTTGTGGTGCGCGAGGTCGATGAGGGGCCCCCGCTGCGGGTCGCGTACCGGCTGACGGAAGCAGGCGCCGCCATGGAGCCGGCTCTTGAGGAGCTCGGGCGGTGGGCGGGGATCTATCTGGCGGAGCCGGAGGGCTGCTGACCGGCTCTGGGCCATCGACGCGGGGGCCGGACGCGCCGTGGTGCTTCCCGGTGGGAGCCGGTCTGCGCGGGGCTTCGGCGGGAGGCGCCAGCCGGGCGCGGGGCCCTCGCCTGACGAGTTGTAGCGCAGCGGATGCTCCGCGAACTGCTCGAGAGCCATCTGCTGGTGCTGGCTCCGTGGTTCGTGGCCGGACTGGGCGTCGTGGGGCTGGGTGGGTCTGACCGAGGCTAAGCAGCGCCGCCAGGCTGCGGACAAGGCACGTGAGGCGGCCGCCATGCGCACAGCGGCCGACGCCGAGGAGCAGATGGAAGAGGCCGTCGGGGTGTGACGGCCAGGGCGCGAACCTACGGGCCGGGTCCGGAGGGCCTTGCGGTCTCAGATCTGCCACCTCCGGCCGGTGCTGTGCGGGTCTTGTTCTCCAGCCGGTGGGGTTTCCCGTTCGTGCGGCACTGTCCGGCCCGGAAGCGGTCCGGCCTGTTGAGGTGGTCTCGCCCGTGGCCGGTTTCGCCTGTCGCGGCAGGTCCGCCTGCGGGGCCGGTTCTGGTTATCGGGCCGGTCCGGGGGTGGTGGACCTGCTGTCGGGCCGGTCCAGGGAGGCGGACCTGTTGTCCGGCCGGTCCTGGAAGGTGGGCGGTGCGGGGATCCCGGAAAGTCACAGGTCCTCCACTTGTCCACAGGCCGGGTCCGGAGTTGTCCACAGGGGCAGACGGCTGTCACGAGACGGTTGTACCGTCGTCCGCGGGTGATCTCGGTCGGACGGAACGGCTGAACAGGACGGGGAGGCGGCGCTCCATGGAAGAGGTCGAGGCGGCGGGGCCGGCACAGTCGGCGGCAGGGGATGGGCGCATTCCTGTTGTTCCCGGTTTCGCGCGACGTGTGGCTGGAGGGGTGCGGCCGGTAGGACCCGGAGCGGCCTCCCCGAAATCAGCCGGCAAGGCGCTCAGGACCAAGGTCCCCCGGTCGGCGCACAGTTCCCTGGCCCTGCCCACCGGGAGGCCGGACGCCGTACAGGCGGTCGAGGAGTCGAACCGGGGCCGGGTGCCTGGCCTGACACCCATAAGGGTGGGGCGGATGGCGGCAACGCCGTTCGCGTTTCTTCGCGGATCGGCCGGTTTGATGGCCCACGACCTGACGGGCACTCCGGTCACAGGGGTGGGTGCCCAGCTCTGCGGTGACGCGCACGCGGCGAATTTCGGCCTGTACGGCGATGCACGCGGAAACTTGGTCATGGACCTCAACGACTTCGACGAGACCGTGTTCGGCCCCTGGGAGTGGGATCTCAAGCGGCTCGCCACTTCACTCGTGCTCGCGGGCCGGGAGGCCGGCGCGGACGAGGACACCTGCCGTCAGGGCGCGTACGACACCGTGGGCGCGTACCGGCGCACGATGCGCCTGCTGGCCCGGTTGCCCGCCCTGGACGCGTGGAACGCCATCGCGGACGAGGAGCTCGTCTCGCACACCGACGCACGGGACCTGCTGGGGACGCTGGACCGGGTTTCCGCCAAGGCGCGCAACAACACCAGTGCCCGCTTCGCCGCCAGGTCCACGGAGGACTGCGAGGACGGTGGTCGCCGCTTCGTCGACGCACCGCCTGTGCTGCGCCGTGTGCCCGACTCGGAGGCGGCGGCCGTGGCGGCGGGGCTGGAGGGATACCTCGGGACGATCTCAGCGGATCGGGTCCCGCTGCTGGCGCGCTACGCGATCCATGACGTGGCGTTCCGGGTGGTCGGCACGGGAAGCGTGGGAACCCGGTCGTATGTGGTACTCCTGCTCGACCACCGTGGCGAGCCGCTGATACTGCAGGTGAAGGAGGCCCGTCCCTCCGCGCTCTCCCCCTGTCTCCCACAGGTCGGCTTCGAGGTGCCGGACGTGGTCCACGAGGGCCGTCGGGTGGTGCTCGGGCAGAAGCGGATGCAGGTCGTCAGCGACATGCTGCTCGGCTGGGCCGAGGTCGACGGCAGGCCCTATCAGGTCCGCCAGTTCAGGAATCGCAAGGGCAGCGTGGAGCCGTCCGCGCTCGCGGCGGACCAGGTGGATGACTACGGGCGTATGACAGGCGCGCTGCTGGCCCGGGCCCACGCGCACAGCGCCGACCCGCGACTGCTCGCGGGCTACTGCGGGAAGAACGCGGAGCTGGACTCGGCGATGGCTGATTTCGCCGTGACGTATGCGGACCGGACGGAGGCGGATCACGCAGAGCTCGTCCGGGGTGTACGGGCCGGGCGAATAGCCGCCGAGCTCGGAGTCTGAGCGGCTTGCGGCCACCGCGGGTCTTCGTGGCCTGCGCCGTGGCCATACGCTGGACGGGTGACCCACGAAGCCGCCGGGGTGCCGACCACCCGGAACGACGAAGACCTGCAGAACCAGGACCGCCAGGGCCGGCGGGACGAGCCGCAGCACGCGCAGGATGCGTCGCAGGGGGACGGCCCGCGAGCGGAGCCTGGCAGTGCGCCGCATGCAGGTTCCGCCGCCGAGGAAGCGGCCGGCTACCCGGTAGGCGACGAGGGCGGTGAGGCGCGCGGTGCCGCGGCGACCGAGGAGACCCGTGCCCCTCGGCCCGAGGAGCGGCTCGCAAAGGCCGTCCGGGTGGCTGAGCAGGCACTGATCGAGTTCGAGATCGCCGTGGAGACCTTCCGGGTCGAGGTGGAGAACTTCTCCCGGCTGCATCATCAGAAGCTCGGACCGATGTATGCACGCCTCGACGAGCTCGATGCGCAGATCGCGGAGGCACGGGCTGCGAAGTCCGGCGATCCGGAGGATCTGCGGAAGGCCCAGGAGGCAAGGGCGATCGTCATGCCGATGCCTGGTGTCGACGAGCTCTTCCATGACTGGATGGATTCGGACGGGCTCTCGCCCGAGGCCTCGGCCATGCTCACCGAGCAGCCCGTCCGGCCGCCGAAGCGGGTCAGGCCGGGTGAGGAGGCGCGCAAGCTCTACCGGGAGCTGGCCCGTCAGGCCCACCCGGATCTGGCACCGGACGAGAAGGAGCGCGAGCGACGGGACGAATTCATCGCTCGAGTCAATGCGGCCTACGGACGCGGCGACGTGGCGTTGCTGAAGGAACTGGCTGCCGAGTGGGCGGCGGGCCCTGTGACGCCGGAGCTGCGACTGAGCGAGAGCGAGGAACTCTACGCACGCCTGGAGTGGCTCAGCCGGCGTAAGGAGTTGCTGACGGTGCTCGCCCGAGAGCTCGAGGAGAGCGCGATCGGCTCGATGCTGCGGATGGCGCCGGACGACCCCGACCGGCTGCTGGACGACATCGGCGAGAAGCTTCTGGCCGACGTCTCCCAGCGTGAGAGCGAGCTGGCGGGCTTGGTGCAGTAGCGTGCCGGATGACCCTGGCGCGTACGTACGAGAGAAGGCATTCCCATGAATTTCGCTCCGCTGCCCTCGGTGGACGCCGCGGCGGTTCCGTCGGACGGCTTTGTGCTGGACGTCCGGGAGGACGACGAGTGGGCAGCCGGGCATGTCGAGGGCGCGCTGCACATTCCGATGAGTGACTTCGTCGGCCGCTTCGGCGAGCTGACCGAAGCGGCCGACGACGGCCGGCGCGTGCATGTGATGTGCCGGGTCGGAGGCCGGTCTGCCCAGGTCACTCAGTACCTGGTGCAGCAGGGCATCGACGCTGTGAACATCGACGGCGGCATGCAGGCCTGGGACGGTGCCGGTCGCCCGATGGTCGCGGACAACGGGAGCTCGGCTTTCGTCCTCTGACGGCTCGCACAGCACCGCCTTCGTCGCTGCAGGAGGATCGCACCTGTGACTTCTGCGGTCGCCGTGGTACGCCGCAGCGCTGACGCAGTGACGTTCAACCGGACTCGTCGGCCCGGGCAGGTTCAGGACCAGCTGCTCGGCGGCTGCTGAGAGTCCTGGCTGCTGCTCGGCGGCTGCTGTGCGTCCTGGCGGCTGCTGAGCGTCCTGGCTGTCGTGCGTTGTCGCTGTCGTGCGATCTCGTCGTGCTCGTTCCTGCCGTGCGACTCGCCCCCCGTGTGCCTTGACTGCCGTCCGCCATGGGGTTCGCGGCCGAATCGGCCTCACGGACGGTGTCGTTGGCACAGGGGAGCATGCGGGGCGATTGTGCACAGGGCGAGGGCCTACACCGGGGCCCCTCGGCAGAGTGTCCGGGGACGGCAGGGTAGGGCGCGGCTTGTCAGCGGTCGAAGTCGAGCTCGACCTCCGGGGTGAGGGGGTGCGACTGGCAGGCGAGCACGAAGCCGGCCCCGGTCTCTTCCGGTTCGAGCGCGAAATTGCGGTCCATCCGCACCTCGCCCGAGACGAGGAAGGCCCGGCAGGTCCCGCACACTCCCCCCTTGCAGGCGTACGGAGCGTCCGAGCGGCTTCGCAGCACCGTGTCCAGCAGCGATTCGCCGTCGAGGACCGGCCAACTGCCCGACCGCCCGTCGAGTGTCGCCGTGAGCCTGCTCTCCGACGGTGCGTCGACCCGGGGCGTCGTCGGAGGAGCCGTCGCTTCGTCGGCGACGTGGAAGATTTCCTGGTGGATGCGCGACCGGTCGGCGCCGAGTGCGCGCAACGCGTCCTCCGCCCCTCGGACGAGGCCGAGAGGCCCGCACAGGAACCAGCCGTCCACATCGGGCACCGACAACAGCGCCGGCAGCAGCGCGGCGAGCCGCTCCTGGTCGAGCCTGCCGGACGGGAGCCCGGCAGCCTGCTCCTCCCGGGACAGCGCCGTAACCAGCTGGAAGCGGTCGGGATAGCGGTCCTTGAGGTCCGCCACCTCGTCGAGGAACATCGTCGACGCTGCTGTCCGGTCGCTGCGGATCAGACAGAAGCGGGCCAAGGGCTCCCGTGCCAGCAGCGTCGCCGCCATCGAGAGCACAGGTGTGATGCCGCTGCCTCCGACGATCGCGGCGAAGTGCCCCGGTCGCGGGTCCAGGACGAAGCGGCCCATCGGAGCCATCGCCTCCACCTGGTCTCCGACGGCCAGCTCCTTGAGGGCGTACGTCGAGAACGCTCCGCCGTCGACCATACGGATCCCCACCCGCATCAAGGGGTCGCCCGGTTCTTCGGCAACAGCTGCGCAGATGGAGTACGACCTTCGGATCTCCTCGCCATCGACGCGGTAGCGCACGTTCAGGTGCTGGCCGGGAGTGTGGCGGAAGGTCTCGCGTAGATCGGCCGGTACGGCGAACGTGACGGCCACCGCGTCGTCCGTGAGCCGTTCGATCGCGCTGACCCGGAGCGGATGGAACATCTACAACTCCTTGAAGTGGTCGAACGGTTCGCGGCACTCCACACAGCGGCGCAACGCCTTGCACGCCGTGGAGGAGAACCGGCTGAGCAGTTCCGTGTCGGTGGAACCGCAGTGCGGGCAGCGCACCGAGAGCGTCAGAGGCACCGGCCCTTCCTGGCCCCCGCCCGGGCGAGGCGGTGCTATGCCGAACTCCGCGAGCTTGCGACGCCCTTCATCGCTGATGTCGTCCGTCGACCAGGCAGGGGCGAGGACCGTGACCACGGACACCTCCGCGACTCCCCGATCGTGCAGCACGCGTCTGATGTCGGCGGACATGGCTTCGATGGCCGGGCAGCCCGTGTACGTCGGCGTGAGCCGCACGGTGACCTTGTCCGGACCGTCCACCCGCACACCGCGAAGCACGCCGAGCTCGTCCAGAGTGAGGACGGGCAGCTCGGGGTCGGGCACAGCGCCCGCCAGCCGGCGGAGCTCCGCCTCCAGGGGGGTCTCGGTGGTCACCACGATGCCCCCGGATGACTGCGGTGCAGATGCTGCATCTCGGCGAGCATCCGCCCGAACGGCTCCGTGTGCAGGCCCTGACGGCCCGCTCCTGCCGCCCAGGCCCCGGACTGCGGCCCTGACGGGAGGGCCAGCGTGGCCCGATCCACCACGGAGGTGACGGCCGCCAGCCAGCTGTCGCGCAGGGTGTTGAAGTCGATGTCGACTCCCTCGACGGGCTCGAACAGCTCGCCGCTGAACCGCCACAGGGCGTCCAGGGCGAGTTGCATACGCTCATGGCTTTCCGTGGTTCCGTCGCCGAGCCGCAGGACCCACTGCTCCGCGTGGTCACGGTGGTAGGCGACCTCCTTGACGGCCTTGGCCGCGAGATCCGCGAACTCGCCCTCCCCGGCTGCCAGCTCCTCGTACAACAGGTGCTGGTAGACGGAGAAGTACAACTGGCGGGCGATGGTGTGGGCGAAATCGCCGTTCGGCTGCTCCACCAGCTGGACGTTGCGGAATGCCCGCTCCTCACGGAGGTAGGCCAGCTGGTCCTCGTCACCCACGAACGAGAGAAGCAATCTGGCCTGCCCCAGCAGATCCAGGGCGATGTTGGCCAGAGCCACCTCCTCCTCCAGTACCGGGGCGTGGCCTGCCCACTCCCCCAGCCGGTGCGAGAGCACCAGTGCGTCGTCGCCGAGGGCGAGGGCCGCGTTCACAGGTGCTTCACCCCTTCAGGGATCTCGTAGAACGTGGGGTGTCGGTAGGGCTTGTCCCCGGCGGGTTCGAAGAACGAGTCCTTCTCGTCCGGCGAGGAGGCGGTGATCTCGGTCGAGGGGACCACCCAGAGGGACACGCCTTCCGAGCGGCGCGTGTACAGGTCGCGGGCGTTGCGCAGGGCCATCTCGGCGTCCGGTGCGTGCAGGCTTCCCGCGTGGGTGTGGGACAGTCCGCGCCTGGAGCGTACGAACACCTCCCACAGAGGCCAGTCGGTCGAGCTGCTCATGCGGTCGCCTCCACGGGCTGGGCGGCCGCTCCGGCTGTACCGGGCCGGGCCGCGTGCTTGTCTGCGTATGCCGCTGCCGCTTCGCGGACCCACGCGCCTTTCTCGTGAGCCGTGCGGCGCTGGGTGAGTCGTTGTTCGTTGCAGGGGCCGTTGCCCTTGAGGACTTCCTGGAACTCGGTCCAGTCGATCTCTCCGTAGTCGTGCTGACCGAGCTCCTCGTTCCACCGGATGTCGGGGTCGGGGAGGGCAAGCCCCAGTGCTTGTGCCTGCGGTACACAGATATCGACGAAGCGGCGGCGCAGCTCGTCGTTGGAGTGTCGTTTGATCTTCCAGGCCATCGACTGTGCCGAATGCGCCGAGGCGTCGTCGGGTGGCCCGAACATCATCAAGGAGGGCCACCACCAGCGGTTCACCGCGTCCTGCGCCATTTCGTGCTGGGCAGGGGTGCCCCGGCTGAGGGCGAGCAGCAGCTCGTACCCCTGGCGCTGGTGGAAGGATTCCTCTTTGCAGATCCGGACCATCGCCCGCGCGTACGGGCCGTAGGAGCAGCGGCAGAGCGGCACCTGGTTGGTGATCGCGGCGCCGTCCACCAGCCAGCCGATCGCACCCACGTCCGCCCAGGTCAGCGTGGGGTAGTTGAAGATCGAGGAATAGCGCTGCCTTCCGGCGTGCAGTTTGTCCAGGAGCTCTTCGCGGCTCGTCCCCAGCGTCTCCGCCGCGCTGTACAGATAGAGGCCGTGCCCCGCCTCGTCCTGCACCTTGGCCATCAGGATGGCCTTGCGGCGCAGTGACGGTGCCCGTGAGATCCAGTTGGCTTCGGGCTGCATACCGATGATCTCGGAATGTGCGTGCTGGGCCATCTGGCGGATCAGAGAGGCGCGGTAGGCGTCGGGCATCCAGTCCCGCGGCTCGATCCGGTCGTCGGCGGCCACGGCGTGGTCGAACGCCGCGAGACGCTCCGCTTCTGCCTCGTCCGCCGTGCCCGCCGTTCCCTGCGTCGTCTGGTCCGCAGTCACTGCCGCCATCCCGGGCTCCCTACCGACCGATCGTTCGGTCCCTCGGCTTCAATGGTGAGTCGGAGGCCCGTAGGGTGTCAACCCTGTGGATAACTGAGTGGTGATCGACGGTGATCGGGGCGGGATGGACGCGGACCACGGTGGGGGCACCGGAAACGAGAAGAAGCTCGCTTGGCCCGGTGTTACGGACCGCCCGGATCAGGCCGCGGGGGACGATCCTGCGATACCGGACGTGATATCGGAGGCCGGGTCGGGCATTCCTCCGGGCCAGACCGACGCGGCGCCGGGTGACACCGCCTCCGGGCCCGTACCCGGATCGGCAGGACGCCGCCAGGGCGGAGGCATGGCCGCGCTCTCGCTCCCGTACCAGATCGCCGCGGCGCTGGCGCTGTCCGTCATAGGGCTGCTGGCCTGCGCGCACGTTGCCATGATCTTTCTGCACGTCGCACCGTCGAACACGCTGACGAAGCAGCATGGCGAAGTGGTCGATGACTGGGTCTTCCCCGAGTTCGAGCAGAACTGGAAGCTGTTCGCCCCCAATCCGCTCCAGCAGAACATCTCGGTGCACGTGCGGGCCGAGCTCGCCGACAACGGTGCCGACGGCAGCAGGATCACCCGCTGGATGAATCTCTCGCGCGACGACGGCGAGTCGATACGCGGCAGTCTCCTCCCCAGCCACGTAGACCAGAACGAGCTGCGCCGCGCATGGGACTTCTACAGCGGGTCCCATGACAGCGAGAGCCGCCCCAACGGTCTGCGCGGTGAGCTCTCCGAGCGCTATATCCGCCGCATCGTCATGCTGCGCCTCGCCGAGTACGGCTACGGCGGCACGGTCGAGCGCATCCAGGTGCGGTCATCCGTACGTTCCGTCGGGGCTCCGACGTGGAGCGACGAGAAGATCAGTACCCGGCCGGAGTACAAGGAGCTTCCGTGGTGGACCGTCACCCCGTCAGACCTCCCAGCGGCGGACGTGGCCGATCAGGCCTCGCAGGCCGGGAAGGCGGAGGCCGGGAACCCGCAGGCCCGGAACCCGCAGGCCGGGAAGGCGGAGGGATGAGGGCCCCAGCCCCGGTCCGTCAGGGCGCCGGAACGGCCGGGCGCTCGCTCGCCGGCGTCATCCAACGCGTCACGGCCTCGCCCCTCGGCGCCTACCAGAGTGCCGTGGTCCGGATCGGAGTCTCCGCGACCTATCTGCTGTTCCTTCTGCGGGAGCTGCCCCACCGTCACGAGCTGTACGGCCCGGACGGCCCGTGGAGCTGGGACATGGCGCGTCGGCTGATCGCCAACAACGACGCCTTCACTGCCCTGATGTGGTCGGACGGCACGCTCTGGTTCGAGACCGTGTACGCGCTCACGCTGGTGTCGGCCGCGCTGCTGATGACCGGCTGGCGGACCCGGGCCACGTCCGTCCTGTTCATGACCGGGGTGCTCTCCCTGCAGAACCGCAGCATCTTCATGGGTGACGGCGGCGACAACGTCATTCACCTGATGGCGGTCTATCTGGTGCTGACCCGTTGTGCGCGGGTCTGGTCCCTGGACGCGCGCCGCGCGTCGCGGGACGCCGCTCGTCTCGCGGAGGGATACCGCCCGGCCCGCGACGTCGCGGGGCCGGCCCTGTGGGTGGTGCTCGGCTGTGTTCTCCTGCCCGCCACCGTCATGGGAGGACTCGGTGGCACGTGGTGGCTGCCTTCCCTCCTATGGGTGCTGTGGCTGGGGAACGGCGTCTGGTGGGTCCTGAACCGCCACGCGCCGGACCATGAGCTGCGCGTCCTGTCCGACGTCCTGGCCAACCTCGCCCACAACGCGGCTCTTTTCGTGATCATGGCCGAGGTGTGTCTGATCTACGCGACCGCCGGCTGGTACAAGATCCAGGGGTCCCGCTGGCAGGACGGCACCGCGATCTACTACCCGCTCAAGCTGGACTACTTCACCCCGTGGCCCGAGCTCTCCGGTCTCATCGCATCCAGCGCCCTGGCGGTCATGGTGCTGACGTATGCCACGGTGATCGTGCAGGTCGCCTTCCCGTTCACGCTCTTCAACCGGCGGGTCAAGAACGTCCTGCTGGTCATCATGATCGGCGAGCACGCCGGGATCTCCGTCCTGCTCGGGCTTCCCTTCTTCTCCATGGCGATGATCGCCGCCGATGCCGTCTTCCTGCCGACGGTCTTCCTGGTGTGGCTGGGACACACGGTCTCGCAGGGCCGGCAGCGCCTGCTCTCCCGGACGGTGGGCAGGATCCGGCTCCCCGGGCAGCGCCGGATGGGGACGGTCGACGAGGAGGCCGCGCGCGGCGGCGGTGGCAGTGGCCATACGCTCGTCGGGTGACCAGCGAGACCGGCAGTACAGAAGAGCCCCGTGAGGCGGCCACGCCCGATCCCACCGCGGAACCGATCCAGTACGACGAGGGGTATGGCGCCGTGATCGGCGTCGGGCCGCACCCGCTGCCCTGGCCCGAGGGGGAGCGCTACGATCCGGAACTCCTTGCCCACGGTGACCGGCGCAATGTCGGCGACTCCTACCGGTACTGGACGCGGGAGGCGATCGTCGCCGATCTGGATCTGCGTCGGCACGACTTCCACGTGGCGGTGGAGAACTGGGGCCACGACTTCAATATCGGATCGGTGGTGCGCACCGCCAATGCCTTTCTCGCGAAGGAGATCCACATCGTGGGCCGGCGACGCTGGAACAGGCGGGGCGCGATGGTCACCGACCGCTACCAGCACGTCCGGCACCACCCGGACACGGCCGACCTGACCGCCTGGGCGGAGGCCGAGGCACTGCCGATCATCGGGATCGACAATCTTCCCGGTGCCGTGCCGCTGGAGCGGACGGACCTGCCACGCCGCTGTGTGCTGCTGTTCGGACAGGAGGGACCGGGGCTGACGGAGGAAGCGCGCAAGCACGCCTCGATGGTGTGCTCGATCGCGCAGTTCGGCTCGACGCGGTCGATCAACGCCGGCGCGGCCGCTGCCATCGCCATGCACGCCTGGGTGCAGCGCTACGCGGACATTCCGGATCCGCGCGACGGATGATCCGGTGGAGCGGATCCCCGCTCCACCGGTTTTGTCAGGCGTCACAGGTCAGAGCCGGCCCGGGCTCAGGCCTGGCGGCGGACCTCCACCACCCGGAAACGGTTGGACACGAACGCCCCGTCGCAGAGGGCCGCGTTGGCCGCCGGATTGCCTCCAGAGCCATGGAAGTCGGAAAAGGCGGCGGTCTGGTTGACGTACACGCCGCCGGTGAGATTCAGCGAGAGCTGAGCCGATTCGTCGAAGCAGACGTCTTCCACCGCCCGTTCCACTTCGGGGGAGGTCGTGTAGGCGCCTACGGTCATCGCGCCCTTCTCGCGGACGGTGCGGCGCAGCAGGTCCACAGCGTCAGCGGTCGAGTCGACGGCGACCGCGAACGAGACCGGGCCGAAGCACTCCGAGAAATAGGCCGCCCCGTCGTCCTTCTTGGTGCCGTCGAGTTTCACGAGCACCGGCGTGCGGACCACGGCGTCGGGGAAGTCGGGGTTGACCACCGGGCGCGAGGCGAGTGCGACGTCACCCAGGGCCGCGGCTCCTTCCAGCCGGGCCTTCACGTCCGGATTCACCAGGGCGCCGAGCAGCCCGTTGGCCCGGGCGTCGTCACCGAGGAGGCCCGTCACCGCTTCGGCGATGTCCGCCACCACGTCCTCGTAGGACTTGGCGCCCGCGTCGGTCGTGATGCCGTCGCGGGGGATGAGCAGATTCTGCGGGGTGGTGCACATCTGGCCGCTGTAGAGGGAGAGCGAGAACGCCAGGTTCGAGAGCATGCCCCGGTAGTTGTCGGTGGAGTCGAGGACGATCGTGTTGACGCCCGCCTTCTCCGTGTAGACCTGGGCCTGCCGGGCGTTGGTCTCCAGCCAGTCGCCGAAGGCCGTGGAACCCGTGTAGTCGATGATCCTGATTTCGGGTCGTACCGCGAGAGTCTTGGCGATGCCCTCGCCGGGCTGCTCGGCCGCCAGGGCGACGAGGTTCGGGTCGAAACCCGCCTCGGCCAGCGCCTCGCGCGCCAGCTGGACGGTGAGGGCCAGCGGAAGAACCGCCCGTGGGTGCGGCTTGACCAGGACGGGATTGCCGGTCGCGAGCGAGGCGAAGAGGCCCGGATAGCCGTTCCACGTGGGGAAGGTGTTGCAGCCGATCAGCAGAGAGATGCCGCGCCCGGCCGCCGTGTACGACTTGTGCAGCTGCAGCGGGTCGCGCTTTCCCTGGGGCTTCGACCAGTCGGCGCTGCGCGGCGTCCGCGTCTGTTCCTCGTAGGCGTATGCCACGGCCTCCAGGCCGCGGTCCTGGGCGTGCGGGCCGCCCGCCTGGAATGCCATCACGAACGCCTGCCCGCTGGTATGCATCACCGCGTGCGCCAGCTCGTGGGTACGGGCGCTGATCCGGGCGAGGATCTCCAGGCAGACCAAGGCCCTGGTCTCGGGCCCTGCCGCGCGCCAGGAGCCCATGGCGGCACTCATGGCGGGAAGCAGGATGTCCGGGTCGGCATGCGGATACTCGACGCCGAGCTCCGGCCCGTACGGCGAGAGCTCTCCGCCCGTCCAGCCGTCGGTGCCGGGCTGGCCGAGATCCAGCCGGGTGTTGAGCACGGCGTCGAACGCGGCCTTTCCCTCGGCAGCGCCGAGGCTGCCGGGAATGCCTCCCTCGCCGTAGGCCTTCGGGTGCTCGGGATGCGGGGACCAGTAGGCGCGTGTGCGGATCGCATCGAGGGCCTGGTCGAGCGTCGGGCGGTGGATCTCGGACAGCTTCTCGGGGGAAAGCTCGGCGGCCATGACGGACCAACTCCTCGACGAGCCGGGCAGGGACGTGCTGACGGAGTTAGAGTAACCGAACGATCGGTCGGGACAAGGGGCCCCAGGGAACCTGTGGACAACTCATGGGGGAGGATCGCGGTCATGACCACGGCCAAGCGGGACACGTACACCCCGGAAACACTCCTGTCCGTTGCCGTCCGTGTTTTCAACGAGCGCGGCTACGACGGCACGTCCATGGAGCACCTTTCCAAGGCGGCGGGCATCTCCAAGTCGTCCATCTACCACCATGTGGCGGGCAAGGAGGAGCTTCTGAGGCGTGCGGTGAGCCGGGCGCTCGACGGTCTCTTCGGCATCCTCGGCGAGACCGGGGCGATACAGGGGCGGGCGATCGCCCGGGTCGAATACGTCACGCGCCGCACGGTCGAGGTGCTCATGGCGGAGTTGCCGTACGTCACTCTGCTGCTGCGCGTACGAGGCAACACCAAGACGGAGCGCTGGGCGCTGGAGCGTCGCCGCGAGTTCGACCAGCGGGTGTCCGAGCTGCTCAAGGCCGCGGTGGAGGAGGGGGACCTCCGCGCGGACGTGGACATACGCCTTGCGACCCGGCTGCTCTTCGGCATGGTGAACTCGCTGGTCGAGTGGTACCGCCCGCAGCCGGGCGGCTCCGCGGAGGCGGAGCAGCTTGCCGACACGGTCGTCCAGCTCGCCTTCGAAGGGATGCGGGCCGGCTGACCCGGGACGAGGAGCCCTAGGCGAGCTCGGCCGGGCGGTCCGGACGCGGGCCCAGGTCGGTCTCCTCGAACACCAGCAGGGTGCGGGTGGACAGCACCTCGGGTATGGCCTGGATCCTGGTCAGGACCAGCTCGCGCAGCGCCTGGTTGTCCGGGGTGTGTACCAGGAGCAGGACGTCGAAGTCGCCGCTGACCAGTGCGATGTGGGTGGCACCCGGGAGTGCCTGGAGCTGTTCGCGCACGGTGCGCCAAGAGTTCTGGACGATCTTGAGCGTGATGTAGGCGGAGGCGGCCTGTCCCGCCCGTTCGTGATTCACGCGTGCGCTGAAGCCGCGGATCACGCCGTCCTCGACGAGCCTGTTGATCCGGGCGTACGCGTTGGCCCGTGAGACATGGACACGTTCCGCGACGGCCCGTATCGAGGCGCGGCCGTCCGTCTGGAGGATGCGCAGGATCGCGTGGTCGGTGGAATCCAGCGGCCGTGCGGGCGGAGTACGTACGGGCTCCCCGCTCGCATCGGCCATTTGTTCAGCCGGCATCTGCCCGCGCCTCCCTGTTGTGGACGACCTGCACCTATCCCAGGCTGTGGAGAACCGTTTGTCCACAGGCTGAAGGTGCCTGTAGCCAAATTGCGCCCACGACCGAACAATCGGTAGGTGAGGCACACCACGCCGTGCCCTGCTCACGCCTCGACATACCTGCAGATTTCGATGACCTCGATACATCTCGATGCCAGGAGGTGCTTGTCATGACGGTCCAGGAGCTGCCCGGCGCAGCCGCCTACCGGCCCACGCCGCCCCCGGCCTGGAAGCCGCTCACCGATCCCGCGCCGCTGCTCCCGGACTCCGAGCCGTACCGCGTGCTCGGTACGGAAGCCGCGGCCGGCGCGGACCCCGAGCTGCTGCTCAGGCTCTACGCAGAGCTGGTGCGCGGTCGCCGGTACAACGCTCAGGCCACCGCACTGACCAAGCAGGGCAGGCTCGCGGTGTACCCGTCGAGCACCGGTCAGGAAGCCGCTGAGATCGCCGCGGCGCTCGTGCTGGAGGACCGGGACTGGCTCTTTCCCAGCTACCGCGACACCCTCGCCGCGGTGGCGCGTGGACTGGACCCGGTCGAGGCGCTGACATTGCTGCGCGGGGACAGACACACTGGGTACGACCCGCGTGAGCACCGAATCGCCCCACTGTGCACCCCTCTGGCCACCCAGTTGCCGCATGCCGTCGGCCTGGCGCACGCGGCGCGCCTGAAGGGCGACGACGTGGTCGCTCTCGCGATGGTCGGCGACGGCGGGACGAGCGAGGGCGATTTCCACGAGGCGCTGAATTTCGCGGCAGTCTGGCGGGCCCCGGTCGTGTTCCTCGTACAGAACAACGGCTTCGCGATCTCCGTGCCACTGGCCAAGCAGACCGCGGCTCCGTCCCTCGCGCACAAGGCCGTGGGGTACGGGATGCCGGGACGCCTGGTCGACGGCAACGACGCGCCCGCGATGCACCAGGTGCTGAGCGAGGCGGTGGCCAGGGCCAGGCGCGGTGGGGGCCCGACACTGGTCGAGGCGGTCACGTACCGCATGGACGCCCATACGAACGCCGACGACGCCACCCGCTACCGCGGCGACAGCGAGGTCGAGGTGTGGCGCGCACATGATCCGATCAGGCTTCTCGAACGGGAACTGACCGCGCGTGGCCTGCTGGACGAGGACGGCATCGAGACGGTGCGGGCGGCGGCGGAACGGATGGCGGAGGGGCTGCGGGAGCAGATGAACGCCGATCCGGTGCTCGACCCCATGGATCTGTTCGCCCATGTCTACGAGGAACAGACCGGCCAACTCCACGAGCAGGCGGCACTGCTGCGGAGCGAGCTGGACGCAGAGCACGGCCCGGGCGACGAGAGCGGCGCGGAGGAGGGGCGATGACCACCGTTGCAGCGACGGCCGGTGAACGGACGGGCAGGGCCAGACCGGCCACGATGGCTCAGGCACTCGGTCGGGCGCTGCGCGACTCGATGGCGGAGGATCCGACGGTGCACGTCCTGGGGGAGGACGTCGGCACGCTCGGAGGAGTTTTCCGCGTCACCGACGGACTGGCGAAGGAGTTCGGCGACGACCGCTGCACGGACACGCCGCTGGCCGAGGCGGGGATCCTCGGCGCGGCCGTGGGCATGGCGATGTACGGACTGCGGCCCGTGGTGGAGATGCAGTTCGACGCCTTCGCGTATCCGGCGTTCGAGCAGTTGGTCAGCCATGTCGCCAAGATGCGGAACCGGACGGGTGGCGCGATGCCGCTGCCCATCACGGTGCGGGTGCCGTACGGCGGAGGGATCGGCGGGGTCGAGCACCACAGCGATTCCTCCGAGGCGTACTACATGGCGACTCCCGGCCTGCATGTCGTGATGCCGGCAACGGTCGACGACGCGTACGGGCTGCTGAGGGAGTCGATCGCCTCCGACGACCCGGTGGTCTTCCTGGAGCCGAAGAGGCTCTACTGGTCCAAGGCCGACTGGTCGCCGGACGCGCCGGCCCGGGTCGAGCCGATCGGGCGCGCCGTGGTCCGGCGCCCCGGGCGCAGCGCGACCCTGATCACCTACGGGCCGTCTCTCCCGGTGTGCCTGGAGGCAGCCGAGGCCGCCACGGCCGAGGGATGGGATCTGGAGGTGGTCGACCTTCGGTCGCTCGTGCCCTTCGACGACGAGACCGTCGCCGCATCGGTCCGCCGCACCGGGCGGGCGGTGGTCGTCCATGAGTCGTCCGGCTTCGGCGGACCGGGCGGTGAGATCGCGGCGCGGGTCACCGAGCGGTGCTTCCACCACCTGGAGGCACCGGTCCTGCGCGTCGCCGGGTTCGACATCCCCTACCCGCCGCCCATGCAGGAGCGGCACCATCTGCCGGGCGTGGACCGAGTGCTCGACGCGGTTGCCCGTCTTCAGTGGGAGGCCGGGAGCTGATGGCGCAGGTACTCGAATTCAAGCTGCCGGACCTGGGCGAAGGCCTGACCGAAGCCGAGGTCGTGCGCTGGCTGGTCGAGGTCGGCGACGTCGTCGCGGTCGACCAGCCGGTGGTCGAGGTCGAGACGGCCAAGGCGATGGTCGAGGTGCCCTGTCCTTACGGGGGCGTCGTTACAGCACGATTCGGCGAGGAGGGCGCGGAGCTCCCGGTCGGCGCACCGCTGCTGACCGTGGCAGTCGGGTCGGTGGAGCCGACGACGGGGCACAGGGCTTCCGACAGGTCCTCCGGAGACGGCAGCGAGAGCGGCTCCGGCAATGTGCTGGTCGGCTACGGGACCGGCGCACCCGCCGCGCGGAGACGCCGGGTCAGGCCTGCTCAGGTACCGGTCCCGGTCTCGGCCGCAGCTTCCGGCTCGGCCACAGCTTCGGTCTCGGCCGCAGTTCCGGCCTCGGAGCCGGTGCCGAGCGCCGCTCCGGTCCTGGGAGTGACCGAGCCGGAGGGGCCCGTCGCCGTCATTTCCCCTCTGGTCCGGAAGCTCGCCCGGCAGCATGGTCTCGATCTCCGGCAGATCGCAGGTACGGGACGGGACGGGCTGATTCTGCGTACCGATGTGGAGTCCGCGATCAGGGCCGTGGGCGAGGAGCCTGCTTTCGGCGCGGCCCCGGCGGCCCGGCCGGAGCCTGACAAGTCGTCCGAGCGGATCGCCCTGCGCGGGGTCCGGGGCGCGGTCGCCGAGAAGCTGTCTCGCAGTCGGCGGGAGATCCCAGATGCCACATGCTGGGTCGATGCCGATGCCACCGCACTGATGGCAGCACGGGCCGCCATGAACGCCCACGGCTCCGCCACAGGGGCGAAGGTGTCGGTGCTCGCTCTGCTGGCACGCATCTGCACGGCGGCTCTGGCACGGTTCCCCGAGCTGAATTCGACGGTGGATGCCGAAGCGCGGGAGATCGTGCGGCTTCCCGAGGTCCATCTGGGCTTCGCCGCCCAGACGGAGCGCGGCTTGGTGGTTCCGGTGGTACGGGACGCGCACACGCGGAACGTGGAATCGGTCGGGGCGGAGATCACGCGGCTGACCGAGGCGGCCCGGGACGGGCGGCTGACGCCGGCGCAGCTCACCGGTGGGACGTTCACGCTGAACAACTACGGGGTGTTCGGCGTCGACGGTTCGACGCCCATCATCAACCACCCGGAGGCAGCCATGCTCGGCGTGGGGCGGATCGTGCCCAAGCCCTGGGTGCACGAAGGCGAGCTGGCGGTCCGCCAGGTCGTCCAGCTCTCGCTCACCTTCGACCATCGGGTCTGCGACGGCGGTACGGCAGGCGGATTCCTGCGGTACGTGGCCGACTGCGTGGAGCAGCCGGTGGTGCTGCTGCGCACGCTGTAGCGGATCCGGACCGTGGGTGGCCTCGTCCCGGGCTTCCCGCAGGTTCGGTCCGTCGGCTTCCTGCGGGGTCGATCTCTGGGCTCCCCGCGGGTTCGGTCCCCCGGGCTTCCGCAGAGGCCGGCCTCTGAGCTTCCCGCGTGTCCGGTCCCCGGGCTTTCCTTCGGGGTCGGCCTCTGGGCTCCCCGCGAATCCCGCACCTGGGCTTCCGCCAGCTCCGTTCCGGGGCTTCCCGCGTTGCTAGTTCACTCCCCGGGGGGCCGCCATGGACGCGCGGCCCGCATACTCGGGAGCATGACCGCCTATGACGCCATCGTTCTGGCCGGGGGGGCTGCGAAGCGCCTGGGGGGAGCCGACAAGCCAGGGCTCCGTGTAGGCGGCCGTGCGCTGCTCGACCGGGTACTCGCAGTCTGTGCCGACGCCGGGTCCACCGTGGTGGTCGGCGGACGCAGGCCCACGGTGCGTCCGGTCACCTGGACACGTGAAGTGCCCGAGGGAGGCGGACCGTTGGCCGCGCTCGGTGCCGGTGTGCGGCACACCGAGGCGGAGTGCGTTCTCGTACTCTCGGCGGATCTGCCGTTCCTGGGGGAGTCGACCGTCCGTTCGTTGCTGTCGGCGGCGGCGCCCGGGGCCCGCGAGGGGGCCCTGTGCACCGATCCCGACGGCCGGGACCAGCCATTGGTCGCGGTCTACCGGGCCGAGCCACTGCGCCGGGAACTCGCCCTTCTCGCCACCGAACACGGCAGCCTCGCAGGTCTCCCACTGCGGTTGCTGACCGCAGAGCTGGATCTGGTCAGGGTCCAGGCCGGTCCTCTGGCCTCGTTCGACTGCGACACCTGGGAAGACATTGCTGCCGCCAGGGCGCGGATCAGGGAGCATGGGACCGTGCTGGACGAATGGATCACCGCAGTCAAGAACGAACTGGGCATCGAACTCGACGTCGATACCGGCGTCCTGCTCGACCTCGCCCGTGACGCCGCGCACGGTGTCGCCCGGCCCGCCGCGCCGCTGACCACCTTCCTGGTGGGATACGCGGCGGCGATGGCGAGCAGCGGCAAGAGCCCGGAGGACGCGGCCGCAGCGGTGGCCGAAGCCTCCCGCAAGGCCACCGCCCTCGCGCTCCGGTGGGCGGAGGAAACGGAGGCGGGCAGCGGGCCCGGCACGCCATGACCGCACAAGGGGACGACGCGCGGGCGGCCCAGGAGAAGCGGGCCGAGGAGGAGCGGGCTGTCGAGCAGGCACTGGCACTCGTCGGGCGTCAGCCGCAGGCCGCCCACGCCTCGCCGGACCGGTCCGGCGCGACCACGACGCACGCATCCCTGTCGGCGACGCCACGGCCGGGCAGGCACACCAGCACCAGCCCTCCCCCAGGCCCTCCGACCTCGGCCTCCTTGACCTCAGGTGCTGCGGCTTCAGGTGCTGCGACGCCGGACATCCCGACGCCGGACATCCCGACGCCGGACATCCCGACGCCGGACGCCCTGACGCCGGACGCCCCGGCCGCAGTGGCGTCGGCCCCAGGTGCCTCGGCATCGGGCCCGACCAGCCGTCGAGGGAACTCGCCTTCCCACGGTTCGGCACCTTCCTCGCGCGGCCACCGCGCCTCCGCCACCGCCTGGGCCGGGGCGCGAGCCCTGGCCGAGCGACTCGGCCGTTCCGCCCCCCTGGCCGCTCACCGACTGCCCCTGGACCGGGCTCTCGGGCATGTCCTGGCCGAAGCCGTTGTCGCGCTCACCGATCTGCCGTCGTTCGACACCTCGGCCATGGACGGCTGGGTCGTCGCTGGGCCGGGACCCTGGAGCGCCCGGGAGGGGGAAGGGCTGCTGGCGGGGCGCGGTGCAACAGAGCCGCTGCCCGACGGGCAAGCCTTGAGGATCGCCACAGGCGCCCGCCTGCCGGCGGACGCCACCGCTGTGATCCGCAGCGAGCACGCCCACTGCGACGAGACTAAGGGGCTGCTGCACGCGACCCGCGAGGTCGTACCCGGCCAGGACATCCGGCCCCGGGGCCAGGAATGCCGGTCCGGCGACGAGCTTCTGCCCGTGGGGACAGTGGTGACCCCGCCCGTGCTGGGGCTGGCGGCTGCCGCGGGGTACGACGCCCTCGTCGTCGTACCGCGGCCTCGCGTGGACGTCTTCGTCCTCGGGGACGAGCTCCTCACGACGGGGCTTCCGCGAGAAGGGCTGATCCGGGATGCGCTCGGCCCCATGCTCGCTCCCTGGCTCCGCGCACTCGGTGCGGAAGTCGCCGAGCCCAGGCGGCTCGGCGATGATGCCGGGGCTCTCCGCCGCGCACTCGTCTCCTCCGATGCGGATCTGATTCTCACCACGGGTGGGACCGCCGCCGGCCCGGTGGACCATGTCCACCCGGTCCTGGCCGAGATCGGGGCCGATCTCCTGATCGACGGGGTGGCCGTACGTCCGGGCCACCCCATGCTTCTGGCGCGACTCGCCGAGGGCGGCCCCTGCCTGGTGGGCCTGCCCGGCAATCCGCTTGCGGCGGTCTCCGGACTGCTGACGCTGGCCGAGCCGCTGGTCAGGGGAATCGCCGGCAGACCTGCCCAGGAGCCCTACCGTGCGTCTGTCCATGAAGAGGTACACGGCCACCCGCATGACACCCGGCTGATCCCCGTCGTCCATCGCGACGACAGCGTCGTCCCCCTCCATTACAACGGCCCCGCCATGCTCCGTGGGATCGCTGGTGCGGACGGGCTGGCCGTGGTGCCGCCCGGCGGGGTACGGTCCGGCACCGAGGTGGAGATCCTCGATCTACCGTGGGCCTCGGCATCGCCGTGGACGGAAGGGTGTTTCACGTGAAACTTCCCGGCCACGATGCGATGGCCAGGCGCGCAGACGAGAACGTCGTACCGACCCGGGTGCTCCTGCCCCGGCGAGTGGTCGACAGGCCGCTGCGACAGGTCGCCAAGCGGCTGGCGATGGCTCTCACGGTGCTGGCCACCACGGTCTTCATCGTCTGGGCAGACCGGGACGGCTACCACGACAACGCCGACAGCAAGGTCGACTTCCTCGACGCCGTCTACTACGCCACGGTGACACTGTCGACCACCGGCTACGGCGACATCGTTCCGTACAGCGACCCGGCTCGCCTGGTCAACGTGGTACTGGTGACGCCGTTGCGCGTGCTCTTCCTGATCATCCTGGTCGGCACCACCCTCGAGGTCCTGACGGAGCGGACCCGGGAGGATTTCCGGCTGAACCGTTGGAGAAGCAACTTGCGTGAACACACTGTGGTCGTCGGCTTCGGCACGAAGGGCCGCTCGGCGATCCAGACCCTTTGTGCCACCGGGCTCAAGAAGGACCAGATCGTCATCGTCGATCCGGCCGGCAAAGTGATCGAGGCAGCCAACGCCGAAGGGTTCGTGGGCGTGTTGGGTGATGCGACGCGCAGCGACGTGCTGTTGCGGGCAGAGGTCCAGAAGGCCCGCCAGATCATCATCGCCACCCAGCGCGACGACACTGCCGTGCTGGTCACCCTGACCGCACGTCAGCTCAACCGGGGCGCGAAGATCGTCGCCGCCGTGCGTGAGGAGGAGAACGCGCCACTGTTGCGACAGTCCGGCGCGGACGCCGTGATCACCAGTGCGAGCGCGGCGGGCCGTCTGCTCGGTCTCTCGGTCCTCAGTCCCAGCGCGGGCACGGTGATGGAGGATCTCATCCAGCAGGGCAGCGGCCTCGATCTCGTCGAGCGACCGGTGATAAAGGCCGAGGTGGGCAAGAACGTCCGGGAGACCGACGACCTGGTGGTCAGTGTTCTGCGTGGCCACCGGCTGCTCGGTTACGACGATCCGGCGGCCAGTCCTCTGCAGCTGACGGACCGGGTGATCACGATCGTGCGTGCCTCGCCGCTTCACACTTCGCCGATGAACCATCCGTAGCAGCCCAATCAGCGCCCCTGAAAACCGTCCTCGGTAACAGCGGCTGGACACGACGCAGGCAGGTCCACCCCCGTCGGCGCCGTCCCACGGAGTAGCCTCGCGGCCATGTATGCGATCACGATCCCCGAACCCGGCGGCCCCGAAGCGCTCGTATGGGCCGAGGTCCCCGATCCCGTACCAGGCGAGGGCGAAGTCCTGGTCGAGGTCGTGTCCAGCGCGGTCAACCGGGCCGACGTCCTGCAGCGGCAGGGCTTCTACAACCCCCCGCCCGGCGCCTCTCCTTACCCAGGCCTGGAGTGCGCGGGCCGCATCGCGGCGCTCGGCCCGGGCGTGACCGGGTGGGCGGTCGGCGACGAGGTGTGCGGACTGCTCGCGGGAGGCGGGTACGCGGAGAGGGTGGCCGTGCCTGCCGGCCAGCTGCTGCCCGTGCCCGACGGTGTCGACCTGGCCGAAGCCGCGGCACTGCCCGAGGTGGCGGCGACGGTCTGGTCCAACGTCTTCATGGTGGCCCACCTGCGCCCCGGTGAGACTCTTCTGGTCCACGGCGGTTCCAGCGGGATCGGCACGATGGCGATCCAGCTCGCAAAGGCCATCGGCGCACGCGTCGCGGTGACTGCCGGAGGTCCCGAGAAGCTGGCGCGCTGTCAGGAGCTCGGCGCCGACATCCTCATCGACTACCGCGAGCAGGACTTCGTCGAGGAGCTGCGCAAGGCGACCGATGGGGCGGGAGCGGACGTGATCCTCGACATCGTCGGGGCGAAGTACTTGGACCGGAACGTCCGGGCACTTGCTGTGAACGGTCGCCTCGCCATCATCGGACTCCAGGGCGGCGCCAAGGGCGAGCTGAACCTGGGCGCCCTGCTGAGCAAGCGGGCGGCCGTCACGGCCACGTCGCTGCGCGCACGGCCGCTGGCGGAGAAGGCCGCGATCATCGCGGCGGTACGCGAGCACGTGTGGCCGCTGTTCACCGACGGCGTCGTCCGGCCGGTCGTGGACCGAACGATGCCGATGGCGGATGCGGCGGAGGCCCACCGGCTGATGGAGTCCAGCAGTCATGTCGGCAAGATTCTGCTGGCCGCGCCACAGGCCTGACGCGAAGGCCCTGCGTGAGCGACGGCGCGAGCGCAGGGTGCTCGTGACCACGTCGAGGGCCCGGCCATGTTCGTCACCACGGGCGAACAACGGCCCGTGGGCTGCACGCGCTCGTCGTGAACGCCGGGCCCTTCGCATGCCTGTTGTGCACACCAGGTCCTGCACGCGCTCGTTGTGAACGCCATGCTGTGCGCGAACCTGTTGCACACAGGGCCCCGCATACACCCGTCGTGGACGCCGGGCCCTGCTCGCCCTTATGGGCAGGACCCCTCGCACGACCCCTCGTGAGCACCGGCCCCGCGCACGCTTTGCGGGTTGGGGCCCGCGCACGACCTCTTGAACACTCAGCCCCGCTCGCCCTTATGGGCAGGACCCCTCGCACGACCCCTCGTGAACACCGGGCCCGCGCACCCCTTGTGGGCAGGGGCCCGCGCACGGCCCTCTTGAACGCCGGGGCCCGGCACACATCGCGTGTGCCGGGCCCCGGGCGTACAGCGCTCGGTGGGCTGAGGGTTACAGGTACGGGCCGGAGCGCGCAGGTCCGTGCGGATCGGCTCCGCCTTCCTCGTCCTCATGGCCGACGCCCGGAGGAAGCGCGCGGCGCATCGACTCCAGCTGCGCACGGGCAGCCATCTGCTGGGCGAACAGCGCCGTCTGAATGCCGTGGAAGAGACCTTCCAGCCAGCCGACCAGCTGGGCCTGCGCGATCCGCAGCTCGGCTTCGGAGGGGACGGACTCCTCGGTGAACGGCAGGGAGAGCCGTTCCAGCTCCTCCACGAGCTCCGGCGCCAGGCCGTCCTCGAGCTCCTTCACCGAGCTTGCGTGGATCTCCTTGAGCCTGACCCGGCTCGCCTCGTCCAGAGGTGCCGCCCTGACTTCCTCCAGAAGCTGCTTGATCATGCTGCCGATGCGCATGACCTTCGCGGGCTGTTCGACCATCTCCGTCACCGGGACCTCACGCGAATCGTCGTCACCGCCACCGCCGCCGATAGCCATTCCGTCCTGCCCCACCACGAGGACTTGGGGGTGCTCCTGCGACCGTTCATTCCTCGGCATCTCCATGACGCCATTGTCTCCCACCCGGGCCTCACCACATGGTGGTGCCCCCGGAAAGGGATGATCACCCTTCTCCGGGCGCACCACCGTGCACCGAAGGCACCGGAAGGCGCGGACACCAGGGCCGGGGCCCGCGATGCCGGCACCTCCGCTCAGCGGCAGGCGGTCACCCCGCCCGCCGGGCCAGGGCCGACCGCGATCCGGCGAACGCCGCGGCCAGCAGCCCTGCCAGCACCGGCACGACCAGGGCCAGCAGCCCGATGGTCTCCCACGGCATCACGATGGGCGTGTACGCGGAGTCCATGGGCTCCTTCCGCATGGAAGCCATCGCCTCCCGCAGGTCCACCAGACGCAGTGCCACCGCGGGCACGATGCCCGCCACTGCGCCCAGCAGCACGCCCGTGAGGGCCACCACCACGCACTGGAACCCGGAGAGCGAGCGCCGCACGCCAGGCGGTGCGCCCACCGCGCCCAGCGTGGTGAGATCGGCCTCCGCGTCGGCCTTGGCGAGACCGGTGGTGATGGCGGCGGCGCCCAGGGTGACCACGCCCGCGAACAGGGCGAGGACCAGCAGGATCAGGTCCTCGTCACGGGATTCGGGCCCGTTCTCCGTCTGCAGGTGGACCCCGTCCCCGGCCTGCGTGATCGCCGCCGACACCGCCTGCTGCTCGGCGTCCGTCGGTGTGTGCGCGACGGGGAAGACGCTGCCGTAGTCCTCCGTGTGCAGGCCCAGCTCTTCGACGGCGCTTCGCGGCAGGATCATGCGGATGCCGGGAGTGGCCGCGTACTTCGCGGGGGCGACGTACACCTTCAGCCGGTCCGTCGTCGTCCTGGCCTCGCCCGGGTGCAGCTTCCGGTTCTCCTTGTCGCGCGGGTTGTACGTGTGCACGGCCTTCAGGGTGACGTGCCCGTTCTTCGCATACGCCGGGTTGAGCAGCACGGGGGTGCCCGCTGCCAGTGCCTCGGTGGCAGCGGGGTCGTCCAGCTTCACGTATGTCGCGAGCAACGCGGCGTCGCCGACCACGATGTTGCTCTCGCTCATGTGGAGGGCCGCCGCAGTGACGTACTGGTCGGTGCACGCGGGGGTCCGCATCAGCTCTTTGTGCGCTTCGGCGGAGAGCCCTTCGGCGAGCTTCCTGGCGCCCTTGCCCTGCAGCGGGCAGTTGTGGCCCTTGCCGGTGGGCTTGACCAGGGTGAGCGTGCCGCAGCCGTTCTCCTCCTCGTAGTAGACGCCGCAGTCGGAGCCTGCCCAGACCCTTCCGATGTCGGCGCGTCCGCCGCTCGTCGCCAGATTCTGTTCCGCTGCGGCCCTTGCCCTGGGCAGCTGGTCGACGAACGACGGATCGGCGGCCACGAGCGCGGCGGTGCCGGGAGTGAGCGCGGGCATGTGGTCGTACGCGTGCTCCGCCATCACGCTGCTCGTGTACGTCGCGACGGCCACGGTGCCCGCGACCGCGGCCATCACGGCGGCGACCGCCGGCGCCGTACGGCCACGGTTGCGAGACGCGTCGCGCAGCGCCATACGAGGAGAGAGCGGCAGCCTGGCGCCGAGGCGGCCGAGGGAGCCGACGACGACCGGGATGCAGGCCAGTACGCCCAGCTCGGCGACGACCGAGCCTCCGGCGACCAGACTCGTATCGCCCGTGGTGCCGCCGAAGACGGCGACGGCCACTCCGGCAGCCAGGGCCACGCAGCCCGCGAGGGGAAGGACGCGGGAGTTCCGCCGTGTCCCGCGGCGGCCGGTGAGCGATTCCAGCACGGACTGACGCCCGGCCACGATCGCCGGGGCCAGGGCCGAGAAGATGCCGGTGACCAGGCCGATCGCGGCGACGGCCAGCAGTTCCCAGGGGCGGATCTCCAACGCGCCGAAGCGGCTCCCGGTCCAGCCCTCGATCAGCGGACGGAACAGGACGGTGAGCCCCAGGCCGGCCGCCGCACCGGCCACGGCGCCCACCGAGCCGAGCACGGCTCCGCCTGCCAGGACCACAGCCCTCACCTGACTCCGGTCGCCGCCGTTGGCTCCGACGAGGCCGAGCTGCCTGCGCGAGCGCCGCGCGCCGACGGCGAACGCGGGGCCGGCCAGCAGGACGATCTCCAGGACCGCCATCGCGACGACCGTCACCAGGGCGGTGCTGAGCTCCTCCGAGCCGCCGCTGTAGGTCGTGCCGCCGTGCGTCAGGTAGGGCACTTCGGAATTCGGTGGCGGGTCCAGAGCGACCTGGCGCGACAGCACCAGGACGCCCTGCCGGTTGGCCGCGAGGACGTCCGCCCACCGGATGCCGACTCCGGCCGGGCCCTCGACCAGCCATGTCAGGTCGTCGGCGTTGGGCGGCGCGATCGTCTTGTCACGCCCGGCCGCCGCCTTCCAGGGAGCGATCACCGTGCCAGGAACGGCGTACAGGGCTTTCCTGCCGAGATCGGCGGGCAGCTCGACACTGCCGGTGATCGTGTACGTCAGTCCGGGGCCCCGGACCGTGGTGCGCGATCCGATGCGCAGGCCGGTCGACTCCAGGAAGCGTTCCGTGGCGACGACCTCGTTCCCGGCCGCCGGATGGGAGCCCTTGACCAGGCCGACCTTGCCGCGGACCGCCGGATCAGAGGTGCGCAGCTCGACGATCTCGGTGTTCGCGACGCCGTGCCGGGTGGTGACCTCGGCGGGCACGGGCTGCTCGGTGAGGTAACGCGCACCCTTCGGGAGGACGGCCCTCATGTCGACCGGTTCCGGTGCGGAGTCCCCTGGCGACGCGGGCCCGTCCGGCGGAGTGCCCCACAGCGTGTTGTCGGGCGTCTGCTCGACGGGGACGGCCCCGATGCCGGCCGACCTGAACACGGCGTCCGCCGACCCCATGCCGGCCGTCAGCGTCTCGGCGGTGGTGGGCGTGTAGCTGCGGTACGTGATGTCGGCCCCCGTCACACCGAGGACCGGCAGAGCGATCATCGCGACGACGAGCGCACTGCGGCCCTTGGCTCGCAGGGCGTCCCGCCGGGCGATCCGGACGGCAGCTCTCCACCCTGTCAGGACGCTCACCTGGAACCCTCCGCGGCCAGCAGCGAGTCCGCGCCGGACGACAGCGTCTGGTCGACGACGGACCCGTCCCTGAGGAAGACGACCCGGTCGGCCCAGGCCGCGTACCGGGGCTCGTGGGTGACCATGACGCCTGCGGCGCCCTGGTCGCAGCGTTTGCGCAGCAGGGCGAGGACGGCCTCTCCGGTCTCGGAGTCGAGCGCGCCGGTCGGCTCGTCGGCGAGCACGAGGCGGCGGTCGCCCACGAGGGCACGGGCGATGGCGACGCGCTGTTGCTGGCCTCCGGACATCTCGTCAGGGAAGCGGTCGGCGATCCCGGAGAGGCGCATCTCCTCCAGTGCGGCAAGGGCCTCCTTGCGGGCCTTGCGTACGGCGACGCCGTCCAGCTCACGCGGGAGGGCGATGTTCTCCGCGGCGGTCAGCGCCGGGATCAGGTTGTAGTCCTGGAACACATAACCGACGCTGCGGCGGCGCAGGGCGGCGACGGCCTTGCGGCCGAGTGCGGAGATGTCCTGGCCCTCGATGACGACCTGGCCGCCGGTCGCGGTGTCGAGGCCGCCGGCCAGGGTCAGGAGGGTGGACTTGCCGGACCCGGAGGGCCCCATCACGGCGACGAGCTCTCCGGCGTGCACGGAGAGGCTGACGCCGCGCAGGGCGTGCACCTCGGCGATGCCGGAGCCGTGGGTACGCGTGAGCCCACGCAGTTCGAGGACAGGAACGTCTCCGGGCCGGCCTGCGGGCGGGGACGAGGCGGACGAGGACATGGGTGGTTGTTCCCCCTGGGAATGACGGAAAGGCGAGCGAGAGAAACGCCGGGCGCGCCACGACGAACGGGAGGCGATACGCGACGTGCGCAGGTCGGAAGCCGGAGACCGGAAGCCGGAAGCCGGAGGGCGGCTCGCGGAGCCGGAAGCGGGAGGGCGGCTCGCGGAGCCGGAAGCGGGAGGGCGGCTCGCGGAGCCGGAAGCGGGAGGGCGGCTCGCGGCACCGGATCCGGACGCCGGCGGCCAGACCGGGCGTCAGCGCCGGATACGGGGCCGGGTGCCCGCCGTGCGGGCGGCTCCCGGGCGCTTGGCCGTGCCCGAGGCGGAGCCGGTCGACGGTTCCGTGGCGGCTGCCGTGGCGAGACGCACGAGGCGGGACTCGCAGTGGTCCAGCCAGCGCGCCTCCGCCTCGGCCTGGAAGATCAGCTGCTCCACGACGAGCAGCCATGCGACCTCGTCGCGGTCTGCGGGTTCGTCGGCGAGTGCCTGGGCCTTCAGCCGGGTGTAGTCCTGCATGGCCTTCAGGGTGTGGCTCCGCTGGGACTGGATGACCGCACGGATGTCGACACCGGGGGCGCCCACCGCCATCGCGAGTTTGATCGCGAGCTCGTCGCGGGGCGGGTTGCTGCGGTCGACCGGGGTCTCGAACCAACTCCTCAGCTCGGTGCGTCCGTCCTCGGTGATCGAGTAGAGCGCGTGCCCCGCATCGTCCTCACCGTCCTGGTCGACCATGCCGTCGCGCTCCAGACGGCTGAGCGTCGTATAGACCTGCCCGACGTTCAGCGGCCACGTGGAGCCCGTGCGGGACTCGAACTCGGTGCGGAGCTGGGAGCCGTACCGTGGCCCCCGCTCGAGGAGGGCCAGCAGCCCGTGACGGATAGACATACTGAGTATGTATACCCAGTATGCTGCTGAGTGCAAGGCCACTGGAGAGGCCTGCCGGTCAGGCACTCCCGGTCAGAACCTCCCGCTCGGGCCGCTAGTTCACGCGGCGCATACGAATCGCCAGAAACGCCAGTCCCAGCCCGACCAGTGCGATTCCGCTGCCCAAGGACACGTCCCGCACCTGGTGCGAGGCGGGGTCGTCCAGTCCATGCCGCTGCCGCGATGCCTCGCCGGGCTCCGGGAACGCTTCGGGCGGTGGTGTGAAGGCGGGTACCTCGACGGGATCGGGATCCGGCGGCATCTCGTCCGCCGCGGCCTCGGAGTCCGCTGCCTCTTCGGGGGAGAGCGGCCGTCCTGGCCGTGCCCGCCCCTCACCGGCCTGCCGCCCGGCCATGGACGACTCCTCGGCGGAAGGGCTGGCGGCAGGCGAAGGAGCGTGCGAGGCCTTCGCCGACGCCGGGTGCCCCGGTCGTGCGGACGCGGCGGCTCCGTCCTCCTCGTACGCCCAGGCCGTGGGCCCGATGGCCACGCTGACCGCCATCACCAGACAGACGACGCACCGTGACGACCGTGAAGCCGGGAGTCCTGGAGGCATGAGATCAGCGTCACATGACCTGATGCCTCCGGCATCCCGAAGGCATCCGGGATGCGGCTGCTCGACCGCGCACGGGTCAGGAACCGGCGGAAGGATGCCGGTGACGGTCGAAGGGCCGCCGGTCAGGCGGCTTCTCCCGTCCTGCCGGCCAGGCGGGTCCCGTCCCCACAGGTCAGAGAGGTACGCATGTCCCCGCAGGTCAGAGAGGTACGCACATCCCCGCCGGTCAGACAGGTACACACATCCCCGCGGGTTACACAGATGCGTATATCCCCGCGGGTCAGACAGGGACGTGCGTCCCCACCGGTCAGGCGGGGTCGCCCGTCGCGATGCGCAGTTCGAAGTGGGCGCCCTGCTCCGGGATGGCCGTGCCCGAGGTCGGGAACTGGTCGATGACCTGGTCCTCGGCGTAGGTGTTGCCCTCGACCTCGATGACCTTGACCGTCCAGCCGGCCGCGCCCGCACAGGACTTCGCGGAGATGATGTCCTTGTAGACGAAGTTCGGTGCCTGGACCTTCGCCGGGTCGTCCGTGTCCTCCGTTGCGTCGGTGCAGTCCTCCTCGTCCATGGTCCGGTTCCGCTCCGGGGGCTTGTGCTCGCCCGCGACGCTGGACTCGCTGGAACTCGGGTCGCCGCCCTTGCCGTTCTCCGGGTCGTCCTCCATGTTCAGGAAGGCGATCAGGCCGCCGACCGCGATCAGGGCGACGACGATCGAGCCCACGACGACCGGCATGTTCCGCCTGGCGGGACGACCGCTGCCGCCGGAGCCCGCCGTCGGGTGCGGGGACATCGTGTACTGGGGCCCGGTCTGCTGCCCCAGGTGCGCCGGGGTCCCGTACGGCTGGGCCGCCTGCGGGTAGCCGTAGCCCGGGGTGGGCGCCGGCGTCGGAGCGCCGTAGGGGCCCGGCTGGTGCTGCTGGTGCGGCTGGTACGGCGTCTGCACGCCCTGCGGTGCCGGAGTGGCCTGGTCGACGGGTGGGAAGACCGCCGAGCCGACACCCGAGCCGCTGTTCGCCGGGGTGCCGCCGCCGATGATGACCGGCGCGCCCGCAGGGCCGCTCGCGCTCAGCACGCGCGCGATCTCGTCCTGCATCGCCGCTGCGCTGGGGAAGCGCTCGTTCGGGTTCTTTTTCAGCGCGCGGGCGACGAGGGCGTCCATCGCGGGGGTGACCGACCGGTTGATGCTCGAAGGGGCGACCGGCTCCTCCTGCACATGCGCGTACGCGATGGCGAGCGGCGAGTCAGCGTCGAACGGGATGCGTCCCGTGAGCAGCTGGAAGAGCATGATGCCGACCGAGTACAGGTCGGAGCGCGCGTCGACGCCACGGCCGAGCGCCTGCTCGGGGGAGAGGTACTGCGGAGTGCCCACGACCATGCCGGTCTGGGTCATCGAGGTGACGCCCGACTGCATTGCCCGGGCGATGCCGAAGTCCATCACCTTGACGACGCCGCGCTTGGTCATCATCACGTTGCCGGGCTTAATGTCGCGGTGGACCAGGCCCATCTCGTGGCTGTTCTCCAGGGCGGCGAGCACATCGGACGTCACCTTGAGTGCCTTGTCGGCCGGCATCGCGCCGTACTGCCGGATGTCCGACTGGAGCACGGAGCCGAGCGGCTGCCCCTCGACGTACTCCATGACGATGTACGGCATCAGCGCGCCGCCGAGCTCGTCCTCGCCCGTGTCGAACACCGAGACGATGTTGGTGTGCTGCAGTTTGGCGACGGCCTGTGCCTCGCGCCGGAACCGCTCGCGGAAGGACTGTTCGCGCCCGAGCTCCGTGTGCAGCGTCTTGATCGCGACCTGTCGGTCCAGCGCGGAGTCGTAGGCGAGGTAGACGGATGCCATGCCGCCCTCACCGAGCAGGTCGCGCAGCTGGTAGCGGCCGCCGGCCACGGAACCGCCCGCGTAGCGCCCCTGTGCGCCGTGTGCGCCGTCGTGGCTCATGACTTGCATCCCCCTCGGCGCCCGACGGACGCGATCATCCCTATTACGCGCCAAGTCTGCCCGAGGGGTACGACACGTCAAGCCGGGTGCCCGTTCCGTGACCCTACGCACAAGAAGCGTCTCGGAAGCGTTACAGGAAGCGCATCGAATTTGCGCGGACGGCGCGCTAGCCGATTGGATGGCCCGTCACTCTGAAAACCGGCGTGCCGGGCAGAGGCTGTAGCGTGACGTGGCAATGCACCAAAGCACCGTGAGAACCCGCGGACGCGCGGACAGATACGACGGCGAGGACTGATGGCACCCGAATCCGAAGCAAACGGCGGCGGAGTTTCGGATGGCACCGACTCCTGGGGTGTCGGCGGTGTGGTCGGAGACGGCCGTTACCGCATGACCCACCGGCTCGGCCGCGGCGGCATGGCCGAGGTCTACGCCGCGGAGGACGTCCGTCTGGGACGCACGGTGGCGGTGAAGCTGCTCCGTTCCGACCTTGCCGAGGATCCCGTCTCCAAGGCCCGCTTCACGCGTGAGGCGCAGTCGGTCGCGGGTCTCAACCACCATGCGATCGTCGCCGTGTACGACTCCGGCGAGGACGTCGTGGGCGGGTCGACCGTGCCCTACATCGTCATGGAGCTCGTCGAGGGCAACACCATCCGTGACCTGCTGCTCGAGGCCGAGGCGCCACCGCCGGAGCAGGCGCTGATCATCGTCTCGGGGGTCCTGGAAGCCCTGGCGTACTCCCACCAGCACGGCATCGTGCACCGTGACATCAAGCCGGCGAACGTGATCATCACGCACTCCGGCGCGGTCAAGGTGATGGACTTCGGCATCGCCCGCGCGCTGCACGGGGCCCAGTCGACGATGACCCAGACCGGCATGGTCATGGGCACGCCCCAGTACCTCTCCCCCGAACAGGCGCTCGGCAAGGCGGTCGACCACCGCTCCGACCTGTACGCCACCGGCTGCCTGCTCTACGAACTGCTCGCCCTGCGGCCCCCGTTCACGGGTGAGACCCCGCTCTCCGTCGTCTACCAGCACGTCCAGGACATTCCGGTCCCGCCGTCCCACGTCGCGGGCGACGTCCCGCCGGAGCTGGACGGGCTCGTCATGCGCTCCCTGGCGAAGGACCCGGACGACCGGTTCCAGAGCGCCGAGGAGATGCGCGGCCTCGTCCAGTACAGCCTGCAGATGCTGCAGGTGCAGGGCGGGCACACGGGTACGTGGAACACCGGCCCGGTCAACACCCACGACGGCGGCCACACGGCGGCGATGCCCATCGGCGGCACGGCCGCCATGGGACACCCGATGCACGGGGACACCTCGCAAGGGCCGATCCTGCCGCCCATGAACCCCGACGACGGTGCGTACGCCGGAGGTCACGGCAACGGCGGCGGCCGCGGCAAGATGTGGCTGTTCGTCCTGCTCGCGCTGATCGCCATCGGCGCGGGTGTCGCGTTCGCCGTCCAGGCGGCGAACGACGACGGAGGCAGCAAGAAGACCCCGACCACGCCCTCCCCGTCGGTCACCCCCTCCCCGACCCCGTCCTCGGCGGAACCGACGGACGAGGAGACGGAGGAGGAGACGGAGGAGCCGAACACCTCCACGGGCGGTAACAACTGGCATAGCAGTGAGCCGTCGTACGATCCGACCGACACGCCGACGAAGGACCCCACGGACACGCCCACGACGCCCGACCCGGGGACGACGGACGGTGGCACCGGTGACGACGGCGGCACGGGTGACGACGGCGGCACGGGTGACGACGGCGGCGCCGGTGACGACGGTGGCACCGAGGGCACCAGCGAAGGCACGACCGAGGGCAGCGGCGCGACGACCGAGGGCAGCAGCGCCGGTACGCCGGCGGGAACCTCGGCGGGCGCCGCCGCGGGTACGACCACGGGTACGGGCACGGGCACCACGCCCTGAGCAGGGACCGGTGCCGGAGGCTCTCACCCCGTGAAGGTCTCAGGTGAGGCTCTCACCCCGTGAAGGCATCGGGTGCCGGAGGCCTCACCCCGTGAAGGCCTCACCGACCGCCTCGTACTCGCGCGTCCACCACACCGCCAGGGCCGACACCGCAGGGAACTGCGGGTCGGCCCTGCGGTCGTTCAGGCGGTAGCGCCAGCTCAGTATCCAGAAGTCGTTGAGGCGTTCCCACCACACCCGGTGCACCGCGGCCGCCAGCTCGGCCGCCCCGGCACCCGCCGAACGCCGGTAGGCGCGGGCGTACGCCCGCACCTTCTCCAGCGCCAGTTCCCCGTCGGGGCGGACGAAGAAGATCGCAGCCGCCCGTACGGCCTCCTCCGCGCGCGGCTGCACGCCGAGCCGGTCCCAGTCCACGATCGCGACGGGATCGGCGCCCCGGTAGAGCAGATTCAGCGGGTGGAAGTCGCCGTGCACCCACCCTCTGGCGGAACCCTCGGGGGTGGGCGGACGGCGGTGTGCGTGCTGTTCCAGCAGGGCGCGGCGTTCGACGAGACGGTGCACGGCGAGCTCGTCGAACGCGTCCCGTGGGCCCGGGTGCCGTGCGGCGGCCAGCAGCTCGTCGATCAGCGTGAACGTGTCGGCGGGATCGGGACTCTGCCCCCGCACCGGAGGCGGCTGGTCCGCCCCCATCACCTGCTCCAGGCCCATGTGCACGGCTCCGAGGAGCGCCCCGAGCCGGCGTGACTGGGCGGTCGTCAGCTGGGCGCCGTCCCGGTGGAGGCCGTCCACCCACCGGTGGAGGGCGTAGCGCTGCCCGTCGATCACCGTGACCGTGTCACCCTGCGTGTCCGCGAGGGGAGGTGCCACCGGAACGCCGAGGGAATGCAGCTGCTGGGTCGCCCGGTGCTGCCGGACGATCGTGGCGTGATCGCCGCTGGCATCGTCGAGGTGGTGCTTGTCGAGGTGGTGCTTGAGGAAGTACGAGCCGCGGGTGGTGGACACGCGGTAACCGTGGTTGAGCAGCCCCTTGCTGAGAGGTTCGCAGGCGAGGGGCTCACCGGCGTCCGGGTAGCGGCGCAGGACCTCGCCGATCGGAGGGACGGGCGGAAGGGTCACAGATGAGCGCAGCACTCGCCACATGTTAGGTGACGCTACGTGTCCGGCCTTACGGACTTGCGTCGAAGGTCAGAGTGTGCATGTGGGCGAGATGGGGGTCGAGCCGCAGGTACACGGGGTCGAAGTGTTCGCCGTTCACCTCGGACGGGCCCGCCCCGAAGCGTTCACGCTGGTCGGAGGCCGGTCGCACGATCTGGACGGGGCCGGTGAACTGCACCGACCAGAGGTCGTCCGCATCGCCGGACGCGGATGCGTCGAAGTTGTCCGCCCCGTAGGCGACGACGCTTCCGTCGCAGGACTCGTGGAAGCCGAGCCCCCTGTGCATCCGCAGGACGACACCGCCCTCGATCACCATGTGCCGGGCCACCGCGAGGAAGGGCAGGGCTCGCATGCTCATGGCCAGCCGGCCGTAGCGGACGCTGCCCAGCAGCTCGATGGCGCGGAGCTTGTCAGCCGCTGAGGAGCCCGAGGGCTCGCCTGAGCCGGCAGGGCCGAAGGAGCCGGCACCTGTCGCGGTCCCGGTGTCCGAGGGGCGGGAAGAAAGCATGCCTCCCACTCTCCGGGACGGGTAGGAGCCGTGTAAGGGTCCGCCGCCCCGACGGACCGGGACCTAAGTCCCTGCCCCGGCGGCTCAGCGCTTCTCGGCCTGGAGCCGCGCCACGTACGCCGCCGCCTGCGCGCGCCGCTCCATGCCCAGCTTGGAGAGCAGGCTGGAGACGTAGTTCTTGATGGTCTTCTCGGCGAGATGCAGCCGTTCGCCGATCACCCGGTTCGTCAGTCCCTCACCGATCAGGTCGAGGATCCTGCGCTCCTGGTCGGTCAGCCCGGCGAGACGGTCGTCGCCCTTGCCGTCCTTGCCCTCGCGCAGCCGCTCCAGCACGCGTGCGGTGGCCGCCGGGTCGAGCAGGGACTTCCCGGCCGCCACGTCGCGCACGGCGCTGAGCAGCTCGTTCCCCCGGATGGCCTTCAGGACGTATCCCGAGGCACCCGCCATGATCGCGTCGAACAGGGCCTCGTCATCGGCGTACGAAGTGAGCATCAGGCATTTGATGGTCTCGTCCCGGGAGCGGACCTCGCGGCAGACCTCCACCCCGCTGCCGTCAGGCAGCCGCACGTCCAGTACCGCCACGTCGGGCCGGGTCGCCGGGATCCGTGCGAGCGCGTCCGCCGCCGTGCCTGCCTCGCCGACGACCTCGATGTCCTCCTCGGCGGTCAGCAGCTCATGGACGCCACGCCGGACGACTTCGTGATCATCGAGCAGGAATACGGTGATTTTTCCTTCTTCGCGCACATTCGCAGTCTCACACACTCCCCTGGCCTTTGCCCTTCCCTGGGACTGCCCGCCGGGATAACGTGCCGTTGTTCCGGCCGCCTGCAGGGCTGTTACCAGAGCTGTGACCAGCGGGAGTTCGCGGTTTTCGCGATTTACTTGGAAATCCAAGCAAAAACGCAGGTCACAAGGTGTTTCGCAGTTATGCGATGCACTGGGTAACGTGCTTATGACAGGACGCTCGCCGGGGCAACCTGTCACGCCTGTTCCCGGCCGAGCGGCACCCACCCCGTGCACGGGTCCGGACACAGGCGAGCCGCACTGGTTCCCGGCCATCCCGGGGGCCGGACCGACGGAGGAGCACGCACGTGACCGTGGAGAGCACTGCCGCGCGCAAACCGCGACGCAGCAGCAAGCGGACCAGCGCCGCGAAGACGCCCGCGAAGACACCGGAGAGTTCCGGCCCCCAGCTGGTACAGCTGCTGACGCCCGAGGGCGAGCGCGTCGAGCACCCGGACTTCGAGATCGACCTGAGCGCGGACGAGCTCCGCGGTCTCTACCGGGACATGGTCCTGACCCGCCGCTTCGACGCGGAGGCCACCGCGCTGCAACGCCAGGGCGAGCTGGGCCTGTGGGCCTCGCTGCTGGGCCAGGAGGCCGCGCAGATCGGCTCCGGCCGTGCGCTGCGCGACGACGACTACGTCTTCCCGACCTACCGGGAGCACGGCGTCGCCTGGTGCCGGGGGGTCGACCCGACCAACCTGCTCGGGATGTTCCGCGGCGTGAACCACGGCGGCTGGGACCCGAACACCAACAACTTCCACCTCTACACGATCGTCATCGGCTCCCAGACCCTGCACGCCACGGGCTACGCCATGGGCGTCGCCAAGGACGGCGCGGACTCGGCCGTGATCGCGTACTTCGGTGACGGCGCCTCCAGCCAGGGCGACGTCGCGGAGGCGTTCACCTTCTCCGCCGTCTACAACGCCCCCGTCGTGTTCTTCTGCCAGAACAACCAGTGGGCGATCTCCGAGCCGACCGAGAAGCAGACGCGCGTGCCGCTCTACCAGCGCGCGCAGGGCTTCGGCTTCCCCGGTGTCCGGGTCGACGGCAACGACGTCCTCGCGTGCCTGGCCGTCACCAGGTCGGCGCTGGAGCGGGCGCGGCGGGGCGAGGGGCCCACCCTCGTCGAGGCGTTCACCTACCGGATGGGCGCCCACACCACCTCCGACGACCCGACCAAGTACCGGGCGGACGAGGAGCGGGTGGCCTGGGAGGCCAAGGACCCGATCCTGCGCCTGCGTACCTACATGGAGAAGCAGGACCTCGCCGACGCGGCGTACTTCACCGCCCTCGATGAGGAGAGCGAGGCCCTCGGCAAGCGGGTGCGTGAAGCGGTGCGGGCCATGCCCGACCCGGACCGGCTGGCGATCTTCGACCACGTCTACGCCGACGGCAGTCCGCTCGTCGACGAGGAGCGCGCCCAGTTCGCCGCCTACCAGGCATCGTTCGCCGAGGAGGGCAACTAGCCATGGCTGCTGAGAAGATGTCCCTCGCGAAGGCGCTCAACGAGTCGCTGCGCAAGGCTCTCGAAACAGACCCCAAGGTCCTCATCATGGGAGAGGACGTCGGCAAGCTCGGCGGGGTCTTCCGCATCACGGACGGCCTCCAGAAGGACTTCGGCGAGGACAGGGTCATCGACACCCCGCTCGCGGAGTCCGGCATCGTCGGTACGGCGATCGGTCTGGCCCTGCGCGGCTACCGCCCGATCGTCGAGATCCAGTTCGACGGCTTCGTCTTCCCCGCGTACGACCAGATCGTCACGCAGCTCGCCAAGATGCACGCCCGCGCACTCGGCAAGATCAAGATGCCGGTCGTCATCCGCATCCCGTACGGCGGCGGCATCGGTGCCGTCGAGCACCACAGCGAGTCGCCCGAAGCGCTGTTCGCGCACGTGGCGGGCCTGAAGGTCGTCTCGCCGTCCAACGCGAGCGACGCCTACTGGATGATGCAGCAGGCCGTCCAGAGCGACGACCCGGTCATCTTCTTCGAGCCCAAGCGGCGCTACTGGGACAAGGGTGAGCTCGACACCGAGTCCATCCCCGGCCCGCTCCACAAGGCCGCCGTGGCCCGTGAGGGCTCCGACCTCACGCTCGCCGCCTACGGCCCGATGGTGAAGGTCTGCCTGGAGGCGGCCGCCGCGGCGCAGGAGGAGGGGAAGTCGATCGAGGTCCTGGACCTGCGGTCGATGTCCCCGATCGACTTCGACACCGTACAGACCTCGGTCGAGAAGACCGGCCGGCTCGTGGTGGTCCACGAGGCGCCGGTGTTCTACGGCTCCGGGGCCGAGATCGCGGCCCGGATCACCGAGCGCTGCTTCTACCATCTCGAAGCACCGGTGCTGAGGGTCGGCGGCTACCACGCCCCCTACCCGCCGGCCAGGCTCGAGGACGAGTACCTGCCGGGTCTCGACCGGGTGCTCGACGCCGTCGACCGCTCGCTGGCGTACTGAGGAGAGGGCCGTGACGACGATGACCGAAACGTCTGCTCGTTTCCGCGAGTTCAAGATGCCCGATGTGGGTGAGGGACTGACCGAGGCGGAAATCCTCAAGTGGTTCGTCCAGCCCGGTGACACCGTCACCGACGGCCAGGTGGTGTGCGAGGTCGAGACGGCCAAGGCCGCCGTCGAGCTGCCGATCCCGTTCGACGGGGTGGTGCACGAACTGCGCTTCCCCGAAGGCACGACCGTCGATGTCGGCGAGGTGATCATCGCGGTGGACGTGGCGCCGGGCAGCGGTGACGTCCCGGCCGCTCCGGAGGCCGTCCGGCAGCCCGTGGCGGAGCCCGCACCGGAAGCCGAACCGGAAGCGCCCAAGGGGCGGCAGCCGGTGCTCGTCGGCTACGGCGTCGCCGAGACGTCCACCAAGCGCCGTGCCCGCAAGGGCGCCGTGATCCCGGGGCCCGCCGCCGCCGCGATCCAGGCCGAGATCAACGGCCACGGTGCGAAGGCCGCGGAGAGCCGCCCGCTCGCCAAGCCGCCGGTGCGCAAGCTGGCGAAGGACCTCGGCATCGACCTCGCCACGGTCACCCCGACCGGCGAGGGTGGCGTCATCACCCGCGAGGACATCCACGCGGCAGTCGCGCCGGCCCCCGCCGAGGCCGCCGCGCGGACCGAGGAGGCTCCCTCCGCACCCGCACCCGCGCCGGCACCGGTGGCCCAGGTGGGCGCCCGGGAGACCCGCATCCCGGTCAAGGGGGTGCGCAAGGCCATCGCGCAGGCGATGGTCGGCAGCGCCTTCACCGCGCCGCACGTCACCGAGTTCGTGACCGTCGACGTGACGCGCACGATGAAGCTCGTGGCGGAGCTCAAGGAAGACAAGGACATGGCGGGGGTCAGGGTCAATCCGCTCCTGATCATCGCCAAGGCGCTCCTGGTCGCGATCAGGCGCAACCCGGGGATCAACGCCGCCTGGGACGAGGCCAACCAGGAGATCGTCCAGAAGCACTACGTCAACCTGGGTATCGCCGCCGCCACCCCGCGCGGTCTGATCGTGCCGAACATCAAGGACGCGCACGACAAGACCCTGCCCCAGCTGGGCGAGGCGCTGGGCGAGCTGGTGTCCACGGCACGCGAGGGCAGGACGTCCCCGGCGGCCATGGCCGGCGGCACGGTGACCATCACCAACGTCGGCGTCTTCGGCGTCGACACGGGTACGCCGATCCTGAATCCGGGTGAGTCCGCGATCCTCGCGGTCGGGACGATCAAGCTGCAGCCCTGGGTCCACAAGGGCAAGGTGAAGCCCCGTCAGGTGACCACGCTGGCGCTCTCCTTCGACCACAGACTGGTCGACGGCGAGCTCGGCTCCAAGGTGCTCGCGGACGTCGCGGCGGTGCTGGAGCAGCCGAAGCGGCTCATCACCTGGGCCTAGTCGCCCCTGAAGTACGTGTGTCGGATGGGCTCGCGCGAATGCTGCGCGGGCCCATCGGCATGTCCGCCCGGGGCCGCAGAGCGAGTTCGGCGAACACCGTCTTGCCCACGGCGCGCGGCTCGGTCCCCCAGTCGTCCGCGAGCTGCGCGACGACCATGAGGCCCCGCCCGTAGCACTCGTCGTCCGCGGCCTGGCGCAGGACGGGCAGCCGTTCACCGCGCGGATCACTGACCGCGATACGGAGCACGGTCGCGGTGAGCGTGAACTCCACCCGGAACAGTCGTCCCCGGAGCGATCCGTGCAACAGGGCGTTCGTCGCCAGCTCGCTCGTCATCAGTGCCGCGTCGGCGGCCAGATCCGGGAACCCCCACCGGGTGACGAGCCTGGCGGCGCGGTGGCGGCACAGGGAGACGCTGCGCGTGGTGGGGGTGTAGTCGAGCCGGTCCCGGCGGAGCACGGGATCGGGTGCGGGGATCTCCTGGGCTGCGGACATGGACGCGTGCCTCCGTGGGTGCGGGCGGTGGCGATGCCGGTCCTGCGGCGCGCGGGGTTCGGTTCCCGGCGCAGGGCAGGGCGGTGCACTTCCGCCGGGCGGTGCCGCTGTGTGAGCGGCCAGGGGCTGAACGTAACCACAGATGGCTTCTGTACTCAATCGGTCCGAGGAATATATTCCCCAGATAGGCGACTGTGGGTAGCTGTCGGTGCGGTTGCTGGCACACTGGGTGTGTTCAGCGGGAGGGTGGGACATGCGAAATCCGGGGACCGGGACGCGTAGCAATCGGACATCCACGGTGCTGGGGCGGCGTCTTGGCGGAGAGCTGCAACGGCTGCGTCTCACGGCTGGGCTGACGCAGCAGCAGGCCGCCGAGTACTTGAGCGCCACGGCGACCAAGGTCGTGAAGATGGAGAGCGGGTGGGTTCCGGTCCGTGACCCGGACATCCGTGCGCTGTGTCAGCGGTACGGGCAGACGGATGGCAAGGTGCTCGCAAGCCTGCTGGACATCGCGAAGGCCGATCGTGAGCGCCGGAAGGTGAAGGGCTGGTGGGACGGCGGCTTGGTTTCCGGTGCTGCTGACTACATCGCCATGGAGGATGGCGCCCTCCGCAACAGGCAGTGGCAGGTTGCGCTGATCCCGGGCCTGTTCCAGACGGCCGAGTACACAAGGGCAATGTGTGTGGCGGACCTCCCATGGGAGGACATCGAACAGATCGAAGTCGTGGTGGAGGCTCGTGCGAGACGCCAGCAGCGGCTCCACGGCGACAGTCCGCTCGTGATGCACGCCGTCATCTGGGAGGCCGCACTGCGGCAGCTGTTCGGGGGCCCGGCGGTCATGCAGCGCCAGTTGGGCCACCTGTGTGAGTTGGCGCAGCTCCCCAACATCACCATCCAGGTGCTTCCGTTCCGGACGGGCGGGCACAGCGGAGTGGGCGGGCCCTTCAACATCCTGTCGTTCGGCGAGGACGGAGCTGTGGATGTGGTCCACATGGATGCGTCGCGGTCCGAGATCTGGATCGAGGACGCCGAGCGAAGCGCTGTCTACAGTGGCATGTTCGAGAGCTTGGTGACATCAAGCCTGTCGCCACATGACTCGCTGCTGTTCATGCAAAGTATCGCCAAGGGGATGAGCGAGTGAGCGCTTTTCAGTTCGCCAAGTCCAGCTACAGCACCAAGGAGCACGACTGCGTCGAAGTTGCCCGCAATATGCCCCGTGTGGTGGCTGTCCGCGATTCCAAGCAGCTCGACAGCCCCGTCCTCACTGTTGCCCCCTCCGCCTGGGCAGCCTTCACGGCCGACCTGCGCCGGCAGCCGTAGGAACGACAGAAGGGCCGTACCCACGCAACGCGTGTGCAGGGCCCCTCTGTCGCGCTCAGGGCTACTTCTTGAAGCCGTAGTCCAGGAGCTTCTTCGCGTCGGCGGTCCGGGTGGTCGCGGACGTCGACGTGAGCACGGTTCCGATGACCGTCTTGCCGTTACGGGTCGCGGCGAAGACCAGGCAGTACTTGGCCGTCGGCCCCGAGCCGGTCTTCACGCCGATCATGCCGGTGTAGCTGCCCAGCATGGCGTTGGTGTTGGTCCACGACATGTAGCGGTAGCCGCCGGACTTGGTCGTGACCTTCTGCTTCGTCGACTTGGTCTTCACGATCGCGCGGAACGTGGAGTTCTTCATCGCGCTGCTGGCGATCTTCGTCAGGTCGCGGGGCGTGGAGTAGTTCGAGCCACTGCCGATGCCGTCGAACGAGTCGAAGCGGGTGTTCTTCAGGCCGAGGCTCTTGGCGGAGGCGTTCATCTTGCCGATGAACGACTTCACCCGCGCCGCGCGCGTGGTGCCGGTGCCGAACTTGTCGGCGAGGGCGTACGCGGCGTCGCAGCCCGACGGCAGCATCAGGCCGTACAGGAGCTGGCGGACCGTTACCTTGTCCCCGACGATCAGCCGGGCCGACGAGGCGGTGTTCTTGACGATGTAGTCGCTGTACGCCTTCTGAATCGTGACCTTGGAGTCGAGATTCAGGTTCTTCTGCGACAGGACCACCTTCGCGGTCATGATCTTCGTCGTCGAGCCGGTGGAGCGGCGGGTGTCCGCGGCTTTGCCGTAGAGCGTCTTCGCGGTGCCGTTGTTCATCACGAAACCGCCCTTGGCGGTGATCGTGGGGGTGGGCGGTGCGGCTGCCTGGGCCGTGGAGGCGAACGCGCTGCCGGCCAGGACGGCACCTGCGGTGAGGCTCACGGTGGCGGCAACGCTTGCGCGGTTTATGCCCTTGAGGATTTTCAAGTCAAACGCTCCAGATACACCTTTATGCGGCCACGTGAGGGTGCCGCTCGGTGGTGAGACTCGTGAGGTGGCCGGATGGATGTGTCCCCGTACGGGTGACTCAGCACATGCTTCGCCATGCGCGTGCTCTGCCGGATTCGCCGCCGAAGCCGGGGCCAGGATCGGTCCGGGACCGAGTCAGGCAGCCGGTCAACTGTACGACTTGAGCAACTCGTCCAGTGTCCAGATCGTGGCCCGGACACCGGAGGTCCGGGCCAGGTACCGGTCCCGTTCGACCAGGATGTTCAGGTCGCCGCAGCCGAGCCGGTTGATGGCGTGCTGGATCAGGGTGCTGCCGGTGCTGCCGCCGTCCACGAGGGCCCGCAGGTGCGTGGCGTCCCATTCGACCTCGTTGAGCGCCCATGGGGCCTTGCCCTCGATGACCGTGACCAGTACGCCGGAGAGCCGCTCCGCGCACGAGCGGCGCGATCGGCCGTCGGACACCTGGGCGATGTGATTACCCGTTTCGATGATCGCGGTGACCGGCAGCAGGAGGTCGGTCTGCCGCCGCTCGCGCTTGCTCTTCAGCTCTTCGATCGCCTGCTCGCGGTCCTGGCACTTCCCAGGTACCTCCAGCAGGTTGCACAGGATCGACGTGTCGACGAACTCCACCCCCCGGGCCCCTGGTTCACCCGATCCCGAGCAGCCGGTCGAACTCCGCGTAGTCCTGCTCGCCGCGCTCTTCCCGCACCAGCCTGCCGTAGGTCACCACGTCCCCCAGGGGGCCGGAGCCCATCGCCGAGGCATAACCGTCCAGTTCAGTGAGCCGCGTCAGAAGGCTGGTGCCCGTAGGACGGTCCCGTGAACAGACGATGACGCCCTGGTGGTCGTCACCGCTCAGGGCGGACAGCAGGGCGGGGCTGTGGGTGGTGATCAGGACGCGGGTCGTGCTTCCGGCGGCGGCTTCCTGCACCAGACGCAGGACTTCGCCGGCCTGGGACGGGTGCAGCCCGTTCTCCAGTTCCTCGATGACGAGGGTGAGCGATCTGTCGATGTAGTCGTCCGGTGCGGGTCCGAGATCCAGCCCGTCACCGCCGGTCAGCAAGGAGGTCGTGACCGCGAGGAACCTGAGCATGCCATCGCTCATCTCGCGGGCCGGGGTCAGCCCCAGCAGCCCTTCGTCGAGCGCGAGCATGACGTCTCCCAGTTCCGACCTGGTGACGGCGAGGCGCTTGATGTCGTGATCGGCCAGGCCTCGGAGGAGGCCGACGAGGTTCCCGAACGTATCCGGGTCATGACGCTTGATGTTGCCGATCGCCGCGGAGAGGTTCTCCGCGGTCCTGCGGAGACGGAAATCGCGGGCCTGTACGTACTGCCGCATCAGATGCGGTACCGGGTCGAGGTGGAAGGCTCCGGTCAGCGCGGTCAGCAAGGCGTCGGCTGCCCACACGGTGTCGTTCTCGCCCTCGCTGTCGCCGGGTACACGCAGGGGTAGCTGAGACGTGAGCAGCCGTGTGCTCCGGAAGGGTGCGCTCGGGTTCCGTCCTCGTTTGCCGTTGTGCCATGCGGCGTCGATATCCGCACGGTGCGGGACAGGTTCCCCGCTCACAAGGAGGGGACGGATCATGCCGTTCGCAGTGGGGCCGGTGAGCCGTTCCTCGATGATCTGCACCTCGGGCTCCACCTGGATCGTCACGTCGAACGTGATGGGCCCGAACTCCGTCCTGACCGTGCAGCCGAGCGCGAAGTGGTCGGAGCCGTGGGGTACGCAGCCGTTCAGTCCGCCGCGTACCGGTCCGGCCGCGCTGTGACGGCTCTCGATCGCCTCGTTGATGTCGTCGCCACGGGCCAGGCGGGAGAGGACTTCGAGGCCGTCCAGGGCGTTGGACTTTCCGCTGCTGTTACGTCCGATGAGGACGGTCAGGGGGGCCAGTGGGAGTACCGCTCCGTGAAAGCTCTTGAAGGCGGTGAGACGTAGCTCTTCGATGGCGTGGCCTGTCACCTCCTCAACGTAGCGCAAGCCGCGCGGCTTGCGGTCGGAGCGGCTGTCATCCGGGCCGGAGAGCCCTCGACGGTCCGGATCCCGGACGTGGCGCGCACATGGGTGCATCTTGTATCTATGCTGTGTGCATGCCTGTCGCACCCACTGTTCCGCCCGCTGCCCGCCAGGCGGACCCCAAGCCGCCACCCGCAGCCGAGCGCGTCTACACCCACATCAAGGAAGCGGTCCTCGACCGCCGCTACGAGGGCGGCACGCTGCTCACCGAGGGGGATCTGGCCGAGGCCGTCGGCGTCTCCCGCACCCCTGTGCGGGAGGCTCTGCTCCGTCTTGAGGTCGAAGGGCTGATCAAGCTCTACCCGAAGAAGGGTGCGCTGGTGCTCGCGGTCTCCGCGCAGGAGATCTCCGACGTGGTGGAGACCCGGCTCCTCGTGGAGGAGTTCGCCGCACGCAAGGCCGTGCCCGCGTCGGCGCAGCTGATCGCACGGCTCGAACAGCTCCTGGAGGAGCAGCGGGAACTCGCCGAGGCGGGCGACCTGGCCGCGGTGTCGGTCAAGGACCGCTGCTTCCACGCCGAGATCGTGAAGAACGCCGGCAACGAGATCCTCTCGCGCCTCTACGACCAGCTCCGCGACCGGCAGTTGCGGATGGGCGTGGCCGTGATGGAGGCGCACCCCGGCAGGATCGCCGCCAACATCACCGAGCACGGGGAGCTGCTGGACGCCATCAGAGCCGGTGACGCCGAAGGTGCCGCGCAGGTCGTGCGGCGCCACGTCAGCCGGGTCAAGGTGCTGGTCCGGGGTGATGACCGGTGACCTCCGCCGCGCCCACTCTCTCCCTGCCCGGAGACCCGCCCGGCGGCCGGCGTGCCGCATGGGTCTGGGGCATCGGCGTCGCCGTCTACTTCGTCGCCATCATCTTCCGCACGAGCCTGGGCGTCGCCGGCCTCGACGCCGCCGACCGCTTCGACGTCAACGCCTCGGCACTGTCGACGTTCTCCATCCTCCAGCTGCTCGTCTACGCGGGCATGCAGATACCCGTCGGCCTCATGGTCGACCGGCTGGGCACCAAGAAGGTCCTCACCATCGGGGTGGTGCTCTTCACGGTGGGGCAGCTGGGCTTCGCGCTCTCCCCGTCGTACGGCATGGCGCTCGCCTCCCGCGCACTGCTCGGCTGCGGCGACGCGATGACGTTCATCAGCGTGCTGCGGCTGGGCGCCCGGTGGTTCCCGGCCCGGCGCGGGCCGCTGATCGGGCAGGTGGCCGCGCTCTTCGGGATGGCGGGCAATCTCGTCTCCACCCTCTTCATCGCCCGCGCGCTGCACGGCTTCGGCTGGACCACGACCTTCGTCGGCAGTTCGTTGGCGGGCGTGGTGGTGCTGGTCCTGCTGCTGCTCTTCCTCAAGGACCACCCCGAGGGCCACGAGCCGCCGCCCGCCGAGCACGCCGGAGCGGTGTACGTGCGGAAGCAGATCGCCGCCTCCTGGCGTGAGCCGGGTACCCGCCTGGGCATGTGGGTGCACTTCACCACGCAGTTCCCGGCCATGGTCTTCCTGCTGCTGTGGGGCATGCCGTTCCTGGTCGAGGCGCAGGGGCTGAGCAGGGGCACCGCGGGTGAACTGCTCACCCTGGTCGTGCTCTCCAACATGGTGGTGGGGCTGGTCTACGGGCAGGTCATCGCCCGGCACCACGGGGCCCGCGCCCCGCTGGCCCTGGGGACGGTCGCGATGACCGCATTGCTCTGGGCGGCCACGATCTTCTACCCCGGTGACCATGCGCCGATGTGGCTGCTGATCACCCTCTGCGTGGTGCTCGGCTCCTGCGGCCCGGCCTCGATGATCGGCTTCGACTTCGGACGGCCGGCCAATCCGCCGGAACGCCAGGGCACCGCTTCGGGCATCGTCAACATGGGCGGCTTCGTCGCCTCGATGACGACGCTGTTCGCGGTCGGCGTCCTGCTGGACGCCACCGGGGACAACTACCGCATCGCGTTCGCCTCGGTCTTCGTCCTGGAGGCGCTCGGCGTCGTGCAGATCCTGCGGCTGCACGCCGGCGCCACACACAGGGAACGCGACCACCATGTCGTCAGCCGGGTCGAAGCCGTACACGTGCCCGTCTGACAGGGCTCCGGCGGCGCGCCCGTCCCCCGACGGACGGGCGCCGCCGGTCGCAGCGCTACGGAGTCAGGGCGAAGTGGCGCAGGATCTCGGCGCCCAGGTCCTGGTCGCCCTCGACCTTGATCCGGTCCTCCACCGCCTGCGCCCGCACCCGGCCGCAGGCCAGCCGGTAGTACGTCTCCCAGTCCATCGCGAGGGTGGCCGCAGGGCCCAGCGACGGCGCTCCGTCGACCGAACCGCGGCCCTCGCCGTCGACCCTCACCGTGCGCAGGAACTCCAGCGGGCCGTGCACATCGAAGACCACGGCCGAATTGGCGGGCGCGCCCGCGTCCTTGGCGACGACCTTCGCCAGCCCGATCAGCAGCGTGTCCCGGACGATCAGGGCGCCCGGGGAATCCAGATTGCCGGGCTGCCCCAGCGTCGTACGCAGATCCTGCTCGTGCACCCATACGTCGAAGGCCCGCATGCGCAGCGCCAGTTCCAGGGTCTGCTCGGCACCGAGGGGGGCCCGCACCATGGTCTCGGGAGCGCGCGACTCGTTGCGCAGCTGACGCATGCGCCGGATGAGCGTGTACTCCAGCTCCGAGGTCATCTCCGGCGCCGTGTGGTGGCGCCGTACGTCGACCTGCATCTCCATGTAGCGCTGGATGTCGTTCTGCACGTGGTACAGGTCGCGTGGCAGCGTGTGGATGGGACGGGGATCGCCGAGCTGCTCGCACTCCATGCCGATGACGTGCGAGACGATGTCGCGCACCGACCAGCCCGGGCAGGGCGTCCGGCGGTTCCACTCCCCCTCGGGGAGTGGCTTGACCAGCTCGGCTATCGCCTCGACGGAGTGGGTCCAGGCATCGGCATAGGTCTGGAGGCTGGGATGGACGGTCACGGGACCCCTCGTGCGGTTCTGCGGTGCATGGGCTGGAGAGCAGGGAAGTGCCGACGGGTTGGCCGGCACCGACGGTGCTGTCTGCGGGCTGCGTGGGAGGTTCGCTCGCTAAGTTACGCTGCGAGCAGGCACCCCGGCAGTGCTTTCGTGTGACGATCGTAGGCCCGCGTTGACGGCTTCCATGCCAGGACGGTGGTAGTGTGCACGCCTCCCTCATCCAGATCGCAGTAAACCCGGATGAATCGGTCAATTCCCGTAGAGAGCGCGTGGCTTCGCTGGTCGCGGCCCAGCGGGGGGCGGACCTGGTCGTCCTCCCCGAGCTCTGGCCGGTGGGCGCCTTCGCCTACACCGCCTTCGCCGACGAGGCCGAACCGCTGCTCGGACCTACGCACGACGGCATGGCGAAGGCGGCGGCCGAGGCGGGCGTCTGGCTGCACGCCGGGTCCTTCGTCGAGCGGGCCGAGGACGGCACCCTCTACAACACCTCGCTGGTGTTCTCTCCCGAGGGCGAGCGGGCCGCCGCGTACCGCAAGATCCACCGCTTCGGCTTCGACAAGGGCGAGGCCGTCATGATGGGAGCAGGTGAGGAGCTCGTCACGGTGGCACTGCCGGAGACCGTCCTCGGCCTCGCCACCTGCTACGACCTGCGCTTCCCCGAGCAGTTCCGCGGGCTCGTCGACGCGGGGGCCGAAACCATGGTCGTCCCGGCCGGCTGGCCGGAGCGCCGGCGCTCCCATTGGACGCTGCTGGCGCAGGCACGCGCCGTCGAGAACCAGGCGTACGTCCTGGCGGTCGGGACGGCCGGTACGCACGCGGGGGTCGAACAGGCGGGCCACAGCATCGTCGTCGACCCCTGGGGCGAGGTGCTCGCCGAGGCCGGGGCGGCCGAGGAGGTCCTCACCGTGGAGTTCGACCCGGCGAAGGCAGCCGCCACCCGTGAGCAGTTCCCTGCCCTCAAGGACCGCCGCCTGGGCCTCGCCCCGCGACGTCTGGCCTGAGCCTTCCCCTGGCGTCCAGGTGGCCCTGTTTCACGTGAAACAGGGCCACCGGCCTGAGTCGGCACGTCCCTCAGTCCTCACCGTGTTCCTTGTCGTGCTCCTTGTCCGCGAGGACGATCACGCACACCGCCACCGCGAGGAGCAGGGGCACATCGGCGTCCTCCCGCACGATGTCGACGCCGTAGGTGTCGCGGACGGTCAGCCAGCGCCGGGAGATCTGGGCGAGCAGCTCACCGTCGTAGTCGATGGCGAACTCGCGGTCCAGGATCTTGCCGCTGACGTCCAGCTCGGTGCCCTCCACGAGGGCCACCCGGTAGTGGTTGCGCAGCAGCGAGAGCCGCTTCCGCTTGACCTTGGCGAGCTCCTCGCCGTCCCGCTCGATGATCATCGTGTCGCGCAGGCTGATCAGCTTCTGCCGGATCTCCACCAGTACACGGCCGCTCGCGTCCTTCAGCTCGAAGGTGTCACGGAGCCGCATGGCCTTGCCGTCGACGAGGAAGAGTTTCCGCCCGTCCGCGTCCTCGATCCAGTAGTCGTCGCCGACGCCGAACAGCCGCTCACGCACGAGAAGTCTCATGGATCACAGGTTCCCCGACGCCCTGCCGGAATGCGCGCAGGCCACGGTGCTGTTGACTGTTGTCATGACAGCACGTGCACGTGTCCGCGCCCCCGAACTTATCGGCAAGGGCGGCTGGCTCAATACAGGCGACCGGCAATACACCCTCGCTGACCTGCGGGGACGCATTGTCATCCTGGACTTCTGGACATTCTGCTGCGTGAACTGTCTGCATGTGCTGGACGAGCTGCGCGAGCTGGAGGAGAAGCACCGCGACACCGTGGTGATCATCGGTGTCCACTCCCCGAAGTTCGTGCACGAGGCCGAGCACCAGGCCGTGGTCGACGCCGTCGAGCGGTACGAGGTGCACCACCCGGTCCTCGACGACCCGGAGCTCGCCACCTGGAAGCAGTACGCCGTCCGGGCCTGGCCCACGCTCGTCGTCGTGGACCCCGAGGGCTACGTCGTGGCCCAGCACGCGGGTGAGGGCCACGCGCACGCCATCGAGAAGCTCGTCGAGGAGCTGGAGTCCGAGCATGCCGCGAAGGGCACCCTGCGCCGTGGCGACGGGCCGTACGTCGCGCCGGAGCCGGTGGCGACACACCTGCGGTTCCCCGGCAAGGCGCTCGCCCTCCCCGACGGCGGTTTCCTCGTCTCGGACACCACACGGCACCGCCTGGTCGAGCTGGATGCCGACGGCGAGACCGTACGGGGCCACTTCGGAGCCGGTGAGCGCGGATTCGCGGACGGCGGCCGAGAGGAGGCCCGGTTCAGCGAACCGCAGGGACTCGCCGTCCTGCCGGACGGCCGGATCGCCGTCGCGGACACGGTCAACCACGCGATCAGGGCGCTCGACCTCGCCACGGGCGTGACGACCACGCTCGCGGGGACCGGGCGCCAGTGGTGGCAGGGCTCCGCCACCAGCGGCCCTGCCGAGGAAGTGGATCTGTCGTCGCCGTGGGACATCGCCTGGTTCGGCGACCGGCTGTGGATCGCGATGGCCGGCGTCCACCAGCTGTGGACGTACGACCCCGGGCAGGGCACGGTGCGGGTCGCCGCCGGGACGACCAACGAGGGCCTGGTCGACGGGCCCGGGGACCAGGCCTGGTTCGCGCAGCCGTCCGGTCTGGCCGCCGCCGGCGACCGGCTCTGGGTCGCCGACTCCGAGACCTCCTCGCTGCGCTGGCTGGACCTGGAGGGCGCGGTCCACACCGCCGTCGGTACCGGTCTCTTCGACTTCGGCCACCGCGACGGTCCCGCGGAGCAGGCGCTCCTCCAGCACCCGCTGGGGGTCACGGCCCTCCCGGACGGCTCGGTCGCCGTGAGCGACACGTACAACCACGCGCTGCGGCGGTACGACCCGGAGAGCGGCGAGGTCACCACGCTGGCCACCGACCTGCGCGAGCCCAGTGACGCGGTGCTGGTGGACGGCGACCTGGTCGTCGTCGAGTCCGCACGCCACCGGCTGACCCGCCTGCGGCTGCCCGAGGAGGCCGTGAGGGTCGCGGACCAGGCCCACCGCACCCAGCGGGCGGCCACCGAGGTCGCCGCCGGCACGCTGCGGCTGGATGTGGTCTTCCAGGCGCCCGCCGGACAGAAGCTGGACACCCGGTACGGTCCCTCGACGCGGCTGCTGGTCTCCTCGACCCCGCCGGAGCTGCTGGCCGAGGGGTCGGGTCCGGGTACGGACCTGAGCCGTGACCTGGTCCTTGCCGAAGGGGTCACCGAGGGCGTTCTGCACGTGTCCGCGATGGCCGCCTCCTGCGACGACGACCCGGCCAACGAGTACCCGGCCTGCCACGTGCACCAGCAGGACTGGGGCGTCCCCGTGAGCGTCACGGCCGGAGGGGTGTCCCGGCTGCCGCTCGTGCTGGCCGGGATGGACGAGCAGGGCTGACGGCTCAGAAATCGTCGGCGCCGTTGCGCAGCTCGGGCGTCCAGTAGCCGGTCGCCCACTTCGCCGGGTCCACGGCGATGCCCTCGGCGCCGGGAGCCTCACGGTCTCGACGTCCTCGTCCACACCGCCGTCCGACAGCCGCACGGCTGCGTACGCGGGAGCACCGGCGCCGAGGACGACCGGACCGGCGGGCTTGCTCTTGTCGACCGCCGGCACGGTGCCACGCGCGTTCTCCAGGAACCGGATCTCGGGGAAGCCCTGCATCAGGCAGCTGTGGCCCGAGGTGTTCTTGGCGGTCAGGACGATGTGGGTGTAGGGCGGGCCGTCCTGGACCTCGGCGCTGATCGCCAGGCCCTTGGTGGTGCAGGGCGCCGCATCGCCGCCGGCGCCGGTCGGTGGGTCCGGAAGAGCGCGGCCGCGGCGGTCACGGACTCCGGGACGCGGCGCGGTGCGACGCCGAGGGCCAGCAGGAACTCGCGCAGGACGTCTATGAGAGCGGGCTCGCCCGTCTCGCTGAAACCTCGCAGATCGGCGAAGAGCCGTCCGTCAGGGAAGGCGGCGGGGTTGTGGTGCGCCCACTGGAGGGCCAGCGACGTCTTGCCCACTCCCGCCGGGCCGGTGACCAGGCACACGGGTGCCTCTCCTGCGGCGGCCCGGGTGAGTGCCGCCAGCTCCGCGGTGCGTCCGTGGAAGCCACGGGGGACGCGGGGCAGCAGATCGGTGGGGTGCGTGGCCACGGAGGGACTGTGCGCCGCGGGGACACGCGATGAGCCCGGGGCCGGGGCGGTGCCGGACCGTGCCGGTCCGGACGCGGCCGTCCCCAGGCCGCCGTCGGGGGCCGGACCGGGCCGGGGGCCGCCGCGCAGGATCAGCGCGTAGGCGTCGGCGAGTTCGTGTCCGGGGTCGATGCCCAGCTCATCGGCGAGCAGCCGCCTCGTACGGTGGAACCAGTCCAGGGCCTCCGACTGGCGCCCCGCCCGGTACAGCGCCAGTATCAGGGCCGCCGCCAGTGACTCCCGCATCGGGTGGGCGACCGCTTCCGCCCGCAGTACGGATGCCGCCCGGTGGTGCTCGCCGAGATTCCCGTAGGCCCGGGCCAGCTCCTCGACCGTTGCCAGCCGGGACTCCTCCAGCGTGTGCGCGGCGGCCTGGAGCGGTCCTTCGGTGAACGCTCCGCCGAGTGCCGGGCCCTGCCACAGCGCCAGGGCGTCGTCGAGCATGCGCACGGTGTCGGCGGCGCTGCGCTGCTGGCGTGCCAGCATCAGCAGTTCCTCGAAGCGCTGGTAGTCCAGCAGCGTTTCCGGGACCCTGAGGACGTAGGCGTCGCCGAGCGTGATCAGCTCCACCCCGTACGCCTGTGCCTCCGCACCTGTCAGAAGGGCGCGGAGGCGTGAGACGTGTCCCTGGATGACGCCCCGGGCGCGCGGTGGGGGTTCCTCGCCCCACAGGGAGTCCGCCAGCCGGGCGACCGGCACGGGGGTGTTGGCCGACAGCAGCAGGGCGGCGAGCAGGCTGCGCCGTTTGGCGGGCCCGAGCGGCAGGGGCCCGGTCCGGGTGTCGACGGATACCGTGCCGAGCAGCCGGAACTCCACGAGCGGCATTCCTTCCGGGCAGGACGCACCCGGGGTGGGGGCCGGGACAGGTGCCCAGAACATCGGGCCTCCCGCCGGGCCGACGCACAGTCACGGACGCCCCGCGGGGGAGCGGATGCCCGCCCGTCAGATCACTGGTAGCGGCGCTCGTCCTCCGTCACGACGGTGGTGGTGGGCGGCATGATCATGCGGCGGCGACGCGCGATGCTCGCGTAGACGAAGACCCCGATGAGGCCGACGAGCATCATGATCCAGCCGACCAGGTCGACATTGACGGTGTCCATCTCCCAGTCGGTGGCGAACGCCAGAATCGCCCCGCCACCGATCAGGAGAATGCATCCTCCGAGTCCCATGATTTCCGCCTCCTCGACGGCCCGGTGACTCCGGGCCGGTGTACGGGTCGCGTACCCGGCCCGGCGACAACCATGTCCGAGGAGGCGGTCGGGCGGCGGAGGGATCAGCCCGCGAGGAACGCCGCGAGTGCGTTGGCCAGCAGATACGGGTCGTCGGCACCGCAGAGTTCGCGCGCGCTGTGCATCGACAGGATCGCCACACCGATGTCGACCGTCCGGATGCCGTGCCGGGCCGCGGTGATCGGGCCGATCGTCGTGCCGCACGGCATCGCGTTGTTGGAGACGAACGTCTGCCACGGCACGCCCGCCTTCTCGCAGGCCGCGGCGAACACGGCCCGGCCGCCGCCGTCGGTGGCGTAGCGCATGTTGACGTTGACCTTGAGGATCGGCCCGCCGTTGGCCACCGGGTGGTGCGTCGGGTCGTGCCGCTCGGCGTAGTTGGGGTGGACGGCGTGGCCGGTGTCCGACGAGAGGCACACGGTCCCGGCGAAGGCCCGGGCGCGGTCCTCGTACGAACCGCCGCGGGCGAACACGGAGCGCTCCATCACGGTGCCGAGCAGCGGGCCGTCCGCGCCCGTGTCGGACTGGGAGCCGTTCTCCTCGTGGTCGAAGGCGGCCAGCACGGGGATGTACGGGAGCTGGTCGTCCGGCCGGCCGGCCACGGCGGCCAGCGCGGCCGTGGCGGCGTGCACCGAGAGCAGGTTGTCCATGCGCGGCCCGGCGAGCAGCTCACGGTCCCGGCCGAGGTAGGCGGGCGGCTCGACGGGGTGCGGCATGAGGTCCCAGCCGGTGACCTCGGCGGGATCGACGCCCGCCTCCTCCGCGACGAAGCGGATGAGGTCACCCTCCTCGACCTCACCGAGTCCCCAGATCGGCTGCATGTGCTTCTGGCGGTCGAGCTTGAGGCCGTCGGGGTTGGCGGACCGGTCCAGGTGCACGGCCAGCTGGGGGACGCGCAGCAGGGGCCGGTCGATGTCGACCAGCCGGTGCGTGCCGTCGCGCAGCGAGAGGCGGCCGGCCAGACCGAGATCCCGGTCGAGCCAGGTGTTCAGGAGCGTCCCGCCGTAGATCTCCACGGCGATCTGGCGCCAGCCGTACGCCCCCGTGTCGGGCAGCGGCTTGACCCGCAGGTTCGGGGAGTCGGTGTGGGCCCCCACGATCCGGAACGGGGTGTGGGGGCCGGCGCCCTCCGGCACGTACCAGGCAATGATCGCGCCGCCCCGCAGGACGTACTTCCCGCCGGTGGAGCCGTCCCACGCGTCCGTCTCCTCGACCTGCCGGAATCCGGCCTTCTCCAGCCGCGCGGCCGCCGTGGCCACGGCGTGGTACGGGGAGGGGGAGGCCATCAGGAAGGCCATCAGATCGTCGGTGTGCCCGCGGTCGAAGCGGAGGGGAGAGCTCATGTTCCTCACTGTAACGACGGCCGCCCCGGCGGGTTCACGGCGGACGGCCGTCGCCCGCGTCATCGTCCGGAAAGCATCGCCTTGCCCCCGGGCTCAGAGCGCGGCGGACGGTTCCTCACCGTTCTGTGCCTGCTGCGCGCGGTCGGAGAACAGTGCGGCGAGGTCCTTGACCAGCGTCTTGTCGAGCTTCTTCTCGCTCCGGGCGTCCGAGGAGACCCAGAGCAGCGCCGCGCCCACCCGGATCTGCCCGGTGACGCCGTAAGCGCCGTCGTAGCCGATCGGGCCCCCCACGGCGTCCCGCCGCGCGCCCACCGGGCCCAGGTCGGCGTCGTCCCTGCCCGCGGTGCGCGCGGTGTTCTTCCACAGGACGTCGTAAGCGGCCTCGGCGGCCTTCTCGTCCTCGTAGGCGACCATCCAGAAGCGGCCCTCGACTGCTCGTCCTCGCGCATGAACGAGGCGGACCCGAGGAACAGAGATCTCTCGCACCTGTTGCCCGCGGACGCGCAGAAGTTGCGCCGGGCCACGTCGTCCATGGGGGCGACCGAGGAGTCCTCCGTGGAGTCCCAGCCCGCGAGCCCGTCCTCGTCCGGCAGCACCGAGGCGACCTGAGCCCTGTCCAGTGCCGTCGCCTCGTCCTCCGCGCCCCCTCCGCAGCCCGTCAGCAGCAGCGCGGCCGTTCCTGCCGCCGCTGCCCACCGTGTCCCGGCCGTCCTCGCACCCATGGACGTGTCCCCCCTCGGAATCCACCCGTGATCATAGGGACGGCCCGCCCCCTGAGGGGGGCGGGCCGTCTCCACTTCTGTGCGAAGAGCTCTGTGCGAAGAGCGTGAGGAGTCCTAGAACGCGGCCTCGTCCAGCTCCATCAGCGAGTTGTCGACGGCCTCGGCCAGTGCCCGCTCGCCGGAGACGCCGGGCAGGACGTTCGCGGCGAAGAACTTCGCCGCGGCGATCTTGCCCTGGTAGAAGGCGGCGTCCTTGGCGGAGGCGTTGCGCAGCTTCTCGGAGGCCACGACCGCGCCCTTGAGCAGCAGGTAGCCGACGACGACGTCGCCGGAGGCCATCAGGAGGCGGGTGGTGTTGAGGCCCACCTTGTAGATGTTCTTGACGTCCTCACCGGTCGCGGTGAGGTCGGTGATCATCGTGCCGACGATCGCCTCCAGGTCCACCGCGGCCTTGGCGAGGTTGTCCAGCGAACCGGACAGCTCCTCGTTGCCCTGGGCACCCGCGAGGAACTTCTTGATCTCCTCGGAGAGGGCGTTCAGCGAGGCGCCCTGGTCGCGGACGATCTTCCGGAAGAAGAAGTCCTGGCCCTGGATCGCCGTCGTGCCCTCGTACAGGGTGTCGATCTTGGCGTCACGGATGTACTGCTCGACCGGGTACTCCTGGAGGTACCCGGAGCCGCCGAACGTCTGGAGCGACTGTGCGAGCTGCTCGTAGGACTTCTCGGAGCCGTAGCCCTTCACGATCGGGAGCAGCAGGTCGTTGAGGCCGTTGAGCGCCTTGGAGTCCTCGCCCGCGGCTTCCTTCACCTGGATCGCGTCCTGGACGGACGCGGTGTACAGCACCAGGGAGCGCATGCCCTCGGCGTAAGCCTTCTGCGTCATGAGGGAGCGGCGCACGTCGGGGTGGTGCGTGATGGTGACCTTGGGGGCCGTCTTGTCCATGAACTGCGACAGGTCGGTGCCCTGGACGCGCTCCTTGGCGTACTCGAGCGCGTTGAGGTAACCCGCGGACAGGGCCGCGATGGCCTTCGTGCCGACCATCATGCGGGCGAACTCGATGATGCGGAACATCTGGCGGATGCCGTCGTGCTTGTCACCGATGAGCCAGCCCTTGGCGGGGTGCTGGTCGCCGAAGGTCATCTCGCAGGTGTTCGACGCCTTGAGGCCCATCTTGTGCTCGACGTTCGTCGCGTACACGCCGTTGCGCGCACCGAGCTCGCCGGTGGTCCAGTCGAAGTGGAACTTCGGGACCAGGAAGAGGGAGAGCCCCTTGGTGCCCGGGCCGGCGCCCTCGGGGCGTGCCAGGACGTAGTGGAGGATGTTCTCGGACATGTCGTGCTCGCCCGAGGTGATGAAGCGCTTCACACCCTCGATGTGCCAGGAGCCGTCCTCCTGCTCGACGGCCTTCGTACGGCCGGCGCCTACGTCCGAACCCGCGTCGGGCTCGGTCAGCACCATCGTCGAGCCCCACTGCTTCTCGACGGCGATCTCGGCGACCTTCTTCTGCGCCTCGTTGCCCTCGTCGAAGAGGATGCCGGCGAACGCGGGGCCGGAGGAGTACATCCAGACCGCCGGGTTGGAGCCGAGCAGGAGCTCCGCGTAACCCCAGATCAGGGAGCGCGGGGAGGTCGTGCCGCCGATCTCCTCGGGCAGGCCGAGACGCCAGTACTCGGAGTCCATGAAGGCCTGGTAGGACTTCTTGAAGGAGGCCGGGACGGGCGCCGTGTTCGTCGCGGGGTCGAAGACCGGCGGGTTGCGGTCGGCGTCGGCGTACGAGTCGGCGAGCTCGTTCTCCGCGAGGCGGGTGACCTCGTCGAGGATGCTCTTCGCGGTGTCGACGTCCATCTCCGCGAACGGACCGGTGCCGTACAGCTTGTCGCGCCCGAGGACCTCGAAGAGGTTGAACTCGATGTCGCGGAGATTCGACTTGTAGTGCCCCATGGGAAGGCTCCGTAATCAATAGCAGTGGCGCGCAGCGCCCCGGGGAGGAGTGAGGGTCGGGCGACGGACGGCCTGGCGTGGGTACATCAGCTGACCCCCACGATGATGCTACCCGTCAGTAATAAGGCGCAACCCCTCAAGGCGCAGATGTGTCCGATTACTCTTTGCGGCATGTATGGCTACGACCAGAACCCGGGTGCACAGCAGCAGATGGGCGGCGGCTACGGCGAGCAGCCGTTGTACCCCGAGCCCTCGCCGCCGTCCCTGGCCGACGCGGTACGGGCCTTCACGACCGGTTCGCTGTCCGCGGAGGACTTCCAGCAGATCTTCGCCACGGCGAAGGTCTACTGCCCGCGCGGTGACAATCCCGGCTTCCTGGCCCTCCACAACACCCAGCAGCCGGTGATCCCCATGTTCACCACGCTCAAGGAGCTCCGGAGCTACGCGGGCAAGGAGTCCAAGTACTTCGTGATCACCGGCGCCGAGGTGATCGATCTGCTGCCCACCGGCTACGGCTTCGTCCTCGACATGGAGGGTGACCACCGCATGGTCTTCGACGCCAAGGCGGTGGAGCAGATGGTGGACTTCGCCATGCGCCGCATGTACGGCTAGCCGCCTTCGCCTCGCAGACGGCTGAGAGACGTCCCCGGCCTTCCGGGGTGATCCGAGGGCCCGCACCGTTCCGGTGCGGGCCCTCGTTGCCGTGTGGCGGCGGGAATGGGGACCGTCTTGCAAGATGTTCACTGTTCAACTAAATTGGACGCAGAAGACTCCCGGAGGTGGCTCCCATGCCCGCAGTGACCGTCGAAAACCCGTTGACCCTGCCGAAGGTCGCGGCCCAGGCCGACGCCGTGTCCCGTCCCGTGCTGACCGTCACCACCGCGCCGAGCGGTTTCGAAGGCGAGGGGTTCCCGGTGCGGCGCGCCTTCGCCGGGATCAACTACCGGCACCTCGACCCGTTCATCATGATGGACCAGATGGGTGAGGTGGAGTACGCCGCAGGTGAGCCGAAGGGGACTCCCTGGCACCCGCACCGCGGCTTCGAGACCGTCACGTACATCATCGACGGGAGCTTCATCCACCAGGACAGCCACGGTGGCGGAGGCTCCATCGAGAACGGCGACACCCAGTGGATGACCGCGGGCAGCGGCCTCCTGCACATCGAGACGCCGCCTGAGGCCCTCGTCATGTCCGGTGGCCTCTTCCACGGCCTCCAGCTCTGGGTGAACCTGCCCAAGGCCGACAAGATGATGGCGCCCCGCTACCAGGACATCCGCGGTGGCCAGGTCCAGCTCCTCGCCTCCCCGGACGGTGGCGCGCTGCTCCGCGTCATCGCCGGTGAACTCGACGGTCACGAGGGCCCGGGCATCACGCACACCCCGATCACCATGGTCCACGCGACGGTCCGGCCGGGTGCCGAGGTGACGCTGCCCTGGCGTGAGGAGTTCAACGGCCTCGCGTACGTCCTCGCCGGGCGCGGCAGCGTCGGCGCGGAGCGCCGTCCCGTCCACACCGGGCAGACCGCGGTCTTCGGCAAGGGGTCCTCGCTGACCGTCCGCGCCGACGAGTCGCAGGACGGCAACACGCCGGACCTGGAGGTCGTGCTGCTCGGCGGGCGTCCGATCCGTGAGCCCATGGCGCATTACGGGCCGTTCGTGATGAACACCCAGGACGAGCTCAAGCAGGCCTTCGAGGACTTCCAGGCCGGCCGGCTCGGCAAGGTCCCGGCCGTGCACGGCATGTGACCCCTCCTGGCTCTTCGCGGCGGTATCACCGCTCCGGGCGCCCGCGGTGCCCGGCCGGACGTACGGGTGACGGACCGTCACCCGTACGCCCGTGCGGAAGGGACACCACTCCCGGCCCGTGATCGGGTGGGAGGGTGCCTAACCGCAAGCCACTCCTGCCCGATGTCGCGCGGCGGACGGCCGCCTGGTGCGGCGTCCTGCTCCTGGTCGCCGGCGTCGCGGCCGTGGCCGTCTGGCTGGTGGTGGTGCTCAAGACCGCGGTCACCCCGGTCCTGCTGGCGTTGCTCGGCACGGCGCTGCTCGGCCCCGTCCACCGCTGGCTGACCGCGCACAAGGTGAACAGATCGGTCGCGGCCGGACTCACCTGCGCCGCGCTCGTCGCGGTGGGCGGTGGCGCCGGATACATCGTCGTGACCGCCCTCGTGGACACCGGCGACCAGATCGTGGCCTCGCTGAAGGACACCGCGCAGTGGGTCATCGACCACTTCGACATCGAGGGTGTCGCCGATGTGGACGACCTGGCGGACAACGCCAAGAACCTCATCGGGAAGTTCGGGGCGAGCGCGGCGGGCGGACTGCTCACGGGGATCAGCGTCATCGGTTCGCTCGTGACCACCGCGGTCCTCGCCCTGCTGCTGACGTTCTTCTTCCTGCGCGACTCCGACCGTGCGGTCCGCCTGGCCCACACGATCGCCCCGCGCGGGACCGGCGACCTGGTGGAGGCCATGGGGCGCAGGGCCTTCGAAGCCGTCGAGGGGTTCATGCGCGGCACCACCTTCATCGCCCTGATCGACGCCCTGTGCATCACGGTGGGCCTGCTGATCCTGCGGGTGCCGGGGGCGGTGGGACTGGGGGCGCTGGTCTTCGTCGGCGCCTACATCCCGTATCTCGGGGCATTCATCTCCGGTGCCGTCGCCGTGCTCGTCGCGCTCGCGGACCGGGGCATCGTGATCGCGTTCTGGGCACTGGGAGTGGTGCTCGCCGTGCAGGTGCTGGAGGGGCACGTGCTCCAGCCCGTCATCCAGAGCCGCACGGTCCAGATGCACCCCGCCATGATCATGATCGCCCTCACCGCGGGCGCCAGTGTCGCGGGGCTGCTGGGCATGCTGCTGGCTGTGCCGCTGTGCGCGGCGGCGTTCGGGGTGATCGGCGAGCTGCGCAAGGGCTACGAGGCCGCTGGCGGGGGAAGCGCGGTGCCCGACGGATCATGACCCGGTGGTGCTCAGCTCCGCCGGTTCCGCCGACTCGTACAGTTCGAACCAGATCGACTTCCCCTCGCCCCTCGGGTCCACTCCCCAGGCGTCGGCGAGCATCTCCATCAGCACCAGCCCGCGGCCGCTGGACGCCATCTCCCCGGGCCGCCGCTTGTGCGGCAGCTCGTCGCTGGCGTCGGCCACCTCGACGCGCAGCCGCCGCTCGCCCCGACGGCCCGTGACCTCGGCAAGGAGCAGCGCGTCCCCGTCCGTGTGGACGAGAACGTTCGTGGCCATCTCGGAGACCATGAGCTCGGCGGAGTCGACCTGTTCCACGTCCGCCCAGTCGTGCAGGAGCTCCCGCAACTGCTGACGGGCGGCGGCGACCTGCTCGGGCTCCGCCTGGGCGATGGTCATGGCCGAGCGGCGGCCCAGGGGCCTGCGCGTCCGCGCTCCCTCGCGCCGCATCACGAGGACCGCGATGTCGTCCTCCCGCCGGTCCACCAGCGGCCCGGTCGTGTAGTGCGAGCTCGGCCCGTGCACGGCTTGTACGAGGGCGTCCGCGAGCTCCTCCAGGTCCTCGACGGGCTTCTCCAGGACCGGCCTGAGCCTGGTCCATCCGGTGGCCATGTCGTGTCCGCCGGTCTCGATGAGGCCGTCCGTGCACAGCATGATCGTCTCGCCGGGCCCCAGGACGACGCGCGTCGTCGGGTAGTCGGCGTCCTTCTCGACGCCCAGGGGCATCCCTCCGGCGGTCTGCCGGATCACCGCGGTGCCGTCGACGCTGATCACCACCGGGTCCGGGTGGCCGGCCCGGGCGATGTCGAGGGTCCCGGCCTCGGGGTCGGCCTCCGCGTACAGGCAGGTCGCGAAGCGCGTCGCGTCCGAACCGTCCTCGCCTTCGGCGAGGTCGTACGTCTCCGTCAGCCCGGACAGGAAGCGTGAGGCCCGGGAGAGCACGGCATCGGGGCGGTGCCCCTCGGAGGCGTAAGCGCGCAGGGCGATCCGCAGCTGGCCCATCAGCCCCGCCGCCCGCACGTCGTGGCCCTGCACGTCACCGATCACGAGGGCGATACGGCCGTTCGGGAGCGGGATCATGTCGTACCAGTCGCCACCGACCTGGAGCCCGCCGCCCGTCGGGATGTAACGCGCCGCCACCGTCAGCCCGGGGACGCCGGGGCCCAGGGACGGTCTCATGGCCCTCTGGAGGCCGAGCGACAGCTCGCGCTCGTTCTCGGCCGCCCCGGCGCGGGTCAGCGCCTGTGCCAGCATCCTGGCCACTGTCGAAAGGACGGAGCGTTCGTCCGGCGAGAAGGCCACGTTGTGCCGGAAGCCGGCCATCCAGGCGCCCATGGTGTGCCCGGACGAGATGAGCGGCAGAAAGGCCCAGGACTGGCGTCCGAACTCCTTCGCGAGGGGCCAGGTGGCCGGGAAGCGCCGCCGGTACTCCTCGGGGGACGCGAGGTAGATCGCCTGGCCGGTCCGCACGACCTCGGCGGCCGGATAGTCGGTCTGCAGGGGCATGTCGGTGAACGGTTTCTCGTCGCCGACGTTGTGCCCGTGGTGCCCGATGACCGTGAGCCGCTCGCCCGAGACGCCGAAGACGGCCAGTCCGTCCGGCGAGAAGCCGGGCATGGAGAGCGAGCCGGCGACCCGCAGGACCTCCTCGGTGGACACGGCCTCGGCCAGCGCCCGCCCCGCGTCCAGCAGGAACGCCTCGCGCGACCGCCGCCAGTCACCCGTGAGCGGGGTCTGCGCCGCGGTTGCCTCCGGGGGCGGGGCGACCTCCTGGAGAATGCCCATCAGCACGTACGTATGGCGGCCGGGAGTGTCCAGCGCGACCGGCTTGGAACGGCTGCGCACCGTGCGTACGACCGATCCGTTCCCGTCCACGATGCGCATCCTGGCCTCGGCCACCGTGCCCTCGGCGATCGCGAAGTTCACGATGCCGTCGATCTCGTTCCAGTCGGCCGGGTGGAAGCGGGGGCGCACCTCCTCGCCGGGGCGGACAGTGGACTCGGCGGGCAGTCCCACCAGTCGTGCCGCCTCGGCGTCGAGCGTGACCGTGTTTGATGAGCTGTCCCAGCTCCACAGGCCGGTCCCGATCGCAGCCAGGATCTCCTCGGTGCGCATTGCCCCACTTTAGGAAGATGTTCTTCGCGGTCGCCACCGAGGGACGGCCGCACGGCAGCCGAGCGCCGGAGGCCGTCGGGCGCGTCCCGGACGGCCGCGCGGCGACAATGCCAATGAAGCGGTGCGTCCATGGGCGGTAGCCTGGGGTGTCAATCGACCCCGAACCGCGAAGACTGGATGAACGACGATGCATCGGTACAGGTCCCACACCTGCGGCGAGCTCCGCGCCTCTGACGTCGGCACCGACGTCCGGCTGAGCGGCTGGCTGCACAATCGCCGAGACCTGGGCGGCATCCTCTTCATCGATCTGCGTGACCACTACGGTCTGGTGCAGCTCGTGGCCCGCCCCGGTACCCCCGGCAACGAGGCCCTGTCGAAGCTGACCAAGGAGACCGTCGTCCGGATCGACGGCAAGGTCTCCGCGCGCGGCGCCGACAACGTCAACCCGGAGCTCCCGACCGGCGAGATCGAGATCGAGGTCACCGAGGTCGAGGTGCTGGGCGAGGCCGCCCCGCTGCCCTTCACGATCAACGCCGAGGACGGCGTCAACGAGGAGCGGCGCCTGGAGTACCGCTTCCTCGACCTGCGCCGTGAGCGGATGCACCGCAACATCATGCTGCGCTCGTCCGTCATCGCCTCCATCCGCTCCAAGATGGTGGCCCTCGGTTTCAACGAGATGGCGACCCCGATCCTGGCCGCGACGTCCCCCGAGGGCGCCCGCGACTTCGTGGTCCCGTCCCGCCTGAACCCGGGCAAGTTCTACGCCCTTCCGCAGGCGCCGCAGCAGTTCAAGCAGCTGCTGATGATCTCCGGCTTCGACCGCTACTTCCAGATCGCGCCGTGCTTCCGCGACGAGGACGCACGCGCCGACCGCTCGCCGGGCGAGTTCTACCAGCTCGACGTCGAGATGTCCTTCGTCGAGCAGGAGGACGTCTTCCAGCCGATCGAGAAGCTGATGACCGAGCTCTTCACCGAGTTCGGCAACGGCCGCGAGGTCACCTCGCCCTTCCCGCGCATCCCGTTCCGCGAGTCGATGCTGAAGTACGGCAACGACAAGCCGGACCTCCGGGCAAAGCTGGAACTCGTCGACATCTCCGACGTGTTCGCCGACTCCGGGTTCAAGGCGTTCGCCGGCAAGCACGTCCGCGCCCTGCCGGTGCCGGACACCGCGGGCCAGTCCCGCAAGTTCTTCGACGGCCTCGGTGAGTACGCCGTCGAGCACGGGGCCAAGGGCCTCGCCTGGGTCCGTGTCGGAGAGGACGGCGCACTGGCCGGACCGATCGCGAAGTTCCTCACCGAGACGGACGTCAAGACGCTCACCGAGCGGCTGTCCCTCGTCCCCGGCCACGCGGTCTTCTTCGGCGCGGGCGAGTTCGACGAGGTCTCCAAGATCATGTCCGCCGTCCGTGTCGAGGCCGCCAAGCGCGCCGGCCACTTCGAGGAGGGCGTCTTCCGCTTCTGCTGGATCGTCGACTTCCCGATGTACGAGAAGGACGAGGACACCGGCAAGATCGACTTCTCGCACAACCCGTTCTCCATGCCCCAGGGCGGCATGCGGGACCTGGAGGAGAAGGACCCGCTCGACATCCTGGCGTGGCAGTACGACATCGTCTGCAACGGCATCGAGCTGTCCTCCGGCGCCATCCGTAACCACGAGCCCGAGGTCATGCTGAAGGCCTTCGCGATCGCCGGTTACGAGGCGGAGACCGTCGAGCGTGAGTTCGCGGGCATGCTGCGCGCGTTCCGCCTCGGCGCCCCGCCGCACGGTGGCATCGCCCCGGGCGTCGACCGCATCGTGATGCTGCTCGCCGACGAGCCCAACATCCGCGAGACGATCGCCTTCCCGCTCAACGGCAACGCCCAGGACCTGATGATGGGCGCCCCGAGCGAGCTGGACGAGACCCGTCTGCGTGAGCTGAACATCCAGCTCCGCAAGCCTGTCGCGGCGGCGAAGGACAAGGCCGAGGCCAAGGACTCGGTCGCGCGGGACACCGGCGCGAAGTAGGCGTCAGCGGTTCCGCTTCGGTTCCACGTGAAACAGTCCCCGGCCGTCGGCCGGGGACTGTTCCTTTCCGGCACCCCGGTACCCCGACACCCCGGCGCTCCTGACACCCCGACACCCCGGCGCTCGCGGTGTTCCAAGCGGTCACGGCAGGCGCACAGGCACGCACAGCTGACTCCCATGCTCCTGCCAGCGGGGCTGCCTGGTCTCCCGGCTCATGACAGAGAACCAGGGACCCGCGCACAAGAAGAACCTGACCCGACGCAGGGTGATCCTCGCCGGCGGGGCGGTCGTCGCCGCCGCAGGAGTCGGCGCCGGGGTCGTCGCCACCGCCTCGGCGGGCGAGGAGGAGAGCGCCGCCTCCGGCACGACGGCCGGTCAGGGGGAGACGTGCTACCGCCTGACCTCGGAGACCACCGAGGGCCCGTACTACATCGACGCGGACAAGATCAGGAAGGACATCACCGAGGACAAGGAGGGCATCCCGATGACCCTCCGGCTGAAGGTGATCGACTCCGACACCTGCAAGCCGCTGAAGAAGGCGGCCGTCGACATCTGGCACTGCGACGCACTGGGGATCTACTCCGGCTACGAGAGCATGAGCCAGGGCGGCCCCGGCGGAGGCACCCCGCCGAGCGGCGCCCCCACGGACCTGCCGACCGACGCGCCGACCGGAACCCCCACCGGGACACCTCCCTCCGGAGGTCCGGGCGGTGGCGGCGGCGGGCACAGCGAGCCCACCGACGACGAGCGCTACCTGCGGGGCACACAGCTCACCGACCAGCACGGGTACGTGGAGTTCAGGACGGTCTTCCCGGGCTGGTACCAGGGCCGTGCCGTGCACATCCACACCAAGGTCCACGTCGGCGGGAAGATGACCGACGCCGGGTACGAGGGCGGACACACCTGCCACACAGGCCAGTTCTTCTTCGCCGAGTCGGCGGTACTCGACTCCGCGAAGGAGAAGCCGTACTCGACGAATACCACCACCCGCACGACCCTGACCGAGGACACCATCTACGACCGGAGCGGTGTGACGGGCGGACTGCTGGAACTCTCCTACCGCAGGGGGAAGATGGCGCGTGGGGTGGTCGGCTCGATCACGATGGGCGTCGACCCCGACGAGACCCACGACGGCACCGGCCTCTAGGAGACGATCGGCGCGCCTCCGGGGAAGGGCCGGGGCACCTGCCCTCGGCGATCCCCGGTGAAGGGCCCGGAACCGCGACGGTTCCGGGCCCCTTGCCTGCGTACGGGTGGACCGTGCGGAACTTCCGGACCTCGGGTACACGAAGCGGGTACACCCGGAAGGTCCCGGTTCCGGTTCGGTGCCGACGGCCCCGGCAAAGACCGGCACGGGAGAAGCCCGTCCGCCCCCCACCGAGGAGTACCGCACCGTGTCCGTCCAGCGTCGCCCGTACGTCATGCTCGTCGTCCTGTTCCTGCTGGTCATCAGCTGTTCCGCAGGGGCGGTGCAGACTTCCGACCCCGCTGCGCCGCGCGGTGCGGCGGGCCCTGGGGCCTCGGCCGCGCAGTCCCGCCCCGTGGAGCCCTTGCGTCGCCCCGCGGAGATCCCGGCGCTGGGTCCGCTGACTCTGGCGCAGATCCCGCCCACGGCCCGGCAGGCCGTGGTGGTGACGGGCCAGGGGCCCGATTCCAACCGCTCCTCGGTCGTGCTCCACAGCCTCGACGACCCCGCGCTCGGCTGGAGACCTTGGGCGGGGCCGTGGCCCGCGCACAACGGCATGGAGGGCTGGACGGACCACCATGTCGCGGGCGACCTCCGGTCTCCCGTCGGGGTCTTCGGGCTCACCGACGCGGGCGGCCGGCTGCCCGACCCGGGCGCGCTGCTGCCGTACGACGAAGAGTCCCGCTTCGCGGTGAGCGGCGAGGGCTTCCTGGGGGAGCCCCTCGAAGGCTCCTTCGACTATGTCGTGGCCATCAACTACAACCGCGCCCCGGGCACCAGCCCCCTGGACCGCACCCGGCCGCTCGGCGAGGAGCGGGGCGGCGGCATCTGGATCCACGTGGACCACGACGGGCCCACGCAGGGCTGCGTCTCGCTGACCGAGGACCGGATGCGGGAGCTGCTGCTCACCCTGGACCCCGCGAAGAACCCCGTGATCGTGATGGGGGACGCCGCGTCGCTGGCGCGGTGAAACGCGGAAGGTGCGTCGGGGTCCGCACGTGGAGCACGTGAAGGAGCCCGGGTCCCCATGTGTGCGGGACCCGGGCTCCTTCGCTGCGTACGTCGACTACGCGGGCTTCTCCTCCAGACGCGGGAACAGCACCGCGCCCTTCGTCACCGTCGCGCCCGCGGGCAGCCGGCCCCACTGGCCGGCGTCCTGGACCCGCTGGTCGGCCAGGGCACCCAGGGCGGCGTCGGCGCCCAGGGAGTCCCACAGCTTCTGCGAGGTCTCCGGCATCACGGCGTTCAGCAGGACCGCGACACCGCGCAGTGACTCGGCCGCCGTGTACAGGATGGTCGCGAGCCGGGCCTGGCCCTCCGGCGACGTGTCCTTGGCGACCTTCCAGGGCTCCTGCTCGGTGATGTAGCCGTTGACCTGCTTCACGAAGTCGAAGATCGCCAGGATGCCGCCCTGGAAGTCCAGCTCCTCGCCGATCTTCCGATCGGCGGTGGCGACTGCCTCGGCCAGGCCCTCCTGGACCGCTCGCTCGGCGTCACCGGCCGCAGTGGCCTCCGGGAGCGCGCCCTCGAAGTACTTGCCGACCATGGCCGCGACGCGCGAGGCGAGGTTGCCGTAGTCGTTGGCGAGCTCGGAGGTGTAGCGGGCGCTGAAGTCCTCCCAGGAGAACGAGCCGTCGCTGCCGTACGCGATGGCCCGCAGGAAGTACCAGCGGTACGCGTCCACGCCGAAGTGCGAGGTCAGGTCCTGCGGCTTGATGCCCGTCAGGTTCGACTTGGACATCTTCTCGCCGCCGACCATCAGCCAGCCGTTGGCGACGACCTTGCCGGGCAGCGGCAGCCCCTGCGCCATCAGCATGGCCGGCCAGATGACCGAGTGGAAGCGCAGGATGTCCTTGCCGATCAGGTGCACGTTCGCCGGGAAGGTGCCGTCGAACTTCTCCTGGTTGGCGCCGTAGCCGACCGCTGACGCGTAGTTCAGCAGGGCGTCGATCCACACGTAGATGACGTGCTTCGGGTCCCAGGGGACCGGGACGCCCCAGTCGAAGGTGGAGCGCGAGATCGACAGGTCCTGGAGACCCTGCTTGACGAAGTTCACGATCTCGTTGCGGGCGGACTCGGGCTGGATGAAGTCCGGGTTGGCCGCGTAGAACTCCATGAGCTTCGGGCCGTACTCGCTCAGCTTGAAGAAGTAGTTCTCCTCCTTGAGGAGCTCCACCGGCTTCTTGTGGATCGGGCACAGCTTCGTGCCGTCCTCGGCCTCGATCAGGTCACCGGGGAGTTTGTACTCCTCGCAGCCCACGCAGTACGGGCCTTCGTACCCGCCCTTGTAGATCTGGTCCTTGTCGTACAAATCCTGCACGAACTCCTGCACACGGTCCGTGTGCCGCTTCTCCGTCGTCCGGATGAAGTCGTCGTTCGCGATGTTCAGATGCTCCCAGAGGGGCTTCCACGCCTCCTCGACGAGCTTGTCGCACCAGGCCTGGGGCGTGACGTCGTTCGCCTCGGCCGTGCGCATGATCTTCTGACCGTGCTCGTCCGTGCCGGTGAGGTACCACACCTTCTCGCCGCGCTGGCGGTGCCAGCGGGTGAGCACGTCGCCTGCGACGGTCGTGTAGGCGTGGCCCAGGTGAGGAGCGTCGTTGACGTAGTAGATGGGGGTCGAGACGTAGTACGCCGTCGCCCCCTGCTTCTCGGATCCAGTGGCCGCCATGGTCGAAATCCTAACGGTCCGTGGGAGATCCACTCACATCGATAACGGCGGCCCCGGCCGAGGAGAGCTTTGCGAAACATCCTTTCCCGTACCAAAGACGCATCCTGGGAGGAGTGGACACGCGTGCACGAGGCAGGGGACAACACGATGCGGGTACTGGTCGCCGAGGACGAGGAGATTCTGGCGGAGCTGGTGGCGACCGGTCTGCGGCGGGCGGGATTCGCCGTCGACACCGTGTACAGCGGGGACGCGGCGCTCGCCTATCTCGGGCTGCACGACTACGACGTCGTGGTCCTGGACCGTGATCTTCCCCGGGTGCACGGCGACGACGTGGCCCGCCGGCTCGTGTCCGCGGGGTCGCGCACCAGGATCCTGATGCTCACCGCCTCCGGGACCATGGAGGACCGGGTCGAGGGGCTCGACCTCGGCGCCGACGACTACGTGAGCAAGCCCTTCGAATTCCCTGAGCTGGTGTCCCGGGTGCGCGCCCTGCGGCGGCGCAGCGCCAGGCCCGTGCCGCCCCAGCTGGAGAGACACGGCATCCGGCTCGACAGTGTGCGGCGGGCCGCCACCCGGGACGGGCGTGACCTGGGTCTGTCGCCGAAGGAGTTCACCGTGCTGCAGCTGCTGCTGGAGGCCGACGGCGGCACGGTCAGCGCGGAAGAGCTGCTGGAGCGGGCCTGGGACGCCAACGCCGACCCCTTCACGGGCGCCGTCCGCGTCTGCATGAGCAAGCTGCGCGCCAAGCTGGGGGAGCCGGCGCTGATCCGTACCGTGCAGGGCGTCGGGTACGCCCTGTGAGCCGGCTGCTGCGGCTGGTGCGGGCGACGGGGGCCGCGCAGGTCAGGCACTCGACGATCCGGACGCGGATCGCCCTCGTCTACGGCGGGGTCTTCCTGGTCCTCGGTACGGCGCTGCTCGCCACGGTCAATCTGGCGTCGCGCGCCGGCACGGACTCGCAGGCGCGCGCCATCGCCACGTCCGCCGCCGTCGCCCAGCCCGGGTTCGCGGTCAACGGGCCCCTGCACGCGCGTGGCCGCCTCGGCCCGCCCACGGTCTACGACCTCACCGACGACGTCAGCGACGCCGCGAGCCGGGAGCTCCTGTACTGGTCGGCCGCCGCGCTGCTCGTCATGACGGGGTGCGCCGTCGGGGTCGGCTGGTGGACCGCCGGGCGGGTGCTGAGGCCCGTCCACGCGATGACGGCGAAAGCGCGGAGGCTCTCCGAGCACACCCTGCACGAGCGGATCGCGTCCAGCGGCCCCGACGACGAGCTGAAGGAGCTGGGGGAGACGCTCGACGCGCTGCTGGCACGGCTGGAGAAGGCCTTCGACAGCCAGCGGCGGTTCATCGCCAACGCCTCGCACGAGCTGCGGACCCCGCTGGCCACCCAGCGGGCGGCGATCCAGGTGGGTCTCGACGACCCGTCACCGGAGGACCTCGTGCGGACCCGGCAGACGCTGCTGGACAACAACCGGCGCAGCGAGCGGCTCATCGAGGGGCTGCTGGTGCTGGCGCGCAGCGAACGGGGGCTGGCGAAGAGCGAGCGCGCGGAGGTCGACCTGGAGCAGGTGGTGGCGGAGGAGGCCGCGCGGCCCCTGGCGGCGACGGAGCGGGCGGCGGCGCCGCGCCTGGTGGTCACGGTCGAGGCGGAGCCGTGCGTCGTACAGGGGAACCGGCAGCTGCTCGCGCAGCTGGTGGCGAATCTCCTGTCCAACGCGGTGCGGTACAACGTGCCCGGCGGCCGGGTGGAGGTGTCGCTGTCCGTGGACGGGGCCCTGGCGGTCCGCAACACGGGACCGGTGGTCGCCGAGGGGGACATCGCGGGATTCTTCCAGCCGTTCCGGCGGGGGGAAGGGCGGGACCGGATGGGGCAGGGCTCGGGGCTCGGACTGTCGATCGTCCGGTCCATCGCGTTGGCCCACGGCGGTACGGTCACGGCGGTACCCGGCCCGGAGGGCGGGCTCGCCGTGACCGTACGGCTGCCGGTGGATCAGTCCTCCGTGAGGACTCCGCGGGCGGCGGCCCAGGCGGGCAGGCCGGCGAGCGCCTCCCGGTAGAACGTGGCGTCGGGCACCTCGCGCGGGGCGGGGCCGGCGTGGAAGAAGCCGGCGTTCTCGACGTCCAGCCTGCGCAGGAAGTCGAAGCCCTTCGCGTCCTCGTCGCCGAATGCGACGAACTGGAAGAACAGCGGCAGCCGTGCCGCGTCCGCCAGGGCCTGCTTGGCCGCCACCTTGGCGTCCGGGGCACCGTCCGTCTGGAAGATCACCAGCGCCGGGCCGGTGGCACCGGACTTCTCGTAGTGGGCGACGATCTCCTCGACCGCACGGTGGTAGTTCGTACGGCCCAGGCGGCCGAGGCCCGCGTGCAGCTCGTCGATCCGGCCCTCGTGGGCTGCGAGGTCGATCGCCCCGGTGCCGTCGATGTCGGTCGAGAAGAAGACGACGGGCACGGTGGCGTTCGCGTCCAGGTGCGCGGCGAGCGCCAGGGTGCGGTCACCCAGGTGCTGTGCGCTGCCGTCCTTGTAGAACGGCCGCATCGACCCGGACCGGTCGAGCACCAGATACACGGTGGCCCGCAGCCCGGTCAGCCCGTGGGCCTTGAGCCCGGCCTGCGCGGCCTTGTACGGGTCGACGAGCGCGGGTGCCGACGCCTTGACCCGCGCAAGGGCGACGGCGGGCTTGCCGGCGGGTGCGGCGGCCTTGGTCTCGGGGGCGGTGCCGACTGCGGTCGCGGCGACCGGCTCGGCCTTCTGCTCGGCGGCGGGCGCGGTGTCGGCCTCCGGGGCGGCAGATGCGGCCTCCGCCTTCGGTTCGGCGGCGGGCTCGGCCTTCGGCGCGGCGGCCTTCTCGGGTTCGGCGGCGGGCGCCGTCTCCGGGGCGGGTGTCGTCTTCGGCGCGTCCTCGGCGACGGGCGGGGTGACGGTGACCGCGACGGTGGGCTCGGCCACCGCTTCGGCCTTCAGGGCGGGTGCGGGCAGCTCGGCTTCCGCTTCTGCCTTCGCCTGTGCTTCCGCCTTTGCCTTGGCTTCTGCTTCCCTCGCCTCGGCCACGTCTTCCGGAACCGCCTGAATCCGCGCCCCCAGCGCCCTCGCCTCGGCGGCAGGCGCATCGGCGGAGGAGGACTCCTCGACTGCGTCCGTCCCGGGAGCCGCCTCCGCCTTCGGTTCGGCGGCGGGTGCGGCCTCGGCCACCGGTGCGGTCTCAACCTCCGGCTCGGCGGCCGGGGCGGCCTCGGCGGCGGGTGCGGGCTTCTCGGGCGCTGCCCCGGTAATCGGCTCGGCGGCGGCGGGCTTCCGGGAAGCTGCCTCGTCGTCGGCTGCCGGCTCGGAAGCCGCTTCCGCCTTCGCCTCGTCGGCAGGCGCCTCGGCAACGGGGGCCTCAGCAGCCGCGTTCTCCTCGACCGCAGATGACGCCGTGTCAGGTGCGGTGTCCGCCTCCGTGGCGGCCTCGGCCGGGGCCGTCGGCTCCGCCACCTCGCTCTTGGCCTCGGCCGGCTCCGGCGTTACAGCAGGTGCCGTGACGGGTGCCGTCCCGGCCTCCGCTTCCGGTTCCGGGCCGAGGTCGATCCTGATCGGTGCCGGGGCTGCCGGCTCGGCCTCGGCGGTGTTCTCCGCGGCGGCGTCCTTCTCAACGGCGGCGTCCTTCTCGGCGTCCGCAGCCGGCTTCGCCTCCGGGTCCGATCCTTGGGCCGGGACCCTGGGCGCGGGCGCGGTGGCCGCCGAGCTCGTGGCCGCCTTGTCGAAGGCCGCCGCCACCAGGTCCGACGCCTGTCCGCTGTCGTGCTCGGTACCGGGGGACCGGTCCGAGGAGGAGGCCGGGGCCGGTACCGAGGCCTTCGCGGGCTCGGCCGCCGAAGCGGCGGTCTCCGTCTCCGCCTCCGTGGGCTGGGTGCGCTCGGCCTGGGGCGGGACGGTGGCCGTGGTCGGCTCGTCCTGCTCCGTGCGGCCGAACACCTTGCGCAGCAAGCTCCGAATGCCCATGGGCGAGGCCTTTCGCATGAGTTGGGTGCGATAAATGTCCGTACTGCGGGAATTGATCCCTGGCCAGGGCGGATACGTAAGGTTAGCGGCCGGATCCGGCCGTTCGGCGGCGCGGCCCGCCCCTGCGTCAACCGAGCTCCGACCGAGTCGTCAACGAGTCCTGGACGAGTCCCGGACGAGGCCCGGACGAGCCGGGAGCGCAGCAGTGTCCCGGACTTCACCCTCTGTTCACCGGCAGTCCCACGTACGGCGTGGATACGCACCTACCGTCACGCGTGACACACAGACGGAGGGACGAAAATCGTGCGCAAAATGCTGCCGCTACTCGGCTCGCACCCGGGCGGGCGCTCTGCGCTGACCTGCCGCTATCGCTGCGGTGACGCCTGCTTCCAGGAGATCCCGAACACGAGTGACAACGAGTACGCCGGCGACATCATCGCCGGTGCCCTGTCACGCCGGTCGATGATGCGCGCCGCCGCCGTGGTGACCGTGGCCGCCGCCGCCGGAACGGCCGCTCTCGGCGGTCCGGCGGCACCGAGCGCCGAGGCCGCGCCGCTCGCGGGCCGGCCCGGCGGCAAGCCGAATCCCACCCCTTCGGATGCCCGGGGCCTGCGCTTCGCGGCGGTGGCGCCCAACAAGGACGACAAGGTCACGATCCCCGAGGGCTACGGCCAGAACGTCGTCATCCGTTGGGGTGAACCGATCCTGCGTGGTGCTCCCGCCTTCGATCCGGACAAGCAGTCCGCGAAGGCGCAGGCGGGCCAGTTCGGCTACAACAACGACTTCCTCTCCCTGCTCCCGCTCCGTGGTGAGCGCGGCCGTCAGGTGCTGGTCGCCAACCACGAGTACACGGACGAGATCCTGATGTTCCGTGGTTACGATCCGGCCAGCCCGACCCGCGAGCAGGTCGAGATCGCGTGGGCGGCGCACGGACTCTCCGTGGTCGTCGTGCAGGAGGAGAACCGCACCGGCAGGCTCGCGCCGGTCAACCGGCACCCGCTGAACCGCCGCCTCACCGTGACCAGCGAATTCCGGGTCACGGGACCGGCCGCCGGCAGCCCTCTGCTCCGTACCTCCGCCGACCGCACCGGCCGCAAGGTGCTCGGCACCCTCAACAACTGCGCGGGCGGCACCACTCCGTGGGGCACCACGCTGCACGGCGAGGAGAACTTCAACCAGTACTTCGCCAACGGCTCCAGCGACACCGACAAGCGGTACGGCATCGGTACGGCCGCGACGGAGCGCAAGTGGGAGCGGTTCGACAAGCGCTTCGACCTGGCGCAGGAGCCCAACGAGGCGCACCGCTTCGGCTGGGTCGTCGAGCTCGACCCGTACGACCCCGACTCCACGCCCCGCAAGCGGACCGCTCTCGGCCGCTTCAAGCACGAGGCGGCGCAGCCCCGGCTGACCGCCGACGGCCGCCCGGTCGTCTACATGGGCGACGACGAGCGCTTCGACTACCTCTACAAGTTCGTCTCCAGCAAGCGGATGAAGAAGGGCAACTCGCGGGCGGCCCGTGAGCACAACCTGACCCTGCTGGACGAGGGCACGCTCTACGTCGCCAAGCTGACCGGTGACTCCCCTGCCGGTGAGTTCGACGGCACGGGCAAGCTCCCCTCGGACGGTGAGTTCGACGGCAGCGGTGTGTGGATCCCGCTCGCCACCGGCGACACCTCGCACGTGCCCGGCATGAGTGCCGACGAGGTGTACGTCTTCACGCGCCTGGCCGGTGACAAGGTAGGCGCGACGAAGATGGACCGCCCCGAGGACGTCGAACCCTCGCCGCGCACCGGCCGGGTCTACGTGGCGCTCACGAACAACACCGACCGCGGCAAGGCGGGCAAGCCCGGCGCGGACGAGGCCAACCCGCGCAACGCGAACAAGCACGGCCAGATCCTGGAGCTCGCGGAGAACTGGGACGACCCTGCGGCCGACGGCTTCGCCTGGCGGCTCTTCCTCGTCGCGGGCGACCCGGAGGACCCGGCGACCTACTTCGCGGGATTCCCGAAGGACAAGGTCAGCCCCATCTCCTGCCCGGACAACGTGGCCTTCGACGACCACGGCAACCTGTGGATCTCCACCGACGGTGCACAGCTCGGCTCGCACGACGGTCTGTTCGGCGTCGCGACGCAGGGCGAACGAAGGGGCGAGCTCAAGCAGTTCCTGACGGTGCCGACCGGCGCGGAGACCTGCGGACCTGTCATTCAGGACCGCCGTGTCCTCGTCGCGGTGCAGCACCCGGGTGAGGTCGACGGGGCCTCCGTCGAGAAGCCGGCGAGTGCCTGGCCGGACGGGCCGGGCAGGATCGTCCGTCCGTCGGTCGTCGCGGTCTGGCGCAAGGACGGCAGGGACATCGGCGTCTGAGACGCCGGAAGCCCTACGGACCGCATCTCCGGAACCGGAAGCCGTCCTGCGGCCTGTGCCGTGCTGTGCGCGCCTGATGGGCTTCGTCCACGTGTGTTCACGGGGACAGCGTTGCGTCGCCGGCGTGACCGGCCGGCGTGCCTGATGCCACATCAGGTGCGTCGGCCGATCCGTACGCGAGAAGGGCATACGGGTCAGCTTCTTCGACCGGGCCACGAAGAAGTTGATCCGTACGCGAGAAGGGCATACGGGTCAGCTTCTTCGACCGGGCCACGAAGAAGTACTACCCCACCCGTCCCGAATCTGTGGTCGCTCAGTGAGCACAGATTCGGGACGGGTGGGAGCCGTACAGCTACGACGTGGGATACGTCATCAGCGGCTTCGGCTCCCGAGCCCACCGGGGCGCTTCATCGGTCTAAAGTCGTACGCATGGTTTCCGGTGAGGCGCCGCAGGCGGAGGGAAGCGTCCGGGTCGATGCCTGGATCTGGGCGGTCCGGCTGACGAAGACGCGGTCGCAGGCCGCTGCTGCCTGCCGTGCGGGACACGTGAGGGTCAACGGCGACCGCGCGAAGCCCGCCCAGGCCCTGCGCACGGGCGACGAGGTGCGGCTGAGGCACGCGGGCCGGGACCGGGTCGTTGTCGTCTCCAAGATCGTGAAGAAGCGGGTGGGCCCGCCGGTGGCGGCGGAGTGCTTCGTCGACAACAGCCCGCCCCCGCCGCCGCGCGAGGCGGCGGTCCAGATCCCGGTCCGCGACCGTGGCGCGGGCCGCCCGACCAAGCGGGACCGCCGCGAGATGGAGCGCCTCCAGGGCAGGGGCCCGACCGCCGACTAGGGCTCTCCCGTCCGGAGCACCGAGCCGGACCGGGCCGTCCGCCGCCGTGTCCGCTTCCGCTGCGGGCCCTCAGCTCCGGTAGCCCTCCACCTCGTCGGCTGGGCGTACCCGCGCCTCCGACGGGTCGTCGCCGTACTCGCTGAGCGCGCGCCGCTGCCGCAGCAGGTCCCAGCACTGGTCCAGCTGCACCTCCACCTCACGCAGCCGGGAGTGCTCCTCGGCGGAGAGGCCCAGTTCCGCGGTGGAGCGGGCACGCAGGGCGCGCTCCTCGGTGATCAGCCCGTCGATGTCGTCGAAGATGTCCTGGTCGGCCATGAGCTCTCCCGGTCCGGTGTTCCTCAGATGACGAAGACGGTCTTGCCGCGCGCTCCGCCCGCGCGGTTCTGGACGAGTGCCTGGGGCGCCTTCTCCAGAGGCAGCTCCATGTCGAGGGGCACGAGCAGCTCACCGCGTGCCACCGACGAGGCCAGCTCCTCCAGGGGTGCGGCGGCCGGGGCGAGCCGGAAGTCCACCCAGGCGACGCCCGGAGGTGCCGCGACGCCCCTGGTGGTGACCGCGACCCCGCCGTCGCGCACCAGCGCCGCGTGGGCGGCGAAGGAGGCGGTGTCCGTGGACACGAGGTCGACGAGCGCGTCGACGCCGTGCGGGTACAGCTCGAGCACCCCGGCTTCCAGCGCTTCGCAGCCGGCTGTCGTGTCGACGGTGAGGGTGGCGCCGAGCGCCGCCATCCGCCGCCCCTCGTCGCCCCGCACCGCGGCGACGACCCCCGTCCCCCGGGCGGCCGCCAGCTGCGTCAGGAAACTGCCGACCCCGCCGGTCGCCCCGATGACGAGCAGGCTCAGTCCGCTGCGCACGGCAGTGCTCGAAAGGATCTGCGTGGCGGTCGTCCCGGCCGACGGGAGTGCCGCCGCGATCCGGAGGGGCATGTCGCCCGGGACCAGGGAGATCGGGGAGTCCTGCGGGACGCACACGTATTCGCTGTACGCGCCGCAGCGTCCGAGCGGCGGTGCCGTCACCCGTCCGAAGACGGGGTCGCCGACCCGGAAGACGTTGTCTCCGCTGCCGATCATGTCCACCCTGCCCGCGAAGTCGGTGCCCAGGACGAGTGGGAAGACAGGGCGGACGGCTCCGGCCGGAGCGCCGTCCGCGATCTGCCAGTCGAGCGGGTTGAGTGCCGCGTACTCCACCTTCACCCGCACCTCGCCCGCCTCAGGACCGGGCTTCGGCACCTCGACGAGACAGGGCTCGGTGCGGAACGCGCTGACGGCGATGGCTCGCATACGGCAGACCTTTCACTCGCCCCCGCTCCCACGAGTCCCACTGTCGCCCGGCCTCCGCCCCCACGCACATCGGACCCTGCGCACCGTAGCTAGCCCCGCCTGCCCGCAAGGACCCGTCCCACCACCCCGACGACCGCCAGGACCGCCCCCACCAGGAGCACGATCCACACCGTCGTCCGCAGGGAGGCGGTCAGTGCGTCGTACACCGCGGCGGCCCCGTCCCGGTCGGTTCCGGACACCTCGTCCAGCACCCGGGCGCGGCCGACGGCGACGGCGATCCGCAGGAGGGCCGCGCCGAGCACCAGCCCGCCGCCGGCCACGGCCGCGGTCGTCAGCCCGGCCCGGAGGCCACCGCGTACGAGGGCGAGACCCAGCACCAGGACGAGCAGCACCACCGTCCCCACGGCGGGCCAGACACTGCAGTACCGCAGCCACCGGAAAGAGGACCGCAGGTCGTCGGCGCGGTCGGCGGACAGGACGGTGATCGAGGTCTCCCTGACCGGGATCCGGTCGGCGAACGGCACCCCGCTGCTGACCAGTTCCTTCTTGACCTCCTCGATCACCGGCGCGAGATCGATGGTCACCGCCTGTCCGTCGTCCCCGTGCAGCGAGGCCGTCACGGCCTGGTGCGCCGTGCGGTTCGCGCTGTCCCAGGCGCGCTGGAAGGCCTCGGTCGTGGTGAACGACAGGGCGGTCTCGTGCAGGAACTGCTCGACCGTCTCCTGGAGCGGCCCGACGTCGATGTTCTTCATCGCCTCGTCCGTGACCAGCGTGGCCACGGTGTTCTGCACATCGGTGTCGGAGGCGAGCGGGGAGACGGAGGCCAGATACCGGTCGGTGTCGTCGAGCTCCAGATCCACCCACGCCGAGAGCGCGCTCAACGGGACCAGCACGGCCAGCAGGACGAGCAGTACCGCCGACAGAGCCGCTGAGAGATAGGTCCGCACGGGCTCCAGCCAATCCCGTGCGGCGGCGGGGCGCCCCGGGCGGTACGCCATTCGAGTTGCCGGGCGGCCCTGCCGGGTGTGCGCTGGATGAACACAGGGACGGGGGCGGACGGAAGGAGTTGTGCGCCATGGCCACACACGCAACGATGCCGACGCGCCGCCGATCGCAGGCCCGTACTCCGGAGCGCCACGGGCACACGGCGCTGGCCTGGGCGATGCCGCTCGCGCTGGGTGTGATCGTCGGCTTCTGGGCCTTCTTCATCAATCGGGACGGCGGTGCGACCACCGGTGGGCAGATCTGGCTCGGTGTCGTCTCCGGGGTGGCCTTCGCCGTGCTCTGCTACGCGCTCGTGCAGGTCCGGTGGGCCTTGCCCCGAGAGCTGAGGGCCGCGGCGTTCGGTGCGCTCACCGGGGGCGCGGTCGGCTTCCTCTCCAGCCTGAACGGCAACAGCGTGCTGACGTCGAGCGCGATAGGCCTCGCACTCGCCGTGGGGATGTCCTGCGTGATGTTCTACGTCTACTACACCCGTGAGGACTGACCCGGCCGTCCTTCCGGACCGAGGGGCGCGGCCGCCGGACCTGATCCGGCGGCCGCGCCCCTCGGTCCGTCCTCTTCCTCCGATCGGCTCCGCGGCCGAGGAGCACGTGCCATCGTGGCGTGTATCCGCCATCGACAGACGCTGTCGATCCTCGACAGGAACCGCCGCTCCTGCCAGACGCACCGCCGCCTCCTCGGCAGGAACAGTCGCCCCCGACAGACACCGCCGACCCTCGACCCGTCGGCAAGGAAGGGCACATGAGCACTGAACTGGCCATCGAGACCACGGGGCTGGTGAAGGTCTTCGGCGACAACCGCGCGGTGGACGGCGTCGATCTCGCCGTTCCCGCGGGAACCGTCTACGGAGTCCTGGGGCCCAACGGGGCCGGGAAGACCACCACGGTGAGGATGCTGGCGACACTGCTGCGACCGGACGCGGGCCGGGCGCGGGTCTTCGGCCACGACGTCGTGAAGGACGCCGACACGGTCCGCAGCCGCGTCAGTCTCACCGGGCAGTACGCCTCGGTCGACGAGGACCTGACCGGTACGGAGAACCTGGTGCTGCTGGCCCGGCTGCTCGGCCACGGCAGACCCGCCGCCAGGGCCCGGGCCGCGCAGCTGCTGGAGGCCTTCGGGCTGACCGAGGCGGCGGGCAAGCAGGTGAAGAACTACTCCGGCGGCATGCGGCGGCGGATCGACATCGCGGCCTCGATCCTGAACACGCCGGATCTGCTCTTCCTCGACGAGCCGACCACCGGGCTCGACCCGCGCAGCCGCAATCAGGTGTGGGACATCGTGCGCGCCGTCGTGGCCCAGGGCACGACGGTCATGCTGACCACCCAGTACCTGGACGAGGCCGACCACCTGGCCTCCCGCATCGCCGTGATCGACCACGGCAAGGTGATCGCGGAAGGTACGAAGGGCGAGCTCAAGGCATCCGTCGGCGCCGGCTCCGTCCATCTGCGCCTGCGCGACCCCGCGCAGCGCCCCGAGGCGGAGCGGGTGCTGGCGCTCGCGCTGGACGCGGTGGTGCAGCTGGACCACGACCCGGTGGCGCTGACCGCCAGGGTCGGTGGGCACGGCTCCGAGAAGGGGGCGGCCGAGCAGGCCTCCCGGGCGCTGGCGGAGCTGGCCAGGTGCGGCATCCACGTGGACAACTTCGCACTGGGCCAGCCCAGTCTCGACGAGGTCTTCCTCGCGCTCACGGACAAGAAGGGGGTGGCGGCATGAGCACCGCGCCCACCAGGACCGACCGCGACGACGTGGAGCTCGCCGCACCGGACGCGGAGACGCTGGCCTCACTGCTGGTCGGCCAGGAGCGGCCGAGCCGGCCTGGCGCGCTGTCGGCGTCGCTCACCTTCGGGTGGCGGGCGATGCTGAAGATCAAGCATGTTCCTGAACAACTGTTCGATGTGACGGTGTTCCCGATCATGATGGTGCTGATGTTCACGTACCTGTTCGGAGGGGCGCTGGCCGGCTCCACCGAGGGCTACATCCAGTTCCTGCTGCCCGGGATCCTCGTCATGAGCGTTGTGATGATCACGATGTACACGGGGGTCGCGGTCAACACCGACATCGCGAAGGGCGTGTTCGACCGCTTCCGCACTCTGCCGATCTGGCGGCCGGCCCCGATGGTCGGCTACCTGCTCGGCGACGTCGTGCGCTATCTCCTGGCCTCGGCCGTGATGCTCGTGGTGGGCATGGTCATCGGCTACCGGCCTGACGGCGGGGTGCCGGGGGTCCTGGCGGGTGTCGCGCTGCTGCTGGTGTTCTCGTTCGCGTTCTCCTGGGTCTGGACGATGTTCGGGCTGATGCTGCGCACCGAGAAGTCGGTGATGGGCGTCAGCATGATGGTGATCTTCCCGCTGACCTTCCTGAGCAACGTCTTCGTGGACCCCGCGACGATGCCGGGATGGCTGCAGGTGTTCGTGAACAACAGCCCGGTGACGCATCTCGCCGCGGCGGTGCGGGAGTTGATGGCCGGTAACTGGCCCGCGACCGACATCGCCTGGTCGCTGGGCTGGTCCGCGCTCTTCGTTGTGGTCTTCGGCGCGGTGACGATGAGGCTGTACAACCGGAAGTGACGGCGGAGGGTGGGAGAGACGGCGGGGCGTGCCGTCCGGCATCGCGCCCCGCCGGTGCCCGGCCCAGACTGGAAGGGGGACGTGGACCGGCTCTGGAGGAGCCATGACGGCGACGACATGGAACGAGACGCCCGTTGCGATCCAGACCGACGAGGCGGAGCTGCGCAAGAAAGAGCTCGGCGGTGACCTGAGCGTCGCCCTGATCCGGCTCGTCAAGGGTGCGGACATGGGCCCGGCGCTCAAGGGTCTTCCCGACGACATGTGCCCCTGCCCCCACTGGGGTTACCTCCTCAAGGGCCGGCTGAAGCTGCGGACCGGCGCGGACCCGGAGGCGTACGACGTCTACGAGGAGGGCCAGGCCTTCTACTGGCCGCCCGGGCACGTGCCCGAGGCTCTGGAGGACTGTGAATTCGTGGACTTCTCGCCCACGAAGGAGTTCGACCGGGTGATCGGCCACATCACGTCCCAGGGCTGACTTCACGTCCCAGGGCCGGCTTCACGTCCCGGGGACGGATTCACGTCCCGGGGCGCTGATTCCGTGACCCAGGCCGACAGGTCACGCCCAGGCCGACAGGTCACGCCCCGCCGACAGGTCACGCCCTGGGTCTGACATCGCGGCCCCAGGCCGGCACATCACGCCCCGGGCCCGACGAGCCACGGGCGGGTGGGCCGTTCCGTGTGCCGGGGCCCGCCCGCCCGTGTGAGGCGGGATCGGTTCGTTCCGGCCGATCAGTCGCGGACGACGGTGACCGGGCACGTGGCGTGCTGGGTGACATGGAGGCTGACCGAGCCGAGCAGCGTCGCCTTGAAGCCGCTGTAGCCGCGGGCGCCGACGACCAGCAGGTTCGCCCCCTTGGAGCGGTCCAGCAGTGACTGGGCGGGATTGCCGATGACGACGATCTTCTCGACCGCCGCCGCCCCTTCGGCGCCGAGAGCCTCCTCCAGCGCCTCGGTGAGTGCCACGGTCGCCACCGCCTGCGGGTCGAAGTCCTCCGGCATGCCCGGCATCAGGGACCCCCAGCTGGTCGCGGGGTACTCCCAGCTGTTCACCGCCTCCACGGTGTCGCCGGTCAGTTCGGCCTGGCGTACGGCCCAGCGCAGCGCCTTGACCGATGCGTCCGATCCGTCGACGCCCACGACGATCCTGCCCATGTCTGCCTCCAGTGTGTTCGAACATGCACGGCATACAGTGAGCAACTGTAATCAAACCGGACATCGGGGGCCGGTCGGCCCCCGATGCCGTGGTCAGCTGATCCGCAGATCCGCGAGCTGTTGCGCGAACGGGACGACCGCGTCCTCGCCGTCGTCGAGGGTGAGGGCCCGGGTGGCGCCGGAGACGGTCCGCCCCGTGACGGCGGAGGCGAGCTCGCGTCCCGCGCGCCGGATCCGGGAGGGCAGCCCGTCGGTGTACTCGTCCCCGTGCGAGCCCCAGTCCTCCGACGCCGCGTACACGGAGGTCGGCAGGACGACTGCCCGCAGGTAGGCGAAGAGCGGACGCAGCGCGTGCTCCAGGACCAGCGAGTGCCGGGGGGTCCCGCCGGTCGCCGCGATCACGACGGGCTTGCCCGTCAGCGCGGTGTTGTCGATCAGGTCGAAGAAGGACTTGAACAGCCCGCTGTACGAGGCGGTGAAGACAGGCGTCACCGCGATCAGCCCGTCCGCACCGGTGACCGCGTCGAGCGCCTTCTTCAGGCCGGTCGGCGGGAAGCCGGTGACGAGGTGGTTGGCGATGTCGACGGCGAGATCGCGCAGCTCGACGACCTGGACCTCGACGCCGCGGTCCTGGCCGGCCGCCAGCTCCTCACGGGCGGCCTCGGCGAGCCGGTCGGCCAGCAGCCGGGTCGAAGAAGGGCTGCTCAGTCCGGCCGCGACCGCGACGATCTTCAGGGGGGCCGTGGCGGGCATGGTCATCGAAGCTCCTTCGGGTCGGCGTCGGCGGCGGCGCGGGCCGCGGTGACCGCCGGGTGGACGGGCGCGTCCGGCACTCCGGCCGGGCGCAGGCGGGCGAACTCCTTGCGCAGTACGGGCACGACCTCCTCGCCCAGGATGTCGAGCTGCTCCAGGACCGTCTTCAGCGGCAGCCCCGCGTGGTCCATCAGGAACAGCTGGCGCTGGTAGTCACCGACGTCCTCGCGGAAGGACAGGGTCCGCTCGATGACCTCCTGCGGGGAGCCGACGGTCAGCGGGGTCTGCTGGGTGAAGTCCTCGAGCGAGGGCCCGTGCCCGTAGACCGGCGCGTTGTCGAAGTACGGGCGGAATTCCCGCACCGCGTCCTGCGAGTTCTTCCGCATGAACACCTGGCCGCCGAGGCCCACGATGGCCTGCTCGGCGGTGCCGTGCCCGTAGTGGGCGTAGCGCTTGCGGTAGAGGGCGACCATCTTCTTGGTGTGCTCCATGGGCCAGAAGATGTTGTTGTGGAAGAACCCGTCGCCGTAGAACGCGGCCTGCTCCGCGATCTCCGGGGATCGGATCGAGCCGTGCCACACGAACGGCGGAACGCCGTCCAGCGGACGCGGGGTCGCGGTGAAGGACTGGAGCGGGGTGCGGAACTTCCCCTCCCAGTCGACGACGTCCTCGCGCCACAGCTTGTGCAGCAGCGCGTAGTTCTCGATCGCGAGCGGGATGCCCTGGCGGATGTCCTTGCCGAACCACGGGTACACCGGCCCGGTGTTGCCGCGGCCCATCATCAGGTCGACGCGGCCGTCGGCCAGGTGCTGGAGCGTGGCGTAGTCCTCGGCGATCTTCACAGGGTCGTTGGTGGTGATCAGCGTGGTGGAGGTGGAGAGGATCAGCTTCTCGGTGCGGGCGGCGATGTAACCGAGCGTGGTCGTCGGCGAGGACGGGACGAACGGCGGGTTGTGGTGCTCGCCGGTCGCGAAGACGTCCAGGCCCACTTCCTCGGCCTTGAGCGCGATCGCGAGGGTCGCCTTGATCCGCTCGTTCTCGCTCGGTGTCGTACCGGTCGTGGGGTCGGTGGTGACATCCCCGACGGTGAAGATCCCGAACTGCATGGCGCCCGCCTCCAAAAAGTGTTGAGCGAGTTGGTTGAACGTTGAACTATATCGACACACCCTACAACGGAGCGCTCCCTTTCTCTATTCCGCCCGCTCCGGGAGGTCCGTTCCGCCTGCTCCGGGAGGTCCGCGGGGCGGTCCGCGCACCCTGGTCAGGGCTTGTGCGAGGGCCTGCCGGTCATGCTTCCGTTCTACGTGGGCGGCCTCGCCGGCCGGTAGCGGACGCGCGACCGATGGTTGCCTGTGCGTGCACGGCCGGGGCTCCAGGGCGGAGCGACAACCCAGCTTTCCGGGACCGGTGCGCACTAGACTCGCCCCCATGACCTCCGTACCGTGCCGGAACTGGTGGCGCTCCTCCTAGGAGCGGCCACCTTCATCTGCGCGGAACCAGGGCCGTTCGACATTCGGACGGCCCTCATCTCTGCCCCGGTACCTGCGACGGGCCGTCCTCCACGTGCACACCACCAGCGAGGAGAGCCCCGTGACCCTGACCACCGACGGCCTGTCCGTCAGCCCCGCCGTCCGCCGCAGCGCCGAGCTGGAGCAGCAGCTCGCCCTGGACCCCGGCCGTTTCCGTGTCCTCACCGGCGACAGACCCACCGGTGCCCTGCACCTCGGCCACTACTTCGGCACCCTCCACAACCGGGTCCGCCTCCAGGACCTCGGCGTGGACGTCTTCGTGCTCATCGCCGACTACCAGGTCCTCACCGACCGGGACGTCGCCGAGCGGCTCACCGAGCACGTGGAGGGCCTGCTCCTGGACTATCTCGCCATCGGTATCGACCCCGCCCGTACGACGGTCTTCAACCACAGCGCGGTACCCGCCCTCAACCAGCTGCTGCTGCCGTTCCTGTCCCTCGTCTCCGTCGCGGAGCTCGGCCGGAACCCCACCGTCAAGGACGAGATCGCGCACTCCAGGCAGTCCGCCGTCAGCGGTCTCATGTACACCTACCCGGTGCACCAGGCCGCCGACATCCTCTTCTGCAAGGGGAACCTCGTGCCCGTCGGCCAGGACCAGCTGCCGCACCTGGAGATCACCCGCACCGTCGCCCGGCGCTTCAACGAGCGGTACGGAGACGTGTTCCCCGAACCCGACGCGCTGCTCTCCGCCGCTCCCATGCTGCTCGGCACCGACGCCACGAAGATGAGCAAGAGCCGCAACAACTCCGTCGCCCTGAGGGCCGACGCCGATGAGACCGCCCGGCTGATCAAGGGCGCCACCACCGACGCCGACCGGCACATCACCTACGACCCGGTCCAGCGGCCCGGGGTGTCGAGCCTGGTTCTGCTGGCCGCGCTCTGCATGGACCGCGACCCGCACGAGGTCGCCGAGGAGATCGGGAACAGCGGTGCGGCCGGGCTCAAGCGGACCGTGACCGAGGCCGTCAACGCGGCGCTGGCCCCGATCCGCGCCCGGCGCGCGGAGTACGAGCAGGACATGGGCCACGTACGGGGCGTACTGCGTGACGGGAACGAGCGGGCCAACGCCGTGGCCGAGGCGACGCTGCGGGAGGTCCGGGAAGCGATGGGGATGTTCCGGTAGGGGGGAGGGGCAGAGCGGCCACGAGTCCTGGACGGTGCCGGCCGGTCCGGAGGGGAGGGCGACGAGTCCTTGGACGGTGCCGGGGGCCGCCCCGGAGGGCGACGAGTCCTGCGTGGTCCGCCCGAAGGCGGCCCTCATCGGCTGGAAGCCGCGGGCCGCCCACGGGCGGCGCGGCTCAGGGGCGGGCCACCGTCCGCTGCCTGCGCAGCAGCTCGGCCAGACCGCGCCGGGTCGCGGCGATCACCACCCGGTCCTCACCCCGCAGCACATAGCCCGGGTGCAGATCCCAGACCAGGCCGGAAGGCCGGTCCGGGGCCGCCTGACCCGTGGGGTCCTGCGGGTCGTACGGCGGCACGGCGGCCAGGTCGGGGATCCGGTCGGCCGGCGGGGTGGCGTCCAGGGCCAGGATCCGCCAGGCGCCCGCCCGGAATGCCTGGTCGACGGTCCTGCCCTCCAGCTGGGGGTGCCCCGCCACCTCCAGGGCCGCGAAGAGCATCACCTTGCGCTCCACCGGGACGGCGCCCAGGATCTGCCGGCCCATCATGGCGACCGCGAACGAGGGCGCGGCCAGATGGGACACGGAGCGGGAGCGGGTCAGGGCCCCCGGATGGGCCGTGCGCAGGGTGCGGTAGACGGCGGTGGCGAACTCGTCGTCGTACAGGCGCAACGCCACCCGCAGGTCCGGCTTCACCGAGCGGGCGTAGAGCGCGGCTTCGAGGTTCGTCGTGTCGACGCTGGTCAGGGCCAGCAGCGCGCGGGCCCGGCGAATCTTGGCCGCCTCCAGGACGCCCTCCTGGGTCACATCGCCCAGGACCGTAGGGACGTGCAGGCTTCGGGCGAGCGGGATGCCCCGCGCCTCCGGGTCCTCCTCGACGACCACCACGGGGATGTCCAGCTCCCGGAGGCGCACCAGGACCCGCGTGCCGATCTTGCCGAGACCCAGCAGGACCACATGGCCGGACAGGCCGCGCGGGGGCCGGCGCAGCGAGGACGCGGTGCGCAGCGAGCCGAACGCCTCCAGGACGGCGGCGACCAGCAGGGGCAGCAGCAGGAGTCCTGCCATGCCGGAGAGCAGCTGGATGACCTGGCGGGACGCCGAGTCGGTGCCCTCGACCGCGGGGTCACCCATCGCCAGCAGGTCGAGCAGGGTCAGATAGGTGGCGTGCAGCGGGCTTTCGCCCGTGGTGATCACCGAGGCCACGGCCAGGGCCACGACGGCTGCCGCGACCCCCAGCGCCGACCAGCGCAGCCGCCGCGAGAAGACCTGGCCCAGCGGTGCGCCCCTGCCGCCCATGCGGGTGGGTGCCCGGTCGGGCCCCGCCTGGCTGATGGCTTCCAGGACGATCGTGCCCCGGCCCGTTGCCGCGTTCACCGTCGCCAGGTCGGGCAGGAGCTGGGGTCCCTCCGCACCACTGCTGTCGGAGCCCTCGGCGCCCGCCGGGTCCTGGCTGGTGGAGGAGAGCAGGGCCAGGGTGCAGAGCCCCGGGTCGGCGAGTTCGCCCGGCCGGGGCGGGGTGCGTTCGACGGCGCGCAGGAGCAGGCCCTCGGCCTGGATGACCTTGCTGCTGCCGGTCAGCGCGGTGGCCGCCAGGGCGGGGGCGGCCGTGTCGGCGTCGGACAGGACGGTGGTGGAGGCGTCCAGGGCCGTCGGGTCGAGACCGGGCATGGAGACGGCCGCCGCCTGGTCGAGCAGCGTCTCCAGGTGCTGGCCGAGCTTGCGGTTGTAGAGCCGGATGACGAGGCGCAGGCGCGGATTGAGCCGACGGGCCGTCAGCGCGGCACGTATGTTGAGCTCGTCGTCGTCGTAGACGAGCGCGAGCGCGGCGGCCCGGTCGACGCCCGCCTCCTCCAGCACGTCGTCGGAGGGCTCGTGCGCCTCCATGATGCGGACGGACTCGACCCCGGCGTTCGTGTCGTTGTCACCCGCGCCGCCGGCCGCCCCGTTGCGGCTCATCGCCGCCGACATGCGCCCGAACAGCGTCACCGCACGGGCCCTTTGGGTCAGCGGCAGCTCGGGCCTGGCGGCCTCGCGGCCCGGCGGGACCAGGAGCGTGACCCGCTCCCCGTACACGTATCGCAGTTCCACGGCGAGCCGGCGGGCGAGGGTGTCGTCGCCGCAGACCACCATGTGGCCGCTGGTCGTGGGGCGTTGAGGCTGATGAGGAAGTGTTGACACGGCACCCAGCATGCCTTGGTCCCTCCGGTTCAGTCGGGCGTGTCGGTGATCATCGCGTGACGGGGACGTGCGTCCGTGACCGGGTGGCGGGGCCCCGCCGCGCGCTCGATGGCGGCCTCGACCGCCGCGATCCGGTCCGCCAGCAGCCCGAGCGCCCCGACCGCGCGGGAGGCCGCGTCGCCCTCCGGGCCGCCGAGGGCCTGCGTGCGTACGTAGGCGGAGTCGACCGCCGCCTTGCGCTCCGCCTGCGCCGGGGTGAGCGTGCCCCGGAGAGCGGCCAGCTTCAGCAGGTTCGACTCGGCGCCCGTGGTCAGGGTCTGGGCCTCTCCCGCGTAGTGGTCGTCGATGACGGCGGCGAGCTCGGCCTCGTTCATCACGGGCACGATCCGCTCCGCGATCTTGTTCATGTCGCGGTACGAGCCCTGCAGACGGAACGGCGGCTCGGTGCGCGTCGAGTCCGTCTGCGCCGCCGACGCGATGTACGCCGCGTTCACCGCCAGGACGGTGTCCCGGGCGGTGAGCAGATGGCGCAGGACGGAGACGGTCCGGTCCAGTTCGGCGGGCGCGTACGCGTGCTCCAGCCGGTCGGCGTGCGCCGTGGGGCCGGTACCCGACGCGATGCGCAGGAGCAGGTCGAGATCGCTCCGCGAACGGGCGGCCAGCGGGGCCAGCACCGGGTTGGCCGTCAGGGCGTTCTCGACGAAGCTCATCGCGAACACCTCGTCCCGCCCGCTGAGGACCTCGCCGAGATTCCAGACGTCGGCCCGGTTGGCGAGCATGTCCGGAATCCGGAAGCGGGAGCCGGACTCGGTGTACGGGTTGCCCGCCATCACCACGCCGAACCGCTTTCCCCGCAGGTCGTACGTGCGTGGCCGACCTTCGTGCACACCCTCGACACTGCGGGTGGCGTCGCAGAGCGGAATGAACTTCTGGAGCAGCTCCGGTGAGGTGTGCTGGATGTCGTCCAGGTAGAGAAGGGTGTTGCTGCCCGCCGCCAGCGCGAAGTTGATCTTCTCGATCTCATGGCGGGCGGACGCGCCGGGGGCCATGGCCGGGTCGAGGGACGTCACCTCGTGGCCGAGATTCGGACCGCTCACCTTGACGAGCACCATCCCGAGCCGCTCCGCGACGTACTCCACGAGCGTCGTCTTGCCGTAGCCGGGCGGTGAGACGAGCAGCAGCAGACCCTGCGAGTCGGTGCGCCGGTCCCCGTCCGCGGTGCCGAGCTGCTTGGCCAGACTGTCGCCGATCAGCGGGAGGTACACCTCGTCCACCAGCCGGTTGCGCACGAACGCCGGCATGGCGCGCGGCCTGTGGTCGTCCAGCCGCAGCCGGGAGCGTTCGGCCGCGACCAGGGTGTTGCGCAGCCGCTGGTACGCGCGGAAACCCGGCACGGCGCGGGCGCGGAACTCCGCTGTACGGGAGAGCAGTTCGTCCAGCCGGACCGGCAGCCGCCCCCGGGCCACGCGCGGGTGGTCCCCCAGGAGGCCCTCCACCGTCCCGGTGAGCGGCGCGTCGCAGTCGTACCGCGCCAGGCCGGGGCACAGCTCCACGGCCACCGCCTCCGCGAGGTCCCCGTCGTCCGCGTCGGAGCCGCTCGCGGCGGCGTACGACCTGAGCCAGCCCTCCACCAGCCGGTGCCGGGCCGGGAGGTCGCCGGAGAGAGCGGCCAGATCCTCGTCGTACGCCGAAGTGCCCACGGCGCGACGGAACTTGTCGAGGAAGGTGCGGACCGGGGCGCTGGTGACGAACCCGTCGGGACCGCCGGCCAGCTCCTCGAAGAGGTACTCGGCGACGTCCACCCCCGACCGCATCGCCGCCGCCCACTCGTCCTGGAGCGCGGTGATGGCGGGGGCGAGACCGAAGGTGTCGCGGGCGCGCGCCAGCGAGCCGGCCTGGCGCGCCCAGGACGTACGCAGCTCCTCATCGGCCTCATGTGCCCAGAAGAGCTGCGCCGTCGCGCGCACCGACGGCGGGAAGCGCAGCAGGCCCGCCCCGGCGAGCAGCCGCAGCAGGACGGTCAGGACGGCGAGGGCGTCCTCGTCGTGGACGCCCCGCTGATGGCCCTCGTCGTACGCCGCCGCTGCCGCGTCCCGCACGAGTGCGGTGAGATCCGCGCCGGCCAGGGCCTCGGCGCCGTGCTCGTCGAGGAGCCTGGCGGCCAGGTGCTCCGCGCGGTAGACCTCCGGTGACTCCGAGGGAAGCAGCTGGTTCCAGTACGCACGGGTCGCCGTGAACTCCGGGTCGGTGACCCGCGCCCGGTAGTCCGTGCCCGTGAGCGCGAAGGCGATACCGTCGCCGGACGGGACCAGGGCCAGGTCGAACGGCCGCCGGCTCACCGCGAACCGGTGCCGGCCCAGCCGGATCACCGAGCCGCCGTCCGCGTACAGCTCGCCCCGGTCGCGCAGGGCGCGCCCGGCCTCCTGCCGGGCCGCCTTCAGCCGGCCGTCCAGCTCCTCGGCCCGCACCGGGTCGCCGAGCGCCCGCAGCTCATCGGCGGTGCGACGGACCTTGGCGACCATGGGGTCGGAGGAGAAGTACGTGTGGACGGCGTCCAGGTCCTCCAGCCCGGTCAGCCGCCGGGAGACCGTCTCCAGGACCCGGGCCGCGGACTCCATGAGCCGCTCCGCGCGCCGGGCGCGGGCGTCCTGCAGCGTCTGCTTCCGGCCCGAGAACGCCTCGTACACCTCCGTACGGCGCTCGGCGATCCTGACCAGGAAATCGTCGGACTCCGCGAAGCGGGACTCCAGGTTCTCCATCTGGAGCAGCACACGAGCCAGCTGTTCGTCGCAGGAATCCGGGGAGTCCGCGGAGGCGAGCGCCCCCGTGACTGCCTGCCCGAGCAGGGCGAACTCGGCGGCGAACTCGGCCTGCCCCTCCTGGGACACGAGCTCCCTGCGCCGGGCGTCGAGGGTCGCGCGGGCGCGGTTGGCGCCGCCCAGGACCTCGGCTATCCGCTCCAGGACCGACGTGCGGACGGTGGCGTCACCCATGTCGAGCCCGGCGACGACGTCCGTGACCGCGCTGAGGCCGTCCGTGATCTCCGTGAGGCGGTCGCCGGCCGAGACGGCGTCGGCGACGGTGTCCAGCCCGTCCACCGTGGCGGTGATCCGTGCGAGGTCCTCGTGGTAGCCGGCGAAGGCGTCCTCGCGGGCGAGGAAGGCGATCGCCCTCCGGGCGGCCGATTCCAGATCCTGTGCGGTCTCCTCGCGGAGCGCGGTGATGCGGTCCGTGTCGGCGTACCGCATGTCGGCGAGGGTCGCCAGGTGTCCATGGGCACGGCGGAGTCCGGTCAGGCCGGTGACCCAGGCCGCGGCCGAGCGCGGTGCCTCGCCCCGGATGCGGCGGACCAGGGCGGTGAGCCCGTCGGCCGCTTCGTCGAGCGCGGCGGCGGCCTGCCCGGTCAGCTCCTGGACCGTCTCGAACTCGGCCAGGATCTGACGGGCGGTGGCGCCCAGTTCCTCCAGCGGCTCGGCGAGCGCGCCCAGTGCGGGGTCGGCCAGCCAGTGGTAGCGGTCGCCCGCCCGGCCGCAGTCGGCGACGAGCCTGCTGTACACGGCGGTGGTCGGCGTCATGTCCCGTACCCCGTGCGCCAGGGCCAGGCAGTCGGAGATCCCGCGCACCAGGTCGGCGTTCCCGGTCCGGGCGAGCGGTCCCGTGCCGGCGGGACGGGCGGCGGCGTAGGTGTCCGAGACGAAGGGGGTCTGCCAGCGCTGCAGCGGGTGGACCCGTCCCGGCCCGTCCTCGCCGTCCTTCAGCAGGATCAGGGTGCCGTCGTCGAGGAGGGCGTGGCCCCGGCCGAGCAGAGGGGTGGCGACCTCCTGGCGGATGACGTTGTAGGGGAGGAGCAGTGTGCGGCTCCCGTCCCGGGACCGGAAGACGTACAGCACGTCCTCGCCGTTGGGCGAGCGGACCGAGCCTTCGAAGACGGGGTCGACGAGTTCACCGGCGGTGTCGAAGGTCCTCGCGGTACCGGTGGCGAGGTAGTGACCACCGGGGAAGATGATCCCCTGGTCCTCGGGGAGCCGCAGGCAGGACGGGCCGATCGCGTCGAGGCGCCGCACGGTGGACAGCAGCGTGTTGAAGACCAGGTGCCGCCAGGCCTCCTCCTTGTACGGGCGCACCCGCAGCAGGATCAGCGGACCGACGGCGGCGTATTCGACGGCGGCGTCCGCCAGGGACTGCAACGGCTCGTCGACGGGCTCCTCGTACATCCCCTCGGGGGATTCGCCGCCGTCGGCGGTCCTGACGGTGAGCGTGCCGCCCAGGGTGTCGACGAGGATGGTGTCCAGGACGGAGATGTGCGGGTGCCGGCCGGGCACATGGGCGTCCCGCCCGGCGGGGGTCCACCGGAAGTCGTGCGAGGGCGGGAAGACGTGGTCACGGTCGCCACGCGCGTCGAGGAACGGCCCGGGAGCACCGTCCGGGCCCAGTTCCCAGCGCAGGACCCGGATGTCCTCGGCGGTCTCGCCGGTACGGAACACCGCGAGCAGCCGGCCGTTGACGCGCCGCAGCCGGAGCAGCCGGGCATCCCGGAAGTACCGGTGCAGGCCGGCGAACTCCCGCACGAAGGCCTCGTCGGACAGCAGGCCCGCGTCAGTCTCCTCCAGGCCGGCCCCGCGCAGGACGAGTACGTCACCGACCCCGGCGTCCTCGCGCGCACCCGGACCGCGCTCGAAGCCGAAGAGCAGGCGCCCGCCCACGGCGGCGATATCCCGGGCGACCGAGGCGTGTTCCGTGCGCACCTGTTCGGTGGCCAGCAGGTGCAGGCCGGTGGAGCCGAACTCCTCGGTCCGCCGCGCGTCGAGCCCCTCGGCCCGCCGGACCAGCTCGTCGGCCTGGTCCCGGAGCCGTCGGCGCAGTACCTCGTATGCGTCGGCGTCGGCGTCGGTGAGGGTGACGTCGCGGTCCATGCGTAAAGGCTCCCTACGAGATGACGTTCGACAAGCCGGGCCGTCCGAAGCCATCGGCGGCCCCTTCCCACGGCGCGGATCCCCGCCCCGCCGGCCGGCACGGGGGTGCGCCCGGACCCGGGCACCGGGACGGTTCCCCGCCCTGGCGACCGGCACGGTTCGAACCGCCCCGGGCAGCCGGGGCAGGGCCGGCCCGGTTCCGTCCGGTGGGGCCGGGGCAGCCCCGGCCCCACCGGACGGAACCGCCCCTATACGACGGGCGCCCCGTTCAGCGACGGCTCCTGCGCCGTTCCGTTCGCCGGGGCCCCTCCCGCCGGGGACGACACCGTCATCCCGGCCAGCCCCAGCTCCTCCGCGGCGGCGAGCAGCTGCTTCACCTGTCCCGAGGCAGCCCCCGGCGTCTGCATCAGCCGCATCAGCAGTGCCGAAACCGTCAGGTTCTGCACATCCCCTGTGGACACGGACCCCAGCACCCGGGTCAGGTCGTCGGTGAACGACCCGCTGCCGTCGAGCCACGGTCCCGCGAGTGCCTGCGCCGTCTTCGAGTTCTCGACGAAACCGTCCACGCTCCGGCCCATGGAGACCGACGAGACGAGCCGGTCGAAGAAGACCGAGTCCCCGCCGACGATGTCGATGTCCGCGTTCTCCAGTCCCGTCGCCAGGACCGTCGCCTGGGACTCCGCGATCTGGCGCCGGACGTCGAACTCCGCGAGCCGGATCTCCTTCTCCGCCTCCAGCCTCAGCCGGTACTCCTCGTGCCCGCGCGACGCCTCGTCGAGTGCCGCCATCGCCGCGGCCTTCTGGGTGAGCCCCTCGGCCTCGGCCCGCAGCTTCTCGCCGATCACCGCCGCGTCGGCGGACGCCTGTGCCTGGGTCCCCTCCGCGGCCGCCAGTGCCTTGAGGCGCGCACCCTCCGCCTCGGCCCTGAGCCGGGCCTCCGTGGCCTGGGCCTCGGCGAGACCGGCCTTCTCCGTGACGTCGGCCTCCGCCTCCCGGACCCTGACCTCCGCGAGACCCGCCGCGGCGCTCTCCGCCTGGATGCCCTCCGCCAGCCGCTGCTTCGCCCGGGCGTCCAGGTCGGCCGTCTTCAGCCGGGCGTCCGCGAGTGTCAGCTGCTCGGCAGCCAGGTGGACCGCCGCCGCCTCCGCGGCCTCCGCCGCCTTGATGTCCTTGACCAGCTTCTCCTGTGCCTCCGCCTCCGCCGCGATGATGACGGACCTGCGGGTGCGCTCCGACTCCTCGACGGACCGCAGGGTCAGGATCGACTCCTCCTGCTCGGCGACCGTGCGGTCCACCGCGATCCGCTCCCGGATCACGTCAGCGACCTCACGGCGCTCGGCCTCGACCTCCTTCGTCGCGGCGATCCGGTTCAGCTCGGTCTCCCGCTCGCGCCCGATGACCTCCAGGAGCCGGTCCTTCTCGATGCGCTCGTTCTCCACGGCGATGACCCGCTCGCGGTTCTTCTGCGCTACGGCGACCTCCCGGGCCTGGTTCTCCCGCTGGATGCCGAGCTGTTCCTCGGTACGGATGAACGCGCTCTGCGAACCGAGCCGCTCCTCCTCCTGCACCCGGGCGGTGGCCGACTCCTCCCGGGCCCGCAGCGTCTCGACCTCGCGGCGCTGCTTGATCTCGGCCTCGGCCTGCCGGCGCTCCAGCTCCAGGATGGTCTCGCGGGCGTCGACGTCCTGCCGGGTGATCTCCTTCTGCTCGGTGCGCTGGAACTCGTTGGTCCGCACGTGCTCGATCGCCGTCAGTTCGGTGATCTTCCGGATGCCCTGCGCGTCGAGGATGTTGGCGCCGTCGAGCTGCGCCATCGGCGTCTGCTCGAGGTAGTCGATCGCGGCGTCGTCGAGGTGATAGCCGTTCAGGTCGGTACCGATGACCCGGATGATCCGGTCCCGGAACTCCTCCCTCTTGGTGTACAGGTCGACGAAGTCCAGCTGCTTGCCGACGGTCTTGAGCGCCTCGGAGAACTTCGCGGCGAAGAACTCCTGGATGGCGGCCTTGTCGCTGGCCCGCTCCGTCCCGATGGCCTGCGCGACCTTGATGACGTCCTCGACGGTCTTGTTGACGCGGACGAAGAAGGTGATGTGGATGTCGGCGCGGATGTTGTCCTGGCAGATCAGGCCCTCGCGGCCGGTACGGCGGATCTCGATGGTCTTCACCGAGATGTCCATGGTCTCGGCCTTGTGCAGCACCGGGAGGACCACGGCACCGGTGAAGGTGACGTCGACCTTCTTGGTCTTGGAGATGATCAGCGCCTTCCCCTGCTCGACCTTGCGGAAGAGACGGGTGATGACGAAGACGAGAGCGACGGCGATGAGCAGGACGACGGCGATGAGCACGCCGACGCCCAAGGAGATGGCATCCATGTCAGTCCTTGGCGGCTGGTGAGACGTACGAAGACGAAGGGAGCGCCCCGCATGACGGCACGCGGAACCACGGGCCGGGGCCCGGAGGGCGGGGGAGAGGGTCAGACGGCCTTGCGCGGCAGCGGGCGCGGGGCGAGCGCCGCGTCGTACGGCGAGACCCAGAAGAACTCGCCGTCGGCGTCGTACGCGTAGAGGAGCCCCGTGCTGCCGGAGGTGAACGTGTCACCCGGCGTGGACGGCCCCAGCGGCTGCCGCACCTGGACGATCGCGGTGGAACCGTCGGCGGCTGCGACCTCGGCCTGCCCGAAGTCGGCGCTGACGGAGCCCGTGCGGATCGTGCAGACCTGACCCACGAAGTCCTGCCGGGATGGAGGAGGTTCCGCGGGGAAGAACCGGCGGAAGCGGCGTATGACCATGCGGACCACCCCCCAGGCGATCAGGAGCGCCCCCGCCAGTACGGCGAGGTGGAACACGGCCCGCAGGGTGCCGGCCGCTCCGCTGCGGAGCACCAGGACCGAGCCGGTGAGGCCGGTGAACCAGGCGACGACGACGAACAGTGACACCGAGACGGAGACGGGCACCCCGCCGAATCCGACCGCTTCGCTGTCGAGGTCGGTGTCGAAGGAGTCGTGCCCTGCGGCTCCGGCCAGCACCAGGAGCCAGAAGCAGACGACGACGACCAGGGCGGCGCCGAAGACGACGGCCGGGAAGGCGAGTGCCGCGGAAAGGAATTCGCTCATCCTCCTGCCCTGCCTCCGTCCCACCTGCCGCCGTACGGTCCAGGAGGCCGGCGGTGGGCGGGCGGGGGGCGCCGGTGCTACGGCACCGCGAACGGCCCCGCAGCAACCGGTTCCTTCCCCCGTGTCCCCCGTCACCCCCGTGTTTTCCCCCGTGTGTTGCTGAACAGATCGTGCCACCGGGCCCGTCCGGGCGCATTGCCGGAATCCGGCAGGCTTCGCGGGCCCCGCCTGCCGGGCACCGGCACCCGCCCCCGTGCGTTGGGGAGATGACAGTGCTGATGATGTGCGGAGGAGTGAGCGGTGGCGGAGCCCGAGATCCCCGAAAGATTCCTGGAGGGCTACGCCCGCATCCTGTCCGAGGTCGCGGAGACAGGCCGCCGGCTCACCCGGGACGAGCTGGAGGCGCGGCGCGCGCTCGGCCGTGAGGCCGCGGAGGCGGGACATCAGCTGCGGGCGCTGGTGGGCCGCCATCTCTCGGAGACCCGCACGGCCTGGCCGCACACCAAGGCGGGCAGTTCTTCCCCCGACGCCGTGCTGGGCGCCGTGGAACAGGCGATCGACGCCTTCGGGGAGGGTTTCGAGCGGGCACAGCGGCTCACCGTGCGACGGGAGGAAGCGGCGCGGCGGGAGTTCATCGACGACCTGCTGTACGGCCGCAGTGACCTGGGCAGGCTCGCGGAGCGCGCCACCAGGTTCGGGCTGCGGCTCGCCCGCGCCCACGCCGTCGCTGTGGCGGCGGGCCCCGAGGCGTACACCGAGTCCGACGCCGTGCCCCGCAGCGTCGAGTCGGCGCTGCTCGCGCGCTTCGGCGGCCGGAAGATCCTGATCACGACGAAGGACGGGCGGCTCGTCTGCATAGCCCCCGGCAGCCAGCCCGACGTCCTGCGGTACTTCGCCAAGCAGGCCCACGCCGCGACGGACGGCCACCAGGTCGCGGTCGGCCGTCCGCACCCAGGCCCCGGCGGGGTGGTCCACTCGTACGACGAGGCGCTCGAAGCGCTCGACCTGGCGCAGCGGATGGGGCTCGACGACCCCGTGCTGTACGCCGCCGACCTGCTGGTCTACCCCGTGCTGACCCGGGACCGGCAGGCGATGGCCGATCTGGTGCGCAGCGAGCTCGGCCCGCTCAGGGAGGCGCGGGGCGGCGCGGAACCGCTGCTGAGGACGCTGTCCGTGTACTTCGACGCGGGCTGTGTCGCCGCCGAGACGGCCCGTCGGCTGTCGCTGAGCGTGCGCGCGCTGACGTACCGGCTGGAGCGGATACACCAGCTGACCGGGTCGGACCCCTCCGACCCGGTGCACCGCTACACACTGCAGACGGCTGTGATCGGCGCCCGGCTGCTGGACTGGCCGGCGAAGGAGCTCTGACAACGCCGGGCGGTCCTCGGGGCCGGACGGTGGTCTTCGGAACCGGACGGCGGTCCTCGGAGGACAGTCCGAGGGGCCGGTCCGTGCGCCTCCGAGGACGGGTGCCCGTGCGGGTGTCCGTGCGGGTGCCGTAAGGCGTGTCCGCCGAGTCCCGCCGTACGTCCGGAGATCCGGGCGGGACTTCGCGGACGCGGCCTACAGGTCGAACTCGTGCGGCGGCAGGTCGAGCGCGAAGCACGCCTCACGCACGACGGCCTGCTCCGACTTGTCGAAGTCGCCGTCGGCGCCACCGATCACGATGCCGATCTGGATGACGGCACGCGCCTCGGCGGGCTTCTTCTTCGCCTTGGCGATCTCCTGGAGCACGCTGACCTTGCCGAAGGCGAAGTCCGCCGTCAGCTTGTCCACGTAGGCGTTGAACCGGCGCTGGAGGTCGTCCGCCGGGAAGTTCTGCAGCACGTCGTTGGTGGCGATGAGTGAGGCGACGCGCTGCCGCTCGGACGGGTCGATGGAACCGTCCGCAGCGGAGACCAGGGCGCACATGGCCATGCTCGCGTCCCGGAACGCCCCGCTCTTCAGGTCGTTCTTCTTCGCCTCCAGCTGCGTCTGCATCGACGACGCGGATTCCTTGATCCGATCCCAAAGGGCCATGACGTCTCCATACGTTGCGTTGCCTGTGGTGCGGGAACCAGTCAAACTCTACAGCGGTGTAGAAGAACGGTGGGTGACCGTCCGCCGCACTGCGGCCGACCGGCCGGTACGCGCGCACTCAGTAGGATGCGGCGGATGAACAGGCCCACAGGTACGGATGACGGCGGCGCCCAGGACGGCCCGCGGCTGCCCCGGCGCGGTCAGGGACAGCTGGAGTCCCAGGTCCTGACCGTGCTGCGCTCGGCGGGCGGCCCCGCGACGGCCGGGTGGGTGCAGGAGCACCTCGACGGCGACCTCGCCTACACCACGGTCATCACGATCCTTTCCCGCCTCTACGCGAAGAAGGCCGTGACCCGCACCCGCCAGGGCCGTTCCTACGTCTGGACCCCGGCATCCGACGAGGCAGGCCTCGCCGCCCTGCGGATGCGGCGCGTCCTGGACGGCGAACGGGACAGGGGGGCAGTCCTGGCCCGGTTCGTCTCCGCGCTGTCCCCGGGTGACGAGGCCAGCCTCCGCGCGCTGCTCGCCCGCGCGGCCGAGGGCCCGGACGGCCCGGACGAAGGCCCGGACGGCCCGGATACCGGGTCCGCCGGCCCCGACGACTCCGCCGCTCCGGAAGGCTGAGAGCCACCACGATGGGCGTCTTCGTCTACCTGCCACTCGTCCTGCCACTGACCGCACTGCCCATGGCGCGCCTCGCCGAGCAGCATCTGCACCCCAGGAGCGCCACCCGCCTGCTGGCCGTCGTCGGTTCGACGCTGGCCCTGTGCAGCACGCTCTGCCTGGCCCTGCTGATGGTGGTGGGCACGGCCCAGCTCCCCGGCAATCCGCTGCCCGACGGCTGGTCCGACCCCGAGGTACGCGCTGCGGTGCCGTACGAGGAGAAGGCGGGCCTGATCGCGATCGTCGTCCTGGGAGCGGTGCTGGTGGCCTGCGGCAGCACCCTGCTGCGGCACACCAGGACCCGGATGCGCGCCGCCCGCGCCCTGCCGCCGCACACCGGCGGCGGCACCGCGGGTGACCTCGCGTTGATCCGGTCCCCCGATCCGTACGCGTACGCCCTGCCGGGACGGCGCCGGCGCGACGGCAGGGTCGTCGTCTCCACCGCGATGATGGAATGTCTGGACGCCCGCGAACGCCGTGCGCTCGTCGCTCACGAGCGCGCGCACCTGTCCGGCCGGCACCACCGGCACCTGCTGGTGACACAACTGGCGGCGCGCGCCAACCCGTTCCTCCTGCCCCTGCGCACGGCGGTGGCGTACAGCACCGAACGCTGGGCGGACGAGGAAGCGGCGTACGCGGTCGGCAGCCGCCGTGCGGTCGCCACGGCGGTCGGGAAGGCGGCCCTGTTCTCGCACCGTCCGCCGGGGCCCGCCGTGCTCCCCGCCTTCGCGACGACGGGCCCCGTGCCGCGCCGGGTGGCGGCGCTGCTCGACCCCGAGCCCCCGGCCGGGCTCTGGCCCCCGGCCTCGGCGCATCTGGTCATGGCGGCGGTGACCGCGACCGTGGGGACGGCGGCCTCGGCGCTGTCGTCGCTCAACGCGACGGTGACGCTCGTAGGCATCCTCCACGCGGCCACCCCGCTCTGACCTGCGGGCGGCCCGGTCAGTCGGAGTCGCGCCCGGCGTGCTCCGGCGTGAGGTCGTCGTGCGACGGCATCGGCTGACCGGCCGCGACGTCCGGCTTCTTCCGCCGGCCGGCGAGCGCCGCCTCGAGCTTCGATGCGACCGGCTCCGTCCACCGGGCGGTGAGCGGTCCGGCGATCACCAGGATCAGCACGTACGCCGTCGCGATCGGCCCGATCCGCGGTTCCGTCGCCACGGCCAGACCGGCGATGACGATCGAGAACTCCCCGCGTGCGACCAGCGTGCCGCCGGCCCGCCAACGGCCGCGCGGACCGATCCCGGCCCGCCGGGAGGCGTACCAGCCCGTTCCGATCTTCGTGAAGACCGTGACGATCGCCAGCAGTGCCGCCGGAAGCAGCACGGGAGGGATCTCCGCCGGATCGGTGGAGAGACCGAAGAACACGAAGAACACGGCGGCGAACAGGTCCCGCAGCGGTGTCAGCAGCTTGCGCGCGCCCTCGGCGACCTCGCCGGAGAGCGCGATGCCCACGAGGAACGCGCCGACGGCCGCGGACACCTGAAGCTGCTGGGCCACCCCCGCCACGAGGACGGTGAGCCCGAGGACGACGAGCAGCAGCATCTCCGGGTTGTCGGAGGACACCGCGCGGCTGATGAGGCGGCCGTGGCGCAGCGCCAGGTACAGCACGAACCCGACGGTCCCGAGTGCGATCAGCAGCGCGATGCTGCCGCCCGCCAGACCGACTCCCGCCAGCATCGCGGTGAGCAGCGGCAGATAGATGGCCATGGCGAGGTCCTCGATGACGAGGACACCGAGGATGACGGGCGTCTCGCGGTTACCGAGCCGCCCCATGTCGGTCATCACCTTGGCGATCACACCCGACGACGAGATCCAGGTGACCCCGGCCAGGGCGACGGCACCCACGGGTCCCCAGCCGAGCATCAGTCCGGCTGCCGCGCCGGGCGTCGCGTTGAGCACGAAGTCGACGACCCCGGAGGGGTACTGCGTCTTGAGGCTCGTGACGAGCTCCGACGCGCTGTACTCCAGCCCGAGCAGGAGCAGCAGGAGGATGACGCCGATCTCCGCCCCGATGGCGGTGAACTCCTCGCTGGCACCGAGCGGCAGCAGGCCGCCCTCGCCGAACGCGAGCCCGGCCAGCAGGTAGAGCGGGATCGGCGAGAGGCCTATCCGTCCGGCGAACCGCCCGATGATGCCGAGCCCCAGGATGACGGAGCCCAGCTCCACCAGCAGTGCAGTCGTGTCATGCACGGTCAGCCCTCCGCAATGATCTCGGAGAGCGTGTCGACGCCCTCACGCGTTCCTACAACGACGAGCGTGTCCCCGATGGCCAGCCGGAAGTCCGGTCCGGGCGAGGGATGCGCACTGTGCGTACGCAGCACGGCCACGATCGAAGCCCCTGTCCGGGTCCGCGCCCGGGTGTCCCCCAGCAGCCGCCCGCCGTACGGGGAGCGAGCCCCGAGCGGAATGTGCTCGGTGACCAGGTCGATGCCCTCGGTGCGCACGGCGTCGATCGGCGCCGCGTCGATGAGATGCGCGAGCCCGGTGGCCTCGGTGGTGGTCAGCGGCACGGAGAGCACGCATGAATCTGGGTCGTCCTTCTCGTAGAACCCCAGGAACCTCCGCCCGTCGTGATGCACGACGACGGAGATGTGCTGCCCGGACTCGGTCGTGTAGTCGTACTGGACGCCGACTCCTGGCAGCGATGTGCGGTGGGTTCCCATGGCTTCCTCCGGAGGGGCACGCGGCGGCGGGGCGACGTTCTTGATCAGCTCTTTATCCGCCCATTACCTTATCCGGCGGGAGGAACCACCCGGTTGGGTGCTGTCGGCGGCCCTCCGGGACCGGCAGCCGGGACGCGGGCACACGGCCGCACCCGGCCGCTCGGGATGCGGCCGGGTGCGTGGACGGCGGTCTGTCGGCTGTTCCCCCGGGTCACCGGGCGAGCTGGGCGCGGACGGTCTTGCCGGACCCCGGGCCGGGCGTGACGGTCAGGGCCTGGGTGAGACGGCGGACCATGTGCCACCCGAAGCCGCCGGCCGCGCCGTCGAGGTCGGGGGTCCGGGCGCGCGGGGGCGCGGGGCTGGGGTCGGTGACCGCGGCGGTCACGGTGCCGGGGCCGGCGGAGAGCCTGAGGGTGAACCGGCCGCCGCCGTGGCGCAGCGCGTTGGTGGCGAGTTCGGAGACCACGAGTACGAGCGTGTCGGCCAGCGCCGGGTCCGGTGCCGGGGAGAGGCGGTCGGTGAAATTGCGGGCCGCCCTGCGGGCCCAGTGGATGCTGTCCGTGCTGTCGCCCCGCACCACGGTCCGTGCGGGGGGTGTCGAGGTGTCGGGGATCGTCGTCTCGTTCATGCGCGCACCCCACCTGTGATCGATTGTTCCACTTCTTCCTGGACAGACCGGATGCCCGCTCGCGCGGTCTTTACTACCCGCAGGTGTGCTTTGGTGAAGATTTGGGCCAACCCGGGATGCAGAAGTACGGCACTCACCTCCATAGGAAATCTGTCGTGGCGAGAGTAGACATCTGTGTGCTCCCGGATTAATGTCTTCCTCGTAACCAAGGGATCGAGAAGGCCCGGCAGGGATGAACTGCCAGGCGGCAGTACGTGCATCAAGCAGCACGGTGCGGCGGTGGAGTTCCGGAGCCATGGCGGTCAAGGATGGCGACGGGACTGACGGCCGGACCGGGTGGCCCGCGGTGATCAGGGGCCACCACAGCAGTACCGGCACATCGGTCAAGAGAGAAGAACGGAGGGGTTGAGCACCATCAGGATCGCCCGGTCGGACGACGTCCGAGTCCGGGTACCGCAGGACATCGACAGGCAGGTGGTCTCCGGTCAAGCATTCGCGATCCCCGCACCCCCGACCGCGTGTCGGGCGGCCGTGCGGACACAGAGGGCCGGCGTGGTACGGAAGCCGGCAGATGGTGTAGCAGTTTCCTTCGGGGCCTTGGTGCCATATGGCACCAAGGCCCCTCCAGTGCGTTCCGAGAGAGGCTCGATGCCCGCAGATGATTCGTTCCGACGTCTGGACGACGACGACTTCCCCGCCTTCACCATGGGCCGGGCCGCCGAGATGCTCGGCACCACGCCCGCGTTCCTGCGCGCCCTCGGAGAGGAGCGCCTGATCACTCCACTGCGCTCGGAGGGCGGACACCGCCGGTATTCCCGGTATCAGTTGAAGATCGCCGCCCGTGCCCGCGAACTGGTCGATCAGGGCACGGCCGTCGGAGCAGCCTGCCGCATCGTCATCCTCGAGGACCAGCTCGAGGAAGCCCGGCGCATCAACGAGGAGCTGCGCAACTCGCCTTCCGGGTCCGGCTCCCAGGCTTGAGCGGTGCGTGCGTCCGGGGCCGGGCCCGCCGTCGGTGCGACGCGACAACCATCCGGGCGTGGCTGAGTTCAAGGACTTCGACTTCGAGCTGATGGTCGCCGAGGCGCTGATCTACGGCGCAGGCACGCCGACCCCCGTCTTCGGCATCGATGAGCGGTCACGCGCCGCGCCAGTCGGCGACCTCCACTCCCATGTGTACGACAACGGCTGGGAGCACTCCGTGCTCGACGAGTCCCGTGCGTACTTCGAAGCGCTGGAGATCGGCGGCGAGTTGCCGGCCACGGTGGACGAGCTGGGCCTCGACGGCGGGAACCAGGTGTTCTGCGGGTGCTCCCCCGTCCGGGACGGTGAGGACGACCTCTTCGACGTCCGCTCGCCGGACGATCTGCCACTGCTGCCGAACCTCAGGAGGGTTCTGGGCGCCGGCACGGTCGCCGTACCCGACAAGACGGAGCCGGGGCGTCACGGTGGTCTGCTGAACGGAGACCCGGGCGCGGCCGCCCTCTCCCGCGTCCCGGGAGTGCGCGAGCGGACATGGGTGTGCCCGGCCGGTGAACCGCCACCGGCCGGGCACACGGGACGCGTGGTCAGTCCTTGATCTCGATCTTCTCGCCGCCGGACGCGGGGGAGGGGACCGCCGGAGCGGTGCCGCCCGCCTTGCCCTGCAGGTTCTTCAGCAGTGCGCCCAGGTCGACGCCCGTGGTCGAGTTGAGGAGCTCGAGCCCCTGGGCCACGTTGTCCGTCACCGTGCGGGACAGCTGGCTGGCGCCGTCCGTCGAGATGACCGTCAGCTTGTCGATGGCGCTCAGCGGCTCGGACGCCTTGGCGACGACCTGCGGGAGCACCTCGACCAGCATCTGGAGGACGGCGGCGTCGCCGTACAGCGCGAAGGCGTCGGCCTTCTTCTGCATGGCCTCCGCCTCGGCGGCGCCCTTCGCGGCGATGGCGGCGGCCTCGGACTCGCCCTCGATGCGTACGGCGTCGGCGAGGGCCGAGCGGTGGAGCTTCTCGCCCTGACCGGTCAGACGGGAGCGCTCCGCGTCGGCCTCGGCCTCCTTGACCTGGGCGATGCGGCGGGCCTCGGCCTCCTGCTCCGCCCGGTAGCGGGCGGCGTCGGCGGGCTTGCGGACCTTGGTGTCGAGCTCGCGGTCGGTCAGGGCCGCCTGACGCTGGGCGACCTTCTCCTGCTCGGCGAGGACCTCCTGCTGGCGGGCCGCCTCCGCGAGGGGGCCGGCGGCGTTGGCCTTGGCCGCTGCGGCTTCGGTCTCCGCCTTGATCTCGGCCTGCTTGAGGTAGAACGTCCGCTCGGCGATGGCGATCTCCTCGGCGGCCTTCAGCCGGGCCTGCTCGGAGGCGCGCCGGGCGATGGCCTCGGCGATGTCGGCCTCCTGCTTGGCGCGGGCCGCCTCCGGCCGGCCGAGGTCCTCGAGGTAGGAGCCCTCGGTGGTGATGTCCTGGATCTGGAAGGCGTCCAGGATGAGGCCCTGGCCGGAGAGGCTGGCCTCGGCCTCCTCGGCGACCTGGCCGGCGAACGCGGCCCGGTCGCGGATGATGTCCTCGACGGACATGCGGCCGACGATGGCGCGGAGCGCTCCGGAGAGCACCTCCTGGGTGAAGCCGACGATGCCGTTCTGCTGCTGGAGGAAGCGCTGGGCCGCGGCGCGGATGGCGTCCTCGCTGCCGCCGACCTTGACGATCGCGACGCCTTCGAGGTTGGACTTGACGCCGCGCAGGGTGACCGCGCCGCGTACCGCGACGGGGATGTGCCGACTGGAGAGGTCCAGGGTGAACTTCTGCTGGACGAACGGCACCACGAAGACGCCGCCGCCGACGACGACCTTCTGGCCGCTGTTGTCGATGCTGGTGCGGCCGGTCACCGGGTCGGTGGACTTCTTGCCGCGGCGGCCGGTGATGATGAAGGCCTGGCTGGGGCCCGCGACCTTGTACCGGGTGATCACGGCGAGGGCCAGGAGTACGACTAGTACGACGATTCCGACGATGGCGATCAGTACTGGACTCATGAGCGGTTCCCCCCTGCCCTCCCGACGGGACGGCAGTGTGTTCGGCTGTGCGGACTTCGGACGGGCGTGTGGGTCGGTGGTGGTCAGCGCTCGACGGGGCGGACCGTGACCGAGGTGGTCGAGAGGGTGGCCTCCACCCAGATCTCCGCGCCGCGTTCGACCGGGACCGCACTCTTCGCGGAGAACTTCACGGTCTGTCCCGCGAGCCGCAGCAGGACCTCGCCGTAACCGTCGGCCGGGATCGGCGTGACGACGGACCCCGAGGTGCCGACGAGGTCGTCGCCGCGTGGCGTGGCCGTGGTCTGGTCCCGCATCAGGGCCTGGCTGAACTTCCAGGTCAGCCAGGCCGCGACGACGCCCGCCACGGCACCGGCGGCGAGGGCCACGGGGATCCCGGCGCCGGTGGTGCCGAGCACGATCGCGCCCCCGAAGCCGAGCATGGACAGGAATCCGGCGATGACGGGCAGCGAGAGCAGGCCGTCGAAGAATCCGTTCAGCAGCCCGCCCAGTGCGTCGCCCAGGAGCCCTTCCAGGATGCCGTCGAAGAGCAGGGAGAGGGCGAGAAGCGCGATTCCCGCAATGCCGAGACCAAGAAGTACGGTCACGTGATCACTCCCCCGGTGTTCGCTGTCCCCCGACAAGCCTCCGTCGAACTGGCTGAATGGTCCCATGCCGGACGTTGTGGGGGTACTGCCGGAGTCCGGCAGTTTTCACGGAGTTCTGATGCCGGAGAGCTGCTGCGCGAGGGTGTCGAGCGACTGGAAGGTGGCACCGAGCAGGGCGACGTGCTTCCACCGCAGCACGCCGTCCGGCCCGATCAGGAAGACGGACCGGCGTACACCGATGCCGGGCGCCGTGACGCCGTAGGCCCGGGCGGTCTCCCGCCCCGTGTCCGCCAGCAGGGGCATGCGCAGATCGTGCCCGCGGGCGAAGGACTCGTGACTGTCCACATCCTGTGGACTGATCCCCCAGACCTCGGCGTCCAGGCCCTCGAAGGTCTCCAGGCCCGAGGAGTAGGAGCAGAGCTGCTTGGTGCAGACGGCCGTGTTGTCACCCGGGTAGAAGGCGAGGACGACGGCCCTGCCGCGCGCGGCGGACAGCGTGAAGTCGCGCCGCTCGAAGGTGTCGTCGGTGAGCGTGCCGCCGGGAAGGGTGAAGTCCGGTGCGGGCAGGCCGTTCTGAGGTCCTGACGCCATGTCGGCGCTCCTTGGGTCGGGTACGTGAAGGGTTCGTTCCTCGTACAGTGAACGGCACGTCCGACGCATCGACACGTTCGACCCATCCGTAGGCCGTCCGGCACCGAATATGGGGTGAGTGCGCGGGCGTGGGCCCCGCACACCGATCTGGAGGTACGTGTGCCCGGAAGAACGCCGTCGGCAGCGGTGCTCATCCTCCACGGCGGCTACGAGACGGGTCTGGCGGCGCCGGCACCCGGCGCTCTGAACCTGCCCGGTCTGCGCATGCTGCCGGTCTCGCGCGTGGTGGCCCGCGCGGTACGCGGTGACTCCGGTGTGCGTGTCCATCGGGTCCGCTACACGCACCGGGGCTGGAACGGCTCCCGCGAGGACCCCCTGCACGATGCCTTACGGGTGCTGGACGCCCTGCGGCGCGAGGCGGGGGACATCCCCGTGGTCCTCCTCGGCCACTCCATGGGCGCCCGAGCCGCGCTCCACGCCGCGGGACACCCACTGGTCCGCTCGGTGGTGGGCCTCGCCCCGTGGTGTCCGCCCGGCGACCCGGTCACCCAGCTGGCGGGGCGGGACGTCGTCCTGCTGCACAGCACCCGGGACCGGGTGACGAGCCCCCTGGCGTCCCAGTCGCTCACGGCCAGGGCACGCCGCGCGGGCGCCCGTACCTGCCTCGTGACGATCCCGGGCAGCGACCACGCGATGATCCGCCGGGCCCCGGCCTGGCACCACCTGGCCGGCCTGCTGGTGACCGGGCTGCTGGGGCTGGCACCGGTGCCGAAGCGGGTCGAGACGGCGTTCGGACTGCCGCGGGGGGCCGCGGCCGCCGAGGGCACCCTGTCGCTGGACGGACTCGACGCAGGCGACCCCGGGCGGCGGAGATGCGGGGCAGAGCGGGGCGGCAGACGATGAGAGGCCGGGGGCCGGCCGGTCCGTGGGAGCCGACCGCTCCGAACACGGCGGGCACGTAACCCTCTGGAGGCTCCGTTGCAGGCCGAAGAGCACGCCGACCCGACGAGCTCCGACGCGGCGGCGCCGGCCGCGCTGATCGGCAGCAGTCCGGCCGGGGTGGCCGTCTTCGACACGGAGCTGCGCTACCTGTACGTGAACCCGGCACTCGAACGGCTCAACGGTGTCCCGGCCTCCGCTCACCTGGGCAGGTGCGTCGCCGATGTGCTGCCGGACATGGACGTGCGAACGGACGTCATGCGCCAGGTGCTGGCCGACGGGCGGCCCCGTGAGATCACCACCAGCGGGCAGACCTGGGCGGACTCCGTCATCGAGCGGCGGTACTGGCGCGTGGCCCTCCACCGTTTCGAGGAGGGCGGGCGGGTGCGCGGGCTGATCGGCATCGCCCAGGAGGTGACGGCCACCCAGAACGAACGGGACGAACTGAAGAGGGCCAGGAGCTATCTGACGCTCCTGGACAACGCCGCGGCCAGCATCGGCACGACGCTCGACGTGGAGACCACCTGCCAGGAACTCGCGGAGTTCGTGGTGCCCGTGATGGCCGACGCGGCCGTCGTCGAGATGATCCCCCAGGGCAACGGGCACAGCAGGCGTGAGCCGCCGCCCGGAGTGCTGCGGCTGCGGCGCGCCGGAGTGGCGGCGACCCCTGAACTGGCCGATGCGATCGACCGGTTCGGCGGCCCCGGTACGGACATCGACTACCAGGAGGACGCGGCTGTGCCCCGCTGCCTGGCCGCCGACGAGCCCGTGATCGAGGATCTCGCGGGCGACGGGCGGCCGGACCGCGCCGCGCCCACTCCCGAACGGGCCGCCGCCTACCGGGCCATCGGTCTGCACTCGGCGGTCGTCGTGCCGCTCACCGCGCGCGGGCGCCCGCTGGGGGCGCTCAGTCTGCTGCGGGCCGGGGACTCGCCGCCGTTCACCGAAGGGCTGGACGTCGTCGTGGCCCGGACGCTGGCCGGCCGTGCGGCCGTCGACGTCGACCACGCCTACCGCTACACCCACGAGCATCACGTCGCACGGGAGCTCCAGCGTTCCCTGCTCTCCGAGCCGCGGGTGCCGAACCCCGGCATCGAGGTCGCCTCCCTGTACCTTCCCGCGGGTGAGGGTGCGGTGGTCGGAGGGGACTGGTTCGACGCCATTCCGCTGAAGGGCGGCCGCCACATGAAGGTGATGGGCGACGTGATGGGCCACGGCGTGGATGCGGCCGTCGCCATGAGCAACTACCGCTCCATGCTGCGCCTCATGGCCGAGGACGACCTCCCGCCGCACCGCGTCCTGGCCCGTCTCGACAAGGCGGTCGAACAGTCCGGCCTCGACCGGGCGGCGACGTGCCTGATCGCGGTCGTCGACCGGCGGGAGGGGGTCTGCGAGGTGGCCAGCGCGGGACATCCACCGCCGGTGTTCATCGACCCGGGGGCCACCGGGGCGCGGGTGGCGCGCGTGCCCGTGGGGCCGCCACTCGGCACGGGCTTCGGCGGTTACAGGACGACGGTGGTGCCGTGCGGGCCCGGGACGGTGCTGTTCATGTACACCGACGGGCTGGTGGAACGCCGGGGCGAGGACATCGACGTGTCGATCGGGCGGCTCACGCGGCTCACCCTTCCGGCGAGCGGCCGGTTGGCGGACCTGTTGGAGGACGTCGTGGACCGGTTCGCGGAAACGGCCGAGGACGACATCGCGGTGCTCGTCTCGCGGAGCCGGGGCTACTGAACGGCGCTTCCGCACGGGGGCGTTGTCAGTGCTGGCTGCGAGGATCCCCGCCATGTGACCTCTGCTTCTCACCGACATCGAAAGCGCGATCCGCAGCAGCTGGGACGCGGACACAACCACACCGGTGCACAGGCCGCACTGGAATCCGGGCAACCCGGCCCGGGACCAGTGCGGCGTCACCGCTCTCGTGGTCAACGACCTGCTGGGCGGCGAGCTGATCCGGGGCGAGGTGCTGGTCGCCGGAGAGCGCGTCGACTACCACTGGTGGAACCGCCTGGGCCAGGACCTGGACATCGACCTGACGCGCGAACAGTTCGCCCCGCACGAGATCGTGTCCGGCGGCGTGGTCATCGAGCGCCCGGCGGAGATCGTGCGGCTCCGCGAGGAGTACGAGCTCCTGAGCGCCCGGGTCCAGGAGCGGCTGCGCGGACGGATACCGGCGGGTGCGCGGGCCGTGGCGGTCTGACGTCGGGTCGTGGGCGGGACGCTCCGCGCCTCAGCGGGAGTGCTGACGGGAACGACCGCGCAGCCGGCGCAGGACGAGCAGGGCGGACGTGACCAGAGGCAGGAGCCCGGCCAAGGTGTTCGCGGTGGTCAGCTTGTCCTGGGTGCCTCTGGCCCTGCGCATCTGCTTGACGGTGCGCACGACGGCGATGACGCTGCTTCCCAGGCTCAGGAGCAGGCCGACCTTGGAGTTCGCGGGTTTCCTGGGCATCTGTCGTGCCTCCCGGTGACTTCGCCGCACGGCCCCTCGATCCACGTAACCGGCTCCCGGGCGGGTCCGCAATCGGGGCGGTCCGGGCTGTGCGGGCGAAAGGGGCCGGCGGACTGTCCGGGCTGACCGTGCGCGGGGGCAGGGCGGTGCCGCGCGGTTCAGGCGAAGAGGAAACCGGCCGCCGTCGCCGCCCCGACCGCCGCGCCGGCGGCCGTCTGGGCCACCGTGTGGTAGCGCAGCGCGACCCGTGACCAGCACACGGCGAGGGCCGCCGCTCCCGCGCACAGCCACCACGGTGAGTGCGCGACACTGAGGAGCGCGACCACGGCCGAAGCGACCGCCGAGTCGACCGAGATCTTCCAGAGCGTGTTGACCGCGAGGAGCACGGTCGTCATGACCCACAGGGAGATCATCGCGATCAGGATTCCGAGGGGCGCACGGCCCAGGACCATGATCAGCGCGCCGGTGCCGAGCGAGCCCAGGATGACCAGGAAGATGGGTGCCCGCTGGGTCCGGTCGACGACGTGGCGGTCGCCCCAGGTGCCTCGCGCGCGTTCCCACTCGATGTAGCCGGCGGGCACGAGGCCGGCGCAGAGTGCGCCGAGGAGTCCCCAGGGGAGCCCGGTCCAGTCACCGGCGGCGGCCACCCCGATGGCGAGCATGCCCACGAGCAGCACATTCCGGGGCTGCAGGACGTCCGTGACCGTGCGGGCCACCGTCGTGGTCCTGTCGGTGCCGCTCATGTGTGTGCTCCGGGTCGCGTGGGCCGGGATGGCGGTTGCCGCGCATGAATGTAGCCCTTCACGACGGGGGATGCGCGAAGGGCTACCCGTGCAGTATGACCGTTCGCAGGTCTGCCGACAACTGACCGGTCGGTCAGCCCCGTTGGGGTGTCCGTGCGGCTACGCAGGGCTCCCGCCCGGCGTCCCGTACGGGAGGTCCGGGCGGTGGCTTCGCCCGGGACGGAGGAAACCTGTTCCGGCGGCGATAGACATGACTTTCCCGTACGCCTAGGGTTTCTTGTGCAGCCAGGCCATATCGGTGGTCCGGTGCGCAGCAGAAGAGGTGCAGATGCCCCCGGAGTCCCCGTCGCATGCCACGGACCGTCTCGACGACGACGACTACCCCGCGTACACGATGGGGCGGGCCGCCGAGATGATCGGTGCGACGCCAGGCTTCCTCAGGGCGATCGGTGAAGCCCGCCTGATCACCCCGTTGCGCTCCGAGGGAGGCCACCGCCGGTATTCGCGCTATCAGCTGCGCATCGCGGCAAGGGCCCGCGAACTGGTCGACGGCGGTACCCCGGTCGAGGCTGCCTGCCGCATCGTCATCCTGGAGGATCAGCTCGAGGAGGCCCTGCGCCTCAACGAGCAGCTGCGGCGGCCCGCCGCCGGCCGGAGCGGTGTCGATTCCTGACCGGCGCACGGGCGTATATCTGTTTCGGCGGGCACAGAAATACGCGCAATGAGCAGTGAGAGTTTATGCCACGCACGGTGGAGCGACGGCATAGTGATATGGCGTACAGCTCACTTGTGCCCGAATCGTGCTACTGTTGATCTCAGTTGCAGTTGTGGTTCCCAAAACTTCAAGTGCACTCATCGGTTTCCACTCCGGTGAGGGCGCTTTTGTATTTCCGGTCTCTTCCGGACGGGGCAATCATTTGCGGCGACGTAGGGCTCGCACAGTGCGGGCCCACGGGCAACGCCCCGAAGGAGATATGACATGGCTACTGGCACCGTGAAGTGGTTCAACGCGGAAAAGGGTTTCGGCTTCATCGAGCAGGAGGGTGGCGGCGCTGACGTCTTCGCCCACTACTCGAACATCGCCGCCCAGGGCTTCCGCGAGCTGCAGGAAGGCCAGAAGGTGAACTTCGACGTCACGCAGGGCCAGAAGGGCCCGCAGGCGGAGAACATCACCCCCGCCTGATCACTCAGGCGTACGGCGCAGCTGGGGCCCGCACCTTGGGGTGCGGGTCCCAGCTCGTTGTGTTTTCCCCGGCCATGGTCGCCGATGTCGCACCGATGGGTAATTCTCGGTGTGAACGCGTCATGGCGCGGTTGTTATCCGCAGTCATATGGAGTGCCGAATCCGGTCGGTTCACCCGGCGGACGGGCTTCGTTTTTCGTAATTTCACCGGCTCGTTCTTGCGATTCTTGGCGCCGTACATGGCTGCAGCCGCCCGGAAAGAATCCCTCGATACGTGCCATTCGAGGGAAAGGTTCTCCATTGAACCGCGATCGCACAGCTCGTACGAACGACCGATTTTCCCGGACGCGCTCCGGCGGATCCAACGGCAGCCGCACCGCCAACGGATTCCGCTCGGCGGGATCCGGCCGGCAGGGCGCCCCGGGTTCGCAGGGCCGCTCCGGCGGGCCGAAGCGCTCCGGCGGCTACGGCCGCCGCTCCTCCGCAGTCACGGGTGAATTCGCCCTGCCGGTGACCATCACCCCCGCCCTGCCGGCCGCCGAGGCCTTCGCGGACCTGGACATGCCGGAGCCCCTGCTGGCGGCGCTGGCGGCCGAGGGTGTGTCCGTGCCGTTCCCCATCCAGGCGGCCACCCTGCCGAACTCGCTCGCCGGACGGGACGTCCTGGGCCGGGGCCGCACCGGATCGGGCAAGACGCTCGCCTTCGGTCTCGCCCTGCTCGCCCGCACCGCGGGTAACCGTGCCGACGCCCGCCGTCCGCTGGCCCTGGTGCTCGTACCCACCCGTGAGCTCGCCCAGCAGGTCACCGACGCGCTCACCCCGTACGCCCGGTCCCTCAGGCTCCGGCTGGCCACGGTCGTCGGCGGCATGTCGATCGGCCGCCAGGCCAGCGCGCTGCGCGGCGGGGCCGAAGTCGTGGTCGCCACCCCGGGCCGGCTCAAGGACCTCATCGAGCGCGGCGACTGCAAGCTGGACCGGGTCGCCATCACCGTCCTCGACGAGGCCGACCAGATGGCCGACATGGGCTTCATGCCCCAGGTCACCGAGTTGCTGGACCAGGTCAGCCCCGAGGGGCAGCGGATGCTCTTCTCGGCCACCCTGGACCGCAACGTCGACCTGCTGGTCCGCCGCTACCTGCACGACCCGGTCGTCCACTCGGTCGACCCCGCGGCCGGTGCGGTGACGACGATGGAGCACCACGTGCTCTACGTCCAGGGCGCGGACAAGTACGCGACGACCACCGAGATCGCAGCACGCGACGGCCGGGTGATCATGTTCCTGGACACCAAGCACGCGGTGGACAAGCTCACCGACCACCTGCTGCACAGCGGTGTGCGTGCGGCCGCGCTGCACGGCGGCAAGTCGCAGCCGCAGCGCACCCGCACCCTGGACCGGTTCAAGACGGGTCACGTCACGGTGCTGGTCGCCACGAACGTCGCCGCCCGCGGCATCCACGTCGACAACCTCGACCTGGTCGTCAACGTCGACCCGCCCAGCGACCACAAGGACTACCTGCACCGCGGCGGCCGTACCGCGCGCGCCGGGGAGTCCGGCAGTGTCGTCACGCTCGTGCTGCCCAACCAGCGCCGCGAGATGACCCGGCTGATGGCTGACGCCGGGATCACGCCCCAGATCGCCCAGGTCCGCTCCGGCGAGGCCGAGCTCAACCGCATCACCGGAGCCCAGGCGCCGTCGGGTGTGCCCGTCATCATCAGCTCACCGGTGACGGAGCGCAAGGGCAGCTCTTCCGGCCCCCGCGGCCGGCGGGGCGCGCGTCCCGGCCAGGGCCGCCGCTCCAACGCCAACACGGCGACGCCGCAGGCGCGTGCCGCGGCGGCGCAGCGCCGTGCCAACAAGGCCGCCTAGTCACCCGGCCGGGAGCCCGGCCGCCCCTGTCCGGCTTTCTCCACGACCACCCTGTTGAGGCACCATGCGCTGCGTCATCGCCCGTTTCCCCTTCGACCTCTTCAAGAACGAGGTCGAGGAATCGATGAAGGGCGTCAAGCCCGAACCCGTCACCGGTGACGCGGTGGTCATCAGCCGCCGCGTCTACCCCGTCAAGCAGGTCGGCGAGATCATCACCCGGCAGGACCGCCGGGACTTCACGGCCGGCGAGGTGACCAGGGCGCTGACGCGTCTCGGATTCACCTGCCGCCCGGCGGAGGTGCCCGCCCCCGCGGTGCCGCTCACGCCGTTGGAGAACGCGTCCGCCATGCTGGGCACGCCCGGCGACGCCTGAGCAGCAGCTCCGTCCCGCACCCCCAAGGCCTTCCCAGGCCTTGGGGGTGCGGTGCGTCCAGGGGTGTCAGGGTGCGGGCTTCGGCTTCACGGCCCACTGGAGCCGGGGCTCGACGACGTACCGGAACACCCGCCGGACGGGCGGGCTGCAGAGGGCCGTGACCATGGCGGCGGCGGCGACGGAGACCAGGATCCGCCCCGCGGGTGTGGAGAAGACGTCCTCCTCGAAGAAGCCCAGCTTGACCGCGCCCTTGATGACGAAGCCGTGCAGCAGATAGCCGTAGAGCGTGCCCGCTCCGAGTGCGGTCATCCACAGCCTGCGGTTCGGCACCCAGGCGAGGAAGCAGGCGCTGAGCACCAGCGCGCAGCCGAACAGGAGCAGCGTCACCGGGGCCCCCGCCCAGGCGGGCGAGCCGAGCTGCTCGGCGCCGTACCGGCGGAAGAACCACGAGGTCGTCGTGCGCGGCACCGCCCAGTAGGCGGCGGCCAGGGCCACCAGGCAGACGGGGACGGCCGCGATGCGCACGGCACGACGGCGTACGAGGTCGAAGTGCGCGGGCCGCAGCTGGAGGCCCAGGACGTAGTACGGCAGGAACTGCAGGATCCGCTGGAGATGCAGGTCCCCGCCGATGTTGCTGGTCACCGCGCCCATGGCCGCGATGACCAGGGCCACCGCCACGGGCCACCGGACCGTCTCCCAGAAGGGGGTGGTCAGGCGCCACAGGAAGAGGGCGGGCAGGAACCACAGCAGCCAGTACGGCGTGAGAGGGCTCAGAGGGAACTGAGGGGAGCCGGTCAGGCGCTCGAAGAGGGTGTAGGCGATCTCGAAGACGGCGTAGGGCACGACCAGGCTCGTGACGAGCTTCCACATCCGGCCGGAGCGCAGCTCCAGGCCCCGTGAGAAGTATCCGGCGAGGATGATGAAGACCGGCATGTGGAAGGTGTAGACGAACGTGTAGAGCGTCTCCACCACGCGTCCGCTGCCGGGCAGGGGCTCCCAGGCGTGCCCCATCGCGACGAGGACGATGGCCAGGTACTTCGCGTTGTCGAAGAACGGGTCACGGCCTGGCCGGGACGGTGCGTCGGCGGGCGCACCGGCCTCCGCGGCGGCCGGTCCCGGCGGGCGTGAGGTCAGGGAGGGCATCGGGCCACCCTAATGTCGCCGGATCCGCTCAGGGCGTCAGGATCACCTTTCCGGTGGTCCGGCGGGCGAGCAGGTCCTCGTGGGCGCGGTGTGCCTCGGCGAGCGCGTAGCTCCCGCCGGTCACCGGCCTGAGACGGCCCTCGGCGACCAGGGCGAAGAGTTCCTTCAGCGGCCCGCCGACCGCGCCCGGAGCGGCGAGCGCGGGGCGCAGCCAGAATCCGACGACGGAGGCGTTGAGCCGGCCCAGCCGGGCCGGATCGACCGGGGTGAAGCCGGTGCGGGCGGCGTTGCCGTAGGTCACCAGCCGGCCGAAGGAGGCCAGCGAGTCGAGGGCCCGGTCGAAGAGCTCCCCGCCGACGGCGTCCAGGACGACGTCCGCCTTCTCCGCGAGTGGGTAGGTGATCACCGCGTCTGCGCCGAGGTCGAGGACGAGGCGTTCCTTGGCCGGGGTGGAGACCTGGGCGAGCACCCGGCCCGCTCCGAACTCCCTGGCCAGCTGGACGGCGAGGCTGCCGACGCCACCCGCCGCGGAGTGCACGACGACGGTCTCGCCGGGGCGCAGACGGGCCGACGACCGCAGCAGGTGCCAGGCGGTCAGCCCCTGCATCATCAGGGCGAGTGCCTGGGCGGCACCGAGCTCCTCGGGGATCTCCAGGAGGCCGGACTCCTTGGCGGTCACCTGCTCCGCGTACCCGTGCGAGACGCGGGCCAGCACCCGCCTGCCGTCCGGGGTGCGCCCCACGACCTCGCTGCCCGGGACGTACGGCAGGGCATCGGCGGCGAGGTAGGAGCCGTCCACCTGGTGGGTGTCCGCGAAGTTCACCCCGGCGGCCTCGACGGTGAGGAGCACCTCTCCCGGGCCGGGCACGGGTTCGGCCAGTTCCACGGGGCGGAGGACTTCGGGACCACCGAAGCGGTCGAACTGGATGGCGAGCATGCCGCACGATATCGCGGGGCCTCCGGGGTGCGGGAGCCTCAGCGACCCTACGTCGGTCTTTTCACCCGGGGCGGGGCGAAAACGGCATGAATGGTTTGTTTTTGTGGTCACCCTGGGTCAGGGCCCAGGGGTACGGAACGGGCGCCCCTCGCCGTATCGCGCGGCCTCCCCCACACGCCGCAGCCGTGAGGGATCCGGGCAGGACCGCGCGGTACGCGAACGGCCATGGCCCGGGCGGGTCCGGCCTGCAAGACTGCGGCCATGAGCGATCTTCTCCATGACAGAGTCGTCCTGATCACCGGGGCGAGCAGCGGAATCGGTGCGGCGGCGGCGCGGGTGTTCTCCCAGGAGGGCGCGACCGTCGTCCTGGCCGCACGCCGTGAGGACCGACTGGCCTCGCTGGTGGCCGAGTTGAAGGACAAGGGAGCCCAAGCCTCCTATGTCGTCTGTGATGTCACCGTGGCGGAGGACGCCGCCAGGGCCGTCGACCTCGCGGTGGACACCTACGGGCGCCTGGACTCCGCCTTCAACAACGCGGGGCTCGGCGGTGACCGAACTCCCCTCCACCTCATGGGTGATGACGTCTACGACGCGGTGATGGACGCCAATGTGAGGGGCGTCTGGAACTGCCTCAGGCCGGAGATCACGGCCATGCTGGCGAACGGCGGCGACTGCTCCATCGTGAACAACAGCAGCGTGGGCGGACTGGTGGCCATACCGTCGGCCGCACCCTACATAGCGGCCAAGCACGCCGTCGTCGGTCTCACCAGGGCCGCCGCGGACGAATACGCCCAACAGGGCATCAGGGTCAACGCGGTGGCCCCGGGCAGCACGCGCAGCGAGATCACGGCCGACTGGTACGGGCGCAACCCGGGCCTGGAAGAGATGGTCAACAGCCGTACCCCACAAGGGCGTACGGCCGAGCCCGAGGAGATCGCGAATGCGGTGGCCTGGCTGCTCAGCGACCGCTGTCCCTTCCTCACGGGGGCGGTTCTGCCGGTGGACGGCGGCTTCGTCAATCAGTGAGCCGTCAGCCGGAAGTGCCGCTCAGCCGTCCCCGGAAGACCGTCTCCCCGTCCTGCGTCGCAGTGACGAGGACCGAGGTCACCCCGGGGGCGGCGGGCAGGATCTCCGCCTCGACCCAGCAGGGGCGGTCGAATTCGGCGTACCGCTCGAACGCGCTGGTCACGGTCGTCGCCTCGAAGGGCGCGGGGTACAGGGCGGCGTGCGCGGCCTGATGGGCGGCCTCCATCAGGACGAGCCCCGGGACGTGGTCGACCGGGTGGTCGTACAGCACGGTGTTCTCCACGTCGTTGCGCAGCTGCCAGTGCCGGGGCCGTTCGCCGGCCGCCAGGACCACTTCGGCCGGGGCGGAACGGCCCACGGTGCGGGGGTCGACGGGATCGGGCAGCGGCCAGGCGTTCCAGGCGACGGTGGCGTGATCACCGCGGAGCCGGCGGTAGGCGCGCGGAGAGATCCAGCCGAATTCCGAGTCCGCGCGGGCCACCATGCTGTCACCCTGGAGTACGCGGACGTCCATCCCGAGCGAACTCACGGACCTGCCACGCTTCTTGGGCTCGGTGACGGACACCTTGATGCTGAGGGCGCTGGGTCTCTCGGGGGAGACCCCGAAGCCCGGAGCGACGGTGAAGTCGAAGTAGTGGAGCAGGGTTTGATCGGAGAGGGGGACACCGTACGCTGCGTGTGCGATGACCAGGCCGCTCTGCCGGATGGTCTGGGTGAGTACCCGGGTGTCGTAGGGCAGCCCGGCGGCGGGCGCCGGCCACCTCGCCTCCAGCGAGAACTCGCCATCTTCCCGGCGCTGCCAGCCGGTGAGGAAGACCATGTCGGAGCGTCTGAGGTGGACGTACTCCTCGGGTACGCCGTCCCGGCCCTCGATTGCGGCGTGCGGTGGGCTCGGAACAACAGGTATGTCGGGCACAGCCCTCCCGGACATGGCGCAAAATGGTCATTACGGCGCTGATATGATACCGGTTCACCGGTACTTTTTGAAGAAGCGTCAGGCCACATTCAAGGGGAGCGCGAGTTGGCACGACAGCAACGGGCGATCCGCACCCGCAGGATCTTCCTGGAAGCCGCTGCCGAGGTCTTCGACGAGCACGGCTACGACGCCGCCACGATCGCCGCGATCCTCGACCGGGCCGGTCTCACGAGGGGTGCTCTCTACTTCCACTTCACGTCGAAGGAGGAGCTGGCCCGAGGAGTCCTCCAGGAGGCGGTGACCTCCGACGGGGTCACCCCGCAGACCTTCAAGCTGCAGGAGTGGGTGGACATAGCCCTCCTGCTCGCCTACAGGCTGCCCAGGGAACCCCTTCTCAGCGCCTCGATCCGGTTGTCCGTCGACCCCCGGGCACGTGGTCTGTTCGGCACCCGCTGGCCGGACTGGATCAGCCTCGGCACGGAGATACTCACCGAGGCCAAGGAGCGGGGCGAGCTCCTTCCGCACGTCGATCCCGGAGCCACCTCCCGGCTCTTCGTCGGGGCGTGGACGGGCGTCCAGCTGGTGACCGAGTCGATGGCCGAGCCGCCGGAGCTGGTCGCCGAGATCTCCGCCCTCTTCGAGCTGATTCTTCCCAACAACGCGGTCCCGGGCGTGCTGGCCCGGCTCGACACCTCCCCGCACCGGGCAGCGCGCATCGTGGACCAGCAGCAGGCGGTAGCCGCCTCCTGATCGCCGGGTGCTGCCACGGGGTCAGTTTTCGCCATGTCACCCGATCGGGTGCGGGCACCTGCGAAGTGGCTGGTCAGCGCGCATGGTGGCCCTATGTGGCTTCGCCGAACAGCCGTGTGCGCCATGGTCGTGCCGCTGGCGTTCCTGGTGTTCCGGGACGCGCCGGTCCGGCTCGTCGAGCCCGAGCAGGCCGCCGCGAAGCCGGCGACGCCGCCCGCGGCCCCCCGGCCCGCGATCGTCAGCCGTGCCGAGTGGCACGCGGACGAGACCATGGTGAAGGAGGACGCGGTGTACACGGGGGCGGTGAAGGCCGTCTTCGTCCATCACACCGGCCACACCAACGGGTACGACTGCGCCGACGCACCCAGGATGCTCCGGGCGATGGAGGAGATGCACGTCCGCGGCGAGGGCTGGGACGACATCGGGTACAACTTCGTCGTCGACCGCTGCGGGACCATATACGAGGGCAGGGCGGGCGGGGTCGGGCGCTCCGTGCGCGGGGCCCACGCCACCGGGTTCAACGCGCACAGTGTGGGCATCGCGGCCCTCGGCACCTTCGACCCCGGCGTGCCGGTGCCGAAGGCGCTCATCGAGGGGATCGCGAAGGTGGGCGCGTGGAAACTGGACCCGGCCGTCGACCCGACGGGCATCGTGCGGATGGTCTCCACGAACGACGACAGCCTCTACAGGCGCGGCGAGGTGGTCTACCTCCACGCCGTGGCCGGTCACCGCGACACCTTCCAGACGTACTGCCCCGGCGAGGCGCTCTATGCGCAACTGCCCGCGATACGCGCGGAGATGGCCAGGCTGCGGGCCCTGAAGCGGTAGCGCCCGGGCGGAAGCCCGCTACCTCGCGACGTACTGGGTGAGGACGGCCTGCACCTCGTAGATGTCGACACCCTTGGTGAACGTCTTCTGGATCGGCGTGGCGGAGCCCGAGACCCAGATCTTGAGCTCGGCGTCCAGATCGAAGGTGCCCGCGGTCTCCACCGCGAAGTGCGTGATGCTCCGGTACGGGACGGAGTGGTACTCGACCTTCTTGCCGGTCATCCCCTGCTTGTCGATGAACACGAGCCTGCGGTCGGTGAAGAGGATCGTGTCGCGGATCAGCAGGTAAGCGGCGTGCACCTGCTCGCCGTGCCCGAGAAGCCGTGCGTAGTCGCGCTGCGCAGCAGCCGGATCGACCGAGTGCGCGTTACCGAACAGTGCCATGAGAGAGCCTCCACCCGAGTGAATGTGCGGACGTTGAACGCGTCAAAGCCCAATAAAAAGAATATCGGCGGCTTATCTGTTCGTGCCCTTGCACACCTTCTCGAGCACAGCGAAGGACTACCGTCATGCCGGCATCACCCCTCGCCAAGCGGCCCGTCGAATCGGTGCTCGCACTTCTGCTGGTCCTCCTCGGCGTGCTGGGCCTCTCCGGCCGCAGCGCCGCGCAGGCCCCCGCGCAAACCCCCGTACAGGCCGCCGCTCAGGCGGCAACGGTCCAGGCCGCTCCGGCCGGGGCCGTCATCGCGCCGACCGTCACGGCGGGTACGGACTGGGACCGCATCGCCGAGTGCGAGAGCAACGGCCGCTGGAACATCAACACCGGCAACGGCTACCACGGCGGGCTCCAGTTCGCGCCTTCCACCTGGCGGGCATACGGCGGCGGGCAGTACGCACCGCGCGCCGACCTCGCCACCCGGTCCGAGCAGATCGCCGTCGGCGAACGCGTCGCCCGCTCCCAGGGAATGGGAGCCTGGCCCACCTGCGGACGCCTCGGCGCGAACGGTACGTCGTCGGGCTCCTCGTCCTCCTCGGGTTCGTCCTCCTCGGGTTCCTCGTCCGGCAGCGCCGACCGTGGCGACAGCACGCAGGCAGCCCCCGAGCGTCAGGCGACCGGCAGTTCGAACAGCGGATCGTCCAGCAGTTCGTCGTCCGGTAACGGCTCGTCTTCCGGCAGCTCGGCAGGCAGCACGAACGACAGTTCCGTCGGCAGTGACAGCGGCGTGACGCGCCACTCCGAGGACCTCGCAGACGCGGAGACGTACGTCGTCGAATCGGGCGACTGCCTGTCGGAGATCGCCGCCCGTGCGGACGTGTCCGGTGGCTGGCCCGCGCTGTACGAGCTGAACCGCGAGGTCTTGGACCGCGGACCGCACCTCATCTTCCCCGGTCAGCGCCTCCAGCTGAATGCCTGACGCAGCGCCCGGTATGTGCGGGAACGGTGTGTGGTCACGACATCGAGGATCTGCCGCGAGGTACGCGCGTCGCCGAACGAGGCGCCACGCGGAAGCGCGTCCCCACAGCTGTGAAGAGCCCCGAGCGTGTCGTCCGGAGCATCCGTAACCGGAGTCCGAGGCATGCCGGGCCATGATGCCGACCAGTTCGTCGGTGGTGCGGTTCCCGAATTCCACCGCACGCGAAGAGTGGGACAAGTCCCGGGCCGGAGTCCAGGAAGCGTCGCATCTCGCGAGTGCGGCCGGCCGCGATGACGACGACGTCGTCACGGCCCTCCATGAACTTGAGCAGTGTCTCCACGGCTTCACAGCCGAAGCAGGGTTCCCCCCTCAGGAGTGAGAGTGCAGGTCTCGTCGATGAACAGCACGCCACCCAGGGCACTTCCGAAGACTTCCGCGGTGAGCTGCGCGGTACGGCCGACGTACCGGCCGAGCCGATCCGCGCGTGTCACCTCGACCAGCCCCGTCCCGGGGCAGTACCCCCCGGATGGTGCGGGTGCCCCGCGTAGAGGCGGGCCACGTGGCCCTGTCCGTGCCGGGAGGCCCGGAGAAGACCAGATGGTGGCTGACCTCGGGTGTCGGCAGGCCGGCGGCGCTGCGGCGGCGGGACGATTCCAGGAGGGACACGAGATCGTCGACCTCGCGTTCCACCGTTGCCGGACAGACCACGGCCTCGAGCCGGGCGAGCAGCTCGGCGGGGTCCGGCACACCGTCGCCGGGATCGGCGGGCGGAGCCACATCGTCCAGCAGGAGCATCGGAAGGCCGCTTCCGGCGGGTTCGGCCGTGCTGCTCAGCCGGAAGGACTGGTGGTCGGTCGTCGCCTGGAAACGGCGGGTGGGCCGTCGGTTGCCGAAGGAGGCGTCACGGGCCATGGACGTGCAGTGCGCGGCAAGGGCGTCGGCGTACGCGGGTCCAGCAGTTCGCGATGGGGTCCGCACACGCACTCGGTGTTCTTCACGAGTACGTCGACCGAGCAGTCGCCGCATTCGCCGGTGCGGGTGGAGCGGGTGGAGCGGGAGGCCGGACCGGAGCCGGCCGTGAGGAAGAAGCCCACCTCGCCGGTGTGGCCGGCGGCGATGACGACGATGTCGGCGCGGCGGTCCTCCACGGGCCCGCCCAGGGTGTGAGCCACTCCGGTGAACAGGACCCGTTGAGGGCTACGTTGAAGGCCCCGGGCGTTCTGTCGGCGGTGCCCAGGTGTCGTCATGTCCCGACACTGCCGTTCGAGGTCGGCCACGAGCGTGACCCGGTTGCGTACGGTCGGGTGCTCGGAGCAGCGGCGCGGGGCGATCTGGACCACCTTTCCTGCGCGCGCCCTCGCGACCGCCTTTCCTGTGCGCGCCTCGGCCAGGGCCTCACCGATGGCCGGCAACCGTCGGGCCGTTCCGTGGCACCGTCAGCAACAGCCACGACACCCGCCCGGACTTCTCGCCTCGTCGCTGCCGTGCCCGCTCCTCGCGGACGCCCGGGGAGGTACGGGATGGCCTCGGCCCGGGCTGGGTGAAGTCCGGGGGAACGGCGGATGTCCACCCAGGCACCGGCGGTTGCGGCGCCGTGCTGTGCGTGTCGCCCCTGCGTCATCTGACGTACCTAGCGTGTGCGCCATGCGACGAGCTTGCTGCCCGCGTGCATCGGCCGGACCGGCAACGACGGCAGTTCTCGCCGCCCTCGTGACGGCAGAGGTCACGGCCCCTGTCACGCCCTCCTTTGGCGCGGGCTCCGTCGAACTCCCTGTCCTGATGCTCTCTGCCGCGCCGGGCGGAGAGAGCGTGGCCACATCAGCCCGGAGCGCCGAGGCGGAGCTGTGGACTGCGCGGGCTCCGCTGACCAAGGGCGTGGACAGGCTGGGCGGACGACTTCGCCCGGCAGGTGCGTCCGAAGTACCGGGCGGACAGAAGGTCCTGCACGCCGATGTCACCCAGGTGCTGTACGAGGCACTCCACTGCGACGGTGGGCAGGGGAGACGCTGAGTGGAGGAGATCGACTTTCCGCCGGACGTCAGGACGATGCTCTGGATCCTGCTGGGCGAGATGCCTTTGCAGGCCAGGGAGAATCTGGCGTGGGAAAGTCGTCAGCTCTACCTGTCCCTCCAGAAGGGGCTGATCGATCTCCGTGCCGCGTCGCGGGAGACGATCCAGATGGTGGAGTCGGCGTTGCCGCCGGAGGTGGCCAAGCCGTACATCGACAGTGTGCGGATGCTCACCGACCTGCCCAACGGCGCCGACCCCGTCCAGCAGCTGCTGTTCCAGCTGGACCAGCTGGCCAACGGGCAGGTCGAGCACTCCCAGAACATCCAGGGTTCCAAATGGGAGATCATCGCCGAGATCATCATGCTGCTCGCCGAGCTGGCGCTGCTGGCGGCGCTGATCGCGTTCACCGGTGGTGCGTCGGTCTCGCAGATGTTCCTGGCCCGGGCCCGGAGCAAGCTCGCGATCCTGATCATCATCGACCGGCTGCTGCGGATGACGCACCTCGCGCCGACTCTCGGGCAGGCGGTCCAGGAGGCCATCCAGACGCTCGCGGTCCGGCTGGCGCAGATCGGTCTGAACACCGGTGGCCGCAAGCCCGGCGGTGTCGACTGGAAGGCCGTCGGGGTGGCGGGCGCGTTCGGCGCGCTCACCGCCGGCTTCATGGAGATCTTCGACAAGTTCCTGAAGCCGCTGGAGAACTACTTCAAGGATCTCCTCGGGGACATCTTCAGCAAGTTCAAGATCGACCCTGACGGCTGGGTGTTCAAGGGGATCGTGAACGGTCCGCCGGTCGTCGTCACCACCTTCGTGGTCGGGGCGACCGCCGAGAGCACCGCCGAAGTCATCATCAACGGGGCCTTCTACGACAAGTGGGAGTTCAAGTGGGAGACGTTCGTCGGCTCCGGCACCAGCACCGTGTTCGACATGGGCGCGGGGCTGGCCGTCGGCGCCGGGGCCTTCTCCATCTACAACAACTACTTCAACAACGACCGGTTCACCGACATCAACGAGCTCCCCGGGCCTGACAGCGTTCTGGGCGGCGGGCGTTCGGGTCCCTCGGGCTCCGGGAACGCGGACGTGAACGGCCCGGACGTCAAGGTCCCCTCGTCGGTGAAGAACACCCTGTTCACCCCGGGTCCGGCGGTCCCTTTCCCGAACACCGTCTCGACCGGGCTCCCGGACGGGCTGGGCAGCGGTATCAGCATCCCGCCGCCGCCCCCGTACACGCCTCCACCGCCGTACACGTCCCCGTCCGCACTGAACACCCTGCCCACCGGCGACCGCGACGCACTGTCGGGACCCTTCGACCTCACCACACGGACACCCGAGAACTCCGGCACCACCAACAACCTCAGCACCACCAACAACCTCAACGGCCTCAGCGGCACGAGCGGGTCACCCGTCCCGGGCCTTCCGCCTGTCACATCGTCGGTCTTCACCCCGTCCCCGCTGCCCTCCGCCTCGCAGCCCGACAGCACACCGCTGCCGTCCGGGCGCACCACCGGGAACCCGGCGGCCTCGAACACCGACCTCACGACACCGGACGTCACTCCCGGCCTCTCCCCCGACGCCTCTTCGGACATGCCGGGATCATCGAGTGACCTTCCCCAGGGGCTCACCGCGCCGAAGGGCTCCACCACCGCACCGGACCTGAGCACCACCGACGCCGTGAACGGTATGAACGTGGACGGCGGGCTGGACGAGGTCGAGGCCGGCCAGGACAGGACACGGGACGTCCAGGACGAGACCACCGGACAGGACCTGCCCGGGCAGGGACAGCCCGCCCGGAACACCGGCGCCCAGCCGGACACGGAACACGGCACACACCAGCAGACGCACAACGCCCCACCCGTCGAGGACGAGACCGGCACCGTCGCACCGCCCACACCCGTGACCACGTCCACCGGCCCGAACACGACAGCCCCCGCACCCGGAACCCAGAACACACAACAGGGTGCACCGGGCAGCCAGACACAGCAGTCCTCCCGGACCGACCCGACAGACCGCACAGACCGCACAGAACTGACGGACGACGAAGTGACCGGCCTGCCGGACCAGCAGACCGACCAGGACGGTCAGGAAGACCTGTCCGACAGTACGGACCGGTCCCTCACCCCGCAGCCCCATGACACGAACACCAACACCAACACGAGCACGACCGTGCCCGAAGGCGACCCCGCGCCCCCGACAGGGCTGCGCACGTCCTCCGACGCACCGCAACCGGACGCGACACCCCTAACGGAGCCCGCCGTACCCGTCGCCGAACCGGTGCGGCCCGAGCAGGAGGGGCTGCCCGGACTTTCCGGCCCGGATGCCGACCTGGCCCAGGACCGGACCGAGGTGGCAGCGGTGTCCGGCCCCGTCTCGGGGAGTACCGCCGACACCGCTCCCGGGTCGCCGGCCTGGGAGGCGGCTCGCGCCGGGGTGGAACCGGTGCCGCGTTCGCACACCTGGGTCGACCCGGTGTCGACGCCGCCGGACCCTCAGCGGCCTGGCATGACAACACAGTTCGTGGTGAAGTCGAAGTTCGATGTACGCCGCTTCGAAGTGGGCGGCGACCATGTCACCGACCTCACCGTGGAGGTCGGTGTCGGCAGCCCGGACCGGATGCCCGACGACGTCTGGGAGAAGGTGCTCAACGGTGTCGAGACCGCCATCAACGCACCGGGTCACCGGCTGCCGAACGGTGACCTCCTGCATGTGACGGTGGTGCGCGTCGAGAGTGACGCGCACCCCAACGGGCTCAACGTCGAATTCGTCGGCCGCGACCGGCAGATGACCCGGTCCGCCTGGTGGGCGGATGCCGACCCCGTCGACTACGCGCACGAGATCACGCACATGCTCGGCCTCCGCGACGAGTCCCGGCACGCGGTCGCCCCCCAACGTCCGGACGTGGAGGGGAGCCTCCTGGGGGACTACCGGCGCCCGGCACCCGAGGGGCTGGCCCAGGGCGGGCTGCGCGGCCGCCATCTGCAACTGATCAGCACACTCATCGGGGACCTCACCCCCACACCCGCCAAGACACCCGCGACCGCGACGGCGACGACAAGCGGACCGGCGACCGCACCGGCAACCGCGTCCGCGACGGCGACGACAGGCGGACCGTCGACCGCGACGGCAAGCGCACCGGCGACCGCGTCCGCGACGACAACCGTGGCCTCTCCGCCGCCCGTCCGCCGTCCGGCCACCACCAGCGGTGCTACTGGGGCCGAGCCGTACGCCCCCGTGCTCCCCAGCACCCGGCCCCCGGTGCTGGACCGGGATATGCCCAGGCCCCTCGCCGGGCGGCGGGACCGGGTCGACTTCGGCAACGGTTCCCGGATGCCCGCCTACATCGACGACGTACAGGAGCTCGTGCAGGACGCGCCTCCCGAGGTCCTCCTGGAACTGGTCTCCGGCGGGATGACCTTCGGGCACAGCGACGTCGTCCTGCGCGGCACCGGTCAGGCACTGGCCGAGATCGGCCGGCTGCTGTCCGGCGGGTCCGACGGAGTGCGGCCGGAGCAGCCGAAGAAAGGCCGGCCGGCCGGTTCGAACCTGATGGCCGACGTCACGTACTCCTTCACCCAGGAGCCCAAGACACTCGCCGGGGACGGGCGAGTCTTCCCGTACACGGCGCAGGACGGCAGTGCGCGGAAGCTGTCGGTCGTCGCGCGTCACTACGGCGACTGGGAGCAGTTCACCGACACCTACGGCAGTCCCGTCAAGGTGGACGGGATGCACCGTTCGGTCTTCACCGCAGGACAGAGCAAGACCATGCAGTCGGCGTTCCAGATCGCGCTCGGCGGCCCCATCGGGCCCGTGGGCGCGGCTGCCTTCAGCGGCTTCGGGCGGCTCGGTCTGCGGCTCGGCTTCACCGACAGGGTGGGATACGGACAGACCGAACAGGGGACGAGCCAGACGGAGACCCGCGCGCTCGACGGCTCGCGGGTGTATCTGGACCACGTCTACTACGACCTGCGGGTCACCGATGCGGACGGAAGGATCGTGACCGGCCCCGAGCCCGCGGTCTTCGGGTTCGCGGTGAGGGACGGGCTGTCCGTACGGCTGCCGGACAGCATGACGAGCACGACCGCCGCCATCGGGCGCATCCCCCGCTCCATGGAGCTCGGCCGGCAGTCGGCCTACCGGCTGGTCCGGACGGAGGGGTTCGGTCCCGTCTCCCGGATGCGGGACTGGGCGGCCCAGGAGATCGGTGTGGCACCGGGCAGCACGGCCTACGGTGAACTGAACTCCTTCTTCTCCTCGTTGAGCTTCCAGCGGCAGAGCCCCGCACTGTCCAGGGGCCGGGTCACCACCGTGCCGCTCTTCGCCGACGACAAGACCCGTACCCCGCTCGGCGTCTTCGTGGTCGATGTGGTGCCGGGCCGGGCGACGCTGATCACGGAGACGCCCGACGCGGAGATGCGCGACATCAACACCCTGGCCGTGCGCAACGACCGGAGTGTCCAGAAGACGGCGGCCTTCGGGATCGACGGCGTCGCGGGCCCGGCCTTCAACTTCTTCGACCTGGGGAACGGCGCCCTCGATCTCCGGCTCCAGTTCGGCGCGGCGTTCCGTTACCTCTTCTCCGTGTCGCGCACCGCCGGCCTCGGCGGTTCCGGGGCGATCAAGACGGCCGGCCAGGTCAAGGGCGATGCGACGGGCCTCTACCTGGTCCGGAAGACGGTGTACGTCCAGCGCAGCGGCAGCGGCTCCAGGCCGCAGCAGTTCCACACCTGGAGCGTGGACCGGATGACCCGCACGGAGGCGCGTCGGCTGGCGGGCTGGGACGACGGCCTGCGCCGCGCGCTGCGCGCGGGAGCACCCGAGCCGTTCGCCCCCGCGTACCTGACCCCGGACAGGCCTCCCACCCTGGGCATGCACCGGGTGGAGGAGTTCGCCTTCGGCGACGGTACGAAGACCGGGCCGGCCGGGGCCACGGGACGGGAGCGCACCCTCCTGGACACCTTCGCCGACGAGGTGCTGACGGCTCTCGCGGCGGCCTATCCGGGGCTGGTCGCGCGGCTCGACCAGCTGGCGCCGCCGGAGCACAGGACCTGGCGGGAGAGGGCGAGCGCCATGCTGGGCCCGCCCGGCCCGTCCGCCGGCGCACGCCCCGCGCCGACGGCACGGTGGAAGAACGACGACGAGTACCGCACGGCCCTCGCCAACACCCTGGAGGTCCTCAGCGCCCTGTCGTACCGGAGCATGGCGGGGAACCTGGAGGCACTGACCACGACCGGCATCCGGATCCGGTTCAACGAGCCGGGGCGGATCGGGCAGGGCCACCGCTACATCTGGCTGCACGGGGAGCTGACCAACCGCCGCTTCGAGGGCGTGCAGGACGATTTCAAGCTGCGCTACAGCTCGGTCGGTGTGGAGCGGGTGGACGGCCAGAAGAGCGCCAAGCGCGTCGGGGAGGCGGGTGTCGAGGGGCTGATCGCCTTCCGCGACCCCATGACGGACGACATCGGCGCACCGAACAACGCGGGCGGACCGAGCGCCGGCGTGCGCTGGGGATGGCAGTCCGACGAGGAGACCAGCTTCGGCGCGACGGCCACGTACGAGCCGATGACGGTGAGTGCCGGTCCGTCGCACCTCTACCGCTACGACCTCTCGATCACCGTGGACCGCGGCGGGTACTGGCGGTTCCGGGGCCTGCTGCGCGGAACGGCGACGCTGGGGCTGCTCGGCACCCAGCCGTTCGTCTTCCGGCAGCCGCAGGACCTGCTCATCGGTACGGCACCCGGCGGCCGTCAGGTCGGCGGCGGGCCCCGGACCGGGCAGGTGCTCATCAGCATCCCGGGCACGCACGCGCCCGCCGTGGACCCGCACCACCGGGGTGCTGCCAACCCCTACGCGAGCGTCGCCCTCCAGCCGGTGCGCACCCTGCGGCCCGACCGGGCGCGGGCGCTCGCCCTCGGCGACCTGTCCAGGCCGGGCAGCCTGGTGCGCGCCTCCGACCTGGTGGGGGACCCGGGCCCGGTGACACCGGACGGCCGGGGCTCGCAGATGTTCCGGGACCTGCAGAACCATCCGTTCCTGACCATCGGCGTGATGCCGTCACCGGCCCTCGTCTCGGCCCTCGGCCAGGCCATGGCCGCCGGGTCGGGCGGTGCCTGGCAGCTCACCGAGGAAGGCGCGCCGACCCGCGAGGCCGTGCTCCGCGCCTTCCAGCCGCAGTATCTGACGGCCAACTTCGACCAGAGCTCCGGACCGCTGGGCTGGAGTGCCTCCGGGCTGATGGGGAAGGGCCCGTACGCCACGCTCTGGGCCACCTTCCGGCACCTGACGGCGGTGGACGGCATCCAGGCCCTGACCGGATCCGTGCCGATGGACACGGAGATGGTGCTCGGCGGCACAGGCCAGACGGCGGGGAAGCTCACCAGGACCCGCACCTTCTTCGTGGGCGGACAGCTCGTCTACGCGCGCTCCCACGCGGCCGGGCCCGGACTGCTCGGCACTTACGGTCTGGTCGCCAGCCCCTGGTCGACGGCCGACCAGTCGAGCAGGACCGTGACCCGCTCCTTCGTCCACGACATGAACCGCAAGGGCTTCGGCCACCAGGTCCTCGTGTCGGGCACCGCCGAGCACTGGCTGGCCCTGACGTCCAGCCTGCTCGGCTCCGGCGCCGCGGGCAGGCCGCTCGTGCCCGACTGGATCGCAGCGGCGGCCGGGCGGATGACGACCGTGCCCGGCGGCTGGCTGGCCCATGTCCCGGAGAAGAGCGCCCACCTCGTGGGGCTCATCGACGACGGCATGGGCGAGGTGCCGCGCTACACCCGCCACAGCTGGTCCCCGCAACCGTGGCTGCGGGACGAGCACTTCGGTACGTACGCCGTCAACGCGCTGGACCCGACCGCGGCGCTCGCCGCCTTCGAACAGCAGGTGGCCGCGCTCGGGCTGGACGACGCCGGCCGGGAACGCGTCCGCACCCTCGTCTCGTCCCGGGTCCTGCGCTCCCTGGACAAGGAGACCACCGGCGGCGGTTCCTCGGTTCCGGCACGCACCGGTGCGTGGGGCTGGCACAGCGTCCGGATCGGCAAGCGGCAGATCCGGATCAGGGTCCAGCTCGAACCCGGCACGCCGGCTTTCGAGATGCTGGACCACAGCGTGGAGATGGAGGAGAACCGGCGGGCCATCGAGACGGTCACCGAGGGCGCCGAGTCCACGAGGGGCGCCGACTTCGGCTACCTCGTCGGGGAGGCGGTCCACACGGAGAACCCCACGGGGGCCGTGGCGGCCGGCCCGACGTTCACGGAGACCGGCTCCGACCGGAAGTCCAGCGGCGAGAGCCGTACGGAATCCACCCTGACCGTGTTCCGGGCGGCCTCGACGGAACCGTACGCGGAGATCGCGACGCCCTACACGCTCCGGATCACGCTGGAGGCGGACGACCCGGCACCGGGGCGACGGGGGCCCGTACGCAGCGGGTTCGACCGGTTCCGCGGCAAGCAGGTCATCAGCGTGGCGCACCCCGCCGGGACCCTGCGCGAGCACGTCCCCCTGAGCCTGATGGCCCCCGACGGGGAGCCGGACGCCGATCTGCTGCCGCCCCCGGACCTGACCGGGCTCCCCGCACCGAGGCAGGGCATCCCGCCGTACGTGCTGGGGCCCGACACCCTGCACGGTGACGGCACCCTCAAGCCGTTCCGTTTCCCCGCCACCGGCTTCGACGTGCGCCGGATCGTCGGCCTCGCGGACATCCAGGTCGCGAACACCTACGCGCTGGCCCTCTCCTACGACGCGGGCTTCTCCGTGGAGGGACCCGACGCCGCGCGCCGGGCCAGGGACACCGGGCTGACCCGGCTGGGCACCGGCTCGGCCCAGGCGCTGGAGGACGGGTCCGGCAACGCCGCGCTCACGGCCTACTACCACCGTGCGGTGACGCCCCAGGGATACGGCATACCCGGGCTGACCGAGAAGAACATCGTCAGCACCGAGAGCGCTCAGCTCGAGCTTTACGCCAAGCCCGACTTCAGCCGCGCCCGGCTGCTGACCGTCGCCGACGGCAAGAAGATGGAGATGCTCCGGCGGACGGGCGTCGGCGCGGCGTCGTCCGTGGGCCGGGAGAACGTCCAGGACTCCGCGCTCGGGGCGGGCGTCCTGATCAGCTCCGACAAGACGGGCATGCACCAGATGGGCGGGTCGGGCACCGGGCCGTACGCCGCCGAAGGCGACGCCCTGCCCACCTCGGCGGACCAGCTGACCTCCATCAACACGAAACCCAAGACGGGCCGGGTGTTCCTGTTCGCCGTCCCCACCTCGTGGCTGAGCGTCGCCGATGTGCGTCGGGGCATCAAGGACACCCGCGTCGGGCGCTTCGTCGGAGGCACCTTCGGCCATGTCAGGCCCGGCCCGAAGGCGGTGGGCTCGGAGGCCTACGCCCTGACCTGGGTCAGGGACGACGTCGCCCGGGAACTCGGCCTGATCGACGACACGAACTTCCCCGCCCGGGTGGGTGCCGCGTGGGACGCGGTGGGCGAGGCGAGCAAGGCATGGGTCGACGCCGACAAGGCGTACTGGAAGAAGCGCCGTTCGGCGATCGGCCTGAGGGAGGAGCGGGACGCGGCGCGGATCGCGCTCGACGACGCGGAGACCGCCGCCGGGGCGGCCGGCCGGCGGCTGGCCCAGGCGTACGACGTGGCCGAGGCGGCCCACAACGCCGTGGAGGCTGCGGAGCAACGCATGGACCGGATACGGAGCGCCGGCCAGCAGTCGATACGCGAGGCCCGCGAAGCCCTCGAAGCCGCCGAGGCTTCGGACACCGGTGAGGCCGCCCACGACGGTTGGGCGGAGCTGGTACGCGAGGAGATCGCGGAGGCGCGTACGGTCCTGGCGGCCACCGAACGGGTCGCCCGGGAGAAGCTTTCGCCCGCCGAGGTCCACATCGCCGCCCTGCGGGAGCGGAAGGCGGCGGCCGACCGGCGGGTGAACACGGCCGGGAGGGCCCTCGCCACCGCGGACCGCCGGGTCGGGGCGGCCACCCGACGGCACGACGCCGCCGTCACCGCCTTCGGCAACCGGCGCGCGCTGCTCGGCACACTGAGGGCGACGGCGGAGGACGCGGCGGCCGAGTACCACCGGGTGAGGGCGGGGACGGACCAGCTCACCAGGTGGCACCGGGAAGCGGCCACCGCCGAGGGCCGGAAGCGGCTGGAGGGCAGGACGGAGCCCCCGGCCGTCACCTACCTGAAGCCCGCGGTGCCGGCGCCACCGGTGCTGCCCGCGCTCCCGGCGTACACGAGGACCGGTACCGGTCCGGACGCCCGGCTGACCTCGCCCGACAAGGTCACGTACGCCCTGCACGACGTGCCGGAGGACGGGGACGCCTTCCTGCACGCCCTGGTGGAGGGGCTGAGCAGGAGTGCGCCCGGCCTGCTCCCCGGCCAGGGGGTGGACCTCGGCGACCGCCGGGCGGCGGCCGACGCGGTGCTGCGGATGCTCACCGCCAGGCTCATGGACCCGTCGGACGCGGACCTGCTCGACGCCGTCGCCCCCGATGCCACGGATGCCTTCAGCGACGCCGAGGTCGTCGGGGCCGGGTTGCGGGGATCCGGGCCGCTCGCGGCTGACACTCCTGGAGGCCGTGAGTTCGACGGGCTGGGAGGACTGATGCCGCACTCCGTGACCCCGGACAGGGCGGCCCGGGCCGCGCTGGCCGTCGCCCAGCTGCTGCGCCCGGGGACCACGGAGGGCGAGGCGGGCTGGAACCACGGGGCGGCCGACCTGCTGCCGGTGCTGGCCGCCCGGACGTTCGGGGTGGACATCACCGTCGTGGACGACGCGGGGCGCTTCCAGGACTTCGGCCCGGGGCCCACCGACCCCACGGGCCACCTGGCCGGGGCCCTGGGCCTCCCGCCCGTCGGCCCGCGGCCGCACGTGGTGCTCAGCCTGGCGGACCGCCACTACCAACTGGCGGTACCGGTAGGGGCGGTGACGGACGCGAAGCCGGAGCCGAAGCCCGAGGACGCGAAGGAGTCCGGGGCTCAGCCGCAGCCGAGGCCCGAGGACAAGGCCGAGCCGCAGCCGAAGTCCGAGGACAAGGCCGAGCCGGAGCCGGTGCAGCCCCCGTCCGCCCCGCCTCCGGGCGGTGCGGCCAAGGGGCGGCCCGTTCGGGTCCCGGCCACCGGGGAGTGCCTCTTCTACTCGTTCATCGCGAGCGACCCCGGATACGTACGCAGCCGGCTGCCCGCTCTGGCGGAGTCCGACCCCGCCGCGTACGCCTGGCTCGGCGACGCCGACGCCGTACGCGGGGGGCTCAGCAGCCGGGCGGTCGCCCAGTCCACCACCGGGCACTACCCGGGCGGCCCGGAGACCGCCGTCGTGAGCGCGATGCGCAAGGCCGTCGAGGCCCGTGTGACCGGGAGCGGAGGCCGCCTGCCCCGGTCCGTCATCGGGCAGTTGCGCCTGTCGACGACGGCGGAGTTCGGGGCCCGGATCGCGGGACTGCACCGGGCCGGGCTCGTCTCGCTGCTCGCGCACCACGGTGTGGACGCGGACATGCTGATCGACGGCTCGGAGACGGGACTGCGCGCGGAGCTGGCCGCTCTCCACGCGACGAGCGCGGCTCCACTGGACGACGCGGAGATGCGCACGGTCATGCGCGCGGTCGCCCGCTGGGAGGAGGATTACATCACCGACGTGGGCGAGATCTTCCTGCCTCTGCTCGCCCACACCTTCGAGGCCCGGGTCGAGGTGGCCTGGGAAGGCCGTCTGGCCGACACCCGCCGAGCCGGTCCCCGCGGTGCGTCCCGGGTGATCGAGGTGCACTACAACGGCGTGGACCACTACAACGGGAGCAGCGCCGAACCGCATGACCTGCTCGTCTTCGGCGAGAGCGTGGCTCCCAAGCGGGTCAAGCCCGAGGAGCGTGACGGCGAGGGCGACGTACGGGTGAATCCGCTGTGGGTCCCTCTGGACGAGGTCGACCCCGCGCTGCTGGTCACGGGCGACCGGGACGCCGTGTGGATCTACACGGTGACTGAGGACGGGCAGGTCCTGCTGGGCAGCGAGCAGCCGAGCGGGATCATCACGCCGGAGCAGTTCGACGCGCTGCTCGCCGGCATGCGGAGCGTGGCTCCGGACCTGACGGCGGACGAACTGCGGAAGGACCTGGACGGGCTGGGGCACACGGGCATCGCGGCCCGGTTCGGGGAGTCCGGACGGTCGGAGCCCGGGATGAGCCGGGTGTCCGGCGAGTTCCGGTGGAGCCCGGAGCTGAAGCGGTGGACGGTCAACGACAAGTCGGGCCGCTACATGAGCGAATCCGTACGGCCCGGCCTCGGCCCGGACGTCGCGGCGGGCTGGCTGCGGGAGGTGGCGGAGCTCTTCACGGAACGGCTCGGCGTGCGGGTCGTGCCCGAGCAGGTCAAGACCGCTACGGCGGCACCGTCCGGTCAGCCTCCCGCCCCCGCCGTTCCGCCGCCGGTGGTGCCGTTGAAGGGGACGGTGTCGGTCGCGGAACTCGAGGCGATCGGGGTGACGCTGTCGTTGGCGCAGTCCACACAGGCGGCGCTCCTGCGCGACAAACTGCCCGTGGAGGAGCTGGGGCTGACGCCCGAGCAGCACAGGCTCATCCGGGTGCAGAGGGGAGAGCCCGACACCTCGGCGCCCACGCCGCTGCTGCTCGGTTCGCCTGAACCCTCGTCCCCGGGGAGCAGCGTCGACTCCCTCGACATGATCATGGACTGGGAGGACGGCGACGAGGACGGGGACGGCGACGAGGACAGCCGGCCGGCCGAGCCGGACCACCACCGGATCCTGGAGGACCTCTACGGCCCCGGGATCGATGAGGCCCCGCTCTATCCGACGCTGCGCGAGACCCTGGTGCGGCTGGACGCGCTGCGCCGGGCCGTGGCCGGATCGCCCCTGAGTGAGGGCCCGTTCGACCTGGACGCGGTCACCCGGTACGTCCTCGGTCTGGGGGAGCAGGAGGCCGTGACCAAGGTGCAGCGAGGCGAGCTGTTCCGGGTGGCGCTCGACGAGAACGTGGAAGGGGCCCGGAGCCTCGCCGGCCTCGCCGCGTTCCGGCTCGTGCTCGACGGGGTGTTCTCCGTCGCCCGCACACTGCCCCGGACCGGTGGCAGCCGGGGCAGGAACTGGACCGGCGGCAGGATCAGGGAACTGGACACGTCACAGGCGGTAGGGGCGGCCCAGCAGCCGTACGGGGTGCCCCCGCTCGGTGAGGCCGACCCGGCGCCGTACGTCGTCCTGGCGGCCGAGGGCGGCCACGACCACGTCGTCGTGCTGGACGGTGACGGCACCCCGCACCGCGTGACCACGGAGGTGTTCGCCGAACTGCTGGCCCTGGACCCGTTGCTTGCCGGACTGCCGGACGGCACCCCTGTGGTCCTGCTGGTTCCGGAGGCGGGTGCACGGGGCCTGGATCTGCCGCGCGCGGTCGCCGACCGGACCGGCCGCACGACCTGGGCCACCAGCGGCCGCCTGCGGTTCACCCCGCAGACGGAGGGCGGCCCGGCCGTCGTCTCACCGGAGCACCGTCCCGGTGAGACGGCGGGAACCTGGGGCTTCAGCGAACCGGGCGAGGTGCTCGACCCGGCCGAGCTCCGGGACGCGCCCGCCTGGGAGAGCGACGTCGTCTCGTACACCCAGGTCGCGGATGGGCGTTCGGTCGGACGCTTCGTGTTCCACCCCGCCGAGGCCGCCCGCTTCGAGGGGATCATGCGGCAGATGCCGGCGACGACTGAGCTCTGGCACCAGAACCCGGTCACCGGTGTCCTGACCAAGGATCCCGGGCCGGTGCCCTGGGCGGGCCGTCCGGCCTACTTCTTCGCAGTGCACGGGTTCCCCGGGATGACGGACATGGCGCTGGACGGCGGAGTGAGCCGCATGGCGCCGGGTACCGCGACCGGCGGGTTCCTCAAGAGGCGGCCGAGTGTCGCGCGGCTCCCCGACGACCACGTCATCGTGATGGACGCGTGCTGGCACGCGACCCCGGGCAGCGCGGACTTCGTCAACGGGGACTCCCCGCTGACCCCCCACGTCCCCGACCCCCTCGCGACCGTCAGCGACGCCCAGCACACCGCCAACGAGACCGGCCGCACCGTGTTCGCCTCCACCAGGCCGAGCGGAATCCAGCGGCTGAGCGCACAACAGGGCGGGGGACACGTCCGCATCCTGAGTACGGATCCACGGGGCAGGCGGGGCCGATGGCTGGAATTCCGGCCCGAGCCTTCCGGTGCCGCGCTGGACGACGTGGCCCGCGCCGCCGGCCTCCACCCGGCCGACGGCCCGGCCCCGCCCGCCGTCCGGGACGCCGCCCTCCGGCTGGTCCGCGCCCTGCGGACCGTCTTCGGGGCGGGCGTGGACGAGGACGGTGACTACGCGCAACTACTGGCAGGAATCGGTGCCCTGGAGGCGATGCGGGGCAGGGACCTCTGGCTCGCCGACGTCACGCCGTTCACCCTGGATCTGCTGGAACAGGCCGTACGGGAGATCCGCGGCGCCCTTCCCGGCGCCCGGTCGGACGACGGCGCCCGGTCGGACGAGGCCGGCCTCGGCGCCGACGACTACCGCGCCGCCCTGCTGCACACCGCCACGGCAGCAGGCACCGATGCCGCTCTCACCGCCTTCGTGCCGCTGCCCCGGCTCGTGGAGGCGGCGCGGCGGCTCGGAGGCTTCACCGGGCCCGGCGCCCTCGACTCCGAGGCCGCGCGCGTCCTGCGGCTGCCGGACGGTGCCGAGGTCGGGCCGGCCCAACGGGCCAGGCTGTTCCGCGCGACCGTCGCGGCGCTCGCCTGGGAGCACCGGACCCCCGACCCCGACGCTGCCGGCGCGCGGATCCTGCACCTGGAGGGGCCCGACCCCGCGCGGCGCGGAGACCTGATCGACCTGGTGGCGCAGGCGGCGGCCGCCGGGCGGGACCTGGACGACCCGACGGCCCTGGCGGCATTCCATCTCGCGGTGCTCGGGGCACTCGCACCGGATACCCGCCTGCTCGGCGCCGACGGCGCCGCCGTCGGCCGTACATGGTTCCCGAGCCCGCGCACACCGGGGCCGCTGAACACGGATGTCCTCGTCACCGCGGTGCCCAAGCCGGGCGGCGGCCACCAGCCGGGTGGTGTGATGCCCGCGCCGTGGAAGACCCCGGGCGTCCCGGGCCCGTACGTCGTCTGGGCGCCGGGTGATTCCGGCCACCTCCTGATGTCCCTGCCGGGCAGCCCCGTCCTGAGGGTGCCGTACGACGAGGTCGGCGAGCTGCTGTCACGCGACCGGGAACTGGCCGGCCTCCCCTTGCGGACCGATCTGGTCCTGGCCGTGCGCGAGGCCGGAGCGGGTGCGGGGGCCGACCCGCGCATCGTCGTCGGCGCGCTGACGGGCAGGGGGGTGTGGACCACCACGGACAAGGTGTTCCTGACCGGCTCCGCCGCGCCCGGCTCTCCGTACGCCGTCGTCGTCCTCCGGGGCCCGTCGGTGCCGGGCGGGCCGTCGGCCGTGCTGGCCTGGTCCCGTGTCAGGCCGGGGGACCCCGCGCAGTCCCCTCCCGGCACGACGGTGCCGCACACCGGCGAGGCCGGAATCCTGCTGCCGCCCGGGAGCGTGCCCGGACTGTGACGGAAGGTGCGGTTGTACTCTGTTCACCCACTCTTCACAGCGTAACTACCCGGTCTCTGCTGCCAGGTGTGCTCAGCTGGGTGATGTGGGGCTGGTGTGATTGCCGAGGTGTGGACACGTGAGGACCGTATGACTGAGCTCGGAGCCGGACTGTGAGCCGCTGGTCCTTGAAGCGCAAGAAGGAGACCGGTCCTCGCCGCGTGCCGGAGGAAGCCGCCGTCGCCGCCGCGGTCTTCGCCGTCGAGGAGTACGACGGCATCGTGCTGCTCAGGTCGTACACGGACGACTCGCTCACCAGCGACGGCATCAGCGACCTCGCGCGTTCCCTTGCGTCGGACGACGGCACCGTGACCGTGGTGACCGGGGCCTCCGAGGACGAGGCCGCTGCCCTGTGGCCGCGCCTCGCCGCCCTGTTGGACTCCCTGTGCGACGAGGGCGTCACCTCCGTCAGGCTGGTCATGTCCGGCGCGGGGGACGACAGGCCGGGCCGTGAGGCGCCGGCCCGCCGCATAGCCGACGCCTGGGGGCTGGAGGTGATCGCGCCCGACGCGGTCGTCCTCGTCGTGCCCGGCGGCGGCCTCTTCGTCCCAGGCGTACGCCCCGACTCCGGTACGGAATGCGGTTGGTGGCGTTTCGCACCCGGCGCCGAACCGGTCGCCCTGGGCCCTCGCCAGCCCGCTCCCGCCTGGCAGCCGGGGCCATCGGTCCGTACGGAGAGCACCTCGGGCGGCTGTGTGGTCGAGCAGATACCCGCCGGGCTGCTCGTACGGCCGAAGGACGCGCTGGCCCCCCGTCTCGGGGACCTCTGTTACGCGATACCCGTGGACCGGAGCGGGCCCCTTGTCCTGGTCGGCGTCCCGGACGGGGAGGACGTCCTGCCGGCCGATGTGGCCGAAGCCGTCGGATCGCTGCCCTCATCGGCGCGCTCCCGGATCCGGATCGCCCCCGGCGGGCGGAACGACGTACTGGAAGCGGGCCGTTCGCTGGCGGGCTCCCTCGGGCACGAAGTCGTCGTCCACACAGGGCTTCCGCTGCTGCCCACAGGCGGTCTGGCGGACCGGTACGCCGTACGGGCCACGATCGGCGATGCCGACGGGGCCCCGCGCTGGCACCCGTACGTGGACGCGGTCGTGTGCGCCCCTGACGAGGATCCCCGGCTGCTGCGCTGGAGTTCACCGATGCCGGGCCTCGGCCGCGGGGAGCAGGGAGTGCTGCCGCTCTCCGACCGCCTGGAGGTCCGTGTGACGCGGGCGGGTCTGTGGGTCGGCGAGCCGGGGGACCCGGTGCCCGTCGCCGGTCGCCCGGTGGCGCCGGACGGCCCGGTGGTCGAACTGGGCCGGGCCGGAGAACCGCTGGACGCGTCATTCTGGCCGGAGCTGTCCCGGCTGCTCGACGCCCTCGGGCCGGACGTATGCACCCGTGCCCGGCTCGTGGTGCACGGCACCTGCGTGGACGGCGGCCAGACCCTGCGCCGCCTGGCCGGCCAACATCAGCTGCGGAGCCTCCGCTTCGGGACGCTTCCCGTACCGGGGCCGGGGCGTACGGCGGGACGCGGCACGGCCGAGGTGCCGCCCGCGGCTTCGGCCCCGCCTTCGGAGCCGGCATCGAAGGCTCCTGCCGGAGCCACGGCACGCTTCCGCCCAGCGCCGCCTGCACCTGGCTCCGTGAGCACCCCGGGACGCGCTGCCGGGAGCGCTCCGGCTCCGGGCTCTGTGAGTGGGCCTGGGCGTGCTGCCGTGGGTGGTTCGGCTGCGGGTTCTGTGAGTGGGCCGGCTCCTGCCGCCGGGAGCGCTCCGGCTCCGGGCTCCTCCTCGGCATCGTCCTCGTCCTCGGCTTCGGCTTCGGCTTCGGTGAGAGGCCAAGACCCCACGCCTGCCCCGTCCCCAGTGCGAGCTCTCGCCCCGGCCTCGCGGCCTCGTGCGGCCGGGCCCCGGATCCCTCTGGCCCAGCTCCTGGAGCCCGACACCGCAACGGCCCCGGCGACGGCTTCCGGCCCTCCGGCGCCCATGCCCCGCCCGGCGTCCGGTGGAACCCTGGCGTCCGGTGGGACCCTGGCGTCCGGTGGGACCCCGGCGTCCGGTGGGACCCCGGCGTCCGGTGGGACCCTGGCGTCCGGTGGGACCCTGGCGTCCGGTGGGACCCCGGCGTCCGGTGGGACCCTGGCGTCCGGTGGGACCCTGGCGTCCGGTGGGACCCTGGCGTCCGGTGGAACCCCGGCGTCCGGTGCCGCCGGCGCAGCCGCGTCCTCCCCGGGCACTGCCGCAGCCGTGGCGGGTTCGGCACGCCCTGCCCCTGCACGTCCGGCCCCTGCCCCGGCCTCTTCGGCCCCTGCCCCGGCATCTCCGGTCCGGGCACGTCCAGCCCCTGCCCCGGTGTCTCCGGCCCCGCAATCACCGGCCCCTGCCCCGGAAACTCGGGTCCCGGCACGTCCGGTCCCTGCCCCGGAACCTGCAGTCCCTGCACGTCCGGCCCCCGCCCCGGAATCACCGGCCCCGGCACTTCCGGATCCTGTATCTCCGGCAGCCGGCCCCACCGCCGAGCCCCAAGATCCCGTCGCCCCCGCGAGGTTGATCGCGACCTCCTCGGCTCCCGGCGCCGTACCGCCGTCGACCTCGCCGCCCCCGTCGACCCCGCCGTCTGCTGCGATGACGTGGGGTGCCGTCCGAGGCGCCGAGGCCTTCGCCCCGGCGGCGTTCCTCCCCGGTTACAGCAGCACGGAGGAGGAGCGGGCCGTGTTCCGGACGCTCGCGGAGGCCGAATGGGAGCGCGACGGGGCCGCAGTGGCCCGGATGCTCATGCGCATGCCCGCACTGCGCGGGCGGGAGCAGGAGGCGGCCCGGGCCGACCTGATCGCTCTGCGGCTCTATCTCCGCGGCACGGACGGGCCGTTGAACAGCGCCGCGCTGCACCGAGCCTTCGAGACGGGTGAGGGACGCCTGCTGCCCTACGCTGCCTGCGTGGCGTCCGGCCTGCGTAGGATGCCTGCCTTCCGAGGTGCCGTCGTGAGAGGTGCCGGCCCGGAGGAGACACCGGCGGCGGGGAGCCTGCTGAGGGATGCCGGTCCGCTCAGCGCGCTGCCGCTCGGCGGGGACGATCCGGTGCCCGGCGGCGCACGTCACGTGATCTGGTCGGTCACCGGACGCCGCGTACGGCAGATGTTCGACGGAGCGGCGCACGCCACCCGGACCGACGAAGTGGTTTTCCCGCCGGGCACGGTGTTCCGGGTCCTGGACATCCGCCAGGAGTCCGCCTCGCCCGCCTCACCTTTGATCCTCCTCCGTGAACTTCCCGGAATACCGGCGGAGTCGGCCACCGGCGGGGCGCAGCCCGATGCACAGGACAACGCCGTGCTCGAGCGGCTGGAGGCATCGCTCGACGGAAGTCCCGCAGCCGGGGCACCGGGCCCTTGGCCCGAGCGCTGTTCCGGCCCGGTCGGTTCCCCCCGCACCGACGGAGAGTGACTCATGGACAGTGGAGAACGCTTCGCGCGGACGACCGTGCGTCACGCCACGGCTCGGCGCCAGGCCTTCGCGCCCGCATCCCCGCACTCATCCCGCGTAAGCCCTGCGGCCGGACGGGCGGAGTGCGGGGCGCGGGACGTACGGACCACGGAGCGCACCGAGAACTCCGGGCGACGCTTCGGTCACACCCGAACCAGGTCCATGTGCCGGACGTTCAGGGCGAGGACGGTTCTGATGGCCGGGCGTTGAACTGATGCCGCGCAGCTGCTCGGACCGGGACGACCACCTGTGGTCGTTCTCCTGACCCGCACAGGGCCGTCCCCGTCGTACCCCCATTCCAAGGAGGTTTGATCCGATGTCCGTTCCCCGGGCTTCCGCAGGTTCCGAGCCCACCGCCGCCGCCTCGGCCGGGCCGGCCGGCCAGCCGTCCGTCCGACGGGCGGTCGCGCTTCCGGCAGGCCCCGGTGCGCCCAGCGGCGCCCTGACCCCGGCGGGTGCATCGCGTCAGACCGCCCGGACCGCTGCCGTTCCGTCCGAGGCCGCTCCTGCCGCTCCGCCCGAGACGAAACCCGAGACGAAACCCGAGACGAAACCCGAGACGGAGAGCGCAACCCACGAAACCGCGACGGCGGGCGCGTCGACGACGACCGCCGTCGAGCCGCAGGCCGGTGCCACGACCACGGCCGGTCCCACGACCACTGTCCACGGGGCGGCCACGGCGGCCACGGCGTCCACGGCTGCCTACGGGGCTACGAGGCCGATGGCGACGGCCACGGCGACCGCACCCGGTGGGCCCGGCGCCGACGCCGACGGAGCACACGTGGGCCGCCCGAAGAAGCCGCTGCTCGCCGCAGCCGCGATCGTCGGTTCCCTCCTCGTCGCTTTGCCGTTCGCGCTGGCCGCGGGTGGCGACCGGAACGACACGGCGGCCGGAGCGGTCACCTCGGCCACAACCGGCACCGTCCTCCAGGACGACCCCTCCGGACTGCCCGGCGCCTACACCGCCGAGTCGCCCTCCGCCTCCCCGACGGCCTCCCCCTCGGGGGAGCCCGGAGAGAAGAAGCCGAAAGCCGCCCCGAAGCCTCCGGTGCCGGAGGTGACCAAGGAGTCCACCGCCCCGGCGACGGTGAAGAAGAAGCCCAGCGTCACACCGAAGGCGCCGAGCGGCGCGAGTACGAAGAAGGCGGCGCCCGAGACGAAGCCGAAGCCCGTCGGGCGCACCCTGGTCAGCGCCCAGTCGGGCAAGTGCCTCAGCGCGGGCTCCGGAGGGGACGGCACCCAGCTCAAGCTGTGGACCTGCGACGGATCGGCTTCCCAGCGCTGGGACTTCAGAGCGGACGGCACCGTGCGCGCCCTGGGTATGTGCATGGACGTCGCCTGGGCCTCGACCGAGGACCTCACGGCAATCCAGGTCGCCTACTGCAGCGGTAACCCGGCCCAGCAGTTCACCCTGAACTCCACACAGGACCTGGTCGCCAGGATCGCGGGCAAGTGCGTGGACATCTATCGGGCCGAGACCGGAAACGGCACCCCGGCCGTGCTCTTCCCCTGTTCAGGGGCCCCGAACCAGACCTGGTCCTGACGCCTTCACCGCCCGACGGATCCCAGTCCCCGGGCGGAGTCGTCGGTATCCACGGACTCCGGCTCGTAGTTGCGGCACCCGGGACTGCGACACGGTCCGGGCCCCCAGTGCGGGACGAAGATGCCGAGGGTCTTGTGCCGGGCCAGGACGGTCTCGACGGGCTGCTTGCAGGCCGGACACACGTACTCCGCCTGCCGATCGGTCTGACGCTCGGTTCTGGCCATGCTTTTACGGTAGACCCGAAAGGGGCACGGAGAAACTTTTCGGACTTTTTGCCATTGCCTGCCACGAGGGGCGGCCCGGCCCGGAACCTGGTGCCATGGGACGGGGGACGCCTCGACGAAGGGACCACCGGTCATGGCTCGCGCACCGTCACCGGCCGCAGTCCTGCTCTCCGTGCACGCCGTGGTCTTCGACACGGACGGCGTGATCACCGACTCCGCTCCGGCGCACGCCGCCGCCTGGAAACTGGCCTTCGACGCCTGCCTGGCCGTCCACGAAGGCCAGCGGCCCTTCGACGAGGCGGACGACTACCGCCGCCATGTGGACGGGAAGTCGCGCAAGGACGGTGCTGCCGCCTTCCTGGAGTCCAGGGGTCTGCGACTCCCCGAGGGCAGCCCCGACGACCCTCCGGGCACCGACACGGTGTGGGCCGTCGCCGCACGCAAGGACGAGGCGTTCACCCGGAGCCTGCGCACCCACCCGATCGAGGTCTGGCCGGGGACGGTCCGCCTCCTGCGGGTGCTGCACGACGCGCGGGTGCCGTTCGCCGCGGCGTCCGCCTCCCGACACGCGACCGAACTGCTGGCCGGGGCCGGTCTCCTGGACCTGTTCACGGCGGTGGTCGACGGCAACGAGGCGCGCCGCCTGGAGCTGCCCGGGAAACCGGACCCCGCACTCTTCATCGAGGCGGCACGGCGCCTGGGGGTCCCGGCCGGGGAGACCGCAGTGGTGGAGGACGCGATGGCCGGAGTGGAAGCGGGGCGGCGGGGTGGATTCGGGCTGGTCGTCGGGGTGGACCGGACGGACAGCCCCGAGGGCGCCGCCGGCCTGCGCCGTCACGGAGCCGATCTCGTGGTGGCCGACCCGGGAGACCTGCTGATCAACGGGGAGGACTGATGGCACGCGGCTGGACCTGGGCGTACGAGGGGTACGACCCGAAGGAGGAGCGCCTGCGCGAGGCGCTGTGCACCCTCGGCAACGGCTACTTCGCCACCCGGGGGGCCGCGCCCGAGACACCCGCGGGCGAGACGCACTACCCGGGCACCTACGTGGCGGGCTGTTACAACCGGCTCACCTCCTCCGTCCAGGGACGCCAGGTCGAGAACGAGGACATGGTCAACCTCCCCGACTGGCTGCCGCTGCGCTACCGGATCCGTCCCGACGGCTCCCGCCCCGGCCCGTGGCTGACCCCCGACCACGCGTATCTGGCGCACCACGGGCAGTGGCTCGACCTGCGCGGCGGGACACTGACCCGCCGCTCGGTGTACGAGGACCGGGCCGGCCGCCGGCTCACGGTGGAACAGCAACGCCTCGTACACATGGGCGACCCTCATCTGGCAGCCCTGCACACGGTGTTCACCGCCGAAGGCTGGTCGGGGGAGCTGGAGGTGGAGGCCGCGATCGACGGAGATGTCCGCAACTCCGGTGTCGCGCGCTACCGGGATCTGGCGAATCGCCACCTCACGGGGTGGGAGACCGGCACGGAGCCGGAGTCCGCGGTGTGGCTGCGCTGCCGCACGGTGGAGTCGGACATCGGTATCGCACTGGCCGCCCGCACCGTGGCCTCCTGCGGGTCGGAACGGAACGGCGACCACCGGGCCGAACCCCGGCAGGAGCCACGGGCCGTCCATCAGACACTGCTGCTTCCGCTGTCCCCGGAGTCCGACGCGGTCGTCGACAAGACGGTCGCCCTCTTCACCTCCCGGGACCCGGCGATCGGCAGCCCGCTGCGGGCCGCCGTGTCCGCGGTGGGCGCAGCACCCGTGTACTCCCGGCTGCTGACGGCGCACCGCCGGGCCTGGGCGGATCTGTGGCAGCAGGCGAAGCTGGAGGTCCTGGGCGAGCCCGGGCGCATCCTGCGGCTGCACCTCTTCCACGTGCTCCAGACCCTCTCCCCGCACACCGCGGAGCTCGATGTCGGGGTGCCGGCCAGGGGACTGCACGGCGAGGCCTACCGGGGGCATGTCTTCTGGGACGAGCTGTTCGTCCTGCCCTTCCTGAATCTCCATCTCCCCGAGATCTCCCGGGGGTTGCTCGACTACCGCCACCGGCGGCTCCCCGCGGCCGTCGACGCCGCGCGTGCGGTGGGCAGGAAGGGGGCGATGTACCCGTGGCAGAGCGCCGACGAGGGGCGTGAGGAGACGCAGGAGGTCCACCTCAACCCCCGCTCGGGGCGATGGCTGCCGGACCGGTCACGGCTGCAGCACCACGTCGGCTCGGCGATCGCCTACAACGTGTGGCAGTACTGCCAGGCCACCGGCGACACGGAGTACCTCTACTCCAAGGGAGCCGAGATGCTGCTGCAGATCGCCCGCTTCTGGGCCGACAGCGCCGTATGGGACGACTCCCTCGGGCGGTACCGCATCCGGGGGGTCGTGGGGCCCGACGAGTACCACGACGCCTACCCGGACTCCGACGCGGCGGGGCTCGACGACAACACGTACACGAACGTGACGGCGGCCTGGGTGCTGACACGCGCCCGCGAGCTCTGCCGCGCCCTCCCCGGGAGCAGGTGCCGTCAGCTCCTCGAGCTGATCCGGCTCGACCCGGCGGAGATGGACCGCTGGGACGACATCTCCCGGAAGCTGTACGTGCCCCGCCACCGGGGCGTCATCAGCCAGTTCGCCGGATACGGAGACCTGAAGGAGCTGGACTGGGAGCAATACCGGCGGCGGTACGGGGACATCCGGCGCCTCGACCGGATCCTGGAGGCGGAAGGTGACACCGCCAACCGCTACCAGGCCTCCAAACAGGCGGACGTGCTGATGCTGGGCTACCTGTTCTCGCCCAGGGAGCTGGCCGCCCTGTTCCGGCAGCTCGGCCACCGACTCGACGACGAGGCCTGGCGGGCCACCGTCGACTACTACGCGCGGCGGACGAGCCACGGCTCCACCCTCAGCTCCCTCGTCCACGCCTGGGTCCTGGCGAGGGTCAACCGTGACGACGCCTGGCAGTACTGCGAGGAGGCACTGATCGGCGACGTCGCCGACATCCAGGGCGGTACGACCGAGGAGGGCATCCACCTGGGGGCGATGGCGGGCACCCTCGACTTCGTGCAGCGTGGGATGACGGGGCTGGAGACCCGTGACGACGCCCTGTGGCTGGCTCCGGCCACCCTGCCGCAGCTGTCGAAGTTCCGGATGCGGCTCCGTTTCCGCCGGCACTGGGACGTGGACCTCCGCCTGCGCGCCGAGCGCCTGCGGATCGCCGTGCCGGACTCGGAACGGCCGGGGGTACGCGTCAGGCTCGACGGCAGCGCGTACGTCGTCGAGCCCGGGACGGCGCGGTGGCTGGAGCTTCCGGACGACCTGTCCGGCGGGTGGTGAAACGGATCGTGCGGTGGACGGATCGTGGGGTGGACGGATCGTGGGGTGAAACGCCTGTCCGGTGAAGGGCCGCGGTCAACGGCCCGTCCGGGGCCCGTCCGGGGCCCGTGCGGTGCCGTCCGGAGCACGGCCCGTGCGGTGGACGCCCTGCCCGGGAAGACGCGGCGCCACCGGGGGCGCAGGCTCACGCGGGCCGCGAGGACACCAGTACGCCGATCTTGTCGATGCGGTGCTCCGGATTGTCGTGGGCGTCGCGCCAGAAGTTCCCGGCCGCGTCGTCCTCCGGGGTCGCGCAGGTGGAGAGGGTGATCATCGCCCGGGTCGGTTTCTCACCCGGCTCGCCCGGCACCTCGGCACGCTGCTCGGCGAGTGAGCGCTCGGACCGGAAGGACGTCTGCCGGGTCTCGGTGATCCGGTACTCGTGGACCGTGCCGCCCTCCGTGGCGAGGACCCTGTCGCCCTTGTCCAGTGACGGCAGGTCGCGGAGCGGGCCGCCGGCGGAGAGCCGGTGGGCTGTCACGAGGTAGTTCCCGGTCTCGCCGGGCCCGACGCCTCCGTCCGCACCGTACGGACTGGCGGCCACTCCGCGGTTCTGGATGCGGGTCCCGGGCCCGTCGTCCGTCGTGCCCTCGTACGGGACCACCCGCAGGTCCGTCACGCCGAGCGACTCGATGGTGAGCTCCGCGGTCGCCGTACGCGGATCGGTCCGGTCGGACGGCAGCCCGGTGGGCGGGCCCGCAGAGGCCTGCGCGGCAGCCGGAGCGGCCGGGGGAGTCCCTGCGGCGGCCACCGCTGCCGGGCCTCCGGCCGCCAGCAGGACGACGGCCGCGCCCGCGAGGGCCCGGGGAACGCGTCGGATTTCATGGGCACGGTGCATGGCGGGTCCGGATCGGTAGCCGGTGAGTCAGGTGCGGGCCCTGGTGCGCGGGCCCGCGCCTTTCCAGTACACCACCGGTCACCCGAGCGCGTCGGGTGCGCCGAACAGCTCGCGCACCTCCTCGGCGGTCAGCTCGGTGAGCTCCTCCTCCACGAGCAGCCAGCGGGTGATACCGACCGACTCCAGGAACGCCAGGTCGTGGCCGGCGATCAGCAGCGCACCCTCGTAGGACTCGAGCGCACTCGTCAGCCGGCGCACGCTCGCCAGGTCCAGATTGTTGGTCGGCTCGTCCAGCATCAGCAGCTGCGGGGCCGGTGTGGCGAGCATCGTCGCCGCGAGGGCGGCGCGGAAGCGTTCGCCGCCGGAGAGGGTGCCCGCCTGCTGCTCGGCGCGTGCTCCCTTGAACAGGAAGCGGGCGAGCTGCGAGCGGATCTCGTTGTCGGTGGTCCCGGGCGCCATGCGGGCCACGTTCGCGGCGACGGTCAGCCCGTCGTCCAGGACGTCGAGCCGCTGCGGCAGGAAGCGCAGCGGCACATGGGTCCTGGCCTCGCCGGCCACCGGCGCGAGCTCCCCGGTGAGGGTGCGCAGCAGCGTCGTCTTGCCCGCCCCGTTGCGCCCGATGAGCGCGATGCGTTCGGGCCCCTGGACGTGGAGCACGCCGTCGCGCAGGGTGCCGAAGCGGGGACGGAGGCTCTGCACGCTCAGGACCGTACGGCCCGCCGGGACCGCTGTGTGCGGGAGCCGCACCCGGATCTCGGCGTCGTCACGGATCGCCTCCGACGCAGTGCCGAGCCGCTCCCGCGCCTCCTGGAGCCGGTTCTCGTGCAGGCCGCGGAGCTTGCCCGCCGCCTCCTGGGAGGACCTCTTGTGCTCGCCCGCGACGATCCTCGGAGCGCGCCGCTGGGCGTCCATCTTCTTGTTGTGCCGCTGACGGCGGGCCACCTTGATCTGCGCCTCCTCCAGCTCCCGCTTCTGGCGGCGTACGTCGGACTCGGCGGCCCGCACCATGCGCCCGGCGGCCTCCTGCTGGGTGGCCAGTGCCTCCTCGTAGGCCGACCAGCCGCCGCCGTACCAGCTCACCGAACCGGCGCGCAGGTCCGCGATGCGGTCCACCCGTTCCAGCAGGTCACGGTCGTGGCTGACGACGACGAGCACACCTGACCGCCAGGACTCGACCGCTTCGTGGAGCCGGCGGCGCGCGAACACGTCCAGGTTGTTGGTCGGCTCGTCGAGCAGGAGGACGTCGGGGCGTTCCAGCAGCAGCGCGGCCAGCCTCAGCAGCACGGTCTCGCCACCGGACAGCTGACCCACGGTGCGGTCGAGACCGATGTCGCCGAGGCCGAGTGACCCCAGGGTCGCCAGGGCCCGTTCCTCGACGTCCCAGTCGTCGCCGACCGTCTCGAAGTGTTTCTCCGCCACGTCGCCGGCCTCGATCGCGCGCAGCGCGGTGCGCCGCTCGGCGATACCGAGGGCGTCTTCGACGCGGAGGTCCGTGTCGAGGGTGAGGTTCTGCGGGAGGTAGGCGAGGTGGCCACCGACGGTCACCGAGCCGGCGGAGGGCTTGAGCCGGCCGGCCAGCAGCCGCAGCAGGGTCGACTTGCCCGAGCCGTTGGTCCCGACGAGCCCGGTGCGGCCCCGGCCGATGCTGAGGGACAGGTCGTCGAAGACCTCCGTGCCGTCCGGCCACCGGAAGGACAGGGCGGAACAGCTGAGGGAGGCGGCGGGCGCGGTGGGATGAGACATGTGATCCTCGCAGTCGAAAGCGTGTGAACAGGGGCTTCGTGTGCGAGCACCACGCGGCGACCGGCCGGGAGAGGAAGGGGTGCGGTCCTCCGGAGAAACGGGGGACGGCTCATGCACCGAGGTCGCATCCACGCGGTGGGTCACGGGGCGGCAGGAAGGCCGACAGGGCGTGACGGGCTACGGCAGGGGCCGTACCGCGCGATGATCGCGGACCTCAGATGCGCAACGTCCACCTCTATCGGAGACAACAGGACTCGAAAACTGTACATCGTGACCCGTCCGGACGGGGCGGAATATCGGGAGCGGCAGGCCGGTGTGCGGACGTGAGGCCCTCTTGACGCACAGCGACGGGTCTCCGTAGCGTCTGCTCGCCCGATCGCAAGCCCGTTCGAAACTTTCGACCCTGCGGCAGGTGCCGTGGGGCGGTACCGGAGGCGTCGACCGGCCTGCCCGCCCCGCGCCGGAGGTGCCGCCCGGGCACGTCCGTGCCCGTCGCCGGGTCCCGCCCGCCCTTGCCCAGTCCCGCTTCCTGGAGGCCTCCGTATGAGACAGCGATCCGCAGCTTCCCCGGCAACCTCAGGTCCTGCCCGCCCCGCCGGTCCGGCCGGCTTACGGACGCGTCGATCCGTCCGCCGTCTCGTGGCCGTGCTGACCGGGGCCCTGCTCCTGGCGGCCGCTCCGGCAACGTCCGCCGAGCCCGCGCACCGTGGCCCCGACTCCGCTCCCTGGACCGGGACATGGGCATCGGCCCCCACGGAGACCCCGGCCTCGGTCACCGCGGAGTTCGAGGACGAGACGATCCGCCAGACCGTCCGCACCAGCATCGGCGGCGACCGGGTCCGTATCCGGCTGTCGAACGAATTCGGCAGCGGGCCGCTGGCCATCGGCGAAGCCCGAGTCGCCCGCCCGGCACACGGCGGGCCGTCCTCCCGGATCGACCCGCGTACCGACCGGCCGCTCACCTTCGGCGGCCGTACCTCCGTGACCGTCCCCGCCGGCGCCCCGATGCTCAGTGACCCGGTCTCACTGAAGGTGCCCGCCGGTACCGACCTCGTGGTGAGCATCCATCTGCCCCGGTCGACCCGGGGATCGACGCTCCACTCGATGGCCCTGCAGCGCAACTACGTGGCCGCCGGGAACGTCACCGGCCGGGCCGCCATCGAGCCGACCGCGACCATCGACCGCTGGTACTTCCTCACCGGTGTGAGCGTGAGCACCGCCCGGCCCTCCTCGGCCGTCGTCACGCTCGGCGACTCGATCACCGACGGCGCCGACACCGACGTCGATGCCAACCACCGCTGGCCGGACTTCCTCTCCGGGCGGCTGCGCGCCCCCGGCGGGCCCGGCGCCGTGGGCGTACTCAACCAGGGCATCAGCGGGAACCGCCTCCTGCACGACCCCAACCCGCCCGCCGGGTCCGACGCCGAGAACTTCGCGGCGCACTTCGGCCAGAGCGCCCTCCGCCGCTTCGACCGGGACGTCGCCTCCCAGCCCGGAGCGGAACACCTGATCGTGCTCCTCGGCGTGAACGACATCGGCCAGCCCGGCACAGTGGCCCCGGAGTCGGAACGGGTCACGGCGGCGGACCTCATCGATGCCCACCGCCAGATCATCGCGCGGGCCCACGACCGGGGTCTGAAGGCCTACGGCGGCACGGTCCTGCCCTTCAAGGGCGACACCCTGGGCTTCTACAGCCCGGAGAACGAAGCCGCCAGGCAGGCCCTCAACCACTGGATCCGCACCGGCGGCGAATACGACGCGGTGATCGACTTCGACAGGGCGCTGCGCGACCCGTCCGACCCGCAGCGGCTGCTCGCCCGCTACGACAGCGGCGACCACCTCCACCCCAACGACGCCGGGGCGGAGGCGCTGGCCCAGGCGGTACCCCTGCGCCTCCTGCGCTGAGGTGACGGTCCGGGCGACCCCCCTGCGCGTCCTGCGCTGTGGTGGCGGTCCGGGTGACCTCCCTGCGCCTCCTGCGCTGAGGTGACGGTCCGGGCGGCTGCGGAACAGGAACGTCCGCCGAGCCCTGGGCACCGTGGGTCACTTGATCTGCATCATGCCGTCCAGCAGTGTTCGGCAGACGCCGAAAGCGTTCGGCGTCTGCCGAAGGGATGGATGCCCATGACCAGCGAGCACACCGGCCTGTACGAGAGCTTCGACGACCGGTTCCGTGCGGGGCGGTGCATGAACGGCGACGACGGTCTCGAGATCCTCCACACGGGCTGCCGATGGGCCGAGGGCCCGGTGTACGTGCCCGCCTGGCGGCAGTTGGTGTGGAGCGACATCCCGAACGACAGGCTGCTGCGCTGGGACGAGGAGACCGGTGCCGTGAGCGTCTTCCGGCGCACCGCCGGGCACACCAACGGCAACACGCTCGACCGGGAGGGACGGCTCATCACGTGTGAGCAGGGAAACAGGAGGGTGACGCGGACCGAGCACGACGGCACGGTGACGGTGCTGGCCGACCGGTGGCAGGGCAAGCGTCTGAACAGCCCGAATGACGCGACGGTGAAGTCCGACGGCTCTATCTGGTTCTCCGACCCGGACTTCGGCATCACCAGCGACTACGAGGGCTATCGCGCGGAGAGCGAGATCGGATCCAACAACGTCTACCGCATCGACCCGGCCACCGGTGACGTGCGTCTGGTCGCCGACTGCTTCGGCGCACCGAACGGGCTGGTCTTCTCGGCCGACGAGCGGCAGCTCTTCGTCTCCGACACGCGGGCGGGTGTCGTCCGCGTCTTCGGCGTACGGGACGGCGGCACGCTGTCGGACGGCGAGATCTTCGCGGAGGCAGGGGCTCGCGAGGCCGCCCGGTTCGACAACCTCCGCTTCGACGACGGCGGGCGGCTCTGGGTCGCCGCCATGGATGACGGGGTGCACTGCTACGACCCGGACGGCACGCTGATCGGGAGGCTCGTCGTCCCGGAGGCGGTGGCCAACATCTCCTGGGGCGGCGCGAAACGCAACCGGCTCTTCATCACCGCGGAGACGAGCCTCTACTCGGTCGTCATGGGGGTCACGGGAACCCACCCGACGGGCCCTGGCCGCAGGCCATGGCTGGACGAGGGCCGGTGAACCGGACGAAGTGGCGCTGACGCAGGGGAGGTTCGCTCCGTCCGTGGCCATCCGTACGGCGCTGCCACGCACCATCGGAATCGTGCACCTCGTGCGAAGCCTGTGTTGCGTCGTGTGACGCCACATGGACACACGGTCAACAGTGTGGCGCGACCATGACACCTTTCCGGGATCCCTTGCTCCGCTTCGACGCACCGCGCCATCGTCGGTGTGGCGTCCGAACCCCCGGACGCCACACCCACCGGCGCGTCGAACCCCTGGCGTGCCACCTCTCGAGGAGGACCTCTCGATGGCAGCAGTGCGCAACACCAAGAGGCGGATCGCCGCAGCGATCGCGGCCGCGACGACCGTGGCGCTGGCAGCCGGCGCAGGTGCCTTACCCGCTCAGGCGGCCCAGCCCGAGGGCAGAGTCCTGCACGCCGGGGCGGCCGAGGCGGTGCCCGGAAGCTACATCGTCACGCTCAAGCAGACGTCCGGGTTCAAGGCGTCCGCCGCCGAGGGCAAGCAGCTGATAGCCGATCACGGCGGCACGATCAAGCGCACCTACACGTCGGCGTTGAACGGCTACGCCGCCACGCTCAGCAGCACCGAGGCCAAGCGGCTCGCCGCCGACCCGGCGGTCGCCTCGGTCGAGCAGGACCAGAAGGTCCACTCGACCGCCACCCAGACCGACGCGCCCTGGGGCCTCGACCGGATCGACCAGGCCAACCTCCCGCTGAGCGGCACATACACCTACCCGGACACGGGCGGCAGCGGCGCGACCGTCTACGTCCTCGACACCGGCGTACGCATCACCCACCAGGAGATCAGCGGCCGGGCGTCGTACGGCTACGACTTCGTCGACAACGACAGCACCGCACAGGACGGCGCGGGCCACGGCACCCACGTCGCCACGACCGTCGCCGGAACCACGTACGGCGTGGCGAAGAAGGCGAAGATCGTCGCGGTGCGGGTCCTCGGCAACGACGGCTCCGGCACCACCGCCGGGGTCATCGCGGGTGTCGACTGGATCACCGCCAACCACGTCGCCAACTCCGTCGCCAACGTCTCGCTCGGAGGCGGGGCCAGCACCACGCTGGACAACGCCGTGCGCCGGTCGATCACCTCAGGGGTCACCTACTCCATCGCGGCCGGCAACTCGGGCGCACTGGCCTCCAACTACTCACCGGCCCGCGTCAGCACCGCGATCACGGTCGGTGCCACGACCAGGACCGACGCCAGGGCCACCTACTCCAACTACGGGCCCGTCGTGGACATCTTCGCGCCCGGCTCCGCCATCACGGCCGGCTGGAACACCTCGGACACCGCCACCTACACCGGCAACGGCACCTCCTTCGCCGCGCCCCACGTCTCCGGTGCCGCAGCGGTCTACCTGACGAGCCACCCCGGCGCCGCTCCGGCGACCGTGGCCTCGGCACTCGTGAACGGCGCCACCTCCAACGTCCTCACCGGCGTCGGAACCGGTTCCCCGAACAAGCTCCTCAAGCTCGTCCCGTAACCGCAGGACGGCCGGGGACACGTACGGGGCGACCCCTCGTACGGGTCCCCGGCCCACGGCGTTCCGGAGCTGTGCTCAGCCGCCGGGCCGGAGCCGGGTTCCGCCCACGCGCCGGCCGCCCCGAGGGCCCGGCACCTCCTGGCGCGGGGTCTGCCGACGCAGGTGTGCCCGAGGTGCCGCGAGCCCTTCGCAGCGAGGCGGAGACCTACAGCGGGCCCTCGAAGAACCCGAGCACGCTCGCCCGGTCGAACTCCCGCGCGGCCCTGTCCTTCCTGGCGATCGGCTCGATCCCGGCACGGTCGGAGCTGGGCGGACCGGGACGCGCCAGGGGTCGACGACGGTCTAAGTCGGCCCGTGCGAGAAGGCGTTGCCCCCATGGGGCCCACCGAGCCGATGCGCAGGGTCGTGGCTCGTGCCCTGCGGCGGCAGGAAGAGGAGGCGCAGCCGTACCCCTGCAGACGCCCACTGTGGACGAACTAGAGTTCCTGCTGGACTTCCAGGCGCAACCGACTGCTGAGCGGCTCTCCGGGCTCGGCCCCGGCGCCGCCGCCGTCACCGCGCGTGCCGCCGCCCGGACTCCACCGATTCCACCCGGCAGGAACATCGATGGGAAGCAGGGCGCATGACCGTCAGCCTCACCATGTATGACAACCCACGACCGCTCAGGAACGTGCCGGACAACGGACTTCCGGTGTCGCCCATGTATCCCGTCCACCTCTCGGACGGTCCGGGGGCGCAGCCCCAGGCCTTCGCGCACGTGGAGCGCGAACTCCCGCACGGCGGCATTCCCGCGTACCGCGCCGACCGCAAGAAGAGGGTCCGCTCCTTCCTCCTGTGGGCGGACGAGGGCCGTGCGCGGCCGCTGGCCCGTCTGGTCACGCAGTCCGTCGAGGGACACCGTTCGACCTATCAGGTGCTCGACGCGTACGGACAGGTCATCGCCACCATTACGCAGCGGAAGGCTTTCAGGGGCGGCGGGTTGCGCGTCCGCTGGACCGTGTCGCAGACCGGCGGACCGGTCGCCGTGGGCTACAAGGGGCGGCTGTTCTGGTGGGCCTTCTGCTGGCTGTGGTCGCCCCTGCTCCCGTTCGCTCTCATCGGCGCCGTGCTCGAGAACGGCGACCTCCCGCGCGCGCCACGGCGCGTGCGATGGCGCGCGGACGGGCGGATGGTCATGGAGCACAAGCCGTCGTCGAACGCTGTACTGCTCCACGCCCCAGGCCTCGACCCCCGGGTCGGCGCAGCGCTCGCGGCACTGCTGGCGTCCTACAGGGGTTGGTATCGGACGTCATGGGACGACCACAAGGAATAGCGGAGTTCTTGCGAACGGATGCGGCGTTTCCCGGGAGCTTGTCGGGGGGCCTGGTGCCTTCGGGGGCTCTCATACCCCCCATGCCCCGGCCGACGCCGCGCCCGGCACCTCTGCGTACGAGGACGCGGGGCGGAACCGCCCGCAACACGATGAGGACCGCGATCGGCCCGAAGCCCCGGGGAGGGCTGAGACGGAGCACCCGCAGACCCCGCGCCGGCCTCGGCCCCGGTTTGGAAAGAACTCAGTCATGTCGTTCCCCGAGGACACAGAACTCGTTGCCTTCGGGGTCCGCCAGGACGACCCACGGCTGCTCTCCCTGACCGATGTCGAAACGCGTCGCGCCATGGGCCACAAGGCGAGCCACTTCGGCGTCCTGGTCATCCGGCCTGAAGTCGAGATGCAGTCGGCTCTTGGCCTTCTTGCTCTCGGTAATTCGGACGAAGTCGATACCCGGCAGACGATCCGGATCCGATCGGATCTCGAACTCGTCCTCGGAAGAGTGGACCACGACCCAGCCCAGAGCAGTGGCCCACCACTGTCCCAAGGCCGCCGGGTCTTCCGAGTGGACAAGTACCTGTTCCCATTCCAAGCTCATCCGCCGCGCCCAGGCCTTCCGGGTCTTCGGGAACGGGTGTTTCAGGCGCCCGGAGGGAAGTGGGGCCGGGGCGTCTGCCCCGGCCGCCCATGACGTGTGCCTGGGACCCACCACATGGCAACCCGCAGTCGAGGGAAGGTGACCACCGCCCCTGGTGAGCGGCTCTGTCAGCAGGTCGCGGGGCCGTCGCGCGCAGTCGCCTGGGTGCCGTGAGCAGGCCGTTTCCCACGGCCCCACGATGGCCCGGCGACGGCGCGCGACGGCCCCGTGACGGCCTTGCGACGGCGACCGCCGGGGTGAGGTGGGAGGCGTCCGTCGACTCCGAAAGCCGCGCCGAGAACGGTGAGTCATCTCGGTTCTCGCCCTATTCTTCTACGGGGACTGCATTTCGTCGGTTATGCATGAAATTTGCTGATGTCATGCCCGATGGAAATGCTCGAACGGCCGGCGGTTCCGGTGGGGGTGCGAGACCGTGCGGAAAGGGACTGGTCCTTCATTTTCATGGTATAGTCCTAATGAATTTACAGGACGCCACGAAAAAAGGGGAATGGCGTGAACACCGAGAAGGTTACGGCTCGACGTCTGACGGCCGCAGAGGTTTCGGAATTGGGCCTCCAGGACGCCATCTTCGTCTCGGCGCAGATGGATGGGCTTCCTCTCGACTGCTACGCACCGGCTTTTCTCACGGAGCCGGGTAAGAATTTCGAGGGAGGGTCCTTCGCTGCGAGGACGGTCTTCGGTGAGGAAATTCATGTGCTCCCGGACAACCCCGAGGAGGACGGAATCTGGATCGCCGACAAGGCGGGCGAAGAGATCGAGGTCCTTCAGAGTGCCGGTGTCCTCCTGAACCTCGCCCTTTTTGTTCCCGGTGGGAAGAAGGAATCCCTGGAGGCGCTCTACGACGCCGCCCGGGAGGCGTTCGGCGCGGGGATCGTCCAGCGCTGGAGCGAAGAGACCGTCGCGGTGCCGGACGTCAAGGTCGACCTGTACGAGGAGCCTGCCCGGGGGCGGAAGAACACGAACGGTCAGAACCGGGACCGCCGCGCCCTGGACATCTACCCGACGCGCGTTCGGTTCCTGGAGCCCAGCGACGGCTGGAAGTTCGTTGTCGAACCGCACAAGGAGGTCGTCGACGAGACACCGACGATCTGACCTGATGGCAGATTGAGCCTCGGTCTTTCGCGGGAGCCCGTCAGCTTGCTGACGGGCTCTTCTGCGTTCGTGGGGGAGCGGATCCGGGCCGCCCGCGCGTCTGCCGCGTCGGCACTCGGGCCGGCCACCTGGCGGGAGCGGGGGCCGTGCGGGCCGGTGGCGAAGTGGATGAGCTGTGGAACATCGGTACCGGTACGGCGACCGGTCACCGGGGCAGCGCCGCTCCACACAGGCCAACAGCTTCATCACCGCAGGTCGCAGCCCTCGCCGGTACTTCTTCGATGCCGTTACGTCCCTCCGTCTGTCGCGGAACCCCCCCGTTTGTCGTCGGCCCCCTGCGGATTCGTCCGCGGTCGGTAACAGGGGGGCCGTGCACGGGCCTTCGTGTGACTTCATAGGGGCACGGCATCGGCGGAAGCAGCAAAGGGGCGGGCAGGCATGGCGAAGCACAAGGGAAGGGGATGGCACGGACGGCTTCTCGCTGCTGGACTCGGGGTGACGGCGTTGGCCGCTGCCACCTCGGTGTGGACGGCACAGGCCGACCCAGCCGGAGGCCGGCAGCCGCAAGCCGGCATCTCGGCGCCGGACGGGACCCAGGACGGGGCCGGGAAGAAGGTGGCGGCGGATATCGCACACGCCTCGGACCGCGGCGCCCGTGGCGTCAACATCACCATCGACGACGGGCCGGACCCGGTCTGGACGCCACAGGTGCTGCAACTGCTCAAGGACAACGGTGTGAAGGCCACGTTCTGCATGGTCGGCACGCAGGCCCAGGCATACCCCGACCTGGTCAAGCAGGTCGTGGCGGACGGGCACCGGCTGTGCGACCACACGATCTCGCACGACACCGCCATGGACACGAAGTCCGAGGCGTACCAGTCCCAGCAGATCCTCGATGCCGAACGCATGATCATCAAGGCGTCCGGGGGTGTCCGGCCGCAGTACTACCGAGCCCCGGGCGGTGCTTTCACCCCGTACAGCCGGCAGCTCGCCGCGTCCCGGGGGATGCGGCCGCTGGGCTGGAACGTCGATTCCAGGGACTTCGAGCGCCCCGGCGCGGACACCATGGCCGACACGGTCAAGCGGGAGATCTCCAACGGGCCGACCGTCCTCTTCCACGATGCGGGAGGGGATCGCTCGCAGACCGTGGAGGCACTGCGCGAGGTGTTGCCGTGGCTGAAGCAGCAGGGCTACTCCTTCGGCTTCCCCGTGCGGTGAGCGGGACTCGCCCGCTCCGGCAATCCGGCCGGCCACAACGACTCCGGTACCGGGACGGCCGGCGCCGATCGCGGTGAACCAGCACAGCAGACACAACGGCTGACCCCGGACGGCCGCGGTGACCTCCCCTTGACTTGGAGCGCGGTCCAACGTCTAGCGTCCGCGTCATGACGACACCTCAGCACAGGATCGGTACGGGCTTTGGCGCCCGGAGCACCACGGACGACGTCCTGAACGGGATCGACCTGTCCGGCTGCACGGCGATCGTCACCGGTGGCTACTCCGGACTCGGACTGGAGACGACCCGCGCCCTTGCGGGTGCCGGAGCCCGCGTCGTGGTCCCCGCCCGGCGACGGGCGGCCGCCCGAGAGGCGGTCGAGGGTATCGAAGGTGTCGAGACCGACCACCTCGACCTGTCCGATCTCGAAAGCGTCCGCGGTTTCGCCGAGCGGTTCCTGGCCTCGGGCCGTGAGATCGACATCGTGATCAACAACGCCGGGATCATGGCCTGCCCCGAGACACGGGTCGGCCCGGGGTGGGAGGCGCAGTTCGCCACCAACCACCTCGGCCACTACGCGCTGATCAACCACCTCTGGCCGGCGATCGCCCGTGGCGGTGCGCGCGTGGTCGCCGTGTCCTCCGGCGCCCACGGCATCACCGGAGTGCGCTGGGACGACGTGCACTTCGAGCGCGGCTACGACAGATGGCAGGCGTACGGGCAGGCGAAGGCGGCGAACGTGCTGTTCGCCGTCCAGCTCGACGCGCTGGGCCGCGACGCAGGAGTAAGAGCGTTCGCACTGCATCCGGGCAGCATCCTCACCCCGCTGCAGCGCCACCTCGCGAAGGCGGAGATGGTCGACGCGGGCTGGATCGACGAGAAGGGCAACCCGACCGATCCCACCTTCAAGACGCCCGGCCAGGGTGCGGCGACGCAGGTGTGGGCGGCGACCTCGCCCCGGCTGGCGGGCATGGGCGGCGTGTACTGCGAGGACTGCGACATCGCCGAGCCGGCCGGCGACGGCTCGGAGGGCGGCGTGCACGCACACGCGACCGACCCCGAGCAGGCAGCACGTCTCTGGACGCTGTCGGCCGACCTCACGGGCGTCGACGCGTTCGCGACGGCACCCTGAGCGCGGCCCTCTGAGCGCGATCAGCGCGATGCCCGTGTGCGACGTATGCGGCGTGTGCGGCGTGTGCGGCCCGGAGTGCGGCGGAGTCGGTCGGACCGTCCTCCAGGGCGCAGCGGCCCGGCCTGCCTCATGCAACCAGTCCGGGACTCGCGCCTGGTCCCGTGATCGGCATCGGGAGCTTCAGCCCTTCGCCCTGGGGCACCCAGGGCACGCGTACGCCCCCGCGATCCGGTGGTGGGGCGATGCGGTCACACGTCGTCCGGGGTGCCGTCGACCGCCGGGCCGCAGCCGTCGGGAAGATTGGCGGCGATCAACTCATAGGCCTCTTCGACGGTGTCGACCTCGCCGAGGAGGGTGCGATCAGACTCTCGGCGGACTCGGTAACCACCTTCGACCAGGGGATAGGCCGTACCGACGTCCCAAGTCCACGGCCATCGGGTGCACCGGCTCAGGTACAGGACGCCGTGGCTGACCATGGGGTGGAGCTGTCGCAACGACGCGTGAGCGTAAGCAGTTCGGGGTACGACCGGATCGATGCTGTCGAGCCCGTAGGACAGCACAGCAGACCACTCCGCAGCTACGGCTTCAGCAGCGTGCCGGGCTTCTTCATCGCTCGTCATGAACTGCTTTCACCTCAGATGTTCCGGTGGTTTCGTGAGGTCCGGTGTCATGCCGGGTAGGGCCCTTCCCGACCGAGGAGCCCGTCGGCACCCCTATTGCGTCGCGTCGCAACTCTCGCAGCGGCTCACAGCCGCCCGATCGAGGTTGCCCTGGGTGGCGCGGAGCGGGCTGGAGGGCGCTAGACGCCGCCATGCCCCGGGCGCCGGTGTGAGCACCCAGCCGTAGCGGGGTGCCCGGATGTCTGCCGGGACGATGTGGGTGCAGCCGGGAAGGTGGGCCTTGCCGCTGGCGTGGACGATGATCGCAGCCACCGGCCAGGCGCCCCAGTCGCCGATGGGTGCGCTGCCGCGAGGCTCGCGGGGAGCGCAGTCCGCGCAGTTGTGCATCTCATGGCGTTCGCAGTACTGCATGGTGCTCACCCTGTCAGGTTTCGCGCCGTTGCCCGGTGAGCTCGGAGCCAACTCCGTGACCGGAGGCCGAAGTCGTGCCCAGGCGGCTCGGTCCGTCGACGCCTCGGTCCCGCGACCCCTCGACCTCTCGGACCCGCGACTCTCGATCGCTCGGTCCGTCAGTCCAGCGCTCTCAGTTCCTCCGGGACGGCAGCTCGGTGCGGGCCTGTCCACGGCGCCTCGCGACGCGCATCCCAGGCTGCGTACGCACGGCACCCGGACTCTGGTGGGTGCCGGCGTCAGGCAGCCGGCAGGGCAGGCGCCGCCAGGGCCATGTCCGCCGTCATCGGGCCGTCAGACGATGACGGGGACGGCCTCGGCGCGGCTGGTGGCCCAGTTGGTGACGATGGGCTTGTCGACGGTGGCGGGGTCGGGGAGCTTGAGTTCGGCGGGGTCGGCCTCGTCCTCGGTGGTGGCGATGATGACGTTCTCGAATTCCTTGCCGCCATCGCTGTCGGTGGTCTTGGGGCTGATACCGGTGTATGCGACGGCGGAGCCGGTGAGCTTGATGGGGTCGGCGCCGCCCTGCCCGACCGGGGAGGCGACGCCGTCGGCGCCCGAGCCGAACGACACGCTGGGGGTGTTGACGTCCAGGTAGCAGGTGATACCGGACTTGGCCTTGGCCGTGACGAGGTAGTAGCCGCCGGCCTGGGACTCCGAGGTGACCGTGAACTCCAGGTCGTTGGTGCCGCAGGACTGTCCGTAGCCGCTCTTCTCACCGTCGCTGGAGCCGGCGGCCTTGTCTCCGGAGCCCTCGGAGCCGGAAGAGCCGCTGGAACCGGACCGGCTGGCGGAGGGGCTCTCGCCGGAGGAGGGGCTGCCGCTCCCGTCGCTGTCGGCAGAGGGAGCCGAGGAGCTGCTGACGTCCTCGACCTCGTCGGGGCCACAAGCGGTGGAGGTGGCGGCGAGGGCCGTCACGGCGGCGGCGGCGAGGACGAGACGAGTGGAACGGGCGGCGAGGCGCGAACGCATCATGATCTCCAGCGGCTTTCGGTGGCGGTGCTTCCTGCTTGCAGTGATGACACTAGGACCGGGTCGATCCTGAAATGATTCGAGGCGTGTCCGGGTCCTGTCTCAGCAACATCGGTTCCAAGAAGCGGGGTTGGATTCCACCGACCCCAGCTCAAGGGCCGAGTCAGGCCCAACCGCCAGGGCTGGGACATCGCACGATCACATGGCTCCGCCATCACGGCACGCGCGTCCACCGGCCCCTGGGAACCACCGGCTGCCGCCCGAGAAGAGGAGACCGGCCGAACACCGGACGACGGCCCCGGACCTCACTCGGCACCGCACAACCCCGGCCGGACGTCTACGGCCGGCCCGCTGCGTGGCCGATCACGCGCCTCTGCGACGCGACACCGTGTTCACAGTTGGTCCGGGGTGCCGACGACAGCAGGACCACACCCCTCGGGAAGAGTGGCGGCGATCAACTCGTAGGCCTCCTCGACGGTGTCGGCCTCGCCGAGGAGAGCTCTATCGGATTCGCGCCGTACCCGGTAGCCACCGAGCCATGAGGATTGGCCTCGAACCCCACGGCAGTAGCTGTCATCGCAGTGCTGGGCTCAGCTGCTCGGCGGGGTCGCGCCGCATGCTCCCGCCGGCCTAGGACAGGCCGTCGAGCGGCCTGAGGAACCGGCGCTCGTAGCGCTTGATGCAGCGGGTCTCACGAGCCAGTTCGAACGCTTCCTGGCACTCCGGGTCGGACATGCTGTCCGTGCGGTACTGCTCGTACGCGGCCAGGCTGGGGAAGGAGAACAAGGCGTAGGCAATGTCGCTGTCGCCCTCGCTAGGCAGGAAGTAGCCGTGGTGCGTCCCGCCGAACCGGTTGACGAGCCGGACCCAGCGGCGGCCGTACTCCTCGAAATCCTCAAGTTTGTCAGCGTCGATCTCGTACTTCAGGTGAATGGTGACCATGCCTGCATGATGCCGTGTCACGGGCGGGCGCCCGTACGGTGCCGGGGCTGGTGGCCAGGGCATCCGGCAAGGCGACCTCGGCGACCGTGGCGTCGCCGGCGTACCTCCGGGGCCGGGGTCAGGCGGGCGGGGTGTCGGGGCGGGCGTCGTACGCGGTGCGGGCGGCGTCGATGTGCGTCAGGTGGGTGATGCTCCACTCCAACAGGGGCGCGGTGGCTTCGCGGAGGGTCCTGCCCATCGGAGTGAGTTCGTAACTGACGTGCGGTGGGCTCACATTGCGGACGGTCCGTGTGAGGATCCCATCGCGTTCCAGGCCGCGAAGGGTGACGGTGAGCATGCGCTGGCTGATCCCGTCGACGGACCGCTTGAGTTCGGTGAAGCGGCGTGGCCCCTGACTGAGGTTGCGCACGATCAGCAGCGACCACTTGTCGCCGACGATGCCGAGCACTTCACGGGCCTGGCACGGGTCTTCCGTCCGTGCCGCCCACGACTCGCCACCCGCTGTGCCGTTCATGGTTACCTCCGGAGAACCAGGGCACGTAAATGTGCCTTATTGATCGGGGTGTAGCAGGTGCAGCACGATGATCGCGGTTCCCGAAGAGTACCGAGGCACAAACCGGAACCATCATGTCCCCATGCCGTCACGCCCCGAAGAGGAAGAGAAATCCCCTCATGGCAACTTTTCTGCTGGTACACGGCGCCTGGCACAGCGGCCGGTGCTGGGAGCGTGTGGTCCCACTGCTGGAGTCGGCTGGACACCGCGTGCTCGCGCCCTCGCTGACCGGCTACGGCGACAAGGCACACCTGCTCGGTCCCGAGGTGGGGCTCGACACGCACGTCCAGGACGTCGTAGAGCTGATCCACGAGGAGGACCTGAGCGAGGTGGTGCTCGTGGGGCACAGCTACGCGGGGCTGGTCGTCTCGTCCGTGGCCAACGAGGTGCCGGAACGGATCGCGCATCTGGTGTACCTGGACGCGATGGTCCCGGAGCACGGCGAGACCGCCGTCGACGTGCAGCCCATCACCCAGAACCTGATCGACCTGGCCGCCGAGTCCGACAACGACTGGCGCATCCCGCCGCTGCCCGAGATGCCCGCGCCCCTCGGGCTGTTCGGGGTCACCGACCCGGCGGACATCGCATGGCTGCGTGCGACGCTCTCCGACCAGCCAGTGCGCTGCCTGCGGCAACCGGTCCGGCTGGACAACCCCGCCTTGGACTCGGTTCCGCGTACGCACATCCACTGTGTCGGCGCCGAGCCGGAAGGCATCGTGCGGCGGCCTGTCCCCGCGACACAGCCCAACGGCTCCCCGGCACGGATACGGGAACTGCCGACCGGACACGACTGCATGATCACCATGCCGTCGGACCTGAGCGAACTATTGCTTGAATCCACTCTTCGTTAGCAGCCTTCCGGTGCGGATCTGGTGCGGGCCCCTGAACGGTCCAGGCAACAAAGAAGCCCCCGGCCACTGGCTTGGGGCTTTTTCATGGAGCGGGTGACGAGAATCGAACTCGCGCTCTGAGCTTGGGAATCAACGGTTCTTGAACGACTGCATCGGCTCTGACCTGCGTATTTGGTCGAGGCGTGCGACGCCGCAGCGGTCTCCGGGCACCGTACATGACCGCTGTTGTCCGCTCCGCTGGGCACGGATGGGGCACGAGTGGCGGCAGCCGCAACAGACCCTGCCGAGGTACATGCTCCGGCTGGGATGGCGGGTCAGAGGGGGATGACGCGGACTTGGTCGCCGCAGAGCTTGGTCATGTCGTCGCCGTCGGAGGTCAGCAGGGCGACCGGCTTCGGCTGCCGGAGCGCGACCTCGGCGACCGTGGCGTCGATGGCGTACTTGTGCCCGTGCAGTCCGGCGCCCTTGAGGAGCTCAGCCGCTGCTTTCGCCGCCTGCTCGGTGACCGGCTCCACCTTGATGCGGGACAGGGCCCAGCTCAGGCGAGGCATGTTGGTACGGGAGTGGGTTACTTCCACGATGGTGTTCGCCCCGATCACCAGGTCGGCTCCCATGTCGTGGAAGACCTGCAGCATCGCGAGGAGCTTGCGGTCCTGCGCAATCCAGGCGGAGAGTCCTTCCGAGTCCAGGACAACGGTTTCGATGCGCTCGCTCACGCGGCGTCCGCGTCCTTGGAAGAGCCGGTGGCGCCGAAGATCTTCGAGTGGGCCTCGGTGAGTTCCTCGTCGCTGAAGCCTCCGTGCTCTTCTTCATGCCGGCGAAGGTCGTCGCCCAGAAGCTGGTGCCGGATCTGGCGGGCCACGGCTTCCGCCACATAGCCGGAGACGTTGTCCGTGAGCTTGCGTAGCTCCGCCACCTGGTCGCTGGGAAGTGTGACGGTGATGCGAGTCGTTGAGGACATACGTCAAGCATACTGGAGTATGCGCGAGAGGGCTTGGGTTTGCGGCACGGATCGTTCCGGTCAAGGTTTCGCGACCGGAGGGTGCGGTTTCCAGCGCTGGGAGTACAAGCCCGCCGGCCATGTGCGTATCGGTCAGAAGGGCGGTTCGAGATAGCTGCGGCCATCGCTGTGTGGCCCCCAGCCCCAGGACTCCTCCAGGAAAGGCTCAGAGTCGGGGACGTCGTGGCCCCACGCTTCGAGCGCCTTCTGGGCAACACGCCGGTTGGGGTCGTCGCCGCTGGTGTCCAGGATGGCGCGCGCGTGCACGGCGAGGTGATCGCGGTGCTCGGCGAGCGCGGGGTGCTCGGCGAGGATGAGCGCGGCGATAACGGCGGCTTCGCGCACGTCCTCGTGGCTGTCTCGGAGGAAGGGCGAGACAGCCCGATAAAGCATCGGGCGCAGGTCCCGGAAGGACGCCACGATGGTGCCGGGGGCGACGCCTGGTTGCGCAAGAGCTGATCACCCACGGCAGTTGGCTGCCGCGGGGAGCAACGACACACACCCGCAGCAGTTCCTCCGCCGCAGGGCACCATGGAAGGATCGCGGCAAACCGGACATCGATCAGGCCGGTTCGAGAACTCTGTGCGGGGGAGAAGAGATGTCCCTACCGGAACCGGAACGCGAGGCCGAAGCGGCGGCGGCCATCGGCTTCGACCTCAGCGAATGTGTCCGGGAGCCCATTCACCGGCTGGGCATGATCCAGTCCCACGGCACCCTGCTCGCGGCGGAGGCCGACACCGGCACCGTGGACACGGCAGCACTGAACACGCTCTTCCTGCTGGGGATTGCTGCCGAGGAGTTGGTCGGAGGGCCCATCACGCGGGTCCTGTCCCCCGAGCACTGGGACGAGGCGCTCCAGGTCTGCGCTCAGCCCGATGCGGCAAGCCTGGTCCTCCCCGTCTCCGTCGATGTGGCGGGCGCCCCCCATATGTTCGACGTGACCGCGCACCGGCACGGGCCTCTGGTCGTTCTGGAGTACGAGTCGCGCACCGTCGCGGCGCCACACTTCCCGCACTTCTACCAGGGGGTCCGGCGAGCTCTGACGCGTCTGCGGTCCTCGATGGCTGTAGTCGAATGCTGCCAGGCGGCAGCCCGTGAGATCCGGGCTCTTACAGGCTTCGACCGCGTGGTCGCCTACCGCTTCGACGGGGAGAACGGGCCGGGAGAGGTGGTCGCCGAGGACATCGCCGAGGGCCGGGAGCCCTGGCTCGGACTCTGGTTCCCCGCCAGCGACATCCCGCCCCAGGCGAGGAGGCTCTACCGCGACAACTGGATCCGGGTCATCGCCGACGTGGATGACACCAGCGTGGGTCTGCACCCTCCGCTCCGAGCCGATTCGGGCCTGCCACTGGACCTGTCGAACTCCGTGCTGCGCACGGTGTCCGGCTTCCACCTGGAGTACCTGCGGAACATCGGTGTGAAGTCGTCGATGTCGGTGAGCGTCCTCCGGGAAGGCGAGCTCTGGGGGCTGATCGCCTGCCACGGCTACGCTGCTGTCACCGTCCCCCCGGAAATGCGGGCGGCGTGCGAGTTCTTCGGCGTGGCCTTCTCCCTCCAACTCGCGGTCATCGAGGAACGAGAGCAGGCCGAGGCACTCACCGCATCCCGCGAGCGCCTCGACCGGATCATCTTTCGGGTCACGTCGGACTTGGGGGACTCACTCCTGGCAGGTGACGACGCCTTCAGAGATCTGCTGCACGCCGACGGCGCGGTGCTCTGCCGCGGTGGCCGGAGCACCATCAGCGGGATGAGCGTTCCCCCTGCACTGCTGGAGGCCCTTCAGACACGCGCGACAGGGCCGGCACCCGGCACGGTCTGGAGTACGGACCGCCTGTCGGAGGAGTCGGGTGATCAGGACGACTTGGTGGAAGACGGCCCGGCAGGGGCCCTGATGGTGACGCTGAGCCGCTCGGGCGACTACCTCGCCTGGTTCCGCAAGGCCCGCCCGACCGCCCGCCGATGGGCCGCCGACCCCTCCAGGCCCGTCCAGGTCGGACCACGGGGCGAACGGCTCACCCCTCGCGGCTCAGGTGCCGTATTCCGCGCGGTGGTACATGGACAGTGCCTGCCCTGGACGCCCACCGACCGTGCCACCGCACAGGAGCTCTGGCGCACGCTGACAGGACTCGTACTGCGGCACGAGGCGGAGCTGGCAGCGTTGAACGAAGAGCTACGCATCACCAACTCCGACCTCGACTCATTCGCTCACGTGGCAGCTCACGACCTGAAAGAGCCACTACGAGGCATCTCCAACGCCGCGACCTTCGTCATCGAGGACGCCGCCGCGGAGCTCGATGCGACCACCGTCCGCCGGATGCACACCGTGCGACGGCTGGCCGGCCGGATGGACGACCTGCTCGACTCACTGCTGCACTTCGCCCGACTGGGCCGAGGCGGGCTTCACCGCACCAAGGTCCCACTGGACCGCGTACTGGATTCCGCGCTCGACGTGGCCGGCGAACGCCTGGCCGAAGCCCACGTGCGGGTCGTCCGACATGACCTGCCCGAGGTGTACGCCGATGAGAGCCGGCTCTACGAAGTGCTGGTCAACCTCCTGGTGAATGCGGCCAAGTACGCCGCTGACCAGGGCGACCGCACGGTCGAGGTCCTGGTCGACACGCTTCGCCCACCGTCCGGCGGGCCTCCACAGCAGACCGTCGTGGTCCGGGACAACGGCATCGGCATCCCGCCCGGCCAGCAGCACCAGGTTTTCGAGCTCTTCCGCAGACTGCACGGGCAGGGCGAGCGCGGGGGCGGCACCGGCGTGGGGCTCGCGATCGTCAGGCGGATCGTCGAGCGCCACGGCGGCGAGCTGTGGCTCGACAGCGAACCAGCCCGTGGGACGACGTTCTTCTTCACCCTGGGTCAGGAGGGAGGCTGAGCGGGAGGGCCCTCCTCCCCGCCCCCCGCCTTCCTCTGCCAGTAGTCGACAGCCCCCTTCAGCACCGCGCTGAAGAGTTCGAAGTTGACCGGCTTGTAGATGTAGCTGTCGGCGCCTGCCGCATAGGTCGTGTCCACCTCGTCCGGCCCGGTGGACGAGGTGAAGGCGACGACGGCCACGCCCTCCAGTTCCGGCCGGGACCGGATCGACCGCAGCACTTCGGCTCCACTGGGACCGGGCAGCTTCAGGTCCAGGAGGACGAGCCCCGGCCGACGGGGAGCTTCCAGCAGCCGCTCGACGAATCCCGTCCCCCGGTCGGTGAAGTCCAGGGTCAGGTCCGGATGGGTGCGACGGAGCGCCCGTGCGATGGCCTCGGCGTCCTCCGCCGAATCCTCGACCACCCAGACGAGGTCGTGATCGATCCTCTGCTCCCCGGCAGGCCCGCTCATCCGATGGACTCCGCCCCTGCGACAAGCACGGCGATGTCGTCGGCACCCGTCGCCCGGAAGTCCACGACAGCCTCTGCCAGCCGCTCGGCGAACCGCTGGGCCCCACCGGCACCCTGCCGCACGACCTCGTCCCGCAGACGCGATTCGAAGAACGTGCCGTCGGCCGCTCTTGCCTCGGTCACTCCGTCGGTGAACATCACCAGCGCGTCCCCCGGCGCCAGGCGCACCGACCCGGATCCGTACTCGATGTCCTCCAGCACGCCCAGCAGGTCCCCGTGGGCGAGGAGTTCCTCCACGGTGCCGTCCGCACGTCGCATCAGGGGCGCCGGATGCCCGGCACTCCAGTAGCGCGCACGAAACCCCCACCCGTCCGGTACCAGCACTGCTACGAGCGCCGTCACGAAGCGGGACGTGCCCTCCCTGACCAGGGCCTGGTTCAGCCGTTCCAGCGCGTGCTCGGGCGTACTGCCGTCCTCGAGGAGGGTGCGCAGGGTGTGGCGGGCCAGACCTGTCAGCGCCGCCGCCTCCGCCCCGCGACCGCAGACGTCACCGAGGAGGAGGGTCACACCACCCTGCGCACTCGGGACGGCGTCGTAGAAGTCGCCGCCCACGTCGAGCGAGACGTCACCCACTTCGTACGCGGAACTCAGCGTGATTCCCGGAATCAGCGGCAGCTCTCTCGGGAGCAGATGCCGCTGGAGAGAGACCACGTGGCGGCGCCGCTGTTCGTACAGGGTGCTGCTGTCGATGGCCAACGCAGCCCGGTCGGCCAGACCCGCGAGGAACTGTGAGGCCCCCTCGGCCACGACCGCCCGATGGTAGAGAAACGTCAGGGTACCCAGGACCCGGCCGCGGGCCTTGAGCGGATTCACACTGATCGCCCGCACGGCGCGGCCGGGCCCGGACGAGGCAGGCCCGAAGGGCCCCCCTCGCAACCCCTTCCCCGTCAGCGCCAGTGCCTGCCCGTTGCCGAGCACCTGCCGTAGCGCCTCCGTCAGCCAGGCGTCCTCGGACGCGACCTCGCCGAGCCACTGCTGGTCACCGGCGTCCATGTGCGCGAAGGACACGGACCTCAGTCCTTCGGGAAGAGAGAGATGCAGAACGCACCCCTCGGCGATGGCGGGAACGGCCGTGCGAGCCACCCGCTCCAAAGTGCTCTTCACATCAAGGCTCGAATCCATCTGCAACGACGCCTCCGCCAGAAAGGCGTCACTCACCTGACGCACCTCGTCGGCGCGCCGCGCCGTGATGCGCCTGTCCGAGACCATGGCGACCTCGGCCACCTGCTTCAACCGGGTCCGCAGCGTCACATCGATGGTGTCCCTGTCCGCGGTACCGACCATGAACGAGGCCCAGCCGTCCTGCCCCAGCGGCACGGCACACTCGGCCAAGCTCCGCGTGCCGACTGCCGCCAGCACCTGGACGTGCGGCATGGCGCCGTCGAGCTCCGACACCTCGTGAACCGAGACAGTCGGATCACCGTCCGGAGCCCCGGCTGCGCCGGATTCGCCGTAATTCCGTTCGATTTCCACGAGCGATGACGTCGGCTCCGCCACGGTGACACTACGCAGATAGTGGAGCAGCCCGCCGCTCCAGCGGGTACCCACGACGGCCAGTACGCCGGGCATGCGGAGCAGCATGTCGTAGAGAGAATCGGCCAGCCCCGTCACGTCCTGCGCATTTTCGGCGACGCGCCAGAGCTCATGCAGACGGCCTGACCACCATCCGTCATCCGCCTGACGTGAAGCCATGCCCTCGTGCTGCTCCACCGCTGATCCGCCGTCCCGTATCACCACTGTCGGCCCCGGCCCGTCATGGGAAACGCTAAGCCACCCCGCGACTGAGCGCCTCCAGGCGCGGTCTCGGTGGCGCTTGGAAGGAGACGCGAGAGGCCGACCGCCACAGCCGTCACCCCTGCCGTCCTCGTCGGTCACGCTGCCCGCTCCGTCCGCCCGGACCGCGCATCCGCGGCGGTGACCGACCCGCCCATGCGCCCGGAGCCGTGCCCACGACGCCGGGCGCCTTCACGACGTGATCGTTTCAGTTTGTCGGCGAGGTCCCCGGGCCGCCGGCCCGGGGCCAAGTTGCTGTGCTTCGTGGAACGGGTGACGAGAGGCCAACTCGCGCTCCGAGCTTGGGAATCAACGGTTCCTGGATAGCCAAAGCAGCTCTGACCTGGAAGTTTGCCCCGAGTGGGTGAGGTCGGTGTGGTCTCTGGGCGCCGTACACGACCCCTGTTGTCCGTTCTGCTGGGCACGGCTGGGGCACGGGCGGTGGCGTCTGCGGATGTCCGCTGCGGTGCGCACCGGCGTCGGTGGGGACACCGGTGCGCGTTGACGCTCATGACCAGTGGGAACAGTCTTCCGCGGAGAGCTCCGCGACCGCTGCGTCCGTCACGCCCTCGAGGTCCGGGATGTACGGGCGGACGTCGGGCAGTGGTGTGCAGAAGGTGACGTTGGAGGTCAGTAGTGCCTCGTCGGTGTCGGCGAAGGAGAACGAGACGTAGGACTTCACCGCTGTGTCGCCGAAGTGCTCCTGTGCGGCATGCAGGCAGGCGGCGACGTAGGCCAGGCACCTCCGTACGAGGAGCGGCGTGCGTTCGTCCGTCGCGGTGGGCAGGTCGTAGTCCGTCATTCCCCTGCCGTTGACCGTGATTTCCTCCGCGAGCCGGTCGGGGTACTCCGGGAGGTTCTCAGGGAGGAGGTCGATCAGCACCCGCCCACCGGCGGGTGTCAAGGACCATCCTCGCTCCACGACTTCACGGAACATGGGAGGGATGTGCCGGACGCCCAGTCCTGCGGTGTCCGTCTCCTGCAGGAGCGCCCTCATCCGAGCATTGCTTCGCATGTCCAGCCCTCGCCGAGCGGTGTCAGCGCGTAGGTCCCCGCTCTGCAGACCACACCGCGAATTTCTGGAGCGCAGGGCCCTCGACCCGGACTGCGCCCGCTGCATATGCGGCCCAGAGCAGTTCCTGACAGCCGAAGAAGGATTCCCCCCAGCTGTCCACCCAGACGTGTACGCGGGACGGTCCGACCGGTGTGGCGTCCCACCACTCCCAGCCTCGGGAGTCCTCGTCGGGGTCGAAGCGGTACAGCCAGTCCCGCAACTCCCACGGCCGGCCTCCCCCCGTGTGCTCCACGTATCCCTCGTGGCCGGTCCTGGCGAACTGCGGGGCGCGCTCTTCGTTCCCGGAACTGACGGCCGCGAACCAGACCGGAACATCGTCGACCGGCAGGCTCTCCTGCTTTGCGTTCGGTCTGGGCCAGCGGGCGCATCCCGGAGTGGTCCCAGGTGAGGACGACCGGGTGCGAAAGGTCGGCGGAGGTGGTGGTCTGTTCGCAGAGCGTGCTGCCGTCCCAGGTGAAGCTCACCTGCTCGCGGTGCTGCGTGCCTGGGCGAACCGGGCCGGCGCTTCCTCGTCGGTGAACCCACAGACCCAGCGGATCCCGCCGAACCCCGCGGTCCACAACCCGCCCCGTTGAACGGCACCAGTACCAACGTCCGCCGCAACTCACCCAGCATCGCCCGCGGATCTCCGATGCCGGCCCGCCGCTCTGCGATCCGATCCGCCAGCGCTGTCCCCTCAGCCACCGAGCCGCTGTTCACGTGCCAACGTCCACTGGCCCCGGTGCTGGTCCCGGGTTCGAAACACCGTAGGACACCACGCTCGGTATGAACCAGCGGTTCCACCGCCCCTGCCGACCCCAGGGCGGTCTCCGTGGGCCGGTGGCCTGCGGTGCATGGACGGGATCGACAGGGCGTGCGACCGGAGGCGCAGGCTGGTCAGGATGAACCGACCGGCCCGCAAGACGTAGCGTGGTCCGGACAACAAAGAAGCCCCCGGCCGCTGGCCTGGGGCTTTTTCATGGAGCGGGTGACGAGAATCGAACTCGCGCTCTGAGCTTGGGAGTCAACGGTTCTTGGGCCGTTGAAGGGGCCGCTCTGCTGGGCACGGATGGGGCACGGGAGTCGCTACGGAGACCGTGCCCCAGCGGCTGAGCTGTCACGGCTGAGGCTCGTACAACCAACCGGCCCTCTTGTCTGTCTTGTTCGGCGACGTCTGACCGACATCGGCCGCCGAACAGGACTGAATGACTTGATGAACCCAGCCAGACGCACGACCGCCACCGCCTTGGCTCTGGCCACGGCAGGCGGAGTGCTCTACGCCACCGCCGTACCTGCTTCCGCGGCGGTGAACTGTACTTCCCCCGTCTTCACACGGCAGTTCTTCGCGAACACGACGTTCTCGGGCACGCCGAAGAAGACGGACTGCGATTCCAAGATCGACCAGAACTGGGGCAGCGGAGCCCCTGTCTCCGGCGTGCCGTCCAACAACTTCGGCGTGCGTTGGTCGGTGACACGCGACTTCGGCTCCGGTGGCCCCTTCACGTTCACGGCCTCCGCCCTGGACGGAATGCGCGTCTATGTCGATGGCGTCCGCAAGATCGACGTATGGAAGAACGTCTCCGCCACCGTCAAGAAGACGGTCAATGTGACGATCCCCGCGGGCAAGCACACGATCCGCTTCGACTTCGTCAACTGGACAGGTTCCGCGAACGTCAGGTTCGCCTATACGCCACGCACCTCCGCCGCCTACGACAAGGTCAAGCCCCTCATTCCGACTGGCACGGCCGTCTCGTACAACTCCGCCACCGGCGCCGCCAAGCTCACCTGGACCAGGAGCAAGGAGATGGACCTGGCGAACTACCGGGTCTACCGGCGGCTGAAGGGCGCGACGTACGGCAAGCAGCTCGCGACGACCACCGCCACGTCGTACACCGACAGCGCGCTGCCCAAGACCGGAGCGGCCTACTACTACGAGGTGCGGGCCGTCGACAAGGCGGGCAATGCATCCGGCGGCAGCTCCGACAAGCTCGTCACCACCGTCGACAGGACGCCGCCCGCCGCGCCCTTCGTCGAATGGGATGCCTGCCCGGCCGACCAGCCCTACGCGGCACCGGAGCTGGTCACCACCGCGCAGAATGCCGCCGACATCGCCCGGTACGAGATGCAGCGGCTCGACGCCACCACGAAGAGCTGGAGCACCATCTACTCCGGCACCAAGGGTGCCATCTGCGACACCGGTTACCGGGCCGACGGCAGCAAGGTCACCTACCGGGGGCGGGCCCGGGACGCCGCCGGGAACTGGTCGGCGTACTCGGCCGCCACGACGTTCACCACCCCCGACCTGACCGCGCCCGCCGCCGTCACAGGGCTCCGCGCCGAGTACCGGTCGGGCGTTCCGCATCTGGTGTGGTCACCCGTCGCCGGGGCCGCCTCCTACCAGGTCCTCCAGTACGACCCGGCGACCGGCGACTACACCGACGCTCTTCCCGACGGGAGCCCCACCACCCGGACCGACGTCGTGCCGCGCCAGTCGGCCGCCGTCTCCGACAGCTACCGGTACGCGGTGCGCTCGCTGGACGCCAGGGGCAACCCTGCCGCGCCGGTGGAGATCACTCTGAAGATGGCCGACCGGCCGGAGGCGATCCCCGCGTTCAAGACCACTGCCGACAGGTTCGACGAGGGCGTGATGGTCGAGTGGAGCAGCGTCGACCCGTGGACCGTCGACGAGCAGCCCCTTCCTACGTACAAGATCATCCGGACCGACACCGCGACCGGCGAGACCGACGTCGTGGACCAGTGCAAGCCGAACAGCTCAGTGGACCAGCCGCTGGATGACCCGGACACGTACTGGACCTGGGCGGACGACGATGCTCCCCTGTCCGCCCGCAAACAGGTCAACGGCAGCTGCTGGGACGTCCAGGGCAAGTCGGAGACGACGTACGAGTACCGAGTCGTGACGATCGACCGGTACGGACATGTGTCGCAGGCCGGCCCGCCCGCCACGGAGACCACCCCGGACACGCAGCGTCCGGCCCCGGTCCAGGACCTGACCGCGGAGCGCGTCCCGCTCGGCGTCCGGCTGACCTGGACGCCGCCCGCCGACACCGATGTCTCCGGCTACCGCGCGTGGCAGGGCGTCACCGACCCGGACAGCGGTGAGACGGTCTGGAAGAACAACTGCTGGACCGGCAGCTCCCTGACCAGGACCGAAATCCTCTGCCCGACAGTGCCGGACGGCGCCACCCACGTCTACAAGGTGGCCGCGATGGACGATCACCGCGACGATCCACTCGACGTCCTCCACCCCGCCGAGGTCTCGGTCACCCTGCCCGACACCCAGCCGCCAGGCTGGACGGAGACCGAGGTCCGTGAGGGCCAGTACCCGGATCTGTACGTCGGCTGCTCCGAAAGCTCCGGACTCGGGGACTGTTCCCGGTTCGCGAGCTACCGCGTGGAGCGCTGGGACCCTGCCACTGCCGCCTACGTGGCCCTGGCGGAGGGCGCGATGGGTGACGCCGCGTTCTACATGGACACCACGGTGCACGAGGACCGGCTCGGCCTGTACTACTACCGCGTCGTACGGCTCGACGCCTCGGGCGTCGAGGCCGTGACCCGATCGACGGCGTACGGCATCTGGGACTCCTGGCTCTGACCGGACATGGGAGGGGACCGAAGGGTTCTCCGGTCCCCTCCCATGCTGGGCGACGAGCGGTTCGACCGGCCGCAGGACTTCGACCTGGGCGTGTACTGGGTCTCCTACCTCGATGACTTCCAGGCCCACTGCTATATCGGCACAGCCACCGTCCGCCTTTCTCCCCGGGGACGCCGGCGCTTGCTCGGCAACGTTGCCCTTGCGGTGGTGAGGGCCTTCGGCTCCACCGCGACCGCCGGCGGTGACGACGGACGGGTCGAGGCGGTCATCCCGGTCGAGGGCACCGAGCACGCCTGCTGCGAGTTGCTGAGGCTCGGGGGGATGCCGAGGTGGTTGCACGGGCCGAACTCCCCCAGGTCGTGGCCGCCACCGCAGCGATACTCACCCGAGCCTACGAGAACAAGGGCCCAGGTGGTGCGCGACGCCGGGGAAGTCTGGGCAACGACGAACCCCCAGGTCCATGACCTGGGGGTTCGTGAAAGAGCGGGTGACGAGAATCGAACTCGTCCCCTGAGCTTGGGAATCAACGGTTCTCGAACGACAGCATGGGCTCTGACCTGCATATTTAGTCGAGACGTGCGAGGCCGGAGCGGTCTCCGGGCGCCGTACATGACCGCTCTTGTCCGCTCCGATGGGCACGGATGGGACACGCGTGGCGGCAGCCGCACCAGAACCTGCCGAGGTACATGCTCTGGGTGGGCTGGTGAGTCAGAGGGGGATGACGCGGACCTGGATGCCGCAGAGCTTGGCCATGTCGTCGCTGTCGGACGTCAGCAAGGCGACGGGTTTCGGTTGGCGGAGCGCGACCTCGGCGACCGTGGCGTCGATGGCGTCCCTGTGCCGTGTGGTCCTGCGCCTTTGAGGAGCGCCGCCGCAGTCTTGGCCGCCTGTTCGGTGACCGGTTCCACCTTGATCCGGGACAGGGCCCAGTCCGAGCGAGGGATGTTCATACGGGAGTGGCTGACTTCCACCAAGCCGCTGACCAGCGGGAAGAAGGAAGCTAAACATGCTGATCGCGCGGGAAGCCGCCGCCGCGGGCACGCCTTCTCCCACGTGAAAGGCTGGCGCATCCTCACCAAGCTCCGCCTCGACACCCGCGACGCCACCACGCTGCTGCGGGCACTGCTCGTACTCACGAGCCACGAAGTCCCTCGCTGACAGACGATTCACCATCGGCCCCCCGCCGGCGACCAGCGACTTCCAGGTTAACGATCTTCAATGGCGAGATCCCCATGCCGGCGCAGCGAGTGCGGAGTCGGGCTGGTCGCACGCGTGGCGGCAGCGATCCGGTAACGGGCCGTCATCGCCCCAGCGCTGCACCCCCGTTCACATGCACGATCGCCGCCGTCATGTACGCCGCTTCAGGTGACGCCACATAGTGCACCGCGGCGGCGATGTCCGAGGGTCGGCCCGCCTGGCCCGTCAGCGACTGCTCGGTCCGGGCGGCGACGAACTCGGGCGTGGCCCGGTCGCCGAAGAACTCGGTGTCGGCGACGAAGCCTGGGGCGACCGCGTTGACGGTGATGCCCTGCGGGCCGAGCTTCTGCGCCAGGTCGACGGTGTAGGTGTTGACGGTGGCCTTGGAGCCGCCGTACGAACCGGGGCCGCGCAGCGCGGCGATAGACGACATCTGGATGATTCGGCCGCCGGGCCGGGTGAGGTGCGGCAGCAGCCCTTCGGTGAGCAGCACGGCGGTGAGGACGTTGGCCTCGAAGTTGCGGCGGAAGCTGTCCGCGACGCCTTCGAGGGTGCCGTCGTGGGCCGGTGCGACGTTGCCGCCGGCGTTGGCGACGACCACGTCGACCTGTGCGCCGCCCGCGCTGCAGAATTCCACGGCTCTGCGGACCTGGCCGGGATCGCTCAGATCGGCGGCGACCCAGGAGGCCGTTCCCGCACCATGCGCGGCGTCGAGCTCTCCGGCGGCCTTCTCCAGTGGCCCCTCGCGCCGCCCGATGAGGACGACGTGGTCGCCGTCCGCCGCAAAGACCTCGGCCACCGCCCGCCCGATCCCCGTACCGCCACCCGACACCACGACCCTGCGCTGCCCCACGACCCCACCCCACGTCCTCGGTTATGAACGACGGTCACATCTCTGCCCGCCGCACGGTACGACCGCCGATCGTCGGAGTCAACGGGCAGGTGCCGCAGGCTCCTCACCCGGATGGCGGAGCCGCGAACCGATCCAACGTGCCCGACATCCGCCCCTTCGCCTCAGGTCACCGATCCGGAACGGACCGTAAGAGGCTGTTGACCTAGCGATCTTGAGTGCGGTGTGATCGAAAGTGGCTGATAGGCCGGGTGATTCCGCGGTCGTTGTGCATGAGGACAGGGACCTGGTGCAGTTCGGAGGTGCTGAGGCTCGGGTGCGACAGGAAGCCCTGTTGTCCTTGTTGCACGTGCCGGTGCCGGTGCCCGTGGCCCTCAACTCGTCCGACGTGTCGTGCGACTGTCTCGCTCACCGGTTCGGGATCGCGGCTGACCGGCCCGACCGGGCCCGGCCCTACGACTCGGATCTGGCGGATGCCGCGTATCACTGGATCCGGCCGTTGCTGCCGGTGCCCGGCCCCGATCCACCAGCCGCCTCGCCTTCCACCGCGCCTCCTATCCACTGGCCCTCGGTCAGCACGATGCGGTAGTAGCTCATCCGCAGCCGGGGCTGATCGAGATCGAACGTAGTCAGTCCCGACCACGCCAGGTGAAGCGGCAAGCTCACTGTGCCGTGCTTGAGGCCGGCAAGCTCGGAGAGCGCTGTGGGCAGGCGCCGGGCGGGCAGCGGCAAGGTGCCGCATACAAAGAAGCCCCGAGCCGTTGGCCTGGGGCTTTTTCATGGAGCGGGTGACGAGAATCGAACTCGCGCTCTGAGCTTGGGAATCAACGGTTCTTGGGCTACCAAAGGTGCTCTGACCTGCGCTTTCCTGTCGGACGGGATGGTTGACTACGGTCCCAGGAAACCGTACCTGACCGCTGTTGTCCGCTCTGCTGGGCACGGACGGGGCACGGCGCCAGAAGCGGGCAGTCCTTGGCGCAAACCGCATTCCTGCCGAGTGGCGGTCGGCATCCAAGGGGGGCCATCAGTCTCGTGCGGAGCCTCAAGCTCGTGGAGCCGTTCCCTGCCTCTGGGCCGCAGGGGCCGTTGTGTGTCCCGCAGCTCAGAGATCGTCCGCCGATCCGTCGATCGCTGGCCCGCAGCCCTCGGGGAGAGTGGCGGCGATCAACTTGTATGCCTCTTCGATGGTGTCGACCTCGCCGAGGAGAGCTTTATCGGACTCGCGACGCACCCGGTAACCGCCCCCACCTTGAGGAAAGGCTGTTCCGATGTCACGGGACCAGGGATATCTGGTGCACCGGCTCAGATACAGGACACCGTGGCTGACCATAGGCCAGAGCACTCGCAGCGACGCGTGGCTGTAAGCAGTTCGGGGGACGAGCGGATCGATGCGATCGGTACCGTAGGACAGGACAACAGACCACGCCGCAGCTACGACCTCAGCATCGTTTCGAGGCGCCTCATTGTTTGTCATGGAATGCCTCTACTTCAGATTTTCTGGGAGCTTGGACAGGTCCGGCTTGATCTCCGGGATATCCGGTTTGGGTACGCTGACTTCCGTGTAACCCCCGTGTTCCTCGTCGCGGGTGTACCAGTGGATCTCTTCCCATGGTCGACCTGGGCGCTTGTCATCGGGGTCTCCCCACGCGGCGGCTCCATCGTAGTTACGTACGGCGTAAGCCACTTCGCTCATCTCCCAGGCGGTCCCGTCCCCTTGCCCCGGGTAGTTTTCTTCTCGCCGGGTATCGAACTGGGACCCATGCTGTGCCGCCTTCTGGAACGCGTCCACTATATCTGCAGGATCGTTCCAATTGGACACATCGCCCTTGCTGTTGGGCATACCGTCAAGTGTGATCGATAGGGTGGTATGGCGGTCTCCTACGGCAGATATCACGTTCGTCATCCATACCGGGCCTCCTTCCTCCTTATCAGAGTAGGCGGGGCCGTTGTAGGTGTGGGCTCCTGGATCGCTGGCACGGGCCGGATCATGGGCCGGGTCCGAAAGTTCGTTGCGAAGGTACCTGGCCAGCGAATCCGACGCTAGATCCGGCTCTATGGACACCCCGAGCACCACACTGTGCCGAGGCTTGCCCTCCACACGGTGCGGGCACCCCGCGAGCCCGAGTGGGTCGATCCACCGGGTTGGGTTGTCGACGTAGGTGGCCGCGTTCGGGGCCGGTATCAGGCCGAGTGGGTCCGGGGAGAGGTAGCGGCCCGATTCTGGGTCGTAGTGGCGGTGGCGGTTGTAGTGGAGGCCTGATTCCGGGTCGAAGTACTGGCCCGGGAAGCGCAGCGGGGTGTAGGCGTCGGCGCTGCGGTTCCATGAGGTGGTTCCCCACAGGGTGGCGTGGGTGTGCCACGCGACCTTGCCCTGCTCGTCGATGAGTTCGCGTGGTGTGCCGATGAGGTCGGTGATGATCGCGAAGAAGCGGCGGTCGACCTCCGCCCGGTTGAGGAGTCGGCGCTCCACCTGGGTGATGGGCTTCACTCCGTCGTGGTCCCAGGTGAGGGCGACGGAGTCCGTGGAGCCCGTGATGGTGGTGGTCTGTTCGCAGAGGGTGTCGCCGTCCCAGGTGAAGGTCACTTCCTCGGTGACCGTCGTCCCGTCCGTCGACAGGCGCTGTTTCGTCGTGCGGCGTCCCAGGGCGTCGTAGTGGTAGCGCCAGCGCGTGCCGTCCGGTGTGGTGACGGAGACTAGGCGGTCCTCGGCGTCCCAGCCGTAGTGCCAGGTGTCGGGCTTGCGTGAGAGGCGGGCCTTCTGGCGCAGGGTCACGCGCCCTTGGGCGTCGTGTTCGTAGCGGACGCGTCCCGCGCGGGTGATGCGGGTGCCGGAGTACTCGCGTGGACCGGTGGCGTCGTCCGCGCCGGGCCAGGTCGCGGAGGTCTGGTTTCCGGCCTCGTCGTAGGCGTACTGCTCCGACCAGTTCTCGGCGGTGACGCCCGTGACCCGGCCGTCACGGGTTACCTCCAGTTGTTTGTGTCCGCTGGTCAGTTCATCGGATGAGATGAGGTGGCCGTCGGCGCGGTATGTGTACGAGCGGTGCTGGAGGATTCGGTCGCCCGGTGCGCGGACACGCTGGTCGGTGAGGCGGCCCGCAGGGTCGTAGGCGTGCTCTACGGTCAGTGCGTCGCCGATCCGGCGGGTCGTCTCGCGACCCGTCTCGTCGAAGGCGAAGACGACCTGATGGCCTGAGGCGTTCAGTTCGGCCTGCAGACCGGCTGGGAAGGACCAGGTGCTGACCGCTCCGGAGGGGGTGACCCGGCGGGTACGGCGTCCGGTTCCGTCGTAGGTGTTGGTCAGTGTGCGGCCGTCGCAGGTCTCGCTCAGGACTCTGCCCGAGCTGTCGCGTACGTACGTCAGCTCGGTGTCCGGGCCTGTCGCCGAGGCGAGACGGCCGTGGATGTCGTAGGTGAATCGCGTGACCGCGCCGTCGGCGTCCTTGGCGGTGACGCGGCCCGCCGTGTCGCGCTTGTAGCGGACCGTCTGGCCCGCGGCGTTCGTGCGGGAGGTGAGCTGTCCGCAGGCGTCGTGTGTGTAGCGGAGCGAGCGGCCGTCGAAGTCGGTCTCCGAGCTGAGGCGGCCTGCCGGGTCGTAGGTGTAGTCCCAGTTCAGACCCTGAGGATTGGTGACACGGGAGATGCGCAGCTCGGTGTCGTGCGTGAACTCCTGGCGCACTCCGTCAGGTGTGGTGCGGGCGGAGACCAGATCGAAGTGGGTGTACTCGAAGCGGGTCTCGCCCCCCGCCGCATCGGTGTGGACGAGGCAGTTGCCCTCGCCGTCGTACGTCCAGGACTGCTGTGCGCCGTCCGGGTCAGTACGTCGGGCGAGTTTGCCTTCGACGGTCCATTCCAGCTCGGTGATGCGGCCCTGGAGATCGGTGATGGTTATCGCGCGTCCGAAGGCGTCGCGGGTGTAGCGGGTGACCGCGCCGAGCGGGCCGCGGATGGCCAGGGGGAGGCCGGCCGCGTCGCAGCGCAGCCGGTCCAGCGCGCCCAAGGAGTCGTCGACGCCGGTGAGGTGGCCGTTCGGGCCGTGGGAGAGGCGAGTGGTGGACCCGTCCGGCCGGGTGAAGAGCGTCGGGTTGCCCCGGTCGTCGTACTCCTGGCGTGAGGTGTCGCCGTTCGGACCGGTGACAGCGGCGAGCTGGTTCAGCTCGTTGTACTCGACCGTGGCCGAGCTGCCGTCGGGGTGCTCGATGCGGGTGGGATTCCCGTGGTCGTCGTAGGTGTAGGTGGTGGTCCGGCCGAGCGGATCCGTCCGGGAGAGGAGCCGGTCGTAGCGGTCGAAGGTGCGGTGGGTGACACCGCCCAGCGGATCTGCCTCGGCGACGGCCTGCAGCCGTTCGTTGAACTGGTGGACCTTGGTTGCGCCGAGGGAGTCCGTGTACCGGGTGACGCGGTCGCCCGTCTCCGGGTGGGTGTCGTACGCGAACGTGGACGACAGGTAGCCGTCTGGTCCGATGGTGCGGATGACCCGGCCCGCTTCGTCGTACACGTAGCGGAATGTGGAGTCGTTGCGGTCGGTCCAGGACGTGATCCGCGCGTACGCGTCGTACGTGAAACGCAGTGGTAGCCCGGAGGAGTTGATGACACCGTCGAGGTTGCCCTGAGGGTCGTAGTCGTAGCCCATGACGGTGACCGGGCCGTCCGGGGTGCGCAGCGCCAGTTCGCGCACCCGGGCGTCCTCGATGACCAGGGCGACCCGGTAGCCCCCGGAGTGGACGACTGCTGTGGGACTGCCGTCGCCGAGGCGGGCGAAGCTGATGCGGTTGTGGTTGCGGTCCTCGATCTCCCTGAGCCAGTAGGCAGGGGACGCGTTGTACGGGCCACCCTGGAAGGAGCGGGTCAGGCCCGAGTGCGGGTCGGTGACGTAGTAGGTGGTCTGCCCGTTGTGCTGGCCCCCGTGCAGCAGGGGCAGCCGAGCGCCCTCCACGGGCATGACGCCGCCGGTGTCCTCGGGCAGCGGCAGCTGCGGATAGATGAGAAGCGAGCCGTCCTCGCGCGCCCAGACCGCACCGGCGCCGAGCGCGTCGAGCTCGATCCGTTCGTCCAGTGTGGACGCCCAGCTCCGGCCGAACCACTGGCCGTACCGGTAGGCGGAGAGGTGAGTGCGACGGAGGACGAGAGGAAGGGTCCCCGGCAGTGACAGGTCGGTCTGGGGCAGGGTCATCTCACCGGTGGCGACGTCTACCGGGTCGTTCTCGCAGGTCTTCTTCTCCAGCGATATGGCATTGCGCCGGGGCTCGTCCTTGGAATTGTTCAGAGCGTCCGGCTTAGTGCGCGTGGAGTCCCGGCGTTCCTCGGGGCGGGGGTCAGCGGCGTCGCCCTTATCGCGAACCTTGCCTGGGGGGCCGATCCCGTCCTTGATGTCGAGGTCGATCTTCTTCTGGATGGTGGAGATCTCTTTGACCGCCTTCGGCAGTGATTCGCCGAGGTGATCTCCCATCGCTTTGTTCGCCTTGCCGAGGGCTTTCATCGCCTTGTCGATCACCGGGTCGAGCGCACCGGCAATGTCGTCCTTGCCCCGGGTCCGGCCATGGTGGGACTTCGCAGTGGCCAACTTGCTCGCGGTCTTGCCGTGCATGTCGATGCTGACCAGGTGCAGCTTCGTGCCCGCGCGGTCGTGCTCCGAGTGCTCGATGTGCACGCCCTTGCCGGACACGGGACCGGGGCCGTCGGCGGAAGCGAGCTGCAGGGAGTCCTTGGCGCCCTCCACGCCCTCCTTGAAGCCCTCTTTGCCCGACTGGCCGACCTGGTTCATGTCGACGCCGTTCTGGAGCCCCATCGCGTTGGCGCCGATCTGCACCACCAGGTCCGCGGCCATGTTCTCCAGGGCGGCGACGGCGGGCTCGGTCATCGCGGAGACGATGTAGCCGACGACCTCTTCCATGCACTCCTTGATGACGCGGCGGATGGCTTGCTGGGCGACTGCGATTGCCGCTCCGCCGATGAGCATGGACAGCCCACCGGTCACGGGTATCAGCGCCATGGAGATGCCGGCTTTGCCGGCCAGGACGCCCAGGTGGACGATCGCCGCGTACTTCATGGCCTCGATCGCCATCGCCGCGTTGTCGAGAGCACCAGCGATCGTCCGGGCGGCGCCGGCGATGTCCTTGATGTGTTTGTCCTTGACCTTGCCCCAGTGACCGTTGAGCGCATCAAGGGCCTCGCCGTGGCCGGACGACAGCAGACGCTGCACATGCTGGTTGGCGAGGAAGCCGTCGTCCTCCACGTCATCTGCGAACTCCCGGAGGGAGGTGGCCATGTCCCGATACGCGTCCTCGTCGACGTTCGGCCAGTTGATGCCGATGACGTCGAGCATGGTGTCGGCCCAGTCGGGCACGGTTACGGCCACAGCGCGAAATCCCCCCGTACAAAACTGCGTTCGCAGAATGCGTAAGCGAACAGGATGTCATTCCGGCGCTGTGGGGCCAAGGTTGTTCTTGGCCTACCCACACCAGTGGGTGGTGCGGCGGTGTCGCCGTCTCGGCGAAGCGGACCACGCCTTCGAGGGGACCGGGCGCCGAAGAGCGGCTGCCTGCGATTCTCGCGAGGGACTGCCGGGATGGCGTCGGGCCGAGCCGCCTGCCCGAGTGACCCCCGGCGGGGTGGTGGACGAGCGGCGACGAGGGCCCGAAAAGTGGCCTCACGGTGCACTCGCTAATGGCCATGGCACTCATCGGCCGTTCTGTGCTCCGGGGAGCAACGGGCTGATGGCTCGCGTTCCGCGGTCTTCGCGAAATCAGTCGCGCACTGCTGGTCAGTGCTATCTCGCGGAACACGGTGTATCGACGGCCTGGGCGACCCCGCGTACGCCGCTGCGCCAAGGCCGACGAAACGCCGTCTGGTGCGGATCTGGCGCGCGACTCCTGAACTGGTCCAGACAACAAAAGAAGCCCCCGGCCGCTGGCCTGGGGCTTTTTCATGGAGCGGGTGACGAGAATCGAACTCGCGCTCTGAGCTTGGGAATCAGCGGTTCTTGAACGGCTGTAGTGACTCTGACCTGCATATTTGGCCGGGCCGGGCAAGTTCGGTGTGGTCTCTGGGCACCGGGCTTGACCGCTGTTGTCCGCTGCGAAGGGCACGGATGGGGCACGAACGCGGTCACTGCGGGGAAACGGCCTTGGTGCGTCACGCCCAAGCGGTGATGAGGTCGTCGGGGGTGAGGCTGAGGATGCCGTTGGCGCTGCTTCCGCTACGGGTGACGGCGAGCAGGGGGGTGGAGTCGTCGGTGCCGGGCAGTTGTGAGCGGTGGGTGACGAGTCGGGCGAGGTCGCGGTCGTCGAAGGGCTTGTTCTCCAGCCACTTGATGGATCCGACGAGGGTGATCTTCTTGGCGATGGGGGAACGGTCGGCGCCGACGAGGTCGATTTCGGGGTCGTTGGTGCGGGTCCAGTAGCCGCCGATCACGTTGGTGGCCTCAGGCAGCCGGTCGTCGGTCAGACGCCACAGGGCCTCGCGGATCACAGGTTCGACGGCTCGGCCCCGCCAGGACGTCCAACTGGTGCGGATCGATTCGAGTACACGGTCTCCACGCCCGCGCTCGATCATGGGGATGCCGGGCCCGATGAAGGAGAGCCAGAAGCGCAGGTACGGATCGGCGACGTGGTAGCGGCTCTCACGGCTCGGCCTGGTGGACAGGGGAAGGTCGGCCGCCACCATGCGTCGGCTGGTGAGGAGTTCCAGGGATCGTTTCACGGAGCCTGGATTGAGGTCACCGGCTGCCCGGCCGATGAGGGTGAAGGTGCGTTCCCCGTGTCCGATGGCACTCAGCACGGTGCGGGCCTGTACCTCGGTGGGGAATTCGGCGGCCAGAGTGCGCTCGCCGCTGACGAGGAGGGCGGACGTCGGACGGGCCAGCGCCTGCTCCAGGTAGTCCAGGAGGGTGGCACCCGGAGGCCATTCCTCAAGGACGAGCGGGAGGCCGCCGGAGACCAGGAAGGCGTCGAACGCCTCAGCCGGCGGGAGGTCGAGCATGGCGGCGACCTCGGCCGGATTGAGGGGAGGTACGACCATCTCGGTGCCGCGCTGGTAGAAGGGGCGACCGTAGGTGTTCAGCTGCTCCATCATGGCGATGTCCGAGCCGATGAGGACGAGCAGTACGGGGAGCTTGGACAACGTCCGGTCGAATGCCTTCTGCAGCGCGCCCTCGAAAGTGGGGTCCTCGCGTACGAGGTAGGGCATCTCGTCGAGCACGATCACGCTGGGCGTGTCCTGAGGCAGGACACTGGCGAGCAGGCTCAAAGCCGCGTCCCAGGTCTGCGGGGTGGCGAAGTCCGCGACCCGGCCGGCGTCGGGGAGTGGAGAGACGGCGAGCTCGGCGGCGAAGCCTGCCAGGTCCTCGGCCTTCGAGCCGCCTACTGCGGTGAAGAAGACATGAGGAAGCCCGGAGCGTTCCAGGAACTCCTCCACGAGCCGGGACTTGCCGACGCGTCGGCGCCCTCGGATCAGTACGGCACGCCCGGGCCGCCCGCTGCGCCCGCCGGTCCGTACAGGGGTCAGTAGGTCATCAAGAAGGCCGAGCTCCGTACGACGCCCAACGAATCCGTTCACAGGTTCCACCTCGCCGATCGTTCACCCTCTGCAAGGGCAGGTTACTTGCCTTGATGAAAGTTGCGCAAATGCAAGGCTTTCTCGCAGTTGTTTGCCGACGTCCCGTGAGACTGGGAGAAGATCAAGGCCGGCTTGCATGCAGCGGGCCCGTGTTATGGCACGCCAACTCGACGGCGCCCGGAATCGATCGACGTCGGTAGCGGGCGCCGGGTGCCGGGAGGTGTGCGTGCCAGGGCTGCCTCCGCGCGCCTCCGGCAGTCGAGGCATGCCGACGCGCCAGACCGGCCTCGCCTTGTAGATGTTGTTTGAAGCCAGGCTCGGGGCGTGAGGGCGGGACGGAAGGGCGCTGAACAGCGGGAAGAGGGGCAAGGTGCGGAGGTGACACGGGATGGTCAGGCCGGATTGCACGCTGCCAGAGCGTCGGGCAGGTGCCTAAGCGGATGAGGGAGTCGGAGCGAGCCCGGGTGCGCCTCTGATTGCCGTCCCGGACTCGATCGCGCAGTCGGCTTCGAGGGCCTCTTCCTATGCATCACCCCCGGCACCTGGTTAAGCCTTCCGCGCGGACGTCCAGCCCTGGCGGCGGAGGTTTTCGAAGCCGTCCAGGAGGAGGTCCAGGGCAAATTCGAACTCGAACTGGTCGTCGCAGCCACCACCGACCGTGGAGCCCCCGTCGTGGGCGGCCGTCGCGGCCAGTTCCGCGATGTTCGGGTAGCGCGCAACCAGCCCGCGGTCCGGCGGGCCGGAGGGGCCCGAGGGGCCCGAGGTGTCGAACAGTTCCTGGCTGAAGCCGAGGAGGCGGCTGCCCATCGCATGCATGACGTGGTGCGTGAGGTCGGGGGAGAGGCCGCCGTCCCGGAAGCTCCAGGCCATCGAGTCCAGGTACGCAAGGACGGCCGGGGTGGGGCCGGTCCGGGACTCGATGACCCGGACCGCCCAGGGGTGGCGCAGCAGGACCCGCCGCGCCGAGAGGATCCGCCCGCGGACCACGCGCTGCCAGTCGGGGCCCGCAGCCGGCGGGTCGATCTCGCTGACGACGGCGTCGGCCATGCCGTCGAGCAGCTCCTCCTTGTTGGCCACGTGCTTGTAGAGAGCCATCGGTACGACGTCCAGCTCCTGCGCGAGCCTGCGCATGCTGAGCGCGTCGATGCCGGTGGCGTCGGCGAGCGCGACGGCGGCGCGCAGGACGCGGTCCCTGTTCAGTGGGATCCGTTGCTTGCGCGTGGCTTCCTGCCGGGTCATTCCGGTCCGTCCCTTCCCTCCTCGACTGCCTTCTCCTTGACTAGTGTACGTCGTACACCTATGGTCGCTGTTGGGTGTACGGCGTACACCGGAACCTAGCGAGGGGTGCTGGAAAGATGAGTCCGGACCGGAGAACCGCGGTGGCCGCCGGGTCGCTGTTCCTGTTGACCGAGGTCGCCGCGATAGCCGGGGCGATCCTGTACCGCCCCCTGCTGGGCGCTGCGGACGGCCGGCTCCCGCAGGGCGCCGACACGCGGGCGCTGCTCGGGGTGCTCTGCGAGGTGGTGCTGGTGGTGGCGGTGGCCGGTACCGGGGCGGCGCTGTTCCCCGTCCTGCGGCGTTACGGTGAGGGGCTCGCGCTCGGGTACGCCTTCGGGCGACTCCTTGAGGCAGCCGTCATCGCCCTCGGGATCGTCGCGGTTCTGGCGCTCGTCACCCTACGGCGGGACGCGGGAGCGGCGGACGGCGCCGATGCCGCGCTGGTGGCCGTGCACGACTGGACGTTCCTGCTCGGGCCCAACATCTCCCTCGGCCTGAACACCGTCCTGCTCGCATACCTGGCGTACCGCGCACGGCTCGTGCCGCGCTTCATCGCCGTGCTCGGGCTGGTCGGCGGACCGCTGATCTGCGCATCGGCCGTCGCCGTGATGTTCGGGGCCTACGCGCAGCTCTCCGTGGCGGGGGCGGTCGCCGCGCTCCCGGTGTTCGCCTGGGAGCTGGGGCTGGCCGGGTGGCTGATCGTCAGAGGGTTCGGGCCCAGCTCAGGCGCCGCGTCCCGGGCAGGCGAAGAAGTGGCTGATCCGGCAGGTGTCCGTTGGTGAGGTCGACCCAAACTTGACGGCTGTGCCGTCCGCTCCACAGCGACCGTGCTCTCGTTATCGCCGTGACGGACAACCACGACGCCACGGCTCGGTAGAGAAGCCGCTCTCCCGTCCATGTGGTGCAAGTGGTGCGCGAAGGGACCTCCAGTCAGGCTGTTCTGGCGAGCTGGGGGCACGACCGACTTCTCGGAGGTGCGGTGCGTGCCCGAGTGCTTCCTTGAGGACATCGACCTCGCGCTCCTCGCCGGTGGCGATCAGCCGGGCGGACAGCGGGCCGGTTTCCAACTGCTCTACCTGCCAGCAGCGTTGCCCCGGCCCGGCGCGCAGGGTGGCGGCCATCTTCTCCATCGGCTCCGGGTCCTCGGCGGCGACGTAGAGGTCCTTGCTGAGCCGGTTGACCAGTCCGTGCACCTTAACGGCGTAGCCACCCGTCAGCACGAGCGGGTGGACGTCACCCACGGCGCGGCGCCCCTGTGCCGCGACTGCTCGGCTCTGCCTGGGGTGAAGGTGGTCGGGATGGGAGCCCACAACGCTCACCACGAATCCCCTACAGGATCCCCGCCATCGGCTGGCGCACACTCAACTTACTGCGAACCGCGGGGTTTTCTCCTCGTGGCGGATTGGCTCATGTATATGAGTGATGGAGCTAAGCACCTTCAGGGGAGCGATCTGCTGTGCGTGAAATTCCCGTCGACACTATGAACGCGACCGTGATGGTCGCCAAGGCTCCCCCGTCGAAGGTCAAGGACCGCCGTACTGGTGAGGTCGCGCTCGACAAGGACGGCGGGACGCTGGTGACGGTGGAAGTCATGTTTTCCACGCCGGACGAGGTGGAGATCTTCAAGCTCACCGTTCCTCAGCCGGGTGTCTCCGAGGACCTGCCATGGGTACGCCGGTCGCTCTGACGGGGCTGGTCGCCTCGGCGTGGGAGAACGAGTTGAACGGGCCTTCCTGCGGGCCGACCTTCGGTGATACCTCGACCGGTACGCGGAGAAGGGCCCGGAGGGACTGCTGTTCGTGGGAAGAAAGGCAAGCCCTTCCGGCGTTCCACCTTCGGGCGGAAGTGGCGCAGGGATCGCGTGCTCGTCGGCATGCCGGGCGGCTTCCGCTTCTACGATCTTCGTCACATCGGTCATACCCTGGCCACCCGGTCCGGGGCCACTCAAGGACACGATGGTCCGCACCGGCCAGTCGTCGGAGAAGGCCGCGTTGATCTCCCAGCACTCGGACCTTGAACGGCAGCAGGCGGTGGCGAGCGGGCTGGACGCCTCGTGCGGTCCGCCCGTAAGAAGGCCGATCAGGGGCCTTCTGTTGCGGGACCCCTGAACTGGTCCAGACAACAAGAAAGCCCCGGGCCGCTGGCCTGGGGCTTTTTCATGGAGCGGGTGACGAGAATCGAACTCGCGCTCTGAGCTTGGGAAGCTCATGTTCTACCATTAAACTACACCCGCGAAGCGTGCCGATCACCGGCGATGCATCGTCCCACACTGTACCCCATCGCAGGCCCCCGGCGTCTCCGCCGCGGGGCCCACGTGTCGTTCCGGAGTGTGGATGCGGGTGCGGGCGGGGGGAGTTGAGGGCGTAGCCTCGGTGACCGGAGTGCCGCGTGGAGCGGCGTCCCGTTCATCCCCTAATGTGGCGGTCTCGTCCAAGGCTGGTTGGGGAAGGGACTTGATGTCGTCGATGGAGCGCACCGTCGTCCGCTGTGCCGAGGGGCACGTTTTCACTACCTCGTCGTTCCCGATGCAGCAGCTCGGGTCCGAGCGGATCGGTCCCGGGCGGCTCATCCGCTGTCCGCGCTGCGCGCGGTTGAGGCAGGCCGTTCCCGTGGCGTTCGAGGAGCGCTAGGGGTGTGAGGCAGGCGCGCGGGGCGGTCCGGTTGGGGTCGGCTCGCGCGTTCTGCGTATCCTCGGTGCGTGCTTCTCTCAGATAAGGACCTCCGGGCCGAGATCGATGCCGGGCGGGTTCGCATTGACCCGTTCGACGCTTCGATGGTGCAGCCCTCGAGCATCGATGTGCGGCTGGACCGCTACTTCCGGGTGTTCGAGAACCACCGCTATCCGCATATCGACCCCGCCGTCGAGCAGGCGGACCTGACCCGTGAGGTCGAGCCGGACGGTGACGAGGCGTTCATCCTCCACCCCGGGGAGTTCGTCCTGGCCTCGACGTACGAGGTCATCTCGCTGCCCGACGACCTGGCGTCGCGGCTGGAGGGGAAGAGCTCGCTGGGGCGGCTCGGGCTGGTGACACATTCGACGGCAGGGTTCATCGACCCCGGTTTCTCGGGGCACGTCACCCTGGAGCTGTCGAATCTGGCGACGTTGCCGATAAAGCTCTGGCCGGGAATGAAGATCGGGCAGCTGTGTATGTTCCGGCTGACGTCCTCTTCTGAATTCCCGTACGGATCCGAGCGCTACGGATCGCGCTATCAGGGCCAGCGAGGGCCGACCGCCTCGCGTTCTTACATGAATTTCCACAGGACTCAGGTGTGATACGGCATGGCTGGTGAGATGCGGGAGAATCTGACGTATGAGGCCTTCGGGCACGCCGTACGTGAGCTGGCCCAGGCGGTGGCCGACGACGGTTACGAGCCCGATGTCGTGCTGAGTATCGCGCGGGGCGGGGTCTTCGTCGCGGGCGGCCTCGCGTATGCCCTGGACTGCAAGAACATCCATCTGGTGAACGTCGAGTTCTACACCGGAGTCGGGACCACGCTGGAGATGCCGGTCATGCTGGCACCCGTTCCGAATGCCATCGACTTCACGCAGAAGAAGGTCCTCATCGCCGACGACGTCGCCGATACCGGAAAGACGCTGAAGCTGGTCCGCGACTTCTGTATCGACCACGTGGCAGAGGTGCGCAGCGCGGTCATCTACGAGAAGTCGCAGTCGCTCGTGAAATGCGAGTACGTGTGGAAGAAGACCGACCAGTGGATCAACTTCCCGTGGAGCGTGGAGAAGCCCGTCGTGCGTCGTGAGGGTCAGGTCCTCGACTCCTGATCGGTACCGGACACGAAAAAGGGAGGGGTCCCGGTGCGATGCGCCGGGACCCCTCCCACGTGTCGGGCCAGGATCAGATCGTGCCGAGCTTGAGGATCGAGAGCAGCGCGATCAGCTGGATCGCGGAGGCTCCCAGGGCCTTCGGCCACGGCAGGTCGTGCGACTTGCTCACCATCGAGGTGAACAGCGCGCCGGCGGCCAGCCAGGTGATCCATCCGAGGATCTGGACCAGGGAGTTCTCGCCGCCGAGGAAGAGGGCGAAGATCAGGCGGGGCGCGTCCGTGATCGACATGATGAGCATCGACAGGCCCACGGTCGGCTGCCAGGAGCCCGTGCCGCCGAGCTGGCGGGCCAGGGTGTGGGTGACGGCGCCGAGGACCAGCCCGCCGATGACGAAGCCGACACCCGTGAAGATCACGTACGGGGCGGCCGTGGAGACCTCCGCGTGGATCGCCTCGTCGCGCGCCTGGTCGAAGCCGAAGAGGGCGAGCAGGCCGTAGACGAACGTGACGACGAGCGCGGTGCCCCAGACGGGGTAGTCGCGCATCTGCCAGAACGTCGGTCCCGGCCGCATCACGATGCCGCTCAGCAGCTGCTTCCAGTGCAGCCTGGGTCCAGCGGGCTGCGCGGGTGCCTGACCGGCCTGGTAGGTGTTCCCGTCGCCGTACGGGTCCTCGTTGATGCTGAACGCCTGGGTGTGCCCCGGGGCGTTGGCATACGGGTCCTGCCGCGAGGGCTGGTGGTGCGGGTCGCCGAAGTACTCCGGTTCGCCGTGTCCGCCTGCGTGCCCGTTCCCACCCCCGTGTCCGTTGCCGCCGTGCCCGCCGCCGTAAGGGGCGCCCTGAGGGCCTCCGTACGGTGCGCCGTTGCCTCCTGACGGGGGCCACGACTGCCCGCCGTACGGCGGCGGTGACGCCTGCGTGCCGTACGGCTGTTGCTGCTGCTGCGGGTGTTGTTGCGGTGTGCGGTTGTCCCGGCCGCGTCCGATCCTGAATCCAGCCACACATCGAACGTACCTGGTCCGTGCGGGCGGGGTGTGAGGGCCGGGGGAACACCGGCCCATTGCGGCCTAGCTGTGACATCCCCTAGGGGAACCCCGGGGGGCCTGCCGTACCCCGCGGGCCCCTGGCAGCACCCGGGACGGACGGAAGCGGCCGGTCCTGCCCCCGAGGCAGGTCCGGCCGCTTCCGTGGTGGGAGACAGTTACTTGACGGGCTCCGGTTCCGGCTGGCCGGCCGGTTCCTCGTCTCCCGCGGGGTCGGCGGGTGTCTTCACCGACTCCAGGAGCAGCTGCGACACGTCGACGACCTGCACCGACTCCTTCGCCTGGCCGTCGTTCTTCTTGCCGTTGACCGAGTCGGTCAGCATGACGAGGCAGAACGGGCACGCGGTGGAGACGATGTCCGGGTTGAGGGAGAGGGCTTCGTCGACGCGCTCGTTGTTGATGCGCTTGCCGATCCGCTCCTCCATCCACATCCGGGCACCACCGGCGCCGCAGCAGAAGCCGCGTTCCTTGTGGCGGTGCATCTCCTCGTTCCGCAGACCCGGGACCTTGGCGATGATCTCGCGCGGAGGCGTGTAGATCTTGTTGTGGCGGCCCAGGTAGCAGGGGTCGTGGTACGTGATCAGACCCTCGACCGGGGTCACCGGGACGAGCTTGCCCTCGTCCACCAGGTGCTGGAGCAGCTGGGTGTGGTGGATGACCTCGTACTCGCCGCCGAGCTGCGGGTACTCGTTGGCGATGGTGTTGAAGCAGTGCGGGCAGGTGGCGACGATCTTCTTCGTCGCCTTCGCCTTCTTGGTCGAGTCGTCCTCGTCGTCCTCGCCGAACGCCATGTTCAGCATCGCGACGTTCTCCTGGCCGAGCTGCTGGAACAGCGGCTCGTTGCCGAGGCGGCGGGCGGAGTCACCGGTGCACTTCTCGTCGCCGCCCATGATCGCGAACTTGACGCCCGCGATGTGGAGGAGCTCGGCGAAGGCCTTCGTCGTCTTCTTGGCGCGGTCCTCGAGGGCGCCCGCGCAGCCGACCCAGTACAGGTAGTCGATCTCGCTGAGGTCCTCGACGTCCTTGCCGACGATCGGGACCTCGAAGTCGACCTCCTTGGTCCACTCGACGCGCTGCTTCTTGGCGAGCCCCCAGGGGTTGCCCTTCTTCTCCAGGTTCTTGAGCATCGTGCCCGCCTCGGACGGGAACGCGGACTCGATCATCACCTGGTAGCGGCGCATGTCGACGATGTGGTCGATGTGCTCGATGTCGACCGGGCACTGTTCCACGCACGCACCGCAGGTGGTGCAGGACCACAGCACGTCCGGGTCGATGACGCCGTTCTCCTCGGCGGTGCCGATGAGGGGGCGCTCGGCCTCCGCGAGGGCGGTGGCAGGGACGTCCTTGAGCTGTTCCTCGGTGGCCTTCTCGTTGCCCTCCATGTCCTTGCCGCCGCCGGCCAGCAGGTACGGGGCCTTGGCGTGCGCGTGGTCGCGCAGGGACATGATCAGGAGCTTCGGGGAGAGCGGCTTGCCGGTGTTCCAGGCGGGGCACTGCGACTGGCAGCGACCGCACTCGGTGCACGTGGAGAAGTCGAGGATGCCCTTCCAGGAGAACTGCTCGACCTGGGAGACGCCGAAGGTGTCGTCCTCGCCCGGGTCCTCCCAGTCGATCTCCTTGCCGCCGCTCGTCATCGGCTGCAGCGCGCCGAGCGCGACCTCGCCGTCGGCGTTCCGCTTGAACCAGATGTTCGGGAAGCCGAGGAAGCGGTGCCAGGCGACACCCATGTTGGTGTTGAGGGAGACCGTGATCATCCAGATCAGCGAGGTGCCGATCTTGATCATCGCGGTGAAGTAGATGAGGTTCTGGAGCGTGCCGAGCGCGAGGCCCTTGAAGGCCAGGACCAAGGGGTACGAGACGAAGTACGCGGCCTCGTAGCCCTCGACGTGGTGGATCGCGCCCTCGAGGCCGCGCAGGGCCAGGATCGCCAGGCCGATGACGAGGATGACGTACTCGACGAAGTACGCCTGCCAGGCCTTGGAGCCGGCGAAGCGGGACTTGCGGCCGGCCCGCGAGGGCAGGTTCAGCAGTCGGATGGCCATCAGCGTGACGATGCCGAGCACGGTCATGATGCCGATGAACTCGATGTACATCTCGAACGGCAGCCAGCCACCGACGATCGGCAGCACCCAGTCGGCCTGGAAGAGCTGTCCGTACGCCTGGAGCAGCGTCGGCGGCAGGGTCAGGAAGCCGATCGCGACGAACCAGTGGGCGAAGCCCACGATCCCCCACCGGTTCATCCGGGTGTGGCCGAGGAATTCCTTGACCAGGGTGATCGTGCGCTGCTTGGGGTCGTCGGTGCGGCTGCCTGCCGGCACCGGCTGTCCGAGACGGACGAACCGGTAGATCTGCGCGACGGCTCGGGCGATGAGCGCAACGCCGACGACAGTCAGCACCAGCGACACGATGATCGCGGCGAGTTGCATTTGGGGGCTCCTCGGGCCTGCGAGGGTGGGATCCAGCACGTACAAGTGATTACTAAGCAGTAACTTAATCAGTCTGTGCTGACACTATCCACTTATTCCGCCACGCTGTAGCCGGGCAGGCGGTGATCTGTGTCGCTCAGGTGAGCCTTTCCCGGGCGTCGCGGCCCGCGTAGTGCCGCAAGCAGGTGGATGCGCGCGGATTGCGCCAGGATCGCCAGGTCAAGCCCTGTCCCATGATGCTCTGCGTAGTGGGCGTCGAGGAGGGCGGGTTCGTCCCAGGGCATTCCGGACCTGGCGCGCACCTGGGCCAGGCCGGTGAGTCCCGGCCGGAGGTCCTGCCGCCGGCGCCCTGCCGCCGGTCCGAGCAGGGCGGCCTCGTCGGGGGTGAGCGGCGCCGGGCCCACCAGGGAGAGGTCTCCCCGTACCACGTGGGGCAGCCGGGACAGCAGGTCGAGCCGAAGCCGTCGGGTGCGCAGCGAACGCAGCTCGAAGGGGTGGCCGCCGAGGCCGACCCGGGTCTCACGCCTGAGCACGCCTTGCCGGCCGTAGGGGCGGAGGGCGAGGGTCAAGGTGGCGAGGGCGAGCGCGGGGGCCGCCAGGAGCAGGAGCGCCGTGCCGAGCAGCAGGTCCAGACTCCGCTTGACGGTCAGCGCCTCCAGGGGGCCGGTGACCCGTGTGGCGGTCGCGGCTGCCAGGCTCCTGGCGATCTGCCCGCCCGTCGTGGCGGCGCGCGCGGCCAGGGTGACCCCGAGGGTGCGGGCGGCCAGGGCGACCCCGCGGGTGCGGTCGGTGGCGGGGCCCCTCTTCCGGGCCGCCGTCGATGCGGCGGGGTGCCGTTTCCTTCGTGCCGCAGCCTGCTTCGCGTTCCGCATTGCACCTGCCCGGAAGTCGATGACGTGACGGTATGACCGTCTCGATGCATTTTGTGACAGAACGATCCCACGGTGCGATGGTGGGAGGCGTGTGTGTGACGTGCCGCGCATGCCGGGTGTCGCGGGTCGGAGCCGGCCGGGACGGGATCGGCCTCGCCCCTCGCGATTCCCCGAACATGAGAATTCCCAGCTCAGCAGGCATGTGAGCACATAAGTTGAGCGTAAGTGGCTCAGGTCCTTTGACTCCAGGGTGGGTGTCATGCATCCTTGAGTCAGATCCACTCAAGTAGTCAGTTGGAGGAATTGAAATGGCACGTGCGGTCGGCATCGACCTGGGCACGACTAACTCCGTCGTCAGCGTTCTCGAAGGCGGCGAGCCCACCGTCATCACCAACGCCGAAGGCGCCAGGACCACGCCGTCCGTCGTCGCCTTCGCCAAGAACGGCGAGGTGCTCGTCGGCGAGGTCGCGAAGCGCCAGGCAGTCACCAACGTCGACAGGACGATCCGTTCGGTCAAGCGCCACATGGGCACTGACTGGAAGATCGAGATCGACGGCAAGAACTTCAACCCGCAGCAGATGAGCGCCTTCATCCTGCAGAAGCTGAAGCGCGACGCCGAGTCCTACCTGGGCGAGAAGGTCGCCGACGCGGTGATCACCGTTCCGGCGTACTTCAACGACTCGGAGCGCCAGGCGACCAAGGAGGCCGGCGAGATCGCGGGCCTGAACGTCCTGCGCATCGTCAACGAGCCGACCGCCGCCGCGCTGGCGTACGGCCTCGACAAGGACGACCAGACGATCCTCGTCTTCGACCTCGGTGGCGGCACGTTCGACGTGTCCCTCCTGGAGATCGGTGACGGCGTCGTCGAGGTGAAGGCCACCAACGGTGACAACCACCTCGGTGGTGACGACTGGGACCAGCGGGTCGTCGACTACCTGGTGAAGCAGTTCGCCAACGGGCACGGCGTGGACCTGTCCAAGGACAAGATGGCTCTCCAGCGTCTCCGCGAGGCCGCGGAGAAGGCGAAGATCGAGCTCTCGTCCTCGACCGAGACCACGATCAACCTGCCCTACATCACGGCGTCCGCCGAGGGCCCGCTGCACCTGGACGAGAAGCTCACGCGCTCGCAGTTCCAGCAGCTGACCGCGGACCTCCTGGACCGCTGCAAGAACCCGTTCCACAACGTCATCAAGGACGCGGGCATCCAGCTCTCCGAGATCGACCACGTCGTCCTCGTCGGTGGCTCGACCCGTATGCCGGCCGTCGCCGAGCTCGTCAAGGAGCTCACGGGCGGTCAGGACGCCAACAAGGGTGTGAACCCGGACGAGGTCGTCGCCATCGGCGCCTCGCTCCAGGCCGGTGTCCTCAAGGGCGAGGTCAAGGACGTCCTGCTCCTCGACGTGACCCCGCTGTCCCTCGGCATCGAGACCAAGGGAGGGATCATGACGAAGCTCATCGAGCGCAACACCACGATCCCGACCAAGCGTTCCGAGATCTTCACGACGGCCGAGGACAACCAGCCGTCCGTGCAGATCCAGGTCTACCAGGGCGAGCGCGAGATCGCGGCGTACAACAAGAAGCTCGGGATGTTCGAGCTCACCGGTCTGCCGCCGGCCCCGCGTGGCGTGCCGCAGATCGAGGTCGCGTTCGACATCGACGCCAACGGCATCATGCACGTCGCTGCCAAGGACCTCGGCACCGGCAAGGAGCAGAAGATGACCGTCACCGGTGGCTCCTCGCTGCCGAAGGACGAGGTCAACCGGATGCGCGAAGAGGCCGAGCAGTACGCCGACGAGGACCACCGCCGTCGCGAGGCCGCCGAGTCCCGCAACCAGGGCGAGCAGCTCGTCTACCAGACGGAGAAGTTCCTCAAGGACAACGAGGACAAGGTCCCCGGCGATGTGAAGACGGAGGTGGAGACCGCGCTCACCGAGCTGAAGGAGAAGCTCAAGGGCGAGGACACCGCCGAGATCCGCACCGCCACCGAGAAGGTCGCGGCCGTCTCCCAGAAGCTGGGCCAGGCGATGTACGCCAACGCCCAGTCCGACGGTGCGACGCCGGGTGCCGAGGCGCCGGGCGACGGCCAGGCCAAGGCCGACGACGACGTCGTCGACGCCGAGATCGTGGACGACGAGAAGGACACGAAGGGCGGTGCGGCGTGACCGAGGAGACTCCGGGCTTCGACGAGAAGCCTGACGTCCCCTCCGGCGCCGATGCCGACGACGCCGAGCCGAAGGCGGCCGCCCCCTCCGAGGAGGAGGCGGCGGCCCCGGCCGGGGACGTACAGCAGACAGCGGCCCTGACGGCCCAGCTGGACCAGGTCCGCACCGCGCTCAGCGAGCGCACGGGCGACCTCCAGCGGCTCCAGGCCGAGTACCAGAACTACCGTCGTCGCGTCGAGCGCGACCGGGTGATGGTCAAGGAGGTCGCGGCAGCGGGCCTTCTGACCGAGCTCCTGCCCGTGCTCGACGACGTCGGCCGGGCCCGTGAGCACGGCGAGCTCGTCGGCGGCTTCAAGTCGGTGGCCGAATCCCTGGAGACGGTCGTCGCGAAGCTGGGCCTCCAGCAGTTCGGCAAGGAGGGCGAGCCCTTCGACCCGACGATCCACGAGGCCCTGATGCACTCGTACGCGCCGGACGTCACCGAGACGACCTGCGTGGCGATCCTGCAGCCCGGGTACCGCATCGGGGAGCGCACCATCCGCCCCGCGCGGGTGGCCGTGGCCGAACCGCAGCCGGGCGCCACGCCCGCGGCGGCGAAGGAAGAGAAGGCAGACGACGAGGAGAGCGGTGGCACCGAAGAGGTCTGACATTCCGTCCGACCACTGCGGGGAACACCGACGCGGCGTGCGGCCGGCCATGGGGCCGGCCGCACGGCCGATCGTCCGGAAGGAGGGACGTCGATGAGCACGAAGGACTTCGTCGAGAAGGACTACTACAAGGTTCTCGGCGTCCCCAAGGACGCCACCGACGCCGAGGTCAAGAAGGCGTACCGGAAGCTCGCCCGCGAGTTCCACCCGGACGCCAACAAGGGTGACGCCAAGGCCGAGGAGCGCTTCAAGGAGATCTCCGAGGCGAACGACGTCCTCGGCGACCCCAAGAAGCGCAAGGAGTACGACGAGGCGCGCGCCCTCTTCGGCAGCGGAGGCTTCCGGGCGGGTCCCGGCGGCGCGGGCGGCAACTTCAACTTCGACCTGGGCGACCTCTTCGGGGGTGCCCCGGGCGGCGGCCAGAACGCCGGAGCCGGCGGGTTCGGCGGTGGCGGCATCGGCGACGTCTTCGGTGGGCTGTTCAACCGGGGCGGCGGCGGCACCCGTGTCCAGCCGCGGCGCGGCCAGGACATCGAGTCCGAGGTGACGCTCAGCTTCACCGAGGCGGTCGACGGGGCCACGGTCCCGCTCCGGATGTCCAGCCAGGCCCCCTGCAAGGCGTGTTCGGGCACCGGCGACAAGAACGGCACCCCGAGGGTCTGTCCGACGTGCGTCGGCACCGGCCAGGTGTCGCGCGGCACCGGCGGCGGATTCTCGCTGACCGATCCCTGCGTGGACTGCAAGGGCCGCGGCCTCATCGCCCAGGACCCCTGTGAGGTCTGCAAGGGCAGCGGCCGGGCGAAGTCGGCCCGCACGATGCAGGTCAGGATCCCCGCGGGGGTCCTGGACGGCCAGCGGATCCGGCTGCGCGGCAAGGGCAGCCCGGGCGAGCGCGGCGGTCCGGCCGGCGACCTGTACGTCGTCGTCCACGTCGACGCCCACCCGGTCTTCGGCCGCAAGGGCGACAACCTCACCGTCACCGTGCCCGTCACCTTCCCGGAGGCGGCACTCGGCGGCGAGGTGAAGGTCCCCACGCTCGGCGGGCCCCCGGTCACCCTGAAACTCCCCGCCGGCACGCCCAACGGACGTACCATGCGGGCCCGGGGCAAGGGCGCCGTGCGCAAGGACGGCACCCGGGGAGACCTCCTGGTCACCGTCGAGGTGGCCGTGCCCACGGACCTCGGTTCGGACGCCCAGGACGCGCTGGAGGCCTACCGGAAGTCGACCGCGGGGGAGGACCCGCGGGCGGAGCTGTTCCAGGCTGCGAAGGGAGCTTGAGATGGACGGCCGTCGACGCAATCCGTACCAGCTGACCGACGAATCACCGGTCTACGTGATCTCGATCGCGGCCCAGCTCTCGGGCCTGCACCCGCAGACGCTGCGCCAGTACGACCGTCTCGGCCTGGTCTCGCCCGACCGCACGGCCGGGCGCGGCCGGCGCTACTCGGCCCGTGACATCGAACTGCTGCGCACCGTCCAGCAGTTGTCGCAGGACGAGGGCATCAACCTCGCGGGGATCAAGCGCATCATCGAGCTGGAGAACCAGGTCGCCGCGCTCCAGCAGCGGGTCGCCGAGCTCTCGGCGGCCGTGGACGGCGCGGCCGTGGCCATGCAGCAGCGCGAGGCCCAGGTGCACGCCTCCTACCGGCGTGACCTGGTGCCGTACCAGGACGTGCACCAGACGAGCGCGCTGGTGGTCTGGCGGCCCAAGAGGCCGAAGGACTGAGCCGGCCGGAAAGGGCCCGCCCCGGAGTCTCACGACTCCGGGACGGGCCCTTTCCCCGTGGCCGCGTCGACGATGCCGGCGCGCATGATCAGGACGCCGAGATGGGTCCGGCTGGTGGCGCCCAGGGCCTGCATGAGCTTGGCGATGTGGGAGCGGCAGGTGCGCACGCTGATGCCCAGCTTGCGGGCCACCACGTCGTCGACGTGGCCCTCGCCGAGGAGCCTTGCGATGCTCTGCTGGACGGCCGTGACCTGGACGCCCGGGGTGGGCGCGGGCAGTTGCTGCGCGAAGGGCGTGGCCTGGGCCCAGAGGACCTCGTAGACCTGGATGAGGTAGTCGACCAGGGCGGGGTGCCGGATGCGGAGGGCTGTGCGGCGGTCGGGCGCCGCCGGGATGAACGCGACCGTCCGGTCGAAGATGATCAGCCGTTCCACGGTCTGTTCGGTGGTACGCACCTGAAGGTCCTCGGGGGAGATCTGGTCGAGATAGGCCCTGACGGTGGTGCCGTAGCGCGCCGGGTGCTGGTAGATGTGCCGGAGCCGGGCTCCACGCGCGATGGCCGTCCGGGCGTTGGCGACCCCCCGCTCCATCCCGTTCAGGGGGCGGTCGCTGCCCGGCTGGGCCGTGAGGACCTGCTCGGTGACGACGGAGGTCGCGTCCCGCAGGGCCGCCTCGATCACCGGTTTGCCTTCCAGGACCGTGAACGCCAGGTCGGGATCGGCGCTGGCGACCGAGGTCAGGGGCGTCAGCGACCTGCTGAGCGCGGCGGCGAGCTGTACCCGCTCGTCGAGCTCGCGGGTGATCGGCTGGAGCAGGTGGGCCAGTGCGGCGGACGGGGGGACGGGGCGCATCCACGCGGAGTCGGCCGGCTCGGGCTGGACGAGGCCCATGTCGGCCAGGCAGGGAGCGGCCACGAGAGCGGTGCGGGGGATGCGTCCCGCGACTACCGCTTCCTCGTACAGTCGCAGGCCGGTGGCGCAGAGCTCTCTCGGCCCGTGCGAATGGTTCGTGTTTGCCTCATCGGTAGTGATTTGACGACCCCTCACTTCATGCACTGCAACAAGATGACCGTGGCGCGTACGCGGCTGCGGGGGGAGTGTGGAGCTGCCGGGAGGGAGCGGGGGACTCTCCCGGTGCTTTCCGGATACGCCCCGCCGTCCCCCTGCCCGCGCGGTCGTGCCCGTCGGCCCGGGGGTGGGGAGGTTTCGGGTGGCACACGGTCAGGAGTCCTGGTCCAGGATTCCCGACCGCGCGATCAGATAGCCCAGCTGGGCGCGGCTCGTGCTGCCGAGGGTGGCGGACAGCTTCGCGACGTGCGCCCGGCAGGTGCGGACGTTCATGCCGAGGCGGCGGGCGATCGAGTCGTCCACGTGTCCCTCGACCAGGAGTTGGGCTATGGAACGCTGAACGCCGCTGATGCCCTTGGTCGGTGGATCGTACTGCAGCTCTCCGAGCAGGGGGGAGGCGCGGCTCCACAGCTGTTCGAAGACCTTCACCAGGTAGTTGACGAGCCCTGGATGGCGGAGTTCGAGGGCGACCTGGTCGTCGTTCTGGGCGGGGATGAAGGCAACGGTCCGGTCGAAGACGAGGAGGCGCTCGATGAGCTCCTCCAGGGTGCGGATCTCCACCTTGTCGTTGGCCAGGCGCGCGGCGTAGGCGAGTGTGCCCTGGCTGTGCCTGACGGTGTGCTGGTAGAGCGTGCGCATGCTGACGCCCCGGTCGACCACCGACAGGGCGCGTTCCAGGCCTTCGCTGAGGCGGTCCTCGCCCCGGTCGCCGCCCGGCTGGACGGTGAGCACCTCCGTGCGGCACTCGGCGGTGGCGAGGTCGAGGGCGGCGTTGATCCTGTTGCCGCCCTCCAGCACCGTGATGGCGTGGGTGGTCGGCGGGTCCTGCGCGCTGATGTCCATGAAGGGCTCGAAGGACTCCGCGAGCTCGACGGAACGCCGTCGGCGGTCCTTGATCTCCCGCTCCAGGGGGTGCAGCCGCTGGGCCAGCGCCGCCGACGGAGGGACGGGCCTGAGCCAGGTCGTGTCGTCCGGATCGGGATGCAGGAGGGCGAATTCCATCAGGCAGGGGGCGGGGCCGACTTCCGCGCGTGAAATCCGGCCCGAACGCAGGGCGCTGGCGTAGAGACGCTTTCCTTCGTCGCACAGGTCGGTGACCCCATGAGGATGTGTCCCTGTTGTGCTTTTTGTGGTCATATCTCCACCCCCCAGGTTCCTGAACATGCAGGAACATGATGCATCGTCCCGGTGGCGTTGTGTGGTCTGGGTGAGACATCGTCGTGGGTGCGGGGGAGAGGAATCCACAAGTGAGGACGAAGCCGACTATGGATAAGCGAAAGCTTCGCTCGGTGCTTGCTGCCGCTTTCGTCGCGGCCCTGGCCTTCGGCGTGGCGGGCGGCGTGGCCGGCAACGCATCCGGACCGGGCGAGATCAGCTGGTCGGAGCAGGCGGCGGGGGCGGGCGAAATCAGCTGGTCCGTGCGAGCGGCCGATGCGCCCGGCGAGATCAGCTGGGGTATGCCCACGAAGGCCGGGGACGAGATCAGCTGGGGTGCTCCCACGACGGCCGGCGGCGAGATCAGCTGGGGTGCTCCCACGACGGCCGGCGGCGAGATCAGCTGGGGTGCTCCCACGACGGCCGGCGGCGAGATCAGCTGGGGCGCGCCGACGGGCGCAGCAAGCGCATGACCACCCCTCCGGACGACCGCACCTTCCGGCGGGAGATGGCTACGGCCTACCGCTCAGGGTGGCACTTCATCGATCTGCTCACGGCGCTCACCCGCCAGGGCGATTCGTTGATGGTCACCCTGTTCGGGGAGCCCATTGTCGTCGTGATGGAAACGGATGACGACATCCGTGCCTATCGCTGTCTTCGTCGGCCGCGCGGAGCACCGCAACCGGTTCGCTGTGCCGTGAGGTACGGCATGATTTTCGTAAATCTCGATCAGCGCGACCATGAGCTGTTCGAACAAGAAGCCATTTCCGCCACCCCCCGCAGTGCCTGAACGATTCCCCCGTCTTTACATATCGTTCCGGCACTTCCCCCACACAACGGCGCCATCGTGACCTGAACACGATGGCGCCGTTGTGCTGTGCGGAATTCTCCTCGAATTACCAGGCGTTTCCGATTGCTAGGCGTTTCCGAGAGCCCTGTCGACGGCGATCTCGATGACGATCCGCTCGGGATTGTGCCGCGGGGTGCGCTCGTACCGCTCCGCGTAGCGGCGGACCGCGTCCTCGATCTCCCCGGGCTCCGTGCGGACCACGGCCCGCCCCTCCAGGGTCGCCCAGCGTCGCCCCTGCATCTGGCAGACCGCGACCCGTGCCCCTTCGGGGCCCGCCGCCAGGACGTGGGCGGCCTTCCTGGTGTTCCTGCCGGTGATGACGCGGGCGAGCCGCGTCTCCGGGTCGTACGTCACGCCGACCGGCACCACGTGCGGTGTGCCGTCCGGGCGGAGCGTGGTCAGTGTGCACACGTGTCGTTCCCGCCAGAAGGCGAGGTACTCGGTGCCGGGGTTGCGTACGTCGGGCATGGGGTCAGCCTAGAGAGGCGGGCCCGCGGGCGGCCCGGGGAGGCGCCCGAATGGCCTTGAGTGGAATAGACTCAACTTTGTACCCGTTGTTCGAGTCATAGTTCCCTGACGTACCAGACACGAGGAGGAGACAGCGCCCGTGGACGCCGAGCTGACCAACAAGAGCCGGGACGCCCTCAACGCGGCCACCAGCAGGGCCGTGAAGGACGGGCATCCCGACCTGACCCCCGGGCACCTGCTGCTTGCGCTGCTCGCGGGCGAGGACAACGCGAACATCACCGACCTGCTGGCCGCGGTCGACGCCGACCAGGTGGCGGTGCGCACCGAGACCGAAAGGCTCCTCGGCGCGCTGCCCAGCGTCACCGGGTCGACCGTGGCACCCCCGCAGCCCAATCGTGAGCTGCTCGCCGTGATCGCGGACGCCGACCGGCGTGCGAAGGAACTCGGCGACGACTACCTCTCCACCGAGCACCTGCTGATCGCCGTCGCGGCGAAGGGCGGCCGTGCCGGTGAGATCCTCGACGGGCAGGGAGCCGGCGCGAAGAAGCTGCTGGACGCGTTCGAGAAGAGCAGGGGAGGGCGCCGGGTGACCACTCCCGACCCCGAGGGGCAGTACAAGGCGCTGGAGAAGTTCGGCACGGACTTCACGGCCGCCGCACGCGAGGGCAAGCTGGACCCGGTCATCGGCCGTGACCAGGAGATCCGCCGTGTCGTACAGGTGCTGTCGCGCCGTACGAAGAACAATCCCGTGCTCATCGGTGAGCCCGGCGTCGGCAAGACGGCCGTCGTCGAGGGCCTCGCCCAGCGCATCGTCAAGGGCGACGTGCCCGAGTCCCTGCGGAACAAGCGGCTCGTCTCCCTGGACCTCGGTGCGATGGTCGCCGGCGCCAAGTACCGCGGTGAGTTCGAGGAACGCCTCAAGACCGTCCTCTCCGAGATCAAGGAGAGCGACGGGCAGATCATCACCTTCATCGACGAGCTGCACACCGTCGTCGGCGCGGGCGCCGGCGGCGACTCCGCGATGGACGCGGGCAACATGCTCAAGCCGATGCTCGCCCGGGGTGAGCTCCGCATGGTCGGCGCCACCACGCTGGACGAGTACCGCGAGCGCATCGAGAAGGACCCCGCGCTGGAGCGCCGCTTCCAGCAGGTGCTGGTCGCCGAGCCGTCGGTCGAGGACACCATCGCGATCCTGCGTGGCCTCAAGGGGCGCTACGAGGCGCACCACAAGGTCCAGATCGCCGACTCCTCACTGGTGGCGGCCGCGACGCTCTCCGACCGCTACATCACGTCCAGGTTCCTCCCCGACAAGGCCATCGACCTCGTCGACGAGGCGGCCTCGCGGCTCCGCATGGAGATCGACTCCTCACCCCTGGAGATCGACGAGCTCCAGCGTTCCGTCGACCGGCTGCACATGGAGGAGCTGGCGCTCAAGAACGAGACCGACGAGGGCTCCAAGCAGCGCCTGGAGAAGATCCGCCGTGATCTCGCCGACAAGGAGGAGGAGCTGCGGGGCCTCACGGCCCGCTGGGAGAAGGAGAAGCAGGGCCTGAACCGCGTCGGTGAGCTCAAGGAGCGCCTCGACGAGCTCCGGGGCCAGGCGGAGCGGGCCCAGCGCGACGGCGACTTCGACACCGCGTCCAAGCTGCTGTACGGGGAGATCCCCGGCCTGGAGCGGGAGCTGGCCGAAGCGGACGAGGCCGAGCAGGAGGCCTCCAAGGACACCATGGTCAAGGAGGAGGTCGGCCCGGACGACATCGCCGACGTCGTCGGCGCCTGGACCGGGATCCCGGCCGGACGCCTCCTGGAGGGCGAGACCCAGAAGCTGCTGCGGATGGAGTCCGAGCTGGGCAGGCGGCTGATCGGCCAGACCGAGGCCGTGCGGTCCGTGTCGGACGCCGTACGCCGCACGCGCGCGGGCATCGCCGACCCTGACCGGCCCACCGGCTCGTTCCTCTTCCTCGGTCCGACAGGGGTCGGCAAGACGGAGCTGGCCAAGGCGCTCGCGGACTTCCTGTTCGACGACGAGCGGGCCATGATCCGCATCGACATGAGCGAGTACGGCGAGAAGCACAGCGTCGCCCGTCTCGTCGGTGCCCCGCCCGGCTACGTCGGCTACGAGGAGGGCGGCCAGCTCACGGAGGCGGTCCGCCGCCGCCCGTACAGCGTCGTGCTCCTGGACGAGGTGGAGAAGGCACACCCCGAGGTCTTCGACATCCTGCTCCAGGTGCTCGACGACGGCCGGCTCACCGACGGCCAGGGCAGGACGGTGGACTTCCGCAACACCATCCTGATCCTCACGTCGAATCTGGGCAGCCAGTTCCTGATCGATCCCCTGGTCGGCCCGGAGGTGAAGAAGCAGCAGGTCCTGGACGTCGTACGGGCCTCGTTCAAGCCGGAGTTCCTCAACCGGCTCGACGACCTGGTCGTCTTCTCGGCCCTGTCCGGCGACGAGCTCGCCCACATCGCGGGGCTCCAGGTGGACCGCCTCGCGAAGCGGCTGGCCGACCGGCGGATCCGTCTCGACATCACCCCCGACGCACTGGCCTGGCTGGCAGTGGAGGGCAACGACCCGGCGTACGGCGCCAGGCCGCTGCGCCGGCTCATCCAGACCGCGATCGGCGACCGGCTCGCGAAGGAGATCCTCGCGGGCGAGGTCAAGGACGGCGACACGGTCCGGGTGGACCGGGCCGGTGACGGGCTGACCGTGGAGGCCGTGACGGAGGCCAAGACCCTCTGACGGGTGTCACGCGGTGTCACGCGTCCCCGGCCGGAAGACCTGTGTCTCCCGGCCGGGGACGCGCATGTGCGGGTCCGTCCCCAGTGATACATGTGTCTGGCATGCATCACTGGAAGGGCGGGCCGCGATATTGAGCCGAATTTTTACATTCCTTGGCTGAACGGCGGATGTGGCAGAGTCCGGCCGTCTTTTTTTGTATCGGGTCGATACATATCTGCACCCTTGACCTCAACCGGTGTGACGGTGGGGCGGCCGATCATGTTCCGTGCAAATATCAGGACACTCCGGGCCCTCTATTCGTAGCCGCAGAAGTGGCTGTGCCGAATTCTGAAACCGGTAGGGTACGCGCATGACGGAGCGGATACCCGGCGAGGCGAGTGCGGAGCCGAAGAACGGCACAGGTGACAGTCTTATTCGCCTGAGTGAATTTCGTACGCTGTGGGTGGCTTTTACTCAGTCGGTCCTGGGTGACCAACTCGCCCGGGTCGCGCTGTCGCTGCTGGTGTTCGAACGCACGGAGTCGGCCGGCTGGACCGCGGCGACCTATGCCCTGACGACTCTGCCCGCCCTGGTGTCCGGGGTGTTCCTCTCCGGTCTCGCCGACCGGTTCCCCCGCCGCACGGTCATGATCGGTTGCGACCTGGTGCGCGCCGTACTCGTCGGGCTCATGGCACTGCCCGGCACCCCTCTGCCGCTGCTGGCCGGACTGCTGGTGCTGGCACAGCTCGCCGAGGCACCGTTCGGGGCGTCGCAGGGCGCCCTCATGCCGGCCGTCCTGGGGGAGCGGCTGTACGAGCGGGGGCAGCGGGTCATGCTGATCACCCACCAGGCCGGGCAGCTGATCGGGTTCGCCGTCGGCGGCGTGCTCGTCGTGTGGCTGGGCAGTCACCTCTCCCTCGGGCTGAACGCGGCGACGTTCCTGATCTCCGCAGCCCTGATCAGGCTCGGTGTGAAGGCGCGGCCGGTGGACTCGGGTCCCGACGCGCGGCCGAAGCGGGTGCGCACCCAGGTGGGCAAGGCGGCGTCGCTGATCTGGTCGGACCCCCGGCTGCGGTCGCTGGTCGCGCTCGGCTGGCTGGCGGGGTTCATCATGCTGCCCGAGGGCCTCGCCGCACCCTTCGCGGAGGAGGCCGGCGGGAGCGCCGCGGCGGTGGGGCTCCTGCTCGCCGCGCATCCCGCGGGGATGGTCGTCGGCGCGGCGCTCTTCGGGCGTGAGGGCTTCGGGCCCGAGCGGCGCCGCCGGCTGCTCGGCCCGCTGGCGGTGGGCGCGAACCTTCCGCTGGTCGTCTACTGGGCGGGCCCCGGCGTCGGGGTGGCCCTGCTGGTCCTGCTGGTCTCGGGGATCTGCTCCGCGTACCAGATCACCGCGGGGGCGACGTTCGTCCTGCTCACCCCTGCCGACCAGCGTGGTCAGGCACTCGGACTCGCCAGGTCGGGGCTGACCGCCATGCAGGGGGTCGGTGTCGCCGCCGGCGGCCTGGCGGCGGAGCTGTCGGGGTCCTCGGCCAGGACGATCGGAGCCGCGGGTGTCATCGGCACGCTCTGCGCCGTCCTGGTCGCGGTTTCCTGGGCGCGGGCCAGGGGGACGGGCGCGGGGACGATTCCCCTGAGCGCGTAGGACTACCGGCCGCGATCGCGGCTAGGGTCGAAGCCAGGAAACCACGTGCGATCCACAGGAGTACCCAGCGATGTCTATCGACCCGTCCTCGATCCCCAACTTCGGGGGCCAGCCCGAACCGCAGGCGGCCGGACCCGAGGGCCCCGTGGTCCCCGACCAGGACCTCGTCAAGCAGCTTCTCGAGCAGATGGAGCTGAAGTTCGTCGTCGACGACGAGGGAGACCTCGCCGCGCCGTGGGAAGACTTCCGGACGTACTTCATGTTCCGCGGCGAGGAGGAGCAGCAGGTCTTCTCGGTCCGTACCTTCTACGACCGTCCCCACGCCCTGGACCAGCGCGCCGTCCTGCTCGACGCGGTCGACGACTGGAACCGCCGCACCCTGTGGCCCAAGGTCTACACGCACGCCCACGAGGGCGAGGAGGGCGCTGCGGGCTCCGTGCGGCTGGTCGGTGAGGCGCAGATGCTCATCGGCACCGGTGTCAGCCTGGAGCACTTCGTCTCCTCGACGGTCAGCTGGGTGCGGGCCTCGATCGAGTTCGACAAGTGGCTCGTGGAGCGTCTCGGCCTGGAGCCCGCGGAGAAGAAGCCCGAGGGCGAGGAGCCCACGGAGGCCTGAGCCGACGGACGGCCGCCGGAGGCCCGGGACGGGGTGTGGCCGGTACGGCCGCCCCGCCCGGGCCTCTGCCGCGCCTGGCCGAGTGCGGCCTTCCCGCACCCTCGGGGCGCGGTCGTGTCAGGACGCCCTGAGGCTCTTCAGCCGGGCGACCGCCTCGGTGAGCACGTCCGCGCGCTTGCAGAAGGCGAAGCGGACGAAGGGCGCGCCCTGCTCCCGGTGGTCGTAGAAGACCGCGTTGGGGACGGCGACGACCCCGCAGCGCTCCGGGAGGGCCCGGCAGAAGGCGAAGCCGTCGGCCCCGGCGCCGAGCGGGCGGATGTCGGTGGTGACGAAGTACGTCCCGGCGGGCTCGTAGACGTCGAAGCCGGCCTCCTCGAGGCCCGCGCTCAGCATGTCGCGCTTGGCGCGCAGGTCGGCGCGCAGCTCGTCGAAGTAGCTGTCGGGCAGGCGCAGGGCCTCGGCGACGGCGTACTGGAAGGGGCCGCCGGAGACGTACGTCAGGAACTGTTTTGCGGAACGGACCGCGGTGACCAGTTCCGGGCTCGCCGTGATCCAGCCGATCTTCCAGCCCGTCAGCGAGAACGTCTTGCCCGCACTGCTGATGGTGACCGTGCGCTCCCGCATGCCGGGGAAGGACGCGAGGGGGATGTGCTCGCCCTCGAAGACGAGGTGCTCGTACACCTCGTCGGTCACGACCAGGAGGTCGCGCTCGCACGCGAGCGCGGCGACGGCCGCCAGCTCGTCCCGGGTGAGCACGGTGCCGGTCGGGTTGTGCGGGGTGTTGAGGAGGATCAGCCGGGTGCGGGGCGTGACTGCGGCGCGCAGCTCGTCGAGGTCGAGCCGGAAGGCGCCCTCGTGCGGCCGGAGCGTGACGGGGACACGGGTGCCGCCCGCCATGGCGATGCAGGCTGCGTACGAGTCGTAGTACGGCTCCAGGGCGATGACCTCGTCGCCGGGCTCCAGGAGGGCCAGCAGGGATGCGGCGACCGCTTCCGTGGCGCCGGTGGTGACCAGGACCTCGGCGTCGGGGTCGTACTCCAGTCCGTAGTGCCGCCGCTGGTGGTCGGCGACCGCGGAGCGCAGCTCGGGGACTCCGGGGCCCGGTGGGTACTGGTTGCCGTGGCCGGCGCGCAGGGCGCGGACCGCGGCCTCGCGGATCTCCTCGGGGCCGTCGGTGTCGGGGAATCCCTGACCGAGATTGATCGATCCGGTCCGTAGGGCCAGCGCCGACATCTCCGCGAAGATCGTCGTGCCGAACTCGGTGAGGCGGCGGTTGAGCAGCGGTCGTCCCTTTGTCATGGGCGCCATCCTGTGCCGAAGCTCTGGAGTTGCTCAAGTCTGCTTTCGCCCCGGCGGGGCGCGGGAATCCAACGGGCAGTCGAGAAGCGGGGACCTCGCTTCGGGGGACAGAAGGATGTGAGGTCGATGGAGTTGTTCGTCTTCATCGTGTTCCTGGTGATCGTGGCGGTGGGGATCGCCGCACTGGTCACGGGATCGGGTGGCAGGAAGAGGGCCCCGGGGGGACGCGCGGGGCGCCGTGGCTCGGACGGCGGCGGGGGAGGAGGCTCCGGCGGGAACAGCTGGTGGGCCGGGGACGGCGGTGGTGACTCCGGCGGGCACTCCTGCGGCGGCGGAGGCGGCGGCAGTAGCAGCAGCAGTAGCAGCTGCGGTGGTGGCGGCGGCTGTGGTGGCGGCAACTGAGACGGGTTCGCCCGTCCCTTGCCGGACGAGTGCGCCAGAGGTGTCCGGCGGGACGAACTCCCGCCGGACACCTTTTTGTTGGGGCTGCGGGGAACAGGTGAACCGTCCTGCCCCCTGAGGGATGGAAAGCACGGCAAGTTGGGTAAAAATGCTGTGAGCGCGACGTACTTCGTGATTGCATCGATGTTGAGAACATTCAGCCCCCGGGCCCTAGTTGGGCCGGATCGGGCCCCTGCTCCCCCGCGTGCGCCGCACGGGGGTAACTCCTGTCCACGTGTCCCTGTGTGTTTAGCGGAGCCGATCCATGCTCACGACCCTTCAGACCTCCTATTCCGATACCCGAGCCGCTGATCTGGCGTGGGCGCTCGGGCGGGAGCCGCTGCCCGCCCTCGCCGTGCTCGACCTCGAACTAGCGGACGCCAAAGTGCAGTTGAGGCTCCTGGGTGCCTCGCACCAGGTCCTGCTGGAGGAGAGGGGCCGCACGTGCTCGGAGACCGTCGCCTGTCTGCCGGGCAGCAGCACTCCGCTGCCGCTGGGGGTCGCCGAGAGTCTGGGTGACTGGGACTACGAGTTCGCGGCTCGCGTGGAGACGCTCTCGGAGGGCTCGTTCGCAGGCCGAGCGCAGGAGTTGCTCGCGCTGGTGGCCGACCATCCGCACGGGCTGGCGGGGACGTTCCCCGGCAGCCCGCATGCCTTCACGGCGATGCTCGCCCAGTGGACCGAGGGCCAGGTGCGCTGGCGGACCTGGCACGCGTATCCCCAGGAGGGGCAGCTGGTCGTGACCCGGACACGGGTGAGGGCGCGGGTGCCTGCCGCGGTGTCGTGAGGGGGCGCGCGGGCCCGTCCGCAGCGGTGCGCCGGGCCCGGGCGTGCGTCACTTACACCCGTGTGGGTGACAAACGGCAACCTGTCGGTCACGTAGCGTTCGTTTCATGATCGACCAGCAGATGCGGACGCGAGAGGGCGCGACGCGGCTTCCCGTACGGCCGAGGACCGGGCGTTTCCTCGTCCTGGCCGTGGTTTTCATCTGTGCCGCGTGCGGTCTGGTGTACGAGCTGGAACTGCTGGCGCTGGCCTCGTACCTCATCGGTGATTCGGTGACGCAGGCGTCGGTCGTGCTGTCCGTGATGGTGTTCGCGATGGGCATCGGGTCGCTGCTCGCGAAACGTTTACGCAGCCGCGCGGCCGTGGGGTTCGGCCTGATCGAGGCCGCGCTCGCACTCGTCGGCGGCACCTCGGCGCTCGTCCTGTACGCCTCGTTCGCCTGGCTCGGGGAGTCGCGCTACGCACTGGTCGGCTTCTCGCTCGCGATCGGCATCCTGATCGGCGCGGAGATCCCTCTGCTGATGACTCTGATCCAGCGGGTCGACCGGCAGGACGCGGGCGGGGCGGTCGCGGACCTGTTCGCCGCCGACTACGTGGGCGCGCTGGTCGGCGGGCTGGCCTTCCCGTTCCTGCTGCTGCCGACGATGGGCCAGCTCACCGGGGCACTGTTCACCGGCGGGGTCAACGCGGCGGTGGGCGGGGCGCTCGTGCTCTGGGTGTTCCGGCGCGACATGGGCCCGCGGTCACGCCGGCTGCTGATCGTCGTCAACGGCGCGGTGATCGCGCTGCTCGCCACGGCCTCCGTCCTGGTCGACGACTTCGAGCGCGCGGCGCGGCGCGCGGTGTACGGGCACGAGGTGCGGGTCGCCGTGCAGACCGAGGTGCAGGAGATCGTCCTCACCGGTCCGGGGCGTGGCTCGCTCCGGCTCTACCTGGGCGGCCGGCTCCGGGTCAGCTCCAGGGACGAGCACCGCTATCACGAGGCGCTCGTGCACCCGGCGATGAACGGGGCGCACAGGCGGGTGCTGATCCTGGGCGGGGGCGACGGACTGGCCGCCCGGGAGGTGCTGCGCTATCCGGACGTCACGTCCGTCGTGGTCGTCGAGCTCGATCCGGCGGTCACCCGTCTGGCCCGCACGGACCCGGCGCTGTCCGAGCTGAACGGGCACGCGTACGACGATCCGCGGCTGACGGCGGTCACCGGGGACGCCTTCGCCTGGCTGCGGGCCGCGCACGACCACTACGACGTGGTGGTCTCGGACCTCCCCGACCCGGGGATCACGGCCAGCACGAAGCTCTACGCCGCCGAGTTCTACGGGCTGGTCGCCGGGGCTCTGGAGCCGGGCGGGCGGCTGGTGGTGCACGCGGGGCCGCCGAGCACAGGGCCGACGACGTTCCGGACGGTGGAGGCATCGGTGCGGGCGGGCGGCCTGGCGACCCTGACGTACCGCGTCGACGGCCGGCTCCGCGGGGCCGAGGCGGGCCCGCACCGGGCGGAGGCGCCGGGGGACTGGGGGTTCGTGCTGGCCGCCCGGCAGGAGGTGGGCCCGCTGGCCCTCGACCCGGACGCGCCCCCGCTGCGCACGCTGGGGGAGCGGGAGCTGCTGGCCGGCCGGCACGCGGCGGAGCGGGTGGCGCGGCACGGGGTGCCGCCGTCGACACTGGTCCACCCGCGGTACCGCGACGAACCGTGAGCGCGGCCGGGCGCTGCGGTCCGCACGGTGTCCGGGGGGTGGAAGCGCTGACGGGACGGCCGGGGCTGAGTAGGCTCGGGCGGTATGGAGCATGAGGTGTTCGTTCCGGTTCCGGTCCCGTCCCTGCGGCGGACGCTGGGTGATCCCGCCCGCGTCGCGCGTTGCGTACCAGGACTCCAGCAGGATGCCGACGCGTCGGCGGGGCCGCTCACGGGCCGGCTGAAGTTCCGGGCCGACGGCCACACGATCACGTATCGCGGGGCGCTGACGCTGCGGCCCTCCGCCGGGGGTGACTCCTTCTCCGTGACCGGGGAGGGGGTGGAGTCCCGGGGCACGGGCGCGGCGAAGCTGGAGATGACCGTCCGGCTCTCGGAGACGGACGGCGGAACGACGATCGGGTTCACCGGCACGGCGGGCGGCGACGGCCGCATCGTGGACCTGGACCCGTCCGCGGCGCTCGCTGCGGCGCAGCGGCTGCTGGACCGGTTCACGCAGCAGTTGGTGACGGAGTCCCTGGCATCGAAGGACGGTGCACCGGAGACCGGGGAGCGGTCCGGCGAGCCGTCGCCCGTGGAGCCCCCGTCGCCCGCGGAGTCCCCGTCCGGGGATGCGTCGGCCCCGGAGCCCCCGTCCGGCGGGCCGCAGTCTCCGGAGGCGGAGCCCACCGAGCCGTCGTCGTCCGAGCCGTCGTCGTCCGGGACGTCCGCGCCCGGGGCGTCCGCCGGGTCTCCACCCGCGGACAAGGACTCCGTGTTCGACGCGCCGGTACCGCCGCCGTCGCTCGATCCGTCCGCGGAGATCGAGTTCACCGTGCCGGACGAGCCGCCGGCCGAGGCCGCGCACGCGCGCCGCACGATGATCGGCCGCAGTACGGAAGAGGTCGATCACGCCCCGCCGCGCGGCCGGTACGCGCCCGTGCCTTCGCCCGAGGCGGGCGCCGCGGGGATCACGCTGCGCTGGGCCGCCCCGGCAGCCGCCCTGGCGATCGCCTCCGCCGTGGTCGTGGGCAGGGCTCTGCGGCGCAGGAGGCCCTGACGAGCCGCCCCGCGCCAGTAGTGTCGGGGGGTGAGCAGAGTTGTGAAGAACGCACGGCTGACCGCCGGCGACGTCGAATTGACCGTTGACCCCGTGCACGGCTGCCGGATCAGCAGCCTGCGGATCGGGGGCACCGAACTGCTGCGTCAGGGCGAGCGGTACGGCTGCTTCCCCATGGTGCCGTGGTGCGGCCGCACCGAGAACGGCCTGTTCCGCAATGGCGGCGAGCTGCACCGGCTGCCGCTGAACTCGCCGCCGCACGCCATCCACGGCACCGGCCGCGACACCTCCTGGAAGCCCGCCCGGCAAGGAGAGGCGGAAGCGGCCTTCTTCTACGATCTGGCCGACCCATGGCCGTACGAGGGCCGGGTGACGCAGTCCTTCGAGCTGACCGAGGAGTCGCTGACGCTGAGCCTCGGCATCGAGACGTACGGGGACTCCTTCCCGGCACAGGCCGGGTGGCACCCCTGGTTCCTCCGGAACATCGGAGGCGAGGACGTACGGATCGGCTTCGACGCGGAATGGCAGGAGGAGAGGGGCGACAACCACCTGCCGACCGGCCGGCGGATCGACCCCCTGCCGGGCCCGTGGGACGACTGCTTCGGGATGCCCGCAGGCGTCGACGTGCGTCTCACCTGGCCCGAACAGCTGGAGCTGACGGTCAGGAGCCGGGACGAGTGGGTGGTGATCTACGACGAGCAGGCGGAGGCGGTCTGTGTGGAGCCGCAGTCCGGGCCGCCGAACGGGCTGAACACGGCACCCCGGCTGGTCACCCCGATCGAGCCCCTCGAGATCACGACGACCTGGAGCTGGGTACGGCTCTGACCCTCGGTGGCAGCCCTTACCCTCGTTGACATGACTGACGTACGCGCTGAGCTGCTCCAGCAGATCAAGGACAAGGCCGTGGTACACGGCAAAGTGACCCTCTCCTCGGGTCTGGAAGCCGACTGGTACATCGACCTGCGCCGGATCACCCTGGACGGCAAGGCCGCGCCGCTGGTCGGCCAGGTGATGCTCGATGCCACCGCCGAGCTCGACTACGACTGTGTCGGCGGCCTGACGCTGGGCGCCGACCCGGTGGCGACCTCGATGCTGCACGCGTCGGCGGCGCGCGGGAAGAGCCTGGACGCGTTCGTCGTGCGTAAGGCGCAGAAGGCCCACGGGATGCAGCGCAGGATCGAGGGCACGGACGTCAAGGGCCGTCGCTGTCTCGTCGTCGAGGACACCTCGACGACCGGTGGCTCGCCGCTGACCGCGGTCGAGGCGGTCCGCGAGGCCGGAGGTGAGGTCGTGGCCGTTGCCGTGATCGTGGAGCGCGGTGCCGCCCCGGCGATCGCCGACGCCGGTCTGCCGTACGTCCACGTCTACTCGGTTGCGGACCTCGACCTGTCCTGACCTGGGGATTCTTCGGGGCGCTCCCCGTTTCACGTGAAACGGGGAGCGGTACCCGACGGGCAGCGTGGAGCCGAATCAAGAGTCTGGGATGATAAGGGCGACGATGACGTCGCCCCCAGGTCAGGGACCAAGCACCGCACACCCGCACATCCCAAGGAGCGGACAGATGCCCATCGCAACCCCCGAGGTCTACGCCGAGATGCTCGACCGGGCGAAGGCAGGCAAGTTCGCCTACCCGGCCATCAATGTGACGTCGACCCAGACCCTGCACGCTGCACTGCGCGGCTTCGCGGAGGCGGAGAGCGACGGCATCGTCCAGATCTCCACCGGTGGTGCCGAATTCCTGGGCGGCCAGCACAACAAGGACATGGTGACGGGCGCCGTAGCCCTGGCCGAGTTCGCGCACATCGTCGCCGCCAAGTACGACATCACGGTCGCGCTGCACACCGACCACTGCCCCAAGGACAAGCTGGACGCTTACGTACGTCCGCTGCTCGACGTCTCCGCGGAGCGCGTCGCCAAGGGTCTGAACCCGCTGTTCCAGTCGCACATGTGGGACGGATCCGCCGAGACCCTCGCCGACAACCTGGCCATCGGCCAGGAGCTGCTGGCCAAGGCCGCCGCCGCCAAGATCATCCTTGAGGTCGAGATCACCCCGACCGGTGGCGAGGAGGACGGCGTCACGCACGAGATCAACGACGAGCTGTACACGACCGTCGACGACGCGCTGCGTACGGCCGAGGCGCTCGGCCTGGGCGAGAAGGGCCGCTACCTGCTGGCAGCCTCCTTCGGCAACGTCCACGGCGTCTACAAGCCGGGCAACGTCGTCCTGCGTCCGGAGCTCCTCAAGGACCTCCAGCAGGGTGTGGCCGCCAAGTACGGCCAGCCTGCCGGCAGCCAGCCGTTCGACTTCGTCTTCCACGGCGGCTCGGGCTCCACGGCGGAGGAGATCGCCACGGCGCTGGAGAACGGCGTCGTGAAGATGAACCTCGACACCGACACCCAGTACGCCTTCACCCGCCCGATCGTGGACCACCTGTTCCGCAACTACGACGGCGTGCTGAAGGTCGACGGCGAGGTCGGCAACAAGAAGGTCTACGACCCGCGCAGCTGGGGCAAGTCCGCCGAGGCGGGCATGGCCAAGCGTGTCACCGAGGCCTGCGCCAACCTGCGTTCCTCGGGCACCAAGCTGAAGTAAGCACGTCATCACGGACGAGAAGCAGCACGTCACGGACGAGAAGTAGGCACGTCACGGACGCGCGAGAGGGCCCGGTCTCCCTTCGGAGGCCGGGCCCGCTCCGTGTCCGGCGCCTGGCACGCGGATCCACGGGTAGGGGTGTGCCTGCCCTTGATGCCTTCCCGAGCGGCGCAGGCGCCGGCAAGTACCCATGCGCCGGGGGCTGACCTGGTGAGCGTGAGGGGCCGGTGGGCCGGGTGGAGGCCGTGAATGGCCGCCCGGCCCGGCAGCGGAGATGCTGCTCGTATGACTGACGCGGACGGTGCGGACGGTGCGGACGGCGACGGGATCCGGGTTGCCTCGCCCGTGGGGCGCTGGGTCGTCCTGACCACTGTGCTCGGGTCCAGCATGGCCCTGCTCGACTCGACGGTCATCAATGTGGCCCTTCCCCGAATCGGCGAGGACCTCGGAACCGATCTGGCGGCCCTGCAGTGGACCGTCAACGCCTACATGCTCACCCTGGCGGGACTGATCCTGCTCGGTGGTGCGCTCGGGGACCGGTTCGGGCGGCGGAGGGTGTTCGTCCTCGGGGTGGTCTGGTTCGCCGTGGCCTCGCTGCTGTGCGGGATCGCGCCGAACGCGGAGGTGCTGGTCGCCGCGCGGGCGTTGCAGGGGGTCGGGGGCGCGCTGCTCACCCCCGGTTCGCTCGCGATCATCCAGGCGAGCTTCCACCCCGACGACCGGGCCCGTGCCGTGGGGCTCTGGTCCGGGCTCGGCGGGGTCGGGGCCGCTGTCGGGCCGTTCCTCGGAGGGTGGCTGGTGGACGGGCCGGGGTGGCGGTGGGTGTTCCTGCTCAACCTGCCGCTCGCCGCCGTCTGCGTCCCCGTGGCCCTGCGCCACGTACCGGAGTCCCGGGACCCGGAGGCCCACGGCCGCTTCGACGTGCTCGGTGCCGCCCTCGCCGCACTCTCGCTCGCGCTGGTCACCTATGCGCTGATCGAGGTCCCGGAGCAGGGCGCGTCCGTCACGGTGATCGGTGCGGCACTGGGAGGAGTGGCCCTCGGGGTGGCCTTCGTGCAGGTCGAACGGCGCCGTGCCGATCCCATGGTGCCTCCGTCGATCTTCGCGTCGCGGCAGTTCACGGCCGTCAACGTCGTCACGTTCTGCGTGTACGCGGCCCTGGGCGGATTCTTCTTCCTGTCCGCGATCCAGCTCCAGGTGGTCGCCGGCTACTCGGCGCTCGGCGCGGGCACCGCGCTCCTGCCGACGACGGTGCTCATGCTGCTCTTCTCCGCGTCTGCGGGCGACCTCGGGCGGCGCATCGGGCCCCGCATCCCGCTCACCGTCGGGCCGCTGCTGGCGGCCGCCGGGATGCTCCTCATGCTGAGGGTCGGCCCCGGCGCCTCCTACCCGCTGGACGTCCTTCCCGCCGTGCTGGTGCTGGGCCTCGGCATGGTCACCCTCGTGGCGCCCCTCACCGCGAGCGTGCTGGCCGCAGTGGACACCGGCCGGGCCGGGCTGGCCAGCGGCATCAACAACGCGGCCGCACGGGCCGCCGGGCTGCTCGCGGTGGCCGCGCTCCCGCTGCTGGCCGGGATGGGCCCCGAGGCGTACCGGGACGCCGGGGAGTTCGCCTCGACGTTCCGGCGGGCCATGCCGATGTGCGCGGGTCTGCTGGCGGCGGGCTCGGTGATCGCCTGGTGGGCCGTGCGGAAGCCTCCCGAGGCCCGGCCGGAGCGCCGCCCGGAGTGCTCGGTGCACTGCGGTGTCTCGGCCCCGCCATTGGAGCCGGACCCCCGCCCCAGGCACACTTGAACCATGTCCATCCACGAGAACCTTCTCGGGGGCCCTGCCCCGACCCATCTGCCCGACGACCCGGAGCCGCGCGAGCTGCTCGCGAGCGGCACGGCTCCCGCCGACGTCGCCGCGAAGTACCCCAAGTCCTCGCTGGCCTGGGCGCAGCTCGCCGACGAGGCGTACGAGGGCGGCCGGATCGTAGAGTCGTACGCGTACGCGCGCACCGGCTACCACCGCGGGCTCGACGCCCTGCGCCGCGCGGGCTGGAAGGGCCACGGCCCCGTCCCGTTCGAGCACGAGCCGAACCGCGGCTTCCTGCGTGCCCTGCACGCCCTCGCGCGTGCCGCGCAGGCGATCGGCGAGCAGGACGAGTACGAGCGCTGCTCGACCTTCCTGCGCGACTCCTCGCAGACCGCCGCCGACATCCTGAGCTGATACGGCCCCGCCTTCCGGGCCCCGCGGGCAGCAGCCCGCGGGGCCCGACGCGTTCCGCGGAAGGCCGTTAGGATGCCGAACAGGGGACCGGAGCTCCACCACCTCAGAGGAAGGGGCGGACCGCTACCCGGAAGCTCGTGTCGAGGAGACAGAAATGTCGACGAACCACCCCGACCCCGAAGCCACCGGTGCGGAGACCCCGCACCTGGACTTCGCGGGAACGACTCCGTACGAGGACTACGTCCAGGCGGATGTACTGACCCACCTCCAGCACCTGCGCTCGGACGATCCCGGCGAGATGGTCTTCCTGGTCACCACCCAGGTCATGGAGCTGTGGTTCACGGTCATCGTCCATGAGTGGGAGACGGCGGCCCACGCCCTGCGCGAGGACCGCATACCCGTCGCCCGGGACGCGCTGAAGCGCTCGCTGCGGGAGCTGGAGGCGCTGAACGCCTCCTGGAAGCCGCTCGCCGGCCTCACCCCCGCCCAGTTCAACTCCTACCGGGGTTCGCTCGGCGAAGGATCCGGTTTCCAGTCGGCGATGTACCGCCGGATGGAGTTCCTGCTGGGCGACAAGTCCGCCTCCATGCTCGTGCCGCACCGGGGCGCGCCCCGTGTCCACGCGGAGCTGGAGAAGGCGCTCCACGAACCCGGTCTCTACGACGAGACGCTCGCCCTGCTGGCCCGCCGTGGATACGCAGTGCCCCGGTCGGTACTGCGGAGGGACCTGTCGCAGAAGTACGAGCCGTCCCCCGAGGTCGAGGCCGTCTGGGCCGAGATCTACGCCGACGCCGACCAGAACGCCGAGCTCGTACGGCTCGGCGAGGTGCTGACGGATGTCGGCGAGCTGGTGTGGCGCTGGCGCAACGACCATCTGACCGCGACCCGGCGGGCGATGGGTTCGAAGACCGGGACCGGCGGATCGGCCGGGGTCGCCTGGCTGGAGAAGCGGGCCACCAAGAGCGTGTTCCCCGAGCTGTGGACGGCGCGTAGCCATGTCTGACTTCAAGGAGCGCGCCGAGGCGCTCGACACCGCTGACGAACTGGCCTCGCTGCGCGAGCTGTTCACCCTCGACGACACCGTCTACCTCGACGGCAACTCGCTGGGCGCGCTGCCCCGCCACGTGCCGGCGCGCATGCAGGACGTGATCACCCGTGAGTGGGGCGCGCTGCGCATCCGCTCCTGGGGCGAGAGCGGCTGGTGGACCGCGCCCGAGCGGATCGGCGACCGGATCGCCCCGCTGGTCGGGGCGGCCGCCGGACAGATCGTGGTGGGCGACTCCACCAGCGTGAACGTCTTCAAGGCCGTCGTCGCCGCGACCCGCCTCGCGGGCGAGGGGCGGGACGAGATCCTCGTCGACGCCACGACGTTCCCCACGGACGGGTACATCGCCGAGTCGGCGGCCCGGTTGACGGGTCACCGTGTCGTCCCCGTCGACCCGGCCGACGTGGGGGCCTCCCTAGGCCCGCGCACCGCGGTCGTCCTGCTGAACCACGCCGACTACCGCTCGGGCAGGCTGCACGACCTGCCCGGCCTCACCGCCGCCGTCCACGAGGCGGGCGCGCTCGCCGTCTGGGACCTGTGCCACACCGCGGGTGCCCTGCCGGTGGGCCTCGACGCGCACGGTGTGGACCTGGCCATCGGCTGTACGTACAAGTACCTCAACGGCGGCCCCGGTTCGCCCGCGTACCTGTACGTCGCCGAGCGGCATCAGGCTGCTTTCGACTCGCCCCTGCCCGGGTGGACCTCGCACGCCGACCCGTTCGCGATGACACCCGGGTACGCCCCCGCGGACGGTCCGGTACGGGGCCGGGTCGGCACTCCGGACATCCTGTCCATGCTGGCGCTGGAGGCGTCGCTCGACGTGTGGGACGGCGTATCGGTGGACGCCGTACGTGCCAAGTCCCTGGCGCTGACGGACTTCTTCCTGGAGTGCCTCGCCGCCTACGCCCCCGAGGGCCGGGTCCTGCCGGTGACCCCGGTGGCCCACGCGGAGCGCGGCAGTCAGGTCTCGCTGCGGTGCGACGACGCGGAAGCGGTGATGGGCGCGCTCATCGAGCGGGGTGTGGTGGGCGATCTGCGCCTTCCGGACCTCCTGCGCTTCGGTTTCACCCCGCTGTACGTCGGTTTCGCCGACGCGGAGAGGGCGGCGCGGATCCTCGCGGAGGTGCTGGCGGTCTGAGCGTCCGCCGCCGTGCGGGTCCATCGTCCGGGCCCGTGCGGCGGCGACCCGTCGTACTGGTACCGTCCCCGCAGGTCAGTCCAGTTGGGCACGGGCACAGGACGGTTGGAGCAGCATGTCGGATACTCCCGCGCGTGACCGCGACGCCGCCGAGACCGAGTCGGCGTTCGCACATCCGGTGGTCGCCCCCGACGGGTCCGCGGCCTATGGGAGCCACCCCGACCAGGTGATCGACTTCTTCGCGCCGCGGGACGGCCGGGCCGGAGCACCGCTCGTCGTGCTCCTCCACGGTGGAGCCTGGCGGGCGCCGTACGACCGGCAGCACGTGTCGCCGTTCGCGGACTTCCTCGCGCGGCGCGGGTTCGCCGTCGCCAGCGTCGAGTACCGGCGCGGCGGGGAGATCCCGCAGCAGGGCACGGCCGGCCCGGTCGCGGGGCGCTGGCCCGAGACCTTCGACGACGTGGCGGCGGCGATGGACGCCCTGCCGGCGCTGGCGGCCCGGGAACTGCCGGGGGCGGACCTGCGCAAGACCGTGGTCACCGGTCACTCGGCGGGCGGGCAGCTCGCCCTGTGGGCGGCAGCCCGGCACGTCCTCCCCGAGGGCTCCCGGTGGCGGCTGCCCGCCGCACCCCCGCTGCGCGGCGTGGTCGCGCTGGCGCCGATCGGTGACTTCGCGAGCGCGGTGGAGCTGGACGTCTGCGGTGGTGCGCTGCACCAGCTCCTCGGCGGCGCGGACGACTTCGAGGCGCGCAGCGCGCACGTCGATCCGGCTCTGCTGCTGCCGACCGGGATCGCCACGGCCGTCGTCCAGGGGGTGGAGGACACCACTGTGCCGCAGGCCGTCACCGAGGCGTTCGTGGACGCCGCGGCCAAGGCCGGTGAGATGGTGGGGCTGACGCTGCTGGACGGGGTCGGGCATTTCCCGCTGATCGACCCGGCGGCGGACGCCTGCGCGGTGGTGGCCGAGGAGATCGCCCAGCTGGCCTGGTAGTACTTGCGACGGACGGCGAAGGATCCACATCACTGCTGACGACCGGGGCGGGCGTGGCCCCTACCGTGGAAGCGTGACCGAGACCAAGACCCAGAGCCCGGAGCGCCAGGCGGCCACGGCGGCGATAGACAGCCTTCGTCAGGACCTGCTCCACAACGTGTTCGACTACCGCCCGCTGGGCCCGCTGGGCACGGACGGACCCGTCATCCGACGCCTCCCGAAGCCGTTCCGCAAGGGCGCCGTCTGGTTCCCGCACGCGGTGGTGGGCATGGTCGCGCTGATCTCGCTGCTGGAAGGCGTCTTCATCGCGAACACCTACTCCCCGTTCGGCGTCACGACGCTCATCACCGCGTTCCTCCCGGCCGCCACGCTGATGATGACGCTGATCCGTCCCGTCCTGGCGTTCTGGGTGTCGATCGTGTCGACGCCGGTCGTCGCGGTCGTGGGCAGCGACGGCTGGCCCTGGCCGCCGGCGGCCTTCGCCTGCCACCTGGGTGTGCTCATCGTGGTCGCCGCACGGACACGGCCTCGCACCGCCGCGTGGATGTGGCTGATCACCCTGTCCGTCGGCAGCCTCCTGTGGAACATCGGGCCCGGCTTCACCAACACGGCGCCGATGGCCGTTGTCTCCGCCTTCGGTCTGCTTTTCGTCGCCCTGCTGCAGGTACGCCGCGAGGGACAGCGAGAGGTGACCGTGCAGCGCACCGTCACCGCCGTCGAGCGGGACCGGCGCACGCTCCTGGAGGAGCGCACCACCATCGCCCGTGAGCTGCACGACGTCGTCGCGCACCACATGTCGGTCGTCGCGATCCAGGCCGAGGCCGCCCCGTACCGGGTGGAGAACCCGCCGCCCGAGCTGGAACAGGCCTTCGCCACCATCCGCGAGAACGCCGTGGCCGCGCTCACCGAGCTGCGCCGGGTGCTCGGCGTCGTACGCGCGGAGGACTACGAGGCTCCGGACGCCCCGCAGCCCACCCTCGCCGAGATCGGCCGGCTGCTGGACAACGTGCGGGAGACCGGACTGGAGACGGAGAAGACGGTCACCGGGGCGGTGCGGGTACTGCCGCAGGGCGTCGAGCTGTCGGCGTACCGGATCGTCCAGGAGGCACTGAGCAACACGCTCCGGCACGCGCCGGGCGCCACGGCCAAGGTGGAGATCGGCTACGTGCTCGGCGGACTGGGCCTGCGCGTCGTCAACGGCCCCGCGCGAGGGCTGGTCAAGCCGTCGCCGGGCGCCGGACACGGAATCACGGGGATGCGGGAGCGGGTCGCGATGCTGAACGGCGAGATGACGGCCGGGGCCACCGGGGACGGCGGCTACGAGGTCGCCGTGTTCCTCCCGGTGACGGCGGAGCGGGTCGAGGCAGGTGAGGGAGCATGAGCGAAGCGCCCATCCGGGTCCTGATCGTCGACGACCAGATGATGGTCCGCGAGGGATTCTCCGTACTGCTCAACGCGATGCCCGGAATCGAGGTCGTCGGCGAGGCCGTCGACGGGCGGCAGGCCGTCTCCCAGGTCGCGGCACTCCGGCCCGACGTCGTGCTGATGGACATCCGCATGCCGGAGCTCAACGGCATCGAGGCGACCCGCGAGATCGTCGCAGCGGACGCGGACGCCAAGGTGCTCGTCCTGACCACGTTCGACCTGGACGAGTACGTGTACCAGGCCCTGCGGGCCGGCGCCTCCGGCTTCCTGCTGAAGGACGCCTCGGCCCGGCAGCTCGCCGAGGGCGTACGGGTGGTGGCGTCCGGCGAGGCGCTCCTCGCTCCGACGGTGACCCGGCGGCTGATCACCGAGTTCTCGAGGATCGCCGATGCGCCACGGCCTCCCGCCATGGCCAGGATGGGCGACCTCACGGAGCGGGAGACGGAGGTGCTCGTGCTGATCGCCCAGGGACTGTCGAACCTGGAGATCGCCTCGCACCTGGTGGTCGCCGAGTCGACGATCAAGACGCACGTGAGCCGCGTCCTGGTGAAGCTCGGACTGCGGGACCGGACCCAGGCGGCGGTGTTCGCGTACGAGGCGCGGCTGGTCACGCCCGGATAGCGTCGGCTCATGCACGTGTCCTTCGACCCCTGGTCCCCGGCGTTCGTCGCCGACCCCTACCCCGCCTACGCCGCGCTGCGCGCCACCGGCCGGGCGCACTACTTCGAGCCGACGCGGCAGTGGCTCGTCCCGCACTACTCCGATGTGTCCGGGCTGCTGCGCGACCGGCGGCTGGGGCGGACGTATCTGCACCGCTTCAGCCACGACGAGTTCGGGGTGACCGCCCCGCCGGCGGCCCACGAACCGTTCCACACGCTCAACGGTCACGGGATCCTCGATCTGGAGGCCCCTGACCACACCCGGATCCGGCGGCTGGTCGCCAAGGCCTTCACGCCCCGCAGGGTCGAGGCGCTCGCCCCGACCGTGGAGCGGCTCGCCGCCGGGTTCGTCGACGACTTCGTGGCGGCGGGCGGCGGCGATCTGCTGAGCCAGGTCGCCGAGCCGCTCCCGGTGGCCGTCATCGCCGAGATGCTCGGTGTCCCGGAGGCCGACCGGGGGCTGCTGCGGCCGTGGTCGGCGGCGATCTGCGGGATGTTCGAGCTGAACCCGCCGGAGGAGACCGCGCGGGCCGCCGTCCAGGCGTCTGTCGAGTTCTCCGCCTACCTGCGCGAACTGATCGAGGCGCGGCGCGCGGACCCGGGGACCGACCTGATCTCCGGGCTCATCGCCGCCCACGACGACGAGGACCGGCTGACCGAGCAGGAGATCATCTCCACCTGTGTGCTGCTGCTCAACGCAGGTCACGAGGCGACGGTCAACGCCACCGTCAACAGCTGGTGGATGCTCTTCCGGCACCCGGAGCAACTGGCGGCCCTGCGCGGCGACCACGGCCTCCTGCCGACCGCGGTGGAGGAACTGCTTCGCTACGACACCCCGGTACCCATGTTCGCGCGCTGGGTCCTCGACGACATCGAGATCGACGGCACCGTCATTCCGCGCGGCTCGCAGGTCGCGCTGCTCTTCGCCTCGGCCAACCGGGACCCGGAGCGCTTCGCCGACGCGGAGACGCTGGACCTGTCCCGGCAGGACAACCCGCACATCTCGTTCGGCGCGGGCATCCACTACTGCCTGGGCGCCCCGCTGGCCCGCCTGGAACTGGCTGCTTCCTTCGGCGAGTTGCTCCGCAAGGCGCCCGGGATGCGGCTGACCGCGGAACCGGAGTGGAACCCGGGGTACGTGATCCGTGGACTCCGGGAGCTACTCGTCGAGATCTGAGACGAGGGCGCCCGAGAGCCGGATGTGATCCGGGTTGTGAGGGTTCGCCCAGGTGTGGAGGCCCCATGTGGCCGCGGCGAACACGCCCGCGGTGCACACGGCCGCGACGAGGGCCCGGTACCGCAGGGGGCCACGCCTGCCGAGCAGACGCAGGGTCAGCAGCCAGGTGAGCGGGGGTATCAGGATGCCGGCGAGCAGGACGAGGGGCAGCTCCGTCCACAGGACGGAGAGGTCCCTTCCGTGTCCTTCGAAACCGGCGCCCAGATGCCGCTGGGTGCGGCCCGAGGAGCCCCAGACGTACAGGGCGGTGGCCGCCCCGAGCGCTGCCGCCGCACACCCGCCGTATCCCGCCGCGTCACGTTGTTCCATGTGCCTCATGACGTACGTGCGCGCTGGGCCGGTTCCCTATTTCGTCTGCAGGTCACGGCGCCGGAAGCCCTCCAGGCCGAGCAGCACCAGGGCGGCGGCGACCAGTGTGAGGACAGCCATGGGCGTCCAGTCCATGGGAGCCGCGGGCAGCTGCGGGACGTGCCCGAAGGGGGACAGTCCGTTCATCCAGTCCGGGAACCGGAGCAGTTGGCCCAGGTAGCCGGTCACGAACGCGTACGCCGGCACCGCCCACGCGGCCTGGGCCGCCCGCGGCAGCCAGCCGAACAGGACGGCGGCCACACCGGCGGTGACCCACAGGGCCGGTGCGTAGGCGAGTGCCGCACCCGTCAGTGAGAGCACCAGCCCGGAGTCGCCGGCCGACGCCGCCCCGGCGAGGCCGATCCCGAGTCCGGCGAGCAGGAGCAGCGCCGTGCCTCCGGCGAGGGCGACCACGAGATGGCTGCCCGCCCACCGGACACGGGAGAGGCCGGTCGCCAGGAGCGGTTCGGCGCGGCCCGAGTTCTCCTCGGCCCGGGGCCGGAGGGCCGCGGTCACGACGTGGACGGAGGCGACCACCGCGAGGATCACCATGATCATCGAGGCGAACGACTCTGCCGGGCTCGCGCCGCCGATCCTCCGGAGCGCCTCCTGGATCTGGTCGATGTTCTTCAGCATGTCGTCGGCCTCGCCCAGGATCGACCCGTACATCGCGCCCATCAGGAAGAGTCCGGCCCCGAACCCCGCCAGCACCGAGCGGTGCAGACGCAGCGCGAACCCCAGCGGCCGGAGCAGCGCGCCGGACGCCGTCGGGCGGCCCGGCCGGGCGGCACGGAGCCCCGCGCCCACGTCCCGTCGTGCGGACAGGACGAATCCGGCACCGGCGAGGAGGGCGGCTAGTGCCGCGCAGAGCAGCAGCGGCCACCAGCGGTTGTCCACGTAGGGGTAGGTGCGCTGGACCCAGCCGATCGGGGAGAGCCAGGAGAGGGCGTCGTCGCCGCCCGCGTCACCGGCGGCCCGGAGGGCGTACGCGAGACCGACGGCTGCCAGCGCCATGCCGGAGGCGCCCCGGGTGTGAGCAGTGATCTGCGTGGTGACCGCGGCGACGCCGGCGAAGACGAGGCCGACGGCGGCGTGCGCGAGGCCGTAGAGGAGCGAGCCCGTGGTGCCGCCCGGGGCCAGGTCCATCGCTCCGAGCCCGACGGCGAGCAGTGCGGCGAGCGAGAGGTTCGCGACGACGGCGACCCAGAGTGCGGCGGCCAGGTGTGCGTGGCGTCCGACGACGGTCGCGCGGACCAGCTCCGCACGGCCGGTCTCCTCCTCCTCGCGGGTGTGGCGGGTGACGGCCAGGACGCTCATGAGGCCGACCAGGACGGCCAGGAAGCCGAGCATCTGGTGGCCGAGCATCGAGCCGAAGGTGTAGTCGTCCAGATAGTGCCGGGGCCCGGTCATGGCGAGCCCGGCGGGGCTGTCCATGGTGCCGAGGACGGCGGCGCGGTCCTCGGGGGCGGCGTACAGGGTCTTGAACTCGTCGGCCGTGGACAGCGTGCCGAGGAACAGCGCGAGGACCCACACGGGCAGCCTGACGCGGTCCCTGCGCAGGTTGAAGCCGACCAGGGCGAGGGTCCCGGTCAGCGCTCCGTGACCGGCGGAGGTGCGCGTCGTCGTGGGGGTGCCGGTGCCGGTGCCGGTGCCGGTGGCGGCCGTGGCGCTCATCGCGCGCTCCCCGGACCCGAGGCGCCGGCGGGGCCGTGGCCGGGGCCGTTGGCGGCGAGCTCGTCGCCGTAGTGGCGGAGCATGAGCTCCTCCAGGGTCGGCGGGTGGCTGATCAGGCCGCGTACGCCGAATTCGGCGAGCTTGCGCACGGCGCCGTCGAGGTGGGCGCCGTCCACGGCGAAGCGCACCCGGCCCCCGCTCCCCGTTCCGTCGGCGGTGACCTCCAGGGAGTGCACACCGGGCAGCTGGTCGAGCCCGTCGGCCGGCCGGTCCGTCTCGGCCTCGATCGTCGTACGCGTGAGGTGCCGCAGCTCGCTCAGCGACCCCGACTGCACGGTCCTCCCGAGGCGGACGATGCTGATCCGGTCGGCCAGTCTCTCGACCTGGGCCAGGACGTGGCTGGAGAGCAGCACCGTCCTGCCCGCTGCCTTCGCCTGAAGGATGACGTCCTGGAAGACCACCTCCATGAGGGGGTCGAGCCCGGCGGTCGGCTCGTCCAGGAGCAGCAGTTCCGCGTCGGAGGCGAGTGCGGCCACGATGGCCACCTTCTGGCGGTTGCCCTTCGAGTAGGCCCGGCCCTTCTTCGTGGGGTCGAGGCCGAAGCGCTCCACCAGCTCGTCGCGGCGCCGTCTGTCGGCCCCGCCGCGCAGACGCGAGAGCAGGTCGATGGCCTCGCCGCCGGTGAGGCCGGGCCACAGCTCCACGTCGCCGGGCACGTAGGCCAGGCGCCGGTGCAGCTCCACGGCGTCGTGCCACGGATCCTTCCCCAGCAGCTGGGCCGCCCCCGAATCGGCGCGCAGCAGCCCCAGCAGGACCCGGATGGTGGTCGACTTCCCGGCGCCGTTCGGCCCCAGGAAGCCATGGACCTCGCCTGCCTCGACGGCGAGGTCGAGGCCGTCCAGTGCGTGTGTCCGCCCGAACGACTTGTGCAGTCCGGCCACGGTGATTGCCTTCGTCATTTTGTGAAAATACGCTCGCTTCACAAAATTGTGAAGTTAAGGAAGCGTATAAAGTTGGGTCGTGATCAGAGCAGAGAAGGCGGCGGAGGCCATGGCCAACGGGACCGGAGAACCCGGGGGCGCGGAGGTCGGCGCGGGTGCCGGGCGTGACGAGGACGCGGCGTCGCGCTTCGTCGAGCGCTTCGCGGCCGAGATGACGGAGGCCGGGATGCAGCGGATGGCCGCCCGCGTCTTCGCGTCCCTCCTCGCCGACGACGACGGCTCCATGACCTCGGCGGACCTCGGCAGGCAGCTACGGATCAGCCCGGCCGCCGTTTCGGGGGCGGTCAGTTACCTCAGCCAGGTCAGCATGGTCGGCCGGGAAAGGGACCCCGGCTCACGCCGTGACCGCTACCGCCTGCGCGACGACGTCTGGTACGCCACCTTCGCGAGCCGCGAACAGGTGCTGACCCGGTGGGAGCGCACGCTGAGGGAGGGCGCGCGCTCCCTCGGCGAGGACACCCCGGCCGGTGCCCGGCTCGTGGAGACGGCGGAGTTCTTCGAGTTCATGCAGGCCGAGCTGGTCGGCGTCATGGCCCGGTGGCGCGAGAGCCGCAGGACGGCCGGCTGAGGGCGGTGAGTTCCGTGGTCCGCGAGGCCGGTGAGTTCCGTGGTCCGCGAGGTCGGTGAGTCCCCAGGGGTCCGCGAGGTCGGTGAGTCCCCAGGGTTCCGCGAGGTCGGTGAGTTCCGAGAGTTCCGAGGTCTGTGATTTCCCTGGGGCCCGGGCGGCCTCAGGCGCCCGTCGTGGGCAGCACCAGCCCCCAGGCGCCCGCGCGGACCGTCCAGGTGCGGGTCCTCACGGGACCCGCGACCTGTATGTCCGCGCGGTAGCGGAAGTCCGGGCCGGAGACCGTGACCGCCTTGGCCTCCACCGTGTGCGTGTCGCCGGAGGCCGTGTGGATCACCACGTCCGCCAGGCCCCCGTCGCCCTGGGCGGCCATCGAGACGCCCTCGACGGGCCGGTCCAGGTCGTTCAGCAGGACCCCGTCCGCCTCCACCCGCAGCCGATGGCTGCGGGAGGGGCCGGAGGGCGAGGGAGGGGCCGGGCGGACCAGGGACGCCACGAGGGTGCGGCAGGTGTCCCAGACCGTGTGGTGCGCGCCCGGTGAGGGTCTGGTCGCCGGGATGCGCAGCTCACCGAGAACGACTCCGTCGCTGTCGTCGACGAGCAGATCCAGCCGGCGGGCCGTCCCGTCGAGCGCGGTTCGTGCCGCCGCGACGGCACCCGTGGGCACGCCGAGTGCGTGGGCGAGTTCCAGCGTGTGCGCCGCGCCGACCGGGATCAGGGCGAGCGTGCTGTCCGCGAGCTCCCGTTCCCGGTGGAGCTGGGACACGGCGCGCAGCAGCGCGTGGTCGTCGCCGACGACGACGGGGCGTCGCGAACCCCGCCGGGACAGGGCCCTGGCGAACTCGTCAGGGCTGTCCGCGAAGCAGATCTTGGCGTGCGCGCCGGCGCTCAGCACGTCCTTCGCGATGCGCACGGACTCGCCGTCGTAGCGGCGGGCAAGGGGGTCGATGAGTACGAGTAGCTGGTGGTCGCCGTCGCCGGGGGGCTCTGCAGCCGACACCTCGGTCCTTCCTCGGGTAGCATCTTGGTGCAAGAGCCCCTTGCGCTATTGCGCCAGGGGCTTCGTCTATTCCGGGGCACCCGGTTCGACGGCTCAGGCTTTGCCGCACATCGTCGTGCGGCAGGTACGACCTTTACGTACGCCCCCTGACCTTGGACATGCCCCGCCCGGAAGGGGTGTACGCCTGTGCCCGCACTTGTGCTGCTCGGTGCTCAGTGGGGTGACGAGGGCAAGGGGAAGGCCACCGACCTCCTCGGTGGATCCGTTGACTATGTGGTGCGTTACCAGGGCGGCAACAATGCCGGCCACACGGTTGTCGTAGGCGACCAGAAGTACGCACTGCATCTCCTCCCCTCCGGAATCCTGTCGCCGGGGTGTACCCCGGTCATCGGTAACGGTGTCGTCGTCGACCCGGCGGTCCTGCTCTCCGAGCTGAGCGGTCTGAACGAGCGAGGCGTCGATACGTCCAAGCTCCTGATCAGCGGCAACGCTCATTTGATCACTCCGTACAACGTCACCGTCGACAAGGTGACGGAACGCTTCCTCGGGAAGCGCAAGATCGGTACCACCGGGCGCGGTATCGGCCCGACGTACGCCGACAAGATCAACCGCGTGGGCATCCGCGTCCAGGACCTCTACGACGAGTCGATCCTGGAGCAGAAGGTCGAGGCGGCGCTGGAGCAGAAGAACCAGCTCCTCGCCAAGGTCTTCAACCGGCGCGCGATCGAGTCCGGCAAGATCGTCGAGGAGATGCTCCAGTACGCGGAGCAGATCAAGCCGTACGTCGCCGACACGACGCTGATCCTGAACAACGCCATCGACGAGGGCAAGGTCGTCCTCTTCGAGGGCGGCCAGGGGACCCTGCTGGACGTCGATCACGGCACCTACCCCTTCGTCACCTCGTCGAACCCGACCGCGGGCGGCGCCTGCACCGGATCCGGCGTGGGCCCGACGAAGATCAGCCGGGTCATCGGCATCCTCAAGGCCTACACCACCCGCGTCGGTGCCGGACCCTTCCCGACCGAACTTCTCGACGAGGACGGCGAGGCGCTGCGCAGGATCGGCGGCGAGCGCGGTGTCACCACCGGCCGCGACCGCCGCTGCGGCTGGTTCGACGCCCCGATCGCGCGGTACGCGACCCGGGTCAACGGCCTCACCGACTTCTTCCTCACCAAGCTGGACGTGCTGACCGGCTGGGAGCAGATCCCGGTGTGCGTGGCGTACGAGATCGACGGCAAGCGCGTCGAGGAACTCCCTTACAGCCAGACCGACTTCCACCACGCGAAGCCGATCTACGAGATGCTGCCGGGCTGGTCCGAGGACATCACGAAGGCCAAGACCTTCGACGACCTGCCGAAGAACGCGCAGGCGTACGTGAAGGCGCTGGAGGAGATGTCCGGCGCCCCGATCTCCGCGATCGGTGTCGGCCCGGGCCGTACCGAGACGATCGAGATCAACTCCTTCCTGTAGGAGATTCCCAGCTCTCCCTCGGGAGCAGCGCGACGGCGGCCGGGCCTTCCCTCGTGGAAGGTCCGGCCGTTCCGTTCCGCACGGCCACCCGCGCAGCTCCGGGCCGTGGCGCGTCCGGCCCCGCGTCCACCCGCGGCGGGGAGCACGCGGAGCCGCCCCGGACCGCGCGGACCGCTGCTCCACGGGCCGGCGGGGTGAGCGCGGCCCCGTCGAGCCGTGCGTGACCGGGCACCGGCCGGAGGCGGCATGGGAAGGGGTGTCCGAGGGGCTTACACGGCGCGGACGGCAGGAGGGGGTGCCTGCCGCCCACGCCGGGACCCACGGTGCTGCCGGGGGTGCCTGCCGCCCCCGCCCGCCCACGGCGGCGCTTACTCGGGGAGGGTCCAGTCCTCCCCGCAGAGCCGCATGCCCTTCGGCGTCGCGCAGGGCAGGTGGCCGTTGGTGCGCATGATCTCCTCGCCGTAGTTGTCGAGGTAGTTCAGGAACCCGGCCACCAGGGAGTTCGCGGGCGGCGATCCGTAGGTGTACGCGTATTCGATCTCACGGTACGGGTAGCTGCTGGTGGCGATCGTGTCGACCGAGGGGGTGGTGCCGTCGATGGCTGTCCGGTGCGCCCCGTCGGGCACCGCGCCGCCCCGGAGTTCGGTGTAGCCGATCGCGCCGTCGAGGCGGGCGACCTCGGCCAGGACCTGGTCCGTGCCGTCGAGCTCGCAGCGGAGTACCGGGGCGTCGGCGTAGTCCTTGGTGGTGCAGTCGCGTGAGGACGTGGCGGGCTCGTTGGCGTCCAGGACACGGCGCTGGAACACCTCCCTGGTCCCGGAGTTGGCGTCCCGGCTGACGAGCCGGATGTCCAGGTCGGGGCCGCCCTCCACGATCTCGTTCCAGTTGCGGACCTCGCCGGCGTAGATCCGTCTGATCTGGTCCAGGGTGAGGTCCTTCACCGGCACCGTGTCGTTGACGACGAGGGAGAACAGCGAGATCGCGACCCGCTTCCCGTGCAGCTCGGTGAGAGCGGCCGGCCGGGGGCCGTCGGACAGGGCGATCATGGAAGGGGAGCCGGCCGATCCGGCCTTGGCGCCCGTGGCGTCGAGCTTCCGCACGCCGGCGTTGCTGCCGTGGATGTCCAGGCGGATCCTGGCGCCTTCGCACTCGTCCTCGTACTTCTCCTTCAGCTCCTCCATGACCGGCCTGAAGGCAGTGGAGCCGGTGACGGTGAGGGTGCCCTTGGCGCAGTCCATCGGCGGCGGGGAGTCGTCCCGTACGACGATGATGCCGGCGAGCGTGACCACGCAGGTGGTGAGGGCCACGGTGATGATCCTGGACGCCTGGCCGAACAGTGGAGGTTTCTCGTCGGGGCGGGCGGCCTTGTTCCGCGCCACGGCACCGTCCCGGATTCCCCCGGTGACCTTGATCGGGCCGCCCACGTGCGAACCGGTGAGCAGGACCAGGAGCTTGAAGTGCTCGTTGCGGTTGAGCGGGACGCGTGGCAGCCGGATGACCGATCCGTCGTGCCGCAAGCCGGCCGCCGGGGTGAAGTGGTCCATGAGGTGATCGGCGTCCGACGAATGGGTCACGGCGATCCCTCGGACCGTCCGTCCGGTGAACTCCACCGTCAGCCCGTTGAGTTCACCGCGTCCGGTGTAGTCCTCGTCGCCGATCGACTGTGAGCCGTCGTTCTCGATGCGCAGCAGGACGAGAGTGGCGTCGGCCATGTCCGGGGTCTCGTCGAAGAGCCCGAGACGCACATTGGCCCGGCCCTGGCTGACTTCGCTGCCTATGGGGGTGTCCATCTGCACGCGGTAGCCGATGCGTTTGCGGCGTGGGACGCGGCGTTCGTACCAGAGCACGCCCGCCGACGTCGCGACGCCCAGGAGGGCGGTGAGGACGGCGATGACGTTCTCGGGGGTGAACAACCAGTCCATGGTGCTCGCGCTCCCTCGTGGGTGCGGTGTGCCGGATGGCGTCACCGTACGACCGGGAACCGGGTGGTAGGAGAGCCTCCGGATTCCTTCCGGTGAAGTTCGTCTCGCGTTCAACCAGCTTCTGTGGAAGCAGAGTTGAGGAGGATGCGCCAGAGGGCGAGTTTTGGTCTAGACCTTGACAGGTCCAGACCATCGACGCTTCAGTTGGTGCAACCCCCCATGACGGCGCACGCTCAGCGCGGCGCCGCGCCGAAGGAGTGATCACGTGGCCAAACGTGTCATGAGCCTGATCGTCGCACTGGGCGCGCTCATCGCGACGTTCGTCTTCCTCCCCGTCTCCACCGCTTCGGCTGCCGCCTGCGCCCCGGCCTGGAGCGCCTCCGCCGTCTACTGGGGCGGTGGCTCCGCCTCGTACAACGGGCGGAACTGGTCGGCGAAGTGGTGGACCCAGAACGAGCGGCCCGGCACGGCCGACGTCTGGGCGGACCAGGGCAGCTGCGGCGGCGGCACGGACCCGGGGACACCGAACCCCTCGGGCTTCGTCGTGAGCGAGTCGCAGTTCAACCAGATGTTCCCGAGCCGGAACTCGTTCTACACGTACAGCGGCCTCACCGCCGCGCTGAGCGCGTACCCCGGCTTCGCCAAAACCGGCAGTGACACGGTCAAGAAGCAGGAGGCGGCGGCCTTCCTCGCCAACGTCAGCCACGAGACCGGCGGGCTGGTCCACATCGTGGAGCAGAACACCGCGAACTACCCCCACTACTGCGACACCAGCCAGTCGTACGGCTGCCCTGCCGGTCAGGCCGCCTACTACGGCCGTGGGCCGATCCAGCTCAGCTGGAACTTCAACTACAAGGCCGCCGGTGACGCGCTCGGCATCGACCTGCTCGGCAACCCCTGGCAGGTGGAGCAGAACGCCTCCGTGGCCTGGAAGACCGGTCTCTGGTACTGGAACACCCAGTCGGGACCCGGCACCATGACGCCCCACAACGCGATGGTCAACGGCGCCGGCTTCGGCGAGACCATCCGGTCCATCAACGGCAGCCTGGAGTGCAACGGCGGCAACCCCGGACAGGTCCAGAGCCGCATCGCCAAGTACCAGGCCTTCGTCCAGATCCTCGGCACCACACCCGGCTCGAACCTGAGCTGCTGACCCGGCCCCACCCCGGGGAGAGGGGGCGCGCCCGGCACCGGCCGGACGCGCCCCCGTTTCGTGCCTTCGACAGGCCGGCGCACCCCCGCCGAGGCCGCCCCTCGACCCGGTGGACCCGCCGCTCTCGTCCCGGGCCGCCGCTTCCTTCGCGTGCGGGGCCGCCCGTTCCGTGTCCGGCGCCCCTCGGGCGGCGACGGCCCCGATTGGTCTTCAGGGGAGCGGGGTTGGCAGGATCACGCGCCATGTACACGGACAGCACCGGCACCCCGCCCACGACCACCGAGGCCCACCTGGCCCTGATCGACAGCTCCCTCGCCCTGCCCTTCCCGGAGGGGGAGGAGAGCGAGGACAGCGAGATGCACAGCAGCGGACCCGGACACCATCTGCTGATCCTGCGGGCCAGCCGGGACTTCTGGGACGACCGGTCCGCCGAGGTCGTAGAGCCCGCCGAGCAGGAGATCGAGGACGGGTTCAGCGCCGTGGCGACCGCGTTGAGCGAGCGATGGGGCGAGCCGGAGACGGTCGACCTCTGGCCCTATCTGGAACGGGACGAAGGGGCTGACATGGCCCCGGAGCCGATGGGGCAGCTCTGCAACCTCGCGGGCAGCATGCAGGTATGGCGTGTGCCCGGAGGCACTCGCTGGCTCGGTCTGGCCGTGGGGCAGGCGGATCCGGAGTTCCCCATCTGGCTGCTCGCCGCCGTGGGAGAGGCGAAGGTGCTCCCTGCGTGAGCGCCTTGCCCCGGGCCTGCGGCGCGGTCTGGTCAGGCGGGGCGGCAGCGCCGGCAACGGCGTGGGCCGACGACAGCGGCGTGGGCCGTCGGCCACGGTGCGGGCCGATGACAGCGGCGGGCCGACGACAGCGGTGCGGGCCGACGACAGCGACCACCCCCGTGAGCCGCTGCCGCCGTGCCGTCCGGACGTCCCCCGACGTCCCCCGACGTCCCCCGACGTCCCCCGAACGTCCCGGAACACGCTGCGGACTCTAGGGGGACCCGGCGGCGCGCCGGGAGATTCAATTCGCACCGTGTGGCTCCCGACGGGTATCAGACCGCACAACCTGACCGGTACTCTGCACTCCGGTTTCGGGGAGGAACGGAGAAGACGTGCGGGCTCACGAACGGGCCGACGACGTACTGCTGATGTACCGGCTCGCGCGGACCGGTGGATCGCCCGAGCTGCTGCGCAGGCTGGCCCAGCGTGCGGAGGGCTGGGCCGGGATCCTGGACGGAGGCGGCACGGTGCTCCAGGCCGTGGCCGGGAACGTACGGTGGCCGGGCCATGAGGCGGCCGGGCTCGCCTCCCGGGCGGCGAGGGAGCTGACGGCACGGGGGACCGGTTCGTACTCCCTGGACACCGACGAGTGCTCCGCGCTTTTGCTCCCCCTCGACCGGAAACCCGAGAACCACGGCCCGGTCCTCGCTCTCGTCGCACCCAAGCCGCTGCCCGGCGGGCTGACCACGCTGATGGCCGACGCGGTGATGCCGCTGGCCCTTTCCTGGGCGTCGGAGAGCGTCGAACGCAAGCGGCGGCGGGTGGACCTGGCGGAGTCCCGGGGGCGTGAGGCCGTGCTGCACCTGCTGATGACGGGCCAGCTTTCCATCGCCCATCAGGTGGCAGGCGCCCTGCGGCCGAAGCTCCCTGATCCCGTGCGCGTCTGCGTCGTCGAGTGTTCCGGCGGACAGCGGGACGAGGTGGCCCGGATCTGCGCGGACGCCTCGGGCGGCCGTACCTGGATCGTGCGCTGCCCGGTGTACGCCCGCCATCTGATCCTCATCGTGCCCGCGGACGAGGAGACGGAGGCGGAAGGGCCGGAGGAGGGCCGCACCCTCGGTCTGGCAGTCGCCGGACTCGTGGACGACTGCGTCGTGGGCGTCAGCGAGGAAGTGCGGCTGCCCGACACCGCGACCGCCTACCGGCAGGCCTTCCACGCGCTCGCCGTCGCCCGTGGAGTCCCCGGGCGTCACGCCAGATTCGGCGCCGCCCAGGAGCCCGCGCTGGTCGTCGGCGCCGCCGGGGCGCGGTGGGCCGATGTCCTGCTCGCGCCCCTACTCACCCATCTGCCGCGCCGCTCGCAGGACCCGGGCAGCCAGGAACTGGCGGCGACAGTCGCGTCCTGGCTGGCGTTCTCCTCCCACGCCACCCAGCACCTGAAGATCCACCGCAACACCCTGGCCTCCCGCCTGAAGCTCGTCGGTGAACTCCTCGGCCTGGACCTGAACCGGATCGCGGACCAGGCGGCCGTCGACCTGGCCCTGCGGATCAGGGCCACCCCCGCGCTGCACCGCACGCGTCGGGAGGGGCCCGCGGTCTCCGAGGACCTCGACGTGGTTCTGCGCGCCCCCGGCGTCCAGGACTGGGCCGTCCAGCAGCTGCGACTCCTCGGCCGGGCCGGGCCCATGGGCGAGGAGACCCTGAGGACGTGGCTGCGCTGCGAGGGACAGCTGAGCCCGGCCGCGGCCGAACTCGGCATCTCGGTGCCCGGTGCGCGCAAGCGCCTCACCCGGCTCGAGGCCCTGCTGGGCCGGTCGCTGCTCCAGGCGCCGAGCGCGCGCTACGACCTGTGGCTCGCATTCCGGACGGTGGATCTCGCGGCCTGAGCCGACCGGCCCGGCCTCGCGGCCGTCTCAGCCCGTTTTGCAGTACGTCAGGCTCAGCCCGTCTTGCTGTACGTCAGGCTCTGCCCGGAGGACGTGATCTCGCGGCGCAGGTTGCCGTCGGGCAGCAGCGTCAGGACGGTGGGCTTTCCCGGGGCGCACGACGACATCGGCTCACCTTCGGTGACCCGGGAGGACCCGAGGCGCACGGAATCGCCGGTGGAGGGCTCGCTCTCCAGGTCGGCCTGGAAGACGCAGCGGTACGAACCTCCCGTGTCGAGCGGGCCCTCGGCGGTGAGGGTCAGGACGCTGTCGCCCACCCCGCCCTGCCTGACCATGAGCTGTCGGGTGGACGTGCCGTCCGAGCCGACCTGGGCGGACCAGGTCCCCAGGAGTCCGGAAGGGACCGTGCCGTCGGCGTTCTTGCCGTCGTGCTCCGTGCCGTCCGCGTCCGTGCCGCCCTCGGACGATCCGGCCCCGTTGGTGGAGGAGGCCGTCGAGCCGTCGTCCGCGCTCCGCGTGAAGGTGTAGACGCCCCAGCCCGCCCCCGCGGCGACGAGCAGCGCCGCGGTGGCCAGCAACAGGGCCGGGCCCGCTCCGCGGCGGCGCGCCGGTGCGGGCGGGGCGAAGGCGCCGGCCGGTCCGTGCGGGGGAGTGGCGCCGGCCGGTCCGTGCGGAGGAGTGGGGCCGTATCCGTATCCGTGTACGGGAGCCTGCGGCCGGGGGTACCCGTACGCCTGCTGCTGTGCGGGTGCCTGGTGCGGCACGGTCGGGCCGACCCGGGTGGGGGCGGCCCGGTGCGTGACGGCGGGCGGCGGGACCGGTCCGGGAGGCGGCGTGGGCGCGGGCGCCGAAGGCGCCGTTCGCGGGGTCTGCTCCTGCTCCGGGACGTCCTCCTCCGGGTCCTCGGAATCCAGCAGTTCCACGGCGTGCCGGCCCAGTTGGGCGATCAGCGCACCGGGCAGCCACGGCTCCGCCGTGTCCGTGTCACCCAGCCGCTCCAGGACGGCATCGGTGGAGGGCCGCGCGGCCGGGTCCTTCGCGAGGCAGTCCCGGACCAGTTCGACCAGGTCGCCGGGCACGCCGGTGAGGTCCGGGTCCTCCTGCGCGATCCGGTACATCAGGGCGTGGCCCCCGCTGTCCGCCCCGCCGAACGGCAGCCGGCCGGTCACCGCGTACGCCAGCACGGACCCCAGGCAGAACACGTCGCACGCGGGCGTCACGCGTTCGCCCCGTACCTGCTCGGGTGCCATGAAGCCGGGTGAGCCGATCATCGCGCCGGTGCGTGTGAGGCCCCCGTCCGTGACGGTGTCCAGAGCCCGGGCGATGCCGAAGTCGATGACCCGGGGGCCGTCGATCGTCACCAGGACGTTGGACGGTTTCAGGTCGCGGTGGATCAGCCCGGCGCGGTGGATGTCCTGGAGAGCCCCCGCGAGCCCGGCGCCCAGGACCCTGACGGAGCGTCCGGGGAGCGGACCGTACGCCCCGGACTCGGCCACCGGGGCACCGGAGCGGCCCGAGACGATGCGGTGGAGCGAGGGGCCGGCGACGTAACCGGTGGCCACCCACGGCACCGCGTCGTCCACACCGGCGTCGAGCACCGGCGCCGTCCAGGAACCTCCGACCTTCCGGGCGGCCTGCACCTCCGCCCGGAAACGGTCGCGGAACTGCTGCTGTTCGGCGAGCTCGGGCCGGACCAGCTTGATGGCGACGGTACGGCCCCGGTCCGAGCGGGCCAGGAACACCTGGCCCATCCCGCCTGCGCCGAGCCGCCTCAACAGACGGTATCTGCCGATGCGTTGCGGATCGCCGGAGCTCAGCTCGTCCATGGTGCGCTTCCTCCCCGTGCGGCCGTGACGGCCCGTGGACCGAGAATAGCGGCGGACCTGGCCACGGACCGCCCGCGGCCCCGGGGAGGACGGCGCGGGCGGATCAGCCCCGGGAGGATTCCGGCGGCGACCCGGCCGGGGACGTCAGGGTGTCCATGGCGGCCGAGAGCCGTTCCAGGACCTGGACGGTACGCGCGAACTCCTCCTCGCCCAGTTCCCCTGCGAGCCGTTCCGCGAACTCCGCGTGGGCAGGGTCCATCCGGCTCACCGCGGCCCGGCCCTCCGCGGTGGGCCTGAGCAGCTTGGCCCGCCGGTGGGACGGATTCGCGACGTACTCGGCGAACCCCCGGTCCACCAGCAGATCCGCGATCCGCTGGACGCTCTGCCGGGTGATGCCCATCGCGCGGGCGATCCCGGACACGGGAAGCGGCTCGGCCAGGACCGCGCCGAGGACCTGCCACCGGGCCGCAGTGAGTCCGACCGGCCCGGCCAGTTCCTCGGCCACGGACAGGAACCTGCCGTTGAGCCGGAACACCCCGATCGCGGTGCGGCTGAGCCGGGCGCCGTTCTCGTCGTCCGTGGCGTTCTTCCCGCTCATCCTTCGAGCACCTCGTACGCGCTCGCGTCCGAGTCGTGGAAGAGCCGGTACCAGGCGTCCAGCTTCTTCGGCTCGAACACCCCGAGCAGGCCGAAGATCTCGCGGGCGAAGGCGACCGGCTCGGTCGGCCCCGCCGTGACGAGGGCGCCTCGCGGGGCCGTGCCGGAGGCCGCACCCGCGTCGGCGCCGGTCACCGCGTCGGCCTCCACGTAGTGCGCGCCGCCCGCGTATCCCGTGGCCGCGAGGTAGAACGACACCGCGCTCGTGTGGGCGCGGTCGTCGAGCAGCCCTTCGCGGGCCAGGCCCGCGGTCGCCCCGCAGATGGCCGCGACGGGCACACCCGCGTCGAGGAAGGTCCGCGCCGCACGGGCGAACGGAGCCAGGGCGTCGCCCGAGTCCCAGAGGGAGGCGCCGGTGAGGATCAGCAGCTCGCTGTCGCCGGGGTCCAGCTCGTCGAGCGCGAGGTCGGGCAGGACGCGCATCCCGCCCATGGTGGTGACGGGCGCGGTGGTGAGGCCGACGGTCCGCACGGTGCGGCCGTGCTGGGTGAGCTGCGCCGTGGCGAAGCCCGGCTCCCAGTCGGCGAAGGTGTCGTAGACGGCCAGGTGAACGGTCGTGCTGGTCATGATGGCCTCCGGTGGCGGGAACCTCGTGAACGCTGAACCTTATGACAGAAGGCTGTCATGATGACAGCATGCTGTCAATCGGGATGGTTCCGGGCGGGAACCCGACACCCTGCCGAGCGGGACGGCCCACGCCGTACACAGTGGCCATGGAGGACGGGCCGCACCGCCGCATACGCTCGCCGTATGAGCCCCGATGCCTCTCGCGCCCCGTACGTCGACTCCGAAGCGGGCGCGGCCGTGAAGGCCGCCGACCGCGCGCACGTGTTCCACTCCTGGTCCGCCCAGGGCCTGATCGACCCGCTCGCCGTCGCCGGCGCCGAGGGGGCGTATTTCTGGGATTACGACGGCAACCGCTACCTGGACTTCACCAGCGGTCTCGTCTTCACCAACATCGGCTACCAGCACCCCGTCGTCGTCGCCGCGATCCAGGAACAGGCGGGGAAACTCGCCACGTTCGCACCGGCGTTCGCCGTCGAGGCGCGTTCCGAGGCCGCCCGTCTGATCGCCGAGCGCACCCCTGGCGACCTGGACAAGATCTTCTTCACCAACGGCGGTGCGGAGGCCGTCGAGAACGCCGTCCGCATGGCCCGGCTGCACACCGGACGCCAGAAGGTGCTCTCCGCCTACCGCTCGTACCACGGTGCCACCGCCACCGCGATCAACCTGACCGGAGACCCGCGCCGCTGGGCGTCCGACACCGGTTCCGCGGGCGTCGTCCGCTTCTGGGCGCCGTTCCTCTACCGCTCGCCCTTCTACGCGCGGACGGAGGCCGAGGAGTGCGCCCGCGCGCTCCAGCACCTGGAGGACACCCTCGCCTTCGAGGGGCCGGCGACCGTCGCCGCCGTGGTCCTGGAGACCATCCCCGGTACGGCGGGCATCATGTCGCCGCCCCCCGGATACCTCGCGGGCGTACGGGAGATCTGCGACCGCCACGGGATCGTCTTCGTGCTGGACGAGGTGATGGCCGGGTTCGGGCGCACCGGCAAGTGGTTCGCCGCCGACCACCACGACGTCGTACCGGACCTGATGACGTTCGCGAAGGGCGTCAACTCCGGTTACGTACCGCTCGGCGGCGTCGCCATCAGCGCCGAGATCGCCGCCACCTTCGAGACACGCCCCTACCCGGGCGGGCTCACCTACTCCGGTCACCCGCTGGCCTGCGCCGCCGCCGTCGCCACGCTCAAGGTCATGGAGGACGAGAAGACCGTCGAGAGCGCCGCGCACCTGGGCGAGCACGTGCTCGGCCCCGGCCTGCGTGAACTCGCCGATCGCCACCCGTCCGTCGGCGAGGTGCGAGGGCTCGGCGCGTTCTGGGCGCTGGAGCTTGTCCGGGACAGGGAGACCCGCGAACCCCTGGTCCCGTACAACGCGACGGGCGAGGCCAACGCCCCGATGGCGGCCTTCGGCGCCGCCTGCAAGCAGAACGGCCTCTGGCCCTTCATCAACATGAACCGCACCCATGTCGTCCCCGCCTGCAACATCACCGAGGCCGAGGCGAAGGAAGGGCTCGCGGCCCTGGACGCCGCCCTTTCGGTCGCCGACGAGCACACCGTGTAGACGGCACCGGACACGACGCCCTCCCCCGTGCCCGGAAGCGGGCACTTGCCCTGGCTTATGGTGACCCAAGCCGAGAACGGGAGGGGGCGTCATGGGTGCGAGCGGAGGTGTGACCCGCAGTACGCTGCGGCAGCAGATCGCCGACGCACTGCGTGACGAGGTGCTCGCGGGGCGTCTGCGGCCACGGCTGGAGTTCACCGTCAAGCAGATCGCCGAGCAGTACGGAGTGTCCGCGACGCCCGTCCGGGAGGCGCTCTTCGACCTCTCCGCGCAGGGACTGCTCGAATCCGACCAGCACCGTGGCTTCCGGGTCCGCGAATTCACCGTCGCCGACTACCGGTCGATGGTGGAGGCGCGGGCCCTGGTCATAGACGGGGTGTTCCGGGGAATCTTCGACGGGTCCGGTTCGGCGCCCCTCGTGCTCGGCGCCCACCGGGCCGCCCTCGTCTCCGTACGCCGCCGGGCCGAGGAGGCCGCACGGGCCGCGCGCAGCGGCGACCTCGACATCCTCATCGGCTACGACCTGCGGTTCTGGCGGGAGCTCGGCACGGTCATCGGCAACACCTACATCAACGAGTTCCTGCAACGGCTGCGCATGCAGGCCTGGGCGTTCGCCGTGCCGTATCTGCGCGGGGACGCCGACGTGTGCGACTGGCTGTGGAACGGACACCAGGAACTGGTGGAGGCGATCGCGGCCGCCGACGGGCCCGCCGTACGGGCGGTGCTGGACGCCTACTACGCGCACGGGCTGAACTGGGCGGACCGGCTGGCCGCCGGAAACCCCCCGCACCCGGGCCACGGCTGAGCGCACACCGGTCCGCGGCCGGGCTGTCCTCCGGTCTGCGGACCGTCCGCCTTCCGGCCCGGGCGGGCAGGGGAGCGCCCGGGCTGTCCTCCGCTCTGCGGAACCTCTGCCCTCCGGTCCGGGCCGGCGAGGGAGCGTCCGGGCTGTCCTCCGGTCCGGGCCGGCGAGGGAGCGCCCAGGCTGTTCTCCGGTCCGGGTAGGCAGGCGACTGTCCGGGCTGTCCCGGCGGTCCGCGGACCGTCGGCCCTCCGGTCCCGGCCGGCAAGGGGCCGGTCCGGCCCGCCCTCCGGCTCGCGGACCGCCCGCACCCTGTGCGCGCGGTCCCGGCCGCATTACGCTTGCCCGACCATCGCACGAACCGTTGGAGAGCGAGACTTCGTGGCCTGTGACCTGTGGCTGGTCCCCCTCGTCGATGTGCTGTGCCACAGCCCCGACAACCCGTTCGCCGAAGAGATCGCCGTCTACGACAAGGCGTTGACGGAGGCAGGGCTGCCGCCCGTGCCCGTCTACGCCTACATGCCAGGACTCACCGGGGACGTCGCCCCGGTCGCGGGCTTCGACTACGACGCCCTGCACTTCCTGCGGCGCGCCTACCTGCTCCAGCTGAGCGGCCTCGCCGTCACGCCCGTCGACGAACTGGGCGGTGACTACGAACAGTTGCTGGAGATGTTCGAGCAGAGTGCGCAGGAGTCGCACCTGGTCTGGCATTACGACCACGCCGGAGCCTACGTGCCGGTGGACTTCCCCAATCCGCTCTCCGACGACCAGCTCCTGGAGGGCGGCGGTCCGCTCGGCTCCTCCCACGGCCTGCTGCGCGAGCTCGAGTTCGTCGCCCCGTCCCTCGGTATCGATCCGGCCAACCCGCCGGCCGCGCCCCTTCCGCCCGCGGGTCCGACCACGCTGGAGGAACCGGCCGCCCCGGTTCCGTACGACGACAGCCCCTTCGCCAGGGAGCGGCACGTCTGGCTCGGCCTGCACACGGCGGCCACCCGCAGCCTCGCGCAGGGCTCGATGATCATCTTCAGCTGATCCGTCGCGTCCGCCGGGCCGCCCGCCGTCCCGCTCCTCCGGCAGGGCGGCTCCGGCGTCAGCGGGGCGGCTCCGGCGGCCGCTGGCGCGGCATGTTCGGCCTGGCCACCGGCAGGGTGAGCCGGCCGGGGGCGGCCCCGTGCTCGGGGCGGCCGCCCGGCCCGCCCGACACCAGCGACTGCATTCCCATGGGCGCGGGGCCGGCCCGGAACTCCACCATCCAGTCGGCCGTCTCCATGCGGACGAGCTCGGTGATGTCCTCCGAGAAGCGGCGCAGGACACCCAGGCACCGCTCCGCGGCCTCGCTGGCGGTGCCCTCCGTCGGGCCCAGCACCTCCCGGACGGACTCGGAGGACCAGTCGAACTGCAGCACCTGGAGGCGCCGTTGCACGGCCTGTGCCGTCGCGAGGTTCCTTATCCAGCCGGACGTCAGCCCGAAGTACCGGTCGCACGCCATGCAGGCGGCGCCCAGGAGCAGCGACAGATACCCCCAGCCGGCCGAGCCGTGCAGTTGCCCGGTCAGATCGAGGAGGGGGAGTGCCGCGCCCGCGACCAGCCCGGCCGCCGTGCCGAGCCGGAGCGCTCTGGCCGTGCGCCGCTTCCGGACCCGGTCGCGCAGGTACCAGTCGGCGGTCTCCATGGCGCCGGCCTCGACCCAGCGGTAGAGCTCGTCGAGCCGTTCGGCGGGCTCGCCCCAGTCGCCGAGGGGGAAGGCGCGGCCGGTCAGGTCCCGGGGGCTCGAACCGTAGCGCGGACCGGACCATGCGGTTCCGGTGCCGGCACCGGAACCCGCGCCGGGCTCCTTGCGGGGCGGCCCTTCGGGCTGCATCTCCGGCTGACTCACCGGGGCACTCCTCTGCACTCTGCGTTCGGCGCGTATCGACGCGGGATCGGCACGGTTCTCGGTCAGGGGCGGGACTGATACCGGCATATGACCGGGGCCCCACTCGTGTAACTCTGCGTTACCTTCACTATGTGTATGGGTACGGATACGCATGCTCTTCCTACCGCCGAATGGTGGGCCGCGGGGTCGAAATCGCTGGATTCCCGGGTGGACATGGCCTCTGGTCAGGTATAGGAGCAGGGCAGGCACTTTTCAGAACTCACCCGAAAGAGTTGGTCCCCGGCGGGTGGGGCACGGTGTCCGGCGAACACGTAGGCTCGGCGTACCGAAACAATCCGTCGTCGAAGTGCCAGGAGTGACCGTGATTCCCGGTGGTGGCCAGCCCAACATGCAGCAGCTGCTCCAGCAGGCCCAGAAGATGCAGCAGGATCTCGCCGTGGCCCAGGAGGAGCTGGCCAGGACCGAGGTCGAGGGACAGGCGGGCGGTGGCCTCGTGAAGGCCACCGTGACCGGGTCCGGCGAGCTCCGCGCCCTGGTGATCGACCCGGGTGCGGTGGACCCGGAGGACACCGAGACGCTCGCCGATCTCGTGGTCGCCGCGGTCCAGGCCGCGAACGAGAACGCGCAGCAGCTCCAGCAGCAGAAGCTGGGCCCGCTGGCCCAGGGCCTCGGCGGCGGCATGCCGGGTCTTCCGTTCTGACCCTGTAGCTACTCAGGCGTACCGGATACGGTGCGAGCAGGAAAAAAAGGAAAGGCGTTCCGTTGTACGAAGGCGTGGTTCAGGAGCTGATCGACGAGCTGGGCAGGCTGCCGGGCGTCGGTCCCAAGAGCGCGCAGCGGATCGCATTCCACATCCTGCAGGCCGAGCCCACCGACGTACGCCGTCTGGCCCATGCCCTCCTCGAGGTCAAGGACAAGGTCCGCTTCTGCGAGATCTGCGGCAACGTCGCCCAGCAGGAGCAGTGCGGCATCTGCCGCGACGCGCGCCGCGACCGCTCGGTCATCTGCGTGGTCGAGGAACCCAAGGACGTCGTCGCGATCGAGCGGACCCGTGAGTTCCGGGGCCGCTACCACGTACTCGGCGGCGCGATCAGTCCCATCGAGGGCGTCGGCCCGGACGACCTGCGCATCAGGGAGCTGCTGGCCCGGCTCGCGGACGGCTCCATCACGGAGCTGATCCTCGCGACGGACCCCAACCTGGAGGGCGAGGCCACCGCGACGTACCTCGCCCGGATGGTCAAGCCGATGGGCCTGCGGGTCACACGGCTGGCCAGCGGGCTGCCCGTGGGTGGCGACCTGGAGTACGCGGACGAGGTCACCCTCGGACGCGCCTTCGAGGGGAGGCGGCTGCTCGATGTGTGACCAGGCATCTGACTGCGGCTTTACGTGCGGCGGCGCTATGTTCTACACACCGTTCGCGACCCTGCCCACGGGAGGTCCCCTCGATGTCTGACGCCACGCTGAACTCCGTCACGCAGGATCCGGACGACTTCGCCGTCCAGGTCGCGGACCAGATCAAGACGTTCATCGTCGCGGTCACCGAGGTCTCCAAGGCCGAGGAGCCCGAAGAGGCCGTTCCGGTCCTGCTCCTCCAGGTCTCCCAGCTCCTGCTGGCCGGCGGGAGGCTCGGCGCGTACGAGGACATCCTCCCGGACGAACGCTACGAGCCGGACCTGGGAGCCGAACCGGACGCCGACGGGCTGCGTGAGCGCTTCGCGGAGCTCCTGGAGCCCATCGACGTCTACTCCGAGGTCTTCGACCCGTACGAGCCCCGCAAGGCGCCCGTGCCCCACCGCATCTCCGACGACCTGGCCGACCTGGTCACGGACCTGGGACACGGCCTCGCGCACTACGAGGCCGACCGCACGGCGGAGGCCATGTGGTGGTGGCAGTTCTCGTACTTCTCCAACTGGGGCTCCACCGCTTCGGCGGCCCTGCGCGCGCTCCAGTCCCTGATCGCCCACATCCGGCTGAACCAGCCGCTGCAGGAGCTCGACGGCCTGGACACGGACCAGGACCCGGGCGACGGGGACCTGGCCGAGGAGGCGGGGCGCGTGATGGCCGAGGAGATCGCGGGGCCGCTGGGCCTGCGGCCGGTCCTGTAGCCGCAGGGCCTCTGTGGTGGGCGTCCGGTCCTCCTGTGCGGCGTGCGGCGCGCGTCCGGTCCTCCTGCGCGTCCGTGCGTCGTGCGTCCGGTGTGCATCCGTTGACCGGCGCGTCCGGCCTGTCCAGCGCGTCGGCGGTGTGGGGCCTGCCGCCCGGTGCCGCCCGCCGTGGTGCCTGTGCCCGCTGTGCTGCCTGTGCCCGTTGTGCTCCCTGTGCCTGTCGGGCGGCTGGTGCCGCCTGTGTCCTGGGACACAAACAGGCGTGCGGTGGGGGCAAGGGGGCAACAGTCCGGTACGAGCAGTTCGGAACGGCACTCCGTACCAACCGGTGGGCGGGACATCTCACCATTCGGTACCGACGGGTCGATTCCGGACTGCTCGTTAGACTGAGCCGACCGCACCATTATTGAGCGAGGAGCGCACGTGGGCCTTGTCGTGCAGAAGTACGGAGGCTCCTCCGTAGCCGATGCCGAAGGCATCAAGCGTGTTGCCAAGCGAGTCGTCGACGCCAAGAAGAACGGCAACCAGGTGGTTGTCGTGGTGTCCGCGATGGGCGACACGACGGACGAGTTGATCGATCTCGCCGAGCAGGTATCCCCGATGCCTGCCGGGCGTGAGTTCGACATGCTGCTGACCGCCGGAGAGCGGATCTCCATGGCCCTGCTGGCCATGGCGATCAAAAACCTGGGCCATGAGGCCCAGTCGTTCACGGGCAGCCAGGCCGGTGTCATCACCGACTCGGTCCACAACAAAGCGCGCATCATCGATGTCACGCCCGGCCGCATCCGGACCTCGATCGACGAGGGCAACATCGCCATCGTCGCCGGGTTCCAGGGCGTGAGCCAGGAGGGCAAGAACATCACGACCCTCGGTCGCGGTGGTTCCGACACGACCGCTGTCGCGCTGGCCGCCGCGCTGGACGCCGAGGTCTGTGAGATCTACACCGATGTGGACGGTGTCTTCACCGCCGACCCCCGGGTCGTGAAGAAGGCCCGGAAGATCGACTGGATCTCCTTCGAGGACATGCTGGAGCTGGCGGCGTCCGGCTCCAAGGTGCTGCTGCACCGCTGCGTCGAGTACGCACGCCGTTACAACATCCCGATCCATGTCCGCTCGTCCTTCTCCGGACTGCGCGGCACCTGGGTCAGCAACGAGCCGCAAGGGGACCAGCAGGTGGAGCACGCCATCATCTCCGGAGTCGCCCACGACGTCTCCGAGGCAAAGGTCACGGTCGTCGGCGTTCCCGACAAGCCGGGCGAGGCCGCCGCGATCTTCCGCGCCATCGCGGACGCGGAGATCAACATGGACATGGTGGTGCAGAACGTCTCCGCCGCGTCGACCGGTCTGACGGACATCACGTTCACCCTGCCCAAGGCCGAGGGCCGCAAGGCCATCGACGCCCTGGAGCGCAGCCGCGCGGGCATAGGGTTCGAGTCCCTGCGCTACGACGACCAGATCGCCAAGATCTCCCTCGTCGGCGCGGGCATGAAGACCAACCCGGGGGTCACCGCCGGCTTCTTCGAGGCGCTGTCGAACGTCGGTGTGAACATCGAGCTGATCTCGACGTCCGAGATCCGCATCTCGGTGGTCACCCGTGTCGACGACGTCAACGAGGCCGTGCGCGCCGTGCACTCCGCCTTCGGTCTCGACAGCGACTCCGACGAGGCCGTCGTCTACGGGGGCACCGGCCGATGACGGGACGCCGCCCCTCGCTCGCGGTCGTCGGTGCGACCGGGGCGATCGGCGGCGTCATGCTCCAGATCCTCTCGCAGCACGAGGACGTCTGGGGCGAGGTCAGATTGATCGCCTCGCCGCGCGCGGCCGGCACCAAGCTGGTCGTACGCGGTGAGGAGACCGAGGTCCTCGCGCTCGCCGAGGACGTGTTCGACGGGGTGGACGTAGCCCTGTTCCTGGTGCCGGACGAGGTGTCCGCGCAGTGGGGGCCGGTCGCCGCCGCCAAGGGCGCCGTGGTCGTGGACGACTCCGGCGCCTTCCGGCTCGACGACGACGTGCCTCTCGTCGTCCCCGAGATCAATCCCCATGCCGTGCGGCTGAGACCGCGCGGCATCGTGGCGTCCCCGAAGTGCACGACACTGTCGCTGATCGTCGCGGTCGGAGCGCTGCACGCCGAATTCGGGTTGCGGGAGCTGATCGTCTCGTCCTACCAGGCGGTGAGCGGTGCGGGCCGGGACGGCGTCGCCGTGCTCCGTGAGCAGCTGGCCCTGGTCGCGGGCACGGAGCTGGGTACACGCCCGGGAGACGTACGGCGCGCTCTGGGCGACGGGGACAAGAGCCCTTTCGCCGCCCCCGTCGCGCTGAATGTGGTGCCGTGGGCCGGGACCGACGCCGGGGACGGCTGGTCGTCCGAGGAACTGGCGATCCGTGAGGAGTGCCGGAAGGTCCTGGGGCTGCCGGACCTGAAGGTGACGGCGACCTGTGTGTACGTGCCTGTCATCGCGACGCATTCCATGTCCGTGCACGCCCGCTTCGAGAACGAGGTGTCCGTGGCCCGGGCGCACGAAATCCTGGCGACCGCGCCAGGGGTGGTGCTCTTCGACAGTCCGGCGGCCGGTGACTTCCCCACACCGTCCGATGTCGTCGGTACGGACCCGACCTGGGTGGGCCGGGTGCGGCAGTCGATGGACGATCCGCATGCCGTCGAGATGTTCATCTGCGGCGATAATCTCCGAAAAGGCGCGGCTCTCAACGTGGCCCAGATCGCCGAATCGGTGGCCGGGGAATTCTCTCGTACCTGATCGAACCTGTTTTGTAGGATCTGTGTGCGCCCTGTGGGTAACTTGCTGGTCTGGAGCTCTTGAGCTGGGGCGTTGTCATATCCGACGATGATCTCCTGGCTCCCCGCAACCGCTAGGCGGATGCGACGCGTCTATGCCGTCACTTCATGCGCGGCTGGGTACGTTTTCGGGGCATTTGGGGAAGAGCAGGTACGAATGAGGGCATGTCGCACAGCATCGAACGCGGTGCCGTACGCGTACAACCCTGACGGGGGGAAGCGTGTCCAACTGGCGTGGCAGAGGTTCTCGACATCACAGTGGTGGGCCCGTTGCGAGGCGCTTCGGTGCGTCCGCTCCGGAGGCCCCGCGCAGCCGGCGGTATGCCGGTGATCGCGCCCATGCCCGCTGCGCGACCCACCCGGCTGCCTTCGCAGCGCGGCGAGGGCGCTGAGGGGACGGTGGCGGCAGGAACGACGGTCGACCATCTCACCGAGACCTATCGCGCCCACTACCGCTCACTGCTGGGCCTCGCGGCGCTCCTGCTGGACGACACAGCGTCCTGCGAGGACGTGGTGCAGGAGGCGTTCATCCGGGTGCACTCGGCGCGAAACCGTGTGCGCGATCCGGAGAAGACGCTCGCGTACCTCCGCCAGACCGTGGTCAACCTGTCCCGCTCCGCCTTGCGTCGGCGCATCCTCGGGCTGAAGCTCCTCTCCAAGCCGATGCCGGACATGGCGAGCGCGGAGGAGGGCGCGTACGACCAGTTGGAGCGGGACGCGCTGATCAAGGCGATGAAAGGGCTGCAGCGCCGCCAGCGTGAGGTGCTGGTCCTGCGCTACTTCTCGGACATGACGGAGGCTCAGGTCGCCGATACCCTGGGGATATCGCTCGGTTCGGTGAAGGCGTACGGCTCCCGGGGCATTGCGGCACTGCGCGTTGTGATGGAGGCGCAGGCATGAGCGGGCCCGAGCACAGGCACGACGATGACCGGACTGGAAACGAGATTGTGAACCACGGGCCGGAGGACACCCCGAAAACCGATCCGGAGCAGGACGGTGAACGGAAGCAGGACCAGGAAGCGGTCGACGGCGGCAAAGCCGCCTCACCGCCCACCGCCCGAGGTGCGGACCCTGCCGTTCAGGACTCCGACAGCCGTGACTCGGCCGGTCAGGACTCCGACAGCCGTGAATCGGCCGACCGTGACTCGGGTGGCCATGACTCGGGTGGTCAGGCCGCAGGGCCCGGTTCCGGCGGTGGCACGCTGACCGACCTCTTCGGGGGCGGGGGCGGGGGCAGCAAGGGTGGCGGCGCTCCAGGCGGCTCGGGCGGTTCCGGCGGCTTCGGTGGCTCGGGTGGCTTCGGTGGCGAAGACATCGACGAGGTCGCGCTGCGCCGCATGCTGCGCGGTGCCGTACAGGAACTCGAGCCCGCCGATGGCACCCTCGACCATCTGCACCGCGCGGTGCCCGCCCGGCGTGCCAGGCGGAGGCAGGGCGTGGTGGGTGCAGCGGCCGCAGCACTGCTGATCGGCACGGCGGTCCCCGCCTTCGTCCATGTCGCGAATTCGGGCGGCTCGGCCACCGCCAACCCTGCCATCGCCGGTCACGGCCAGCAGGCCCAGGGAGGCAGCGGCGAGGAGGTCGGCGCCGACGCCGACGGCGGGAAGACGGCTGGGCCTGAGAGCCGCCGGAGCGAGGGCGCTGAGGGCGAGACCGGTAATCCGACGGCTCCGTCGCGAGGAACGGACTCCGGTTCCGAGAGCAGCGGCACCGAGGGCCAGGACGACCTCCCGGGTTCCGAGGCGGCGGCCACCACGGCCTGCGCCCCCGGCCAGCTGGGGGTCGCGTCGGCCGAGTCGGGTGCGGCCGGTGCGGACGGCACGGTGTACGGGTCCTTCAGGATCGCCAATGTGTCCGGTGACGCCTGCTCGGTGACCAGCAACGGCACTGTCGGCTTCCAGGCGGCGGGTGCCGCAGACCCGTTGAAGATCACGGTGGTCCAGCACACCCCGGGTGACCCCGCGGCCGGGCTGCCCGATCCGTCTCTGGAGCCGGGGACCGTGTTCCTGAAGCCGACGATGACGTACGAGGTGCGCTTCGCGTGGGTGCCCTCGGACACCTGTCCGACCACCGGCGGCTCGCCCAGCCCGACGCCCACGGACGGCGACGGCGGAGGCGGCGAGGGCGCAGGGACGGACGCCGGTACGACGGACACCGCAGTGCAGTTCGGCAGCGCTGACGAGGGCCCGGCGGACGGCAGCATCGCGGTCACACACACTCCCGAGGAGGGTGCGCCGACCGCGCAGACCACGATCGCCAATGCGTGCGCCGGAACCATCTACCGCACAGGCGTTCTCGACGCCTCCTAGCCGGATTCGGCTCCCGGACACGGAAGCGGATACGCGCGGGTACGAAAGCCGGCGCGGGCGCGGATGCGTAAGCGGACACGCGCGGGTACGGAAACGGGCCCGTAGGTGCGGAAACGGTTGCGCGGGTACGGGTACGGAAGTGCGCGCGGGTACGGGCGCAGAGAGGGGCGGGGCCCGCCAGGAACTTCCGGGTTCCGGCGGGCACGCCCGTTCCAGCCGTGCCTGTCGCGAGCCCTGCCCGGCCTGACACGGGTTGCCGCGGTGCTCTCTGCCGGCGCAGGACCCTGACCGTTCCGGCCGCGAGCCTCAGGGATATCCCTCGCCGGTTTCCGCCGGTGTGTCGCAGAACCCCGTTCCTGCCACGCGTCCCGGGTGGTGCCTGCCGCAGGCGCGTCTGTTCCTGCCCCGGGCCCTGGCCTCGGGGAGCCTGTCGTGGGCTCGTCTGCTGTTCCTGGCACGGGTCCCCGGCGGTGCCTGTCGCGGCCCTGTCTGTTCCTGCCCCGGGTTACGGAGAGCTTGTCCGGGCTCGTCTGTTCCTGGCACGGGTCCCCGGCGGTGCCTGTCGCAGACCCCGCCTGCTCCTGCCGGGGCCCGGAGGGCCTGTCGCGGGCCCCAGGGGTGTTCGTCGCCGGCTTCCGGTGTTGTCCGCCTCGGGTTCCGGCGGTCTCTGCCGCGCGGGTCGTGGCCGGTGTACGTCGTGGGACTCCGTCAGTCGGCGTCGGCGGCGAGTCCGAGCTGCACGTCGCGTGCGGCCTCCGCCTCGCGGCGCACCAGCCTGAACCACATGAAGAGCACGAAGCCGCCGAAGACGAACCACTCGCCGGTGTAACCGAGGTTCTGGAAGGCCTTCAGATCGAGTCCGCTGCCCTGCGCCGCCGCCGCGGGCACGGGCTGGATTCCATCGTCAGCGCCACCTGTCTCCGATGCGGGCAGGGTCACCCAGGCGTCGTACACGTCGTACGGGACGAGGTTCACGAGGGAAGCCGCGCTGATCATGCCGAGCTGACCCTCGGGGAGTCCGCCGCTCAGGTCGACGCCAGTGGTGCCGCTGTTCTCCGAGGCCTGCAGATCGCCCGTCACCGTGACCTCGCCGGCAGGCGCCGGAGGCACCTCGGTGCTGCCAGGAGTGCCGGCCAGCCAGCCTCGCACCACGGGCAGCGCCTTGCCGCTTTCGGTGCGCAGCAGATCCAGCACGTAGAAGCCGTCACGGTCGTCCAGCTTGCGGCCGGGGACCAGGAACTGGTCGGCGTACGTACCGGTCGCCACGGCCGGACGGCCCGAGGTCTCCGTGCTCACGGGGAGGAGACCGTCGAGTGGCTCCGGGGAACGGGTTCCTGGATCAGGGCGTTTCTCGGCCTCCTCGTGCGTCTGGACGCGGTCCTCGAAACGGCCGAGCTGCCATGTACCCATGAACACGCAGAAGGGGATGGCCAGCACGACGAAGAGGTTGATCCCCCACCACCGCGGGGTCAGCAGGAACCGGTACACCCCTCCAAGGTACGGTTCCCCGCTCCGGGCCCCCGGAGCGGGGTGCACCATTTATCCGGACCTTATGCCATCATGCCGTCGGGCTCTCCTCCTCGCGGCCTTGCACGTGGTCCCCGGCCGGTGCGCGTCCGAGATGGCGCAGCGCGAAGTCCAGCTCCAGTCGTACCTGCTTGATCCGCTCCTCCACGACGAGCGAGCCGTGCCCCGCGTCGTAGCGGTACACCTCGTGGACCGCGCCACGGGCCGCTAGGCGGTCGACGTAGTTCTCCACCTGACGGATCGGGCAACGCGGGTCGTTGACGCCCGCGGAGATGTAGACCGGGGCGCGCACCGCGTCCACATAGGTCAGCGGGGACGAGGCCTCGAAACGCTCGGGCACCTCCTCCGGCGTCCCGCCCAGCAGCGTGCGGTCCATCGCCTTCAGGGCTTCCATCTCGTCGTGATAGGCGGTGACGTAGTCGGCGACCGGGACCGCCGCCAGGCCGAGGGCCCAGGCATCCGGCTGCGTACCGAGCCCGAGCAGGGTCAGATAGCCGCCCCACGACCCACCGGCCAGCACCAGCCGATCCGGGTCCGAGAGCCCTGACTTCACCGCCCAGTCCCGGACAGCAGCGATGTCCTCCAGCTCGATCAGGCCGACCCGGTGCTTCAGCGCGTCCGTCCAGGCGCGGCCGTAGCCCGTCGACCCCCGGTAGTTGACCCGCACGACCGCGAAGCCGTGGTCCACCCACGCGGCCGGGCCCGACGCGAAGGCGTCGCTGTCGTGCCAGGTCGGCCCGCCGTGTATCTCGAAGACCGTGGGGAACGGGCCGTCGCCGGTGGCCGGAGTCTGCACCAAGGCGTGGACACGGCCTCCAGGACCGTCCACCCAGGCGTCCCGCACCGGCACCGAGGCCGGAGCCTTCGCCCCAGGCGGATCGAGGACGACAGAACCAGTGGTGGACCGTACGGCGGGCGGCTGCGCGGCCGAGGACCACAGATACTCCACCGTGCCGTCCGGACGGGCCGTGGCGCCCGACACCGTCCCGGAGGGAGTCTCGACCCTGACCGGCTCAGCAGCGCCCGGCTCGTACCGCCACAGCTCGCTACGGGCCTCGAAGCTGTGCTCGATCAGCAACGCGGATCCGTCCGGATACCACTCGGCGCCCGCGTCCCCGGGCAGATCGACCCGCAGGTCCGTCTGTGTGCCCGCCACCGGGTCCCAGATCATCGGCTCCCACCGCCCGCGCCGCTGATGCCCGATCAGCAGCCGGCTGTCCCCGGCCACCGGGGCGAAGCCCAGCACCGCCAGGCCCAGCTCCTTCGTGCCGCCCTCCGTGTCGTCCAGCTCGGCGACCGTCGAACCGTCGGGGCGCACCACCCGCAGTGCGGAGTGCATCGCGTCGCCGTGCTCCGTGTGTTCCAGGGCGATCAGCGTTCCGTCATGGGACAGGTCGCCGACTCCGGCGGACTCCCGGTGCCGGTAGATCTCGACCGGCTCAGCCCCGGCGCGCACCAGGTGAACGGTCGTGCCGTCCTCGTCCGTGGAGCGGCCGACCACCGCGGCGCCGTCACGGCCGATCGCGAGCCCGGCCGGGTAGGAGGGTTCCAGACCGGGCGTGGCCGGCTCGTCCGCACCGCCGTCGAACGGTTGCCGCATCCACACGCCGAACTCGTCGCCGTCGGTGTCGGCGAACCACCAGACGGCGCGGCCGTCCGGTGTCAGCACCCCGTCCGTCGTCCCGTTGGGCCGGTCCGTGACCTGGCGCTGCTTTCCGGTCGCCCGGTCCCACGCGTACAGCTCGTAGGTACCGGTGGCGTTGGAGACGAAGAGCGCTCGGTCGGGGGCGTCCTCGGCCCAGTCGGGCAGGGACACCCGCGCGGCGCGAAAACGCTGCTCCCACTGCGGAGGCTCCTGCTCCCGCTCCGGTACGGACGCGTCGTTCTGTGTGTCGCTCATGACCTTATCCAACCCGATGTGGCGCACCACCGGGCAGCCTGTGGATAACTGTTCGCACACACCTCCAGCCTGTGGGTAACTTCTGGGCATGTACTCATCGACGCCCGACGACTGGCGTGAGGCCAACCGAGCACGCTGGGACGAACGCGTGCCCATCCACGCGGCAAGTGACTTCTACGACCTGGATGCCTTCCGGGCGGGCAAGGACGCTCTGCGCGACTTCGAGCTCGCGGAGGTCGGTGATGTGACCGGCCGGACCCTCCTGCATCTGCAGTGCCACATCGGCCTCGACACCCTGTCGTGGGCGCGCCACGGCGCCGCCCAGGTCGTGGGCCTCGACTTCTCCGAGCCCGCCGTCGAGACCGCGGGCCGGCTCGCCAGGTCGCTGGGTCTGCCGCCGGAGCGGGCCGTGTTCGTCGCGTCCGATGTGTACGACGCCGCCCAGGCAGTGCCGGACTCCGCGTACGACATCGTCTACACCGGGCTCGGTGCGCTGAACTGGCTTCCGGACGTGGTCCGCTGGGCGGAGGTGGTGGCTTCGCTGGTCGCACCCGGCGGGTTCCTCTACCTGGCGGAGTTCCACCCCCTGACCGATTGCCTGGACGACGGCACCGGCTCGACGGTCACCTACGACTACTTCAGCCGCGACCCGTGGGTGGAGGAGTCGCCGGGCACGTACGCCGATTTCGACGCCACCACCGTCCACAACCGCAGCGTCGAGTGGCAGCACCCCGTGGGTGAGGTCGTTTCGGCTCTGGCGGCGGCCGGGCTGCGGATCGACTTCCTGCACGAGCACGATGCCTCGCTTTTCGCCCGCTACCCGGCGCTGGTGCGGCATGCGGACGGCTACTACCGCTTTCCGCAGGACCGTCCCCGTATCCCGATGATGTACTCGGTCAAGGCATCGCGACCGGTCAGCGGCTGACGCGGTCCTCTCCTCGCACCGATTGTCAGTGGGGGGCGTCACACTCGGGGGCATGACTGAGACGGGCGACAGCGACGGTGCGGCGTGGGGTGCGGCCGAGGTGCGGGACGCGGTGGAGGCCTACTGGGCCGCAGCGGACGCCCGCGACTGGAGCGCGTTCGCCACCACCCTCGCCGACGAGTTCGTGTACGACCTGCCGCAGAGCCGCGAGCGCATTCTCGGCAAGGAGCGCTACGTGCAGTTCAACCGGGAGTACCCGGGGGAGTGGCAGGTCCGGATCGAGCGGATCGTGGCCGACGGGGAGGCCCGTCAGGCCGCCGTGCGGACCCTGGTCACCGTCGGACCGGAAGAGATACCCGCCGTCCACTTCTTCACGCTCGACACGGAGGGCAGGATCGCCGAGGTGACGGACTTCTGGCCCGAGCCCTACGAGCCCCCGGCAGGCAGGGAGCACCTGACCGAGCGGTACTGAGCCCGGATCCCCCGCGTGGACCCGCCCGCCGCGCCCAGACCTCCGGCAGAGAGCGCCGGTGGTGGTGCCGCGTTGCGCCGGGCAGGTCCGCTCTGCAGCGCTACGCCGCGGAGTTGAAGGCCGGGAGGTAGCCGTTCGACTGCCCGACGGCCTTCGGGTGGTAGGAGTTGGTGACCGGGATCGACACGCTGTGGATCCACGCGTCACCCGAGCAGAGCTCGTGGCCGGTGAATTCGTCCACCACGCTGGAATAGGTGAACCCCGCGTCCGCCGCCCGCTTGGCGAGCACCCCGTTCAGCACGTCCGAGGCGTTGTTGATGGCCCCGCGCTCGGTCTCGGTGAGGCCGGCGATGCAGGTCCCCGACAGCTTGTAGAAGCGCGGGTATCCCAGGACCACCACGTGGGCCTGCGGAGCACGCGAACGGATGCCTGCGTAGAGGGAGTCGAGCCTGCCGGGCAGCGAGTTCTGCGTCGCCGAGACCGCGGTGTTCACCCTGCTCACGCAGGCGGCCTCGCTCTGCAGCACGCACGTCTGCATGACGTCCGCGAACCCGACGTCGTTGCCGCCGGCCGTGACGCTGACGAGCGTGGTCGACGAGCTCAGGGCACCCAGCTGACCGCTGGACACGGAGGACGTGGTCGCACCGGAACAGGCGACGAATGCGAACGACGAAGGGGCGTTCGCGTTCCTCCAGAGGTAGGGGTAGGCGTTGGTGCTGCGTTTGCAGTCGCCGCTCTCCGAGGTGTAGCTGCCGGCGCCGACTCCTGAGGAGTAGGAGTCACCGAGAGCAACGTAGTTGTCGCCGGCGGCGGATGCCGGTTGAGCGATGCCGAGCGCGGCCACGGAGGCGATCGCGAGGGTGAAGACGGACGCCCGGAAGGTTCGTACTGACATGGCTGCCAGCCCTTCGAAATGTGGGGGACGAGTGGGGAGTTCGTGGGGCGAGCACGTTTGTAGCAGCTCCCGGTACTCGGCGGTAATGGCCTCGCGGAAAGTCGTCTGATATGCCCGAAGGATCGTTCGGGAGACGATGCTCCGCGCGTAGATAAACCTTCAAGAGGCCCTCGAAACGGTGAAGTTACGGGTCTCTCCGGCACCCCTCGCGACTCCTCTGAGTCACCTTGGGGGGAGTGCTCGCCGGTTCGAGCGTCAGGCGCGGCCCGTCGCCGCTCTGCCTTCACAGCTGACCTGTGCACGGCGGCCCCGTACCGCACAGAGCCCACCGCTGCGGCTACTCGCAGCACTTGGGGCGGCAGCCGCCGCGCACACGGCTGCGGCCGCCAGGAGACCTGGCGGCCGCAGTGCGTGGGGAAAGGGGCGTGACTACAGCGTTCGCTCCAGGCGGTCCGCCATCAGCCTGCTGAAGCGCGAGGGGTCACTCAGCTCGCCGCCGTCCGAGAGGAGCGCCAGTCCGTGGACGAGCTCGGCCGTCTCGGCGAGTTCGGTGCCGACGCCCTCCTCGCCGCTCTGCTCGGTGTACGCCTTCTTCAGCCCGCCGATCAGTGCGTGCGAGGGATTGAGTTCCAGGATGCGCTTGACCTGCGGCACCTCCTGGCCCATGGCGCGGTACATGTTCTCCAGGGCCGGGGTGACATCGTGCGTGTCCGAGACGATGCAGGCGGGCGAGACGGTGAGCCGTGAGGAGAGGCGTACCTCCTTCACGGTGTCGCCCAGCTGCTCCGTCATCCAGGTCAGCAGACCGGCGTAGTCCTGCTGCTGCTTCTCGCGCTCGGCCTCGACCTCCTTCTTCTCCTCGTCGGTGTCCAGGTCGACCTCGCCCTTGGAGATGGACTGGAGCGGCTTTCCGTCGAACTCGGGGACGGACTGGACCCAGACCTCGTCGACCGGGTCGGTCAACAGGAGCACCTCGAAGCCCTTGGCGCGGAAGGCCTCCATGTGGGGCGAGCTCTCCATGGCCGCGCGGGACTCGCCCGTCATGAAGTAGATCTGCTCCTGGCCCTCCTTCATCCGCTCAACGTACGAGCGCAGGGTGGTCAGCCCTTCCTCGTCCTGGGTCGAGGAGAACGAGGAGATCTCCAGGATCGCGTCACGGTTCTCGAAGTCCTGGAACAGTCCTTCCTTCAGGACCCGGCCGAATTCCTTCCAGAACGTCGCGTACTTCTCAGGGCTGCCGGACCTCATGTCCTTCACCGTGGAGAGCACCTTCTTCACCAGGCGCCGCCGCATCATCTCGATCTGGCGGTCCTGCTGAAGGATCTCGCGCGAAACATTGAGAGACAGGTCCTGTGCGTCGACCACGCCCTTGACGAAGCGGAGGTACGTCGGCATCAGCGCTTCGCAGTCATCCATGATGAATACGCGCTTCACATAGAGCTGAACTCCACGCTTGTGGTCCTGCATGAAAAGGTCCTGCGGCGCGTGGGCCGGCAGGAAGAGCAGGGCCTGGTATTCGAAGGTGCCCTCCGCCTGCATGCGGATGGTTTCCAGCGGGTCGGTCCAGTCGTGGCTGATGTGCTTGTACAGCTCGCTGTACTCCTCATCGGTCACGGAGTCCTTCGACCGGGCCCACAGGGCCTTCATCGAGTTGACCGTCTCGACCTCCGGCTCGGCGCCCTCCTCGGCTCCCGCCGCTGCCATGCGGATGGGCCAGGTGATGAAGTCCGAGTAGCGCTTGACGATCTCCCTGATCTTCCAGGGCGACGTGTAGTCGAAGAGCTTGTCCTCGGCGTCCTCGGGCTTGAGTCGCAGCGTGACCGAGGTGCCCTGCGGTGCGTCGTCGACGGGCTCGACGGTGTACGTCCCCTCGCCGCTGGAATTCCAGCGCGTGCCAGTGTCCTCGCCGGCCCGCCGTGTCAGCAGGGTGACCTCGTCGGCGACCATGAAGCTCGAATAGAAGCCGACACCGAACTGTCCGATGAGTTCCTCGGAAGCGGTGGCGTCCTTGGCTTCCTTCAATTCCTGGAGGAATTTCGCGGTACCGGAATTTGCGATAGTTCCGATCAGCTGCACGACCTCGTCGTGCGACATGCCGATTCCGTTGTCGCGCACGGTCAGCGTGCGGTTCTCCTGGTCGGCCTCGATGGCGATATGGAGGTCGGACGAGTCAGCCTTGAGCGTGTCGTCCCGGAGAGTTTCCAGTCGCAGCTTGTCCAGCGCGTCCGAAGAATTAGAAATGAGCTCACGCAGGAATACATCCTTGTTCGAGTAAATCGAATGGATCATCATCTGCAGGAGCTGGCGCGCTTCTACCTGAAACTCGAACGTCTCGGCCGGCATGGGTGCGGGATCCCTTTCCTGGGGTAAGTCATCTGAACCGCTGCATATCGTAACCAGGCGCCGTGCCGCGCATGTGCCGGTTCGGCCAAGGCCGTTGACCGTCAGGTGCCCTCGTGAGGGGTGGACACGCACACCTGCCCCGGGGCGACGCGGCTTCCCCGCCGGGCAGACTGGGCGCATGGGTGACTCACTAGCGACTTTCCGGACCGGGCGGGACCACCCCCCTGTGATCACGTGCCGGGAGCCCGGCAGCTTCGCCCGGGGCGTCATGGCCGAGCGCCATCCGGCGCTCATCGGGCAGGTGCGCGAAGCCTTCCCGTACGGCCCCCGGCAGCAACGTGCGCTGGACACCTTGCTGCACGAGATCCTCCACGGAGTCGTCGAACCGCTCGGCCCCGGCAGCCCGGACCGTGAGGTCTGGCTGGCGCGGGGGCGGGAGCACTTCGGGCATCCGTGGTTCGACGCCCCGTTCCTCTGGGCGGAGAGCTACTTCTACCGCAGACTCCTCGAGGCCGTCGGCTACTTCGACGAGGGGCCGTGGCAGGGCATCGACCCCTTCGCCCCCTTCAAGCGTGCCGAGCTCCGCGGCGGCACGGTCGAGGAGGAGCTCCGTGTTCTGGACGACCTCGCCGGCGTACCCACGGCCGAGCGGGCGACAGCTCTTCTCCAGGCCTCGCTCTGGGGCAACCGCGCCGACCTCGGCTTCCGGGGCCCGACGGGCGAAGCCACCCCCGGAGAGGCCGACCCAGGTCTGGTCGCCGACGACAGCGCTGCGTTGTGGTCGCTCCTGGCACCGGGGCCCCCGGCCACCGTCGCCGTTGTCGCCGACAACACCGGACGCGAGCTGATCCCCGACCTCGTCCTCATCGATCACCTCCTGCGGCACGGCCACGCCGACCAGGTGGTGCTCCATGTGAAGCCCGGCCCCTATTACGTCTCGGACGCGACGACGGCCGACGTCGTCGACTGCGTGCGCCGACTGTGCGGGGCTCCCGGTGAGGCGGGCACGATCGGGGGACGGGTCTGGGAGGCCATGGGTACCGGTCGGCTCGACGTACGCACCCACGCGTTCTTCTGCGCCCCGTTCCCGTACGAGCGGATGCCCGACGACCTGCGGGAGGACCTCGGCGCCGCCGCGCTGACGATCCTGAAGGGCGACCTCAACTACCGGCGCCTGGTGGGCGACAGGCTGTGGCCGGCGACCACGCCGTTCGCCGACCTCACGGCGTACTTCCCGGGCGCCGTCGCAGCGCTGCGTACGCTGAAGTCCGACGTCGTCGTGGGCCTGGACCCGCAGGCGCTGGAAAGCCTGGAGCGGTCCGGCCGTGCGTGGCGCACCAGTGGTACGCACGCCCTGATCCAGGTGCGGGCACGGCCCGGCGGGGCAGCGCTCAGCACGCCACCCCGTGCCGGATGAGGAGGTCGTGCCAGCTCTGCTCCAGCTGATCGGTGAGCATGCCTCGTTCGCATGTCAGATGGTGGACCAGGGGTGTGTCGATCGACCCGAGCAGGGTGTGCGCGAGGATCTCCGGATCGCCTGCCGCACGTGCCTGACGCAGCAGGAGGGTGACGTGGCTGAGTCTCAGCCGCTGCGCGGGGACGGCGTAGGTGCGCAGTGGATCGGTGCGGGAGGCGAGGATCAGCTCGTGGTGGTCGCGTTCGTGGCGCATCACGGCGGGGCCGAAGGCGTGCAGTCGCTCGGCTGCGGGGGCGTCCGGGCCCATGGGGGGCGGCCCGGAGAGGAAGGCGGCCTGCAACAAGGCCTCGCGGTGGTCGAGGAGCGCGATGAGCAGGCCGGTGCGGTCCTTGAAGCGCCGGAAGACGGTGCCCTTGCCGACTCCGGCGGCCGCGGCCACCGATTCCATGGTGAGGTCCGCCGCCCCGCAGCGGTCCAGGAGGCGGGAGGCGGCGTCCAGCAGGAGCGCTCGGTTGCGTGCCGCGTCCGCCCGTAGCGGTTCCGGCCCGCCGACGGCGGCGAGCGTGAGACTCGTCCGCGCCTCGCCTGGGTCGGACGGCCCGGGGAGCGGAGGGAGGGGAACGGTCATGGCTTCAGGGTAGCCCCGGGAAACTGCAAGTGGACCGCGGTCCGGTTAGGTGGTACAACTTTAAACGGACCGTGGTCCGCTTACTTCTGCAGTCTCCGTCTCCCGGGAGCTCCCCCATGTCTGTACGCATCCTCGCCCTTGTCGGCAGCCTCCGCGCCGGCTCCCACAACCGTCAGCTCGCCGAGGCCGCCGTCAAGCACGCGCCCGAGGGTGTCGAGGTCGTGCTGTACGAGGGCCTCGCCGACGTCCCCTTCTACAACGAGGACATCGACGTCGAGAGCGGTGTTCCGACTGCCGCGGCCCAGCTCCGCGAGGCGGCCGGCCGCGCCGACGGGTTCCTGCTGTTCTCGCCCGAGTACAACGGCACCATGCCTGCCGTCCTGAAGAACGCCATCGACTGGCTGTCCCGCCCGTACGGCGCCGGTGCCCTGACCGCCAAGCCGGTCGCCGTCGTCGGCACCGCCTTCGGCCAGTTCGGTGGAGTGTGGGCCCAGGACGAGGCCCGCAAGGCGGCCGGTCTCGCGGGCGGAGCGGTCCTGGCCGAGGCCAAGCTTTCCATCCCCGGCTCCGTGACCCGCTTCGCGGAGCTCCACCCGGCGGACGACGCCGAGGTCGTCACCTCTCTGACCGAGGTGCTCCGCCAGGTCGCCCAGGGCGCCGCTGCGGCTGCCTGATCCACGGTCGGCTGCGCAGGAAGTACTGCGCTGCCGTCGTCATGCCAACGCGTACGGCTCTGTGGGCCCGGTCCGGTTCCTCTCGCGCGAGAGGAACCGGACCGGGCCCACGTGTCGTTGAACAGGCCTTTCCGTCCTGAGGGCCGCGCGACCCGCCGCCGCGACCGGGTTCCGACGCCGTCTGCACACTCGGGTCCGCTGCGGGCGAGCCGCACCGGCGCCCGTCACTCCCGGACATGAGCCGGGACCTGTCGCAGGAGCAGCATGAGTTCCGCGAATGCCGGATCCGCCGAGAGGTCCGGGTGCTCGTCGAAGAGGAGGGTCGGCACGGCTGCCCAGAGGTCAGCCAGGCGCCCTTGAGGCCGCACCCGCTCGAATGGGCGGTGCAGGTGCCTCCGGCCGGACTGCCTCGGGCGCGCGATCACGAGCCCCCGGGCTCCGGCGGGTCGGGCAGCGCGCGGGACTGCGCCCGTTGACGCGTGGCGTCGGCCACGATCTCGGAGGTGGGCCGTGAAGCGGTTGTCCAGCGGACAGGGATCCGCCGGTGGATCCGGACCGAGGGGCGTCCCACGGAAGGCATCGGCGCCACGGGCCGTCCGCCGAAGCGGCACTCGCGCAGACAAGCAAGCACAACGTCAGAGGGCCGGTACTGGATTCAGTACCGGCCCTCTGACCTGGTGTTTCAGCTGTCGGGGTGGCGGGATTTGAACCCACGACCTCTTCGTCCCGAATGAGGTTCGGGTGGGCTCGTGATCGGCGGCGATGGGTATCGGCGCTGGTCAGAGACTTGGTGCGGGGCGGGCTCGCATGGCTTCAGAGGGTATCCGTTGGAAGATCATCTCCCAGATTTCTCCCAGCGAGGGCCGACTGCCTGCACACTGGGCGCGGAGTGGTGCGGTTGCTGCAGCAAGTTTGCGTATCAGGTGAGGCTCTTGCGGCGTGCGCGCAGGGAGTAGGTCGTCGGCCCGCCCGGCCTGCCGCTCTTCGACCAGCCGCCGCTCGTCGCGATGACCCAGCCCTTCTGCTCCTTCATCTGCGCGGCGAAGGTACGGCGGTCGTTGATGGAGCAGCCGCAGGTGAGGGTGACGTCGATGTCGAGGTACTGGCTGCGAGGGTTGTCGTCGCCGTACGGATCCTTGATCCATTCGACCTTGTGGATGTGGTCCTTCAGGCCCGTTCGCTCTTCGTCATGTTTGATCCCGAGTGCCTTGGCAAACTCGTCCAGGTCGTCGATCTCGAAGAGGTCGCTCGACCACTGGCCGGGCCAGACGGCGAACAGCCGGGACTCTCCGGCGACCGCGCGCTCGTAGGCGGCACGCTGGTCCCCGTGCGTCACGGTGCCGTCCCTGTGGACCTCGATATAGCACGTCGTACTTGAGGCGTACGGGAAGTCTCTGCCGGTTGCGGCTGCGCTTCGTGGCTTCATTGGCCCCCCCCAATGTGGTTCTACGGCAATGCACTTTGTTCGATCCCAGTGAACAACAGGTCGGCATTGCAGGGGTGCCATCTCATGAAAGGTGATCGGAGCGGGTTGTCGACCAGAGCACCGTTGGTTACTGAACTTGAACTCGTGATGTCGTAGGGGCTGACGGGCTGTGGTTTCCTGCGGCATCACCGGGTCGTGAGGTATCCACAGAGTGGCGGGCTGACCGCCGAACGGCAGCAGTTCCGCGAGGAGTTACGGGGCCAGGCGGCCGAGCGGTTCGCAAGGGGCGAACCGAGCTCAGCGATCGCCAAAGATCTGCGCGTCAGCGTCCGTTCGGTGCAGCGATGGCGGCGGACCTGGGATGAGGGCGGTCCGCGGGCCCTGCGCTCGCGTGGGCCCGCGTCGCTGCCACGGCTGAATGAGAAGCAGTTCGCGCAGTTGGAGGCGGAGCTGGCCAAGGGGTCGGCCGCGCACGGGTGGCAGGACCAGCGGTGGACGCTGGCCAGGGTCAAGACGGTGATCGGCCGGCGCTTCCATATGACCTACACCGTTCAGGGCCTGCGCAAGCTCCTGATGCGCAACGGCGGGTCCTGTCAGGTCCCGGCCCGACGCGCGATGGAGCGGGACGACGAGGCGGTGGCCGGGTGGGTCAAGGAGGTGTGGCCGTGCGTGGACGGCTCGCGGCGGCCCGTGGGGCCTGGCTGGTCTTCGAGGACGAAGCCGGATTCTCCATGACGCCTCCGCAGGCCAGGACCTGGCCCCAGCGTGGCCGGACCCCGGTGATGCGGGGCGCGGCCGCTCCCGGCGACGCGTCTCCACCGCCGCGCTGACCTGCTACAAACCCGGCCACCGCTCCCGGCTGATCTACCGGCCTGGCAGGGACGACGGCCGACGCGACGGCCGCAAGAGCTTCTCCTGGCATGACTACCGTGACCTGCTGATCGCCGAACACCGGCGGCCCGATCGTCCTCATCTGGGACAACCTGAACGTTCACAAGGCTGCCGGGCTGCGGGAGTTCGCCGAGGCCCGGGACTGGCTGACCATCTTCTACCTGCTGCCCTACGCACCTGATCTCAACCCTGTCGAGGGGATCTGGTCGCTCCTGCGACGCGGCTGGCTCTCCTACGTTGCCTTCAGCAACCCCGAACACCTCGTCCGGACCGTCCGACGCGGCCTACGGCACATCCAGTACCGCAGCCCCCTCATAGACGGATGCCTCACCGAGACTGGCCTGACGATCACACCTTCCTGAGGAAACAGAGCGACATCACGAGTTCAAGCTCAGTAGTGGCCGAGTGGACCCACATTCCATGGGTCGCTCGGACGGCCGTCGGCTTCAAGTCCGTAGCGACGAGCCTGTTGCCAACCGACGTCGTCGGGGCGGTGGAGTTCAGCGAACATACCGATGCCAAAGTCGCCACGATATCCAGCATCAATTCCTATGCGCATGAGTCGATCGACACCAGTTGAATCTCCATTCTCGTCTCGGCAGTACAGCAACTCACTTAGGCCCTGCCCATCGGGGTCGGATACGGCGACAAATTCTGCCTCTTCCGCCTGCCCGTTCCTTTCGAGAAGGTCTGACAGTCCCCAATAGGCGTCAGACTCTCCGCGTTCCGCGGCTCGTCGCATCAGCTGGATCGCTCGCTCCAGGTCTCCTGCAGCATCGCTCATGCATGCGAGCGTGAATAGAGCTCCAGCGTTTCCTGCTTCTGCGGCCTGACGATACAATTCACGCTGCGCTTCCTCATCTGGCGTGATCTCCGCCAAGCGGAGAGCAGCCTCGTGGCTTCCAGCATCAATAGCGCGACGGTAAAAAACAGCAGCTTCTTGCGATCTGTCTGGCCTCTTTGATATTTCAGCTAGCGTTAGGAGAGCGTCAACATCGCCAGCATCGGCGCCTTCCGTAAGAATTGTACGCGCCGTGGCTTGCAGGTGAGGAGGCGTATCATGGTCAAAGAGGTAGCGCAGATATGGGTACCACAGCCGAGGGTCAGTTGTGGTGGAGTTCACTTTGAGGAGGAGACGTTCGGCGCCTTCCTTGTCGCGGCCAGATATGCGTTTGGCCAGTTGGATCTGCGCCCAATAGTCACCCGCTTCGGCTGCGCGACGATAGAGACGCTCGGCGGCTTTGCGATCGCCAGCGCCCTCCTTAAGCTGGGCCAGCAGCACAAAGGCGGACATCTCCCCCTCGTCCGCGGCTCGCTCGTACAGTTGTTCTGCTTCTTTTCGGCGGCCATGGCGCTCGTGCCATGAGGCCAGCGTGGCAAGACCCCGAGCGTCCGCGGTCTCAACGGCTTGCCGATAGATGCTCGACTCCGGGTCATAGCCGTCGAAGCGGGCTTGGATCGCAGCGAGTTCTACAAAAGCTCTTGAGTCCCCGGCTTGGGTCGCCGCGCGGACAAGTTGGACAGCATGACGGTATCGCCAACGATCATTAGCCGCCTGAGCTAGCGCCATAAGGGCCGCTGGGTCACGAACGTTATCGGCGGCGGCGTCCCAGAACGCCTTGGGAGGCACTGCATAAATGCGCTCGGACCGTCCGCGCTGATCCAGATAGTCAGCCAGTTGATAGTGTGGCTCCGACGGCTCGGTCTCCCCTGGGCGAGCGTGGATCCGTGTCAGGGGTCCGCGTGCACCGTGCAGCGGAAGGGTTGCGTACTCTAGGGCTTGCGATGCCCAGGAGTCAGTCACTTGCCCCCACTGTAGGTTTGTCAGATACGAGGGAGCGGCGAACTCCAGCAGCGACAACGGCACGGTCGGCCCAAGGCCCAGCCGTTGGGCATCCATGGCCACCTCTATCACCGCCCTGGCGGCCGGGGGGGCATTTAGATATCGCTCAATAAGCGCCGGCCCACCAGTCAGGTACTGAGTGATGTGCCCCTGCTCCGCGTGTTTAACCGCATGAGCAAGCCTCGGATCCACTGCAGCAGCTGCATTGAGGTTCGCTGACTCACTCTCACTGAATTTGTCGGGTACAGGCAGATCGCATCCCGTCAGCAGCGCCCTAGCTTGCGAATGAGAGTCATTGGTGCCGGATCCGGATGTGGGAGGAGCCGTGAGCGTCGCCCAGTATTCGTGCCAAAGTGTGCCCAGGACGAGCACCGGGCCACGTTCTGGGTCGCGCAGGAGCGCACGCAATCCGGCAGCGAGATTTTCGCCCATTGGGCTGTTCGGTGTGAGTAGATAATGCTGGGTCTCGTTCAGCCATAGGACGGTGTTAGGCTCAACCGCTTCCAGGCAGGAAAGGGCAGCTTCAGGTCGGCTGGGCTCGATCGGATGCCATAGGCGCCAGGAACATGGGAGCAACTGGATGGCTTCCCAGCAGGCGCGGGTCTTCCCTGTAGAAGATCCGCCTACCAGCATCACTATCTTGCTGGCCCCATGGACTACCTGCTGGACAGCGTCGCGAAGCCGTCGGTCATGCTCGCGCTCGACGTACACCGGCAAGGTCGGAAGGTGTTCTGTAGATCCGTCCGATTCAACGGTGATGGCCTGGTGTACTTCCCAGGCGTAGGGATCGGCGATCTCGCTGATGCACCGTCCAGGAGGCTGTTCAGGAAGCAGGCGCCGCTGCGGGGCACGGGCTTCGTTGATGAAGATGTCGCCGCCTGCCTGGTAGATCCGAGCATCGTCTCGTGCTGCGGCATCTTGCCGAATCACTGGTCGGCGATCACTGTCACTCACGACTCGTTGATGGTCTGGTTGCCAACAGCTTGGTAGATGCGGGCCCTTCCAGATGCACGGGCCTTCATCTCAACGGAACCGATGCGGGTCGCCTCAGCGCTCGGCAGCAGTGGGGTCAACTCCTCGTCCAGGAGTCGACGTAGTTCGTCTGCCAGAGAGGGATCATCGCGCAGCAGCCTGAGCAGTCGGCGCTGCCAATCGGCGGCAAGCCCTGCTTCGGCCTCCGAGTCACCGGCTTCCCGGGCGGCCAGCACCTCAACACGCACATCGGCAAGCTCTTCTTCAATCGCCTGAACACGTTGTGGATGCACACGGCGCCACAGAGCCACAGCAGACGAACGCGCCTGCTGCCAAGTGTCCGTTGCCATCGCGCCCACGAGTGCGGTGCCCGCTGCCATGACGAGCGGATCCATATAGCCCCCAACCTCAGTAGCAAGGTCACCACCGTATTCGAAAAGTCCGCCTGCCATGGTTGGCTGGCGGCACCCGAAGTCACGCCAGGGTCAGAGATCTCCCTGGTCTGGGCCCTCCCACGGGCAGCGTGGGACGAGGCGGGGCACCAGACGGTTGGAAATGTGAGTTCTCGGTCGGCCGGTCGCCCCGGCCGACTCCGCGATGGCGGAGTGGAACGCGTACTTCACCACCGACGTCCCCTACGAGCCCCTGACCGATCTCCTCATCGCGCTCGGCACGCGTACGGTTGCGGACATTGGCACCGCCGGGCCCCAGACGGTCCTCAACGCGCTGAGCGCCAAGGGCTGCTAGTGGTAGCCCTGACCGGGCTGCCTCAGTCATTACGGCCACGAGGCAACCCCGCAGGGAGGCGCGATGATTCAGATCACTCTCGGCAAGCAAAAGGACGTCGACCCGAACAGTGATCCCCTCCAGCGCTCGCAGATCGGTTGGAGCGACGGGCCGCGTCCACAGTCCCGTCGTTCTCATCGAGTACGACGCGCAGGCGCCCCTCGCCTACGGCAACAAGTCCAGTGGCGGAGGCATGGGCGGCGGAGCCCCGACCCAGCAGCACATCCACACCATCATCCGCACCCCCAACGGCAACGAGTACGGCATCGATCTTCTCAAGCTCCACCTGGAAAGCGGCCACTGAGCTTCCTCAGCGCTGCCGCTCCAGCGTGAGGACGGCCTTGGCGATCGACGCCATGCGGTTGGATCTGCATCGGACCATGCGGGAGCGTTCGAAGGTACCCATGGCAGTTCCCTCTCATCTGCCTCGTCCGGGGGCCGTGCGGGGAGTCCAGGTGGTCAGCGGATGCGGGCGCGTCCGAACAACAGCCGGTCCGCGGCGAGCGCGTCATCCAAGTAGGTGTCGATTCGGGCGGCGTCAGCGGTCTGCGGCAGTGGGTCCAGTCCGAGCAGGAGGACGGCCTCGCTGTTGCGGGCGACCAGTTCGGCCCAGGACCGGCGGGTGGGCAGCCGCAGCTTGCGGGCGGTGCCGGGAAAGCTCATCAGCACTTGCCCGCCGACAACCTGCAGGCATCGGGCGAGCTCGCGAACGGGCTCTCGGGAGTTGGCCAGGCCGCCGAGGCTGTCGGAGAGCCGACGCATCCGGGCCTCGACCGCCTCGACCGCCTCGGCAGCGTCAGGGCCTGTGAAGGCCGGGTTGTGGGTGATCAGGATGTGCGCGACCTCGCGGCCGTCCGGACTGGTGCCCGGCCAGGTCCAGGAAGCGAGCGAGACCAACAGCCGCAGTTCCGGACCGGATGGGGTGAGGATGACGGTCATGACGTCGTCTCTCCCTCAGCTTTGAAACAGGACCAGACGACTTTCCCGACCGGGGTGCGGTCCAGAACGCCCCAGTCGTCGGCGAGCACGCTCACCAGCGTCAGGCCGCGTCCGGACAGGTCCGTGTCGGCGGCCTGGCGGACCACGGGGAGCCGGCGGCGGCTGTCGTGCACTTCCAGCCGTACTTCTCCCTCGTCGGCATCCAGCTTGACCAGGAAGCCGTGGTCGGCGACGGTGCCGTGGACCAGGGCGTTCGTGGCGAGCTCGGAGACGCAGAGCCGGATGTCCTCGGCGCGGTCGTGCAGGCCCCATCCGGCCAGGGCATCCGTAACGAACTTTCTGGCCTGGCCGATCGATTCGGGCCGGGCCGTGAAGAACCGCCGGGTCGTCTCGGTCATTGCCGTCCTCATGACTCGGCGTCCAGAACGCGGGCATTCCCTGCGCTGCGTCGGCGAACGGGACCGTGGTGGGAGACCGGCAGGTGTGCGGTGCGGGGGCGGCGGACCAGCAGCAATCGGGAGCCGGCCGTCTCGATCCGGTGTCTGCGCTGGGCGGCTATGGCCTTCGGCCCCAGGTGCGACATGGCCGGGGCGATCACGCCATAGACGTCCGGCAGGGCCAGCGCGTCCAGCAGCCCGGTGAACGCCGCCGAGTCGGGCCCAGAACTCACGTCGCGGTCGGTGAAGACGCCGGAAAGTCGCAGCTCGTGGCTGCGGCAGTACTCGGCGATCGACGCGGCCAACGCCGCATGCCGGGCCGCGGGCACCTTCACCAGCCGCAGGAGGCCGTAGACGACCGGACCGTTGACCTGGCGATGCTCCGTGAGGGGTTCCATGCTGAGGACCGTCCAGAAGGCTCGACAACTGATGACCCCTTCAGCGTGGCTGCCCGCCAACCCCGGGCCAATCGCCGCCCGTTCTACTTCCGTTCCACTTCCGTCCCGCCGACTGCACGGAGCGTGCTTCGATGGCTGGCGGAAGGGAGCGACGTGTGGCGACCGTGCACCAGTGGACCGGCCTGGAGGCCAAGGCCCTGCGTCTCGCCCTGCGACTGAGCGTGCGTGCCTTCGCCCAGCAGCTCGGCCTGGCCGTCGCGACGGTCTCCAAGTGGGAGTCCAAACTCGCCGGCACCGAGCCCAGACCCGACACCCAGGCCATCCTCGACACCGCGCTCGGCCGCGCGGACGCCGCCGTCCACCTGCGCTTCGAGACGCTCCTGTCCGAGATGACCAGCCCCTTGGCCTCCGCTCGGCGACGTATTGCCCCCTCCGGGCCCCGGGCCTGGGAGTACGAGTCGTGGGCCGACGACCTCGACCGGGTCGTGGTCGCCCTGTCCCGGCAGAACTTCACCTTCGCCGACAGCCTCCTTGCACGGTGGCTGGGCCGGTTCAAGGCGCCCGAGCTGGACGAGAAGGGCCTGTATCTGTTCGCCCGTTCGACCGCCCTGCTCGGCGACTTCAAGCGCGACCAGGGCGTTGTCCTGGGCCCACTGTCGGCCCAGCACTCCTACGCAGGCGCCCGATCCGTCTTCACCCAGCTCGACATCCCCCGCCGGGTCGCCCAGCTCGACCTGTCTCTCGCGGTGGTCATCGAGATGTCCGGGGAGCTGGAGAGCGCCGCCCGCAACTACGAAACCCTCGCCGTCGACGACCGGCTATCGCGGCGTGACCGGGCCCGCGCGAGGCTGTGGGTGGGTACCGCGCTGAGCAAGGACGGCAACCACGAATATGCGAGCCGCGTCATGCAGGCCGCGACCCGCGACTTCGAAGACCTCCAGGAACCCGACGACTGGTCGGTGGCCCACCAAAAGCTTGCCCTCGCCGCCCGCGGCGCCGGCGACCTCACCCAGGCCCTACATTTCATCGACATCGCCCGCCACTGCGGGACCACCGAATCACCGATGCAACGCGTGCGACTGGACACCGCTCATGGCCACATCCTGCTCTCCGACACGGCGACCCGGGATGATGGACACCTCGTCCTCGACCAGGCCGCCAAGGTGGCCGCGCAGTACGGACTCGTGCACCAACTGCGCAGTATCGAGGGCATCAAGGCCATGAGCGAGGGGCCGACCGGCCCCCGGCAACGGTGACCAGGGAGAAGCGCGTGAGCGACAACCAGCAGAGCATCACCGAGGACCAGTGGCGCCAGGCCAAGCTGATCTGGGATTACCACCAGATGCAGTACGAGCTGCGGCCCGTCAATGTGGCGATCGGGTTGGGCAGCCACGACCTCGGTGTCGCTGCCCACTCCGCCGAGCTGTATCAGGCCGGGCTCTTTCCGACCCTGGTGTTCACCGGCGGCAACAGCCCGACCACCGCCCAGGTCTTCCCGCGCGGCGAGGCCGTCCACTTCCGCGAGCACGCTATCGACCTCGGCGTCCCCGCCGAGGCGATCCTGCTGGAACCGAACGCCGGCAACACGGGACAGAACATCACCTTCTCCCGGGAGGTCCTCGCCGCCGCCGGCATCACCCCGACGACGGTGCTGCTGGTCTCCAAGCCCTACATGGAACGGCGGTCGTTCGCGACCGCCCGCAAGCTGTGGCCCGACGTCGAGATCCTCTGCGCGTCGGAGCCGCTGGAGTTCGACGATTACGTGAAGTCCATCGGCGACGAGAAGCTCGTCCTGGACATGCTCGTCGGTGACCTCCAGCGGGTGATCGAGTATCCGAAGCTCGGTTTCGCCATCGAGCAGGAGGTCCCGGAGGACGTGCATGCCGCGTACGAATTTCTCATCCACGACGGCTTCACCAGTCGCCTCATCACCTCGTGACCTGCCCCAGCCGGGCGGGCTGTGTGCCGTTCACCAGCCGAATTTCCTGCCTCGGCTGACCACGCTGGCCAAGCTGTTCGCGGCGGACTACTGGATCGTCCTGGACGACGTGCAGTTCACCCGCCGCGACTACCAGCATCGAGCCCGCCTCGCCGACCTCGGCGACCCGGCCCGCCACCAGTGGCTCACGCTCCCCACTCACCTGCCCCAGGGACGTTCGACCCTCATCAGGGACGCGGTGATCGCCGAGCCGGAGCGGACCCGCCGCCGGACCGCGGGGATGCTCCGGCAGCACTATGGCGCCATCCCGCACTGGCCCGCCCTCGCCCAGGCTCTGGACCCGGTGCTGGATGCCTTCACCACCGGCCGGACCGCTGCCGCCGCCGAGACGTCCACCCGCGTACTGCTGGACCTGCTCGGCTGGAAGGGCAAGATCCTCACCAGCAGCCGACTGCCCTCCCGGCCGGGCCGGTCCCAGCGGCTCGCGGACCTCGCAACCGCAACCGGAGCCCGCTCGTATCTGTGCGGGACCGGCGGCATGGGATATCTCGACCAGACCCCCTTCGCTGTCCAGGGCATCGACGTGACACCGTTCCGGCCCCCGACCTGTAATATCTGGGCCTCCGGCCGCCGCATCAGTGCCCTGTGGGCCCTCGCCGCGCTCGGGCCGGACGCCATGGCTGCCCGCCTCCGGGCGCTCGCCGCCGACCATGCCGTCCTGCAGCCCGCAGCTTGACCACGATGCCTCCTCGACCACGAAACACCCAGCCGACTTGGATCTGAGCCATACATGGGTTTCGTCCGGAGCTAGGGGGTGCGGCGCAAATACTCCGGGTGATCCCGGCATCGGAAACCGGGGACCGTCGGCCATGTCCCGCTCGCTCTTTGGTCAGCGCCGGTGCGACGGTGACCGCGGTAGAGGTGGAGCGACGGCCGCTGGAATGACTGGAGCGCCGTGCGCTTGTGCCGCGCTACGGGCGTTGGCTGCCTGGGCCCGGGGGCTTGGGGCGTGACGCTCGCCGAGGCGGCGGACACGCCAGGTCAGGGCACGGGCGGGGCTGTGGGCGTCATCCAACGGGCGTTGGCCGAGTGCCTGGTCAAGAACGGTGGCCGCATTGTGCCCGACGGCTTCCGCTTCGGCAAGCACGGTGGTGAGCGCGTCCCAGGCGGGGTCGTTCAGGATGCGCTCGGCGTGATCGGGGGCCGCCTGCTGGACGTGGCGGGCGAAGCGCTGCCGCATCTGGGGGCTGGGGGCGCGTTGTGCGAGGCTCGCCAGGACCGGCTCGGCGATCTGTCCGTACGCGATCTGCAGGTGGACGAGGGCCTGCTCGGCTCCTGCCTCTTGCTGGGCGTGCTGGCGCGTGCGATGCCAGTGCATCGCGAACACCACCGCCGTGAGCACGGTGTCCACAAGCATGGTGAACGTGGCCCCGTCGCGGCTTGCGGGCCTCTCGCGCAAGATCGCTTGGACGCTGCGACGCAGGACGCGGGTGCTGTTCAGGTCGGCGGCGATGCGGGAGCGGGTGGCGCGCTCGAAAGCGAGGGCAGCCTTGCCGAGTTCAGCCCTCACCGCGGCAGGCGCGGTGATCGCCAGGATGTCCAGTGTTGTGCCGAGCGCGACCAGCTGCCCCTGGGCGGTCGGATCGTCGCCGCGTATGAGGTGGTGGGGGATGCGTTCGGCGGCGGCTGTCGCCTGATGCCACGGGTCACCCGGTCGGGCAGCGACCGGCGCAGAGCTGGTGACGGCGAAGCTCTTGCGGATCTTGGGCAGGGACAGGTCGGGGGCGAGGGTGGAGCCGGCGTAGAACACTGGCTCGGCCTTGTCGTTGGTGTCCTCGGGCAGGGCGAAGTTGCAGCCGAGCGCGTCGCCGGAGGGACCGAGCTTGAGGCGCACGGTCACGCCCGTCGCCTCCAGCAGGGCGAAGAACTCGGCCTCGTCGGATGCCGCCGCGACGGCCCGGCGAACCCGTAGGCGTAGAAGATCTCGGGAGGTGGCGTCCTGGCCCAGACGCTTGGCCTTGAAGTGCTCCTTGCTGCTGTGGCGTTTGGCGCCGGTGCCGTCGCCCTGCTGCAACCGCCTGAGACCGTAGTCGACCTCGATCTTGCGGGCCTCCCGCTGGACGGCACGCTGGTCGTAGCCGCGCTCGGGACGCCGGCCGTCCTGGCGTACGAGGGTCGCGGCGATGTGGATGTGGTCGTCGGCGTGGCGGACGGCCACCCATCGGCAGGCTTCGTCGTCCCCGGCGGGTGCGATGCCCGCGGCGGCCACGATGCGGCGGGCGATGTCGGCCCACTGGGCGTCGGTGAGGATCGGGTCCTCGGGAGCGGCGCGGACGGGACAGTGCCACACGGTGTCCCTGGGCGCTTTGTCGCCGAGCATCCGCACGGGCTGGTCGAGCTGCGCGACGAGCTGGGCCATCGCGTCCTTCGGATCGCGGTGGGGACTGCGGCCGGGGTCAGGGGCGAAGCCGTTCCAGGAGGCCACGAGGTGCGGGTCGACGTGTTCGTTGGCGCGGCCCTTGCCGAAGAGGTAGCCGATCGTACGGCGGGTGGCCTTCGGGCCAGAGCTGAGGATGATCTTCGGTATCACCCGCTCACCGCCCCTCGGTTACCTGGGCAATGGCGGTGTCCAGTGCGGCGACGGACGCGTCGATGCGGTCGAGGAGACGTTGGACGGCGGCGGGGTGGGGCCAGGAGCCGTCCTTGTGGAGGTGCCAGGTGAGCTGATTGAGGTTGTTGCCGATCTTCCCGAGCTGGCCGTTGGCGGCCATGAGTGCCTTGATCATGGTGCGGTAGTCGGCGACTGAAGCGGTGGGATCCTCGGCGCGGGCGGCGGCGAGCGAGCACTCGGCCACGTAGCCGCCGAGCGCCATGTGGCTCAGAGCGGCGGCGTTCTTCACGAGGGTGAACTCGTCGTCGTTGTAGCGCGGGTGGACGCGGCGCTCGCGCAGCTGCTTGTCGCGCAGGCGGCGGCGATGCGCGGGCTTAGATGACGGGGTCGACGACTGCTTGCTGGTCCCGATCACGGTCGGCCTCCCCAGGCCGGCCGACTCCGGTGCCGCCTCGGCGCCGGACGCCTCCGCCTCCCGTGGGGCGGAGGCCGGGTAAGGACTCCTTACCCGACAACTTGCTGCGCTGTCGGGGTCGGTGGTCATCTCCTGCTGTTGGGATGGGAGTTCGTGATGCTGGTCGTGCACGGGCTGGTTCTCCGAGGGTGGCTGGGAGCGGAGTGATCGCTGGGCCCCGTGTCCTCGTGCTCGTCGGCACAGGAGGGCACGGGGCAAGCGCAGAGATCAGGCGCCGCCGGAAAGGGCTGTAGCTGGGTTCTGCTCCTGCTGTTGGTCGGCATCGTCGAGTCCGCCGAGAGGCTCGCCCTCGACGCCGCCGTACGTGACGGGCTCGGTGTTGGTCGTGCGCTCGGCCCTCAGCTGGTCACGCACGATGCGGGCTCGCTTCTGGCCGATCTCCAGTGCGCTGCGCAGACGCATGGCTGTCAGTCGGTCGTCACTCCAGTCGGCGGTCAGGAGCCGTGCGTCATCCAGGACTTCGGCGTCGGTGCGGGGACGGTCGGCGGTCGACTTGGCGGTGGCTCGACCCCGACCGGCCGCCCGACGCGGCGAAGCCCCGGGCGACGCCGACACGGCGGCCGACTGCCGTGATCGGCTAGAGGTGGCCGACATGTCGGCCTCAGTCGGCCCTGTCACGAGCCCCTCCACGACCTTCGTGGGAGTCGGCTCAGGTACCTGCGCCGGGCCGGATTTGGCCTGGTCAGTGGCGTGCACGTCGGCTCGTTCGCCGTCCGACTCGATGGCTGGACGGCCGGCCGACTGGGCAGAGGCCATTTCGGCAGAGTCGGCCGACTCGGGGTTGTGGTGCAGCACCTTTGCCACGAGGTCCGATCCGAAGTAGATCGACCCGACCGGGAGCGAGGTGGCCAGCAGCACGAGGGCCCAGTTCGCGGGGTCCCAGTCGGCCAGTCGGCCCCACCGCGTCGACTCGGTGTGCAGGGTCGGTATGAGGCCGTGCACGTAGTTCAGCAGGAGGCTGGCGAGCGTGTAGGTCGCAAGGACCCGGAGCGCGAACTTCCGATCCGTACCCGTGAGCACGAGCGTGGCGACCAGTGCGAGGGCCATCAGGCCGTCCACCACGATCGGGTAGAGCAGGGCGGCGGTGGTGTCCGCGCCGATGGTGCGGGCCACGTCGGACAGTGCGTTCCACGAGACCCGAAAGGCCATGAGGACCACGGCTACCAGCCCGAGGACCAGGATGGTACGTGCGCCTGTCCGGCGAGCATCTCGTGGAGCAGTAGCAGGGTGATGCCGATGCGAATCGCCTCGGCCGAGGAGGGCGGTGATGCGGGCAGGCAAGCGGGGTACTCCAGGTGGGCTCGGGGGCGGCGGCCTTGGCGCAGGGGAGGGCAGGGGTGGCCGCCGTGAGGTGCGATGTCTCGTACCACTCGTCGCGTGCCTGGTCAGGACAGGTACGGGTGGCGTGGTGATGTCGACTCGACTCGTTGCGGCTCTCCCACTCGTCCCCGCGCTGACCTGCGCGGGGACGAGTGATGCGAGTGGAGTCGGGTCAGGCTGCGGTGTCGGGCAGCGGCTCATCCGCCGGCCGGGCAGCCTCGGCCACAGCCCTGGGCTCGGGGCAGTAGCGGGCCCAGGTGTCGAGGAATTGGTTCCGCGCGAAGCCCTTGGCCTGGGTGCCGTCGGGGAAGCGGCGGTTGGCTGAGCCGATGCCGTACGGCTTCAGGAGCAGCTGCAGTCCCCGTGGAGTCAGCCCGTTGGCGCCGTACTCGGCCCAGGGAGCTTCCCGATCCGCGTTCAGGGATTCCAGCAGATGCTTCGTGCTCAGCACGGCCGGGTCGCCCACAGCGGCGAAGGCGCGGCGGATCCCGACCAGGAGGCGGGTGCGTAGACCGCCCTCCTCGTCCTGGCCGGCCTCGTAGTCGGTCATGGTTCGGCAGGCGGTGCGGGCGAGCGCGGGCCAGTCGCCCCCGGCGAGGTCGGCGATGATGACCAGCGGTTCCCAGGTGTCTGCCGCGCGGTCCTCGACCGGCATGGGGGGCTCCGTGGCCATCGCCTGCTCGTACAAGGGTTGCAGCCAGGCGTGGAGGCGGTCGCGGATCGCGTTCAGGGCAGGGGTGTCCCGGTTGGTGCGGAAGGACGCCACCTTCTCCCCGGCCGCACGGCGGCGCATCCGGATCACCACTGCCCGGTCCATGATCGTGTCCGGCAGGTCACCGATCCCGGCGAGCGCGGCCATGGCGAAGGTGGGGAACTCTTGCACCAGGTGCTCGGGCCCGGATACTCGCAGAGTGGGCCGACCACGCTGGTGCCCCGCGTTGATGAGGCCGCGGACCTCCTCGTTCTTCTCTGCGGCCTTGGTGGTGCTGAACATGGTGTCGGCCTCGTCTACCAGGAGGGCCGGCGGGTCGTCCCCGTCGATCGACCGGAAGATCGCCGCTGCGCTGGCGTTGACCGTGATCAGGCGGTTGTGCACGGTCTCGGTCACCACGTCCAGCAGCCTGGACTTGCCGCACCGCTTCTCCGGGGCGACGATCGCCAGGCGCGGCGCGTGCTGCCACGCGCGCTGCAGATGCGTCGCCGCGACCCACAAGGCCACCGCCGTGACGGCCTCCTCGCTCGGCATCGCCACGTACCGCTTGACCTGCGCTCGAAGGGCATCCAGGATCTGCGCTCCTTCGGACAGCGGCGGCGGCGAGGGGCAGTCGTCGCTGTCCTCCTCTGGCGAAGGCGCAACGGGGCCGGCCGGTTGGCCGGGCACAGCGACTGGAGGCCATGAGGTGCCGGAGCCGTTGGGACGGGATGGCGCATTCGGCTGGGGATCGGTCATACTGGGCATCAGCTCCTCTGCTTGCGGGCCATATGGGACGGCAATCCCGGTCTCCGCAGGTTGATCGCTAGGGATGGCGGTTGAGAGGTTTGCGCTTGAGCCCCCGGCATCGCCGGGGGCTTCTTTCATGTCACGTGCGGTCGTGCGGGCTCCTCGGGTTGATCGGGTGGGACCACCACTATGCCACATGAATTGCGGATCGCAGAAGTGTTCTGCATCTCGCAGTAGACGTGCTACTCTTGTGGAGTCCTTGCGAATGGCAGGGGAGTGCTACGTACGGAAGGAGGTGGCCATGGCGGATGAAGACCCGCCGCAGGGCGTACTGCTCAGCGGCGAGGGCAACGTCGCGGTGCGCATCAAACTGGAACGTGAGGCGCGCGGGTGGAGCACCAACGCCCTGTCCGACCGCATGAACGAGGCCGGCTTCGAGATGAATCCGTCCGCGGTCTGGCGGATCGAAAACGGCAAGCGTCGCATCAACCTCGACGAGACCATCGGCTTCGCCGAGGTCTTCGGTCTCGACCTGCGCAACCTCGTCGGCCCCCCGCAGCTGGCCGCCAAGGCCCGCGCCATGGAGCTCATCGACGAGATCATTGACGCGTTCCGCGCGACCCAGAGAGCCAATTTGGCTTTCACCGAGGCGCGCGACGCCCTCGACGCCTACCTCGCCGAGTATCCCGATATCCGCGAGGAAGCCGACGTGATGGTCTCCAACGCCATGGCGGAGGAGGCCAGCAGGACCATGCTGAAGATGCACGGCCCTCCGCCTGGCGGCGACGTCGAGCCTGCTGACGAGGTATAGCCCCCTGCTCCCTCTCCCGTACTGGACCCGCAAACCCCCAGTACGGGCAGTCCACTCTCATCCCTAGCGATCGACCGGCGGGTCGGCGTTGCCGCGCCCCATACCCGCCAGAAGAGGACCCATCCCTTGCGCCAACCCGCGATAGCCCCTGCCTCCGCACTGACTTCGCATGCCGAGGCCGCCCTGCCGTGCCTCTATGCCCCCGAGGAGGTCGCCGCCGTACTCGGCTGCTCCGCCTGGTGGGTCAAAGACCGTGCTCGTCGGCGACTCATCCCGTTCACCCGCGTCGGCCGCGCGTACCGCTTCTCGGACGACCACCTCGCGGAGATCATCCGCATGCACGAAGAGCGCCCGGTCCAGACTCCGCAGCGTTCTGGTACCCCTGCGCCGCCCCGGAAGCCTCGAGCTCGGCAGCAGCCCGATACGACCGTGCCCACTGTCCGCCTCAAGGCCCGGCCGCCACGCCGGACGACCAAGCCCCAGTACGGGACCGCGGCTTAACGCACCCCACACAGCAGAAGGGAGGGAAATCTGTGGGTTACGCAGAAAAGCGTGGCGGCTACTGGCGCGGCCGCTACAAGATCGAGGACGGCAAGTACGGCACCGTCGCCGATTCCACGGGCGTCGTGGTCAAGTTCGCCACCAAGCGCGAGGCCAAGCAGGCTGCAGACGCGGAAGAGGTGACCGTTCGGCGCGGTGAGTGGCGCGACCCGGGCCTTGGCCACGAGACCTTCGGCGCATACGCCAACCGCTGGTACGCCGGCCAGGACCTGGCCGCCTCGACCATGCAGAACTACAAGCGCCACATCGAGGAGCACCTGCTCCCCGACTTCGAGGACAAGGCACTCGCGGGCATCCTGCGCACGGACGTCGACGCATGGGAGAAGAAGGAGCGGGCCGAGTACGCGGCCTCCAGCGTCAAGACCTGGCGCTCGACACTCCACCTGATCTTCGAGGACGCGATCGACGAGGGTCTGCTCACGTCCAACCCGGCGGCCCGTCGGCGCGGGCGAGGCAAGCGAGCCGGCCGTTCCCGTGACCGCGGCCCGGAGAAGGTCGTCACCGACGCACTCGGCATCCTGCTCACCGCAGAGCGGGCCGCCCTACTGTCCGGCCGCGACGACGAGTTCGTCGCTACGGTCCTCAAGGGCTACACCGGCAAGCGCTGGGGCGAAATCGTCGGCCTGGAAACGGAGTTCGTGCGGCCCAATGCCTTCCGGGTCGAGTGGCAGCTGTACGAACTCGACACCGGAGAGCTGGTGCGCTGCCCGCCCAAGGACGACAGCTACCGCGTCATCGACTCGGCGGACTGGCTGTCGGCCCTGGTCTTCAACCACATCGCTCACACGAAGCCGACACCCTGCTCCTGCCACGGCCGGACGTACGTCTTCCGTGGCCAGGGAGCTGCACGCACCGGCGGCCACCAAGGCGCGAAGCTCGTCGACGTCGCCCGTCGTGCCGGAGTCTCCACGGGCACGGTCTCCAACGTCCTCAACCATCCCGACCGCGTACGCGAGGACACCCGTGTACGTGTCGAACTCGCTATCGCTGAGCTCGGGTTCGTACGCGGGGGCGCCACGTCGGAGCACGCAGCTCACTGGCGCCGAAACGGCTTCGCCACCTGGCTGTTCACCCCGGCGGTCTCAGGCTGGTACCCGAAGAAGGCCCCGCAGGAGGCCCGCCCGGTGCCGATCCTCGGCGAGCCGTGGCCCGGCATCCCAGCCCGAGGCCGAGGGGCAGCCGCTCGGGCTGGCGCCTGCTGGCTACCGATCGCGAAGGGCCTCACGCCCCACGGGCTCCGGCACACCCACCGCACGATGATGGAGGACCTCGGCACCGAGAAGGTCCTCATGGACGAACGCATGGGCCACATCGACGGCTCGGTCTCCGCGCGCTATGCCCACGTCACGCCCGGCATGCGCCGGCGCCTCATGCTCGGCTTGACCGAGCAGTGGGAGGTGGCACTCGATGCCCGGCTGGCCATGTCGTCTGCCTCGCCGGTCCGGATCCTCAACCAACTGTTGCGGGACCGTTTGACCACCACGTAGTGGCGCGGGCGGTGCAACGGTGGCACGGGAGCGTGTCAAAGGCTGCTGCGGTAACCACTAGATGTGACCGCAGCAGCTACTGACGCTCATCTCCGGTATCGTGCTCGCCTCTCTTCGACGGTGCGTGACGTGTGTCCACGTGGTGCCGGTGGGGCTTGTCCATTGTTCCCGCGCTTTCCCAACGCTCACCGCAGCAGGTTATATGGCGTTGTCGTACGTCGGACGCGGCTCCTACCATCGTGCTGACTAGCGCTGGCGGGCTGAGGGGGGAGCGGCGTGGCTGATCCTAAGCTTCATCATTATGTTCCGCAATTCTACTTACGTCGATTTACTGACTCGACGGAACGCCTATGGGCCTGGGACAAGACTAGCGATAGAGTGTTTCGTACTCAGCCGAAGGCGGTAGCTGCGGAGTCGAACTTCTACCAGTTGCCTCAGTTGATTGAGCACGGCCACAATCCCTTGGAAATGGAAAAACAATTTGCGGACCTGGAGGGCCAAGTATCCTCCATTACAGGGCAATGGCTCGACTGGGTTCGAAGTGGGCATTCGGGCGATTCGCTACCCATACCTGCAGTAAATCGAGAAATAATCAGCCAGTTCCTGGCTCTCCAGTCCCTACGAACGGCCGACACTCGCGCGATATTGGTAGCCTTCTCGGCGCTGCATGGGTACCAGGCCGAGTCTGAAGAGGACGTTAGAGCCCTCCATGCTGCGGTGCTTTGGGATGACGCGCTAATCTCCTCCTATGCCGATCGCGTGAGTCGATGCACCTGGCTTTTCGCTTTGAATTTGACGCCTTCTCCATTTGTCACATCGGACAATCCATTGGCCTTCAGGACGTCTGACCATCGAGCTTGGGTAAAACCGGGCAACCTCGGCAAGGGTGCGTATGTAGTATACCCGCTCGCCCCTGATGTGATCATGTATTGCTATCCCGATGAAGGCGTGTGGCGCAATTCGAATATCTCTCGATTTGACTGCCAAATTTCGCCGGTGCTGATGAGTGAGAGCATGGTGCAGAGTGAAAATTCTGCACAAGTCTTCATGGCCTCTCGATTTGTAATATCCAGTCAGAATTCTTTTTCTTTTGAGCGGGAGTTTTTGAGAATGATTGAGGACGGTCCTGACGTGCCGCCGACCGTAGAATGAGTTTTGCGGGTTCTGCTGGGAATCCCTTTTCCGCAGAGTGGGTCACTCGCCGAACAGACCATCCTGCACGTAGTCGACGACCTTCCGCTCCGGGTAGAAGACGGCCAGCAGCATGAACGTCTTGGGGTGGGCCGAGATGTTGCCCACAAAGAAGTGGACGGCACGGTTCGGGGCGCACATCCGCGTGTACCAGCGCTCACGCAGCGCATCGCGGACCCCGTGCTCGCCGTACTTGCGCAGGAACTTGCGGTACGACTGGCCTGCCTCCCAGTCCTTCAGCCCCATGTCGTGGGTCGGGCAGTCGTCTTCGGCACAGCGAAAGCTGTACCGGAGGTCGAGCGGCACCCACTCCAGCGGGTTCAGCTCCTGCTCGAACAAGTCAAGTTGGTCGGCCAGTGCGGCTTTGGAGACAGACCAGGGCTCGGCGTCCTCCAGCCGGAAGCGGGTGATCTCGGCGGGGCGGAAGACGCCGAGGGACGTTCCTCGCTTCTCCTGATCCCGCTTGATGGCGCAGAGGGACGGGGCGACCAGCGGCTCCACGTGGCGATACCGCTTCTGCCAGCCGCCGTCGGACGGTACCTCACCCACTATCTCCAACGTGTCGAGATAGGGCCTGAGACTCTCTGGGCGGGAGTCTCGCTCAAGGCGATGTGGCTCGACGTCGACTTCGATGATCGAGTACTTGGAGAACTGGGCTTCCTCGCTCAGGAGCCGAAAAGGCACAGGGAAGAGCCGTACGTGTTGAGGCTCACCTTGGTCGAGACGTATGCCGGCCACACAGCTGGTCTCGCGGTACTTACTGGACAGCTCCGGATACGTTTTGACCGTGATCATGATCCGTGCGCGCTGCCGTTTCCCGAATGCCGCCGACGCCATGGCGTGCCCCCTCCATCGATCTCTCCGATCTGATTGGACGAGAGGCATGCACCACTGGCAAGGGTGCGTGCGAAAACCGGGACGAAGTCAGGCCAAGGGATTCACTGGCACCTGGACGCGGCTGCGGACTGTCTCCAAGACGACCTGCCGGTGACAGCGGCTCTCGTCCTTCTCGAAGCACAGCACCGCTACCCGCGACGCCTGGGCATGCTCTGCGAGGCGAGCAAGGTCGGCCTGGGCCTCATCGGACCGCAGGAGGCCACGGAAACGCGCCCGACCCACTTCGACGCGGCCGTCCCAGAAAGGCTCGCGATTGTCCTTCGGATTGCCCAGGCCACGCAGGTGCGTGTACTCGATGCCGGCTTCGGCCAGGGCTCCCCCGAGGCGGGTCTTGCTGAAGCCCTTCTTGCGGCTGATCGGGGTGAGCCGCACATCTGCCACGACACTGATGCGGCTGTCGACGAGCGAGGCGACGAACGACTCGATGTCCCGTCCTTCGTACCCGGCTGACCACAGACCGGGCGTGATGGGTGCGACCCGGGCAGTCCGGAACAGATCATCGAGGGAGACCGCAAGAGCCTCGGCCACCGCGCCGACTGTGAAGAAAGCTGGCTGGATTGCTCCCTCGCTCTCCAGGCGGCTCACAGTCCCGACGGCGATGCCTGCTTCCTTGGCCAGGCGTTCCCGCGTCCACCCGCGGTCTTCCCGCAATGCACGTACGCGCTGCGCGAGCGCACGGGCGTGGTCGTGGAGTGGCGCTGAGCGATGACCTGCCATGTGCGGTTTTCCTAACGACCGTCGGGGCGGCCCGCCGCGGTGTTCCTGGTCAGCTACGAGCCCTGGCTTCGCGAACGCACACATCCGAGGGCGCGCAGGCGCCGCTCTTCCTGCGGCACTGGAGACTGCTCCTGGGAGAAGCCGACCAAGATCTTCTCCCAGATTTCTCCCAAACGATCTCCAGGAACCCGTCAGGGGCCTGATCCACTCACTGGATCAGGCCCCTGACCTGGTACTTCACTGTCGGGGTGGCGGGATTTGAACCCACGACCTCTTCGTCCCGAACGAAGCGCGCTGCCAAGCTGCGCTACACCCCGATGTCCACCGATTGTCCCGGCGACATCGATTACTTTAGCCCACCCGCGCCCGGAGGCGAAATCCGGTTTTTGTGCCGGGCCGCGAGACTCAGTCGCGCGGCGTCAGTGTCAGCAGGGTCGCCTCGGGCGGGCAGGCGAAGCGCACCGGGGTGTAGCGGTTCGTGCCGCAGCCCGCCGAGACGTGGAGATAGGAGCGCCTTTCTCCGACCGTGTGGCCGGAGAGGCCCTTCACCCGGTCCGTGTCCAGGTCGCAGTTGGTGACGAGAGCACCGTAGAAGGGGATGCAGAGCTGCCCGCCGTGTGTGTGGCCGGCCAGGATCAGGGGGTAGCCGTCCGCCGTGAACGCGTCAAGGGAGCGCAGGTACGGGGCGTGGACGACGCCGATCGAGAGGTCCGCGCCCGTTTCGGGGCCACCGGCGACCTCGGCGTAACGGTCCCGCTTGATGTGAGGGTCGTCCAGACCGGTGAAGGCGATCTCGAGACCGTCCGCCTTGATCCGGCCCCGGGTGTTGGAGAGGTTCAGCCAGCCCGCCTCGTCGAAGGCGTCCCGCATCGGTTCCCAAGGGTTGTGGACGACGTTGACCGCCGGTGCGTTTCCGTTGAGCCCGTGCTTTCCCTGCGTCTTCTCCAGGAGGTAGCGGACCGGGTTGCGGAGCTTCGGGCCGTAGTAGTCGTTGGAGCCGAAGACGTAGACCCCGGGGAACTCCATCAGCGGGCCGAGAGCGTCCAGCAGCTCAGGCACGGCTTCCGGATCGGAGAGGTTGTCGCCGGTGTTCACCACGAAGTCCGGGCGCAGACCCGCCAGCGACTGCAACCAGGCGCGCTTCTTGCGCTGGCCGCTCACCATGTGGATGTCGGAGACCTGGAGCACGCGCAACGGGCGGGCTCCGTGCGGGAGTACGGGAATCGTGATGCGGCGAAGGCGGAACGACCGTGCCTCGAATCCTGCCGCGTACACGAGACCGGCGGCGCCTACCGCTGCGCCGACTGCCGTTACTTTCAGGGGTACTCCGTAGCGTGCGCGCATGGGCCCATCGTCGCAGAAACGGGGCGGTGGGACGAAAACGGGAGGGCGGCAGGTGCCCCGTACCTGTCACAATCGCCACATGACCACGCTCAAGTCCAAGCTCAAGGAAGACCTCACCACGGCCATGAAGGCGCGTGACGAGCTCACCTCGTCCACCCTCCGGCTCACCCTGACCGCGATCACCAAGGAAGAGGTCAGCGGCAAGACGTCGCGCGAGCTCTCCGACGACGAGGTGCAGAAGGTGATCGCGAAGGAGGCGAAGAAGCGTCGGGAGGCGGCCGAGGCCTTCGCGCAGGGCGGCCGGACCGAGCAGGCCGAGCGGGAGAGGGCCGAGGGTGAGCTGCTCGACGCCTACCTGCCCAAGCAGCTCTCCGACGACGAGCTGAACGCGATCGTCGCGCAGGCCGTCGGAGAGGCGAAGGACGCCGGCGCCGAGGGGCCGCGTGCGATGGGCGCCGTCATGAAGATCGTCAACCCGAAGGTGGCAGGGCTTGCCGAGGGCGGCCGGGTCGCCGCCACGGTGAAAAACATGCTCGCGGGCTGAGAGCCGGCACCACGCATGAAGGAGGGGCGCTCCCGGAACGGATGCTGTTGGCGAATGCCCCTTCGTCGTGACGTCGGCCTGATCCATCTCGTTGGTGGGTCAGGCCGACGTTGTGTTTGGGGTGGGCAGATGTCGTTGCGTCCTGGTGTGCCTGGCGAGGTGCCGGCGGAGACGGTCAGGGTGGCCCGCGCGGCCTTCCCGAAGGGGTGCTTGGCAGTCCGGGTGAGAGATGTGCTCGGGTCGGTCTTCACCGATGCGGAGTTCGCGGGTCTTTTCTCGGGTCGGGGGCGGCCTGCGGCGTCGCCGGGCCGGTTGGCGATGGTGCTGGTGTTGCAGTTCGCCGAAGGGATGTCGGACCGGCAGGCCGCTCACGCGGTGCGCTCCAGGATCGACTGGAAGTACGCGCTCGGGCTGGAGCTGACCGATCCGGGCTTCGATTTCTCCGTGCTGAGCGAGTTCCGTGGACGGCTCATCGCCGGTGGCGTCGAGGCCGGGGTGCTGGATGCGGTCCTGGAGAGCGTTTCGGCGGCCGGGCTGCTCAAGGCCGGTGGACGTCAGCGCAGTGATGCCACGCATGTGCTGGCGGCGGTGCGGGAGGTGAACCGGCTGGAGTCCGTGGTCGAGGCGATGCGAGCGGCACTGAACGCACTGGCGGTCGCGGCTCCGCAGTGGCTGGCCGAGCGGACGCCGCCGGAGTGGTTCGACCGGTACTCCGCCCGGCCGGAGGACACGAAGTTCCCCAGCCGCTGGGCTGCCCGGCTCAGCCACGCCGAACAGGTCGGCCAGGACGGCATGACGCTCCTGCAAGCTGTGTGGTCCGTTGACGCGCCTGCCTGGCTGAGGGAGCTGCCGGCCGTGGAGTTCCTACGGCAGATGTGGGTGCAGGAATACCAGGTCAGCGACGGTGAGGTGAGCTGGCGCAAGCCGAAGGACTGCCCGCCGGGGCAGTTACGGATCCGCTCGGCCTATGATCCGGACGCCCGCAACGGGGCCAAACGCGACCGGGCCTGGTGCGGCTACAAGGTTCATCTGACCGAAACCTGCGAACCCGATGCCCCACACCTGATCACCGAGGTCATCACCACCACCGCCGCCACTGCCGACGTCCAGGTCACCGACCAGATCCACGACGCTCTCGCCCGCCGGGACCTGTTGCCTGATGTCCATCTGGTCGACGCCGGCTACGTCGATGCCGCACACCTGGTCGCCGCCCGCCGTGACCATGGCATCGAACTGGTGGGACCGGTCGGCGCCAACACCGGCTGGCAGGCCGCCGCGAACAACGGCTACAGCATCGACGACTTCGCCGTCGACTGGGACAACAAGCAGGTGACCTGCCCGAACGGCAGGACCAGCAGACAGTGGCAGCACGACGGGCGACGCTCGTCAGGCCCCGTGATCCGCGCCCGATTCTCACCCGCGGACTGCCGCCCCTGCCCCTCACGCGACCAGTGCACCCGCGGCGTCGCCTACATGGGACGCGAGATCACCCTGCGGCACCGCGACGAACACGAAGCCCTCCGAACAGCCCGGCTCGACCAGCAAACCGACCCATGGAAACAACGCTACAAGCACCGAGCCGGCATCGAAGGCACCATCTCCCAGGGCGTCCGCGCCTTCGGGCTGCGCAGGTCCCGCTACCGAGGCCATCCCAAAACCCACCTGCAACACCTGCTGACCGCAGCCGGAATGAACCTCACCCGCCTCGACGCCTGGCTCACAGGCACCCCACTCGCCCCAACACGCACCTCACACTTCGCAGCACTCCGCCCCACCGGATAAATCCGATGGGGCGGAACGAAGGGGCATTCGCCAACAGCATCCGGACCGGGAGCGCCCCTCCTTCATGACGCCGTGCGCAGTCGGACGGTCAGGGGCCGTTGCGGCCGTTCCGCCCGCCGTCGTTCCCGCCGATGAAGCCGGGCGGCAGGGTGATGCCGCCGACGGGGTCGGCGCCGGGATCGCCGTTGTCGTTGCCGCCGTCGTTGTCCTCGCCGCGGCCCTTGTCCTTCTCCTTTTCCTTCTCCTTGGCGCGGGGTACCGCGATCGGGTGGAAGGACGGGGTCTCCGAGGCGTTCAGCGCGCCGGTCATAGCCGTCTTCCAGATGGGGCCGGGAAGACAGCCACCGCAGACCTTGTCGTAGTACTGACCACCGATGGTGATGTCGTACATCTTGGTGGTCTTCTCGCCGACGTCGTCGCCGACCCAGACCGCGGTGGAGAGATTCGGCGTGTAGCCGACGAACCAGGCGTCGAGGCGGTCGTTCGTCGTTCCCGTCTTGCCCGCGTTGTCGCGGTCGCTGAGACCGGCCAGGGTGCCGGTGCCGTCCTCGACCACGCCCTTGAGCATCTGGCTGATGCTGTCCGCCGTCGGCTCACTCATCGCCCGGGAGCACTCGGTCTTGGGTACGCCGACCTTCTTGCCGTTGGCGTCGGTGATGGACTCGATGGCGATGGGGGAGCAGTACGTGCCCCGGTTGGCGAACGTGGCGTACACGGAGGCCATGGACAGCGGGGTGCTCACCTCACCGCCGAGGGTGATCGAGGCGTTCTCCTCGATCTCCTTCCCGTCCCCTCGCTCGTAGCCCATCTTCTTCGCCATCTCGACCGTCTCGCAGAGCCCGGTCTTCTGCTCCAGCTTGGCGAAGTAGGTGTTGATGGACTTGCCGAGCGCGCTGGTCATGTCCCAGCTGCCCTTCTCGGACTCCAACTCGTTCTGGAGATCCCAGTTGTCGCTGCCGGTGGGGGCGCCCGAACAATCGCGGAACGAGCTCTTGGGCAGCGAGATCTTCCAGTCGGTGGTGTAGCTCTCAGCCGGGCTGATGCCCTTCTCGAGGGCGGCTGCGGCGGTGATCGGCTTGAAGGTCGAGCCGACCTGGAAGCCGTAGGTGCTGCCGCCCATCTCGTGGGTGACGCCGAGATTGATCATCGTCTCGTGCTTCGTCTGGTCCAGGCCGTACGGCCTGGACTGCCCCATCGAGAGGATCTTGCCGGTGCCGGGCTCGACCTGCACCACGGAGGCGGCGACCTTGTCGTCCTTGTTGACCTTCGAGGTGGCGGCCTCATTGGCTGCCGCCTGTGCACGCGGGGAGAGCGTGGTCCTGACGGTCAGGCCGCCGAGGTTCCAGAGCTTGGAACGCTCCTCCTCGGTCTTCCCGAACGTCGGGTCGTTCAGGATGGTCTTGCGTACGTAGTCGCAGAAGAATCCGGCTCCGCTGACGGCGGTGATGCAGCCGTTCTTCGGCTTGCTGACCTTCAGCTCGAGAGGGGCGGCGATGGCTGCTTCGGCCTCGCTCTGCGAGATGCTGCCGACGGCGGCCATGCGCTGGAGCACGGTGTCGCGACGCTTGGTCGCTTCCTTCGTGTCGTTGACCGGGTCGTAGCGGGTCGGTGACTGGACGAGGCCGGCCAGCATCGCCGCCTCTCCCACCTTCAGGTCCTTGGCGTGCTTGGAGAAGTAGCGCTGGGAGGCGGCTTCGACTCCGTAGGCCTGCTGCCCGAAGAACGTGATGTTGAGGTAGTTCTCCAGGATCTTCTTCTTGCCGAGCTCTTCCTCGACCTGGATCGCGTACTTCAGCTCCCGGACCTTGCGGCCCAAGGTCTGCTGGGTGGCCTCGGCGACCTTGTCCGGGTCGTCGCCCGCCTCCTCGACGAAGACGTTCTTCACGTACTGCTGGGTCAGCGTCGACGCGCCCTGAGCGGCCCCGCCCTCCTGCACGTTGCGGTTCATCGCACGCAGGATGCCCTTGAGGTCCACGGCGCCGTGTTCGTAGAAGCGCGAGTCCTCGATCGCGATGATCGCGTCCTGCATGTACGGGGAGATGTCCTTGAGCGGGACGACGGTGCGGTCACGCGAGTACACCGTGGCGATCGCGCCGCCCTCGCTGTCCAGGATCGTGGTCCGCTGGCTCAGCGGCGGGGTCTTGAGGTTGGAAGGGATTTCGTCGAATTCCTCGACCGTCCCCTTGGCCGCGAGCCCGAGTGCGCCGGCGGCCGGCAGCGCGATGCCCGCCAGCACAGCTCCGGAGAGCGCGGCGACACCGAGGAACTTGGCGGCCTGCTGGGTCGTCGTCAGACCCCCGCCTGAGCGCTTCTTTGGCATGGGGGCAGCCTACGTTCTCATTCGCCGGACACGCGTATAGGCCTTGGCCTAAGCTGCTCTCAACTGTCACAGCAGTCCGATTTTGCATCAACCCCCCTGCACGGTCTTCAACAGAATTCAGCCACGTGCCGAGGCGGTCCCGAATTCGCCTCAAGTGTCACTGAATGTCCGTTGCGACTTGCGCTTTCTGTCCAGATTTTATCTGGATGGTCAGACATGTCCTTGCGTCACTCCTCTGGGTGATCTGCCGCGTACGCATAGTCCGTTCGGGCCATCCAAGATTGGGCCCGAAGGGGGTGTTGTGCTGTCGCCACCTTCCGTAACGTCCTCAACTGGCAGCGGTGAATATGCCGCTACCGCCGTGGGGGAGCCTCGATTCGGGAGAGGACGGCGCCGGAATGGGCTGGGTAACTGACTGGAGTGCGCAGGCGGCCTGCCGCACTACCGATCCGGATGAATTGTTCGTACAAGGGGCGGCGCAGAACAGGGCCAAGGCGGTGTGCACCGGATGCCCGGTGCGGACCGAATGCCTGGCCGACGCGCTGGACAATCGCGTCGAGTTCGGCGTGTGGGGCGGGATGACGGAGCGGGAGCGCCGTGCGCTGCTGCGCCGACGGCCCACCGTCACGTCCTGGCGCCGCCTGCTGGAGACCGCGCGCAGCGAATACGAGCGGTCCACAGGCATGCTGCCCGTAGGGGTCGGCCTGGACGACGACGCGCTGCACGACGACGAACTGCACGAGAGGTTCGCCGCCGTGGGGTAAGGGGGCACGGGCTGCCGCCGGGAGCCTGGTGGTGGCCCTAGACAGCTCCGGCCGGGGCAGAAGCGGAACCGGTCGCGAGCAGTTCGCCGATTGCCCTGAGGCCTGAGAGGTCGTGCACGTCGCCGGGCAACGCGGCCACCTCGGTCACCGGGACCTCGGGGTGGAGCGTGGTGAAGCGGTCGCGTGTGTCCTGTTCGCGGGCGACAACCTGCATCCGCTCGGCGTGCAGCCGCAGCAGACCTGCGGTCAGCTGCTCGACGGAGACCTCGACGGATACGGCGTCCGCGACGGCTGAGGCACGCCCGTCCGTTTCTGCGTTCGTGGATGGCCCGGACGGGTCAGACGATTTCTGGCCACGGCCGTGGTGCTCGCTGGTGCGCGATGTCCGGTCGTGCTGGGGCGGCTCCTGCTGTGGCGGCTCGTACGGGGAGAGCTCGTTGCTGCGCTCGGGGGAAAGCGGCGGCTCGGGGGCTTCGGAAGGGGTGGCGGCGGCCTCTGGGGCCGCCGACTCACCAAGGGCAGCCTTCCCGGCCGTCTGATCCACAATGCCGACGCCTTCAAGATTTTCTGCGGCCGCCAGCGCCCGTTCCGCCGACAGCCGTGACGCGTCGCTGCCGTGCACGCGGTTGAGGACCAGGCCGGCCAGCGGCATTTCCTCCGCGGCCAGCCGTTCCACGAAGTACGCGGCCTCGCGCAGCGCGTCCCGCTCCGGCGTCGCCACCACGAGGAACGCCGTGCCGGGGGCCTGGAGCAGTTTGTACGTCGCGTCGGCCCGGGTGCGGAATCCGCCGAACATGGAGTCCATCGCCGCGACGAAGGTCTGCACATCGCGGAGGAACTGGCCGCCGAGCAGCTTGCCGAGCGTCCCCGTCATCATCGACATCCCGACGTTGAGGAACTTCATACCGGCCCGCCCCCCGATCTTCGCCGGGGCGATCAGCAGCCGGATGAATTTCCCGTCCAGGAAGGAGCCGAGACGTTTCGGCGCGTCCAGGAAGTCCAGCGCGGAACGGGACGGCGGGGTGTCGACGATGATCAGATCCCACTCGTCGCGCGCCCTCAACTGCCCGAGCTTCTCCATCGCCATGTATTCCTGCGTGCCCGCGAACCCTGCCGACAGTGACTGGTAGAAGGGGTTCTCCAGGATCGCGCGAGCCCGCTCGGCGTCCGTGTGCGCCTCGACGGTCTCGTCGAAGGTGCGCTTCATGTCGAGCATCATGGCGTGCAGCTCGCCCTCGCCGTCGATGTCCTCGACCCGGCGCGGGATGTTGTCCAGCTGGTCGATGCCCATGGACTGGGCGAGCCGGCGGGCCGGATCGATGGTGAGGACGACGACCCTGCGGCCGCGCTCGGCCGCCCGTACACCGAGTGCCGCAGCGGTCGTGGTCTTGCCCACGCCGCCGGAGCCGCAGCACACGACGATACGGATATCGGGATCGTCCAGGAGCGCGTCGGTCTCCAGCCCCGGTGCGATGTCCGTGCCCACCGTCATGACCCCACCCCTCGTCCGGAGCCGCGTCGCTTCCCACCCCGGGGCGTCTGCCCCGCCGCGTCCGCGGTCTCGTCACCGACACCCTGCTTACGGAACTCCTCCGCCAGCTCGTACAGCGCGGCCAGGGTCACCCCCTCGCCCATCAGCGGGAGCTCGGCCATCGGCAGCCCCAGCCCGGCCAGCACCGCGCGCTGCTCACGCTCCAGGCCGACTCGCTGGGCATGCTCGGAGGCCTGCGCGACCAGCGGTCGTACCAGCCCGGCGGAACCCGTCACGCCGGCCCGGGTGAGCGCCTTCGCGATCTCCTTGCGGCGGCCGCCCGAGGCCGTCCGCAGAGCGTCCTCGTCCAGCAGGTGAGGCCGCACCATGTTCACCACGACACTGCCCACGGGCAGTTCGGCGGCCCGCAGCTCGGCGATGCCGTCCGAGGTCTCCTGGACCGGCATCTCCTCCAGGAGCGTCACCAGGTGGACCGCGGTCTCGGGGGACTTCAGGACCCGCATCACGGCCTGCGCCTGATTGTGTATCGGGCCGATCCTCGCCAGCCCCGCCACCTCGTCGTTCACATTGAGGAAGCGGGTGATGCGTCCGGTCGGGGGTGCGTCCATGATCACGTAGTCGTAGACGAACCCGCCTTGTTTGTCCTTGCGGCGCACGGCCTCGCAGGCCTTGCCGGTCAGCAGGACGTCCCGGACCCCGGGGGCGATGGTGGTGGCGAAGTCGATCGCGCCGAGCTTCTTCAGCGCGCGCCCGGCGCTGCCCAGTTTGTAGAACATCTGGAGGTAGTCCAGGAGCGCGCGTTCGGCGTCGATCGCCAGCGCGTGGACCTCGCCGCCGCCCGGGGCGACGGCGATTCTGCGTTCCTCGTAGGGGAGGGCCTCGGATTCGAAGAGCTGGGCGATGCCCTGCCTGCCCTCGACCTCCACGAGGAGAGTGCGCCTGCCCTCGGTCGCGAGGGCGAGCGCGAGTGCGGCGGCGACCGTGGTCTTACCGGTCCCGCCCTTGCCGCTGACGACCTGGAACCTGCTCACGTCTTCGAGCCTAACCAGTCGGCAGGCAGGCTACGCACGAGGCCGCGTGTGCCAGGCATTACAGTCGGCTCATGACCAAGTGGGAATACGCGACCGTGCCCCTTCTCGTGCACGCGACCAAGCAGATTCTGGACACCTGGGGCGAGGACGGCTGGGAGCTGGTCCAGGTCGTTCCCGGCCCGAACAACCCCGAGCAGCTCGTGGCCTACCTGAAGCGGGAGAAGCCGTAGTGGCGGGCGCCGTCGAGGCGAAGCTCGCCGAACTCGGCCTGACGCTCCCGGACGTCGTACCGCCGCTGGCCTCCTACCAGCCGGCCGTGCGGTCCGGGGTGTACGTCTACACCTCCGGCCAGCTCCCGATGGTGGACGGCAAACTGGCTGTGACCGGCAAGGTCGGCGCCGAGGTGACGCCGGACGAGGCCAGGGAACTGGCGAAGACCTGTGCGTTGAACGCCCTCGCGGCAGTGAAAACGGTCGCCGGTGACCTGGACCGGATCGCACGGGTCGTGAAGGTCGTGGGCTTCGTCGCCTCGGCCTCCGACTTCACCGGCCAGCCGGGTGTGGTCAACGGCGCGAGCGAGCTGCTGGGCGCCGTGCTGGGCGACAAGGGCGTGCACGCCCGCAGCGCCGTGGGCGTCGCGGTGCTGCCGCTGGACGCACCGGTGGAGGTCGAGGTCCAGGTCGAGCTCGTCGACGCCTGATCCGCGCCTCCACGGTCCCGTCCGGTCTCCGCGACCGGGCGGGATCATGTGTGTAAGGGGCAGACATCAACGCTCGTGCCCCTCGAACATCGTCGCGGTTCCGGATAGCCTCCGGCCATGTCCAACGGTCAGTGGTACCCACCGGAATGGCCCGCCCGGATCCGGGCCCTCGCCAGCGGCGAGCTGACAGCCGTGCCCCCCAGGCGCGCGGCCACGGTGATGCTGCTCCGGGACGACACGTCGGGCCCGGTCCCCGCCGGTCCCACCGTTCACATGCTGCGCCGGCGCACATCCATGGCCTTTGCCGGCGGCGCGTACGCCTATCCGGGTGGCGGGGTCGACCCGCGCGACGACGACCACCTCGTGGGCTGGGCGGGACCGTCCCTGGAGGACTGGGCCGGCCGCCTGGGAGTCGACTCGTCGGCCGAGGCGCAGGCTGTCGTCTGCGCCGCTGTCCGCGAGACGTACGAGGAGGCCGGCGTCCTGCTGGCCGGGCCGACCGCCGATACCGTCGTGAGTGACACCACGGGCGCAGACTGGGAGGCCGACCGCGAGGCCCTCGTCGCCCGCGAGCTGTCCTTCGCAGGGTTCCTGGACCGCCGGGGCCTGGTACTGCGCTCCGACCTGCTGGCCGCGTGGGCGCGATGGATCACCCCTGCGTTCGAGCCGCGCCGCTACGACACCTGGTTCTTCGTGGCCGCCCTCCCCGAGGGCCAGCGCACCCGGAACGCCTCCACCGAGGCTGACCGGACGGTGTGGATCCGGCCCGGCGACGCCGCTGACGGCTACGACAAGGGCGACCTGCTGATGATGCCGCCCACCGTGGCCACCCTGCGGGCGCTGAGGCCGTACGGGACGGCCGCGGAGGCGCTGAGGGCAGCGGATTCCCAGGACCTCACCCCCGTGCTGGCAGAAGCCCGCATGGAGGGCGACGAGCTGGTGCTGAGCTGGCCGGGGCACGACGAGTTCACCAAACACCTTCCGGCGGCGGACGGATCCGCATCTCCTCCTCCGGGCGACGCGACGGACGGGAATCCCTCATGAGTGACGCGGCCGCGCTGCCCGGGCAGCCTCGCGGCGGGGTCCTCTCCGGGCCGGCCACCGCCCGTACGGTCAACGTCCTGGCCCCCAACGCCTCGGCGATGACCCTGGACGGCACGAACACCTGGATCGTCGCGGAACCCGACTCCGATCTCGCGGTCGTGATCGACCCGGGGCCCCTCGACGACATACATCTGCGGGCCGTCGTCGAGACCGCGGAGAGGACGGGCAGGCGCGTCGGCCTCACCCTGCTCACACACGGGCACCCCGACCACGCGGAGGGCGCCGCCCGGTTCGCCGAGCTCACGGGCACGAAGGTGCGCGCCCTGGACGTGGCGTTGCGCCTGGGCGACGAAGGGCTCACGGCAGGTGACGTGATCACCACGGGAGGGCTCGAACTCAGGGTGGTCCCGACCCCGGGGCACACCGCGGACTCCCTCTCGTTCCATCTGCCCGCCGACCGGGCCGTGCTGACGGGCGACACGATCCTGGGGCGTGGTACCACCGTCGTCGCCCATCCGGACGGCCGACTGGGTGACTACCTGGACACCCTGCGCCGTCTGCGCTCGCTGACGGTCGACGACGGGGTGCACACGGTCCTCCCAGGGCACGGACCGGTCCTGGAGGACGCGCAGGGTGCCGTCGAGTTCTACCTCGCCCACCGCGCGCACCGCCTGGCCCAGGTCGAGACGGCCGTGGAGGCGGGACACCGGACGCCTGCCGAGGTCGTGGCGGCGGTGTACGCAGACGTGGACCGTTCCCTCTGGCCGGCCGCGGAGCTGTCGGTGCGGGCCCAGATCGAATACCTGACCGAGCACGGCCTTATCTGACCGGAAGCGGGCCGGGGAAGCACGCGAAAGGCCCCACCGGATCCGGTGGGGCCTTTCGACGACTGTGTTCCCAGGAGACCGAGCCCGGTTGCCATGAGGCCCCGGCGACCACCTGCTGCCGCAGAGAGGCGTCGGCGCGACCGTGTGCCCGCCGCCAAGGGGGTGAGCAACCCGTGTACGCGCCGCCAGGGGCGTCAGCGGGACCGCTTCGCCAGCCGCTCCACGTCCAGCAGGATCACGGCGCGCGCCTCGAGCCGCAGCCAGCCGCGGCCCGCGAAGTCGGCGAGCGCCTTGTTGACCGTCTCGCGGGAGGCGCCGACCAGCTGGGCCAGCTCTTCCTGCGTCAGGTCGTGCACGACGTGGATGCCCTCCTCCGACTGCACACCGAAGCGGCGCGACAGGTCGAGGAGCGCCCGGGCGACGCGTCCCGGGACATCGGAGAAGACCAGGTCGGACATCTGGTCGTTCGTCTTGCGCAGACGGCGGGCGACGGCGCGCAGCAGTGCGGTGGCCACCTCCGGGCGGGCGTTCAGCCAGGGCTGGAGGTCTCCGTGACCGAGGCCGAGGAGCTTGACCTCGGTGAGAGCCGTCGCAGTGGCGGTGCGCGGGCCCGGGTCGAAGAGCGACAGCTCCCCGATCAGCTCACCGGGGCCGAGAACGGCCAGCATGTTCTCCCGGCCGTCGGGAGACGTGCGGTGGAGCTTCACCTTGCCCTCGGTGACCACGTAAAGGCGGTCGCCCGGGTCGCCCTCGTGGAACAGCGCGTCACCGCGCGCGAGGGTCACCTCACTCATCGAGGCGCGGAGCTCCGCGGCCTGCTCGTCATCGAGCGCCGCGAAAAGCGGGGCGCGCCGCAGAACGTCGTCCACGAGTTCTCTCCTTGTCGGCCTGTTCAGGGAAGCGTCGTTTCCATGATGCCGGACGGTAAAACAGTGCGATCGATCACAAACCAGTTTGACGCACGGGCGTGCCGGACCCTACGGCAGGGGGCCGATTGGGCGTGGATACGTGGTGACCGGGGCAGATGTCGGCCCCTGGCTCTAGGCTGGCCGGGTGTCCGGAACGCCGGTGAGAGCGCAGGCCAAGGGGGCTGATGGGGTGTCGGGAGACAGGGATTCCGCTGTGGGCGAACAGAGTGGACGAAGTAAGAAAAATGCCGCAATCGGCTCGACGGGGGCGGCGTCCCGCAAGCCCGCGAAGCCGGAGTCGCATCTCGCGATGGTGCGCCGTGCCCGCCGGATGAACCGCGAGCTGGCAGAGGTCTATCCGTACGCCCACCCCGAGCTGGATTTCCGGAATCCCTTCGAACTCCTGGTGGCCACGGTTCTTTCGGCCCAGACCACCGACCTGAGGGTCAACCAGACCACCCCGGCGCTCTTCGCCGCCTATCCGACGCCCGAGGACATGGCCGCTGCCGTTCCCGAGAAGCTGGAGCAGATCATCCGGCCCACCGGTTTCTTCAGGGCCAAGGCGCGGTCCCTCCTGGGGCTGTCAGCCGCCCTGAGGGACGACTTCGGCGGAGAGGTACCGGGCCGCCTGGCGGATCTCGTCAAGCTGCCGGGCGTCGGCCGCAAGACGGCCAACGTCGTCCTCGGCAACGCGTTCGGCGTGCCCGGCATCACGGTGGACACGCACTTCGGGCGGCTGGTCCGCCGGTGGAAATGGACCGAGCAGGAGGACCCGGAGAAGGTCGAGGCGGAGATCGCGGCGATCTTCCCGAAGAGTGAGTGGACGATGCTCTCGCACCGCGTGGTCTTCCACGGCCGCCGTATCTGCCACTCCCGCAAGCCCGCGTGCGGCGCTTGCCCGATCGCGTCCCTCTGCCCCGCCTACGGGGAGGGTGAGACGGATCCCGAGAAGGCGAAGAAGCTCCTGAAGTACGAGATGGGCGGGTATCCGGGCCAGCGCCTCAGCCCGCCCCCGGACTACCCGGGCATTCCCGCCCCGCCTCTGGGAGCTGGGTGAGCGGCGACTCTCCCAGGGCCGATGAGCGGGTGGAGCCGAGGGGCGCGAGGCCCTTTCCCGGCAGCAGGGCGGAGCAGGTGAGCATCACCTTTCCCTGCCTGCGGGCGGGGCCGGGAGGCGCGCGGCGGCACCACCTGCCTGCGGGTGGGTCCGCGCGGAACGAAGCGGAACGAAATGGCAGGCGACAGGCGTTGGAACGACGGGGGTGCCCATGACGCACGCACAGAGCACACGGGCCGCAGCCGACGCGGCCGCCACGGAGACGGGCGAGCCCGACGACGGCGCGCTCACCGTGTCCACCGCCGGTCTGCCTGCCTGGCTGGACCCCGTGGCCAGGGCGGCACAGACGGTAAAGGCCCAGCAGCTCAGCCGTTTCCTCCCCCCGGAGAACGGCGCAGGCCGTCAGTCCGCCGTCCTGATCCTCTTCGGCGAGGGCGAGCACGGTCCGGAACTGCTTCTGATGGAGCGCTCCGGAACCCTGCGCTCACATGCCGGCCAGCCGTCCTTCCCCGGAGGCTCCCTCGACCCCGAGGACGGCGACCACATGACCACCGGGCCGCTCAGGGCCGCGCTGCGGGAGGCCGAGGAGGAGACCGGACTCGATCCGAGCGGTGTCCAGCTCTTCGGCGTACTGCCCCGTCTCTACATTCCGGTGAGCAGTTTCGTCGTCACGCCTGTCCTCGGCTGGTGGCGGGCGCCCAGCCCGGTCGGGGTCGTCGACCCGGCCGAGACCGCCAGGGTCTTCACCGTCCCAGTGGCGGATCTCACGGATCCGGCCAATCGCGCCACAGCCGTCCATCCGAGCGGGCACCGAGGCCCCGCATTTCTGGTCGAATCCGCACTGGTGTGGGGATTCACAGCCGGTGTGATCGACAGGATTGTGCACTACGCAGGGTGGGAACGCCCCTGGGACAGGACCAGGCAGGTGCCGCTCGACTGGCGCGCATGACAGGCTGACTCCCGTGCTGCGCTGTTCCGGGCCTGGCCCGGACCCCGTCGAACCGGACGGGCCAGGTGACGAATCTGCGAGGCTATAGACGGTGAATGTGCTGGACATCCTGCTGCTCGTCGGCGCCGTGTGGTTCGCGGTCATCGGCTACCGCCAGGGTTTCGTCGTCGGCATCCTGTCCGTGATCGGTTTCCTGGGGGGCGGCCTCGTAGCCGTCTACCTGCTGCCGGTCATCTGGGATCAGGCGACCGACGGGTCGGAAGTCTCCTCCACCGCCGCCATCGTCGCGGTCGTGATCGTGATCGTGTGCGCGTCCGTGGGCCAGGCCTTCACCACGCACCTAGGCAACCGACTCCGCCGATACATCACGTGGTCGCCGGCCCGTGCTCTGGACGCCACGGGCGGTTCCCTGGTCAACGTGGTGGCCATGCTCCTGGTGGCCTGGCTGATCGGCTCCGCGCTGGCGGGTACGTCGCTGCCGACGCTGGGCAAGGAGGTCCGCAGTTCCTCGGTCCTGCTCGGGGTTTCCCGGGTGATGCCCGATCAGGCCTCCAACTGGTTCACGGACTTCTCCTCCGTCCTCGCGCAGAACGGCTTCCCTCAGGTCTTCAGTCCTTTCGCCAACGAGCCCATCACCGAGGTCGACCCCCCGGATCCGGCACTGGCAGGAAGCCCCGTCGCCACCCGTGCCAAGAAGTCCATCGTCAAGGTCGTCGGCATGGCACCTGGCTGCGGCAAGGTCCTCGAAGGGACCGGTTTCGTCTTCTCCGACCGCCGTGTGATGACGAACGCCCACGTGGTCGGCGGAGTCGACGAGCCCACGGTCCAGATCGGCGGCGAGGGCAGGCTGTACGACGCCAAGGTCGTTCTCTACGACTGGCAGCGGGACATCGCCGTACTGGACGTACCGGACCTGGACGCCGAGCCGCTGCGCTTCACCGACACCGATGACGACGCGGGGAGCGGTGACAGCGCCATCGTCGCCGGCTTCCCGGAGAACGGCGCCTACGACGTACGCTCCGCTCGCATCCGGGGCCGCATCGACGCCGACGGCCCGGACATCTACCACCGGGGCACTGTGCGGCGCGACGTGTACTCGCTCTTCGCGACGGTCCGCCAGGGCAACTCCGGTGGCCCGCTGCTCACTCCTGACGGCAAGGTGTACGGAGTGGTGTTCGCCAAGTCGCTCGACGACCCGGACACGGGGTACGCGCTGACGGCCGACGAGATCCGAGAGGACATCGAGCTCGGCAAGTCCACCGCCCAGCAGGTCGACAGCCAGGGCTGCGCCCTCTGAGGGACAGATGCCGACTCGGGCCGGCCGACGACCACGCCCAGCTCTCCTGGGCACCGTGCGTCGTGCCGGCCGGAGCCGAAGGCCCGTAACGACCCGGAGCCGGCCGTGTCATCGGCCGTGGGCAGGCGTATGAGCCGACTGGGGACAGCTACCCGGCCCAAGGACGGAAAGAGAACCTCGGCCCTGTCCAGGAGATCCCGGGACAGGGAGATCCCTGGGTAGGGAGAGATTCCTGGTCAGGGAGGTGGGAAGGCCGTGTTCTGGGCGTGGCGGGGACGGACCATGTCCCCGGCCGTGCCCTGCCGCGCGGTTTGTCCGGGCGGGGGTCGGAGTCCGGCCGGAGATCAGGGGCGCTGCCCCACCGGCTGTCGCGGTACGGATGCCACACCCAGTCCCCGGGCCTCAACGGCCCGGGGCCCTGCGCGTGGTGTGTTGTCCGACGGCCTGTGCGTCACCCGCGGGGGTGGCGCAGGCGCGCGGAGACCCAGCGGGCCCGGCGGTGGAGAATGCGCGGAATGCCCAGCCGGAGATCATGGAAATCGCTCACATCGTGCACCCGGCTCCGGGAGCCGCCCCCCTCGTGAATGCTCGGACCAGCAGGAGCGGTCGAGCGGCGGTTGCGTGCTGCGTCATTGAAGTCGCGCGTCCAGCCCATACCTCGACGTCTGCCCCTGACACAAGGTCGGTAATCGTGCGTGAGTCAGCCAATTGGCTTATGCGGCAGGCAATTGGCTGTTCGTCGGACACCTGTGCCCATCGACTACCGGTCGGGCTCCGGGTCCTTCAGCCAGTTGATGAGTTCGGTCGAGAAGCCGACCGGATCCTCCTCGTGGGGGAAGTGCCCCAGACCGTCGAAAAGTCGCCATCGGTAGGGCGCCTCGACGTACTCGCCGGACCCCGCGGAACTGCGGGTCCGGATCGCCGGGTCGAGCGAGCCGTGGAGATGCAGCGTCGGTACACGCACCGGGCGCTTCATCCGTCGGTTGAACTGGACGCCGTCGGGACGTGCCAGGGAGCGCACCATCCAGCGGTAGGGCTCGATCGAGCAGTGTGCCGTCGACGGGATGCACATCGCGCGCCGGTAGACGTCCACCGTCTCGTCGTCGGGGAAGTCGGAGGTGCGTGGTCCCGACCAGTCACGGATCAGCCGTGCGACCAGAGCGGCGTCGTCGGCCACGAGCTGACGCTCAGGAACCCAGGGCCGCTGAAAGCCCCAGATGTGCGAGCCGGCCCGGGACTGCGCGAAGTCGGAGAGCATCGAGGAACGCCAGCGACGCGGGTGCGGCATCGAGGACACCACGAGCCGCCGGACCAGCTTCGGCCGCATCACGGCCGCCGTCCAGGCGAGGTAGCCGCCCATGTCATGCCCCACGAGTGCCGCGTCCGGCTCGCCCAGCGAGCGGATCACGCCTGTCACGTCGAGCGCCAGATTCGCGGGGTCGTAGCCCCGGGGCGTGCGGTCGCTGCCGCCGACCCCCCGGAGGTCCATCGCGACCGCGCGGTACCCGGCGTCCGCCAGAGCGGTCAGCTGATGGCGCCAGGTCCACCAGAACTGCGGGAAACCGTGCAGCAACAGCACCAGGGGACCGTCGCCGAGCTCGGCGATATGGAAGCGTGCGCCGTTGGCCGCCACATCACGGTGGGTCCACGGCCCGTCGAGGCGGACGGGGCTGCCGGAACCGGAGGTCGGTCCGAGCGGCCCCACCGGGCCGGATGTGAAATCGGGGTCGGTCATGCGGACGAGCGTGTCACAGGGAGGGCCTTGTCCTGGACAGGGCGGTTCTCGATGGCCTTGTCGGCGAGTGTGCTGCCCTGGGCCTGCTCGATCGCGTGCGCGCTGATGACGGGTCGGGGATGCGGCTTGACTCCCTGGAGGACCGCTGCGGTCTGCTTGGCCGAAGCGATGGACTTCTCCGGGGGCTTGACCTTCTTGAACTTGGCGAGCCCGAAGAGGGCGAGCAGGACTCCCAGCAGAATGAACGCACCGCCGACGATCAGGAACGACCAGGCGAGCCCGAGCCCCAGATTGTGGATCCCGTAGGCCGCGGCGAAGCTCAGCACCGGGATCGCGAACAGGATCAGTACACCCGTGACGATGAACGCCACGCTGCCGATCACACCGCGCTTGACGTCCTGACGCACCTCGGCCTTGGCCAGGGCGATCTCGTCGTGCACCAGCGCGGACATCTCAGCGGTCGCCGAAGCGAACAGTTGTCCGAGACTACGGTCGGTGCTGCCCGCGTAGTTGCCGGGGTCGCTCATCCCTGACTCCCTCTCCTCTTCCGTACATCCGATGTCAGATCATGCCGGACTGTCCGGCTTGCTGCTCGCTGCCCCCGCCCGTTCGGCAAGGCGCCGGTGCTCGGCTGCCTTCCTCTCGTGGATCGCGGCCATGCGCAGGTGGTACTCCGGGTCGTCCTGCTCGTAGACGTCGGGCACTCCTGATTCGTCCGCGTCGAGTTCCTCGGCCTCGTACAGCGTCCTGTATCTGCGTACCCGCAGTTTGAGCAGTACACCGGAGAGTACGGCGGCAATGAGGGAACCGATGAGGACTGCCGCCTTGACGTCGTTGATCATGCTCTCGTCGCCCGTGAAGGCGAGCTCCCCGATGAGCAGCGAAACGGTGAAGCCGATACCGGCCAGCGTGGCCACGGCGAAGACATCTGCCCAGGCCAGATCCTTGTTCAGTTCGGCTCTGGTGAAGCGGGTGACGAGCCAGGCGCCGCCGAAGATGCCGACCGTCTTGCCCACGACCAGACCGAGTACCACCCCGAGCGTTTCGGGCCGGGTGAAGACGCCGGCCAGGGCATCGCCCTTGAGGGTGACACCGGCCGAGAACAGGGCGAACAACGGAACCGCGACACCCGCCGACAGCGGGCGGACCAGGTGCTCGATGTGCTCACCAGGGGACCGCTCCTCTCCTTCGCGCCTGGTGCAGCGCAGCATGAGCCCCATGGCCACGCCGGCGATTGTGGCGTGCACGCCGCTGTTGTACATCAGCCCCCAGACGACCAGGGCGAGCGGCAGATAGACGTACCACCCCCGCACTCCGGTTCGCAGCAGCACGTAGAACACGACCAGGCCGGCGAAGGCGCCGCCGAGCGCCAGGAAGTCGATGTTCTCGGTGAAGAAGACGGCGATGATGAGGATCGCGAACAGGTCGTCGACAACAGCGAGCGTCAGCAGGAAGGCGCGTAGCGCCGCCGGCAGCGAGGTTCCGATGACCGCGAGAACCGCGAGCGCGAACGCGATGTCGGTGGCGGTGGGGACGGCCCAGCCGGCGAGGGACCCTCCACCCAGCAGAGCGGTCAGCGTGTAGACGACCGCGGGGACCGCCATACCGCAGAGCGCCGCGGCGACGGGCAGAGCTGCGGCCCGGGAGTCACGGAGTTCGCCGGCGACCAGCTCGCGTTTGAGTTCGACGCCCGCTACGAAGAAGAAGACGGCGAGCAGTCCGTCGGCTGCCCAGTGGGACACCGAGAGGTGTAGCCCCAGGGCCTCGGGCCCGAAGTGGAAACGGCTGACGGACGCGTAGGACGAGCCGAAGGAGTTCGCCCAGATCAGCGCGGTAACGGCCGCGACGAGCAGAATGACCCCGCCGACGGTCTCGGTACGCAGGGCCTCGGCGACGTAGTTGCGCTCGGGGAGGGGAAGCCGGCCGAGCAGAGTACGGCGGTCGGAAGGGGGGACGGGCGGGGTCACGGGGGAGACCTCCGGGTGGGTTGCGGCAGTGGTGGCATGGCGAATACACATGCCGACCAGACTTCCCGGCGCCCCTGTGGAGTTCTTCTATGCGGTTGTTTGCCGGGTACTCGTGCTTACGCTAGGCGTGTAGGTCATGGTCCTGACGTCCCCGCCTACCGAACTGCCACTCTACCTGGGGTATCGGAACCGTATCCGGATCCCGTGCCCACACCCCGGAAGCGAGCCCCGGCACCCGTTCGGCGCTGCACTGCCTCCGGCGGCCCGAAGGGGGCACCCGGGTGGCTTCCGGTGTGCGCTTCGAGGACGAAGGAGCAGGAACGGACCTCACACCAACCCCGGCTGTTGCCGAGGCCTTGGCCCGTCCCTGCCCCTCCTTGGTCGTTCTGGTCGCTCCTGTGCCGCCCTCAGTCCTCGGAAGAAGCGGAGGGCAGCTGCGTCTGGATGAGAGCCATGACCGAGGAGTCCGTGAGCGTGGTGACGTCTCCCAGCTCGCGGTTCTCGGCCACATCGCGCAGCAGGCGGCGCATGATCTTGCCGGACCTGGTCTTCGGCAGCTCCGCCACCGGCAGCACGCGCTTGGGCTTCGCGATCGGCCCCAGAGTGGTGCCGACGTGATTGCGCAGCTCGGCGACGAGCTCGTCGGAAGCGGTGGCCGTGCCACGCAGGATCACGAAGGCGACGATGGCCTGACCGGTCGTCTCGTCATTGGCGCCGACCACGGCGGCCTCCGCCACCGACGGATGGGAGACGAGGGCGGACTCGACCTCGGTGGTCGAGATGTTGTGCCCGGACACGAGCATGACGTCGTCGACCCGGCCCAGCAGCCAGACGTCGCCGTCCTCGTCCTTCTTGGCACCGTCACCGGCGAAGTACTTGCCCTCGAAGCGTGACCAGTAGGTGTCGATGAAGCGCTGGTCATCACCCCAGATGGTGCGGAGCATCGACGGCCACGGCTCGGTCAGGACGAGATAGCCGCCCCCGCCGTTCGGTACTTCGCGTGCCTCGTCGTCGACGACAGTGGCGGAAATACCGGGCAGCGCCCGCTGGGCCGAACCAGGCTTGGTCGTCGTGACGCCGGGAAGCGGAGAAATCATCATGGCGCCGGTCTCGGTCTGCCACCAGGTGTCCACGATCGGGCAGGTGTCGGCGCCGATGTGCTTGCGATACCAGATCCAGGCCTCGGGGTTGATCGGCTCACCGACCGAACCGAGGACACGCAGCGAGGACAGATCGAACTTGGCGGGGATGTCGTCCCCCCACTTCATGAACGTACGGATCGCTGTCGGTGCCGTGTAGAGGATCGTGACCCCGTACTTCTGGACGATCTCCCAGAAGCGCCCCTGGTGGGGTGTGTCGGGCGTGCCCTCATACATGACCTGGGTCGCGCCGTTGGCCAGCGGGCCGTAGACGATGTACGAGTGTCCGGTCACCCAGCCGATGTCGGCGGTGCACCAGTACACATCGGTCTCGGGCTTGAGGTCGAAGACCGCGTGGTGGGTGTACGCCGCCTGGGTCAGGTAACCCCCGGAGGTGTGCAGGATCCCCTTCGGCTTACCCGTGGTGCCCGACGTGTAGAGAATGAAGAGCGGCTGCTCCGCGTCGAAGGCCTCGGGCGTGTGGTCGGCCGACTGCCTGCTGGTGATCTCGTGCCACCAGACGTCGCGGCCCTCGGACCATGCGGTGTCCTGCCCGGTGCGCCGGACCACCAGGACGTGCTGGACGCTGTCGATGCGGGAGACGGCGTCGTCCACGGCGGGCTTGAGCGCCGAGGGCTTGCCGCGGCGGTAGCCGCCGTCGGCGGTGATGACCACCTTGGCGTCGGCGTCCTGGATGCGGGCGGCAATGGCGTCCGCGGAGAAGCCGCCGAAGACCACCGAGTGCGCCGCGCCGATGCGGGCGCAGGCCAGCATCGCTACGGCAGCCTCCGGGATCATCGGCAGGTAGACGGCGACCCGGTCCCCTTTGCCGACGCCGAGCTCGGTGAGGGCGTTGGCCGCGCGGGAGACTTCGTCCTTCAGCTCCGCGTAGGTGATCGCGCGGCTGTCGCCGGGCTCACCTTCGAAATGGATCGCGACCCGGTCACCGTTGCCGGCCTCGACATGCCGGTCCACGCAGTTGTACGCCACGTTGAGCTCACCGTCCGCGAACCACTTCGCGAAGGGCGGGTTGCTCCAGTCGAGCGTCTCGGTCGGCTCCGTGGCCCAGGTCAGGCGGCGGGCCTGCTCGGCCCAGAAGCCCAGCCTGTCCGCCTCGGCCTGCTCGTACGCCTCCACTGTGACGTTGGCGTTCGCGGCCAGATCGGCAGGCGGTGCGAACCGCCGCTCCTCCTTGAGCAGATTGGCCAGACTTTCGTTGCTCACGACATCTCCCATTCCCAGGGTGTCCGTTGTGTCCCGGAGGACAGCTCATCAGGCCGCGGGCCAGGTGACAAGTGTCTGCCGGGAATTGGTTTAGACCTGTGTCTCGCTGTAGGGAGCCACGTGTCCCGCTTCCGCAAGCAGCGCTGTGCGTTGCGAAAGCGGGACCACAAGGTCTCACGGACCGGGTATGTGAGTGGTTCAGGTGCCGACTGTCGTACCGGGGGCTGTGAGCAGTGGATCGGTATCGGGCTCCGCACCCCATACGGCGCCGGGGGCGACCCGCACGAAGACCTCGTCGGGCCCGGTACCGGTACTGGCACCCTCGGTCAGCAGGTAGGCCTGCGCCTCACCGACGTGGAAGTACATGCCATGCAGCTGGAGGGTGCCTGCAGACAGTCGGCGGGCCACCGATTCGTGCCCCCGCAGGTGCTCCAACTGCTGCACCACATTGGTCAGACAGAGCTGCTCCACAGCGTCGGTGGGAAGCCTGCCGGCGATACGCGCCCAGGAGTGGTGACGGGAACGCATACGTTCCAAGCTCGGCAGTCCATGCCGCAACCAGCGCCACAGAGGTGTCCGGGGTGCCTCGGGGGCGACCCCCAGCAGGGCCTGCATGGCTCCGCATCCGGAGTGCCCGCACACGGTGATGGACTCCACCTCCAGCACATCCACCGCGTACTCGATTGCGGCAGCCACGGAATCGTCGTTGCTCGCCGCGTCCCCGGTGCCCGGTGGCGGCACCAGATTGCCGACGTTCCGCACGGTGAAGAGGTCACCCGGGCCGCTGGCGGTGATCATGCTGGTGACCAGGCGGGAGTCGGCACAGGTGAGGAACAGCTGTGAAGGACGCTGCCCCTCGGCGGCCAGCCGTGCCAGCTCCTCACGGACCAGGGGGGCGGTGGTCCGCTGGAATGAGCTGAGGCCGCTGAGCAGTCGATGGGCGCCGCCCCGGTGACCCGGGGAACGTCCAGGGACTGCGGCCGAGGACGTCTTCGAGAGGTCGTCCGGGGCAGGGAGGGGGGTGGCCGGTGGGGTGTCCTCCAGACGGTCGTGGCAGTGATGGTTGCGCCATGGTGTCCAGGGGCGGCAACACGAGTGCGCGGTGGACGCAGGCTCGGCGATCCGGCCACCGGAGCGTCCGGTGAACTCGATCTGGGCTCCCAACGCCGTCTGCGCCGTGTACCAGTCCTGGATGGTCTCGTACGCCGCGTGGTCCATGAAAGAGCCGTCCAGCTCGACCACGGCGTGCACCCCTTGTGGCAGTCGCCCGAGCAACCGGCTGAGACGCGGTACGGCAAGAAACGTCAGCTGGCCGCGGGCTGCCACCAGGTAGCGGCCGTCCTGCTCCGTCACGGTGATCCGTGTGCGCGCCAGGCGGTGCAGGGCGACGGCCACTGCCACGACGATGCCGATCGCCACGCCTTCGAGCACCCCGGCGGCAATCACACCGCTGATCGTCGCGCCGTACACCAGGAATTCCCGATGCCTGTGGACCTTGCGGATGTGGGCGAAACTGACCATCTGGATGCCCACCACCATCACCAGGGCGGCCAGCGCGGCCAGCGGGATCAACTCCAGGGCTGTGACCAGCAGGAGGGCCGCGAGCAGGACCCAGACCCCGTGCAGCACGGTGGAGGCGCGGCTCTCCGCACCCGCCCGCACGTTCGCCGAACTGCGCACGGCGCCACCGGACACGGCGAGCCCTCCGGCCAGCCCTGACACCGCGTTGGCGACACCCTGGGCCCGCAACTCCCGGTCGAGATCCGATCGCTTGACGGGCGCCGGCGGTGTCGGACCGTTTCCGTCCTTGGACAGGGCCGTGGACCGGTCTGCGGCCAGCTTGTCCACGGAGACCGCGGCCAGCAGGGATTCGAGGCTGGCCACGAGCATGACCGTGAATACCGCCGTTGCCAGCGCGGCCACCGGGCCGTGTGGCAGCTCAGGCAGTGCGTGCGAGTGCCATGACGGAAGGTCCACCCGGGTGATGCCGGGGGTCGCCAGGGCTGCTACAGCCGTTGCGATGACCACTGAGGCGAGCGCGGCGGGAACTCTGCCCAGCGCTGCTCCGAGCTGTCCCGGCAGGCGTGGCCACGCGACGAGAAGAAGGATCGTCAGAGCTCCGATGAAGGGGGCCGCCGGATCGAACTGGGCCAGGTGGGAGGGAAGTGACAGGACGTTGTCGAGAGCCGAGCTCTGTGGGGCCCCGCCGAGCACGATGTGCAGCTGGGCGAGGGCGATGGCCACACCGATGCCGGCGAGTGTGCCGTGCACGATGGCCGGGCTGACGGCAAGGGCGCTGCGGGCCGCTCTCAGGGAGCCGAGCAGGATCTGCAGCAGCCCCGCGCCGACGGTGATCGCGCACGTGGTGCGCCAGCCGTAGATCTGGATCAACTCTGCTGTGACCACGGTCAGACCGGCGGACGGGCCACTGACTTGAAGGGGTGTACCGCCCAGCAGCCCGGCGACGATGCCACCGATCGCCGCCGAGACAAGGCCCGCAGCCAGGGGGGCGTCCATGGCGACGGCGAGCCCGAGCGACATGGGAACGGCGATGAGGAAAACGGTGATGGAAGCGGACAGATCCGCGCCCGAGACGCGGAAGCGGCCGCCGCGAAGCGGTGGTGGCGGACTGTGGGGACGCTTGAATCCAGAGGCCCGGGAAGGGCTTGAACTGCAGGTCGAGTGATCGTTGCGGGTAGGGGCGCAGGCAGACATGTTCCCGTCTCCTCCGGGGCAGCGCGGTCGCGGTATGTGAGTGACGGCGGCCGTGGGTCACGGCGTGCAGCGGTGGGGCACAGCGGCGGGATTTCTCAACTCTCCGTAAATGAATAGTAATGGAGAGTAAAGAATGAAGTCCATGTTTTCGAGCAAATGGCCCAATTGCTCACTCTTTCAAGTGAATAAGCAGTTTTTCGACCGTCTTGTCATACAAATCCCGGCAGTGCTGTGTGTGAGGTTGACCGCGCCGTGTCAGCACTTCAACGCACGAATCCTGCAAGGAAGAGGGTGGACGGATGATGGCCGCCACTAAGCGGATCGCCCTGGGTGCCGTGGTCACGGCGCTGATCGCCGGCTTGGCCGGCTGCTCGGGCGCCACCGGGACTGCACCTGGAACCGGGAAGACGTCGGGCCCCGGCGCGGAGGGCAACTCTCCGGCAGCCGCGCCGAAGGGGGCGGTCAACCTCATCGGCGACGGGTCCACCGCCTTCACGGGAGCCCAGCCGAAACTCCCCCGGGTCAAGCGCCTCAAGGCCGGCCAGAAGCCCCCGCAGTTCGTGGTGTTCTCGTGGGACGGGGCCGGAGAGGATAGCCAGAAGCTGTTCTCCCATTTCCGCTCGGTCGCGAAGAAGTACGACGCCCGGATGACGTACTTCCTCAGTGGCGTGTACCTCTTGCCGGAGGAGAAGAAGGGGCTCTACGACCCGCCCCAGCATTCGGTGGGCCGTTCCGACATCGGGTTCAACGATGCCGAGGGAATTCGTCACACGCTGACGGAGCTGCGTGCCGCATGGCTGGACGGCAATGAGATCGGCACTCACTTCAACGGGCACTTCTGCGGGCCGGACGGGGGCGTCGGTACCTGGTCGGTCGACGAGTGGAAGAGCGAGATCAGCCAGGCGAAGGCGTTCGTGAAGAGCTGGAAGACCAACGTCCCGGGCCTGAAGGGCGAAGCGCCGTTGCCCTTCGACTACGAGAAGGAGCTGATCGGCGCCCGCACCCCGTGCCTGGAGGGGCAGAAGAACATGGTCGCAGCGGCGCGGACCATGGGATTCCGCTATGACTCCAGTGGCGTCGGCAACCAGGTCTGGCCTGCGAAGAAGGAAGGGCTCTGGGACCTCCCCCTGCAGCTCGTCCCTGTACCGGGGCGAGCGTTCGAGACGCTCTCGATGGACTACAACTTCATGTTCAACCAGTCCGGGACGACGCAGGGCGACCCGGGCAAGCACGAGTACTGGGGCAATCAGATGCGCGACGGCCTGCTTCAGGGATTCGATCGCGCCTACAACGGGAACCGCGCTCCACTGATCATCGGCAACCACTTCGAATCCTGGAACGGCGGCACGTACATGCGTGCGATCGAAGAGACGATCAAGACGGTGTGCACCAAGCAGGATGTGCAGTGTGTCTCCTTCCGCCAGCTTGCCGACTGGCTGGATGCCCAGGACCCGGCAACGCTCGCCAAACTCGGGACGCTGAAGGTGGGTCAGGCGCCCGAGCCGGGCTGGGCCGCGTTCCTTGCGGGCACGGCTCCGGGCAAGGCTGCCGGCAGTCCCGTGCCTGCCAGGCCGGCTGATCAGCCGGCAGGCAAGGGATCCGGCGGGAGCGCGGACTAGGGATCACATCGCCGACGCTCCAGCCGATTCAGACCGGCTGGCGGGCGCCCGTTTCCGCGCGGTGCTCATGCAGGACGAAGGCGGGGTCGACCTGGGCGGCCAGGTCGGCTCCCGTCTTCTCGTTGCCCCAGCTCTCCGCGTTCTTCAGATGGAAGTGCACCATCTGACGTGTGTAGCGCTCCCAGTCGCGCAGCTCGTAGGAGTCCTCCGCCGCGTTCTGCAGGGCCTGCAGCGCCATCCTGTTGTCCGCCTCCAGCAGGTCGAACGGGGCCGGCCGGCCTTTCTCCATGGTCCGGACCCAGTCGGACTGGCCGACACCGACCAGCAGGTCGTCACCGACCTCGGAGCGGAGGAAGTCGAGGTCGTCCTCCCCCTGCACCTTGTTGCCCACCACTCGCAGAGCGATACCGAAGTCCCGCGCGTACTCCTTGTACTGGCGGTATACCGAGACGCCCTTCCTGGTCGGTTCGGCGACCAGGAACGTCATGTCGAAGCGGGTGAACATTCCTGATGCGAACGAATCCGAGCCCGCCGTCATGTCGACCACCACATACTCGTCCGGGCCGTCGACCAGATGATTGAGGCAGAGCTCTACCGCCCCGACCTTCGAGTGGTAGCAGGCGACGCCGAGATCGGACTCGGTGAACGGGCCGGTGGCCATCAGGCGGATTTCTCCGTCGTCGAGACGCACCGTGCGGGCGCAGGCGTCGTAGACAGGGTTGTCCTCACGGACGCGCAGAAGCCGGGAGCCTTCCCCGGGCGGTGTGGTCTTGATCATTGTTGCGGCGGATGCGATGCGGGGGTTGTTCCCGCGGAGATAGTCCTTGATGAGAGGTAGTTGGGCGCCCATGGCCGGCAGGGCGGCGGCCTCGTCCTCGTCCAGGCCGAGGGCGGCCCCGAGGTGCTGGTTGATGTCGGCGTCCACCGCGACGACATGGGCTTCGTTGGCAGCGAGGTGGCGGATGAAGAGCGAAGACAGCGTGGTCTTGCCGCTGCCGCCCTTCCCTACGAAAGCGATCTTCATGTTCACCTAGGGTAGCGGTGTCATCGCTCAGTGCTGTCAAGGTTCGTGAAGAAGACCACTCCGGGGCGGTATTCGCACTGGGGGCGCGTAGCCTCCCTACTTATGAGTACGACTTCCTCGGACCCGCTTGCCGCCCTGGGTGCCCTGCCGGGGGTCGCCGACGCGGTGGACTCCGTACGCAAGGCTGTGGACCGGGTCTACGGGCATCGGGTCATGCGGCGCCGCAGCAACGAGGTCACTGCGGAGGCGGCCCTTCGAGGGGCCCGCGGTTCGGCGGCGCTCTCGGGGGCCGACTGGAATCTCGAGGAAGTGCGCCGACGCACGGACTTCAGTGGTGAGGGCGAGTCCCGTGCCGTCGGTGCCGCCCTGAGGCTCACGGCGGAAGCCGGGCAGCTGCTCTCCATCTGGCGACAGTCGCCGCTCCGTGTGCTGGCCCGTCTGCACCTGGTCGCGGCAGGCGGCGCAGCGCCCGACGCCATGGTCGGCAGGCCCCGGCTGGCGGGTGAGCCGGTCGATGAGCCGTTGATCGAGGCGCCTGTTCCAGGTGCGGGTGAGGTGTCGGGGAGGTTGGAAGGGCTGTCGGAATTGATCATCGCCGGCAGCTCCGCGCCCGCGCTCGTGATGTCCTCGGTGGTCCACGGTGAATTGCTGGCGCTGCGCCCCTTCGGTTCGCACAACGGCTTGGTCGCCCGGACCGCCGAGCGGATCGTGCTGATCGGCAGTGGACTCGACCCCAAGTCGATCTGCCCTGCCGAAGTCGGGCATGCGGAGCAGGGGCGTGCGGCCTATGTGGCTGCGTTCGAGGGATACCTGACGGGAACGCCGGAAGGGGTGGCCGCCTGGATCGCCCATTGTGGGCGCTCGGTGGAACTGGGAGTCAGGGAGTCCACGGCGGTTTGTGAGGCACTGCAGCGCGGTGCCGCCTAGCAGTGGCGTCGCCCGGGCGTGGCGTGCCAAGCGCTCGGTTCCGCGACAGGTGCGCCCACCTGGGCGTGTTCCTCGAAGTCCGGACGGGCCCCGAAAGGGTTGCGGCGGTACCGGTTCCGGTACCGCCGCTGGCATGTCCGCCCAGTTACCAAGCGTCCTCGATGTTTGCCCATCAGGTCGGGTTCTTTGCCCGTCACCTGGTGCGGCTGGCCCGTAATCGACGGGTCGACGTCGCGTGGGTACTCGGCTTTCATGCTCGGTCCGTGGGGCCTTTGTGTGCGTGAAAGGTAATCCTCTCGGATGTCCCTGGTCTCGCGGGCCGTTGAGTCCTTTGTACTCCAGGATCGATGGGAGCGGAAGGCCTGCCCACACTTCTTTACTTTTATGTTCAAATGCATTCAAGCCGGACATCGGTAACCGGCCTCGGCGAGTGCCCCACTGTCATGCACGGACGGGAGGTCTGTCAGTCGGGCCGGCCTGCCAGGCGGCGAGCGGCGGCGCGGCGACGGCTGGCGTACCAGACCAGCCCGGCTGTTGCCGCGGCCGCACCCAGGGCGGCCGCGGCCGCGAGTGCCGGCCGTGGCGGCATCGAGAATGCGGGTAGGCGCTGCTTGAGCCGGACCGGTCGGTCGAAGACGAGAATCGGCCATTCCCGGAGGGTGGCCTCTCGCCGCAGCGCCCGGTCCGGGTTGACTGCGTGCGGGTGCCCGACCGACTCCAGCATCGGTACGTCGGTGGCGGAGTCGCTGTAGGCGTAGCAGCGCGAGAGGTCGTAGCCCTCCGATTCTGCGAGGGCCTTGATCGCCTCGGCTTTGGTCGGCCCGTAGGCGTAGTACTCGACCTCTCCGGTGAAGCAGCCGTCGTCGCCCACGACCATCCGTGTCGCCACGACCCGGTCGGCACCGAGGAGTTCCCCGATCGGCTCGACGACTTCGGCGCCAGAGGTCGAAACGATGACCACGTCGCGCCCGGCGGTGTGGTGCTCTTCGATGAGAGTGGCCGCCTCGTCGTAGATGATCGGGTCGATCAGGTCGTGCAGGGTTTCGGCGACGAGTTCCTTGACCTGCTGGACGTTCCATCCCTTGCAGAGCGCTGAGAGGTATTCGCGCATCCGCTCCATCTGGTCGTGATCGGCGCCCCCGGCGAGGAACACGAACTGTGTGTACGCGGTGCGCAGTACGGCACGGCGGTTGATCAGCCCGCCTTGGTAGAAGGACTTGCTGAAGGTCAGTGTCGATGACTTCGCAATGACCGTCTTGTCCAGGTCAAAGAAGGCTGCTGTGCGAGGCGAGAAGCAGTTTTCCACAATGGTGAGCATAGGGGCCCGCCATTCGGCGTAAAGTCCGGCGGGTGGGTTTGCCTGAGAAGGCGCTCGGGTACACCATGGAAGTCACGGATCGTTCGCGACCGTGCTAACCCCGGTCCGACTCCTCCCCCCCCCGAGTCGGCCGTGGGGACGACCCCCGCTCTCCCCCCCGGCGGGGGTCGTCGCATGTCCGGATGCATTTTCCGGTCAGAAGGCAAGGCCACTCCCTGTCTTGTCGTCGTCGTCGGCTCGCTCGCGAGTGGATCCACTCGATCATGCATCGTCACCGTGCGTAGCGGAATAGTTGCGGTGCGAAAGTCCCCTGTACGAGCTACCGAGATATTCACAACGGCGGCGTTGTCCACAGTTTTTGAGCAAGATCCACATGTTTTTCCACCCCGATGCATGTTGATTCCACTCGCGAAGTCCGCGGGTTTCGGAAACCGCGCATCTCGGAAGCACTCGAGATCGCCGCGAAACCGTGCTGAGGGTCAGTGGGAGAGGGTGGAGATCGTGGCTGGATCTTGCGCGGGCGAAGGAGCGCCGGGCGCCGAAGGGCAGCGGGGCGGGCCGCTGATTGTGACCGAGGACGCGGATTTGCTGGACGATCTGCTCAGGCTGTGCGCGGCGGCCGGGGCAGTGCCCGAGGTGCATCACGGGCCTCCGGGAGAGAAGGAGAGCTGGGAACGAGCCCCGATGATTCTGGTGGGCGACGATGCGGCGCGTGGGTGCCGCGGGGCGTCCCGCAGGCCCGGCGTCATGCTCGTCGGACGCGACCAGGACGACCCCGGTGTATGGCGCCGTGCAGTCGAGATCGGGGCTGAATATGTGCTGAGGCTGCCGGATTCCGAAGGCTGGCTCGTCGACCAGATCGCCAATGCGGTGGAGGGTGTGGGCCGGTCTGCTCTCACTGTCGGAGTGATGGGAGGACGTGGAGGCTCCGGCGCGTCCACGCTGGCCTGTGCGCTTGCTGTGACGGCGGCGCGGTCCGGCCGACGCGCCATGCTGATCGACGGCGACCCCCTGGGCGGCGGGATCGACGTGATGCTCGGAGGTGAGGAATCCGAGGGCTTGAGGTGGCCGGATTTCGCTCGCTCCAAAGGGAGGTTGGGCGGAGGGGCGCTGGAGGAATCCCTGCCCGCACTGCACGGTCTGCGTGTGCTCAGCTGGGGCAGGGAGGACGAAGTGATCGTTCCGCCACAGGCCATGCGGTCGGTGCTCGCCGCAGCCCGCCGACTCGGCGGAGTGGTGGTCGTGGATCTGCCGAGGCGAGTCGATGAGAGCGTGGCAGAGGCACTGGCGCAGCTGGACGTAGGGCTGCTCGTCGTGCCCGGGGAGCTGAGAGCGGTCGCGGCAGCGCAGCGTGTGGCATCCGTTGCCCGGAGAGTCCTGGAGGACCTACGGGTCGTCGCCAGGGGCCCCTACGCGGCAGGCCTGGACGAGCAGTGGGTGGCGCAGGCCCTCGGACTCCCACTCGTCGGCGACCTGCCTCCGGAGGCCGGCTTGCCCTCGGCTCAGGACAGTGGTGTGCCTCCGGGCGGGAATTCTCGCGGCACACTGGCTCGTTTCTGCGCGGCCTTCTGGGATCTTGCTGATTCCCCGGGCCGCTCGAACGGCTCCCTGGCCCGGCCTGGAGGGGGAGGGGCGTCATGACCGAGGCCTTGCTCGACGCCGTGCGCCAGCGGTTGGCCCGCAGCGGTGCGGCGCCCACCCCGGCAGGGGTTGCGGCCGCTCTGAGGGCACAGGGCCGTCTGCTCGGTGACACGGAAGTCCTCGGCGCGGCTGAGGAGTTGCGGGGCGAGTTGGTCGGCACAGGCGTGCTGGAGCGGTTGCTGGCCGACCCGTCGGTGACCGATGTGCTGGTGTCCGCTCCGGACAGGGTGTGGGTGGACCGCGGCGGCGGACTCGAGCTGACCCGAGTCACTTTTCATGATGCGGCAGCCGTTCGGAGGCTGGCGCAGAGGCTTGCCGCGGTAGCGGGGCGCCGCCTGGACGACGCCAGGCCGTGGGTTGACGCCCGGCTGCCGGACGGGACGCGCATGCACGCGGTCCTGCCACCGGTGTCCGTCGGCTCGACGTGCCTCTCCCTGCGGGTGGTGAGGCCCAGGGCCTTCACACTGGCGGAGCTCGTGGCGGCGGGGACCGTCCCGCCCGGCGGGGACCGGCTGCTGAGAGCACTGGTCGAGGCCCGGGTCTCCTATTTGATCAGCGGAGGAACAGGCGCAGGGAAGACGACTCTGCTGTCGAGTCTGCTGGGGGCGGTCGGTGAGCGCGAGCGCATCGTGCTTGCCGAGGACTCGGCGGAATTGCGCCCGGACCACCCGCATGTGATCCGTCTGGAATCGCGTCCCGCCAATCAGGAAGGTGCTGGGCGGGTGACGCTGCGGGACCTGGTGCGCCAGGCTTTGCGTATGCGTCCCGACCGACTGGTGGTGGGAGAGGTCCGGGGCGCCGAGGTGACGGAGCTTCTGGCCGCTCTCAACACGGGACACGAAGGCGGTTGCGGCACGGTGCACGCGAACGCGGCCGAGCATGTTCCGGCGCGTCTGGAGGCTCTCGGGACGGCTGCGGGCCTTGACCGGGAGGCCCTGCACAGTCAGTTGGCAGCGGCGTTGTCCGTGGTCGTCCATCTCGTACGGGACAGGAGCGGACAGCGGCGTCTGGCGGAAGTACATGTGCTCCAGCGGGACAGAACCGGCCTCGTCTTCACCGTGCCGACGCTGCGATGGGGCGCCGGTGGGTTCGAACCGCAGCAGGGCTGGGAGCGGCTCCGGGTGCTGATCGAGGAGAAGCCGTGACGGCGGCGGGCTCCGACGCCCTTATGCAGGTGCTGGCGTGGGCGATGGCAGGATGCGCGGGCCTTGCCGGAAGCCTGGCCGCGGCTGGAGAGCCGGGGGCGCGCCGGGCTCGGGTACTGATGGCTCCTCGGCGGGACCAGCCGTGGGGGCCGGTGGGATGTGCCACGGCCCGCGCGTACGTCGCCGGGCGGAGGGAATGGCTTTGTGCGCCTGTGGCGGCTCTTCTCGCTGTGCTGGGTGAATCGGTGCTGCCGCTGCTGGCGGGCGCTGTGGCGGTTCCGATCGTGAGGCGCTGGCTGCGACAACGTGCGCGGCGGCGCGAGCGCGAGAAGGCCGCCCACGCCGTGACGGCACTCTGTGGGGCGGTGGTCGGCGAGCTGAGGGCCGGGCGGGAGCCCGGAGAGGCCTTGCTCGCAGCAGCCCGCGGCGTCGGCGCTCTGGAAACCGCCGAGTCCGCAGTGCTGGCTGCTGCGCGGTTCGGCGGCGATGTACCCGGCGCGTTGCGGCAGGCGGCGGCGGGGCCCGGCCTCGATGGACTCGCGGGGATGGCGGCCTGCTGGCAGGTGGCGGTGGAGGGCGGTGCCGGGCTCGCGGCAGGTCTGGCCCGCCTTGAGAGCTCGCTACGGGGGGAGAGGCGGCGGCGGGACGAGCTGAGGGCGCAGCTGGCGGGCGCGTGGTCGACGGTTGTGGTCCTGTCTCTGCTGCCGGTGGTGGGGCTGGGGCTGGGGGCGGCACTGGGAGCGGATCCGATGAGGGTTCTGCTGCACAGTCCGGGCGGACTCGTCTGCCTGGTGGCAGGTGGCCTGCTGGAGACCGCGGGGTTGTTCTGGGCCTCGCGGATCGTGCGGACGGGGGAGGCGGCGTGAGCGGGCCGCCTGGTGTGGGGGAACCGCTGGGAGCGGCCGGAGCGGCGCTGGGCACAGCGGCGTATCTCGCCCTTGCACTGACCGCACGGCGGCATGAGCGGGCGATACGCAGACGAGGAGCGCTGCTGACCAAGTCCTGCGCGAGCCTGCGGAGGCGGAGGTGGCTCGATCTGCGCGCGCCGGGCGGGGGCCGCCCGCAGCAGTGGGCGGTTTTCCTGGCCGTGTGGGCAGTCGGCTGGATCCTCGTCGGAGGGCCGGCCGGATGCGGGGTCGGCCTTGCGGGGGCTTTCGGAGTGCGGAGGTGGCAGCGCTCTGTGAGACGGCGTGGTTCAGCCGGGCGGGAGACCGAGGTCGCGCTGATTGCCAGGCAGCTGCCGATCACCGCGGATCTGTTGGCATCCTGCCTTTCGGCGGGCGCAGGACCGCGGGACGCGGCGGAGGCGGTGGGGGAATCCATAGCCGGGCCGGTCGGCGAGCGGCTGGCCCGTGCGGCAGCCGAGATTCTGCTCGGTGGTGAACCGGCCGAGGCATGGGGCCGGTTCGGCGAGTTGCCGGGCGCCGAGCCACTGGCCCGCTGCCTGGAGCGCGCCGCATCGACGGGTGCACCCGCGGCGGAGCCGGTTTCCAGGCTGGCCGACGAGATGCGTGCCGAGCGGGCGAGCGCGGCTGTGGCGCGTGCACAGCGGGCGGGGGTGCTCATCACCGCACCGGTGGGGCTCTGCTTTCTGCCCGCCTTTCTGGCGGTGGGAGTGGCGCCGGTGGTGATCGGGCTGGCGTCCGGGTTGTTGCACCGCAACTGAACGGGAGCAGCGATTTTCCCCGGCGGTCGGCTCCGGCGACGGACGCCGAGAACCATCGGGGCATCAACCGGGGGTCGAACCGTGACCCCCGCTGGTCTCCCGAGAGCCGCCGAGGGCCTGGCTGATTCCCGAGTGGAGCCGGACCGGCTCCGGCTGCCCGAAGTGCGGAAGCGAAGTTCCGAACGAAGCAACGTGGCGTTTGACCAAGGGGGTCGAGATGAGCAGGAAAACGATGGGGCAGTCTCTGAGCGCGCTGTGTCATGTGTGGAAGGCCTGGTTCGGCAGGCGCTCCCGGTGCCGCGGCCTCGACCGGGGGATGACGACGTCCGAGTACGCGGTGGGGACCATCGCTGCCTGCGCGTTCGCGGCGGTGCTCTACAAGGTGGTCACCAGCGGGGCTGTGCTGTCGGCGTTGCAGTCGCTGATCAAGGGCGCCCTCGATGCGAAGTTCTGAAGTGCTACGGAGAAATCAGAGTGGTGACCGGGGAGCGGTGACGGCGGAGGCCGCCATGGTCCTTCCTGTGCTGGTGGGGTTCGTCCTCGTCCTCGTCTGGGCGCTGGTGGCCGCGTCGGACCAGATCCGTTGTGTGGATGCCGCGCGTGCAGGGGCACGAGCAGCGGCCCGTTCGGAGCCGGAGGGCGCGGTACGGGCCGCGGCGCTGGAGGCGGCGCCGGGCAGGGCCCGGGTCTCCGTGGAGCGGGCCGGGGGGCTGTGGCGGGTTCGGGTGGAGGCGCCTACTCCGGGTCCTGGAACGCTGGGCCTGACGCTGAGCGCCGAGGCGGTCGCGTCGGCCGAGGACACTGCCGGGACAGAACTGTGAAGAGGACGAGGGGTGGCTTCGGGGCGGGAGACCGCGGGCTGGCGACGGTCTGGGCGGCCGTCACGACGGCGACGCTCTGCGCGGTGTTCGTGGCGGTGCTGGCTCTGGGGCAGGTCGTGTCCGCCCGCCACAGGGCCGGTGGCGCGGCGGATCTGGCAGCGCTCGCCGCGGCCGACCAGGCTCTGCGCGGTGTGGAGGTGGCGTGCGGGGCGGCCGGTGAGGTTGCCGTGGCCCAGGGAGCGGAGATCGTGCGCTGTGATGTCGAGGGTGAGATCGCCGACGTGACTGCCCGAGTGCGCTTCGGCCCGTACGTACCTGAGGTCAGGTCGAGAGCGGGGCCACCGGAGGAGCTGCCGCCGCCCCGGTGAACGGTGCCCTCATCCGCCGGCCGGCCGGCTCACCCATGTGGCCTCATCCCTCAGCGCTTTCCGGCCGCGGGACTCCCGAGGTCTTCGCCGGGTGGCCTTCCTCGGGTTCCGGCGGCGCGGTTCTGAGCAGTTCGGTCAGCAGCCGCACGGCGCCCCGTTTGTGCAGTGGGTCGTTGCCGTTGCCGCACTTGGGGGACTGGATGCAGGACGGGCAGCCCGCCTCGCACTCGCAGGACGCGATGGCCTGACGTGTCGCGGTCAGCCATGAGCGGGCTGTGTGGAAGGCGCGCTCCGAGAAGCCTGCGCCCCCCGGATGGCCGTCGTAGACGAACACCGTAGGAAGGAGCGTGTCGGGGTGCAGGGGAACGGAGACTCCGCCGATGTCCCAGCGGTCGCAGGTGGCGAAGAGCGGGAGCATCCCGATGGAGGCGTGTTCGGCTGCGTGCAGGGCTCCTCCGAGGATCTCCGGGCTGATCCGGGCGGCGTCGAGCTGGTCCTCGGTGACCGTCCACCACACGGCTCGGGTGCGCAGGGTGCGGGGCGGCAGATCGAGTTTGGTCTCGCCAAGGACCTCTCCGGTGATCAGCTTGCGGCGCAGGAAGGAGACGACCTGGTTGGTGACCTCGACAGAGCCGAAGCAGAGCCGACCGTCACCCCAAGGGATTTCGGTGTCGGTCTCCAGCACGGCGATCGCGGTCGTGTCGCGGGCGTTGGTCGAGTAGGGAGGCACTGCCTCCTCCACCAGGGCGACCGAATCCTCCAGATCCAGCTTACGGACCAGGTACGTCCGGCCCTGGTGGAGGTGGACGGCGCCCTCGTGAACGGCGGTGTGCGCAGCCGATTCGTCAACCGTGCCCAGCAGCCGGCCGGTGCCTTCCTCGACGATCTGGACCGGACGACCGCCCCCGCCGCGGATGTCGGTGAGGTCGGCGGCGCGTTCACGGCGGGTCCAGTGCCAGCCCGTTGTCCGCCTGCGCAGCAACTTCGCGGCCTCCAGTTGTGGCAGAAGCTCGGGCACAGCGGGGCCGAAGAGTGCGATGTCGGAGTCCGTGAGGGGAAGTTCCGCGGCAGCGGCACACAGGTGAGGAGCGAGCACATAGGGGTTGTCGGGGTCCAGGACGGTTGACTCCACGGGCTGCTGGAACAAGGCCTCGGGGTGGTGGACGAGGAAGGTGTCCAGCGGGTCGTCCCGGGCCACGAGGACAGCGAGGGCGCCCTGCCCCGAGCGTCCGGCGCGGCCGGCCTGCTGCCAGAGGGAAGCACGGGTGCCCGGGTAACCGGCGATGACGACGGCGTCCAGGCCCGAGACGTCGATGCCGAGCTCCAGGGCTGTTGTGGCCGCAAGCCCGAGCAGTTCTCCGGAGTGCAGCGCGCGTTCAAGGGCCCGGCGCTCTTCGGGCAGGTAGCCGCCGCGATAGGCGGCGACGCGCCCGGGCAGTGAGCTGTCCACCTCGGCCAGCCGCTCCTTGGCGATGACGCTGACGAGCTCTGCTCCGCGTCGGGAACGGACGAAGGCGACCGAACGCACGCCCTGGACCGTCAGGTCGGTCAGCAGGTCAGCAGTCTCAGCCGTGGCGGTACGGCGTACCGGAGCCCCCCTCTCGCCGTGCAGCTCGGTCAGGGGCGGCTCCCAGAGGGCGAAGACCATCTCTCCCCGCGGCGAGGCGTCGTCGGCGATCTCCTTGACGTCCAGGCCTGTGAGGCGGCCTGCGGCGGCCGAGGGCTGTGCCGCGGTGGCGGAGGCGAGAAGGAAGACGGGGTCGGATCCGTAGCGTGCGCAGAGGCGGCGAAGCCGGCGCAGAACCTGAGCGACGTGAGAGCCGAAGACGCCCCGGTATGTGTGGCACTCGTCGATGACGACGAAGCGGAGGGACCGGAGGAAGGAGGCCCAGCGGGGGTGGGACGGGAGAATGCCTCGGTGCAGCATATCGGGGTTCGTGAGGACGTAATTGGCGTACTGACGCACCCATTCGCGTTCTTCGACCGGCGTGTCCCCGTCGTAGACCGCGGGCCGGATCGCGGAGCCTAGAGGTGCTGCGAGCGCCTTCACCGCGCGGCGCTGGTCGGCGGCCAGCGCCTTGGTGGGGGCGAGGTACAGGGCGGTGGTGCCGCGGCCGTTCGGGGCATGGGCGCCATCGAGGAGGGTACTCAGTACCGGAGCGAGGTAGGCGAGCGACTTGCCGGACGCCGTTCCGGTGGCGATCACGACGGATTCGCCGTCCAGCGCGTGCTCGGCGGCGGCGGCCTGGTGCGTCCACGGATGGTCGATCCCGGACCGGCCGATCGCTGAGATCACTTCTGGCCGGATGCGATCCGGCCAGGTGGCATGGGTTCCCGCTCGCGGGGGCAAGTGCTCCGTATGAGTGATGCGCGCTGCCCGGCCCGCCGTTGCGGCGAGCCGGTCGAGAACCACCGTCGGAGAGGGGCGCGGGCCCGCGTTCTCGGGTGGTCGACTGGGGCGGTGATTCTTGGCCATCGGCACCGAGTGTGTCACTGGCGTGACGGACAATGGTCCCAAGGCGTCGTGCATGGCTGCTGGTAAGTGATTGAATGCCATCGCGGCTGGCGATCCGTCCCCTGGCCTCCGTCGGGGAGACCGAGGGGCGACCGCTCGATAGCAAGGTGCTGGAGGATCCGTGGACCTGTCCCTGTCGACTCGCAATGTGTCCGGGCCTGGTGGCGACCGTACGGTCGTCGAGGTCGGTGGCGAGATTGATGTGTATACCGCGCCCAAGCTGCGCGAGCAGTTGGTCGAGTTGGTGAATGACGGCAGCTACCACCTGGTTGTCGACATGGAAGGCGTCGACTTCCTCGACTCCACCGGCCTCGGCGTGCTCGTGGGCGGCTTGAAGCGTGTCCGGGCCCATGAGGGCTCACTGCGTCTGGTGTGCAACCAGGAGCGCATTCTCAAGATCTTCCGGATCACAGGTCTGACCAAGGTGTTTCCCATTCACACCACGGTCGACGAGGCTGTCGCGGCAACCGACTGAACCGTCGGTGCAGGTCGGCAACTACAGGGCTGACAGGCACGCAGCGACAGACCGGCAGGCGGCAGCAGACGGGCCGCCACGAGCAGGCGGTCGGCCATGTGGTCGGCTGTCGGCTTCGTCGGTTTCCGGAGGAGAATGAGTGCAGGGGTACCGGGCGACACGCCCGGGCCCCTGAAAATGCACGCCCATACGAGGGGGATGGCATGCCAACCGTTGAACTCCGCTTCAGCGCTCAGCCCGAACATGTCAGGACGGCTCGCCTTGTGGCAGCCGCCGTGGCGCGCCGGGCCGGCGTGGACGAGGCGGTGCTCGACGAGGTCAGACTGGCAGTCGGCGAGGCGTGCAGCCGCGCCGTGGGACTGCATCGGAGCCATGACATCACCTCCCCGGTCACGGTCGTTCTGACCGAAGAGGAGAAAGCGTTCTCCATCGAGGTCGGCGATGGTCTTCCTGCCCCGGGGGCCGGCACCTCAGCGCAGGGAGCGCCCGTCGGCGGAGGACCGGACGGACCGGACACCGACGCCGACAGCGAGGACGAGATGGGCCTCGCGGTCATCAGCGGTCTGGTCGACGACGTGGAGGTCCGCACTGGTGCGGACGGCGGAGTGATCCGCATGACCTGGCCGACGGTCCCGGCCGTCGCGCTTTCCTGACCTGGCCGACGGCCCCGGCCGTGGCGCTTTTCCTGACCTGGCCGACGGCCCCGGCCGCTACGCCTACCTGACCTGACCTGACCTGACCTGACTCGGCGTTCCCCGCCCGCTCGGTGCGGCCCCACCATGCCCGGGGCTCGATCCACCGCCTGCGTGGCTCACGCCGCCTTGCCTGGCTCCCGCTGGCGCGGCCCTCATGGCGCTTTGAGTGCGACTGTCTCAGTCTGTGCCGGGCGGCCCACGTTCAGCCCTGTGCCTCGGTGGTGCTGTTGTCTCGGCGGCCGCGTGATCACCATCTCGGACCCTGCCGAACAGGGTCTTTCCTTTTTCGCTTGATCAATGATCTCCGGAATTCCGTGGACGCCACGCGTCTGCCCCATTACTGCATTCGGGTTCAAAGAGAAGCGAGATCGTTTGCCATTGGGTGGACGAAAGTCGATTTCATTGGCCACCCACTGTTTTGATCAGGTTTTGCTCCCTACAATCCGTCCACGTCTTGAGCGCTCAGCGTCAAGGAGGACGTATGGCGGAGTTCCTCAACACCCCACTGGCAGAACTGACGCACGTTTCCGTAGCTTCCGGCCGGTCCACCTCATTCGCAGCCGCAGTACTCACCGACGGCAACCGGCTGATCGTCGTAGTCGTCGCGGTCGTCGCCCTTGCCGCGCTGGTCGTGGCCCAGCTGCTCGTGCGCCAGGTCCTGGCGGCCGGTGAAGGCACCGAACGAATGAGGGAGATCGCGGCAGCCGTCCAGGAAGGTGCGAATGCCTATCTGGCCCGGCAACTGCGCACCGTCGGCATCTTCGCCGTAGTCGTGTTCTTCCTGCTTCTGCTGCTGCCGGCCGACAACTGGTCGCAGCGTGCGGGGCGCTCGCTGTTCTTCCTGGTGGGTGCGCTTTTCTCGGCGGCCACGGGATACATCGGTATGCGACTCGCCGTCCGCAGTAATGTGCGCGTGGCCGCCGCCGCGCGTGAGGCGACTCCCACCGAGGGCGAACCGGAAAAGGATCTCACCACTGTTTCGCACAAAGCCATGAAGATCGCTTTTCGCACAGGTGGTGTGGTCGGCATGATCACGGTGGGCCTCGGCCTCCTGGGCGCCTCCTGCGTGGTGCTCGTGTACGCCGCCGACGCGCCCAAGGTGCTGGAGGGATTCGGCCTCGGTGCCGCGCTGATCGCCATGTTCATGAGGGTCGGAGGCGGCATCTTCACCAAGGCCGCCGATGTCGGTGCCGACCTCGTGGGCAAGGTGGAGCAGGGCATCCCCGAGGACGACCCGCGCAACGCCGCCACCATCGCCGACAACGTGGGTGACAACGTCGGTGACTGCGCGGGCATGGCCGCCGACCTCTTCGAGTCGTACGCCGTCACCCTCGTGGCCGCGCTCATCCTGGGCAAGGTCGCATTCGGTGACGCGGGGCTCACCTTTCCCCTGATCGTCCCGGCGATCGGCGTGATCACCGCGATGATCGGGATCTTCGCCGTCGCGCCGAGGCGTGCCGATCGCAGCGGGATGAGCGCCATCAACCGTGGATTCTTCGTCTCCGCCGTGATCTCGCTCGCCCTGGTGGCGGTGGCCGTCTTCGCCTATCTGCCGGCCTCGTACGCCGAGCTGGGTGGGGTCACCGACTCGGCCATCACCTCGCACGGCGGCGACCCGCGCGTCTTCGCCCTGGTCGCGGTGGCCATCGGGATCGTGCTGGCCGCCCTGATCCAACAGCTCACCGGCTATTTCACCGAGACCGGCCGACGTCCCGTCCGGGACATCGGGAAGTCCTCTCTGACCGGCCCGGCGACCGTCGTCCTCGCGGGTATCTCCATCGGCCTGGAGTCGGCCGTCTACACCGCGCTGCTGATCGGTCTCGGTGTCTACGGGGCCTTTCTGCTCGGCGGTACGTCGATCATGCTGGCGCTCTTCGCGGTGGCCCTGGCGGGGACCGGCCTGCTCACCACCGTCGGGGTCATCGTCGCGATGGACACATTCGGCCCGGTCTCCGACAACGCTCAGGGCATCGCCGAGATGTCCGGAGACGTCACGGGGGCGGGCGCCCAGGTCCTCACTGACCTGGACGCCGTCGGCAACACCACCAAGGCCATCACCAAGGGCATCGCGATCGCCACGGCGGTCCTGGCGGCGGCCGCGCTCTTCGGCTCGTACCGGGATGCCATCGCGACTGCCGTCGATGACGTGGGGGCTCAGGCGGGGGAACTCGGGCTGAGTCTGGACATCTCCCAGCCGAACAACCTGGTGGGCCTGATTCTCGGGGCCGCGGTCGTCTTCCTCTTCTCCGGGCTGGCCATCAACGCGGTCTCCCGTTCGGCCGGGGCCGTGGTCTACGAGGTGCGGAGGCAGTTCCGGGAACACCCCGGGATCATGGACCACACGGAGAAGCCTGAATACGGCCGCGTCGTCGACATCTGCACCAAGGACGCGCTGCGCGAGCTGGCCACGCCAGGGCTGCTCGCGGTCCTGGCGCCGATCGCCGTGGGCTTCACCCTGGGGGTCGGGGCCCTCGGTTCCTATCTGGCGGGGGCGATCGCCACGGGCACCCTGATGGCCGTCTTCCTCGCCAACTCCGGTGGCGCGTGGGACAACGCGAAAAAACTCGTCGAGGACGGGCACCACGGTGGCAAGGGCAGCGAGGCCCATGCCGCGACGGTCATCGGCGACACGGTCGGCGACCCGTTCAAGGACACGGCGGGGCCGGCCATCAACCCGCTCCTCAAGGTGATGAACCTCGTGGCGTTGCTCATCGCGCCGGCGGTGGTGCAGTTCAGTTACGGCGACGGCGCGAGCGCGGGGGTGCGGGCCCTGGTTGCCGTCATCGCCCTCGTCGTCATCATCGGCGCGGTCTATGTGTCCAAGCGACGAGGAATCGCGGTGGGCGACAGCGAGGGACCGAGCGGTGGTGGCGGTGACGACGGCGGGGGCGGCCCGGCCAAGTCCACCGGCCCGGCGGCTGTTTCGTGAGAGATGGGGTCGCGGAGCAGGCCGGTGCCAGGTAAAGCCTGTTCAACGGGGCGTCGGGCGGCGCATCCTGATGTGCCGTCCGCTGCTCACATGCTAGGCCAGGCCACGGCCGCCGAGGGTCACTCGCACGTGTGTCCGAGTGAGCAGGTGAGTTGTATCTCCCTCCTTTTCCTTGGTGCAAATGGCTTCAAAAGAATATATATCGGATGCCCGGCGCCTGATTGTCGCCCACTTGGCGTGTAAGTTCCGGGGCCGAGAGCCTTGGAAGGGACCCAATCCGGTGAACAAGAAGCTTGCAGCCGCACTGTCCGGCGGTGCGGTACTCGTACTGACGCTGTCGGGCTGCAGCGACGACAGCGACAACAAGGTGAACGACTGGGCGAAGAAGGTCTGCGACCAGGTTCAGCCGCAGCTGCAGAAGATCGCGAACGCCAATGCCGCGATCCAGCAGCAGACGGCCGACAACAGCAAGCCCGCTGACGTCCAGAAGACCGACTCGGCCGCCTTCCAGCAGATCTCGCAGGCGTACAAGTCGCTCGGCGCGGCCGTGCAGTCGGCGGGCCCGCCGCCCGTGGACGGCGGGGACACCACGCAGAAGGAGGCCGTGAAGGAGCTCAACGCCTCCTCGGTCGCCTACGCGAACCTGAAGACCAAGGTCGACGGGCTGGACGCGAAGGACCAGGCGAAGTTCGCCGACGGTCTCAAGGACATCGCGGACGAGCTGAACAAGATCAGCACCAACGGTGACCAGGCGCTGAGGAAGCTGCAGTCCGGTGAGGTCGGCTCCGCGATGGCGAAGCAGAAGGGCTGCCAGAAGCCGACGGCCTCGGCTCCGCCCGCGTCCGCTCCGTCGGCCCCGGCTTCCGAGTCGAAGTCCGCATCACCTTCGACCTCGGCGAGCGAGAAGGCATAGAGCGAGAAGTCGTAGAGCAAGAAGTCGTAGAGCGAGAAGTCGTAGAGCAAGAGGGCATGGAGCGAGAAGTCGTTGAGCGGGAGGGCCTGCGGCGGCACCGGCGCGTGTGCGGCGAGGCGTGCCGGCCGTAACGGTGGGCGCGCCAGTGGCTGTAGCGGCGGGCGTGAGCGGCCGCGCCGCCCGGGCGGCCTCGCCGTCGAGCGCCGTGAACAGCGGGAAACCGTGGCGTGAGAGACCCGCTTGCAGCGGTCCGGCCGCCCTCGGGGGCGCCGGGCCGCTGCCGTTGTCGGCGGGAGCGGACACAATGGGCGGGTGAGTACGACCAGCCTCCCCGCATCCGACCGTGCCCCCCGGCTCCGCGAAGCCCTGATCTCCGCCGCCTTCACCGCCGACGGCCTGCTCGAACGGCTCGGCGCGCCCGCGTACGCCGCCCTCGCCCGTAGCGAGACGATCCCGGCGCTCCGGGCCACCCGCGGGAATTCACCCCTCGACACGCTGGTGCGGCTGTTCCTTCTGCAGCGCCCCGTTCCGGCCGCCGCAGCCGCCGTAGCTCTCCCCCTGGAGGAGTGCGTGGAGGACGGCTGGGCGGTTCTGGAGGACGACACGGTCAGAGCGACCGTCGACGTACGGCCCTACGGCGGACCGGAGGGCGAGGACTGGTTCATCGTCTCCGACCTGGGATGCGCGGTCGGCGGGGCCGGCGGCATCGGCTCGCACGAGGAAGGCGTGGTCCTCGGCGTCGGCGGTGCCTCCACCACACTCGCGGGGATCACCGTACGGAAGCCCGTGGCGTCTGCCCTCGATCTCGGTACGGGCTCCGGCATCCAGGCCCTGCACGCGACCCGGCACGCCACCCGGGTCACGGCCACGGACGTCAACCCGCGTGCGCTGGAGTTCACCCGCCTCACCCTTGCCCTGTCCGGAGCCACCCCCGCCGATCTGCGGGAGGGCTCCCTCTTCGAGCCGGTCGGTACGGAGACGTACGACCTGATCGTGTCCAATCCCCCCTTCGTCATCTCGCCCGGTGCCAGGCTGACGTACCGCGACGGAGGCATGGGCGGCGACGACCTGTGCCGGACCCTGGTGGAGCAGGCCGGGGGCCGGCTCAACGAGGGCGGGTACGCGCAGTTCCTTGCCAACTGGCAGCACGTGGAGGGCGAGGAGTGGCAGGACCGGGTGCGCTCCTGGGTGCCGGCCGGCTGCGACGCCTGGATCGTGCAGCGCGAGGTGCAGGACGTCACGCAGTACGCCGAGCTCTGGCTGCGCGACAGCGGTGACCACCGCACCGACCCCGCCCTCTACGCCGAGCGGTACGAGGCCTGGCTGGACGAGTTCGAGGCCCGTAGCACCAAGGCCGTCGGCTTCGGCTGGATCACGCTCCGGAAGTCCGCCGCAGCGGCCTCCGGGATGCCTTCGCTCGTGGCCGAGGAGTGGCCGCACGCCGTGGAGCAGCCTCTCGGACCGGCCGTCGAGGCCCATTTCGCACGGCAGGACTATCTGCGTGAGCACGACGACGCGGCGTTGCTTGCGGCGCACTTCACCCTGGCCGCGGAGGTCGTCCAGGAGCAGGTCGGGCTGCCGGGCGCGGAGGACCCCGAGCATGTGGTGCTGCGTCAGCACCGTGGCATGAGGCGTGCGACCAAGGTCGACGCCGTCGGGGCCGGGTTCGCCGGAGTGTGCGACGGCTCGCTGCCCGCGGGCCGGATCCTCGACGCCATCGCCCAGTTGATGGCAGAGGATCCGGTGCTGTTGCGTGACCGGACCCCCCAGGCGATCCGGCTGCTGGTGGAGGAAGGCTTCATCGAACCCGTCCGGTGAGGCGCGGACACGTCACCCTTACCGCCTTGCCGCTCACCGCGTCCTCGGCGGTGCAGGTTCGCCCGGTGTGCGGTCGTGCTCCGTTCCTGGACACAGGAGTCGCAAGCGCCGGTGCTGAAACCACCTCTGACCAGCACCTTCCGTCTTGGATCCCATGCCGGTCCGGCACTGTCGGCGGGTTCCGCTCAGGGCTGGGCTCCTCGGACAGCTGCGTGCCCTGTGGGTGCCGCCGACGGCGGTTCCCCGGGCAGCAGTGCGGTGTTCACCCGGGGTTCGTGCCGACGACCCCCCGGGGTGGCAGCCTCACCTCTGGTGAGCCGTCCGCACGACTCCGCCGAGCTGCCCGCCCGGAGCGGCGGCGCGGGAGCCACGGGAAGCGCGACGGCGTACGAGCGCCCCGGCGGCAGCCGAGGGGAAGAACGTGAGGGGTACGAACATGGAGAGTGTCACCGCGGCCTTCGCCGGTGCGGCCTTCGCGCTGTTCGGTTCCGCCCTCCTCGTCTGGACAGGGGCGCGCACCATCCAGCGCGCGCCGGTTGCGCTCGGTGTGAGCCCCGTCGCCTCCACCGCTCTCGCCACGTTCTTCGGCGTACTCTTCCTCGTCCTCGGCGTGTGGTGCTTCACCCGCATCTGATCCACTTCTCCGGCGTGGGCGACGGCCGTCGGTCGGCCTCCCCTCAAGCTCTCCGGCAGGACCTCGGAATCCGCAGGCGACAGCCCTGCGAGGAGCGGACCGGGTGGTCCGGGCGGCAGGAATGGCGGAAGTCGGGTTACCGTTCGAGTGGCCGTTGCGGGCTTTTGCCGTTTGACACGGGGGCGGGTTGTACCGTCACACTCCGCAGCGACAGCACCGCGGGCAGCGTCAGAGCGCTGCCCGGATGCCCACGAGTGCCGACCGGAGAGAAGAGCGAAGTTGTCCCCGACCAGCGAGACCGCAGGCCGCCGACTCGTCATTGTCGAGTCGCCTGCCAAGGCGAAGACGATCAAGGGCTACCTCGGCCCCGGATACGTCGTCGAGGCGAGCGTCGGGCACATCCGCGACCTGCCCAACGGCGCCGCCGAGGTGCCGGACGAGTACACCGGTGAGGTACGCCGCCTCGGTGTGGACGTCGAAAACGACTTCCAGCCGATCTACGTCGTCAACGCAGACAAGAAAGCCCAGGTCAGGAAGCTCAAGCAGCTCCTTGCCGAATCCGACGAACTCTTCCTCGCCACCGATGAGGACCGCGAGGGCGAAGCCATCGCGTGGCACCTGCAGGAAGTCCTCAGGCCCAAGGTCCCGGTCCACCGGATGGTCTTCCACGAGATCACCAAGGACGCGATCAGGGCAGCCGTCGCCAACCCGCGCGAGCTCAACCAGCGCATGGTCGACGCCCAGGAGACCCGTCGTATCCTCGACCGCCTGTACGGCTACGAGGTCTCGCCGGTCCTGTGGAAGAAGGTCATGCCGCGGCTCTCCGCGGGCCGTGTCCAGTCCGTGGCGACCCGCCTCGTCGTCGAGCGGGAGCGCGAGCGCATCGCCTTTCGCTCCGCCGAGTACTGGGACCTGACCGGCACCTTCGCCACCGGCCGCACCGGTGACGCCTCCGACCCCTCGACGCTCACCGCCCGCCTCAGCGCGGTCGACGGGCGCCGTATCGCCCAGGGCCGCGACTTCGGCCCGGACGGGCAGCTCAAGCAGGGCTCCGCCCAGACGCTGCACCTGGACGAGGCCAACGCCCGCGCCCTGGCCGCGGCGCTCGCCGACTCCACGTTCGCGGTCCGCTCGGTCGAGTCGAAGCCGTACCGCCGCTCGCCGTACGCGCCCTTCCGCACCACGACCCTCCAGCAGGAGGCGAGCCGGAAGCTGGGCTTCGGGGCCAAGGCCACGATGCAGGTGGCCCAGAAGCTGTACGAGAACGGCTTCATCACCTACATGCGTACGGACTCCACGACCCTCTCGGACACCGCGGTCTCCGCTGCCCGGGCGCAGGTCACGCAGCTGTACGGGGCGAACTACCTGCCCGACAAGCCGCGCACCTACGCCGGCAAGGTCAAGAACGCGCAGGAGGCGCACGAGGCGATCCGCCCCTCCGGCGATCGCTTCCGCACCCCGGCGGAGACCGGCCTCACCGGCGACCAGTTCCGGCTCTACGAACTGATCTGGAAGCGGACCGTCGCCTCCCAGATGAAGGACGCCGTCGGGAACTCCGTCACCGTGAAGATCGGTGGCCGGGCGAGCGACGGCCGGGACGCCGAGTTCTCCGCGTCCGGCAAGACGATCACCTTCCACGGCTTCATGAAGGCGTACGTCGAAGGCGCCGACGACCCGAACGCCGAGCTGGACGACCGTGAGCGCAGGCTGCCGCAGGTCGCCGAGGGCGACGCGCTGACCGCCGACGAGGTCACGGTCGACGGCCACGCGACCAAGCCTCCGGCCCGTTACACCGAGGCGTCGCTGGTCAAGGAGCTCGAAGAGCGCGAGATCGGCCGCCCGTCGACGTACGCCTCGATCATCGGGACCATCCTCGACCGCGGATACGTGTTCAAGAAGGGCACGGCCCTGGTGCCGTCGTTCCTCTCCTTCGCCGTGGTCAACCTGCTGGAGAAGCACTTCGGCCGGCTCGTCGACTACGACTTCACCGCCCGTATGGAGGACGACCTCGACCGCATCGCGCGGGGCGAGGCCCAGTCCGTGCCGTGGCTGCGCCGCTTCTACTTCGGGGCCGGTGACGAGACGACCGGTGCCGGTGCTGCCTCCGACGCGGGCAACGGCGACGGCGACCACCTCGGCGGCCTGAAGGAGCTCGTGACCGACCTGGGCGCCATCGACGCCCGGGAGATCTCCTCGTTCCCCGTCGGCAACGACATCAAGCTCCGTGTCGGCCGCTACGGCCCGTACATCGAGCGCGGTGAGAAGGACTCCGAGGGCCACCAGCGCGCCGATGTGCCCGAGGACCTGGCACCCGACGAGCTGGACGTGACCCTGGCGGAGGAGCTGCTGGCCAAGCCGAGCGGTGACTTCGAGCTCGGTGCCGACCCGGTCAGCGGCAACCAGATCATCGCCAAGGACGGGCGCTACGGCCCGTACGTCACCGAGGTGCTGCCCGAGGGCACGCCGAAGACGGGGAAGAACGCGGTGAAGCCCCGGACCGCCTCGCTCTTCAAGTCGATGTCCCTCGACACGGTGACGCTGGCCGACGCGCTCAAGCTGATGTCGCTGCCGCGCGTGGTCGGCGAGGACGCCGAGGGCGTCGAGATCACCGCGCAGAACGGCCGCTACGGCCCGTACCTGAAGAAGGGCACGGACTCGCGGTCGCTCACCTCGGAGGACCAGCTCTTCGACATCACGCTCGAAGAGGCCCTCGCGATCTACGCGCAGCCGAAGCAGCGCGGACGTGCCGCTGCCAAGCCGCCGCTGAAGGAGCTGGGCACGGACCCCGTGAGCGGGGCGCCGGTGGTCGTGAAGGACGGGCGCTTCGGCGCGTACGTCACCGACGGCGAGACGAACGCGACGCTGCGGACGGACGACAGCGTCGAGGACATCACGCCGGAGCGCGGCTACGAGCTGCTCGCCGAGAAGCGGGCCAAGGGGCCGGCGAAGAAGAAGACGGCGAAGAAGGCCCCGGCCAAGAAGGCCACGACGGCCAAGAAGGCCACGGCGAAGAAGACGGCCGCCACCAAGACGACGGCAGCGAAGAAGACGACCACCGCCAGGAAGGCGCCCGCGAAGAAGGCGACCGCCGCGTCGAAGAGGACGGCCTCGGCCTCGTCCGAGGAGAGCTGACCTCAGGGCGTCAGCGGCGTCTGCGGGGACCTCAGGGCGTCAGTGGCGTCAGCAGTGAGAGGCCGGCTGTTTCGCGTCGGCCGCGAAGGCCGGCCCCGTCGCAGTCCGCCGTGACGGCCGGTCGTCGGCGTCCGTCGTGATGACCGACCGTCCGGCGTCCACAGTGCACGAACGCCGGAAGGACCGGGAAGACCCGGCCCTTCCGGCGTTCGTGTGATGTGCGGCCCGCGCTTCCGTTGGGCATATGTTCGGACGCGGCCCCCGGGTACCGCACGGCTGCCGATAGGCTGGGCGGATGACGCGAGCCGAGCAGCCATTGGTCGTGAGCCCCACCTCCGACCCACTTGCCGCAGACTCACGCGAGCGCGCCGTACGAGCCCTGTTGCGTGTTCCCCCGCTCAGGCGGTTGTGGAGCGCCCAGCTCGTCGGCAGTATCGGCGATTCACTCGCCCTTCTCGTGCTTGTGCTGTTGTCGCTGCAGGCGGCGGTCCTCGAGGGCTCATTCGGGGCCGGATACCGCGGGGCGGCCTTTGCCGTCGCCGCCGTGTTCGGCGCCCGGATCCTTTCCACCGTGCTCTTCGGAGCCGTACTCCTGGGGCCCCTGACGGCGCTCACGGCACCCGGCGGTCCCGTGGACCGGCGATGGCTGATGATCGGGGCGGACGGGCTGCGGCTCGCTCTGCTGGTCGTCGCGCCCCTGTGGATCGACTGGATGCCCGAGAAGGCACTCATGATGATCCTGATCACCGTCTTCGTGGCGGGTGTCGGCGAACGGCTGTGGTCGGTGGCCAAGGAGAGCGCTGCTCCCGCACTGCTTCCCGCCCCGCCCCTGGAGGGCGCCGCGGTGCGCCCGCTGCCGGATCACCTCGACGCGCTGCGCAGGCTCTCCCTGCGGACGAACTTCCTGGCGGTCCCCGCGGCCGCGGCCGTGCTGGTGGTCGCCGCGCTCGTCGGGGAACTGCTCGGCACCGGCTTCGAATGGTTCTCCTTCCACCAGGCGGCCCTCGGCTCCTACGTCGCGGCCGGGCTCTTCTCCGCCTCCGTCTCGACCCTGTACTTCCTCGAACTCCCGGCCACCAAGACGCCCCGCCCTCGCTCGCCCCTTGAGGGCCTGCGCCGGCCGGCCGGCGGAACGGGGTCCGACAAGGGCCGCACCGGCAGCGTCCCGCTGGTCGTCGCCGCGTGCGCCGCGGTCGCCGGTGCCATCGCCGCCGCGGCCGCCGTCTCCGTGCTGCACGCCGCCGATCTCGGTGGCGGGCCCGCCACCTTCGCCCTGCTGATCCTGGCCCTGACCGGCGGCACCGCGCTCGGTATCCGTACCGCGCGCAAGGTGCTGCCCGCCCTGTCTCGGCGCCGACTGCTCGCACTGGCGGTAGCGGTCACGGGTGTGGCGCTTCTCGCGCTCGGCCTGGTGCCCGACACAGCCACCGGCCTGCTGATCGCCCTGCTCGCGGGTTACGCGGCGGGGGTCGCCGCCCATATCGGGCACGCTGTCATCGACCAGGAGACGGAGGCGTTCCGGCAGGCCAAGGCCACCGAGCACCTTCAGGCGGTCGTCCGCGTGCTGGTCGCGCTCGGCGCGGTGGGCGGCCCTCTGCTCGCCGCCGCCATCGGACGGCACCGCCTGGGATCCGGTGACTTCGTCTTCGCGCACGGTGGTGCGGCCTTCGCCCTGATGCTCATCGGGGCTCTGCTGCTGCCCGTCGCCGTGATCGTCCTCGCCAAGACGGACGACCGTGCCGGTGTGCCGCTGCGCCGTGACCTGCGTGAGGCGCTGCGCGGTGGCGACCCCGCCGTCGCGCCCGCGGCGAACGGATTCTTCCTCGCCCTGGAGGGCGGCGACGGAGCCGGCAAGTCCACCCAGGTCGAGGCACTCGCCGAATGGATCCGTGCCAAGGGCCACGAGGTCGTCGTGACGCGCGAGCCGGGCGCCACCCCGGTCGGCAAGCGGCTGCGTTCGATCCTGCTGGACGTCTCGTCGGCCGGTCTGTCGAACAGGGCCGAGGCACTGCTGTACGCCGCTGACCGGGCCGAGCACGTGGACTCGGTCGTCCGTCCCGCGCTGGAGCGCGGCGCGATCGTCATCTCGGACCGCTACATCGACTCGTCCGTCGCCTACCAGGGCGCCGGCCGGGACCTCGCCCCGACCGAGATCGCCCGGATCTCGCGCTGGGCGACGAGCGGGCTCGTACCGCACCTGACGGTGCTTCTGGACGTCGACCCGGAGACGGCGCGGGAACGCTTCACCGAGGCGCCCGACCGGCTGGAGTCCGAGCCTGCCGAATTCCACACCCGGGTCCGGTCCGGTTTCCTCACACTCGCGGCGGCCGACCCGGCCCGCTATCTGGTGGTGGACGCCGGACAGGAACCGGAAGCGATCACCACCGTCGTACGCCACCGGCTCGACCGGGTCCTGCCGCTCTCCGAAGCCGAGATCAGGGCTCAGGAGGAGGCGCGCAAGGCGGCCGAGGAAGAGGCCCGGCGCAAGGCGGAGGAAGAAGCGGCCCGTAAGGCGGAGGAGGAGCGGCTGGAGCGTGAGCGGCAGGCTCAGCTCGCCAAGCTCCGTGCCGAGGAGGAGGAGCGCAAGCGCCGCGAGGAGGAAGAAGCGCGTCAGCGCGAGGCCGAACGGCAGGCGGAGGAGGCCCGGCAGCGCGCCGAGGAGGCCCGCCGCCGTGCGGAGGAGGAGCGGGCCCGTCTCGAGGCCGAGGAGCGGGTGCGCGAGGCCGAGCAGGCGCGGCTGCGCGCGCAGGCTCAGGAGGAGGCGCGGCTGCGCAAGGAGGCGGAGGAACTGCGCCTGGAGAAGCAGCGCAAGGCGGAGGAGGCGTTGGTGCGGGCCGAGGAGGCCCGACGCCGCGCCGAGGCCGAGGCGGCTGCCCGGGCGGAGGCGGCCGCTGCCGCGCAGCGGTCTCGGGAGTCCGGCCGGTCCGGCTCCGGGTCCTCCGGGTCCTCCGGGCCGTCCGTGCCGGACAACGAACTCACCGTCCCGACGCCGGTCGTGAATCCGAACGAGATCACGCAGCCGGTGCCCGTCGCCCGGCCGGACCGCCCGGAGGACGAGACGACTGTTCTGCCGCCCGTGCGCGACGCGGACGAGACGGCCGTGCTTCCGCCCGTGCGGGACGAGGATCCGTCGGACCGGGTACCGCCGGGCGTCTTCCGTGACGAGCGCCGTGCTTCCCGCGCCGAGAGCGAGAACGAGCGCACGCGTGAACTGCCTCAGGTCGAGGACCCGCGGGCCGGCCGTGCGGATCAGGACGCCCCCGGCCAGAAGCGGCCTCGTCCCGACTGGGCCGAGGAGACGCCGCTCGACGATCTGCCGTCGCTGGCCGACGAACTGCTCGGCGACCGCGACGAGGACCAGGGCGGCTCCGGACGGGGTGGGCGCCGGCCGCGTCGCTGACGGCGGGCGGGCGTGTGCCCGGGGGACGGAACGCCGGGATTGTCAGAGCCTTCCCGCACAATGGGGAAGCGCTGGGATTCCGGCGTCCCCGCACCACACCACCGGAAGGGCGGTGACCATGACCGTATGGGACGACCTGGTCGGACAGACCCGGGTGCAGGAGCAGCTCGGCGCCGCCGCCCGGGACGCCGATGTGCTGGTCACCGCCATTTCCGAGGGCGAGCCGGTTCCCCCCGGCTCGAAGATGACCCATGCCTGGCTGTTCACCGGTCCGCCCGGCTCCGGCCGCGCCACCGCCGCGCGCGCGTTCGCCGCGGCGCTCCAGTGCACCAGCCCCGACCGGGCCCTGGGCGGGGCTCCCGGCTGCGGTTTCTGCGACGGCTGCCACACGGCGCTGATCGGTACCCACGCCGACGTCGAGGTGATCCGGACGGATCTGCTCTCCATCGGTGTGAAGGAGACCCGTGAGCTCGTCCGCCGAGCCCAGCTGTCCCCTGCCGTGGGTCGTTGGCAGGTCATCGTCATGGAGGACGCGGACCGTCTGACGGAGGGCGCGGGGAACGTCCTGCTGAAGGCGGTGGAGGAGCCCGCGCCCCGCACGGTGTGGCTGCTCTGCGCCCCTTCCCTCGAGGACGTGCTGCCCACGATCCGCTCGCGCTGCCGCCACCTCACTCTGCGTACGCCTCCGGTGGATGCGGTGGCCGACGTGCTGATCAGGCGCGACGGCATCGAGCCCGAGCGTGCCGCGGCCGCGGCACGCGCGACTCAGGGCCACATCGGCAGGGCGCGCCGCCTGGCCACGGACGAAGGGGCGCGTGCCCGCCGTGCCGCCGTGCTCAAGCTCCCGTTGCGCGTCCATGACGTCGGAGGCTGCCTCAAGGCGGCCCAGGAGCTGATCGACACGGCCACTGACGACGCCAAGCAGGTTGCCGAGGAGGTCGATGTCAAGGAGACGGAGGACCTGAAGGCTGCGCTCGGTGGCGTGGCCGGCGGCCGGATGCCGCGTGGCACAGCTGGTGCCATGAAGGAGCTGGAGGACAGGCAGAAGCGCCGCAGGACGCGTACGCAGCGCGACAGCCTCGACCTCGCGCTGAGCGAGCTCACCGGGTTCTACCGCGATGTGCTGGCACTTCAGCTCGGCTCCCGGATCGCCCTCGCCAACACCGACGTACGGGACTCCCTCGACCGGATCGCCGAGTCGTCCACCCCTGAGCGGACCTTGCGTCGCATCGAAGCCGTGTTCGCGTGTCGCCGTGCCCTCGACCGGAACGTCGCGCCCCTGCTCGCCGTGGAGGCGATGGCGGTGGCGCTCAGGGCGGGCTGACGTCCGTCGTCCCGTACGGCGCCTCAGCTCCCGCACGGGCCCATGAGGCTGAGTGAATTCACCCGTATGAGCAGGGAATCGGTGGAGTCGTCACGCGGCGGATACGCTCCGGGGATGGACACCAGGCGCCCGCTCCGAATCTTCGCCACCGCGCTCGGCACTGCCGGCCTCCTCGTCTCGGGTTGCAGCAGCGGAGGTTCGGCGCCGAGTGCGTCGGCGACGGGTTCGGCCGCCGTCGAGGAGCTGAAGCCGTACTACGTGCAGAAGCTGCGCTGGCGGGACTGCGGTACGGAGGGCTTCCAGTGCACCACCATGAAGGCTCCGCTGGACTACGCGAAGCCTGACGACGGAGACATCGAGCTGGCCGTCTCCCGCAAGAAGGCCACCGGGCCGGGGAAGAAGATCGGCTCGCTCCTGGTGAATCCCGGCGGCCCCGGGGGCTCGGCCATCGGCTACCTCCAGGGGTACGCGGCCATCGGCTACCCCGCTCCCGTCCGTGCCAGGTACGACATGGTGTCCATCGATCCGCGCGGGGTGGCCCGCAGCGAACCGGTCGAGTGCCTCTCCGGCAAGGAGATGGACGCCTACACGCAGGTGGACCAGACCCCGGACGACGAGGGTGAGATCACCGAGCTGAGCAAGTCCTTCGAGAAGTTCGCCAAGGGCTGCGAGAAGCGCTCCGGCGAGATCCTCCCGCATGTCTCCACAGTCGAGACGGCACGCGACATGGACATCCTGCGTTCCCTGCTCGGCGACGAGAAGCTGCATTACGTCGGCGCCTCGTACGGCACGTTCCTCGGCGCGACGTACGCCGATCTCTTCCCCGCCCGGGTGGGCCGGCTCGTCCTGGACGGGGCGATGGATCCCTCGCTGCCCGCGATCGAGATCAATCGCGATCAGACCGCCGGTTTCGAGGGGGCGTTCCAGTCCTTCGCCGCGGACTGCGTGAAGCAGACGGACTGTCCGCTCGGCACCACGTCCACGGACGGTGCGGCGACCGAGCTGAAGAAGCTCTTCGCCGGTCTGGACTCCGAGCCGGTGCCGACCGGCGAGACCCGGGAGCTGACCGAGTCCCTGGCGACCACGGGTGTGATCGCCGCGATGTACGGCGAGGAGTCCTGGCCCCAGCTCCGCGAAGCCCTGGCCGGCGCTCAGCGCGGTGACGGATCAGGCCTTCTCGCTCTGGCCGACAGCTACTACGAGCGTGAGCCGAGTGGTGAGTACGCCAATCTGATGTTCGCCAACGCCGCAGTGAACTGCCTCGACCTGGCCCCCGCCTTCGCCGGTCCCGAAGCGGCGGAGAAGGCGCTCCCGGAGTTCGAGAAGGCCTCCCCGGTCTTCGGCCGGGGCTTCGCCTGGGCGGCCCTGAACTGCGGCTCCTGGCCCGTGGACCCCACCGGTACCCCGCACCGTACCGAGGCGAAGGGCGCGGACCCGATCGTCGTGGTCGGCACGACCCGCGATCCGGCAACCCCCTACAAGTGGGCCGAGGCCCTCGCGGACCAGCTCTCCTCCGGCACCCTCCTCACCTACGAGGGTGACGGGCACACGGCGTACGGCAGGGGCAGCGACTGCGTCGATACGGCGATCAACACCTACCTGCTGGACGGCACTCCGCCCAAGGACGGCAAGAAGTGCGCCTGACCTGCGGATTCGGCCACCGGGGTGGGTGGTACGGAGCACCCCGGGAAACTGTGTAGACTTGGCGTCGCTGCTGACCGCACCATGGTGTGACAGAGCGTGCCGCCTTAGCTCAGTTGGCCAGAGCAACGCACTCGTAATGCGTAGGTCTCGGGTTCGAATCCCGAAGGCGGCTCGGATCAGCCCCAGGACTCACTCGCCGTGACCTGGGGCTTTTTCATGTGCTGGCCGGTCGACGCGGTGCAGAGATCGACCTCGGCTGCGACTACGACCGCGAATTCTGCTGTCCCGGTGAGAGTGCCCCGTCGAGAGGCGGCCCGAGGGCCTGGACCGGGCGGGCAATCAGCCCCTGCTCCGGTCCCTGGGGGACATCGGGGTCCTGCGGCTTCAGATCACCTGCGGCGCCGACGCGCCTCGTCCGGGCCCGTCCGGTGGAGGTCAACGTGCTCGGGCCGGCCACGTACTGCCGCCCCTTCGGCCCCTTGCGGGACAACCCGGCTCGGTCCCTGTCCGAGAGCCTCGGGGCGCCTCGGCGGACGCAGCCCTGCCCGCTCCGTCCGGAGCGGGCAGGGCTGCGTCGGTCCGGTGCCCGTTGTCCGTTGCCCGGAAGGAGTTCATGCCGGTGGGCTGCTCTGTGACTGCTCCTCGCACTGCCGCGGCGGGTCATTCTCCTGAGGCGCGGAGCGGTTCTCCGGTGCAGACTTCTTCGAGTCGTCCACCGACCACACGCCCAGGACGGTCGACAGCACGGCGAAGCAGGCCATGACCAGCCACACGGAATGGCCGATCCTTCCGAGCAGGATTCCGCCCACGACCGGTCCGACGGCGGCGCCCAGTGCCCACATGAACTGGAAGCTGCCGATGTACTGGCCGCGCAGGCGCAGTGGGCTCGCCACCGCGGGGTAGGAGAACACCGCGGGGCCGCCGATGATCTCTCCCATGGTCCAGACGACGGTGCCGCAGATGATCACCGCCGGCCCCAGCGGCAGACCGTACAGCGCGATGCCCATCGCGATCAGGCCGTAGGACAGCCCCACCGTGACCCGGTAGCGCCAGTGCTGGGTGAACTTCGTCAGCGGCAGTTCGCAGACGATCACGATGAGGCCGTTGACCGACACGGCGAGCGTGTACCAGAAGATGTTGATGCCCTCGGCGCTGACCTCGAGCGGCAGAGTGGACTGGGTCTGGGCGTACACGATGGACCCGAACAGTGCGGCGAACAGGTACACCACGAACCTGTAGTCCCGCAAAAGGGTGCCCTGCTGGGACGCGGACCCGCCGGATCCTGTCTCCTCGGACTTCGATCCGGACGCCCGTGCCTCCCCGGCCGGCAGCACCAGTCGGGCGAAAGCGGCGTAGCCGAGCGCGATCACGGCCTCGCCCCAGAAGAGCAGGGTGTAGCTGTCCCCGCCGGCGTGGTACAGCCCGAAGCCGACCAAGGGGGCGGCGATGGCCCCCATGTTGAGAGCGAAGCGGTACATGGCGAAGACCATGATCTGCCGGTCGTCGGGCGTCAGGTTCGCCATCAGGGCGGCCGAGGCCGGCCGGTAGATCTGGCTCGCCAGCCCGCACAGTGCGACGGCGGCCAACACCGTCTGGTACGTGGGGAGATAGAGCACCGAGGCCACCATGACCGCCGTGCTGGTCATGCTCAGCACCGTCGCGTTCCGCGCACCGAGACGGTCGGCGAGCAGTCCGCCGATCAGCACGCCGACCACGGACCCGGCACCGTACACGCCGAGGGCCAGTGCGGCGTTCTCGGACGAGTACCCCTCCGCCGTCAGATACAGCACGAGGAATATCTGGAGAAAGCCGCCGACCCGGTTGATGAACACCCCGGCCAGCACTGCCTTGACCGCCAGCGAGGATTCGCTGAAGGCGATCCGGACGCCCGGCGATTCCCGCCGGTCGGGCGCGTCCTCCTGGGTCGCACCGGTCTTCTCAGTCACTCCGATTCCTCTTTCCTCCCCTGGCAGGGGCAGCTCACGCTCAGGGGTGGACCGTGAGGTCAGCTCAAAGGCTCGGACCGGATGGTGTCGGCCACCTCGGTCTCCAGCCGGTCGAGAAGTGCGCGGCAGGACTGGGGGTCGGCGGCCTCCGCGATGAGGAACCCGTAGCGGGCCGTGTACTGCGCGGGCGGCGTCCGCAGTGTGTCACCCGGCTTCACCAGGACCTTGGCCTCGACCAGTCCGGGATGATCTGCCGGGTCCGGGGCGGGGAACTCGACGAGCCGGGAATTCCGTTCCGGCCGCAGGAAGCGCAGGCCGACCGTGCCGGGACGGCGGACGGGGGTGTCCGGCGGCAGGCCCACGGCCATGCCGGCCGCGATCCAGCCCAGGTCCGTGCCCGTACTGAGCAGAGCCAGCCGAGGTATGTTGTCACCGCCGGGGCGGCCGTTGATCTCGATGACGACCGGGCCGAGCCGGGTGAACCTGACCTCGCTGTGCGTCAGCCCGTGGTCGAACCCGAGCGCCTTGTGGGCACGCTCCAGAATGCCGTGCAGCTCCGGGTCGTCGAGCAGCGGGTCGTCACCGTTCACCACGTGGCCTGTCTCCACGAAGTAGGGCGGCTCGCCCAGTTCCTTGTGGGCGATGGTGTAGGCCTGGTAGTTGCCGTCGAACATGGAGCCGTCGATGCTGATCTCGGGGCCGTCGAGGTACTGCTCCACCACGACGTTCGCCGAATGCTCGATCCCGGGGTAGCTCGCCGCGGTGGCGACCGCGTAGGCGCTCGCCACCTCGTCCGGCTTCGACACCTTGATGACTCCGGCGCTGCCGCCGAGTGCGCGCGGCTTGAGCACCACGGGGTAGCCCAGGTCCGCTGCCACCTCCGCAAGTTCCTCGGGCGATGAGGCCGTGGAGTGGCGGGGCTGGGGCAGCCCCGCCGCGGTGAGCCGCTCGCGGGACAGCTTCTTGTCGCGGCACGCCGCCACGGCATCCCCACCCGCGCCCGGCAGTCCCAGGGCCTCGACAGCGATGGCGGCCGGCAGCAGCAGCCCCTCGTCAGGGCAGAAGGCGCCGATCACGTTGCTCTGCGCCGTGGCCTCGCGTACCGCCTGGTGCATGTGCTCGGTGCCCCGGCCCGTCAGCAGGGTCGAGCCCATCGCGTACGGGAGCTGCCACGTGGGTTCCTCCGTGTCGATCAGCCACAGCGGGTATCTGCGAGCCATCCCCGCGAGCAGGGTCTCCCTGTAGGGGCTGCTGTCGCGATCTCCCAGGCTGCCCATGCCGATGACGAGCACGGTCCCCGGCAATGCGGGGTCGCCGGTCGGCCGGTCCACGTTCTCCAAGGGTCCGTTCTCCTTCGTCGAGGGCGCTTCGAGAGCGACGGGTGCAACGGTGAGGTTACTGCAACTCCCCTGCGCTGAAGGGGAGTTGCCTCCTGTTGGCTCAGAAGGAGCTGACGAGTACGGACTCCATGTCGTGCGTGGCCCGCAGGCGAAGCGGCTCGCCGGACCGGCACTCCCATGGCTCCCGGAATGTCTGAACGGCCTGCTTCCAGTGCAAGCTGGAGGTCGCCGGGTTGTTCGACAGCGTGATCCCGGGCGCCAGATCGAGCTCGAACCACATCACTACGGCGTGAACCTTGCCGCTCTCCTGCGGTGCCACCTCGACGATCTGCTGCTCGGGCCGGATGTCGGACCCGAAGTCGAAGTGGAAGAGCTCAACCGGCGGGGTGAGCACACGGTGCCGGTAGTTGCGCAGGTTCGTCGAGAAGTACTCGAGCGAGGCCAGCGACGTGAACGGGCTGAAGTCGAAGCCCTCGATCTCGCCTATGTGGTTCATCGAGCGCAGTTCGGAGCTCTCCACCAACTGGGCGTACAGCCTGCCCGACCGCGGCAGGACCACCGCGTCCGGGCTGAGCAGTTCCTGGCGCGCATGGCGCAGAGCCGGCAGCGCGAACTCGCCCAGCAGTGCGCAGTCGAAGATCTCGGTGACCAGGACATCCGCCTTGCGCGGCAGATCGGATCCCACGCGCAGGCTGGTGGAAGGGCCGGAGATGATGGTGATCCGGTCGCTGTACCCATTCGCCTTGACGACTTCCCGGGCCCCCGAAGCGACCATGCCCACACCCTCACAGGCGACGACCTGGTCGGCCCCGGCCCGCGCCGCGAGCATGGAGAGCAGTCCTGACCCGCTCCCGATGTCGAGCACCAGCTGGCCGGGCCCCACGACCTGCTCGATCGCCTGGGCGTAGGCGTGGCTCCGCTCGGTGTCGTGCATCATCTTGAAGTGCCACCGAGGCACCAGGGCCCGCATCGCGCGGTTGATCTTCCTGGTGAAGCGACCGCTGCCGGCGTCGGCGCGCGCGGCGGCGGTGAACATCTCGTAGGCGCGCTCGTACTGCCGCTGCGTCATGGCTTCTTCGCCGAGCCGCATCAACCGGTAGCAAGGATGGGAGGATTCGAGCGGGAGGTGATGGTCCGCGTCGGCCACCGGGTCATGCGCCGGAAGGGACTCCGCGACGTCTTCGACTGCAGTCATCATGTTCACGCGGTTGTCACTCCTGCTCGGACTATCGTCTTGACCGCGACGGGTTCGCTCTTACCGGTCGGGAGATACACCGCGACGGTGTCTCCGACTCGTACGGCCGGATGCGACCGGTCGCACAGACGCGCAATCGGGAACATGCTGCCGTGCCAGGGGCAGCGCAGCTTCTCTCCCTCCATCTCACCGAGGTGCAGTGGACCACCGCGGTGCGGGCACCGGCTGCTCAGGACGTGGACCGAGGCTTCGCGCTCCACGGCGAAGTAGACCTCGCCGTCGACGATTACCGCGTTGTGTTCGGCCCGGTGGAACTCCGCCCGTGTGCGTGGCACGGGTGCGGCCTTGCTCATGCAACTGGCTCCTTCGTGATCTGCGTGCGACGGTCGGCATGGATTCCGTACAGTCGGCCGGCCGGTACGATCACGGCCTTGCCCTGGGGCACGCGCAGGGGGTCCCCGGTGGCCGAGTTGTAGAGCAGCGCTTCCCCGCCGAGTACCTGCACCCGGGTGTCGGCCGATGTGACCTCGGTGTCGAAGGCGGTGTCGCTGTCGATCTCCGTGACAGGACCGGTTCGTTCGGTTGCCGCCACCTGATCGGTGAGTGCCGGGTCCCAGGTCAGCTGGGCGAGCAGATCGGCATCGCCCAGGCGGGCGAGCAACTGGATCTCCTCGACGCCCTGCAACAGCCCTTTCGCCGCGACGGGACCGTGCTTGCGCGCCAGGGGGATCAGCAGGTCCTCGATGGCCATCCGGCCGTGGTGCTGATCGATGTGGGCGTGCTCGTCGCAGTACCGCGTATCGACGGCGTCGCCGTACACCGCACGGAAGAGCTTGTTGAGCTCCTCGAAGAAGGCGGCGAAACTGGCCTCGAGGTAGGCCATGGCCCCGATGTAGCGGAAGAATCCCGTTCGATTCCTGGTGGCCCAGTAGAAGTAGTTGTTGATCGCGATGGAACTCGGCAGGTAGAAGAACCAGTAGTGGTGAGGCGTCGTGGACATTCCCACGCTGCGGCACATGTCCATGAAAAGAGTGCTGTGCTTCGCGGGGAACACTCCGTAGCCGAACTCGTCCACGAAGATCTTGAACAGTTCGCTCTGCTCGGGACCGAAGGCTCCACCCAGGTTCTGCGCCATCGCGGTCGCCTCGGTCAGGCCGTCGAGCGCCATCTGCGCGATCTGGGTGTTCGCGGCGGTCCTGGGGTCACGGGACGACAGGATCGCGTCGAACACCGGCCGCCCGCCGTGATTGTTGGCACGGTCGACCGCGTGTCGCAGGTGGGTGCGGAGGCTTTCCTCGTCCCATTTTCCGGAGACCCCGACGGAGTCGTCGAGGAACCCGAAGGCGAAGTTCTCGGCGGTGGGGCGCACGCGTTCGCCCAGCACCTTGCTGTCCTGGTGGTAGAAGTCGACGAATTCGCCCTCGAACTTGCTCAGCCCGGCTTCCGGGAGGAACAGCGCATCGCTCTCGTAGACGTTCATCAGGAGGCGGTTCGCAAGGAGGCTGTCGTTCGATGCGAAGGTTTCCTGGGTGAGGGGACGGCCCCAGTCCAGGCCTCGCAGCGCATCAGGATTCATGGGCCGGTGATAGGGATTGCCCACAATGAACTGCTTGTTGGTCGAGCGGAACTGCGGCAGCCTGCTGAACTGTTCGCTCAGCCCGGCGATATCGCTCGGGGAATCGTCCAGGGGCGTCCTGTTTGTCATCTTAGCCAAGCCCTCCGTTGCGATGCACCGATTCGAGGGGTGCAGCTCGCAAGTGTGGCCTGCGCCGTCTATAGGAACTCTGAACGGCATCTATAGGAAGTCTGGACCGCGTCCGACGCCTGTTGTCGAGGGCTGTGAACTGGGTGTCCTCGGCATGAGGGCTGCGTGTCGGCGGCCGGCCTCGTGGCGATGCCCGCACGCATCTGACCGTGCCCACAGCCAGGCCGGTCCTGGGGGAACGGGCCGGTCCCGGGGAACGGGCCGTCCCCGTGAGCGGGCCGGCGCCCTGGTCCGGCGGAGATCCGGCTTCGCCGAGCACCACGGGGACCGGCCCGCGTCGAGCGCCCCCTCGCCCTCATGAGGCCTGGTGGATGCTCCGCGAACCCAGGCGCCGGGCCCCGACGGCGGCTCCGCACCCCGAACGCTTCGAAGATCATCAGCAGGCCTCCGGAAGCCGAGGACCGAAGCGGCATCGAACCCGCATGCGAAATGGCCGCGAACAAGGAATAGAACCAGGTCAGGGGCAAAAATTGCGCCGGAGTCGGCCTATGCGCCGCTCCGTCCGCCCACGCGGGCGGAATAAAGAATTCCAGAGAGGTGCCCATTGTTCGTTTTCACACCAAATCATGCTCTGGGGGCCACCGGAAAGACAGGACAAATCATGACCTTGATGCCTATTTGTGTGAGCGCGAGTTCTGGGGATGTGAATCGATCTCGACGTATCGCTCCTTCTTCGATTACTTCTTGACGACGGCATTGACCCCATGCTGAGATCGCAACCGTAAAGAGGGGTCTCGTCGCATGTACACCCTCTGCTGTGGACCCACTGACAGGGTCTGTCAAGATTCTTTCGTCTGCAGGGGGTCCCGGAACCCTGCTACTAACCTTGCTACTCGAGACATCGGCCTCGCTTCAGCCGGACTTGGGTCGAGCATTCGCGTCGATGGAGTGCGTCAGGCCGTTCCGGCCAAGCCGGACCACTCCCCGAGGGAAGTGCGCCTCCGGGAGTGGACGGATAACGGCGCCGACCGCTGACGGCGTCCGTTTCGAATTCAGTCCCGTGCTCAGACTTCAAACGAATTCACCCGATTCCTGACTACGCTGGAGTGGCCATGCACATCGCATTCATCCACACCCCGATACCGCTTCGAGAGGTCAAGAATCGGGGCGACTACTGGCGGAACTTCGACACGCGGTACATCGCCGCGCATCCCAACGTCCAGCCCATGCGAAAAATTCTCTGGGAGCTACCCCATTGGGTTCCCTGGCTGGCCGGCGTTCTCGAGCAGGCCGGATTCGACTCGATGGAAGCCCTGGACTTCTACGGGGACTGCGCGGTCATCGACGGCATGGACGAAGCGAAGATCACCGAGCGGCTCAAGAGCCACCCCGCTGACGTGTACCTCTTCTCCCCGATGACCATCAACCTGCCGCAAGCACTGCGCATCGCCGAGATAGTGAAGGAGTTGTACCCGCGCGCAACGACCGTCTTCGGCGGCGTGGTGGTGACCCCTCTGTACGAGGAAGTGGCCAGGAACCGCAGCGTGGACTACGTCGTCCGTGACCGTGGTGAGTACGCCCTGACGGAGTTACTGCTCGCTCTGCGTGACGGCAAGGACCGCTCCGAGATCCGCAATCTCGTCTTCGAGCAGCCCGACGGTGAGCTTTCCGTAGCGAAGCTCAACCCGTACATGCCGGTGGAGGAGATCCCCTTTCCCAAGGTCGACATCTTCTCCAAGGACACCGGGCTCGACCTCAGGTACATCCGGCAGAACTACGCGCTGGGGTGCCCGTTCACCTGCGACTTCTGCACGATCCAGACCATCGGCAGGAAGCCGGAGTATTTCTCGCCCGAGCGGGTCGTCTCCGAAATCGCCGCGTATCGGGCGCAGTTCGGTGAGCATCACCATGTCTACTTCGGTGATGAGACGTTCACCGCGAACACGCAGCGCACCCTGGACATCTGCAGCGTTCTGGAGGAGCAGGGGAACATCACCTACGACTGCCAGACGCGCCTGAACTGTCTCCGGGACGAACGTCTCGCAGGTGCTTTGCAGCGGAGCGGTTGCCGCTGGCTGGAGATCGGTCTGGAGTCGTCGAATCCTGATACTCAGCACGCCTTCAAGCAGCACACGAAGCTCGATCCGCTCGAGGAGACTCTCGCACGGCTCCGGGATGCAGGCCTTCCCACCTGTTCCTATCTCATAGTGGGCCTGCCCAACGAAAAGCCCGACGCCATGAAGCGCACCGTCGAGTGGGCGGCTTCGCTCATCGACCGCGGATTGCTCTACGCGTCATACCTTTCGCTGTTCGTCCCCTATCCGGGTACGCCCATGTTCAAGCACCCGGAACGCTACGGGATGAAGCTGCTGCATCGTCAGTACGACCTGTACAACGAGGAACTCCCTCCGGTGGTGGATACACAGTTCGCCACCAGTGACGAGGTGTACGAGATCTTCGTCGAGGGTGTCGGGATCCTTGCCGAGGCGATGGGCAGGGCGCCGGCTCTCACCTTCGCGCAGACGGATCAGGTCAGCGAGCACCGGGCCTATGGAGAGTTCTGGCGAGCCAGCTGACCTCAGGGAGGTCGGTGCGTTCAACTGATCGACGCCGATCGGGGGCGAACGCGGCAGCGAAGACCCGGCGCCCGCCCTTCGGCGGCCCCTGAGGTCGCGCGGGTGGCCGGTTCCTCGCTGTCGTGCCGCCGCACGATCCCGCGAAGAGAGCTGCCGACCGGCTGAGCTGGCGACCGCACACGTGAGTCGGCATGGGGGAACCGATCGAGCGGCACGCGCAGTTGGCCAGAAATAGACCCAGCGACCAGGGTGCGTGTCCGGTTCTGAACGGCGCTCTCGTTGGGTGAGCGTGATGCTGCGGTAAACACCTGTGACAGTCAATGGGGGTCGGTGTAGGCTAAAGAATCGCTGACTTCGGTTTCTGGGGGACGAAGTCGGTCAAGGGTTTCATCTCGATGATGTCCCCCCGGTGGCGATCATGGCGACGAGGCGCATTCCTAAACGGGGGGACATGTGTGCACGTTCACGGAAGAATCCGTTGATCTGAAGAGGATGCCCACGAACCTGCCCTCATGGCGCATGTCCGGAGTGTGGCCCGGGGCGGTTCCTGCCACTCGGTCGGTGTCCTGCGAATCGCGAGTAGGCGTGGCTCGACGCAAGATTGTCGAGTCGGGTCCGGCGGTGGATATCTGCCGTACTTCCGGTGGGCGTTCGAAATGCACTGTCACGCGGTCGAGCGGGGGCGAATCCCTCAGCCGTGTTGCCGCGCCTCGGGGCACTCGATTCGCCCTTCGCCTCGAAGGGGCCCCCTGAAACCGGGGCCGTCGACGAAACGCCGTGCTGCACACTTTCAGGTTTCGGGCCCGGCCTGCCGAAGCGGTCGAATCTTTCCTGCCCGCCTGTAGCCCGCTGCACGATCGTCGGCCTTTCGTCTCTTCTGTCTGTCCGGAGGTGTCCGATGCCGGACAACCCGACGCCGCAGCGCTCTCTTCAGAACCCCCACATGTAACTCGCGAGCCGCAGCCGAAAACGTTCCTGAGCAGTTCAGGGTTCGCCGTTGCGGTTGCTTCTTACGTCACAGTGAGCGGAGCTGTCTGAATGTCATATGCAACGAGCGGCGCCCTGTCCGTGCAGCTTCTGGGCCCCCTCCGAGTGTGGTGTCACGATGACGAGATAGTCATCGGCCCACCCAAACAGAAGGCATTGCTCGCATTGCTTGCCACCCATCGCGGGGTGGTGGTGAGGCGTGAGGAGATCGTCGACGCATTGTGGGGATCGGAACCGCCTGCCACAGCCGCCAACGCTGTGCACACCTACGTCGCGGCGCTACGCCGTGCATTGGGTCCGGCGCGTTCCGACAGGGGTTCGGGGGAGGTGCTGGTCACCAGGTCGGGCGGCTACGAATTACGCCTGCCCGTCGAAGCGGTGGACGCCGCCCTCTTCGTACGACAGCACGAGGAGGCGCGTCGGCTGCTGGCCGCCGACCGCGCCGAGGCCGGATATGAGCGGCTGGGGATGGCGCTGGGACTGTGGCACGGGGACGCACTCGCCGGCGTACCCGGGCCGTTCGCGGCGATGGAGCGCATCAGGCTGCGCGAGATGCGGTTCGCCGCCCTGGAGGAGTGGGTCGGAGGCATGATCGCCACAGGGCGTGGCGAAGAGGCGATCGTCGTCCTGAACTGGGCGATCGTGCAGGAACCACTCCGCGAGAAGCTCCGGTACCTGCTGATGCTGGCCCTCTACTCGTGCGGTCGGCAGGCGCACGCCCTTCAGGTCTACGGCGACACCCGCACCTATCTCGACAAGGAACTGGGCATCGGGCCGGGGGCCGAGCTGTGCAGTCTGCACGCCCGGATTCTCGCCGGTACGGTCGAAGGATCGCCGCCGGCGCGGCTCCCGCGCCAGGACAGGGTTCCGGCGCAGAGCAAGGGGTGGACCGGGGCTGCGGTGGCGTCCGGTGTCACACCGAGCCACCTTCCTTCGAGGGCCGACATCTTCGTCGGCCGGACCGCCGAACTGCGGTCGGTGCGGCAGATACTCACACGGGACAGCCCGGACCGTGGCCGGGCGACCCCGATACTGGCCATCGACGGGGCTCCGGGCGTCGGCAAGAGCGCCCTTGCTCTGGAGCTGGCCCACGACTCGCTGGACCGCTTCCCCGACGGGCATCTCTACGCCGACCTCGGGGGAACCGGCGATGCTCCGCTGAGTGCCTTCGACGCGCTGGCGCAGCTCCTGCAGAGCCTCGGCGTCGAGCGGACGTCCCTGCCCGCAGATCTCGACGGCCGAGTGATGCTCTACCGCAGCCTGCTGCACGGCAAGAGGATGCTCGTCGTACTGGACGATGCCCTGGGCGCCGATCAGCTGAAGCCTTTGATACCTCAGGGCTCGGCCTGCCTTGTCGTCACCAGCCGCCGGCCGCAGCGCGGCCTGGTCGTCAGGTACGGCGCCCACCGGATCGGCTTGAAGCCCCTGGACCTCGCCACCGCCACCGCTCTGCTGCTCGCGCTGACCGGGGCCGGGAGAGGAACGGATCGGCTGTCGGCCGTGGAGCGACTCGCAGAGCTGTGCGGCTGTCTGCCGCTGGCCATCAGGATCACAGCGTGCAGGCTGCTCGGGGATCCGTACGGGGCTCCGGAGCGGCTTGCCGCGCTGTACGAGGACCCGGCCGCCCGGCTGGATCTGCTCACAGTCGACGGTGACGACGACATGAGCATCCGATCCGTCCTCACGGCGAGTTACCGCAATCTGTCCGAGGAGGCCGCCCGGCTGTTCCGGACGCTGTGCAGAGTCGATCCGGACGAGATCGGTCCGTTGTCCTCGGGCCGTCTTGTGAGAACCACCGTGGCCGAAGCTGCGAGTCACCTCGAGTCGCTCGTGGACCACGGCCTGCTGGAACGCGTCGGGCCCGAGAGATATCGGCTGAACGGCCTGGTCCGGATCTACGGGGCGGAGCGCGCCGAGGCGCAGACCCAGGCGATGGCGCTGCGCACCACTCGTAAGCTGCCGATCACGCAGGCGAGAATGGGTGTCGCGTCGGCGGGCGCGCGGGGTGGCGGGCGCCGGTTGACCCAACCTCCGTTCAAGATGGCTGAGTTCAGGCCCCCATACTCACAGTAGTCAGTAATCACGGTGTTCATGGCCGGGCCAGGACGCCATCAGCGTTCCAGCGAGCCGTCCCTCAGGTCCAGGTGCTCCTGTACCTGCCGCCGACGCTCGCGGGTGGTATCTGTCCGATTCCCGCGCGCTGTGGCGGACCGTGGTCGGCCCAGTGGGAGTTGTGGCCGCGGCTTCTCCAGAACGCTTCGACGGGGCCAGGACACGGGGATAGCGGTCAGCGATCTGCACAACTGTGGGGCCTGCGTCGGTGACGGCCTGGCCGAAGCAGGCGAATCCGTCCCGGCGCGCCGCCTGGAAGCAGCCGAAGGCGGCCTCGCCATGGCTCGGAAGAACAAATTCTCGACTCGTGGCGCGAACCCGGGGCAGCCTCCGGCCCACCGTCACCTGTTGCCGCATCTGGAGCCGGCGACCGAACGGGGAATCATGAAGAGGGTCGGATCCGATTTTCTCGCGTTCACCGCATAACCGGCTATCGCTGTTTCCGGCTTCGGTGACTCGCTGGATGGGGCGGGTGCGTTGTGGTGACACGGATGAAGCCGGAGATCCTCGCTGATTCCCTCGCTTTCCCTCAGGTCTTCACAGGGGAAGCGTGTGCCACTCCGTCCATCCCGGCTTCACTGCACTGGCCCCGGACGCCTACCGGCACGTAGTTTCAGCAGCAACATCGATGTTCCTCAGCAGCTCAGGACGTTGCCGACGACACACGGCCCGGGTCGGAACGTCCGAACCGCCTGGTGGTGTACTCCCACTTCCGCGTGGAGTGCGGCGGCTGCACGGAAAAAGCACAGACGAATGACGTTACGCGGGTGGCCCCGCAGGTTCGTAGACAGAATGGATCGGACCAGTACATGCGCACCACGACCGACAGGGTCTTCCGTAAGGCGTTCGTAACAGGGCTGGGGATGGCGCTGGCAGCACTATGGTCCGCTCCAGCACAAGCGGCTGACGTGGTCGCGGCAGGCGCAGGAACCGCCACCCGCCAGATACTGGCGTCGGACACCACTGTCCCCCGGGGGGTGACGGTTGATCTGGTGCGGCGGACGATGGCCCTGAGTGCCGGCGAGAAGAGGCATCTGCGCGGGCGACTGGAGACGACCAGCACCACGACCGGCATCGTCGGTCTCACCCAGCGCATCCGATGCCTGAACGCGTCAGGGGCCACCGTGTCCGTGGTGGCGGCCTCGGCCCGTAACCACGAAGGCAGCGACACCACCACCTACGCGACTCCGGGCCACCTCCCGCTCTATGCGGACCTGCTCTTCACCGCTCCCTCCGCCGACACCTACACCTGCGTGCTCCAGGGCACGGCCTACTCGTCCCTGCCGGGCAGTTACCACCTGACAGCGGTCGCCGACAAGACGTGGTTGGAGACGGACGACACCGACCGGACGGGGGCACACTGGTGGCAGAATCCTGCCTGCGAAAGCGCCGACAGCGCTGGAGCGTGCACCTACGTCGGTGACGGTGCGGCTCGCCGCGATGCCTGGGTGTTCTACGACGACGGGACGCCGGTCCACAAGTGGCAGGCGCACCCGGACGCGGTCAGCGTCTCAGCCCAGGCCAATCTGGAACTCACCACCTGCTACCACGCGACAGCTTCCTGCGCCGTAGTCATGCAGGTCTACCCGCGCGGGAAGAACGCGGTCGTGGACACCCGTCTGGAGTTCATCCAACTCGACGCGACCGGCCATGCCTGCCGCACCCACAGCACCACCGCCCGCCGAACCGTCACCGACGACGCCCACCACGCCGTCGGCTACTCCTCCCTGACCGGTATCCCGATCGACTCCGCCTGCGGTACGCGCACGTTCCTGCTGCGCGTCTACGTGAAGCACGTATCCGGCCAGACCGTCAAGATCGACGGTACTCAGAGCGGCATCACTTCCCTGACCAACGGCATCGCCTTCAACAACTTCAGCTGAGAGCACACCACAATCGGATTGTCAGCTCGTGGTGCCGGCCAACCTCGTACGGGACGCACTCGGGCTTTCGGCTGGTGAGGGAGGGATCTGCGGCGCCCCGGTCGCCGTGCCCCTGGTGGGAGCTTCCGGTCGTGTTCCAGGGCCGGGCTGCCCGGGAAGGGGGAGTGGCGGCAGTCATTGTGCACATGGGAGTACAGGGTGATCGGAGTGGGAGGACGTAGGTATTCATGACCGGTGGCACGACGGCCGAGGGGCCGGACACGGGGCGGATCGCGGCAGTGAGCCATTGGTGGCGGCGCGCCTTCTCCTACGCGGGGGACGAGCGCGACACGCTGCTGGTGATCGGCAAGAGCGCTCTCGCCGCGAGTCTGGCCTGGCTGATCGCCTTCGACGCCCTCGACGCCCGCTCACCTGCCTTCGCCCCGTTCTCCGCGGTGCTGATCATGCAGGTGACCGTCTACCGTTCGGTCGTCCAGTCGCTGCGCTACGTCGGCGCCGTCGTCGCCGGTGTCCTGGTGCAGGCCGCCCTGGGGTTCCTCGCCGGGCCCGACTTCCTGACCTTCGTGCTCGTAGCCCTGATCGCCCTCGCGATCGGACGCTGGCACGTCCTGGGCGTCCAGGGCCCGCAGGTCGCCACCGCCGCCTTCTTCGCCTTCTCGACGTACACCTCGTCGTCCGGGGACTTCCAGCGTTTCTTCCGGCTGGGGGAGATCGTGGTGCTGGTCCTCATCGGCTGTGCGATCGGCATCGCCGTCAACGTCCTCGTGGCCCCGCCGCTGCGCTACCGCAGCGCCGAGTACGGCATCCGCAGCCTCGCCCACACCCTCCACGATCTGCTCGCCGACATGTACCCGGTACTCGCCGAGGGGGTGCCCGACCAGGACACCACCGGTGGCTGGCGTGCCCGCGCGGCACGCACCGGACAGATGATCGGGCAGGCGAGGTCCGGGCTGGAGGCCTCGAAGGAGAGCCTCCAGCTCAATCCCCGCCGTCTGTCGCGTCGTTACCGTGGCCATCCCGGCTTCCAGGGCTACGAGTCCGTACTCGGCGCCCTAGAACGAACGCTCTACCAGGTTGCCGCACTCACGCGCGGCCTCGACCGTTCCCGGGAGGAGGACGAGGCCCGTCGGCCGTTCCTGCGGCGTTACGCGGCGTTCCTGGAGTCCGCCGGTGCGGTCGCAGAGGTGCTGACGACGCTGGACGAGACCACCTTGCTCCCACAGGCGAAGCGGCTGGAGCGGCTCACCGGCGAGGCCGCGGCGCGCCGGGACGAGGTGGTCGAGGAGACCCGCCGGCTGTCCCTGTCCCTCGCGGACCCTTCCGCCCCGTACGGCATCCTCGTCACCGAGGCGACGCGGCTCCTGGAGGAATTCCAGTACACCAGCCAGGTCCTTCTCGATGTCGCGCAGGACGCGGACGCGGAACGTGCGTCCGGTGGGCGCCGGCGGTAGACCTTCCACCGCTGCCCTGCACGCGGAGCACGGCCACGCGGGGCCCCAGCACTCCGAGTCCGGGCACTCGGGGCCCCAGCACTCCGAGTCCGGGCGCTCGGGGCCCCAGCACTCCGAGTCCGGGCGCTCGGGGCCCCAGCACTCCGAGTCCGGGCACTCGGGGCCCCAGCACTCCGAGTCCGGGCACTCGGAGCAATTCGATGCAGGAGGATGGCTTTCATGACCGCCGAGCACCGAGAAGCGGCCGCCGTTGCCGGGGCTGAGTACCGGCCCGGTCCGCTCGTCGACGCGGCCTGGCTCGCCGATCGGCTCACGACACCGGGCGCAGTGGTCCTCGACGCCTCGGTGGGCTCGCACCGGGAGGCCGGGCGGCGCATTCCGGGGGCCCGGCGCTTCGACATCGACGGGGCCATGTCCGACCACGCCGTGACGCTGCCGCACACGATGCCTCAGGCGGAGGAGTTCGCCGCGGAGATGCGTGCCCTCGGGGTGAGCGGCACGGACACCGTCGTCGTCTACGACACCGCCGGGATCTACTCCAGCGCCCGCGCCTGGTGGATGCTCCGCGCGATGGGCTTCGACCGCGCCGCGGTCCTCGACGGAGGACTGCCCGCGTGGGAGGCGGCGGGGTTCCCGGTGGAGGAACTCGCGCCGGGGGGAGCCGAGCGGGCCGGGGACTTCACCGCCCGCCCGCGCCCCGGAGCGCTCGTCGGCAGTGACGCGGTCGTGGAGGCCCTGGCCGATCCGCAGACGGCCGTCCTCGACGCGAGGTCCCGTGAGAGGTTCGCCGGTACGGCTGCGGAGCCCCGGCCGGGGCTGCGGTGCGGCCATATGCCCGGGGCGGTGAATCTGCCCTTCGGCGCGGTTCAGCGCGACGGCCGGATGCTCCCTGCCGAGGAACTGCGCCCCGTCTTCGATGCGGCGGCGGGGAGCCGGAGGCGGCTGGTCGTCAGCTGCGGGTCGGGCGTCACGGCGTGCGTCCTGGCGCTCGGGGCCGAACTCGCCGGCTACGCGGACGTGTCCGTGTACGACGGGTCGTGGAGCGAATGGGGTCTGCCGTCGGACCTGCCGGTCACGACGGGCCCTTGAGGCGGGTGGGGGTCTGCTCGTCGCGGCAGGCCCTTGAAGCGGGTGGGGATCTGCTGGTCACGGCAGGCACCTGAACCCGTCGGGCCCGCCGGTCATGACGGCCCCCGAACCTGCCGGGCAGTCACCACGGTCCTGAACCTGCCGGGCCGGACGGCCCAGGGACAGCCGGAAGGGCCGGGGACAACCGGGAGTGCCGGGAGTGGGGGGACAGCCGCAAGAACCCGGACGGCCGGACACCTGCTTCACCGCCAGGTGCCCGGCCCCGGGCCGGCTCACTCGCGGGATCCCGCGATCTCGACCGGCCGGGTGCGCAGTGCCGCGAGGGCCGGCAGTACGGCGGAGACCGCTGCCGCCACGGCGCACGCGGCGAGTACCGCGCCGAGGGCCGTCCACGGGACTACCACGGGGGAGCTCACCGAGAGGAGTTCCAGGGCGCCCTTCACTCCCAGCAGGTTCAGCCCGGCCACCGCCCCTCCCAGGACCGCGCCGACGGCCACCACCACCAGTGCCTCGACCGCCACCAGCCGGAGGACCTGCGGTTTCGTGGCCCCGGTGAGGCGCAGCACCGCCAGGTCGCGTACCCGGTCCGAGGTGGCCATGACCAGCGTGTTCGCCAGGGAGATCCCCGTGTACAGCAGGGCGATGCCGAGGATGAGCAGCAGGCCCGCCCGGGTGTTGGCGCCGGTGCGCGGGTGATGCGCCGTCACCCACGCTTCCCGCGTCATGACCGTGGTGCCCGTGTCCCGCCCGGCCTCCTCCAGGAGAGCCCGGACGGCCGCAAGGTCCGCTCCACCGAGGAGCTTGACGTCGACACGGTCGACAGCCGCGCCGGCCGCGTTCGCGGGGGTGACGTACACCCCGTTGCTTCCGGTGCCCGTGCGCATCACGGCGGCGATGCGGAGCGACACCTTGCGGCCGTCACCCAGCCAGACGCTCACGCGCTGTCCCACGGTCCGTTTCTCCCACTCCTCGTTGACGACGACCGAGTCGTCGTCAAGGTCTTCGATCCGGCCGGAGACGAGGGGCAGACGGGCGGTCGCGGCCAGGCCGGCCGGATCGGCCGCCCGCGCCTCCGACGAGATGAGCGCGGTGCCCTCTTCGAGGACGGTGACCCCGGTGGAGCGGGAGGCACTGGTCACGGCTCCGGGGACGTTCCGTACGCGCTCCACGAAGCGCGGGTCCAGCGGGCCGTCCCCGCCGGCCACGAAGTCGGCGCCGGAGACGGCCGCCGCCTCGGTTGCCTTGGCCTCGCCGATCGTGGCCACGGTGCCCAGCAGCGAGCCGGCCAGGGCGACGGTGATCAGGACGGGCGCGGCGACCGCCGCGGTACGACGGATGCCGGTGGACGCGTTCTGCCGGGCCAGCAGCCCTGTGGCGCCGGGCAGCCGGGCGGGCAGCCAGGTGAGCAGTCGCGTGAGCGGGCGTACGACGAGGGGCGCGAGCAGCGCGCAGCCGACGACGATCCACATGGGCTGCAGGATGTACGTCTTCCGCTTGAGTACGTCCCCGGGGTCCGTCAGCAGGGACCAGCCCAGCAGCCCGAGACCGGTCAGCAGGACGGCCGCGCCCAGCAGCAGGCGGCTCGGAGTCATCCCGGCGGTGTCCACGGACGCGTCGCGGAGGGCCTCCACGGGACGGATCCGGCCCGCGCGGTGGGAGGACACGGCGGCCCCCGCGAGCGCCACGCCGAGGCCGGTCCAGAAGGCGGTGTGCAGCGGCCAGGTCGCATCGCCGATGGCGAACCAGGCCGGGGCGAGGCCCTCGTCGGCCAGCCGGCCGGCCAGCATGGGCGCGGCCGCTTCGCCCAGCAGGCAGCCTGCGGCCGAGGCCAGGACACCGATCACGAGTGCCTCCACGACGACCGTGCGCCGGACCTGGCCCGGCGTCGCGCCGGCCGTGCGGAGCAGCCCGAACTCCCTCCTGCGCTGGGCCACCGCGAAGGAGAACGTCGAGGCGACGACGAAGACCGAGACGAAACCGGTGATGCCGGCCGCCGTGCCGAGCAGCGCGTTGACCGCGGTCAGGGCCTCGCTGTCCCGGTCGGGATCGGGATCGGCCCGGCGCCGGTCGTCGCCGGTGAGGACGCTCATGCCGGGGAAGTCCCGGGTCAGCCGCCGCACCGCGTCGGCTTCGGCGTGCACGCCCACCGCGTCGACGGCCGGGTGGATACGGGCGGCCTCGGCGTCATCGAAGAACACCGCGGTCTCGAAGCCCGCGTCCGCCACCGTGCCCACGACCGTCCGCGTTCCCGTCCCGGCGGCGGAACCCGGAGTGGTGATCCGGATCCGGTCGCCGGCCCGGAGGCCCGCACCCGCGCCCGCCGTGACGACGACCTCGTCGGGCCCGTGCGGAGCCCGGCCGGAGGTGACGCGGTACGGGGTGGCGGCCGCGACGGACCACGGGTGTCCCACGGCGTCGTTCCCCGCCAGCCGGACGGGGAACGTCCGGTCCTCGGCCGTACGCCCCAGTGCGGAGAGCCCGGTGACCAGGCCCTGCGGCACCGGGCGGGGGTCGGTGAGCACGGCCGTGCGTTCCCCGACGGGCGTGGCTACGCGGAGGGTGTCGGACGGCGCCACCACGACCGGCGTCCCGGCGAAGCGCTCCGGGCGGCGCTCCGGCGCGTCGAAGGTGGCCGCCAGTGCCAGGCCAGTCATGGCGATCAGACCGACGCCCAGGGCCAGCGCGACGAAGCTGCCGATGAAGGTGACCCAGCGGGTCCGCATGGAGCGCAGGGCGGAGCTCAGCACGGGGCCACCGCCAGAGCGGTCATGCGCGCGGCGATCTGCTCCGCGGCCGGGTCGCACAGCTCGTCCCGTATCGATCCGTCGGCCAGAAACACCACGCGGTCCGCGTATGAGGCGGCCACCGGATCGTGCGTCACCATGATCACCGTCTGGCCGTCGTCGGCCATCGACCGCAGTAGCTCCAGAACCTCCCGGCCCGTACGGGAATCGAGCGCTCCCGTCGGCTCGTCGCCGAACAGCACCTCCGGCCGGGTCACCAACGCACGTGCCAGGGCGACGCGTTGCTGCTGCCCGCCGGAGAGCTCCGTGGGCCGGTGGCCGGCCCGGGAGCCCAGACCGACCCGTTCCAGCACCTCACGCACCTCGGTGCGGCGGGGTCTGCGGCCCGCGAGCCGCAGGGGGAGCGCCACATTCTGCTCGGCGGTGAGGGCCGGAAGCAGGTTGAAGGCCTGGAAGACGAATCCGATCCGCTGGCGCCGCAGCAGCGTGAGCTTCCGTTCGCTCAGCCCGGTCGTCTCCGTGTCCCCGAGGAACACGCGGCCGGACGTGGGCCGGTCGAGGCCTGCCGTGCACTGGAGGAGCGTCGACTTCCCCGAGCCGGACGGCCCCATGATCGCGGTGAAGGAGCCCCGGGGCATGGCGAGGCTGACTCCGTCCAGTGCGGTGACCGCGTCGGCGGCCTTTCCGAAGGACCGGGTGACGGTGTCGAGCCGGACGGCTGCGGGTTGCTGATTCATGGCTCCACTCAACCGGCCCCGTTCTGCGGCCACATCGCAACGAGCAGGAGTCCTGGAGGTGGAGACAGCTCCACCCCCGGCCCCCTGCCCGGCGGGTGGTGGTGACCGGCCCGCGCTGTCTACCGTGCGGGCCATGAGCTCACTCACCCTCCGGCAGGCCCTCGTACGGCGCCGCTACCTCCTCGGCGGATGGCCGTGGCGCGCGGCGCTCTACCTGCTGAGCAGCGTCCCGGCCGGGATGGCCCTCCTCCTGTCCGTCCTCCTGCTGGCGGCGGTGGGCGGCGCCCTGTCCCTCGTGCTCATCGGTCTGCCGCTCCTCCTGATGCTCGCTCTCATCGGCCTCCCGGTGGCCGCCGCCGAGCGGCGCAGGCTGCGGCTCATCGACCCCGTACCGCTCGGCGATCCGCACCGCGCCCCGGCGCACGCCGGGCTGTCGGCGTGGCTGCGCACCCGGCTGCGGGAGCAGGCCACCTGGCGGGAGTTCGGGTACGCGCTGCTGTTCGCCGGAGTGCTCTGGCCACTGGAGGGTCTGCTCGTCGGGGGTGTACTCGCGGTCTGCGGAGGGCTGTTGGCGACGCCCGTCGTCATGGCGGCAGTCACCGGCGGCGAGGAGGTGCGGGTGCTGAAGCTCTACCTGGCCGACTCGTATCCGCAGGCCTTCGCGCTGGCACTGCTCGGGCTGGTGCTGCTGCCGGTCCTGTCCTATCCGCTCGGGTGGGCGGCGGTGGCGCGCGCGGCCCTGACCCGGGCGCTGCTGTCGGCGGGGGACGACGGAGTCGACGCCCGTATCCAGGAGCTGGGCCGTTCCCGGATGCGGCTGGTGGACGCCTTCGAGGCGGAGTGCCGCCGGATCGAGCGGGATCTGCACGACGGGGCGCAGCAGCGGCTCGTCGCCCTCTCGATGACGCTCGGGCTGGCAAGGCTGGAGAGTCCGGGGGAACCGCTGGGCGGCCTGCTGGCCAAGGCGCAGGAGGAGGCGGGGGAGGCCCTGGTGGAGATCAGGGAGCTCGTCCGGGGCATCCATCCCCAGGTCCTCACCGACCGTGGCCTGGCCGCGGCGGTCGAGGACGTCGCCGACCGCTCGGCCGTACCCGTCGACGTGGAACTCGACATACCTGAACGGCTGCCGCGCGCGGTGGAGACCGCCGTGTACTTCGCTCTCTGCGAGGCACTGGCGAACGTGGCGAAGCACAGCGGGGCGAGCCGGGCCTCGGTGACGGGCCGGGACGACGGGGAGCGGCTGACCGTCGAGGTGCGGGACGACGGGACGGGAGGCGCGGCGACCACTCGGGGCACCGGGCTCCAGGGCGTCGCCGACCGGCTCTCGGTGCTGGACGGGCGGCTGCTACTGTCCAGCCCGGCCGGGGGGCCGACCGTGTTCCGGCTGGATGTCCCCCGGACACCCGCTCACCTGGTCGAATGAGGGTTGGATGCTGCGCATCGTGCTGGCCGAGGACAGTGTGCTCCTGAGGGAGGGCCTCGTCGGTCTGCTGGAGAGGTTCGGCCACCAGGTGGTGGCCGGTGTCGGCACCGCCGGTGAACTCACCGCCGCCGTCGCCGAACACGGCCCGGACGTCGTGGTGACGGACGTACGGATGCCGCCCGGGTTCTCCGACGAGGGACTCCGGGCCGCCGTCGCCCTGCGAGAGGCCCGGCCCCGGCTGCCCGTGCTGGTCCTCAGCCAGTACGTCCAGCGCGCCTACGCCGAGGAGCTGCTGGACTCCTGCGACGGCACGGGCGTGGGGTACCTGCTCAAGGAACGCGTGGGCAAGGTCGAGGAGTTCGTCGGCGCGCTCCAGCGGGTCGCGGACGGCGGCACCGTCGTCGATCCGGAAGTGGTGCGTCAGCTCCTGAGGCATCGCCGCGACCCGCTGTCCCGGCTGACCGCCCGGGAGCGGGAGGTTCTGGCCCTGATGGCCGAGGGCCGGTCGAACGCCTCGGTCGCCGAGGCGCTGACGGTCAGTGAGGGCACGGTCAGTAAGCACTTCGGCTCGATCCTCACCAAGCTGGACCTTTCGCTGACCGACGCGACGAACCGCCGGGTCCTCGCGGTGCTGGCCTACCTGAGGAAGTGAGCGGAGCCGCCCGGGCGGGCCGGCAAGAGGGGCGCGCGTTCAGCCCGCCAGCGAGGCGACCAGTTCCGTCGCCTCGTCCAGCACCGCCGCCTCGTGAGCGGTGAGCCGCGGGTCGGCCGCGCGCAGGGCGGCGGCGCGGGTCAGGGCGCCGGCGGGCACCCCGCCGTCCTCCGCGAACAGGGAGAGCAGCACCGCCAGCAGGTCCCTGACCCGAGGGCCCGCGGAGAAGGACGGGTCGAGGGCCACCTGGGCCAGGATCAGTGAGGTCATGGCCCGGTCCAGCGCGGGCGGGCCCTCGCCGGCCGCCAGCCAGTCGATCACCACGGCACCCTCGGGGGCCAGGACCACATTCTCCGGATGCAGGCCCAGGTGCAGGATGCGGTCCTCGGGGTCCTGGGACAGCCGCGGAGGGATCGCGTGCAACTCCCGCAGGAGCCGGGCCAGCAGGCCCGCGCCCTCGTCCTCGGTGACAGTGCCCGCCAGCAGGGCTTCGGCCAGCGTCGGGCCGCTCAGCCGCTGCACCACCAGATCCGTGGGCAGCGCCTCCTCGGCCGGTGGACCGATGCGCGGGACCGGGAAGCCCGAGGCCGAGAGATACGACATCACGGTCAGCTCCCCCGTGGTGTCGATGCCGTGGCGGTGGCGGCGCAGGACCCATGAGCCGTCGAGTGCGTACACGTCGGCGGTGCGTCCCGAGCCCAGGAGTGGGCCTATATGCATGGGGGAAACCTACCCGCGCCGCCCCACCCGGGGGAGTCACCAGCGCATGTGGACGTCCTCCGCCCAGCCCAGCAGGTGTTCCACGGCGATCTCGGTACCGTCGTCGGTGCGGATCCGGCCGTCGTAGTGCCCGAAGCGCTGGTCGGTGTGGTTGGCGATCAGACCGGCGTCCGTGTGCACGGCCCGGTTGTGGAACGGCGTGAACGTCAGGTCCACCTGGCCGGACGAGGGGGTACGGAGCGTCCAGGGGGCCATCGGGTCGGAGACGGACCACCGCCAGTCCAGCTCCTCGCCGATCTTGGTGAGCCGGCCGTCCACGCAGAGTCCGTTCTCGGTGGAGCCGGTGCCCTCCGTCCAGCGGCCGCCGAACTGGAGGCCGACCGTGTGCCCGCCCGTACGGCCGGACGCGGCGGCCCAGTTCCAGGCGACCGTACGCGGCCAGCGCCCGCGGCCGTGGTCCAGGACGGCCCAGGTCTCGTCGTCCTTACCGCCGAACGTCAGGATCTCGCTGCCGATGCGCACCCGGCCCGAGGCGGGGAGCGCGGTGTGCTTGGAGGTGTACTGGAAGCGCTGTTCGCTCCATGGCACGACCACGGAGAGCGACTCGTGTCCTTGCGGCCGGGACACCAGGAGGCCGACCTCCAGCGGCAGCCGCTCCGGGGTGAGGCAGCGGGCCCGCAGCCTCGTCCCGGCGTTCTCGTCGCGGATCTCGATGCGCACCTTGCCCCCGGACGGGCGGGCGGGGCCGACGATCACGTCCTCGGAGCCCGGCGCCCCGGCGACGGTGTCCGGGAGGCGGACGCCCCGGGCCGCGGGGACGATCGAGGCGCACTCGAACTCGCGTCCCCCGGGACCGAATTCCAGGACGTAGACGCTGTTCAGCGCCAGGAAGTCGAGGTCGCTCACCGTCAGGGCAACCAGATGGGTGGGCGTCGTCACGCACCAGTGCTCCCACCGCTTCGTGCGGCCCCAGCCCTGCAGATTGGCCCGGTGCAGCGGCTTCCTGGACCAGCCGACGGCAGCCGGGTTGAGGCCCCCGTCGGGCAGGCAGAGGTCGACGGGCTCGGTGATCTCGTGCTCGTGCGTCGCCATGGCCGGAGCCTATAGCGGCACGGCGCCCCGCCCGGGTCACGTTCCGGGCGCGCCGGGCGGCCCGCCAGGCGCGCCCGGAGCCGGCTTTCGAGGGACTCGCGCGGGCGGCCCGGATGCGGCTTTCGAGGGCTGGACGCGGGTGTCCCGGAGCCGGCATCCGGGCCCCATAACGCGGCGGTAGGGGGCGGACGGGATCTCCTGCGCCGGGCGGGTGCGCCGCTACGTTCTCGGCAGTTCCCCACCCCCTCGGGCTCCGCTCTCCCGGAGCCCGCCGCCCCCCCGAACCCAAGGAGAACGACGTGGAGACGACCATGCTCCGCAGACGCGCAGCAGCCGCAGGAGCCGCCGCGGTGACGGTGGGCGCGCTCGCCCTCGCCGGTCTGACCGGTGTCGCCTCGGCCGGCCAGACGGGCAGCGCCGAGCCCGCTGCCGCCGACCGGCTCTCGCCGGGACTGACCGAGGCGATGAAGCGCGACCTGGGCCTCGACGCCGACGAGGCCAGGGCACGGATAGCCGGCGAATACCGGGCGGCGGCCGTGGCTGCGGCCCTGGAGAAGTCCCTCGGCGCGGACTTCGCCGGAGCCCGGCTGAGCGGCGAGGCCGTTCTCACCGTCGCCACCACCGACCGCGCCGACGTCTCCCGGATCACCGCTGCGGGAGCCCGCGCCGAGGTCGTGGGTCACAGCCTCGACCGCCTCGAGGCGGCCAAGGCGGAGCTGGACGCGGTGGCACTGGAGAAGGCGCCGGAGGACGTGCCCTCCTGGTACGTCGACGTCCGCACCAACCGCCTGGTCGTGAACGCCGCCCGTCCAGAGGCGGCGGACCGTCTCCTCACCGCGGCGGGGGTCTCCCGTGAGCTCGTACGGGTCGACCGCTCGGCCGAACAACCGCGCACGTACGCGGACCTGCGCGGCGGGGACGCCTATTACATGAACGGTTCGGGCCGCTGTTCCATCGGTTTCCCCGTCAGGCGCGGCACCCAGCACGGCTTCGTCACTGCCGGGCACTGCGGTACTCCGGGCGTCACCACCACCGGGGTCAACCAGCAGGCCCAGGGTTCCTTCCAGGGCTCCACCTTCCCCGGCCGCGACCACGCCTGGGTCGCGGCCAACGCCAACTGGACGCCCCGCGCCCTGGTGAACGGGTACGGCAACGGCGACGTGGGCGTCACCGGATCCACCCAGGCCGTGGTGGGCTCCTCGGTCTGCCGCTCGGGCTCGACGACGGGATGGCACTGCGGCACGATCCAGCAGCACGGCAGCAGCGTCACCTACCCGGAGGGCACCATATCCGGCGTGACCCGCACCAGCGTCTGTGCCGAACCCGGCGACTCCGGAGGCTCGTTCATCTCGGGCAGCCAGGCACAGGGCGTCACCTCGGGCGGCTCGGGGAACTGCTCCCAGGGCGGTACGACGTACTACCAGCCGGTCAATCCGGCGCTGGCCGCGTACGGACTGACCCTCGTCACCAGCGGTACGCCGACCGATCCGCCCACCGACCCGACCGACCCGCCGACCGAGCCGGGCGGCACATGGGCCGCGGGCACGACGTACGCCGCCGGTGCGGTGGTGACTTACGGCGGCGCGAGCTACCGCTGCCTGCAAGGTCACCGGGCGCAGGCCGGATGGCAGCCGCCGAACGTTCCCGCGCTCTGGCAGCGGATCTGACTCGCTTCCTTCCGACGCGCGTTCCGAGGAAGCCCCTCCACCGAGGAAGCCCCTCCACCGAGGAAGCCCCTCCACCGAGGAAGCCCCAGTACACCGAGGAATCAGCCATGACCAAGAGTTCAGCCGTGTCCCCGGAACCCTCCCCCGGCGGCTCGCGTGACGCCTCCGAGGCCGGTCCGTCCGGCCGTCCGATCAGCCGTAAGAACCTCCTGCGCGCCGCCGTCGCGGCGAGCGCAGCGCCCCTGGTCGCCGGCGGGGGCATCGCCCTGGCCCGCGACACCGGCTCCGGCGGCGCGCTCCCGGCGCTCACCCCGGCCTGCGACGACGGGGACGACCCGACCCCCGAACAGATGGAGGGCCCCTACTTCAAGCCCGACTCCCCACTACGGACCAGCCTGGTGGCGTCCGGCACCCCCGGCACCCCGTTGACCGTCAGCGGTTACGTGTTCGGCCGTGCCTGCAGGCCACTGCCGGGAGTGCTCCTCGACTTCTGGCAGGCGGACGCCGCCGGGGCGTACGACATGAGCGGGTTCGCCTTCCGCGGGCACCAGTTCACCGACGTGAACGGAGCTTTCACGCTCACCACGGTGGTGGCGGGCCTGTATCCCGGCCGCACGCGGCACATCCATGTGAAGGCGCAGGCACCCGGCCGGCCCGTGCTGACCACACAGCTGTACTTCCCGGGCGAGCCCCGCAACGCCACCGACGCCCTCTACGACCCGGCGCTTCTGATGAACGTCCGCGCCGCCGGGCAGGGGCGGCAGGGCACCTTCGACTTCGTGCTCGACGTCGCCCAGCAGCCGGGCCCCACCGATCCGCCGACGGACCCGCCGCGTGGTGTCTGGGCGGCGGGGACCTCCTACCGCGCCGGTGACCGTGTGACCCACGGCGGCGTCTCCTACCGCTGTCTCCAGGCTCACTCCGCCGTCACAGGATGGGAGCCGCCGCTGGTCCCCGCGCTGTGGGAGCGCGGGTAGACACGCGGCAACGGTCCGGACCGGGGCCTGGCCCCGGTCCGGTCCGGGCATTCCGGCCCAGCCCGGCCCCGGTCCGGGCATTCCGGCCCAGCCCGGCCCCGGTCCGGGCATTCCGGCCCAGCCCGGCCCGGCCCGGGCAACCCGGCCCGGGCAACCCGGCCCCGGCCCCGCTCCGGGGTGGGTCACTTGGCGTCCGAGTAGCGCTCGACGACCGCCGTGCTGAACGGGAACCGCACCGGTGTCTCCCCGAACGCGACCCGGCCCGCCAGCTCTCCCGCCTCGCGGATCGCCTCCACCACCGCGGGCGCCTCCCCGGCAGGGCAGTGCACGATCACCTCGTCGTGCTGGAAGAACACCAGCTCCGCCCGCATCCCCCCTGCGGCGAGCGTCCGCCGCAGCGCCGCCAGGAGCAGCAGCGCCCAGTCCGCGGCGCTGCCCTGGACCACGAAGTTGCGGGTGAAGCGGCCCCGCGCCCGGGCGTTCGACGAGGCGTAGCCCGGGGTGAATCCGTAGGTGCTCGCGCTCTCCCCGGCCGGCGGCTCCTCGCTCTCCTGCGGGATGCCCGCCTCCCCGTCCTCACCCGCCCCGGCGGCGGGCGGGCTCGTGCGGCCCAGCCACGTACGTACGAGGCGGCCCTCCTCGCCGGCCTTCGCCGCGTCGTCGACGTAGGCGACGGCGTGCGGGAAGCGCCGCCGCAGGGCCGCCAGGTTCTTCAGGCCGTCCCCCGAGGTCTGTCCGTAGACCGCGCCCAGCAGCGCGATCTTGGCGTGGTCGCGGTCGCCGTGGAACGCGCGGTCGGACAGGGCCTTGTAGAGGTCGCCCTCGTGCCCCGCCACCTCCATCAGCCCCCGGTCGCGTGAGATCGCTGCCAGCACGCGCGGCTCCATCTGGTCGGCGTCCGCCACGACCAGCCGCCAGCCCTCGTCGGCGACGACCGCCCGGCGTATCACCTTGGGGATCTGCAGGGCCCCGCCGCCGTTGGTCGTCCAGCGTCCGCTGACCGTGCCTCCCGGCTGGTACTCGGGGCGGAAGCGCCCGTCGCGCACCCAGTCCTGGAGCCAGCCCCAGCCGTGTGCCGTCCAGACGCGGTACAGCTTCTTGTAGCGGATCAGCGGCTCCACCGCCGGGTGGTCGAGCTCCTCCAGCTCCCACCTCCGGGTCGACTTCACCTTGATCCCGGCCTGTGCGAACGCCTTGACGACATCGGCCGGCAGATCGGGCCGCACCCGTCTGCCGAAGGCTGCCGACACCTCGTCCGCGGCCTCGGCCAGTCTGCGTGGCTCGCCGCCACCGGCGTACCGCTCGCCGAGCAGGTCGTTCAGGACCTCGCGGTGAACATCGGCCCGCCACGGGAGCCCGGATCTGTTCATCTCGGCGGCGACCAGCATGCCCGCGGACTCGGCTGCCGTGAGCAGCCGCATCCTGCCCGGGTGCTCCGTCGCCCCGTGGCGACGCAGCTGCTCGGCGTAGACCTGGAGCAGCGCCTCGAACGGCAGGTCGGTTCCGGACCGCGGCTCGAAGAGGGACGACTGTGAGCCGGGCTCGGCCGAGCGTGGCGGGGGATCGGGTGGCACCGGCGCGTGTCGCAGCCGGGCCCAGGCCGCCGCTGCGGAGCGCGGCTCCCCGAGCCGCCCCTCGTGGCCGAGCAGCAGGAGTTCGGCGCACTCGATGTCGTAGCACCGCTCGACCCGCACGCCCGCAGCGAGCAGTCCCGGGTAGATCTCGGAGGTCGAGCGCCAGACCCAGCGGACGACCTCGGGGCGGCTGCGGACGGACTCGACGAGATCGGGCTCGGCCAGGACGGGACCCGCGGGCAGGCCGTCGCGCGTCAGCGGCACGAGGAGAGCACCGCCTCCTTCCGCGGTGGCCAGGGCCCAGCGTTCGGTCATGGGCCGAGTCTCGCACCCGCTACTGACAGCGGTTCCGGCTCGAGGGGCGGGCGCGCCCGGCTGCCGGGAGGATCGGAGTGCGGTGTGCGCGGCGCGCACCGGGACCCGGCAGGCGGTGGAGGAGACGGTGATGGAAGCGATCGTGTACGAGGAGTTCGGCGGCCCGGAGGTCCTGGACCGGGCCCAGGTCGAGGACGTCCACGCGGGCCCCGGGCAGATCCGGGTGGCGGTCAGGGCCGCCGGGGTCAATCCGGTCGACTACAAGATCCGCAACGGCTGGATGGAGGCGGCGTTCCCCACTCCACTGCCCGCCGTGCCCGGCAGCGAGTTCGCCGGAGTCGTCGACGAGACCGGTGAGGGCGTCACGGAGTTCGCCGTCGGCGACGAGGTCCTCGGCCGCAGCGCGACCGGAGCGTACGCGGCGTACGTCCTGGCCGACGTGGGAGCGGTCGCCTCGAAGCCGGAGCCACTGGGCTGGGCGGAGGCCGCCGCGCTTCCGGTGGCGACCGCGACCGCCGCCCGTGTGCTCGACGAGCTGGCGGTGTCCGCGGGCGAGACCCTGCTGGTGCACGGGGCCTCCGGGGCGGTGGGTTCGGCCGCCGTCCAGCTGGCAGCGGCGCGTGGCGCCACCGTCGTCGGGACCGCCTCACCGGCCAATCACGACTATCTGCGGGTGCTCGGCGCCGTCCCGGTGGCGTACGGGGAAGGGCTGGTGGACCGGGTCCGGGAGGCCGCGCCGCAGGGCGTGGACGCGGTGTTCGACGTCGCGGGCAAGGGGGCCCTGGCGGACTCGGTGGAGCTGCGCGGCGGTACGGCCGAGCGGATCGCCACCATCGCCGACCCGGACGCGGCCCACTACGGGGTGGCCTTCTCCGCGGGCGGTGGGAGCCGGCCGGACGAGGGCAGACGGCTCGCGGAGTACGCGGAGGCCGCGGCGGTCGGCGGCCTCCGCATCCCCGTGGAGCGGACCTTCGCGCTCGGCGAGGCGGCGCGGGCCCAGGAACTCAGCGAGGCCGGGCACGTTCGGGGCAAGCTCGTCCTGCTGCCCGGGGAGCGCTGAGCACTCCGCAGCCGCCTACCCTGGCCGGATGGAATCGGTGATCGACCGGGCGTGTGCCGCGGCCCTGTACTCGGACGGCGACGCGGGTCTGGACACCGGCGCCTCCCTCCTCGCCGCTGACCCGTCCGCCGACGAGGAGCTGCACGGCCGAGGCGAGGAGTTCGTCCGGCGGGCCTGGGCGCGCGGCTGGCAGCCCGCCGACGTCGTACGGACCGTCCGGCGGGAGCTGGACGAGCCCGGGGCCGCGCTCGCCGCCGCGCTGATCGCGTCGGAGACGGCGGGGTACGGGCAGCTGCCGGCACGCTGGGCGGACCAGCTCGCCGCGATGCCGGCCCCGGCGCCCCGCAACCGGCCCGACCGCTTCACGTACGCCTCCGCGCTCCTGGAGCTCTATCGGCTGTTGCTGCGGCTCCCGGTCATCGAGCCGGTCGGGCCGCCGCCCGGCACGGCGGCCGGCCTTCCGCACAGGCCCCCGGCCCACGGTGAACCGCGCATGCTCACCAGGATCCGGGCGCTGCTCGCCAAGGCGGAGGCGACCGGCTTCCCGGAAGAGGCCGAGGCGCTCACCACCAAGGCGCAGGAGCTGATGGCCCGGCACAGCATCGACGAGGCGCTCCTCGCGGCCCGCACGCACAGCGCCGATACGCCGGGTGCCATGCGGATCGGGGTCGACGCCCCGTACGAGAGCGCCAAGGCCGTCCTGCTCGACTCCGTCGCCTCGGCGAACCGCTGCCGTGCCGTCTGGAACAGCGATCTGGGCTTCACCACGGTCGTGGGCTTCGAGCCGGACCTGGAGGCCGTGGAGCTGCTCTTCACCTCCCTGCTGGTGCAGGGCACCGCCGCGATGACGAAGGCGGAGGCCGGGCAGCGGGCCGGCGGGCGTAAGCGGACCAAGGCCTTCCGGCAGTCCTTCCTGATGGCGTACGCCCAACGGCTGGGCAGCCGTCTCACGGCGGACACCGCACGGGTCACCGCGGCGGCCGGCTCGGAGGCCGGCGCCGAGGGCCGTGACGGTGCCACAGGCGCACTGCTCCCGGTCCTCGCGGCCCGGGACGTCGCGGTCACCGGCACCGCGGAGCGGATGTTCCCGCGGACCACCACCACACGGCTGCGCGGGGCGACGGACGCCGAGGGCTGGACCCATGGCACGGCCGCCGCCGACCGGGCCAGGATGGGCGGAGGAGGGCCGGAAATCCGCCGTTAGTTCAACAGTGCGGCATAAGTCGGGATTGCCGAGAATCCGGCTACGCTCGGTCCATGAGCTGGCTCCGGGCGCTGAAGGAGACCGCCCGCTCGGGGCTGACGATCGAGCGGCAACGTCTCGAACCGCTCATCGCGGTGCGGGGCGCCGCCGGCCTCGCCCTCGTCGTCGGGGTGAGTCTGGCCCTCTTCGGCCCGGCGATCGCCGCCGGCTCCGCCTTCGGCGCGTTCCAGGCCGCCATCGCCACCTTCCAGCGCAGCTGGCGCCCCCGGCCGGTGCTCGCCCTGGTCTCCGGTGCCAGTCTGGCCGTGTCGACGTTCATCGGCTACGTCACCGTGTCCCACACCCTGCTGTTCCTCGTCCTGCTTGTCCTCTGGACGTTCGCCGCCGGGATGACCTGGGCGGCGGGGCCGACCGGCGGCATCATCGCCGGTTCCAACGTCGCGATCATGCTGGTCACGATCACCCTGCCCACCTCCGTCGCCGACGCCGCCGCCCACGCCGCGATGATGGCGTTCGGCGGGCTGGTCCAGGCTGCGCTGATCGTGCTGTTCCCGGTCCGCAGGTGGGGTGCCCAGCGGGACGCCCTGGCCGACGCCCTGGCGGCCGAGGCCGACTACGCCCGAAGGCTGCGGCACGACCCGGTCGCCCCCTTCGACCCCGTACCGCTGATGACCGCGCGGAACGCCGCCGCCGTCACCCCGCGCGAGGCCCGGCGCCGCCCCGCCGACCTGCACGGCGCGCGGGGGGTCGCCGAACGGCTGCGGCCCGTGCTCGCCTCGCTGGCGGATCCTGCCCTGGGGGTCCCGGCGGAGGGCCCTGAACGCTACTGGGCGCGCGAGATCCTCGGCGCCGCCGGTTCCCTGCTCGACTCCGCGGCCCGTGCGGTACGCCACGGGGACCCGGTGCGGCTGGACGAGACGGCGCTCTCCGTACTGAAGTCCCCCGACACCGACGTCATCCTCACCGGCCCGCCCCGCCGGGCCGCCGACCGGCTCACCTCACTGCTCGCCGACGTCATCGAGATCGCCGAGGGAACCGGCACGGACGACCGGACGCCCGGCGAACCCCTCGTCCCGCACCGCCGCCGTCCCACCCTGATGCGGCTGGCCCCCGTCATCTACCGCTCCATGCGCCGCGAGCTGCGCCGCGGGTCGACGATCCTGCGCCACGCCGAGCGGGTGTCGGTGGTGACGGCGGCGGGTTACGTCCTCGGCGGGCTCCTGCCGCTCGGTCACGGCTACTGGGCTCCGATGACCGCCGTGATGGTCATGCGCCCCGAATTCACCCAGACGTACTCGCGGTCGGTGGCCCGCTTCCTGGGCACCGTGCTCGGCGTGGCCGTCGCCACCGGCATCGTGCAGGCCGCGCACCCGAACGCGGAGCTCTCCGCCCTTCTCGCCGTCGTCTGCGCGGGGCTGATGTACCTGCTGATGCGCACCGGATACGCGGTGAGCCAGGTCTGCGTGTCCGCCTACGTCGTCTTCCTGCTCGGCATGGCGGGCGACGACTGGTCGCAGACCGTGCCCGAGCGGGTCGTGCTGACCCTCGCCGGAGGTCTCCTCGCGATGGCGGCCTACGCCGTCTACCCGGCCTGGGAGACTCCGAGGCTGCGCGACCGGCTCGCCAACTGGGTGATCACGGACGGGCGCTACGCGGCCACGGTCCTCGACCGGTACGCCGACCCCGCATCCAGGAGCCTGGACGACGTACGCACCGCTCTCCTCACCACCCGGGAGGCGCGTATCGCCTGGCAGGACGCGCTGGAGACGGCCCGGCACGAGCCCGTACGCCACCGGGGCATCTCCAGGACCTCGGCGGCGGACGCCCAGGACGCGCTCGCCCAGTTCGGCCGGGTCGCGATGCTCATGGAGGCCCACCTCCCCGCCGCGTCCGCGACACCCGTGCCCGAGGCCGTCGGGCTGGCCGACGCGCTGCGCCGGGCCACCGAGGAGGGCGCGAAGGCGGTGCGGGAGCGCCGCGTGCCGGACTGGGAGCCGGTCAGGGAGGCGCTGGCGAGCAGGGACGCGGCCCCGGGCCCTCCGCCGGATTCCTTCGTGCGGAACGGGGCCACCCTGCTGCTCCGCGCCCTGGAGGACTTCTCCCGAGCGCTTGAGATCAGCAGCGGGCGGGCCTGAGGGGCGCCCGGCGGAAGCGGCGCGTCAGGGAGTGGGCAGCTCGGGCAGGCCCGGCGGCGGCGCGGCGGCGTCCGTCTTGGACAGGGTGTCCTCGGCGCCCGCCTCCCAGGAGACGACGAGCTTCTTGCCGTCGTTGGACTCGACGGTCCCCATGGTGCGGTCCGTGTTCCCGTCGTGGCACTTCAACGCGACCATCACCTTGCCCATGTCCTTCACCTCGCCCTGGCAGACGTGCCGGCCGGTCGCGAGTGCCGCCTTGCCCGAGGCCACCGACAGGACGACGGGTTGGCCGTCGGACGTGCCCGTCCAGGTGCCTTCGAGCGCCGCGACGTCAGGGCCGCCGGCTCCACCTCCCGCACCGTCGGCCTCGGGCGGCGAGGTCTGCGCGGGGGCAGGTGAGCCGCCCGGGTCCTTGTCCGCGTCGGAGGCGTCACCGCCGCAGGCCGTGAGTGCGAGCGCGGCGACGAGTCCGGCGGCGAGAAGGGCGCCGGAGCGCGGAAGCCTGCCCATAGGAAGTTCCCCCTTGTTGATTCACGACCGAAAGACCGCGCCAAGCTACCAGGGGTGAACAGAACAACTCCGGTAAGTGGGAGCCAAATTGGCGTGCCGTTCGTCTGTTCCTCATAGAGGGTGGGGGAAGGGCGAACGGATCCGGGGCAAAGCTGTAGTCGTCCGCGCACCCCACGTGCACGTGCATCTGCTCATGCATTGGCATATGAACACAGCTATGATCCGAGCTAGTTGACATTTGCACCTTGCAACTCGGGGAGCGTCCTGTGCACCACGTGTACAACGGCATGGCGGCCACAGAGCTTCGCGGGGTCGTCTGGCAGAAGAGCAGACACAGCAACTCCCAAGGTTCATGCGTGGAGTTCGCGAAACTGCCCGGCGGAAATGTGGCGATGCGGAACTCGCGCCACCCCGATGGGCCCGCGCTGGTCTACACACCGGCCGAGATCGAGGCGCTGCTGCTCGGCGTCAAGGACGGGGAGTTCGACCACCTGGCCGCGGGCGGCTGACCGCGCGGGGGAGAAGACCGCCGGCCACCGGCCGTGCTGCCGCACGCCGTCACGCGCCGGGACGCACGGCGCGCCCGCCGCGCCTACAGGCCCTCGGTGAACCTGTCGACCGGGACGGGGCGCTCCGCCGCCACGTGGTCCGTCAGCCGGAACAGGGCCCAGACCACTTTGCCGAGCCCTCCGTCGGGCGGTGTGTCCCCGGCCGGGACGGGGGAGGGGTGCCAGCCCCAGCAGTCGCTGAACGACTCGACGAGGAACAGTCCCCGGCCGGATTCGGCCGAATCCGGCGCCTCACCCGCGACCGGCCCCTTCTCGCTGGGGTCGCGCACCGCACACACCAGGCGCGAGGTCCAGCGCATCAGGTGCAGCCGTACGGAGGGGTCATGGCGCTCGCGTGCCGGATCGGCGGGAAGGGCGTGCCGCAGCGCGTTGGTGACCAGTTCGGACACGACCAGGGCGACGTCGTCGAAGCGGTCGCCCAGGTCCCAGGAGGTCAGTGTCGTACGGGTGAACCGCCGTGCCCCGCCCACCGCTTCGAACCGCGCAGGCAGTGTGCAGGAGGCAGAACCAGCGACCGCCGAAAGGTCGATGGGGGGAAGCCCCTGCCGTAACGGCTCGAGCATCGTCGATCCATTCGTCCCCATACGAGGCACTCCCGGGATTCGCGGCTGTAGCGGCACTGCTTCTGGCGGGCACTGCGGGTACAGCGGCACAACACGAACGAGCACGCAACTGCGCGAGGACCATGGTTCCGAATGCGCAGGGCAGATGCAAGGGCAGATGCACGTGCACGCGGCGGTTCTGCCCGATAGCGTGCCGGTTCGGACTAATTTCTTCCGCTTCATAGTTTTGGAGCTTTCGGAAAGTCTTGCCATTTCTGTAATCGAATGAGTACGGGCTGAAGCGTTTTGGTGGCAGAATCCGCCTCCGGGGTTCGGGGGAGCTCCGGTGTACGGGAAGCGATGGGGAGGATCGGTAAGCCGGTGTCGGCAGGCGAGTCGAGTGGTTCTGTGGTGCGGCGCATCCTGCTGGGCTCACAGCTCAGGCGCCTGCGCGAGTCGCGCGGCATCACCCGTGAGGCGGCCGGCTACTCCATCCGCGCCTCCGAATCGAAGATCAGCCGCATGGAGTTGGGACGGGTGAGCTTCAAGGCCAGGGACGTCGAGGACCTGCTCACGCTGTACGGAGTCACGGACGAGGCGGAGCGGGATTCGCTCCTGGGCCTGGCCCGTGAGGCCAACGTGGCGGGCTGGTGGCACAGTTACGGTGATGTGCTGCCCGGCTGGTTCCAGACGTATATCGGTCTGGAGGGGGCGGCCTCGCTCATCCGGATCTACGAAGTGCAGTTCGTCCACGGACTGTTGCAGACCGAGGCGTACGCCCACGCCGTCGTCGCCCGCGGTATGCCCGGCGCGCCCGAGGCGGAGATCGACCGCCGGGTGGCGCTGCGGCTGGCGCGGCAGAAGGCCCTCGTCTCCGAGCGGGCACCCAGCTTCCACGCCGTGCTCGACGAGGCGGCCCTGCGCCGTCCGTACGGCGGGCGTGAGGTGATGCGTGCGCAATTGCGGCATCTGATCGACATGTCGGAGCAGCCGAATATCACCCTCCAGGTGATGCCCTTCAGCTTCGGCGGTCATGCCGGCGAGAGCGGGGCATTCACCATGCTGCGTTTTCCGGAATCCGATCTGTCGGACATCGTCTATCTGGAGCAGCTGACAAGTGCGCTCTATCTGGACAAGGCCGAAGAAGTCGCCCAGTACGAAAAGGCCATGGTCCGGCTCCACGAGGACAGCCCGGGGCCCGAGGAGAGCCGGGATCTTCTCCGGGGACTCCTTCAACTGGCCTGATTCGCAGATACGATGACGGACCGACAGGAGTCTGCGCCTGCAGTAAGGGATTGCATGTCCTTCCCCAGTGAACTGGCCCGCCAGTACATCGACGGCGAGTGGCTGACCGGCAACGGTGCGTGGGACATCATTGATTTCAATCCGTACAACGGCGAAAAACTCTGCTCCGTCACCGTGGCCACCGCGGCGGAAGTCGACCTGGCCTACCGGGCCGCCGAACGCGCGCAGCGGGAATGGGCGGCGGGCAGTCCTTATGAGCGGCGTGCTGTTCTGGAGAACGCCGTACGGCTCGTCGGTGAACGCAGCGGTGAAATCACCGAGCTGATCATCGAAGAGCTCGGTGGCACGCGGGCGAGGGCCGAATACGAGGTCCGGGCGGCACAGGAGTTCCTCCGTGAGGCCGCCGGACAGGCTCTCCGCCCGGTTGCGGGGCTCCTGCCGTCGGTCGCCGACGGCAAGGAGAACCGGGTCTACCTGCTGCCCGTCGGGGTCGTCGGAGTGATCAGTGCCTTCAACTTCCCGTTCCTGGTGACGGTGAAGACCGTCGCCCCCGCGCTCGCTCTCGGCAACGCGGTCGTGGTGAAGCCCCATCAGAACGCCCCGGTCGCCGGCGGCGGCCTGGTGGCCCGGATCTTCGAGGACGCGGGGCTGCCCGCAGGGCTCCTCAACGTCCTGATCACCGACAGCGCCGAGATCGGCGACTCCTTCATCCAGCACCCCGTTCCCAAGGTGATCTCGTTCACCGGATCGGACCGGGTCGGCCGCCATGTCGCCGCCGTCGCCGCCGGGCTCTTCAAGCGCACCATCCTCGAACTGAGCGGCAACAGCGCGCTCGTGGTGCTGGAGGACGCCGATCTCGACCACGCGGTCCAGGCGGCCGTCTACAGCCGCTTCCTGTTCCAGGGGCAGGTCAGCATGGCCGCCAACCGCATCCTGGTGGACCGGTCCGTGGAGGAGGAGTTCACCGGGCGCTTCACCGCCGCGGTGTCCGCCCTCACGTCGGGGGACCCCCGTGACCCCGGCACCCGTATCGGGCCGGTCATCAGCGCGTTCCAGGCCGAGGCGCTCACCGCGCTGGTCGACGGGGCGATCGAGGCCGGTGCCATGGCGCTCGTGCGCGGCCGCACGCGGGGAAACCTGGTCGAACCGACCGTGCTCACCGGACTGCCGGAGGGGTCACCGCTGCTGGAGCAGGAGATCTTCGGCCCCGTGGCCCTGCTGGTGCCCTTCGACGGGGAGGACGACGCCGTGCGCATCGTCAACGACAGCCCCTACGGGCTGAGCGGCGCCGTCCACACGGCGGACGCCGAGCGCGGGGTGCGGTTCGCCCGGCGTATCCGCGGCGGGATGTTCCATGTCAACGGTGCGACCGTGCAGGACGATCCGGCGGTCGCGTTCGGGGGCGAGAAGAGGTCCGGCATGGGGCGGCTGAACGGTGAGGCCGCCGTGGAGGCGTTCACCACCCGGAAGTGGATCTCGGTGCAGCACGGGCGGACGGTCTTCCCCTTCTGACGGGGCGGATCGAGGACAGCATCCGACCTGATGGGTCCGTGCGTTGACGGTGCAAGCACGCACACAACCGTCACGGCCGACCTAAGGCAGGCAATATGGTCACTCACGTCCAGGCGGAGGCTCACGACGAGCGCGGCACGCTCCTCGCCTTCGTCGAGGCACAGCGCGGCGCGATCCGGCGCTCGGTGCTCGGCCTCACCGAGGAACAGGCGGCGAGCCGTCCCGGCGTCGGTGAGCTGTCCCTCTCCGGGCTGCTCAAGCACGTGGCCGAGATGGAGCTGAACTGGCTGCGGATGGCGCAGGGGCGCCACAACGAGAAGGAGCGGAACGCGGACACGTGGGCCGACGGCTTCCGGCTCGTGGGCGGCGAGACCATCCCGCAGATGCTGGAGTTCTGGGCGGAGGTCGCTTCGGAGACGGAGGCCTTCATCCGTCACGACGTCGACAGCATGAGCGACACCTTCCCGCTTCCCCCGGCGCCCTGGTTCCCCGAGGACGGCTGCTGCTCCATGCGCTGGCTGCTTGTCCATCTGGTCGAGGAGACCGGCCGCCACGCAGGGCATGCCGACATCCTCCGCGAGACGCTGGACGGCAGGAAGGCCCTCGATCTGGTCGCCGAGGAGGCGGGCTACGCTGGTCAAAGTTGAATACGAAGGATGGGTGGTATGTCGGCGATCCGTCTCCTGGTCCTCGGCGCCGTGCGTCAGCACGGCCGCGCGCACGGCTATCAGGTGCGCAACGACCTGGAGTACTGGGGCGCCCACGAGTGGTCGAACGCCAAGCCCGGATCGATCTACCACGCACTCAAGCAGATGGCGAAACAGGGACTGCTGCTCGCCCATGAGACCGCCCCGTCCACGGCCGGCGGCCCGCCCCGCACCGAGTACGAGATCACCGAGCTCGGCAGCGAGGAGTTCTTCACCCTGCTGCGGGCCTCGCTGACCTCGTACGACCAGGCCGTGGACGTGCTCTCGGCGGGCATCGGCTTCATCGTCGATCTGGAACGGGCCGAGGCGGTCGCGCTGCTGCGGGAGCGCGTCGCCGCCATCGAGGGGTGGCGGGCCTCGGTCACGGAGCACTACACGCCGTCGGAGGGTCCGGAGTCCCTAGGGCACATCGGCGAGATCATGAACATGTGGGTGCATTCGGCGGACGCGGGTGCCGAGTGGACCCGCGGCCTGATCGCCCGGATCGAGGCCGGGGCGTACTCCTTCGCCGGAGAGGGTGAACCCTTCGTCGGGGTGCTCGCGGAGGGGCAGGAGAATCCCTACGCCACCGGGGCCCCCGACCCCGGGGATGTCCACTAATCAAGTTTGACGAATGGTTCGGGTGGGTTTATCTTCGATTACTAGTCAAGTTTGACTAAAGGGAGTGAGGGGCTGGTGGGCACCGTGAGCGACGCGATCGTCGTCGAAGGAGTGCGCAAGCGGTACGGGGAGAAGCGAGCTCTGGACGGCCTCGATCTCGCCGTCCGGCGTGGAACGGTCCACGGGGTGCTCGGGCCCAACGGGGCGGGCAAGACCACCGCCGTACGCGTCCTGGCGACCCTGCTGCGGCACGACGGCGGACGGGCGGAGGTGGCGGGCTTCGACGTGCGGTCCGAGGCGGCGGAGGTACGGCGGCGGATCGGGCTGCTCGGGCAGCACGCCGCGGTGGACGAGGAGCTGGGCGGCCGGCAGAACCTGGAGATGTTCGGCCGGCTTCACCATCTGGGCGCACGACGGGCGGGGCTGCGCGCCGACGAACTGCTGGAGCGGTTCGGGCTCGCCGGCACCGGACGCAAGGCGGTCAGGCAGTACAGCGGCGGGATGCGGCGGCGCCTCGACCTGGCCGCGTCCCTGATCACCGATCCGGAGGTGCTCTTCCTGGACGAGCCCACGACCGGACTCGACCCACGAGGGCGGACCGAGGTGTGGAACGCCGTGCGATCCCTGGCCGCCGGCGGCACCACCGTCCTGCTGACCACGCAGTATCTGGAGGAGGCGGACCAGCTGGCCGACCGGATCTCGGTGATCGACGACGGCCGGGCCGTCGCGGAGGGCACGTCCGACCGGCTCAAGGCCATGGTCGGTGGTGACCGTATCGACGTGGTCGTCCGCGACACCGACCGGCTCCGCGAGGCGGCGGCACTGCTCGGTGAGGGGGCGACCGTGGACGTGGACCGGCGGCTGATCGGCGCACCCGCCCCTGACCGTATGCAGGCTCTGACCCGCACCGTCCGGGCGCTGGAGGACGCCGGCATCGAGGCGGAGGACATCGCGGTCCGCCGCCCCACGCTGGACGAGGTGTTCCTGGCCCTCACCGGAGCCGGAAGCGGGGCCCACGCCCCCATGGACGCGGAGGCGGCGGCATGAGTGCGGCGACGGCGGGACCGGGACGCGTCGGCTGGGCACTGGCCGACTCCTGGACGATGACCAGGCGCGAACTCGCCCACTGGGCGCGGCAGCCGGTCCAGGTGGTCGTCGGTCTGGTCTTTCCGGTGATGCTGCTCCTGATGTTCAACTACCTGGTCGGCGGCGGCAGCGGGGTCGACGGGGACAACACGGAGTTCCTGGTGCCCGGAATGCTCGCGCTCACCATGGCCTTCGGCCTGGAAGGCACGATGCTTGCCGTCACCCGGGACCTCGACAAAGGCGTCATCGACAGGTTCCGTTCCATGCCGATGGTCTCGGGCGCCGTCCTGGTCGGCCGGAGCGCCGCAGACATGCTCCAGTCGGTGGCCGCGCTCGCCGTGATGACTGGGGTCGGATACGCCCTCGGCTGGCGCTGGCACAACGGTACGGCCGCTGCTCTGAGTGCATTGGGGCTGCTGCTCCTTCTGCGGTTCGCGATGCTGTGGGCCGGCATCCAGCTCGCGATGGTGGCGGGCAGGCCGGAGATGGTGCAGACCGTGCAGATCCTGGTCTGGCCGGTGGGCTTCCTCTCCAACGTCTTCGCGCCTCCGGAGTCGATGCCGGGCTGGCTGGGCGCGGTCGTCGAGTGGAACCCGATGTCGGCCACGGCGACGGCCGTACGCGGCCTGTTCGGCAACCCGGGCGGCCCGTCGGGCTCCTGGGCCGCCGAACACGCCGGACTCCTCGCGGTTCTCTGGCCGCTGGCGCTGCTCGCGGTGTTCTTCCCGCTGGCGGTCCGGAGGTTCGCGCGGCTCAGCCGCTGAACCCGCCCGGGAGCGTCAGTGGTGGAAGGCCGTCCGGGCGCCCGCGTCCCGGGTCGACGGATGCGCCTGGGCGCGCAGTTCGGGCAGGAGCCCGCGCAGATCGTCCACCAGCATCTCCGCGAGGTCCGAGGAGAAGCCGTTGCGGCATACGACGCGCAGCACCGAGAGGTCCTGGCGGTTGGCGGGGAAGGTGTACGCGGGCACCAGCCAGCCGCGCTCACGCAGTCGCCTCGACACGTCGAAGACGTCGTAGGCCGTCACCTCGGGCTTCGTCGTCACCGCGAACACCGGGAGTTCGTCGCCCCGGGTGAGGAGCCTGAAATCGTCCAGCGCCTCGAACTCCGCGGCGATGTGCCGCGCGATGTCCCGGGACGCCTGCTGAACGGCCCGGTAGCCCTCCCGGCCCAGTCGCAGGAACGTGTAGTACTGCGCCACCACCTGCGCGCCGGGCCGGGAGAAGTTCAGCGCGAAGGTCGGCATGTCGCCGCCCAGGTAGTTGACCCGGAAGACCAGCTCCTCCGGCAGTTCGGCCGGGGAGCGCCACAGCGCCCAGCCCACACCCGGGTAGACCAGGCCGTACTTGTGGCCGGACGTGTTGATCGAGGACACCCGGGGCAGCCGGAAGTCCCACACCAGGTCCTGGTCGAGGAACGGGGCCACCATCGCCCCGGACGCCCCGTCCACATGCACCGGGATGTCGAGGCCGGTGCGCTCCTGGAGGTCGTCGAGTGCCGCGCAGAGATCGGCGATCGGCTCGTAGGAACCGTCGAAGGTGGAGCCGAGGATCCCGACCACACCGATCGTGTTCTCGTCGCACAGCTCGGCGGCGGCCTGGGGGTCCAGGTGGAATCGCTCGCCGTCCATCGGTACCTGACGGGGCTCGACCTCCCAGAACGTGCAGAACTTCTCCCAGCAGACCTGGACGTTCACGCCCATCACGAGGTTGGGCCGCGCCGTCGCCGGATAGCGGTCGGCGTTCCTGGCGGACCAGCGCCGCTTCAGCGCCATCCCCGCCAGCATGCAGGCCTCGCTTGAGCCAGTGGTCGAGCAGCCCACCGTGGACGCCGGATCGGGGGCGTTCCAGAGGTCGGCGAGCATCGCCACGCAACGCCGCTCCAGCTCGGCGGTGCGCGGGTACTCGTCCTTGTCGATCATGTTCTTGTCCCGGCACTCGCCCATCAGCACACCGGCCTGGGGCTCCATCCAGGTGGTGACGAAGGTCGCGAGATTGAGCCGGGAGTTCCCGTCGAGCATCAGCTCGTCGTGGACGAGCCGGTACGCGGTCGAGGGCGGCAGCGGGCCGTCCGGGAGGTGGTGTCTGGGCGGCGCCGCGACCATCGGCGCGGTCGGATCGGCCTCCCCGAAGAACGGGTTGAGGGCGAGTCTGCGGTGTTCGTCGGAGGGCGTGGCCTTGCCGTGCGAACCCTGGTGGAGAGGCATGGGAGGTCCCCTCAGTCCTCGGCCGCGAGTCCGGCCTTGACGGCCCGGGTGAATTTCACGACTCGCTCGGCCTGGACCCGCGCGGCGGTCAGGGTCTGCTCGCCGACCGGGATGTCGCCCTGCCCCGAGACGTGGGAGGTGCCGTACGGATTGCCGTCGACGAACTTCGAGGGGTCCGTGTAGCCGGGAGGGACCAGGATGCCGCCGAAGTGGTAGATCGTGTTGTACAGCGCCAGCAGGGTGGACTCCTGACCGCCGTGGGTGGTGCTGCTGGCGGTGAAGCCGCTGTAGACCTTGTCGGCGAGCTTTCCCGCCTGCCAGAGGCCTCCCAGCGTGTCGAGGAACTGTTTGAGCTGGGCGGTGACATTGCCGTAGCGGGTGGGGGTGCCGAAGATCACCGCGTCCGCCCAGACCATGTCGTCGGGTGAGACCTCGGGGGTGCCGGCGGTCGCCTTCGCGTGCTCGGCCCAGGCCGGATTGGAATCGATGGCCGCCTGCGGGGCGAGCTCGGCGGCCTTGCGCAGGCGCACCTGCGCCCCGGCGCTCTCCGCGTCCTTCGCGATGGCCTCGGCGATCGTGGAGACGGTGCCGGTGGAGGAGTAGTAGATGACGGCGACATTGACGGACGTGGGCATGTGGGGCCTCCGTGGGGGGAATCGGGGGAGCAGGGGCCGGTCAGGACTTGTTGATCACGGCCGCCGTGCCGTAGGCGCACACCTCGGTGCCCACGTCCGCCGCCTCGCTCACGTCGAACCGCATCATCAGCACCGCGTTGGCGCCCCGCGCCCTGGCCTGGTCGACGAGCCGCTCCATCGCCTGGTTGCGGGTCTCGACGAGCGTCTTGGTCAGCCCCTTCAGCTCCCCGCCGATCATCGACTTCAGACCGGCGCCGATCTGGCTGCCGAGGTGGCGGGAGCGGACCGTGAGCCCGAACACCTCGCCGATGACTTCGGTCACCTGATAGCCGGGTACGTCGTTCGTGGTGACGACCATGACGTCCGCCCGGGGCGTCTGTCCGCCGCCGTAGTCCTCAATGCTCATGATGAGGCACCTCCTGCGGAAAGTTTTGCCCCGGTTCGTACCGCGCGCATCCTTGCTTACGCCAGTGGAACCCAGGCATCCGCCGCAGCGTTGATAGCTTGGGGCGGCCACGCAGCCGCGCACACCGACCAACCTGGAGCCCGGACCCTTGAATACGCTTGCGCTCGGCCCGAGCTGGCTGGACCCGGATTATCTGCTCAACACCTTCGGGCTGCCCGGCCTTCTGCTCATCGTGTTCGCCGAGTCCGGACTGCTGATCGGCTTCTTCCTGCCCGGCGACTCCCTGCTGTTCACCACGGGTCTCCTGGTGACGACGGGCGATCTGAAGCACCCCCTGTGGCTGGTCTGCGTCCTGGTCGCGCTGGCGGCGATCATCGGCGACCAGGTCGGCTATCTCTTCGGCCGGAAGGTGGGACCGGCGCTCTTCAAGCGCCCGGACTCCCGTCTCTTCAAGCAGGAGAACGTCGAGAAGGCGCACGAGTTCTTCGAGAAGTACGGTCCGAAGTCGCTGGTGCTGGCCCGCTTCGTGCCCATCGTCCGGACGTTCACGCCGATCATCGCCGGTGTGAGCCGGATGGACTACCGCGCGTTCATCACCTACAACATCGTCGGCGGCATCCTCTGGGGCGTCGGCGTGACGCTGCTCGGCGCAGCCCTCGGCAAGATCGACTTCGTGCACGAGAACATCGAGATGATCCTCATCCTGATCGTGCTGGTCTCCGTGCTGCCGATCGTGATCGAGTTCCTGCGGGCCCGCGGCAAGTCGAAGAAGGAAGGCGCCGCGCAGCAGGCCGACGACCACGGCCCCTCGGACGGCGGCCCTTCGGCCGGTCCCCACGGCGGACCGGGTGACGACGGCCAGGGCCGTGGCACCCAGCAGTACACCGGTGACCAGGCAGCCCCGTACGGCGGTGGGTACGGCAACGGTCAGCCGGGTCAGTACGGCGGCCAGGGCGCCCAGTACGGCAACGGTCAGCCGGGTCAGTACGGCGGCCAGGGCGCCCAGTACGGCAACGGTCAGCCGGGTCAGTACGGCAACGGGCAGGACGATCAGCAGGGTGGCGGTCAGTACGGCGGCGGCCAGGGTGCCCAGTACGGCGCGGGGTACGGCGCAGAACAGGGCGGCCGGTACGGACAGGGGCAAGGCGGCCAGTACGGCGGCGGTCAGGGTCAGTACGGCACGGATCAGGGACAGTACGGCGCTGCGGACCAGGGCGGTCAGTACGGCGGTGGTCAGTACGCACCTGCCCAGGGCGGTCAGTACGGCGCTGCTGATCAGGGTGGTCAGTACGGCGCTGCGGGCCAGGGTGGTCAATACGGCGCTGCGGACCAGGGCGGTCAGTACGGTGCCGCGGGCCAGGGCGCTCAGTACGGCGGCGGTCAGTACGGCGCTGCTGATCAGGGTGGTCAGTACGGCGCTGCGGACCAGGGTGGTCACTACGGTGGTCAGTACGGTGCCGCGGGCCAGGGCGCTCAGTACGGCGGCGGCCAGTACGGCGCTGCTGACCAGCGTGGCCAGTACGGCGGCGGCCAGGCCGCCCCGTACAACGGCGGACACGACGGCGGGTACGGCACCGGAAGGCCCGAGGCAGGTCGGGGCAACGGCCAGGAGGACGACCCGGATCAGTACGGGTGGCAGAGCAGGCGCTGAGCGCACGCACGAACGGCGCCCCGGTCCCGGTGAGGGACCGGGGCGCCGTTCGTGCGCGGAGCGGTCAGAATCCGCGGGTCCGCTTGGCCGCACGGCGGGACGCGCCCTCGACCGCACCAGGCACCCGCATGAACAGCCGGGAGATCTCGCTCCCCAGATTGACCCCGATGGCGATCGCCAGGGCCGTGGCGACCGCCGTGAAGAGCGAGGTGAGCCCGTCGTCCACCTCGTTCTGCGCGACGCCGAGAAGACCGAAGTAGGTCGCCGAGCCGGGCAGAAGCGGCCCGATCGCGGCCGTGATGTAGGGCAGCGACGAGGTGTAGCGGTAGCGCGAGAACAGCTGCCCGAAGAGCCCCACCAGACCGGCTGCCACCGCCGTCGCCGCCACCGGTGAGATGCCCCCGGTGCGGGCCATGGCCCCGTAGATGATCCATGCCACGCCGCCGTTGAGGGTCACCGCGAGCACGGTGGAACGCTCCTGCTGGAGCAGGATCGCGAAGGCCAGCGTGAGGGTCATCGAGGCCATGATCTGGAGCCACGGCCGGTCGTTGGTGATGAACCGCGCATCCGGGTTGAGCTCGGCGCCGAGCTGGACCCCCAGATAGAGCATCAGCAGTACGCCCGCCACGATGCCGATGAAGAAGTACATGACCTCCAGGAGCCGGGCTCCCGCGGTGAGGTAGTAGCCGGTCAGACCGTCCTGGACCCCGGCGACCAGGGCCCGCCCGGGAAGCAGCGCGAACAGCCCACCGGTGATCACGGCGGAGGGCCGCACATCCGTCGAATGGGTGAGGGTCAGCGCGATGCCCATCGCTGCCGGAGGCATGGCCGCTGCCGTGAACTGGTAGAACTCCGGCAGCCCGCGCCCGGCGCAGAGCCAGGCCAGCCGGTCGCCGAGCATTGCGCCCGCCGCCGCCACGACGAAGACCAGCACACCACCGCCGACCAGCACCGATGCCGAGCCCGCGAGCAGACCGGCGGCGGCGGTCAGCACCCAGCCCGGGTACGGGTGCCGGTTACGCCGGATCTCGGCCAGGCGCCGGTAGGCCTCCTCCAGCGAGATCTCGACGTGTTCCGCCGAGGTGATGTCGTCGATCAGCCGGAACACGGCGGCCAGCCGGGTGTAGTCGGTGCCCCGGCGGCGCACGGTCCGGCTGGCCGTGATGGGGTCGTCGACCAGCGACGGCTGGTACGAGATGGACAGCAGTGTGAAGGTCACCGTCGGCTCGGAACGGTCGAGCCCGTACGAACGCGTCACCGCGAACATGGCAGCTTCGACGTCCTCGGCCCCCTCGCCGCCCGCGAGAAGCAGCTCACCGATACGCAGCGTCAGGTCGAGCACGCGCGGCACGGCGGGGCCCGAGTCGTCGGTCCTCTGCACGCTCTCGGGCGCCGGGCGTTCGGTCACCGGCATGCGCAGCATGGTGCGCATGCGGTCCTGCCAGGGGGCTTCCTTGGTCAGCCGGACCATCGGGATGCCGTGCGCGGGGGTGAACGCGGGCGGCTGGTGCTGGGCGTTGTACCCGCTCGGCGGAACGAAGGCGGAGGCGAGGCTGTCGGACGCCGCGCCGCCCCCCGGCCCGGAAGCGGAACCCGGACCGGACGGCGCGGACGGGTCGGTGTGCAGGCCGGCCGGAAGGGCGAACTCCGATGTCGGGTGGTCGTCCTCGGGCAGGGCCGCCGGCTGCTCCACACCGGTCGGCGGGACGAAGGCGCTGTGCGCCTCGTCGGACTGGGGCTTCTGGTCCTCGGGACCGCCCTGTTCCGCCACCACTCGACCTCGAACCTCCTCGACCGCTCGTTCCTGGGAGCGCTTCTGCCCAGTATGTGCACGGACATGGGCCACCACGCGCAACGGGCGGCGCACCGGTGAAGGTGCGCCGCCCGTTGTCCGTACGGTCAGCTGGGCCGGTCGGCCCCATGTACCGCGATCCACGCCGTCCCGCCGTCAAGCGGAAGCCGGAGGGGATGACGTCAGTGCTTGCCGCCCTGCGCCTCGAGGCGCTTGTAGGAGGCCTCGATCTCGGCCTCGGCCTCGGTGCGGCCGACCCAGTCGGCGCCCTCGACGGACTTGCCGGGCTCCAGGTCCTTGTAGACCTCGAAGAAGTGCTGGATCTCCAGGCGGTCGAACTCCGACACGTGGTGGATGTCGCGCAGGTGCTCCACCCGGGGGTCGGACGCCGGGACGCACAGCAGCTTGTCGTCGCCGCCGGCCTCGTCCGTCATCCGGAACATGCCGATCGCGCGGCACTTGATGAGGCAGCCGGGGAACGTCGGCTCCTCCAGGATGACCAGCGCGTCCAGCGGGTCGCCGTCCTCGCCGAGGGTGTTCTCGACGAAACCGTAGTCCGCCGGGTAGCTGGTCGAGGTGAAGAGTCGACGGTCCAGACGGATCCGACCGGTCTCGTGGTCCACCTCGTACTTGTTCCGCGAACCCTTCGGAATCTCGATAACGACGTCGAACTCCACGGGTGGCTCCTCCATGATCAACACATACGACTGGTGGTTAAGTGTCCCTCACGCAGATGAGTGCTCGCGAAAGGGGCTGGTCAACGGTGGCCGAGCCGGTGGACAGACCGACGGACGAACCGTTGAACAGGTGGGGCAGGTGGAACGCCCCGAAGTTCCTGAAGCGTGGGAGCGGACCGGACGGCCTCCGGCTCGTCGCAGGCTCCGCGGTGCTCGGCCTGGTGGTCGCCGCCGGTGCCGTCCTGGCCGCCGGTCCCTGGGACTCCGGTCAGCGTAAGGCCGAGCGGGACCGGGCGGCCGTCCAGCAGCGCGCAGGTGGCGCACATCACGAATGGCCGGCGTCCGACGGGCCGAAGCCCGCCCCCAGCGCACCCGCCGTCCTGAGCGCCCTCGGAGCCACGGCCGGTCTCACCGCCCCGGCGGGCGCGAGCGGCCTGGAGACCGCGCTCGAGCCCCTGCTGGACGCGCCCGCACTCGGCTCCGTGCACGCCGCCGCGGTCATCGACACGGCCACCGGCAAGCAGCTGTACGCCCGGGGCGCGGCCACCCCCATGACCCCCGCGTCCACGGTGAAGATCGCCACGGCTGCCGCCGCGCTCTCCGCGCTCGGCCCCTCACACCGCATCGCGACGACGGTCAGGCTGTCCCCGGACTCCCGGACGCTCACCCTTGTCGGCGGCGGCGACCCCACCCTGGACAAGGCGGCCCTGCGCTCCCTGGCCGCCGACACGGCGCGCTCCCTGCGCGACGGCGGCACCGGACCGGTGCGGCTGACGTACGACACCTCGCGCTACTCCGGCCCGGCCCTCCACCCCATCGGCCCCAACGAGAACATCGCGCCCGTCAGCGCGCTCATGGTCGACGAGGGCCGCCTCGACAAGAGCGACCGGGGCCCGGCCCGCCGTACGGACGATCCCGCGGGTGACGCCGCGCGTGCGTTCGCGGACCTCCTCGACGAGGCGGGTGCCGCCACCCGGCCCGCCCCCACGTCCGGGCGGGCGGCAGCCGGGTCCCGGACGGTGGCCACCCATCTGTCCGCACCGCTCTCCGCCCTGGTCGAACGGGCCCTGACCAACAGCGACAACGACATCGCCGAGGCGCTGGCCCGGCAGACCGCGATCAAGGCAGGGGAGCCGGCCTCCTTCGCCGGGAGCCGGCGTGCCGTCACCGCCCGGCTGAAGGCGCTCGGCCTGCCGCTGGCCGGAGCCCGGTTCGCGGACGGCAGCGGCCTGGACCGTGCGGACAAGGTGACGGCAGGGCTCCTGGCCCGGCTGCTCGCGCTCGCCGCCGGACCGGACCACCCCGAGCTCCGCCCCGTCCTCGCGGGCCTACCGGTCGCCGGATTCAGTGGCACGCTCGACGACCGCTACACCGCGACGTCGTCCGCAACCGGCCTGGTCAGGGCCAAGACGGGCACTCTCACCGGGGTGAACAGCCTCGCCGGCACCGCGGTCGACTCCCAGGGCCGGCTGCTCGCCTTCGCCTTCCTGGCGTCGGGCTCCACCTCGCCGGAGGAGGCGGAAGCCGCACTCGACGCCCTGGCCGCCGCGCTCACCGAAGGCACCCGGTGAGCGGCTGACACCCCACCACGGAGCGACCACCTCACGTACGGTTGACGCATGACGAGCATCGGTGGTGCCGAGATGGTCGACTGGAATCTCGCGGTCGCGACCGCGACCCGGTTCGTGAGGCCGGGTCCCGAGATCAGCCGCGAGGAGGCCCGCGCCGTCGTCGCGGAACTCCGCCGGCATGCCAAGGCCTCGGAGGAGCACGTCCGTTCGTTCACCCGGATGATCCCGGACGGGCACGAACCCGAGGACACGCCGGTCCTGGTCGTCGACCGGGCCGGCTGGATCAGGGCCAACGTCGCCGGCTTCCGTGAGCTGCTGCGTCCCCTGCTCGGCAAGATGGAGGACCGCCGGGGCAACGGCCCGGGCAACGCCGTGCTCGGCGCGGTCGGCGGCAAGGTGACCGGCGTCGAACTGGGCATGCTGCTGTCGTTCCTCGCTTCCAGGGTCCTCGGGCAGTACGAGACCTTCGCCCCCGCCACCCGGGAGTTCCCCGCATCCTCCAAGGGGGGCGGCAGGCTGCTGCTGGTCGCCCCCAACATCGTCCACGTCGAACGCGAACTCGAAGTCGATCCGCACGACTTCAGGCTCTGGGTGGCCCTCCACGAGGAGACGCACCGAACCCAGTTCACCGGCGTCCCCTGGCTCCGCGACCATCTGCAGGGCGAAATCCAGTCGTTCCTCGACGAGACCGATGTCGACCCGATGACCGTGCTCGAACGCCTCCGCGAGGCGGCTCAGGCCTTCTCGGGCGGCAGCCGGCCCGAGGGCGAGCGGGGGGAGGAGGGGGACGACCGCGGACGCAGCCTCGTCGAGATCGTCCAGACGCCCTCCCAGCGCGAGATCCTGGGCCGCCTCACTGCCGTGATGTCCCTGCTCGAAGGGCACGCGGACTTCGTGATGGACGGGGTCGGTCCCGATGTGGTGGCCTCCGTCGCCGAGATCCGGGAGAAGTTCCAGCGGCGCAGGGCGCGCGGCGCGAGCCGGCTGGACCTGGCGCTGCGCAAGCTCCTGGGGCTGGACGCCAAGCTGCAGCAGTACCGCGACGGCGAGAAGTTCGTCCGGGCCGTGGTGGACGAGGTCGGGATGGACGGCTTCAACCGGGTGTGGACATCCCCCAACACCCTTCCCACCAAGGCTGAGATCGCCGCACCGGCGGACTGGGTGGCGCGGGTGCACCGCAGGACGGATACGTGATCCTGGCCGGTCCGGTGGCAGAAGATTGCCTCTCCAATCACCCATCCGAGGGACCATAGGGGCATGGGAAGGCGTGCAATGCTCGATGAGCAGCTTGGCTCTGTCACCATCGACGCACTCTGAGTGACGGGACTACGTCCCGCGCTCGGAGGCACCCTCCCCAGAACTTCACCCGAAGGGCACCGGACATGGGTCCCCATCCAGCGGTCGCGGCGATACGCCTGGCGGTCCGCCGCGTACTCCAGGACGTAGTCGCCGAACACAACCGTCACACCGAACAGGCCGGACACGCCGAGTTCGCCGAAGCCGGGGCGGGCAGGCGGCGTTCCGCACTTCCCGAACGGCCCGACACCCCACTGGTACTCGTCGCGTGCTCCGGGGGTGCCGACTCCATGGCTCTCGCCTCCGCCCTCGCCTTCGAGTCGCGCAAGCTGCCCGTCCGCGCGGGCGGCATCACCGTCGACCACAACCTCCAGCCCGGCTCCGGACTCCGCGCCGACGAGGTCGTCGCCCGCCTCGCCGAGATGCGGCTCGACCCGGTCGAGGCCGTCGCCGTGCAGGTCGGCCGCGACGGCGGGCCCGAGGCCGCCGCCCGTGACGCCCGCTACGCCGCCCTGGACGCCGCGGCGGAGCGCCACGGTGCCGTGGCCGTGCTCCTCGGCCACACCCGTGACGACCAGGCCGAGACGGTCCTGCTGGGCCTCGCCCGTGGGTCGGGTATCCGCTCGCTCTCCGGGATGGCCGCCGCCTCCGGACCCGCCGGCCGCTACCGCCGTCCGTTCCTCCAGCTCGACCGGCAGACGGCCCGCAAGGCCTGCCTGGTCCAGTCGATCCCCGTCTGGGACGACCCCCACAACATCGACCCCGCCTACACGCGCTCCCGGCTTCGTCACGAGGGACTGCCCGCCCTGGAGAAGGCGCTGGGCAAGGGAGTCGTCGAAGCCCTCGCCCGTACGGCGCAGCTCTCCCGCGACGATGCCGACGCCCTCGACACCTGGGCCGCCGAGGCCGCACGCTCGGTCCGCGACGACGCCGGACTGCTGGAGTGCGTCAAGCTCTCCGTCCTGCCCCCCGCCGTACGCCGCCGGGTGCTGCGCCGGGCCGTGATCGACGCCGGGGCGCCCGCGGGTTCGCTCTTCGCCCGCCACATCGAGGAAGTCGACCGGCTCATCACCGGCTGGCGCGGCCAGGGCGCCATCAACCTGCCCGGCCGCGTCGAGGTGCGGCGGCAGGGTGGCAGACTGGTGATTCGGCAGAGCTGAAGCGCAAGCGGCTGAAGTGCAGGCGAAACGCCGGTCCGGTCCCGGTGAGCAGTCAGGGTCCGGCAGGGCAGAGAAAGAGACGCGGGTGAACGAGAAGGACATGGGCACCGACCTCGAGTCGGTGCTCCTCACCAAGGAAGAGATCGACGCGAAGCTCGTCGAGCTGGCAGCGAAGATCGACGCGGAGTACGCGGGCAAGGACCTGCTGATCATCGGTGTGCTCAAGGGCGCGGTGATGGTCATGGCGGACCTGGCCCGCGCGCTGTCCACCCCCGTCACCATGGACTGGATGGCCGTGTCGTCCTACGGCGCCGGCACCCAGTCCTCGGGCGTCGTGCGGATCCTCAAGGACCTCGACACCGACATCAAGGGCAGGCACGTCCTGATCGTCGAGGACATCATCGACTCCGGTCTCACACTGTCCTGGCTGCTGACCAACCTCGGCTCGCGCGAACCCGCGAGCCTGGAGGTCTGCACGCTGCTCCGCAAGCCGGATGCCGCGAAGGTCGCCATCGACGTGAAGTGGGTCGGCTTCGACATCCCGAACGAGTTCGTCGTCGGCTACGGGCTGGACTACGCGGAGAAGTACCGCAACCTCCCCTTCGTCGGCACGCTCGCCCCTCACGTCTACGGCGGCTGAGGCGTACACGCCGACAGGGCCCGGCCGAACCCGGCCGGACTCCCGGGAACCCTCGTGGCCTTCGGGCCGTTGGAGCCTTCGGAGACGGGTTTGTCAGTCCTCCCCTGCGGTCACGGGTGACAATGCTGGGGTACCGTCCGAAGAACAGTCTTTTCTCACAGCAGCATTTACCTACGGGCAGGAGGGACGGGGCGACTTCGCTCCGTATGGATGGACGTGAAGCGATACTTCCGTGGGCCGGTCATGTGGATCGTGCTGGCCGTCCTCGCCGTGGTCGTGTTGATGCAGGTCGTCGGCTCGTCCGGCGGCTACAAGACGGTGGACACCGGCAAGGTGATCCAGGCGATCAGCAAGAACCAGGTGGAGCAGGCCAAGCTGACCACCGGTGACGAACAGATCCTGAAGATCGAGCTGAAGGACAAGGAAAAGCTCAAGGGCGAGTCCGGCAGCAAGTTCCAGGCGAGCTACATCGGCAACCAGGGTGTCGAGCTCGCCGACACGCTGCAGAAGAAGTTCGAGAGCGGTGACATCGAGAAGGGTTACACCGTCTCGCCGTCGAAGCAGTCCCCGTTCGTCTCGATCCTTCTCTCGCTGTTGCCCTTCGTCCTGATCGTGGTCGTGTTCCTGTTTCTGATGAATCAGATGCAGGGCGGCGGCTCCAAGGTCATGCAGTTCGGCAAGTCCAAGGCCAAGCTGATCACCAAGGACACGCCGAAGACGACGTTCGCCGATGTGGCGGGGTCGGACGAGGCCGTCGAGGAACTGTACGAGATCAAGGAATTCCTCCAGGAGCCGGCGAAGTTCCAGGCCGTCGGCGCCAAGATCCCCAAGGGTGTCCTGCTGTACGGGCCGCCCGGTACGGGTAAGACGCTGCTCGCTCGCGCCGTCGCCGGCGAGGCGGGCGTCCCGTTCTACTCGATCTCCGGTTCCGACTTCGTCGAGATGTTCGTCGGTGTCGGTGCCTCCCGTGTCCGTGACCTCTTCGAGCAGGCCAAGGCGAACGCTCCGGCGATCGTCTTCGTCGACGAGATCGACGCAGTCGGACGGCACCGTGGTGCCGGCATGGGCGGCGGTCACGACGAGCGCGAGCAGACGCTCAACCAGCTGCTCGTCGAGATGGACGGCTTCGACGTGAAGGGCGGGGTCATCCTGATCGCCGCCACGAACCGGCCGGACATCCTGGACCCGGCGCTGCTGCGTCCGGGACGCTTCGACCGGCAGATCGCCGTCGACCGGCCGGACATGCAGGGCCGCCTCGAGATCCTCAAGGTGCACCAGAAGGGCAAGCCGGTCGCGGAGGACGTCGACCTCAACGCGGTCGCCCGTCGTACGCCCGGCTTCACCGGTGCCGACCTGTCGAACGTGCTGAACGAAGCGGCGCTCCTGACGGCGCGCAGCAACAAGAAGCTGATCGACAACCACATGCTCGACGAGGCCATCGACCGCGTCGTGGCGGGTCCGCAGAAGCGGACCCGGATCATGTCCGAGAAGGAAAAGAAGATCACCGCGTACCACGAGGGCGGACACGCCCTGGTCGCGGCGGCCTCACCCCAGTCGGACCCGGTCCACAAGATCACGATCCTCTCCCGCGGCCGTGCCCTCGGATACACGATGGTGCTCCCGGAGGAGGACAAGTACTCCACGACGCGCAACGAGATGCTCGACCAGCTGGCGTACATGCTGGGCGGGCGCGCGGCCGAGGAGCTGGTCTTCCACGACCCGACGACCGGCGCTGCGAACGACATCGAGAAGGCCACTGCCACGGCCCGCGCGATGGTCACGCAGTACGGCATGACCGAGCGGCTCGGTGCGATCAAGTTCGGTGGAGACAACACCGAGCCCTTCGTGGGCCGGGAGATGGGCCATCAGCGCGACTACTCGGAAGAGGTCGCGGCGCTCGTCGACGAAGAGGTCAAGAAGCTCATCGAGACCGCGCACAACGACGCGTGGGAAATCCTCGTCGAGAACCGTGACATCCTCGACGCCCTGGTCCTCGAGCTCCTCGAGAAGGAGACGCTCGGCAAGGAGCAGATCGCCGAGATCTTCGCCCCGATCGTGAAGCGCCCGGCTCGCCCGGCGTGGACCGGTTCCGCCCGGCGTACCCCGTCGACGCGTCCGCCTGTGCTCTCTCCCAAGGAGCTGGCCCTCACCAACGGCTCCGCCAATGGTTCGGGCACTCCGGAGATCGCTCCGACGGACATGACGAAGAACACCGGCAGTACCTCCCCGGAGGCGCTCCCCGAGGATCGCCCCGAGAGTTAGTCCCTGCCCGACCCGGTGTGGCCCCCGTCACGGGGTCTCCACCAGGCCCGGAATGGATGCCGCGCCCCCCAGGTTCTAGCCTGTGGGGGCGCGGCTTTTTCGTATGCCCGCGCTGTGCCTGCCGTCTTCCGTGAGGTCCGGGCGGGTCGGCGCATGTGACTGCACAGAGGAACGAGGCACAGATGACCGACCCGGTGACGCTCGACGGGCAGGGTTCGATCGGCGTATTCGACGAGAAGCGGGCCGAGTCCGCCGTACGGGAGCTGCTCATCGCGGTCGGGGAGGACCCCGACCGTGAGGGGCTGCGTGAGACTCCGGGCCGGGTGGCACGTTCGTACAAGGAGATATTCGCGGGCCTCCACCAGGAGCCCGAGGACGTCCTCACGACGACGTTCGACCTCGGTCACGACGAGATGGTCCTGGTCAAGGACATCGAGGTCTTCAGCACCTGCGAGCACCACCTGGTGCCGTTCCACGGTGTCGCGCACGTCGGCTACATCCCGGCGACGAGTGGCAAGATCACGGGGCTGTCGAAGCTGGCCCGGCTGGTCGACGTCTACGCCAGGCGGCCGCAGGTCCAGGAGCGGCTCACCACACAGATCGCGGACTCCCTGATGGCGATCCTCGAGCCGCGCGGGGTCATCGTCGTCGTCGAGTGCGAGCACATGTGCATGTCCATGCGTGGCATCCGCAAGCCCGGAGCCAAGACGATCACGTCCGCGGTCCGTGGCCAGCTGCGCGATCCGGCCACGCGCGCCGAGGCGATGAGCCTCATCATGGCGCGCTAGAAGGGGCGGAGTCGGGCTGCCGGGCCGAGAATGCCCGGGACGGCGGACACTCAGCGGCACCGCTGCGACGAGCGCGTGCCGCGGGCGGACGTCGACCGTGGTGGGAACGGCTGTACAGCCGGATCCACCAGGAGAGGAGCGCCTCCATGTCATTCACCCATGTGCTCGCCGTAGCGCCCGTGATGGCGATCGAGCCGGCGGTGGAGTGGTACGAGCGGCTTCTCGGCCGCCCGGCCGACGCGAGACCCATGGACGGGCTGGCCGACTGGCACATCGCCCCGTACGCCTGGCTCCAGGTCTTCGAGTCGCCCCAGCAGGCCGGCGGGACGCTGGTGAACCTGGTGGTCGATGATCTGGACCGGGCGCTCTCCGACCTCGCGGACCGGGGGATCACGGCCGGGGAGACCCGGCCCGGCGCCGGGGACGTGAGGTTCGCCGCCGTCCACGACCCGGACGGCAACCGGGTCACCCTCATCGAGAACCCGGTCTCGGGCCCGGGGGCCCGACCGGTCTGATCCGGACGGGAGGCCCCGGGGGCCGGGGCGCCTAGGCGGCCTGAGCCGTGTTCCTGTCGTCGTTCCCGTCCTCCGGGAGCTTGCAGACACGCTCGAGGAAGACTGCCGCGGCGACGACCGCGATGCCGGCCAGGACGGCGAAACCCGCGTAGATGGCCTGATCACGACGCGGCGGGACGTCGAGGGAGCCGAGCAGGAAGACCCCTGTGCCGCCGTACATCCCCGCGACCAGTGCGGCGACGAGCGCGCTCGCCTGGCCGAAGACCAAGGCGCGGGCAGCCATCATCGGTTCCACACCCTTGGCCCCGGGGCGACGCTCCCGCTGCGCGCGCAGCCGTGCCCGGATCGACAGAGCCGTGGCCAGCAGGACCACGGCGATCACGGCCAGCACGATGGGCGCGGCGAGCGGCACGCTCGGCAGCGTCCCCAGGGCGTCCCAGAGGCGGGCTCCGCCCCAGGACAGCACGCCGGCACCGGCGAAGAGTCCGGCCAGGAGGCCGAGCCGTAGTTGCTTCACCGAGAGTGCCGCCCTTCGTCGCCGTTGCCCGTGGTCCGCCCGCAGGCGGTCGTCCTTGAGCCTAACGACTACTCGGGGAGACGGAGTTCCAGGTCGGGCCGGGGAAGCACTCCCTCGCGCCCGACACCGTCCAGCAGTGCGGCGACCGGGCCGGCACCGGGGAGCTGGGCCTCCGGGTCCACGTCGTGCCAGGGGGCGAGGACGAAGGCGCGCTGGCGGGCACGCGGGTGCGGGAGTGTCAGCAGGGGGTCGTCGGAGACCGTGTCGGCGTACGACACGATGTCGACGTCGATGGTGCGCGGCCCCCAGCGCTCCTCGCGGACGCGGTCGAAGGCCTCCTCGATGGCCTGGCCGCGCTCCAGCAGGGACGAGGGGGGCAGGGTCGTCTTCACGATGATCACCGCGTTGAAGTACGACGGCTGGGAGCCGGGATCGACGCCCCAGGGCTCGGTCTCGTAGACCGGGGAGACCGCCTTGACCCGGAGGCCGGGGGTGTCCTCCAGGGCGTCGATGGCGCCCTGGATCGTCTCCAGCCGGTTGCCGAGGTTGGAGCCCAGGGAGATCACGGCCAGTTTGGGGTTGGAGAGGGTGACGTCCGCCGCGTCGACCTGCTCGACCACTGCGGCGGGAACCGGCTGTACGGTCGGGTCGCTCTGCCCCTCGGTGGAAAATGCAGTCATGCTCGGCTCCGGGTGATGGTGATGGTCACGTCGTCGAAGGGGACGGTGATCGGGGCATCCGGCTTGTGGACGACCACCTCGACCTCCTCGACCCCTTCGTGCTTGAGGCACTGCTGCGCGATGCGCTCCGCGAGCGTCTCGATCAGGTCGACCGGCTCACCCTTGACGACGTCGACGACCTCCTCCGCGACCACGCCGTAGTGCACGGTCTTCGACAGGTCGTCGGCGGCGGCCGCGGGGCGGGTGTCGAGGCCGAGCACCAGGTCGACGATGAAGGTCTGGCCCTCTTGCCGTTCCTTGGGGAAGACACCGTGGTGCCCACGGGCCTTGAGGCCGCGCAGCGCGACACGATCCACGCGAATCACTCCTGCTGTTCGTCGTCTCTGGAGACACCCGGCCGCGTGCGGGCGGGTGGGTGCCTTCTTCCGAATCTACCCGCGAGCACCCACAGCGCCGTTCCGCGGGGGCGCGGACCGGCCCGGCAGGGGGTTGGTAGCCGCGTATACCCCGTGATCAGGGGGCCCAACCCCCGTTACCCCGTCCCACCTGCTCAGACGGTCGGCTCTTCGTCCTCTTCCTCGCCGGTTTCGGCCAGTACGGGGGAGCCGTGGTGGGACCAGAGCTTCCAGCCTTCCGGTGTGCGTCGGAACACATTGGTGGCGACCACGAGCTGGCCGACGAGCGGTCCGAGCGCGTTGCCCTCCTCCGCGGGGCCACCGCTGAGGATGTTCTCGGTGCAGGTCACGAGAGCGGTGTCGCCGGTCATCGAGACCCCGACGTCGGTCAGGAAGAACTGGATGTACTCGGTGTTCGCCATGATCAGCGCGTAGCTCCGCAGCACCTCACCGCGCCCCGTGAGCACCGGCCAGCCGGGGTGGACGCAGGAGACGGTGAGGTCCTCGCCGGGCAGCCACAGGCCGGACAGCTCGTCGAGATCGCCGCGTTCCATCGCCTCGTAGAAGGCGGTGTTGGCCTGCTCGACCGCCGCGATGTCGGCGGCGGCCTCCTCGTGCTCGTCGCGCGCGGCGCTCACGCGGCTCCCTCGACGGCGCGGGCGACCCGCACCGCGTCAGCCGTGGGCCGTACAGCGTGCACCCGGACCGCCCAGGCGCCCGCGGCGGCGGAGAGGGCGGAGACCGCGGCGGTCGCGGCGTCCCGTTCACGGGCGGGTGGCGGGGCCGCGCCCTCTTCCGCGAGGACGTGGCCGAGGAACCGTTTGCGGGAGGCGGCGACGAGCAGCGGCCTGCCCAGCGCGCGCAGCCGGTCGAGGTGCGCCACCAGGGTGAGGTCCTGGGCGGCGTCCTTCGCGAAGCCGAGGCCCGGGTCGATCACCAGCTTCCCGGGATCCACCCCGCCCTCGATCACGGCGTCCATGCGCTCCCGGAGCTCCGCGACGACTTCGCCGACCACGTCCCCGTACACCGCGCGGCTGTTCATCGTTTCGCTGAAGCCGCGCCAGTGCATGACGACGAACGGCACTCCGGCGTCGGCGACGACCGGGATCATGCCCGGGTCCGCGAGGCCCCCGCTCACGTCGTTGACCAGGACGGCGCCGGCCGCGACGGACTGTTCGGCGACGCCTGCCCGCATGGTGTCCACGGAGACGGTCACGCCCTCGGATGCCAGTCCCCGCACCACGGGGATCACCCGCCGTAGCTCCTCGGCCTCGTCCACCCTGCTCGCGCCCGGCCGGGTCGACTCACCGCCGACATCGATCAGATCCGCACCTTCGGCCACCAGTTCCAGGCCGTGCTTGATGGCCGCCGTGGTGTCGAACCAGTGGCCTCCGTCCGAGAAGGAGTCCGGCGTCACGTTGACGACGCCCATGACCGCGCAGCGGTCCCACTCCGGCAGACCCTGCACCGTGCCCCGTCCTCGCAACGTACTCATGCGACCAGCCTAGGCCCGGGGAGGGACCCGTCGGGCCGCGCCGGCGTGGTGATCACCGCGGGACCCGCCGCAGGCGGAGCGGTACCCGCGCCGGGAACCCCCTTCGCCATTAGCCCGCCACGGTGATCCGCCCGGCCGAGGATCCGCTCGTACCGGTTCAGCCGGATGGACGCCGAGGACTCCCCGCGCGTCGCCCGCAGCAGGACGCATCGCGTGTCGTACGCGGCCCTCACGCGCCGTGCGCCGCGGCACGGGCTGTACCGCGGGCTCACCGTCGCGCGCACCCCTTCGGCGCCATGGAAGGGCCGGTCACGGAGTGCCGACGCCGGCCACGGTCTCCACGGCCACCTCCGCGCGCGGCACGTCCTGTGCGTCGGCGTCGATCGAGCGGCGCAGCGCCTCGTGGAGCCGGGCCGGGGTGAGCACGCCCAGGAAGCGGCCGGTGCCCTCCTCGTCGAGGACGGCGATCCAGCCGGCGTCGTGCTGGAGCATCGTGGCGAAGGCCTGCTTCAGCGGGGCGCCGAGCGGAAGCCACGCGTCCATGCGCCGGGCATGCTCACGGACCCTTCCCTCGGCCGTCGTCCCGTCGCCCGCCGGGATCCAGCCGTGCAGATTGTCCTGCTCGTCCAGGACGACCGCCCAGCGCGCACCCTCGGCCCGCAGCCGCTCGGTCGCCTTCGCCAGCGGATCATCGAGATGGACGACCGGCGGCTGGTCGAGGTCGCCCTCCTCGACCGCCGTGACCGAGAGCCGCTTCAGGCCGCGGTCCGCCCCGACGAAGTCGGCGACGTAGGGCGTCGCCGGAGCCCCGAGCACCGTGGCGGGGGTGTCGAACTGCTCGATGCGGCCGTGCCCGTACACGGCGATCCGGTCGCCGAGACGGACGGCTTCCTCGATGTCGTGGGTGACGAACAGCACGGTCTTGCGGACCTGCGCCTGCAGCTTCAGGAATTCGTTCTGCAGCCTTTCCCGCACGACCGGATCGACCGCGCCGAAAGGCTCGTCCATCAGCAGGACCGGCGGGTCCGCAGCCAGAGCCCTTGCCACGCCGACGCGTTGGCGCTGGCCGCCGGAAAGCTGCTCGGGATAGCGGCCGCCATAAACGGACGGATCCAGTCCGACGAGATCGAGCAGTTCGGCGGCGCGCTCCTTGCCCTTTTGCCGGCCCCAGCCGAGGAGATGAGGAACCGTGGCCGTGTTCTCCAGGACCGTTTTGTGCGGGAAGAGCCCGACCTGCTGGATCACATAGCCGATACGGCGGCGGAGCCGGACGGGGTCGATGGTGGATATGTCGTCCCCGTCGAGGAATATCCGGCCGTCGGTCGGTTCGATCAGGCGGTTCACCATTTTCATGGTGGTCGTCTTGCCGCAGCCGGAAGGCCCGACGAGCGTGACCAGTTCACCCTCGGCGACCTCGAAGGAAAGGTCGTCGACGGCGGTGGTGCCGTCCGCGTACCGCTTGGTGACGTGCTCGAAACGGATCATGATTCCCCATTGTGACGCGGGTTCTGTGAAGGCCATGTTGCCGGAATACGACAGCCTCGGCGATTGTCGGTGGTCGGGGATAGGGTCACCCAGGACCGGAACCCGGACGGCATCGCGAGGGCAAACAGGAGGTGGGGGGCGGATGGCCGAGCAGAACTGCCTGGTGGCGAACGACTGGATCTGCGGAGAGTATCTGCGTTCCCGCGGCCAGGAGTTGACCGATGCGACCGTCCAGCACATCTGGATCACGGCGGCTTCCGTGCTGATAGGGCTCGCGGTGGCATTTCCGCTCGCGCTGCTCGCACGGAGGGGCCGGCATTTCGCGGGCCCCGTACTGGGCCTGACCACCGTGCTCTACACCGTGCCGTCACTGGCGATGTTCTCGCTGCTGCTGCCGCTCTTCGGGCTGTCCGCGGCGCTCGTCGTCACCGGTCTGGTGCTCTATTCGCTGACCATTCTCGTACGCAACATCCTGGCCGGTCTCGAAGCTGTCCCGCAGGAGGCCAGGGAAGCCGCGCAGGGCATGGGGTACGGGCCGGTGCGGCTGCTCTGGGAGGTCGAACTCCCGCTCGCGCTGCCCGCGCTGATGGCCGGACTGCGGATCGCCACGGTGTCGACTGTCGCGCTGACCACGGTCGGCTCCCTCGTCGGCAAGGGCGGCCTCGGCAACCTCATAGAGGACGCGCTGCCGAGCTTCTTCAAGGCGCAGGTGCTCACCGCGTCGGTGCTCTGTGTGCTGCTCGCGGTGGCCGCTGACCTCTTGTTGCTCGGTATCCAGCGCCTGCTCACACCCTGGACCCGGATACGGACGCCCGCCGGGGCGTCGGCCGGGGCGGGCATCGCGAAGACGGAGGCCGGCTGACCATGGGAGTCATAGGGGAGTCCTGGGCCTGGCTCACCACCGGCGCCAACTGGTCGGGGGACGGCGGGGCGGCGCCCCGGCTGGCCGAGCACCTGTACGTCAGCGGCATCGCCCTCGCGGTGGCCTGCGCCATCGCCCTGCCGGTGGCGCTGTACCTCGGGCACGTGGGCAAGGGCGGCGCGCTGGCCGTCAACCTCTCCAACGTGGGCCGGGCGGTCCCCGTGTTCGCGGTGCTGGCGCTCTTCATGATGACGCCCCTGCGTAACTCCGGCTATCTGCCCACGGTCATCGCGCTGGTGCTGTTCGCCGTGCCCCCGTTGCTGACCAACGCGTACGTCGGGATGAGAGAGGTGGACCGGTCGGTGCTGGAGGCCGCGCGGGGCATGGGGATGTCCGGTGGGCAGCTCTTCGTGCGGGTCGAGCTCCCGCTCGCCTATCCGATGATCATGACCGGTCTCCGGTCCGCCGCCGTCCAGGTGATCGCCACCGCCTCGATCGCTGCGATGGTCGGTCTCGGCGGCCTGGGCCGGATCATCACCGCCGGTTTCAACACCTACGACACCCCGCAGGTCTTCGCGGGCGCCGTGCTGGTCGCTCTCCTCGCGCTGGTGGTGGAGGGCGTTCTCGTGGCGCTGGACCGGCTGCTGTCGCCCTTGCGCCGACGCCGGACCGTGTGAGCACGCGGGTTTTTCGGACTGTGCACATCTTTTTTCGCGGACGGAGAACAACATGAGCAGGACCTCGCGCATAGCGGGTGCGGTCATCGGAGCGGTGGCGCTGGCAGGATCGCTCGCAGCCTGTGGCGGCGACAGCCTGGAGAAGGAGAAGGGCGGTTCGGAGACGGGTTCCGGGGCCGGCTCCGAGAAGGGCTCGCTCGTCGTGGGAGCCGCCGGCTTCACCGAGTCCAAGGTGCTCGCCGAGCTGTACGCCCAGGTCCTGGGCGACGCCGGTTACGACACGTCGGTCACCACGGTGAAGAACCGTGAACTGTACGAGCCCTCCCTGGAGAAGGGTGAGATCGACGTCGTCCCGGAATACGCGGCGACCCTCGCGGAATTCCTCAACGCCAAGGTCAACGGAGCGAAGGCGGCGGAGGAGAAGCCGGTCGCCTCGGGTGACGTGACGGCCACCGTCGCCGCTCTGGAGAAGCTCGCCACCCCGCTCGGACTGAAGGTCCTTCCGGCAGGCAAGGCGGTCGACCAGAACGCCTTCGCGGTGTCGAAGGAATTCGCGGAGAAGAACAACCTCAAGACCCTTTCCGATCTCGGCAGCTCGAAGATCAAGGTCAAGATCGCGGCGGGCGACGAGTGCGAGGTGCGCCCGTTCTGCGCGCCCGGACTGAAGAAGACGTACGGCATCGACGTCACCGGGATCGACCCCAAGGGAGTCGGTACGCCGCAGTCCAAGCAGGCGGTCAAGGACGGTAAGGACCAGCTGGTCCTCACGACCACCACGGACGCCGTGCTCGACTCCTACGGGCTGGTGTTCCTGGAGGACGACAAGAAGCTGCAGAATGCGGACAACGTCCTTCCGGTTCTCAATGCCAAGGACGCGGGGGCCCCGGAGATCGCCGAGGCGCTCGGGAAGCTCACCGGCGTACTCACCACGGAGGACCTCGCGGAACTGAACCGCAAGGTCGACGCGGAGCGTGCCAAGCCCGCCGATGCGGCCGGTGACTATCTCCGGTCGAAGGGGCTCATCAAGAAGTAAAAAGGCGTACGCGAGGGCCACTTGAGAGGCTGCCAGGTAACCGGCGGGGAACAGATTGCCGGGCGGCCTCCCAAGTGACTCGTACGCACGGTAAATTTCGAGCCATGCCACGAGGACGCCACCGCCATTCGCCACCCCTCCACAGAATCCTGCCGCCCGCCGTGGTGGCCGGAGTGCCGGTCGTCTGCGCCGCCGGCGCCTGGCTCCTCGCGGAACCCATGGCTCTGCGCGCCCTGGTGGCCGTGACGGCGGCCGCCGCCGTCACCGGTGCCTGTCTGATGCGCAGCTGGGACCGGGCCGCGGGGCTGCGCGTCGCGGAGCTGACCCGTGCCCGGGCCAGCGACGAGTGGAAGACCGAGGAGCGCATAGCCGAACTCGAGGCGGACCTCGAGGAATCAAGGGGACTGCGCACCCGCCTGGAGACCAAGCTGCGCCGCAAGCGGGTGGAGCTGGCAGGGCTGCGGGGCGAGCACGCCGCGTTGCTGCGCCGGTACGCCAACGCCGAGACGGAGCGGGCCAGCGCGCTGGAGGGCCGCAGGCAGCTCGCCATCGAGGCGTCCGGACCGAAGGAACTCCTGCCCGCGCGGTCCACGCCGACGCCCGGCGCGTATCTGCTCGCCGCGCAGGCCCTTCGGGACCTGAGCCGCAATGCCGCCCTCCAGGAGGCGCGTCGCACGGCGGAGCTCGCCAGGCAGCGTGACATCGCCGAGCGGTCGGCGGAGCGGGACTCGGAGGGCGACGGCCGGAAGGGGAAGCACGCGGCGGCCGCCGGAGCGGGTGAGCTCCAGCACCGCCGCCCCCAGGCCGCACTTCCCGCACCACGGCTGTCACCCGCAGCCGTGCGCCCGCCCCGCGCCGTGCCCGCGGCATCCTCCGTCGTCCCGTACGCCGCGGCGCGCCGTCACCTCGTACCGCAGGGGAGTTTCGACTTCTTCGGCACGCAGAAGGCGGACGCCGCGATCGAGTCCGTGCAGAACGAGGACCTCGCGGACGTGGTGGGCGAGGAGGCGCTGGCGGCGCACCGTACCGGCACGGCCGAGAACCGCGCCGTCGGCAAGGTCATCGACCTGACGGCGCACGACGAGACCGAGCAGCTGGACGTCGTCGGGCTGCGCAGCGCGATCTCCTCGTAGGCGCGAGGCCTCCCGGCCGGTGGTCCTTCCGGCGGGGGTGCCCGTGGCCGGTGGTCCTCCCGGCCGGTGGCCCTTCCGGTCGGGGCCCCGCTACTTGTCGATGTCCCCGACGACGAAGAAGAGCGAGCCCAGGATCGCCACCATGTCGGCGACGAGCGTGCCTGGCAGCAGCTCCGTCAGTGCCTGGATGTTGTTGAACGAGGCGGAGCGCAGCTTGAGCCGGTACGGGGTCTTCTCGCCCGTGGACACCAGGTAGTAGCCGTTGATGCCCAGCGGGTTCTCGGTCCACGCGTAGGTGTGGCCCTCCGGTGCCTTCAGCACCTTCGGCAGCCGCTGGTTGATGGGCCCGGGCGGCAGGTCGGCCATCCGGTCCAGGCACGCGTCGGCGAGGTCCAGCGCGTTGTGCGTCTGCTCCAGGAGGCATTCGAAGCGGGCCAGGCAGTCGCCCTCGGTCCGGGTGACGACCTTGAGCGTGTCCCGCAGCTCGCCGTAGGCGAGGTACGGCTCGTCGCGCCGCAGGTCGAAGTCGACCCCGGAGGCCCTGGCGATCGGCCCGGAAACCCCGTAGGCGTGTACGGCCTCCGGCGACAGCACACCCACCCCACGGGTGCGGCCCCGGAAGATCTCGTTGCCGAGGACCAGCCGGTCGTACACGTCCATTCGCGAGCGCACGGACGCGACGGCGTCCCTGGCCCGGCCGAGCCAGCCCGCGGGCAGGTCCTCCTTCAGGCCGCCGACCCGGTTGAACATGTAGTGCATCCGGCCGCCGGATACCTCCTCCATCGCGGCCTGGAGTTCCTCGCGCTCCCGGAACGCGTGGAACATCGGGGTGATCCCGCCGAGTTCGAGGGGGTAGGAGCCGAGGAACATCAGATGGTTGAGGACCCGGTTCAGCTCCGCCAGCAGCGTCCTCGTCCAGACGGCACGCTCGGGGACCTCCATGCCGAGCATCCGCTCGACGGCCATGACGACGCCGAGCTCGTTGGAGAACGCCGACAGCCAGTCGTGGCGGTTGGCGAGCATGATGATCTGCCGGTAGTCCCTGGCCTCGAAGAGCTTCTCGGCGCCCCGGTGCATGTAGCCGATGACGGGTTCGGCCTGCTGGATCCGCTCGCCGTCCAGGACGAGCCGGAGCCGGAGCACACCGTGGGTGGAGGGGTGCTGCGGACCGATGTTCAGCACCATGTCGGTGCTCTCCGCCGCGCCGCCGATGCCGATCGTCGTCTCCGTCATGCGGGACAGTATCCCCCCTCACGGTCAGGGACCCGCTGCCGCAGCCAGCCGAAGTCGCCGAGCCCGCCGCGTGCCGTCAGCTCCGCCGCCTCCCCGGCCGACGCGAGCGCCCGCACGTAGCCGGCGGGATCGGCCGACGCCTGCGCCAGAGGGGGGCGTCCGCCGCTGACGCCCAGCTCCCGCAGTGCCGCCCGCTGGTCCAGGAGCTCGGCCGCGCCGTCCGCCGCCGCCGCGCACGCGTCGAGAGCCACGTGCGAGGTCAGATCGCAGCTCCCGTCGGGCACAGGCGGCACCTCGCGGCCTCCACGGAATCCGGTGAGCGTCCCGAACGGCGGCCTCGCCGCCCGTACATGCGCGTAGTCCACCGCCACCGCGGTGCCGCCGGACAGTGACGCGACGGCCCGCGCCCAGGCCTCGTCACGCGGCCGGCCGATCTCGGCACGGTCGCCGGGCCGGGACAGCGGCCACCAGCGGGCCAGCCACCGGGCGTCCGCCCCGGTCACCGGATCGCCGAGCCGCTCGGTGCCGTCGGCCCTCCGTACGAGTACGTAGCGGGGAACCCCGTCCGGGTCGGCCTCGGCGACGTCCACGGGGACGTTGTCCAGCCACTCGTTGGCGAACAGCAGCCCCCGCACGTCCTGCGGGAGTTCGGCGGACCACTTGACGGCCGGGTCCAGGCCCGGCGGGCGCGGGGCGACCTCAACGGCGTACGCCCGTACGGTGAGGCCGGGAGCCAGGGTTCCGTCCCGCAGCGCCGCCAGCACCCCGGTCAGCAGCTCGCCGCGGCCTGCTCCCACATCCACCAGGCCGACGGAGTCCGTCCCCAGCTCCCGTGCGGTCCCGGCCAGCAGCCGGGCGACGGCGGTGGCGAACAGGGGGGAGGCGTGCACCGAGGTGCGGAAATGGCCTGCGGGTCCTTCCGGACGCCGGTAGAACCCCTTTTCCCCGTACAAAGCGGTCTCGGCGGCTTCCCGCCAGCGGCACCAGTCATACGTCACATAGGCAAGTCTCCACCTTGGGGAGTACGGTCCCAGGACCCGGATCGGCCCTTCGGCTGACCCGGGCACCGATCAGCTGTCCCTACGCTGGGTAACGTGCAGCGCTTCTACGATTTCATCCGCAGACACCCGACGGGCGTCGACATCCTCTGGGCTGTCCTCCTCCTCGGGTTCTCCGGCGTGTCCATCGTGGCCGAACAGGTCGGTGGCGGCCGGGAGCGCGTGGCCGCGGTACCGATCGCCGTGGGTCTGTCCGCCGTCGTCGCACTGCGCCGCCGTGCACCGGAGAAGATGCTGCTGCTCGCGATCCTGATGGGGATCGCCCAGTTGCTGTTCGGGGTGCGTCCCGGTGTGGCCGACTTCGCCATGCTGGTGATCACCTACACGGTGGCCACGGTGGGGGAGCGCTGGGCGTCCCGCCTCGCCCTGGGATGCAGCCTGGTCGCGGCAGGGCTCTCGCGCCTGCGCTGGTCCGACGACGCCCCCACGGGCGGCTGGGCGCAGACGGCCGGCTACGTCGTCATCATGACCGTGCCGTTCGTCCTGGCCTGGGTGCTCGGCGACTCGATACGCACCCGGCGGGCGTACTTCAGCCAGCTGGAGGAACGGGCCGCCCGGCTGGAGCGTGAGCGCGAGGCGCAGTCGAAGGTCGCCGTGGCCGCCGAGCGGGCCCGTATCGCCCGTGAACTCCACGACGTCGTCGCGCACAACGTCTCGGTGATGGTGGTCCAGGCCGACGGCGCCGCGTACGTCATGGACTCGTCCCCCGAACAGGCCCGGCAGGCGCTGGAGACCATCTCCGGCACCGGCCGCCAGGCGCTCGCCGAGATGCGGCGGCTGCTCGGAGTGCTCAGGACCGGTGATTCCCCGGAGAGCGGGGAGTACGTCCCCCAGCCCGACGTCGAGCAGATCGAGGAGCTCGTCGGCAAGGTCAGGGAGACCGGCCTCGCGGTGGACTTCAAGATCGAGGGGACTCCGCGTCCGCTGCCGAGCGGGGTCGAGCTGACCGCGTACCGCATCGTGCAGGAGGCGCTCACCAACACCCGCAAGCACGGCGGCCCGGACGCCGGGGCGAGCGTACGGCTGGTCTACTTCGACGACGGGCTGGGCCTGCTGGTCGAGGACGACGGCCGCGGCGCCCCGCACGAGCTCTACGAGGACGGCGGGGCCGACGGCGCGGGGCAGGGAATGATCGGCATGCGCGAGCGGGTCGGGATGGTCGGCGGCACGCTGGACGCGGGCCCGCGCCAGGGCGGCGGCTTCCGGATCAGTGCCCTGCTTCCCCTCAAGCCGGCCAACCAGTGACAGAAGGACAGGACAGCTCATGGCGATCCGAGTGATGCTCGTCGACGACCAGGTGCTGCTGCGCACCGGCTTCCGGATGGTGCTCGCCGCCCAGCCGGACATGGAGGTCGTCGCGGAGGCGGGTGACGGGGCGGAGGCGATCGAGGTGCTGCGGTCCACGTCCGTCGACGTGGTGCTGATGGACGTACGCATGCCACGCCTGGACGGCGTCGAGGCGACCCGGCGCATCTGCGCGCGGACGGAGCCGCCCAAGGTGCTGATCCTGACCACGTTCGACCTGGACGAGTACGCGTTCTCCGGCCTGAAGGCGGGCGCCAGCGGCTTCATGCTCAAGGACGTGCCGCCCGGTGAACTGCTCTCCGCCATCCGCTCGGTGCACAGCGGCGACGCCGTCGTCGCCCCGTCCACGACCCGCCGGCTCCTCGACCGGTTCTCGCCGATGCTGCCGAGCGGCAGGAAGGATCCTCAGCACAGGCACGTCGAGAAGCTGACCGGGCGTGAGCGCGAGGTGATGCTGCTGGTCGCCCAGGGTCTGTCCAACGGCGAGATCGCGGCCCGGCTGGTGCTCTCCGAGGCGACCGTGAAGACGCACGTGGGCCGCATCCTGACCAAACTGGGTCTGCGCGACCGCGTCCAGGTGGTCGTCCTCGCCTACGAGACGGGCCTGGTCAGGGCCGGCGGAGGGGCGGGCTGACCGGTGGCACCGCTGATCTGGATCAACGGGCCGTTCGGCGGCGGAAAGACACAGACGGCCTACGAGCTCGGACGCCGGCTGCCCGGCAGTGTGGTCTGCGACCCCGAGCACCCCGGTTTCGGCCTGCACCGGATGCTGCCGCCCGGGCTGAGGGGTGACTTCCAGGAACTGGGCGCATGGCGCCACGGCGTGCGGGAGGTCCTCGGTCTGGCCCTGCGCGGGCACCCGGGACCCGTGATCGCGCCGATGACGCTCGTCGACGGCGGCTACTTCGACGAGATCGTCGGACGGCTGCGCGACGACGGGCACACGGTGCACCACTTCGCCTTGCTCGCCGAGCGCGGCACGGTGCTGCGGCGGCTGAGGGAACGCGGCCTCGGACGAGGCCTGAAGCACGAGAGCTTCGCCGTCGAGCGGCTCGACCACTGCTTGGGGCGGCTCCGCGGACCGGAGTTCGCCGAGCACATCCGCACCGACCGGCTGACCGTCTCTCAGGTGGCCGTCCGCATAGGGGAGTCGGCCGGACTCCGCCTCGTCCCGGACACGGACGGCGCGTTGCGGCACCGCGTCCGGCGCACCTGGACGAGCATCAAGCACATCCGTTTCGACTGAGTCCGCCGCCCGGCTCCGGACATCCTCGGGTGCGCCGCCGCGCAGGCGTACGGCTCACCGCAGTACGCCCTCCAGGAAGTCGCTTCCCAGTCGGGCGACGACCGTCAGGTCCAGCGAGTGCAGGACGTACCGTCCCCGTCGACGGGTGGTGACCAGGCCGGCCTTCTTGAGCACGGCCAGGTGACGGGAGACCTCGGGCGGCGTGATGCCGTGCGAGTCGGCGAGTTCGCCCGTGGTGTACGGGGAACGGGCCAGGTTGCGGCAGAGGCGCATGCGCATGGGGTGGGCAAGCGCCTCCATCCGGAGCTGGAGCAGCTCGACCGAGGCGGGGGAGGGCAGTTCCGGACGGTGCACCGGGTAGTGGATCACCGGGCGCCAGCCGGGCGCGTGCAGCACCATCAGATGCGGCCAGCCGAAGCTGGTCGGGACGAGGGTGAGGCCGGTGCCCGCGGCCGAGCCCGTGGCCTCGGTCCTGCCGGTGGTCAGTTTGTCGACGCTGATCCTGCCGGACTCCTCGTCCAGCGAGAGAGCCGCGGAGACGGCCCCGAGCGCCGCGCCGACGCCTTTGTGGCGCAGAACCTCCGTCTTGTGCCGGGCGTCGGCGGCCAGCTGGACCTGGGCCCGTCGCCAGGTGTCGGCGAAGAAGGCCTGGTCGCAGTCCTCGAAGAGGCGCCTCACCCAGCCGCGTACGGAGCCCGGATCGGCCAGCAGCTGCCGGGTGAAAGCCAGCTGCTTCGGCCCCCTGGCCGACGCCATGTCGAGCGCGCGGGTCCGCATCCCGGTGTCCGCGAGGGGGGAGGGCGCACCCGTTCCGTACTGGCTCGCGCAGGTGAACTCCAGGGCGGCCGAGACGAACCGTTCGTCGTCGAGCCTGTCCAGGATGTCCAGGTCCTCGGCGAGGGTCGAGCCGGTCCTGCCGTCCCCGCCGCGGACGCCGGCGAACGGCATGAAGACGTCGGAGAAGGTGTTCCGCCACAGGAACTCCGCCTCGTGCAGCCGGTCCGCGAGGTCCGGCTCCAGGGCCGCCGCTGTCGCGGTCGCCCAGCCGTGCAGGCCGGGGTGGTGCCCGGGCTCGGAGAGCGCATGAAGGGCGAGCCCCAGCTCGGCGAGGGGGGAGGTCTCGAAAACTATGCGCTCGGGAGGCAGGCCCGCGATGTCGATGTGCACGCTCACCCCTCCATAGTGGGGGGTGAGCGTGCGGGGTCCGGTGACACTTGACTGCGGTCGTCAATCCGCGGGCGGACCTGCCGGGCCGGGGTCACGCTGAATTCATGGACACCGTTCAGCAGCACATGCTCGACAGCTATCGCGCCACGCAGCACGGTGAGGTACCGCCGCCGCTGCCCGGCCCACACGACTGGGACGTCCTGCGCGGTATCCGCAGGCGTATCCAGGCCTGGACGGCCGCGCACCGGCCGCCGTACGCGTGACGGTCGTGCTTTTGCCGCCGTGTGCGTGAGGGTCGTGCAACGGCCTCCCGTGTCTGACGGCTGTGCGCCGGCTGCCGGGTGCGTGGGAGTCGCCCTCCGGCTGCCATGCGCCTGGCGGCGGCATGACGGTGCCGTGCGCCCGGCGGCTGCCTACGCCCGAGGGGTCGTCTCCTCCTCCACCAGCCGTACGAACGACGCCACCGCCTCGCGCACGTCGCCGGCCGTCCACTCCAGCCCCGGCGCCGCCACCGTGACCTCGGTGAACGAGAGCCCTGGCGGCCCGGTCGGAGCCGCGAACCAGCGGCGGAAGAGGGTCACGCCCGTTTCCTCCGCCTGCCGCACCGACGCCTCGTCCAGGACATCCGCGGAGTACGGCAGCCAGACCTTGAACTGGTGCGTGTGCGGCGGCTCGGGGTGCACCCGGAACCACGGCACGCCCGCCCCTTCGAATCCCTTCGCCAGCGCTTCGGCCACCACTTTCGCGTGTGCCACGTACGACGGCAGCCTCGGCAGTTCCCGCTCCAGGCCCAGCAGGGCGGAGAGGGCTGCCGGGTACTGCTGGAAGACCTGACCGCCGTACCGGTGGCGCCAGGTCCTCGCCTCCTCGATCAGCGGGTCGGGCCCGGCGAGCACCGCTCCCGACAGCCCGTCCAGGGACTTGTAGAACGACACGTACACGCTGTCGGCGAGCGCCGCGATCTCCGGCAGGCCGCGCCCGAAGTGCGGCGTGCACTCCCACAGGCGCGCCCCGTCCAGGTGCACCACCGCGTCCCGTTCCCGCGCGGCGGCCACGACGCCCTCCAGCTGCTCCCAGGAGGGCAGGACGAAGCCCGCGTCGCGCAGCGGCAGCTCCAGCATCAGCGTGCCGAACGGCTCGGGGAAGTCCCGGATCTCGTCCGCGGTGGCGTGCCGGGGCGCGGCGGTCGGATGCACCGTGCGCAGCCCGCTCACCGAGGTGAGTGCGCCCCGCTCGTGGACCTCCGGGTGGGAGAGCGGATGCAGTGCCACGACCGCGTTGCCCGTACGCCCCGCCCAGCACCGCAGAGCGACCTGCTGGGCCATCGTTCCGGTCGGGAAGAACGCCGCGGCCTCCATGCCCAGCAGCTCCGCCGTGCGCCGCTCGACCTCGGCGACGACCCCGTCGCCGTACACATCAGTCCATTCGTCGAGGTCGTGGACAGTGCCGGCGTCGGCGGCGAGCGTGGCCAGCCGCTCGGCCAGCGTGTGGTCGGCGGACATGCGCGCCAGCGCTTTTCCGGACCGCTGCCAGGCCGTCAGCCTGCGGTTCCTCTGCATCTGCTCGTCGGTGACTCCCATGGGACGATCATCGCCCGGGCCGCCGGCGCCGCCCACTTCGGGTTCCCGTGCCGCCGAAAGTTATCCACAGGGTGTGGACAGTGCGGGGGTGCGGCGAAACGCTGGCGTAGCATGCAGAGAAGTCGTCCGGTACCCCCCGCGGACTGGAACGGAAGGCCATCGCCGCGTGAACGCATCAGTTTCCAAGGAAGCCCTCGACGCGAGGGACCGCCCCGCCCGCCTCACCGTCGGCGTCGTCGGCGCGGGACGGGTCGGGCCCGCCCTCGCCGCCTCGCTGCAGCTCGCCGGGCACCGCCCGGTCGCGGTGTCGGGCGTCTCCGACGCATCCGTGCGCCGGGCGGCCGCACTGCTCCCGGACGTTCCTCTGGTGACGCCCGCCGAGGTCCTCGCGCGAGCCGAGCTCGTGCTGCTGACCGTCCCCGACGACGCGTTGCCCGGCCTGGTCGAAGGGCTCGCCGAGACAGGCGCCGTGCGACCCGGCCAGCTGCTCGTCCACACCTCAGGGCGGTACGGGACGAAGGTGCTGGATCCCGCGCTGCGGGCCGGGGCCCTCCCGCTCGCCCTGCATCCGGCGATGACCTTCACCGGCAGCTCCGTGGACGTCCAGCGGCTGGCGGGCTGCTCCTTCGGGGTCACCGCACCCGAAGAGCTCAGGCTCGCCGCCGAGGCGCTCGTGATCGAGATGGGCGGCGAGCCCGAATGGATCGCCGAGGAGTCCCGGCCGCTCTACCACGCGGCGCTCGCCCTCGGAGCGAATCACCTGGTCACCCTCGTCGCGCAGTCCATGGAGCTGCTCCGTGAAGCCGGCGTGGGCGCTCCCGACCGGATGCTCGGCCCCCTCCTCGGCGCGGCGCTCGACAACGCCCTGCGCTCCGGCGACGCGGCGCTGACCGGGCCCGTCGCCCGGGGCGACGCGGGGACCGTGTCCGCGCACATCCGTGAGCTGCGCGCCCATGCCCCGCAGACAGTGGCCGGATATCTCGCCATGGCGCGCGCCACGGCCGACCGGGCGCTGGACCACGGCCTGCTCAAACCGGAGCTCGCGGAGGACCTCCTCGGCGTCCTGTCGGACAGCAACGCCGCGAACGGCACGAACGGAACACACGGTCCGGACGGATCCGGGCCGGGGGAGAAGCGATGAACACCGCACCCGCCAACCTGCTGCGCTCCGCCGCGGAGCTGGACGCCCTCGGCCGGGCCGCCGGAGCCCGCCGCGCCGTCGTCATGACGATGGGCGCGCTCCACGACGGCCACGCCACCCTGATCCGTGCGGCGCGGGCAGCCGCGGGACCCGACGGCCAGGTCGTGGTCACCGTCTTCGTCAACCCGCTCCAGTTCGGCGAGGCCGCCGACCTCGACCGCTATCCCCGCACCCTGGAGGCCGATCTCGCCGTCGCCTCGGAGGCCGGGGCCGACGCGGTGTTCGCCCCCTCCGTCGACGAGGTCTACCCCGGCGGCGAGCCGCAGGTCAGGATCACCGCGGGACCCATGGGCGAGCGCCTGGAGGGCACCTCCCGGCCCGGGCACTTCGACGGCATGCTCACCGTCGTCGCCAAGCTCCTCCACCTCACCGGGCCGGACGCGGCGTTCTTCGGACAGAAGGACGCGCAGCAGCTCGCACTGGTCCGCCGCATGGTGGGCGATCTGAACTTCGGCATCGACATCGTCGCGGTGCCGACCGTGCGCGACCCGGACGGCCTCGCACTCTCCAGCCGCAACCGCTTCCTCTCCGCCGAGGAGCGCAGGACCGCGCTGGCCCTGCCCAGGGCTCTGTTCGCCGCGCGCGACCGGCTGGTCGCCCAGCAGACGCTGCACGCACGTGCCCGGACGATGCCGGAGCGCGAGGGACGGGCCGCCGCCCTCACCCGGCTCGGAGAGGCCCGCGCGGCCGCCGACTCACAGGCTGTGGCACTGGCCCGGCCGACCGTCGTACCTGCCGCGGTGCTGGCCGCGGCACGGGCCGTCCTCGACGAGGCGGCCGAGGAAGAGGTGCCCCTCACCCTGGACTACGTGGCGCTCGTGGACCCGGCGGACTTCACCGAGCTCCCCGACGACCGCGTCAGCGGCGAGGCGGTGCTCGCCGTCGCGGCTCGCGTGGGAGCCACCCGCCTGATCGACAACATCCCGCTGACCCTCGGAGCCCACACGTGACCGGAATACGGCTGACCGCCCCCGCCCCGGGCTGGGCCATCGACGCGGACGTCGTCGTGGTCGGCTCCGGTGTGGCCGGTCTCACCACCGCTCTGCGCTGCGCCGCGGCGGGCCTCGCGACCGTGGTCGTGACCAAGGCCCGCCTCGACGACGGCTCCACCCGCTGGGCGCAGGGCGGCATCGCCGCCGCGCTCGGCGAGGGCGACACGCCTGAGCAGCACCTCGACGACACCCTGGTCGCCGGTGCCGGCCTGTGCGACGAGACTGCGGTGCGCACCCTCGTCACCGAGGGCCCTGACGCCGTACGCAGGCTGATCGAGACAGGCGCGCACTTCGACACCACGGACACCGGGGCGATCGCCCTGACCAGGGAGGGCGGCCACCACCGCCGCCGCATCGCGCACGCCGGAGGCGACGCGACGGGCGCGGAGATCTCCCGGGCCCTGGTCGACGCGGTCCGTTCGGCCGCCCTGCGCACCATCGAGAACGCCCTGGTCCTGGACCTGCTCACGGATGCCGAAGGCCGTACCGAGGGTGTCACCCTGCACGTCATGGGTGAGGGCCAGCACGACGGTGTCGGCGCCGTCCGCGCCCCGGCCGTGGTGCTCGCGACCGGCGGCATGGGCCAGGTCTTCTCCGCCACCACCAACCCGCCGGTCTCGACGGGCGACGGGGTGGCGCTCGCGCTGCGCGCCGGCGCGGAGGTATCGGACCTGGAATTCGTCCAATTCCATCCGACCGTCCTGTTTCTCGGCGCCGACTCCGAGGGCCAGCAGCCGCTGGTGTCCGAAGCCGTACGCGGCGAGGGCGCCCATCTCGTGGACGCCTCCGGTACCCGCTTCATGCTCGGGCAGCACGAGCTGGCCGAGCTGGCGCCCCGCGACATCGTCGCCAAGGCCATCACCCGGCAGATGCACCTCCAGGGCACCGAGCACATGTATCTCGACGCCCGCCACTTCGGCGCCGGGATGTGGGAACAGCGCTTCCCGACGATCCTCGCCGCCTGCCGCGCCCACGGCATCGACCCCGTCACGCAGCCGATTCCGGTCGCCCCCGCAGCGCACTACGCCTCGGGCGGCGTGCGTACCGACCTCCGCGGCCGTACGACGGTGCCCGGCCTGTACGCCTGCGGCGAGGTCGCCTGCACGGGTGTGCACGGCGCGAACCGGCTGGCGTCCAACTCCCTCCTGGAGGGCCTGGTCTTCGCCGAGCGCATCGCGGCCGACATCGTGGACGGACCCAGGGCCGACCCCGGTGCCGTCCCTCGGCGTGAGCCTGTGGTGCCCCCCGCCGGAGCGCACACCGTCCCGCTGCTCACCGCGGAGTCCCGGGCCGCCGTCCAGCGGATCATGACCAGGGGCGCAGGCGTCATCCGCTCCGCCGGCAGCCTCGCCACCGCGGCCGGGGAACTGGACGCGCTCCAGCAGGCCGCTGCCGAGGAGGACGGCCCCAAGGACGCCGTACCCGGGGTGGAGGCGTGGGAGGCCACGAACCTGCTCCTCGTCTCGCGGGTGCTGGTCGCCGCCGCGCAGGAGCGCGAGGAGACCCGCGGCTGCCACTGGCGCGAGGACCGGCCCGACCGCGACGACGCCGACTGGCGCCGCCACCTCGTCGTCCGTCTCGCCCCGGACCGGCAGCCGGTCGTCCGCACGACGGACAGCGCCGCGTTCCCGCCCGTACGCCCCCGAGACCCTGCGGACCCCGCAGACACAGCACTGTCCGCCAGCCCCCGCAACCACCCCGCCGACGCCCCCGAGGAGCCGTAACCGTGAGCACGCCCGAAGAGAATCCGCGCCCCACACCCGTGGACGTTCCGCTGATCCACATCGGCGCGCCCGCCGAGTCCGGGGGCGGCTGCGGTGACGGCTGCGGCTGCGGTGACGGCTACGACCCCGACGGCCTGGAGTGCGGTCTCGACCCCGCCCTGGCTCAGCTCCTGGCCGAAGCCGGCCTGGACCCGGTCCAGGTCGAGGACATCGCCCACGTCGCGATCGAGGAGGACCTGGACGGCGGCGAGGACGTCACCACCGTGGCGACCGTCCCGGAGGACTCGGTCGCCACCGGCGACTTCACGGCGCGTGAGGCGGGCGTCGTCGCCGGTCTGCGCGTCGCCGAGGCCGTGCTGTCCATCGTCTGCACCGACGAGTTCGAGGTCGAGCGCCACGTCGAGGACGGCGACCGCGTCGAGGCCGGCCAGAAGCTGCTCACGGTCACGACCCGTACCCGTGACCTGCTCACCGGCGAGCGCAGCGCGCTCAACCTGCTGTGCCGGCTCTCCGGCATCGCGACCGCCACCCGCGCCTGGGCCGATGTGCTCGACGGTACGAAGGCGAAGGTCCGCGACACCCGCAAGACCACCCCGGGGCTGCGCGCGCTCGAGAAGTACGCGGTGCGCTGCGGAGGCGGGGTCAACCACCGCATGTCGCTCGTGGACGCGGCGCTGGTCAAGGACAACCACGTGATCGCCGCCGGTGGCGTCGCCGAGGCGTTCAACCGGGTCAGGAAGGCGTTCCCGGACCTCGCGATCGAGGTCGAGGTCGACACCCTGGAGCAGGTACGCGAGGTGCTGGACGCCGGAGCGGACCTGATCCTGCTGGACAACTTCACCCCGGCCGGGACCGCCGAGGCGGTCGCCCTCGTCGACGGCCGCGCGGTGCTGGAGTCCTCGGGCCGGCTCACCCTCGACTCGGCCCGCGCCTACGCCGAGGCCGGGGTCGACTACCTGGCCGTCGGCGCGCTCACGCACTCCTCGCCGATCCTCGACATCGGCCTGGACTTCCGCGAGGCCGCGGCGCAGACCGACGGGGCCGGCGCCTGATGCTGCTCACCATCGACGTCGGCAACTCCCACACCGTCCTCGGCCTGTTCGACGGCGAGGAGATCGTCGAGCACTGGCGGATCTCCACCGACGCCCGCCGTACCGCCGACGAGCTCGCCGTCCTGCTCCAGGGACTGATGGGCATGCACCCGCTGCTCGGCGTCGAGCTGGGCGACGGCATCGAGGGCATCGCGATCTGCTCGACCGTCCCCGCCGTACTGCACGAGCTCCGCGAGGTCACCCGCCGCTACTACGGTGACGTCCCGGCGGTTCTGGTCGAGCCGGGCGTCAAGACCGGAGTGCCGGTCCTCACGGACAACCCGAAGGAGGTCGGCGCGGACCGGATCATCAACGCGGTCGCCGCCGTCGAGCTCTACGGAGGCCCGGCCATCGTCGTGGACCTCGGCACGGCCACCACCTTCGACGCGGTGTCCGCGCGCGGCGAGTACACGGGCGGGGTGATCGCGCCGGGCATCGAGATCTCCGTGGAGGCACTCGGGGTCAAGGGGGCCCAGCTCCGCAAGATCGAGCTGGCCCGGCCCCGCAGCGTGATCGGCAAGAACACCGTCGAGGCCATGCAGTCGGGCATCGTGTACGGCTTCGCCGGCCAGATCGACGGAGTGGTCGAGCGCATGAAGAAGGAGCTGGCGGCCGACCCCGACGAGGTCACCGTCATCGCGACCGGCGGCCTTGCTCCGATGGTGTTGGGCGAGTCCTCCGTCATCGACGAGCACGAGCCCTGGCTGACCCTCATCGGGCTGCGCCTCGTGTACGAGCGGAACATCGCCCGTATGTAGGGCGCGCCTCGGCCACCTGCGGTAACGCCTGTGCGGCGCGACGCCCGACGCCGCGCCGCCAAGCGATTAGTTAAGCGGATTTTGTCCATTTAGCACGTATTGTCGCGTCATGCCCACGCCCTACGGATCACGCGGCGGCATGGCGTTCAGCGCGGACGAACTCCGGGTGCTCCGACGTGCTCTCGCCAACGCCCTCCACCCCACGCCCCTGCCGGAAGAGGATGTCCAGGACTGCCTGCGCCTCGCGGGCGCCGTGGACGAGGTGGCGAGGGAGGCGGGCCGGCTGCGCGCCTTCCTCCTCGCCGACCTCGCCCGCTACCGCAATGCGCTCCCCGGCTCGCTCAGCGGTTATCTGGAGCTCCTCCAGGACGCCCTCGCGGCCGGGTACGACCCCCGCCCCGACGACCTCGCGGCGTTGCGCGCCCTGCGCGCCGGCCCGGTCGCCGCGGCCCTGCTGGAGCGCTGCCAGGTGCTGGCCGAGCGCTCGGTGCGGGCGCGCCTCGCAGGCCGGGCGGTGTCCGTCACGGCGCCCGCGCCGCGCAGCCGGCTGCTCGCTCTGCCCGGCGGCCTGGCTGCGGCCAAGGAGCCCGAGCGGCCCCGGACCCCTTCGGGCCCCGGGGTACCCGCCCGCCCGTCGGCCCCGGGTGAGCAGCGTCCGATGCCCAAGCCGTCCGAGGTCTTCCCGCCCCGCCGCCGGCCGGCGCCGGCTCCTCCGCCGGAGGAGCGCGCCGTGTCCTGAGGCCGGCGGCACTCCCGGGGGTGCCCGGGAGTGGCCGGAATGCCGGGCTCGCTACCCTGGACGGCATGGACTACGTATCCGCGCTCGTTCCCCCCGTGGTGATGGCCGTCTTCTTCGTCGGCCTCGTCGTGACGATCATCAAGAGCCAGGGCGGCCCGAACAAGACCAAGGAAGACGCCGCCGTGGACGCGGCGCTCGCCCGTGCCGAAGCGGCGAAGCAGGCGCCGCGGCCCGGGGGCGTCTGACCCGGACCCGAGCATGAAGGGCGCACCGCTCCCCTGGAGCCGTGCGCCCTTTTGCCGTCTCCGAATTATCCCATTCCAGACATCTAGCACTAAGGTGGCGGTGTGCCTCGCCAATTGGGAGAGCTGGAAGACACCGTGATGACACGGGTCTGGCAATGGAACCGCCCGGTCACCGTGCGGGAAGTTCTCGAGGACCTTCAACAGGAACGGTCCATCGCGTACACGACCGTCATGACGGTAATGGACAATCTCCATCAGAAGGGCTGGGTGCGCAGGGAAGTCGACGGCCGCGCATATCGATATACGGCGGTCTCCACCCGCGCCGCATACTCGGCCGCACTGATGAACGAGGCCTGGTCCCAGAGCGACAACCCGGCGGCGGCGCTGGTCGCCTTCTTCGGCATGATGTCCGCGGAGCAGCGTGAAGCTCTCCGGGATGCGATCCGCGTCGTCGCTCCCACCTTCCCGGAACCGGCCGGGAGCCGGCCCGATGACGGGGCCGCAGCCGATGGAGCGCCGCCGGAGAGTGGGCGATAGCGTCAGGGGATGTCCTCAGAGCAGTCGCAAACCGAGCACCGTGCCGAGTCGCAAACCGGAGCTCAAAGAAGGCCGGAAACCGGATCTCGCGCAGATCTTCATACCGGCCCGTCGGTAAATAGACCGGCCATCACCGTCCGGCGCGCCAGGACGAGCGATGTGGCGTCAGTCCGCGCACTCCTTGACGGCTACGTCTCCGAAGGCATCCTGCTCGACAAAGCGACGGTGACGCTTTACGAGGACATCCAGGAGTTCTGGGTGGCCGAACGCGACGAGGACGCCCGTGTCATCGGATGCGGCGCACTGCACGTGATGTGGGAAGACCTCGCCGAAGTCCGTACTCTCGCCGTCGACCACGGCATCAAGGGCGCCGGAGTCGGGCACCAGGTCCTGGGCAAGCTCCTGCAGACCGCGCGCTGGCTCGGTGTCCGCAGGGTTTTCTGCCTCACGTTCGAAGTCGACTTCTTCGCCGCGCACGGCTTCACCGAGATCGGAGAGACGCCGGTCGACGGAGATGTCTACAGCGAGCTGCTGCGTTCCTATGACGAGGGCGTCGCCGAGTTCCTCGGTCTCGAACGAGTGAAGCCGAACACCTTGGGCAACAGCCGGATGCTTCTGCACCTGTGAACGAGGGGAACTTTCCGGAACCCTATGTCCGAATCGCGCATGTTTCCCGTGTTCTTGCGCTGCGGAACCTCTCCCAGGGGTTTGTGTTTTCCGGGGAAAAGCGGTTTCCTTTCCGCGTACTGCATTTTCGATGAAAGGAAATCCGGTGGCACAGAAGGTTCAGGTCCTTCTTGTTGATGACCTCGACGGTGGCGAGGCGGACGAGACAGTGACGTTCGCTCTGGATGGCAAGACGTACGAGATCGACCTCACCACGGGCAACGCGGACAAGCTCCGTGGTCTTCTTGAGCCGTACACCAAGAGCGGGCGCCGTACCGGTGGCCGCGCGGCGACCGGCCGTGGCAAGGGCCGCGCCGTTACCGGTGGCAACAAGGACACCGCCGAGATCCGTCGGTGGGCGCGCGAGAACGGCCACAACGTGAATGACCGTGGCCGCGTTCCCGCCGAGATCCGTGAGGCTTACGAGAAGGCCAACGGCTGACCTGTCGGCCGATGGGTCCACAGGCATGTACGGGCATGCGCGATTCTGGCCCGGTGGCACTCCGTCGCCGCCGCGTCCACGAGTCGCACGAGATCGGGAGCATCCCCACCGCTGCTCCCGAGGCCGCCGAGGGCCGGGAGCGATGGTTCCACCTCCTGGCGCGATCCGGGGGGCCGCAGCCAGAACGCGGCCCCCGGCGAGCCCGCCGTCCCGCCCGGCGGTACCGGGGCCGTGATGTGCCCGCCGGCACCGAGGGCGAGCAGGTCGAGAGCGATCCCGCCCCACTCCAGCCAGTCGAGCAGACCGGGCAGCTCGTCCGCGCTGCCCGCGGCCACCAGTAGCCGCATACGCCGCCCCGCCAGCGCCACCGGGCCGGTGCGCCCCACCCGGCGCAGCGCCGCGTGACCTGCCTCGGCGGGCAGCTCCAGCACGTCGAAGCTCAGCCCCGTCGGCAGCCGCACCGGTGACGTGCCCACCGTGGCCCAGCCGAGTTCGCGGGCGTACCACTGCGCGTGGCGGTCGGATTCCGTCGACGAGCGGGGAGGCGGGACGAGGGGAGCCATGCCCGATGAACCGCCGAACCGGCCCCGGGGTTACGCACCGCGCATGATCGAGTGCCCTGCGTGTCCGCCTCCGAGGCGTGCGGAAGCATTCGGCAGCGCGAAGTTGTTCGCCCGTAGCGGAGGGAACGGGGGTGCGCCGCATGGACTGTCGGTGAGTGCGGGTAAGACATCCCTAGTGGGAAGGGGCGACACGCGGGCAAAAACGTCTCACGTTCGCCATCGGCGTACTGGCGAAAGGGCTATCTGCCTGGCCTGCGGGAACATCGTCTCGCACCATCGGGTTGGAGCAGTTGTCGGCGTTCGGGGCAGGAGGCCATCGATCGGGTGTCGGCAGTTGAAATGAGCGGTCCCCGCTTGCGGGACTAAGCTGCGGAAGGACAGGGAGGGGACCGACCCCTTACTGCCTGACCGCTCTGAGGAGCGATTAACGATGTTCGAGAGGTTCACCGACCGCGCGCGGCGGGTTGTCGTCCTGGCTCAGGAAGAAGCCCGGATGCTCAACCACAACTACATCGGCACCGAGCACATCCTCCTGGGCCTGATCCACGAGGGTGAGGGTGTCGCCGCTAAGGCCCTGGAGAGCCTCGGGATTTCGCTCGAGGCGGTCCGCCAGCAGGTGGAGGAGATCATCGGTCAGGGCCAGCAGGCCCCGTCCGGGCACATCCCCTTCACCCCCCGGGCCAAGAAGGTCCTGGAGCTGTCGCTCCGTGAGGCCCTCCAGCTCGGCCACAACTACATCGGCACGGAGCACATCCTGCTCGGCCTGATCCGCGAGGGCGAGGGCGTCGCAGCCCAGGTCCTCGTGAAGCTGGGCGCCGACCTGAACCGGGTGCGGCAGCAGGTCATCCAGCTGCTCTCCGGGTACTCGGGAGGCAAGGAGGCGGCCACTGCGGGCGGCCCCGCGGAGGGCACGCCCTCCACTTCCCTGGTGCTCGACCAGTTCGGCCGGAATCTCACCCAGGCCGCTCGTGAGTCCAAGCTCGACCCGGTCATCGGGCGCGAGAAGGAGATCGAGCGGGTCATGCAGGTGCTGTCCCGCCGTACGAAGAACAACCCGGTTCTCATCGGCGAGCCCGGCGTCGGCAAGACGGCGGTCGTCGAGGGCCTGGCCCAGGCCATCGTCAAGGGCGAGGTGCCCGAGACCCTCAAGGACAAGCACCTCTACACCCTGGACCTCGGTGCCCTGGTGGCGGGTTCCCGCTACCGAGGTGACTTCGAGGAGCGCCTGAAGAAGGTCCTCAAGGAGATCCGCACCCGCGGCGACATCATCCTGTTCATCGACGAGCTCCACACCCTGGTGGGTGCGGGCGCCGCCGAGGGCGCGATCGACGCGGCCAGCATCCTCAAGCCCATGCTGGCGCGAGGCGAGCTCCAGACCATCGGTGCCACGACGCTCGACGAGTACCGCAAGCACCTGGAGAAGGACGCCGCGCTGGAGCGCCGCTTCCAGCCCATCCAGGTCGCGGAGCCGTCGCTGCCGCACACCATCGAGATCCTCAAGGGTCTGCGCGACCGTTACGAGGCCCACCACAGGGTCTCCATCACGGACGAGGCGCTGGTCCAGGCCGCCACCCTGGCCGACCGCTACATCTCGGACCGCTTCCTGCCGGACAAGGCGATCGACCTGATCGACGAGGCCGGCTCCCGGATGCGCATCCGCCGGATGACCGCGCCGCCGGACCTCCGCGAGTTCGACGAGAAGATCGCGGGCGTCCGCCGCGACAAGGAGTCGGCGATCGACTCCCAGGACTTCGAGAAGGCAGCTTCGCTCCGCGACAAGGAGAAGCAGCTGCTGGCGGCGAAGACCAAGCGGGAGAAGGAGTGGAAGGCCGGCGACATGGACGTCGTCGCCGAGGTCGACGGCGAGCTCATCGCCGAGGTCCTGGCGACGGCCACCGGCATCCCGGTCTTCAAGCTGACCGAGGAGGAGTCCTCACGTCTGCTGCGCATGGAGGACGAGCTCCACAAGCGCGTCATCGGCCAGAAGGACGCCATCAAGGCCCTCTCGCAGGCGATCCGCCGTACGCGAGCCGGTCTGAAGGACCCGAAGCGCCCCGGTGGCTCGTTCATCTTCGCCGGCCCGTCCGGCGTCGGTAAGACGGAGCTCTCCAAGACGCTCGCCGAATTCCTCTTCGGCGACGAGGACGCGCTGATCTCCCTCGACATGTCGGAGTTCAGCGAGAAGCACACGGTTTCCCGTCTCTTCGGTTCGCCCCCCGGTTACGTGGGCTACGAAGAGGGCGGCCAGCTCACCGAGAAGGTGCGCCGCAAGCCGTTCTCCGTCGTCCTCTTCGACGAGGTCGAGAAGGCCCACCCCGATATCTTCAATTCCCTGCTCCAGATTCTGGAAGACGGTCGTCTGACCGACTCCCAGGGCCGGGTCGTGGACTTCAAGAACACGGTCATCATCATGACGACCAACCTCGGGACCAGGGACATCTCGAAGGGCTTCAACCTGGGCTTCGCCGCCCAGGGCGACGTGAAGACGAACTACGAGCGGATGAAGGTCAAGGTCAACGAAGAGCTCAAGCAGCACTTCCGGCCCGAGTTCCTCAACCGTGTCGACGACACGGTCGTCTTCCACCAGCTCACCGAGGAAGACATCATCCAGATCGTCGACCTGATGGTCGCCAAGGTGGATGAGCGTCTCAAGGACCGCGACATGGGCATCGAGCTCAGCGCCGAGGCCAAGTCGCTCCTGGCGAAGAAGGGTTACGACCCCGTGATGGGAGCCCGGCCACTGCGCCGGACGATCCAGCGCGAGATCGAGGACATCCTGTCCGAGAAGATCCTCTTCGGCGAGCTGCGTCCCGGTCACATCGTGGTCGTGGGCACCGAGGGCGAGGGGGACGAGAAGAAGTTCTCGTTCCGCGGCGAGGAGAAGTCGGCTCTGCCGGACGTTCCTCCGGTCGAGCAGGCAGCGGGCGGCGGCCCGAACCTGACGAAGGAAGCGTAGGGCGCGCGGCGCCTGAGCGTTGAAAGGGGCTGCCCCGGACCGGTCACGGTCCGGGGCAGCCCCTTTCTCCTTTCCGGTGGATCGGTGGATCGGTGGATCGCGGGCCACTTCGCGGGCGTTGCCGCGCGATGAGGGCTGGTTCAGCTCAGCCTGGTGGCGACGTACGCCTCGATGGCGTCCCGCTGGTACGCGGCCAGGCCGGGCGCGATGGCCTCGTACGCCGCGCGCCAGGCGCCGTTGTCCACGCAGGAGCGGCCGATGTCGCGGTACTCCTCGGCGGACACGGTTCGCAGTTCGGTCAGGGCCTGGTACCGGGCGTCGATCTGGGCCTGTACGGGCGTGGCGTCGGCCGGGTGGCCGGCGGCCATCAGGTCGGCCAGCAGGATCATCTGTGTGGTGCGCTCGCGCTGTCCGGCCTCGATGTCCTGCGGGGTCATCGTGGCCACCTTGTCGGCGACTTTCCTGGCGTGCTCGGGGAAATCACGCAGGCTCTCTCCGTACTGGGAGGGCTGGACGCCCTCGAAGAGGTTCTCCGGCCGGTTGATGGCGGTCATGGATGTGCCGTCCTTCCTGGACTGCTCCAATTCGGCGATCGTGCGGGAGACGGTTCCGGCCAGGGCTTCGAGCCGGTCACGCTCGGCGAGCAGCCGTCGGTGGTGGCCGCGCAGGGCGTCCACCTCGTCGATCTGCTCGGCCAGGACCCTGCCGATCTCCGGCAGTCCTACGCCCAGCGCCCGCAGTACGAGAATCTGCTGGAGCAGCAGCAGCTGGTGCTCCTCGTAGTAGCGGTGCCCGTTGGCCCCGGTCCTGGCCGGTGGCAGCAGACCGATCTCGTCGTAGTGCCGCAGGGTCCGGGCGGTCACGCCCGACATCCGTGCGACCTCCGCAATCGGCCAGTCCATTGCCGTCTCCTTCACGATCGCGTCACCGGGCCGGTCTTTCCGGCCCTGTTCAGGACGGTAGAAGCTGCCGCAGCGGCAACCGCAACCCCTCAGGAGCCGGGTTGTCAGGATCTCGCTCCGTGCTGGAGTCCGCCGTGCGCTCCTGGTTGTCGACGGCTGGGTGAGGCGCCCCCGAGTGCCGGAAACAGGCACCGAAACGGGCACACGCCCGGTTGTCGCAGCGCCTGGGTGCCCCCTGACCCGCTCCGCGCGCCGCCCACGTCCGCCCACCGGCCCGAGCGGGGCATGCCCGGGCCCGGGCGTTTCGAAGGGCTGCGCCTGGCGGCGGCCCAGCTCTCACGGCCTGCCGGGCCACTGCCGTGTCGCCGGATCACGGGGTGCCTCCCCCCTTCCTGGTCCCAGTTTCCCCGTGCCTCTCCTGCCACGGTGGCGCGTGCGGTCAGGGGTGTGTGGGGTGGGGTGCGCGCTCAGGGCGGTGCGTGCGGTCGGGGTGTGCCGGCCTTGTGCATGAGCGGCCGCTGGACCGGGAGGCGTCGGCGCTCTCCTCGACGGACCGGGCCTGCGCCCTGTCGCCCGCCTCGTCCTCCCTGCGGGGTCCGGGGACGAACTCCATCTGGTTGCGGCCGACGGCAAGGGCGGCCGCTCCGGCGAGCCGGTCGCGGGCCGACACCAAGGGCTTCACGGCATCGGCCTGCTCGTCGCCGTCGAGGCGCCCGGCGCATTCGCCGCCGGCTGGACGCGCCGGGGTGCTGGGCAACTGTTCGCAGGCCCCGCCGACCCCCCGGGCCGAAGGTCCCGAAACGGACAAGGCTTCGTACCCACCGGCGGTGACAAGGCGCACAGGCCCTCGGAGGCCTACTAGGCACGCTAGGAGAACTTGTGGTGCTGCGCCGAAGGACTTTGGGCCCGCCCCGGAGGAGGCTTTCGGCGTTTGGGGGGATATGCCTGGATTGCTGGGCGGTGTCCTGCATGGGTGGCCCCGGAGCTGCGATTAAACCCGCTTCATGAAAAATGTCCGGAAGCTCGACATCTGGTGTCGGAGCGGTGGTCGTCATTCAATTCCCACCCCCTCCGCTACGGCTTTTGATCGTAGATGGGGTGTTTGAGTGTTACTGGGGGTGCGGGTTACCAAGGTGGAGCAAGCCCGGTCGAGCACTGGGTCCAGTCACCCCGGAGGTTCCCCCGCATGTCGAAGCGCGTTACGTTCCAGCACTCCCGCCGCCCGTCCATGTCCCGCGTCAGTGGCGCCGTCGTGGCCGCCGGCCTGGGTGCGTCGATGGTGTTCGGTGCGGGCGCGGCGTTCGCGTCCGGCACGACGGACGCCGCGGCCCTGGCGGGCGCGGCCACCACTGCCGACTCCGTCAGCCAGCAGGCGACCGCCCAGAGCAAGGCCGCCGCCAAGGCCAAGGCCGACAAGGCCGAGAAGGCCGACGCCAAGAAGAAGGCCGCGGCCAAGAAGAAGGCTGCGGCGAAGAAGAAGGCCGCCTCCTGGGAGGCCCCGGTCAACAAGTACGTGCTGAGTGCCACCTACGGCACCGGTGGCGACCGCTGGGCCAGCAAGCACTCCGGCCAGGACTTCGCGGTGCCGATCGGCACCAAGGTCGAGGCCGCGCACTCCGGCCGCGTCGTCAAGGCCGGCCCGAACGGTGGCGGCGACGGTCCCGCGTACGGCAACGCCATCGTGATCAAGCACGCCAACGGCAAGTACTCGCAGTACGCGCACCTGTCCAAGATCGGAGTGAAGATCGGCGACCGCGTGAAGACGGGCGAGAAGATCGCCCTTTCCGGCAACACCGGAAACTCCAGCGGCCCGCACCTCCACTTCGAGATCCGCACCACCCCGAACTACGGCTCGGCGATCAACCCGGTCTCCTTCCTGAAGGCCGAGCACGTCCACATCTGACGGGATAGCCCGTAGCCGCTAAGCGGCGGGCCCCGGGTCGTGGGCCTTGGTCACCAGCTCGATGGCGACCTCGAGAGCAGCCTTGCGCTTCTCCTCGGGGTCGCCTTCGGCGTCTCTGAGGGCCATCATTCCGGCGTGCATGGTGAAGAGTGCGCTGAAGCACCGCACCTGGTCGGTGAGCGGGGCGTCCGGATCCTTGATCAGGTCGACCAGGGCGATGACCCGGTGCTTGATGGTGTGGCCGATGCTCAGGTCGCGAACCGTCGCCTGGTTCTCCTGCATGAAGACGAAGAGCGGCTCGGCGGCCTTGAGCGCCTCGCTGTAGCGGACCAGGATCTCCTTCTTCGTCTCCAGGGTCCGCGGCTGGTCCTTGCCCCACTCCAGGAGGGCTTCGACGGGCCGGTTCAGGTCCTCGAAGATGCTGATGAGGATGTCTTCCTTGGTCTTGAAGTGGTAGTACAACGCCGCCTTGGTGACCTGTAGCTGCTCGGCGATCTCGCGGAGCGACGTCTTCTCGTAGCCCTGTTCGGCGAAGAGCTTCAGGGCGACGTCCTGAATGCGCTGGCGGGTGTTGCCCCTGCGCGGCTGCGGCGTGCTGCCCATGCGACTCTCCCAAGAACTTACTTGACGCCCGGCTAGTTACGGGTCTACTTTCCTCAGTGTAGTCAACTAGCCGGGCGGCAAGTAAGTGCCGGGCGGCGGCGGACCGGGCACATCAGGGGATCGGGGAGCACGGCATGGCGGAACTGAAGAAGGCGGAGGCCGCACCGGCCGGACCGCGGGTACGCAGCATCAGGGTGGTGGTCCTCGCACTGATGATCACGATGCTGCTGGCCATGCTCGACAACCTCATCGTCGGCACCGCGATGCCGACGATCGTCGGTGATCTCGGAGGCATGGAACATCTGTCCTGGGTCGTGACGGCATACACCCTGGCCACCGCGGCCTCCACCCCCATCTGGGGCAAGCTCGGCGACCTGTACGGACGCAAGGGCATCTTCCTCACGTCCATCGTGATCTTCCTGATCGGTTCGGTGCTGAGCGGAATGGCTCAGGACATGAACCAGCTGATCGGGTTCCGGGCGGTCCAGGGTCTCGGCGCGGGCGGGCTGATGGTCGGCGTGATGGCGATCCTCGGCGACCTCGTGCCTCCCCGGGAGCGCGGCAAGTACCAGGGCATGATGGCCGGCGTGATGGCGGTGGCGATGATCGGCGGACCGCTGGTCGGCGGCGCGATCACCGACCACCTCGGCTGGCGCTGGAGCTTCTACATCAACCTCCCGCTGGGCGCCGTCGCGCTGGCCATGGTCACCGCCGTGCTGCACCTGCCCGGCAAGGAGCGGTCGAAGGCCAAGGTCGACTACCTGGGCGCGGCGCTCCTCACCGTGGGCATCACCGCGATCGTGCTGGTCACCACCTGGGGCGGCACGGAGTACGCGTGGACCTCGGCCGTGATCATGGAGCTCATCGCGCTCGGGGTGGCCTCCCTCGTCGGTTTCCTCTTCGTCGAGACGAAGGCCGCAGAACCGATCATGCCGCTGCACATCTTCCGCAACCGCAACTTCACCCTGATGTCGGTGGTCGGCTTCATGGCCGGCTTCGTGATGTTCGGAGCGGTGCTCTTCCTCCCGCTGTACCAGCAGTCCGTCCAGGGCGCGTCGGCGACCAACTCCGGGCTGCTGCTCCTGCCGATGCTCCTGTCGATGATGATCGTCTCGCTGGTGGCGGGCCGGATCACCACGAGCACCGGCAAATACAAGGTCTTCCCGATCCTGGGCAGCGTCCTGATGGTCACGGGCCTGTTCCTCCTCGCCACGATGGACACCGGCACCACACGCTTCACCTCCGGCGTCTACATGGCGGTGCTGGGGGCGGGCATGGGCTTCCTGATGCAGATCACGATGCTCGTCGCGCAGAACAGCGTCGAACTCAAGGACATGGGCGTCGCCTCGTCGGCGACGACCCTCTTCCGTACGCTCGGCAGCTCGTTCGGAGTCGCGATCATGGGCGCGCTGTTCACCGGACGGGTGCAGGACGAGATGGCGGCGCGCGGGGGCGGCGGGGCGACGGAGGCGTCCGCACAGCTGGACGCGCCGAGCCTGGCGAAGCTGCCCGACGCCGTGCGGGAGGCTTACGAGTACGCCGTGGCCTCGGGGACGCACCTCGCCTTCCTGGTGGGCGGCTCGGTCGCGGTGGTGGCCCTCTTGGCGGCGCTGTTCGTCAAGGAGGTACCGCTGCGCGGCACGGTGAAGCCGGAGGCCTCGGACTCGGGCGGCGACGGTACGGGCCCCGGTCGGCCCGGGGCCGCCAAGGAGGCACAGACCGTCTGAGCGGCACCGGGAGCGGCCGGGCCCCGGGTGGCCCCGGGGCCCATATGCCGCGTGTGGGTCCCGGGGACGTCCCCGGGACCCACACCCGTCTCCTCAGCCCGTGCCCGCCTGCCGCAGGACGGGAAAGCTGCCTGTGTTCGTCGGCGCGTGCTCGGGCAGCCACAGCACGGCGATCGCTCCGCCGGTGCCTCCGGCGCTCCCGGCCGGACCGGCGTTGCGGAACGTGAGCCTGGCGCCCAGGACCCGCGCCTGCCCAGCGGCGATGGTCAGCCCCAGGCCGTGGCCGCGTCCTGACCTGTCGCTGCTGCCGGTACGGAACCTGCTCGGCCCCTCCCGCAGCAGCGCCTCGGGAAAACCGGGCCCGTGATCGCGGACCCGGACCACCCGGCCCTCGACCGTGACCTCGACCGGGCCGGCTCCGTGCTTGGCGGCGTTCCCCAGCAGGTTGCCCAGGATGCGTTCCAGCCGCCGCGGATCCGTGGACACCCAGGACTCGTGCACCACCCGCACCGTGATCTCCGGATCCAGCAGCCTGACCCGCCGGCCGACGAATTCGCCGAGCGGCAGCTCCTGGAGCTCCGCACGCTCCGAGGCGCTGTCCAGCCTGGCCACCTCCAGGACGTCCTCGACCAGGGTCCGCATCGCCTGGGCCCGGTCCCGTACGAGCTCCGTGGGGCGTCCAGGGGGCAGCAGCTCGGCCGCGGTGAGGAGCCCGGTCACCGGGGTGCGCAGCTCATGGGCGATGTCGGCGGTGACCCGGCGCTCCGCCTCGATCCGCTCGTTCAGCGCGTCGGTGAGCGCGTCCACGGCTCTGGCCAGCTCGTCGGTCTCGTCCCGTACGACGCCCCCGACGGCCTCCCTCACGCGTACCTCCGTGTTGCCCTGGGCGACCTTGCCGGCCGCTGCCGCAGCCTTGCGCAGTCTCCGGGACAGCTGGCCGCCGATCAGGACGCCCAGCGCGCAGCCGCCGAAGACGACCGAGACCGAGCCGATGATCAGGGCCCGGTCGAGGTCTCCCATGATCGCGGCGCTGCGGTCGGCGAAACGGGTGTGCAGCGACAGGACGTCGCCGTTCGCCAGCGGTACGGCCGCCCAGACGTCGGGCACCCCGTCCGCGTACTCGTCGACGTGGGTGGCGCGGCGGTTCTCCCGGATCTGACCAAGGAGACTCGCCGGCAGCGACGGGTCGTTGATCTTGGCGCCGAATTTCGGTGACGGCTTCTGTCCGGGCGTCGCCTCGTACAGGCGCTGGGCGAAGAGCAGCCGCTCCAACTGCACCTCGCGCGCGTTCTCCAGCATCGAGACGCGGGCCGCGTTGTGGACGACGAGGCTCAGGGCCAGCGCGATGAGCGCCCCGACGGCCGCGATCGCGATGCTGATCTTCCAGCGGACACCGGTCCGCAGCGCCAGCCGCCTCATGCGCGGAGCTTGTAGCCGAAACCGCGCACGGTCTCGATCCGGTCCTGACCGATCTTGGTACGCAACCGCTGCACATGGACGTCGACGACACGGGTGTCCCCGCCCCAGCCGTAGTCCCAGACCCGCTCCAGGAGCTTGTCCCGGGAGAGCACCGTGCCCGGCGCCGAGGAGAATTCCAGCAGCAGCCGCATCTCCGTCGGTGTCAGACCGACGTGCGCGCCGCCCCGGCGCACCTCCATGCCCTCGGTGTCGATCTCCACATCCCCGAAGACCAGCACACCGCCCGGCTCCCCCGGTGTCCCACCGGCCCCGGCGGGCGTCCCGCCCCCACCGGCGGCGTGGCCGAAGCGCCTCAGCACGGCGCGGATGCGGGCGACGAGAACCGCCCCGTCGAACGGCTTGGTCACGTAGTCGTCGGCCCCGGCCTCCAGGCCGAGCACCACATCGATCGAGTCGGCACGCGCCGACAGCATGATCACCGGGACGGCCGACTCGTCGCGGATGCGCCGGCACAGGCTGACCCCGTCCAGGCCCGGCACCATCACGTCCAGCAGCGCGATGTCCGGACGGGCCGCCCGGAAGGCCTCCAGGCCCTGCAGACCGTCGGGGACCGCGGTCACGGAGAAGCCGACCCGCTCCAGTGCGAGCTGGGTGGCCTCACGGATGACGTCGTCGTCCTCGACGAAGAGGACATGGGTATCGGCCATGCGCGCGGCTCTCAGTTCTGCGTCGTCGTCTGCGGTGCGGGAAGAGCGCCCTCCCCGCTGCCGACGGCCCGGTTGAATTCGTTGTGCACCCTGTCGGTCTCGGCGAACCGGCCGGAAGTCCACCGGTAGGTGACGACGTCCTCGCCGGAGGGATAGGCGACGGAGTCCTTCGACCCGTACACCTGCGTCGTCACCACCAGGTCGCCCCGGTCGATGGTGCCGTAGACCGCCGGAACCTCGGCGGCGAAGACGTTCCCGTACGTGCCGTCGGCACCCCGCCGGTAGACGTACGTGCCGACCCCCACCGAATCGCCGCAGGTCATGACGTTGACCACGACATCCGCCGACGGTCCGTCGGTGAGCGTTCCGTACGAGGTGTCGACCGGGTACTCGTCGCCGGTGCAGGGCTTCAGGTCGTCCTTGAGCTGCCGGCTCGCCTTCGGGTCGCTCTTGACGAGCATCACGGCGTCGACCCGGGGGGAGGGCTTCGCCGTCCCTGTGGGCACAGTGCTCGACGGCGTCGCCCGGGCGACCTGCTGGGTGGCGGCCGGTCCCTCGTCGCGCGTGCCCGTGCCTCCGGTGGAACACCCCGCGCAGAACAGCCCGAAGGCGGCGAGCCCGGCCACCGCCGTGCTCCCCGCCGCCAGACCCGGCCCGAGTCTCCCGCGGCCGGCCGTGGTGTCCTGTCTGCTGCCCGTCAGGCCGCGCACCGCTCCCGCCCCCGCTCGTCATGACGCCTGCCCCGCTGTGCGGGTATCCGTGCCGGTGCCCCCTCGGCCTCCTGGGTCCGGGCCGCGCGGTCCTCCAGCTCCTGGCGCAGGCGTGCCAGGGCGCGGTGCAGCGTGCTCTTCACCGTACCGGCGGACATACCGAGCGCCGCGGCCGTCTCCTCCGTGCTCATCTGCTCCCAGTGTCGCAGCACGACGACACTGCGCTGCTTCGGAGCCAGCACCCCGAGGACGTCCATGAGCAGGGCGCGGTCGGCGCGCTGGTCTGCGCCGTCGTCGACGCTCGCGTCGGGGAGCTGCTCGGTGGGAACCTCGTCGAGCTTGCGGGCCCGCCACCACTCCGTACGCGTGTTGATCATGACGCGGCGCAGATAGGCGTCGGCCAGGGACTTGTCGGCGATGCCGTCCCAACGGCCGAAGGTGCGCACCAGAGCGGTCTGCAACAGGTCCTGCGCGTCCACGGGGTCAGGAACGAGCCGGCGGGCGCTGCGCAGCAGCGCGTCCTGCCGGGTCCGTACGTACTCCTCGAATCCGAGCACCTCGCCCTGCGCCATTACAACCGCCTCCGTCCCCGTGGATCCCCGTGTACCGCCGTCGGCCGGGGTGGTCCCGTCGCCGACGTCCGGTGACGTTACGGAGGCGTTGTCACGAGGGTGTGCGGAGCAGCCGTACGCGGACGCACGGCTGTCCATCGGTTGTGTAACAGCCGATGGACAGCCGTGCCGCCGTGTGAGCGGGTCAGGTCATGGGCAGCCGGTACCGGCCGTTCGCCAGGGGCTCGACCAGTCCGTCGGCGACGAGCCCGTCCAGGGCGCGCGCCCGCTGCACGGGCTCCTCCCACACCGAGTCCAGCGCGGACTGCGGCACCGGTGTGACCGCGTCGCGCAGCACCGCGAGCAGCCGTCCCCGGACCTGCCGGTCCGTACCGGCGTAGGTCTGGCCGCGGCGCGGCGGACCCTGGTGGTCGGGCTTCCCGGCGAGCCGCCAGGCGCACTGTCCGGCGATCGGGCAGCGCGTGCAGTCCTCGTTCTTCGCGGTGCACACGAGTGCGCCGAGTTCCATCGTGGCGGCCGCCCACCGGGCGGCGCGCTCGTCCTCCTCCGGAAGCAGGGCGCGGGCGAGCTTTCGCTCGGCCGCGGTCGTCGCGTTCGGCGGGTACTGGATGCCGCCGGCGGCCCGGGCGAACACCCTGCGGACGTTCGTGTCGAGCACGGCATGGCGCTGCCCGTACGCGAACGAGGCCACGGCCGCGGCCGTGTACTCCCCGATCCCGGGCAGTGCGAGCAACTGACCGTGCTCGCTTGGCACATCCCCGCCGTGGCGTTCCGTTATCGCCTGCGCCGCCCCGTGCAGCCGCAGCGCACGTCGCGGGTAGCCGAGCCGGCCCCAGGCGCGGACTGCTTCGCCGGGGGCGTCGGCGGCCAGGTCCGCGGGGCGCGGCCAGCGGGCCATCCACTGTTCGTAGACAGGGAGGACCCGGTTCACCGGGGTCTGCTGCAGCATGAATTCGCTCACCATCACACCCCAGGCACCCGCTTCGGGGCGGCGCCAGGGCAGATCGCGGGCGTGCTGCTCGAACCACCCGATGACGGGGGCATGGAGGGAGGCGGGGGGCGTCTGTGTCGAAGTCGTGGCAGTCATCGCACCTACGATCCTGGCACGGAAGGCGGGACATCGGGCACGGCGCCGGGGGTGTCGGCCCGGCCAAGGGCTCAGGGGGTGATATCGCCACCCGTTCTGTCTCTTCGTACGGGACGGACGACATCCGAGCCGGTGCAAAGTGGCCGGAAGCGACCGGGAACGGCCACGCCGTGATGATGATCCGGAAAACTTGTGGATCAGAGCGGCCGTTGGGGGCCGGAGTCGGGGAGGATCTCTCGTACAGTTCGGTCCGTGGGTTCTATGCGCAATCCGGTCGGGCCGCTTCCCTCCAGCATCTACTGGCGTCGCAGAACAGTGGCGGTGCTGGTGGTCGCGCTGCTCGCGGCGCTGATCGCGTGGGCCGTCACCTCGGGCGGCGGCAGCGGCGGCGGGGGGGACGACGGGAAGCCCGGAGACTCCGACCCCGCCCCCTCCATCACTCCGGGACCTTCGAGCTCCGGTCCGGTCGTCGGCCAGCCCCCCGGCGGACGTGACGAGTCTGAGGACCCCGGGAGCGGTACGGGCGGGGGATCCGGCGCGGACACCGGGACGGGCGGCTCGGCGGGATCGGGCACCGAGGGATCGGGTGGCTCCGGATCGTCGGGTACGAGCGCGGGCACCGGTGGCGGTGGTACGGGCGGCGAGCAGGTGCCGGCCGGGTCGGCGCTCCCCAACTGCACCCCTGCCGCGTTGCAGTTGAGCCTGAAGACGGACATCAGCTTCGGACCCGACGTTGAGCCGGAGTTCCGGCTGAGTGCCAGGAACACCTCGGCTGCCGACTGCAAGGCCGACTTCGGCCCGAAGAGCGCGGTGCTCACGATCACCGAAGCGGGCGAGGCCGACGAGAAGGTGTGGTCCTCCAAGGACTGCCCGAAGAACGGTGCCCTCTTCCTGAGGGTCCCGGCGGGAGCGACGGTCGTCCACACCGTGGAGTGGGACCGCAAGGGGAGCGCGCCCCGGTGCGCGACGCCGCCCGTCCGGTCCGCGGCCCCGGGGACGTATCTGCTGGAGGCCGAGGTCCCGGGCGAGACCGTCCAGCGCGCGTCGTTCGTCCTGGCCAAGGACTGACAGCCGGCAGGCGGGCCACCGGGATCAGCCGGCCCGGCAGGGCTTCGCCGGGGCAGGGAGGCCCTGCGGCGCCACGGTGCCGTCAGCCGGGACCCGGATGCCGGGACCCGGAATGCCGGGATGCGGAACGTCTTCGGCCGGGAGGACGGCCGTCGGACGGGCCCCGGGGGCGCCGTCGTCAGGTGCGACCCGGGATGCCGGGGCGCGGAACCGTCCACGACGTGCGACGGCCGCGCCCTTCCGGGATCACCGTCGGGCACACGGGTGCCGACGGTCCGGGCACGAGCCGGGCGGAACCCTAGACGTACCGCTCCAGGATCGAGGACTCCGCCAGCCGCGACAGGCCCTCCCGGACGCTCCGGGCCCGGGCCTCGCCGACCCCGTCCACGGCCTGGAGGTCGTCCACGCTCGCGGCGAGCAGCTTCTGCAGGCCGCCGAAGTGCTCCACGAGCCGCTCGATGATCGCCCCGGGCAGCCGCGGCACCTTCGCCAGCAGCCGGAAACCCCGCGGGGAGACAGCGGAGTCCAGCGTCTCCGGTGAGCCGCTGTACCCCAGCGCCCGGGCCACCACCGGCAGTTCGAGCAGCTCGGTGTGGGTGAGCGTGTCCAGCTCGGCCAGCGCCTCCACGACCGTGCGGGACCGCTTCGCGGTCGGCTCGGGCACGTAGTCGCGTACGACCAGCTCCCGCTCCGGCTCCACACCCGCGATCAGTTCGTCCAGCTGGAGCGACAGGAGGCGGCCGTCGGTGCCCAGCTCCACCACGTACTCGGCGATCTCGGTGGCGATGCGGCGCACCATCTCCAGCCGCTGCGAGACCGCCGTGACGTCCCGCACGGTCACCAGGTCCTCGATCTCCAGTGCGGAGAGGGTCCCGGCGACCTCGTCCAGCCTGAGCTTGTACCGCTCCAGGGTGGCGAGCGCCTGGTTCGCGCGGGACAGGATCGCGGAGGACTCCTCGAGGACCCGGCGCTCCCCGTCCACGTAAAGCGCGATCAGGCGCATCGACTGGGAGACCGACACCACGGGGAAGCCGCACGCCTTGGAGACCCGGTCCGCCGTGCGGTGACGGGTGCCCGTCTCCTCGGTCGGGATGGAGGCGTCCGGGACCAGCTGGACGCCGGCCCGCAAGATCTTGGTCATGTCCTTGTCGAGGATCATCGCGCCGTCCAGCTTGCACAGCTCACGCAGGCGGGTCGCGGTGAACTCCACGTCGAGCACGAAGCCGCCGGTACACATGGATTCGACGGTCTTGTCCATACCGAGGACTATCAGGCCGCCGGTGTTGCCACGGAGGATGCGCTCCAGGCCGTCGCGGAGGGCCGTTCCGGGCGCGACCGCGCTCAACGAGGCGCGCATGAGCGCCTCGTTACCCGTGCCTTGGCCGGACTTTCCGGGCGATGCTGCCCGGTCGTTGGCTGCCACTGCACTCCTCCGGTCACAGGTTTGCGATGCCCTTGCGTCCCTCATACCGTTCGTACGGGCGGGCGAGACCAGGGCAAAGTCTACCGGCGTGCGCCGTCCTCCTGTGGTCCGTCCGGCCGAGACCGGCGGGGGAGGACTCTCAGGGCGTCGCCCATGTCGGCCACTTCCGTGACCTTCATGCCTGCCGGGACCTGTCCCGGGTCCCTCGGAACCAGGGCGTGCTTGAACCCGAGACGGTACGCCTCCGCCAGCCTGCGCTGGACCCCCGTGACCCTTCTGACCTCACCGGCGAGTCCAACCTCACCGATCGCGACCAGGTTCTTCGGGAGCGGTGTGTCGCTGGCCGCGCTGGCCAGCGCCAGGGCGATCGCGAGGTCCGCGGCCGGTTCGGTGAGCTTCACACCGCCCACCGTCGCGCTGTAGATGTCCCGCTTGCCGAGCGCGCTGATCCGGCCCCGCTGCTCGAGAACGGCCAGCATCATCGAGACCCGGGAGGTCTCCAGGCCCGACGTGGTGCGCCGGGGCGAGGGGATCTGCGAATCGACAGTCAGGGCCTGCACCTCGGCGACGAGCGGACGCTTGCCCTCCAGGGTGACCGTCAGACAGGTGCCGGGGACGGGCTCGTCCCGGCGTGTGAGGAAGAGCCCGGAGGGGTCGGCGAGGCCGGTGATGCCCTCGTCGTGCAGCTCGAAGCAGCCGACCTCGTCCGTCGCGCCGTACCGGTTCTTGACGCCCCGTACGAGCCGGAGGCGGGCGTGCCGGTCGCCCTCGAAGGACAGCACCACGTCGACGAGGTGTTCCAGGAGGCGGGGGCCGGCGATCGCGCCGTCCTTGGTCACATGGCCCACCAGGAGCGTCGACATGCCGCGCTCCTTCGAGGCCCTGATGAGCGCTCCCGCGACCTCGCGGACCTGTGCCATGCCGCCGGGCGCGCCGTCGATCTCTGGCGAGGCGACGGTCTGCACGGAGTCGAGGACCAGGAGGGAGGGCTTGACCGCGTCCAGATGCCCCAGGACCGCGGAGAGGTCGGTCTCGGCGGCCAGGTACAGGTGGTCGTTGATCGCCCGGATCCGGTCGGCCCGCATCCGCACCTGGCTGGCGGACTCCTCGGCCGTGACGTACAGGGTGCGGTGGTCGTCGCTCGCCGCCTTCGCGGCCACGTCCAGGAGCAGCGTCGACTTGCCGACGCCCGGCTCGCCCGCCAGCAGCACGACGGCACCGGGCACGAGCCCTCCGCCGAGCACCCGGTCCAGCTCGCCGACCCCGGTCGTGCGTGCCGTGGCCTGCCGGCTGTCGACCTGGCCGATCGGCAGGGCCGCGGTGGAGACCCGGCCCGCCGCCGTCGTGCGGACCGCGGGGGCGCCGCCGAACTCCTCGACCGTCCCCCAGGCCTGGCACTCCGGGCAGCGGCCGAGCCATTTGGCGGTCGTCCAGCCGCATTCGGTGCAGCGGTAGGACGGCCGGTCCTTCGCGGATTTCGTACGGGCAGCCATGGCGTCACCGTATAGGTGCGGTCTGACACGCGGTCCGACAGCACCGGCCGTGGGCGCGGGAGGCGAACATGTGCCCGATGCGGTATTTGCGGGGGAATCCGGGATTCCTGTCCCCTTTCGAGGGAGACCGTCACCCGTAAGGATTAAATGTCGGAAAGTGCTGTCAGGGTTCGCCCGCTGTCTGCCTACGGTCGCCACGTGACGAGCAGCAGTCTGGAGACCTCCACGCACACCACCGGCGCACCCCGGGCGCACCGTCGTGCGCCCCGTCCCTCGGCGCAGCGGACGTCCGCACGTTACGAGCCCTATCTCGACGGCCTGTTCACCTACTGCCTCTCCGTGCTCTGCGACCACGAGGCGGCCACCGATGCGCTCGGCTCGGTCCTGGCGATCGCCGAACGGCAGGAAGGCCGGTGCCCCGCGGCCGAGGAGGAACGTAAATCCTGGCTGTACGCCCTGGCCAGATGGACGTGCCTGCGGGCCCTCACCGAGCAGCGCCGGGGCCGCCAGGCGCACCGGCGCCCGCCCGCCCCGCGTGCCGACGCGCAGCGCGGGGGCACCCCCGCGTCCGGCACCCGCGACAGTCCGGAGGACGCCGCCGCCCCCGGCTGCCACACGGAGTCCCCGGCGGCCGAGGCACGCCGGCGCGAACTCGCACAACTGGCCTGGCCCGAGGCCGCGGGCACCACCCCCGAGCAGCGCGAGGCGCTCGAACTCGCCGTGCGCCACGGGCTGCCCCCGCGCGCCGTCGCCGCCGTCCTCGGCCTCGGTCCCGGCAGCGCGCGGGAACTCCTGGCCGGTGCGGCCTGCGAGGTGGAGCGCACCCGCGCCGCCCTCGCCGTCGTGGAGACGGGGGACTGTCCCGCCGTCGCCCGGCTCACCGGCGCCCACCAGGTGCTGCTCTCGGCGGCCCTGCGCCGGGAGCTGGTCCGGCACGTCGACGACTGCCCCCGCTGCCGCCGGGCAGCCGAACGCGCCGGTGCGACCGGCCCCTGGCCCGGTGCGACCGTCGCCCCGGCCGCCGCCCTTCCGCTCGTCGAGGCCCCCCGCCCCTCGGTACACGTCGCCCTGGCACACGCCCGGCGGACCCGGTGCGCCCCTCGTTTCGGCCGGACGGGCTTTCCGCTGGACCCCAAGGACCACGCCGCGCGCCGGGACCGGCTGCGCGCCCGGGTCGTGACGACGACGGTCGTGGCGACGGTCGTCGCCGCCCCGGTGATCGCCCTGTGGGCCGCCTACCGGGGCGCGCCGCTGACCGGCGAGGGCCGCGACACCGCGGTCACCGCGACGGACGTGGACGGTGAGCCGGGCCCCGAGAGCGCTCCGTACGACCACTACGAGAACGCGGGCAACGCCCGCGCCGACGGTCGGGGCGGTTTCACGGACGGCGCCCGGAATCCGGACGTCTCGGCGGAGGTCGTCAGCGTCGGCGCCGGCCCGTCAGCGGGCTCGTTCGCGGTCTCGGTCCGCTCCTCCGGCGGCCGTACTGCCATCACCCTGACCGCGACGGGAGACGAAACCGTCGTCTGGTCGGCACGGGCGGACGCCCCCTGGCTGCACCTCAGCCGTACGTCCGGCACGGTCGCCCCCGGCCGTGGCGTCACCCTGTACGTGTTCGTGAACCCCGCTGCCGAGCCGCAGGGGCCGTGGAGCGCCCGCGTCCTGCTCGCCCCGGCGGGGTCGGCGGTCGCGATCACCGGCTACGGCGCCACGGCTCCGCGCCCCGGGCACCCGGAGCCGTCCCCGGACCGGTCCTCCGAGCCGCCGGGCCCCACACCGCCGTCCCCGCCCCCGTCGACGGATCCGACGCCGTCCCCCACCGATCCCACGGACCCGCCCGAGCCGTCGCCCACCCCCACGGATCCGCCGACGGACACACCGGGCTCTCCCGGCCCCACCCCGTCACCGTCCGACGGATCCACCGGGCCCGCCCCGTCGAATAGTCCGACGACGGTCCCGGGAGAGCCCTCCGCACCGGAGGGCTGACGCGGCACGGCGGCCCGGTGCGCGGCGGAACGTTTGTGCGCCGCGCACCGGGCCGCCGTCGTGGGAGCGCAGCCGGACCCGTGTCCAAGGCCTGTCCCGACACGGGCTCCGCTCAGGCCGGATCGGCCGGATGCGGGGCCATCGGCAGCAGGGACGCCAGCCGCTGCTCGCACAGCTCGACCAGCCGGTCGTAGGCCTCCTTGCCCATCAGCTCGGTGAGCTCGGGCCGGTAGGACACGTAGACCGGGTCACCGGCTCCGTGCGCCGACGTCGCCGAGGTGCACCACCAGTGCAGATCGTGACCGCCCGGGCCCCAGCCCCGGCGGTCGTACTCCCCGATCGAGATCTGGAGCACGCGCGTGTCGTCGGGCCGTTCGATCCAGTCGTACGTACGGCGGACAGGCAGCTGCCAGCACACGTCCGGCTTGGTCTCCAGCGGCTCCTTGCCCTCCTTGAGGGCCAGGATGTGCAGCGAGCAGCCCATGCCGCCCGCGAACCCGGGACGGTTCTGGAAGATGCAGGAGCCCTCCCAGCGCCGTGTCTGGCGCTCGCCGTCCTCGTCGACACCGACCCAGCCGGTCTTCGTACCGACGTCGTGGAACTGCCACAGATCCGGTGTGAGCCGCGCGACGTGCCCGGCCACCCGCTTCTCGTCGTCCTTGTCCGAGAAGTGCGCGCCCAGCGTGCAGCAGCCGTCGTCCGCGCGGCCCGCCTGGATGCCCTGGCAGCCACTGCCGAAGATGCAGGTCCACCTGGACGTCAGCCAGGTCAGATCGCAGCGGAAGACCTGCTCGTCGTCGGCGGGGTCGGGGAATTCGACCCAGGCCCGCGCGAAGTCGAGCCCCTTCTCGTCGGGCCCGTCCGGCCCGCTTGCTTCCGGATGCGGCATCTCCTGCTTCGCGTTCTGCTGCTTCTTCGTGGCTTTGTCCGGCTTCGCCTTTTTCGTCTTTGGCACCTGCCCAGAGTAAGCCGCAGTAGCGTTCCCGTATGAGACTCGGAGTCCTCGACGTGGGGTCGAACACGGTGCATCTGTTGGTGGTCGACGCCCATCCCGGCGCCCGCCCGCAGCCCGCCCACTCGCACAAGGCGGAATTGCGGCTCGCAGAACTTCTCGACCCGGAAGGGGCGATCGGCCCCGAAGGTGTGGACCGCCTCGTGACGACGGTCGCCGGCGCCCTCCAGGCAGCCGAGGACAAGGGCTGTGAGGACGTACTGGCGTTCGCCACCTCCGCAGTGCGTGAGGCGGGCAACGCCGACGAGGTGCTGGCCCGGGTGCGGGAGGAGACCGGTGTCGCCCTCGCCGTCCTCAGCGGCGAGGAGGAGGCCCGGCTGACGTTCCTGGCCGCCCGCCGCTGGTTCGGCTGGTCCGCCGGGAAGCTGCTGGTCCTGGACATCGGCGGCGGTTCGCTGGAGGTCGGCTACGGGATGGACGAGGAGCCCGACGCCGCCGTCTCACTGCCGTTCGGCGCTGGACGGCTCACCGCCGCCTGGCTTCACGGAGATCCGCCGGACACGACCGCCGTGCGGGAGCTGCGCCGGCACGTCCGCGCCGGCATCGCGCGCACCGTCGGCGAATTCACCCGGCTGGGGCCGCCCGACCATGTCGTCGGCACCTCCAAGACGTTCCGGCAGCTCGCGAGGATAACGGGCGCCGCCCGCTCCGCCGAGGGGCTGTACGTGCAGCGCGTCCTCACCCGCAAGGCCCTGGAGGAGTGGGTGCCGAAGCTGTCGGCGATGACCGTCGCGCAGCGGGGCAGTCTGCCCGGGGTCACCGAGGGGCGCGCCGCGCAGCTCCTGGCAGGGGCGCTCGTCGCCGAGGGTGCGATGGACCTGTACGGGGTCGAGGAGCTGGAGATCTGCCCCTGGGCGCTGCGCGAGGGCGTCATCCTGCGCCGTCTCGACCACCTGCCGGCGGAGCAGGCGGCCCTGGCCTGAACCGGCCGGGACGCTCATGGTCCTTGTCACTTTCAGCCGGGCTCCCTCGGCGTCGCGCACCGCTGCCCGTACCCTGTCCACGTGGCAGAACCAGTGGTGCGCATCCCGGATGCGAAGGTCGCCCTGTCGACGGCTTCCGTCTATCCGGAGTCGACGGCGACGGCCTTCGAGATCGCTGCGCGCCTGGGCTACGACGGTGTCGAGGTCATGGTCTGGACCGACCCGGTCAGCCAGGACATCGAGGCGCTGAAGCGGCTGTCGGACTACCACCAGGTGCCGATCCTGGCCGTGCACGCGCCCTGCCTGCTGATCACCCAGCGGGTCTGGTCCACCGACCCGTGGGTGAAGCTCCAGCGCGCCAGGGCCGCGGCGGAGGAGCTCGGCGCGTCGACGGTGGTCGTCCACCCGCCGTTCCGGTGGCAGCGGAACTACGCCCGGGACTTCGTCACGGGCATCTGGCGCATGGCGGACGAGACCGACGTGCGCTTCGCGGTCGAGAACATGTACCCGTGGCGCTACCGGGACCGCGAGATGCTCGCCTACGCCCCCGCCTGGGACGTCAGCAACGACGACTACCGGCACTTCACCGTGGACCTCTCGCACACCGCGACGGCGCGCACCGACAGTCTGGCCATGGTGGACCGGATGGGTGACCGGCTCGCGCACGTCCACCTCGCCGACGGCAAGGGCTCCAACAAGGACGAGCACCTGGTTCCCGGGCGGGGCGACCAGCCGTGCGCGGAACTGCTGGAGCGGCTGGCCCGTACCGGCTTCGACGGCCATGTGGTCATCGAGGTCAATACCCGCCGTGCCATGTCATCGGCCGAACGCGAGGCCGATCTGGCGGAGGCGCTCGCCTTCACCCGGCTCCATCTGGCGTCGTCGGCGCGGGCGCCCCGCCCGTGACCCCCGGAGCCGACGGCCCGCCGCCCCGGCGCAGGGGCCGCCCCTCCCGTACGGCTGACACCACCGGCCCCGACGCCAGGACGCGGATCCTGGAGGCGGCCCGCACGGAGTTCGCCGGACGCGGCTACGACAAGACGTCGATCCGGGGCATCGCGAAGGCGGCGGACGTGGACGCGGCCCTGGTGCACCACTACTTCGGCACGAAGGACGAGGTCTTCGCCGCGGCCGTCGAGGTCTCCTTCGAGCCCGCGCTGGTCATCCCGTCGATCCTGGGCGGCCCCTCGGAGGACATGGGGGAGCGGCTGGCCCGGTATTTCATCGACGTGTGGGAGAACCCGGTGTCCCGGGCGCCGCTGCTGGCGATCCTCCGCTCCGCCCTGACGCACGAGGCGGCGGCGAAGGTGCTGCGCGGCTTCGTGCTGCGCAGGCTGCTGGAGCGCATCGCGGCGGACCTCGATGTGCCCGATCCGACCTTCCGCGCCGAACTGGCGGCCTCGCACATGATCGGTATCGCGGTCCTGCGGTACGTGATCAGGGCGGAACCGCTCGCGTCGGCCGACCCGGAGGAGATCATCGCGATGGTCGCCCCCACGCTCCAGAGGTATCTGGGCGAGAAGTGATCCGGGTCCTGCCTGTGTGACGGCTGTGCCGGTGGGCCCACAGGGATGTCCCGAGTCGGTACCAGCCGCCGCCATGGCCGAATTCCGATGGTTGTCTGTCCGGGATCAGTGAGCCGGACGTACGTGGTGAACGACAGATGGGGGAGACGGACCGTGACGACTCGGAACGTGGGCAGGCCGGACGGGCGCGAGGCGGACGGTGTCATGCCCCGCCGACGGCTGCTGCGGCTGGCCGGAGCGGGACTGGGACTCGTGCTGGCCGGGGCGGTGACGACCGCGTGCGGGCCCGAGGAGGCGGACGCCTCCGGCGGCGCGGAGGGGACGGAGCCCGGTGCGGGCGGCAAGGGGGGCGGAGACGCGTTCACGACTCCGCCCGCCGGGACCGCCCCCCGTGCGCTGTGGCATGAGACGGCTTCGGTGGGAACCCTCGGCAACCACGAGGTGCTCGCCGTCGTGGGCAACGTGGTGCTGGTCGCGGGTGATCCCCTGGTGGGCCGGGACCTCGCCACCGGCAAGCAGCTGTGGTCCCTGCCGGGTGCCGCCCAGCCGGGCGCGCGCCTGATCATGGGCGGGGACATGCTCTGTCTGGCCAGCGGCGAGTACGACGGTGATCTCGTGGGCCTCGACCCCGCCACCGGCAAGGAGACCTGGCGAAGCCGTCTCGACGGGCGGTACGCCCAGCCCCGGCCCATCGGCGCCGACACCGAACGCGTGTACGTGGTCGCGGGCATTCTGGAGAAGGACCTCAGTTCCCGGACCAACGTGATCGCCGCCGTCGACATCAGTACGGGCAAGGCGGTCTGGAGCGAGCAGAGGGACGCCGGGACGGAGGAGTCGGGCATCACCTCGGCCGTGCTCGGCAAGCACCTGGTCTACACCGACCACCGTAAGAACCTGACCGTCCGCGACACTGCGACCGGGCGGCAGTTGTGGTCGAAGAAGATCAGCAGTTCCAACTTCGAGCGGATCGCCGTCCACGACGGAGCGGTGGTCGTCGCCGACGGCAGGAACCTGCGCTCGTTCGGCCTGGACGACGGCGCCGAGCGCTGGGCGCTGGAGACCGAGGAGTTCTCCGCGTTCAACGGGCCGACCGTCCTGGACGGGGTGCTCTACGCCTCGGACAGCGCCCACGCCCTGTGGGCCGTCGACCCCGCCACGGGCAAGCGGCGGTGGCACAACCCCGACCTGCTCGAGGTCTCGGTCCCGCTGCAGTTCGCCAAGGTGGGGGACACTCTGTACGGGGCGACGGAGTTCGACGAGAACGGCGGCGTCCAGGCCTACGACGCGCGTGACGGAAAGCTCCGCTGGACCTACAACGACGGCAAGGGCTCGATCGAGCAGTGGTACGTGGTCTCCGGCGGCAACCGGCTGGCCGCGCTGCACGACGGTCGTTTGATGGCGCTCCCGGCGGTGTGACGCCCGGGTGGGCGGGCGCGTCGGTCCGTGCGTGTGACCCGTGCGCGTGGCGGGGACCGCGTCGTCCTCATGGCCGGCGGGAAGGCGCCCATCCGCCCACCCATTGAGCATCGCATCCCGCATTCCGGACGCCGTGTCCAGATCTTGGCACCGGAGGCGTACGCTCGGGGACAGTCTTTTTCTGTCGAAGGAGCGAGAGACGATGCCCCAGCTGAGGTCCCGCACTGTCACCCACGGCCGCAACATGGCGGGCGCCCGCGCCCTTATGCGGGCGTCCGGCGTAGCCAGTGAGGACATTGGCAAGCCGATCATCGCGGTGGCCAACTCCTTCACGGAGTTCGTGCCCGGGCACACCCACCTCGCCCCCGTCGGCCGCATCGTCTCCGAGGCGATCCAGGCGGCGGGCGCGGTGCCCCGCGAGTTCAACACCATCGCGGTCGACGACGGCATCGCCATGGGACACGGCGGGATGCTCTACAGCCTGCCTTCCCGCGACCTCATCGCGGACAGCGTCGAGTACATGGTCGAGGCCCACTGCGCCGACGCCCTGATCTGCATCTCCAACTGCGACAAGATCACCCCCGGCATGCTGATGGCTGCGATGCGCCTCAACATCCCGACCGTGTTCGTCTCCGGCGGTCCCATGGAAGCCGGCAAGACCACCCTGGTCGACGGAACGGTCCGCACGCTCGACCTCGTCGACGCGATCTCGGACGCCGTCAACGACAAGATCTCCGACGCCGACATCCTCCGCATCGAGGAGAACGCCTGTCCGACCTGCGGCAGCTGTTCGGGCATGTTCACCGCCAACTCGATGAACTGCCTCGCCGAGGCCATCGGCCTGGCCCTCCCGGGCAACGGCTCGGTCCTCGCCACGCACACGGCCCGCAGGGCGCTGTACGAGAACGCCGGCCGCACGGTCGTCGAGATCACCAAGCGCCACTACGGGGAGGACGACCACTCCGTCCTGCCCCGCAGCATCGCCACCCGTGAGGCCTTCGAGAACGCCATGGCCCTCGACATCGCGATGGGCGGCTCCACCAACACGATCCTCCACCTGCTGGCCGCGGCCCAGGAGGCCGAGCTCGCCTTCGGCCTCCCCGAGATGGACGAGATCTCCCGGCGGGTCCCCTGCCTCGCGAAGGTCGCCCCCAATGTGGCCCCCGGCGGGACGTACTACATGGAGGACGTGCACCGCGCGGGCGGTATCCCCGCGATCCTCGGCGAGCTGTACCGAGGCGGCCTGCTCAACGAGAACGTGCACAGCGTGCACGCCGATTCGCTCGACGAATGGCTGAAGACCTGGGACGTGCGCGGGGGCTCGCCCTCCGCCGAATCACTCGATCTCTGGTACGCGGCTCCCGGCTGCAAGCGTTCCGCGACCGCCTTCTCCCAGTCCGAGCGCTGGGACACACTCGACACGGACGCGGCCGGCGGCTGCATCCGCTCGGTCGAGCACGCCTACTCCAAGGACGGCGGACTCGCGGTCCTCAAGGGCAACCTGGCCGTCGACGGCTGCGTGGTGAAGACGGCGGGCGTCGACGAGTCGATCTGGACGTTCGAGGGCCCCGCGGTCGTCTGCGAGTCCCAGGACGAGGCCGTCGACAAGATCCTCCGCAAGGAGATCAAGGACGGCGACGTCGTCGTCATCCGCTACGAGGGCCCCAAGGGCGGCCCCGGCATGCAGGAGATGCTCTACCCCACGTCGTTCCTCAAGGGCCGCGGGCTGGGCAAGACCTGCGCCCTGGTGACCGACGGCCGGTTCTCCGGCGGAACCTCGGGCCTGTCCATCGGCCACGCGTCCCCCGAGGCCGCGTCCGGCGGCACCATCGCCCTGGTGGAGGACGGCGACCGGATCGCGATCGACATCCCGAACCGCACGATCGAGCTCCTGGTGTCCGACGAGGAGCTGGCCCGCCGTGACCAGGCCCTCGGCGGGGTGTACGCCCCCCGGAACCGCGACCGCAAGGTCTCCCAGGCGCTGCGTGCCTACGCGGCGATGGCGACCAGCGCGGACAAGGGCGCGGTCCGCGACGTCTCCAAGCTCGGCTGACCCGCAGCGGTCCCCCACGACCCCGTCCCCGGTCTCACCAGCGGGCGGGGTCGTCCGCGTCCACGGCGAAGACGGACCCGTCCGGCGCCGTGCCGATGACACTCCCGCCCAGGACGACGGGCGAGGGCAGGGACGAGGCATGGCTGAGCTTGCCCTCCCTGAGCCGGGGACGCGTCTGGCCGAGCAGCGTCCCGTTCTCCGTGTCGACGGCGAGCAGCCGTCCGTCGGCGGCCGAGAAGTACAGCCGGCCGCCCCCTCCCAGGACCGGCGCCGAGGTCACCCCGACGGCCGTCTCCAGCCGCCACCGCTCGGCCCGCCCCGCGCCGGGACGGACATCGAGCGCCAGCAGGGTTCCGCCGCGCTCCAGCAGCAGGGCGGTGTCCCCGTCCACCACGGCCTCCGGCGCGTTCATCCGGAAGGGCAGCGCGATACGGGTCGTGCTCCGCAGCACCGGGTCGTAACGCACGAGGCCGGTGGTCTGGGCCTTCTCGTTCATGGAGGTCAGCAGGAGCGCCCCGTCCGAGGTCCCGGCCGGAGTGAGCATCCCGGCCAGCCTGCGCTGCCAGGCCGTCGCACCGGTCTTCACCTCGACGGCCGTGACCAGGGTGGTGGTCCCCTGCGCCGAACTCTCGAACGCGTACGCGAGTCCGGTGCCGGCGTCGTGGAGCGCGTAGCCGGGCCTCTCGTGTCCCGGGACGGCGCGCTGCCACAGGGACGCGCCGCTCGCCGCTGCGAGCCCCTGGAGCGTTCCGTCCCGGCGGACGGTCAGCAGGGTGTCGCCCGCGGGGAAGGGGGTGTCGAGGTAGGCGGAGAGGTTCGTACGCCAGAGCTCCGTGCCCTCACCGGGCGAGTACGCCCGGAGTTCTCCGCCCGTCACGACGGTGCAGGCCGCGCCCCCCGACACCGCGCCGAGCGGGCCGGCCGCCTCGGCGCCCTTCGGGAAGGCCTCCCGGTGCGTCCAGACCATCCGGCCGTCCGAGGGATCGAGCCGGGCCGAGCCGAACCCCTCGGCCACGCAGTACAGCGCGGAGCCCGTACCGGCGGCCCCCGGGACGCAGGACGGCGCCGAACCGTCCGTGCCGGGCAGTGGTGTCTGCCACGGTACGAAGGACGCCGTGCGCACCTTCTCCGCACCGGCCTCCGGGGCCCGGGAACCGTCCCACGCGCCGGCCGCCCAGAGACCTCCGGCCACCAGCACCGCCGCCACGGCGACGCATGCGAGGCGACGCCGCGTGCGGCGGCCCTTCGCAGCCCCTGCCCCGGGACCTGAGGGCAGCCCGTCCCCCGCCCGCACATGTGTGGTGCCCTCGTCCGTCTCACCGGACTCGGCCGCCGGAGGCCTGCGCTGGACGGGTATGAAGGCGGCGGCCTCGTATGAAGGAGGGTGCAGCGCGGACATGATCTCGTCCGGGGTGGGGCGCTCCGCCGGATCCTTGGCCAGACAGCGCCCGACCAGGGGCGCGAGATCCGCCGGCACCCCGGCCAGATCGGCCTCCTGGTGCACGACCCGGTAGGCCACCAGGTACGGGCTGTCCGAGTCGAACGGCCCCCGGCCCGTCGCCGCGTGGACCAGCACCGCCCCGAGCGCGAACACGTCCGCGGCCGGACCGACCTCGCGGGGCCGCTGGAACTGTTCGGGAGCCATGTACGGCGGCGAGCCGATCAGCTTGCCCGTCTCCGTGCGGACATCACTGTCGTACGGCCGGGAGATCCCGAAGTCGATGACCTTGGGTCCGGAGTCGGGGAGCAGCACGTTGCTCGGCTTGAGATCCCGGTGGATGACACCGGCCCGGTGGATGTCGCGCAACGCCTCGGCGAGCCCGGCGGTGAGCCTGCGCAGCTCGGCGGGGCTCATCGGCCCGTTCCGCTTCACCTGCGCGGACAGCGTCGGGCCGGGTACGTAGAGGGTGGCCATCCAGGGCAGCTCGGCCGCCGGGTCGGCGTCCACGACCGGCGCGGTGAACGCTCCGCTGACCCTTCGGGCAGCCGCGACCTCCTGCCGGAAACGAGCTCTGAACTCAGGATCCGCCGCGTGCTGGCGGTGCACCACCTTCACTGCGAGCTGCAGCCCGGAGGGAGAGCGCGCCAGGTGTACGACACCCATGCCGCCCGCTCCGAGACATGCCTCCAGCCGGTACCGACCGGCGTACTCAGGATGCTCCGCTTCCGGACGTGATCCGGTCCCTCGCAGCGGCGGCATCGCCCACCCCCGTGTGTTCGTGCGCAAGCGCGACGCACGGAGCCTAGTCGATGGTGCGTGCGAGGAGCGCGGGGCTTGTTAGCCTGCGCGCCACACACATCGGTTTCAACGGGGGAGGCCCTCATGGGCGTTGGAGAGAACAGCACCGGCACAGCCGTCACGGACACCGGGGCGCCCGTCGTGGAGGAGGTGACGACGCTCGTCGCGGAGGAGGTGACGACGCTCGCCGCGGACACCGTCGTCTACCCGATCGCGCCCGGCTACCGCGTCAACGTCCGCCGGGGGCCGGGCACGCAGTACGGGATCGTGCGGACGCTTCCGTACGGAATGAGCGTCCCGGTGTACTGCCAGAAGCCGGGGGAGCGCGTGTCAGGCCCGTACGGCACGACGAACCTCTGGGACAACATCGCCAACGGGCAGTTCGTGTCGGACGCCTACGTCAAGACGGGCAGTGACGGCTACGTCGCCACGCGCTGCGACTGACGGAACCGGCGCGCGTCCGGGGATAATCGATCCCGTGAGCGAGAACAGCGAAGCCCCCGGAACGTCCTCGGCCGTGCCTTCGGGCGGCACCACGCCGGGGCCGCAGCCCGAACCCCTCCGTTTCTTCGGCACGACCTGGGTCGACCACGACGGCGGGTACGGGCTGCGGCGCGCGGGTGTGACCATCGGCTCGCTCGTCGCGGCCGTCGCCGCCTGCTTCGTCCTGCGCTTCGCCTACCAGGGCCTGGAGATCGCCGAGGTCGGCGGCTTCGTCGGGATGCTGGTGGTGCTGATGTTCGCGATCTGCAGCGCCATCGCCTTCCGCAAGACCTGGGAGGGGTTCACCCGCAGGCCCGCCGACCCGTCCCAGGACGACAGGCTGCGCGGCCTCAAGTCGATCGGCTTCATCGGCTCGCTCCTCGCCTACTTCTTCCGCTCGTTCCAGGAGGCCCCGGGCGAGAAGCTGCGGCGCACGGAGTACGAGACGGCGCTCGACCGGTACACGAAGCGCCGCTCGTCCCGTACGGGCAACCCGGCGGCCCGCAAGGGCGGCAAGGGCCCCAAGGGGAAGCGCGCCGGGCGCCGGTAGGACTGCCACGGAAGCCGGCCGGACGCGCCGGGGTGCACGCAGGATGAACCCATGCCCGCATCCACGCCCCGCGCCCTCTCGTTCGACGGCGCCGCCGCCCTGTACGCGGCGGCGCGCCCCGGATACCCGCCCGCCCTCCTGGACACCGTCGAGGAACTGACAGGCCGCCCCCTGAGCGGTGCCCGCGCCGTCGACGTCGGCGCGGGCACCGGCATCGCCACCCGGCTGCTGCACGCCCGGGGCGCCCGGGTCACCGCCGTCGAGCCGGGCCCCGGCATGGCGGGGGAACTGCGCCGGTCGCTGCCGTCCGTGCCGGTCGTCCGCGGTGACGGCAACCGCCTCCCCCTGGCCACCGCGTCGGCGGACCTGATCACCTACGCCCAGTCCTGGCACTGGACCGACCCGGCCCTGGCCCTCCCCGAGGCGCTCCGCGTACTGCGCCCCGGCGGCGCCCTCGCGCTGTGGTGGAACGTCTCCGACCATTCGGTCCCCTGGATCGCCGGCCAGGACAGCCGACTGCGCCGCCACCTCGGCGCGGGCGACAGCGCTCACGGCACACCGGGCGGCGCCGGCTCGCGCAACCTGCCGACGCTGTCCGGCGGCGGGTTCGGGCAACGACTGCTGCCGTGGTCCCGGACGGTGCCGGTCGACACACATCTCGCCAATCTCTCCAGCCACTCCGCCTTCCTCGTGCTCGGCACGGCGGGCGAGGAGTCCACCCGCCGGTTCCTGGACGAGGAGCGCGGACACCTGGCCGCCGTGTTCCCCGACGGCATGGTCGAGGAGCGATACGTCGTCGAACTCGCCGTGCTGGTCCGCTGACCGCCCCGGCCGGGAACGCCCCACTCCCTTGACGCGCTCCCCCGGCGGCATCAATATTCATCACATGATGAATTCTCTGCGTACCGGGAACGCGGGGGCCGTCGAGGCACGCGCCCTGACCGTCGTACGAGGAGACCGCACCGTCCTGCGCGGCCTCGGCTTCACCGTCGAGAAGGGACGGATCACCGGCCTCCTCGGCCCCTCCGGCTGCGGGAAGTCCACGCTGATGCGCGCCGTCGTCGGCACCCAGGCCGAGGTCACGGGAACGCTCGACGTCCTCGGGCGCCCTGCGGGCCACCCGTCCCTGCGGCCCCGCGTCGGCTACGTCACCCAGGCACCGTCGGTCTACACGGACCTCACCGTGCGACAGAACCTGGACTACTTCGCGGCCGTGCTCCGGCCCGGCCGCAGGAACCGCGCCTCCCGTGAGGAGACCGTCACCCGCGCCATCGGCGACGTCGACCTCGCCCGTCACTCCGACGCCCTCGCCGGCAACCTCTCCGGCGGCCAGCTCAGCCGCGTCTCCCTCGCGGTCGCCCTGCTCGGCACGCCCGAACTCCTGGTCCTCGACGAGCCGACCGTGGGCCTCGACCCCGTGCTGCGCCGCGACCTGTGGGACCTCTTCCACTCCCTCGCCACCGACCGGGGGACCACGATCCTCGTCTCCTCCCACGTCATGGACGAGGCCGAGCGCTGCCACCGGCTCCTGCTCATGCGCGAGGGCGCGATCCTCGCCGACGACACCCCCGACGCCCTCCGCGCCCGTACCGGATCCGCCACCGTCGAAGAGGCGTTCCTCCACCTGGTGGACGAAGCCGCCACAGCCGAAGCCGAAGCCGCAGCACCCGCCCGCCAGGAGACGACCCGATGAGCACCGACGCCCCCGCACTCTCCCCGGCCCGGACCCTCGCCACCGCGGGACGTGTCCTGCGCCAGCTCCGCCACGACCCCCGCACCATCGCGCTGCTGCTGGTCGTCCCGGTCCTGATGATCACGCTGCTGCGCTACGTCTTCGACGCCGACGCGGGGACCTTCGACGCCATCGGCGCCTCGCTGCTCGGGATCTTCCCGCTGATCACGATGTTCCTGGTGACCTCGATCGCCACCCTCCGCGAACGCACCTCCGGCACTCTCGAGCGCCTGCTCGCCATGCCCCTCGGCAAAGGCGACCTGATCGCCGGCTACGCACTGGCCTTCGGCGCCGTCGCGGTGGCCCAGTCAGTCCTGGCCACCGCCATGTCCGTCTGGGTCCTCGGCCTGGACGTCGTCGGATCCCCCTGGCTGCTGCTCCTGGTCGCCCTGCTCGACGCGCTCCTGGGCACGGCGCTCGGCCTGTTCGTCTCCGCCTTCGCGGCCTCGGAGTTCCAGGCCGTGCAGTTCATGCCCGCGGTGATCTTCCCGCAGCTCCTGCTGTGCGGACTGTTCACCCCACGCGACCGGATGCACCCCGTGCTCGAAACCGTCTCCGACGTCCTGCCGATGTCGTACGCCGTCGACGGGATGAACCAGGTCCTCACCCACACCGACATCACCGCCGACTTCTACCGCGACATCCTGGTCGTCGCCGGATGCGCCCTGCTCGTCCTCTGTCTGGGCGCGGCCACCCTCCGCCGCCGCACCACCTGACGGCGCGGTGCGAGGATGGCGGCGTCCACGACATGTACCGCCTACCGCGTACCGCCACCCGGAGGATGAACCGCATGACCCAGACCGTCGCAGTCCTCGGTACAGGAAAGATCGGCGAGGCCCTGCTCAGCGGCATGATCCGGGCAGGCTGGCGGGCCCGCGACCTGCTGGTGACCACCCGCCGCCCCGAGCGCGCCGAGGAGCTCCGCACCCGCTACGGCGTCGAGGCCGTCACGAACGCCGAGGCCGCCAAGAACGCCGACATCCTCATCCTCGCGGTCAAGCCCCAGGACATGGGCAGGCTCCTCGAGGAGCTCGCCCCCCACGTCGCCGCCGACCGCCTCGTCATCAGCGCCGCCGCCGGCATCACGACCGCGTTCATCGAGGACAGCCTCGCCGCCGGCACCCCGGTCGTACGCGTCATGCCGAACACTCCCGTCCTGGTGGACGAGGGCATGTCCGTCATCTCCGCGGGCAGTCACGCCACCGCCGGGCACCTCGACCACGCCGAGTCGATCTTCGGCGGAGTCGGCAAGACGCTCCGCGTCCCCGAGTCCCAGCAGGACGCGGCCACCGCGCTCTCCGGTTCGGGCCCCGCGTACTTCTACTTCCTCGTCGAGGCGATGACCGACGCCGGCATCCTGCTAGGCCTGCCCCGCGCCCAGGCCCACGATCTGATCGTCCAGGCCGCCATCGGAGCGGCGGTCATGCTCCGGGACAGCGGCGAACACCCGGTCAAGCTCCGCGAGGCCGTCACCAGCCCGGCCGGCACGACCATCAGCGCCATCCGCGAGCTCGAGAACCACGGCGTGCGGGCCGCCCTCATCGCCGCCCTCGAAGCCGCCCGCGACCGAAGCCGCGAGCTGGCCACGGGCAACGGCTGACCCGCTACTTCGCCGCGGCCACCAACTCCTCGCTGCGCACCACGCTCGCGAACCCACCGCCGTGCAACGTCACGGCGGTGGCCCGCGACAGCTCCCGGGCGCTCAGCTTCCAGCCCCACGGCCCGACCCCGTCGAAGGTGTACGTCGCGTCGAGCGCGAAGAACACCTCGTAGCCGAGATTGCCGCCCATGCGCGCCGTCGTCTCCGCGCACATGTTCGTCTGGATCCCCGCCACGACGAACTGCCGTATCCCGGCCTCCCGCAGCCAGGCGTCCAGATCGGGTGCCCCGTAGAACGCGGAGTTCACCGACTTCGTCAGGAACAGCTCCGGCCCGGCGCCCCTTCCCCGCCGCTCCTCGACATACTTCTTGAACGCGTTCCCCGGATGTCCCTCCCGCAGGGGCGAGTCCCTCTCCGTCGAGTCGTGCCGCACGAAGACGACGGGCCGGCCGGTCGCCTGCCAGGTGTCGATCAGTTCCGCGATGTTCCGATCGGCCTCCGGGTTGTCACGCGGTCCCCAATACGCCTCCTCCTCGAATCCCTGCTGCACATCCACGACCACCAGCGCTGCGTTCTCCGCGATCTCCATGCCCACCACTCTGCTCCGGGCCACGGGGCCCGCACAGAGGCGTGAAAGTCATCGATCGATGCTTTACTGCCGCGATGACCGTGCCACCCGACCGCCCCTGCCGCATCGCGCTGGTCGCCTTCCCCGGCATCCGCGCCTTCGACGTCTCGGTCGTCACGGAGGTCTGGGGCGTGGACCGCACCGACCGTGGCGTACCCGCCTTCGAGCTTCGGCGCGTGGCGAGCGAGCCGGACCCCGTCCAGCTCCGGGGCGGCATGTCCCTCACGCCCGACCGCACCCCGGCCTGGCTCGACCTTGCGGACCTGATCGTCGTGCCGGGACTCGACGACCACCTGACGCCCGCGCCGGGGCCGGTCCTCGACGCCCTGCGACACGCCCATACCCGGGGCACTCCCCTCGCGGCACTCTGCGGCGGAGCCTTCACCCTGGCTCAGGCCGGGCTCCTGGACGGCCGCAGGGCGGTCACCCACTGGAACCTCACCGAGCTGCTCAAGGCGCTGCATCCACAGGTGACGGTGATGCGCGACGCCCTGTTCCTGCACGAGGACAACATCTGGACCTCGGCCGGCACCGCGGCGGGAATCGACCTCTGTCTGCACCTGGTGCGGACGACCCACGGAGCCGAAGCGGCGGCGACGATCGCGCGATCGATGGTCACGGCTCCCTTCCGCTCCGGGACCCAGGCACGGTTCATCGAGCACCCGACGCCCCACGTCGACCGTGACGCGGACGCGCTCGCGGAGGCCCGCGCTCATGCGCTGGCCCATCTGGCGGATTCGCACACCGTGACCGGACTGGCCGCCCGGGCCGGCATGTCCGCCCGTACCTTCGCCCGCCGTTTCCAGGCCACCACAGGTACGACGCCCATGCGCTGGCTCATCGCCCAGCGCATCGCCGCAGCCCAGAAGCTGTTGGAGAAGACGGACCTGGCCATCCCGGAGGTGGCTCGCCGAGCGGGGTTCGGCAGCGAGATCACCATGCGCCAGCACTTCGCGAACCACTTGGCCACCAGTCCGCGCGACTACCGGCTGGCCTTCCACGACAGGCGCGGTCCAGACGGAGGTTGACACACCTCGCCCACGTCCGTAGTGTGCTCCGAGTTGTCCGACGTGAGCGCCGACTCCGGTCGGTCCCCGGACAGCCATTCCGCAGTAACCACTCGAAACGAGCGACCTCTGTCGTGCGTTTTTACGTGTGTACGTGCGAAATGGGGAATCAGCGTTCGAAGGTGGCCCGATTAGCGTCGGGGCCGGGGATTCCGCTAAAGTCTCACTCGTCGGAACGGCCCAAGGGCCGGGAAGACAACTCCCGCTGACTGGGAATCAGGCCCGAAAGGATCTGATAGAGTCGGACTCGCCGGAAAGGGAAACGCGAAAGCGAAGAACTGGAAAGCGAAACAAGCAGTAACCCGCTTCGACCGGGAATCGGACACGAAAGAGTCTGATAGAGTCGGAAACGCAAGAACGAAGGGAAGCGCCCGGAGGGCCCCGGTGAAACGGGACCGAAGGAAGCGTCCGTTCCTTGAGAACTCAACAGCGTGCCAAAAGTCAACGCCAGATATGTTGATACCCCGGCCTGCTTCATGCAGGTTGGTGGTTCCTTTGAAAAGTCCTACCGGTCCTTCGGGTCGGGTAGGCAACAACAGCGAGGACGCTGTGAACAACCGGTCATATTCCGACCTGGTTGTTCCGCTCTCGTGTTGTGATCCCGATTACGGGAAAACATTCACGGAGAGTTTGATCCTGGCTCAGGACGAACGCTGGCGGCGTGCTTAACACATGCAAGTCGAACGATGAAGCCCTTCGGGGTGGATTAGTGGCGAACGGGTGAGTAACACGTGGGCAATCTGCCCTTCACTCTGGGACAAGCCCTGGAAACGGGGTCTAATACCGGATAACACTCTGTCCCTCATGGGACGGGGTTAAAAGCTCCGGCGGTGAAGGATGAGCCCGCGGCCTATCAGCTTGTTGGTGGGGTAATGGCCTACCAAGGCGACGACGGGTAGCCGGCCTGAGAGGGCGACCGGCCACACTGGGACTGAGACACGGCCCAGACTCCTACGGGAGGCAGCAGTGGGGAATATTGCACAATGGGCGAAAGCCTGATGCAGCGACGCCGCGTGAGGGATGACGGCCTTCGGGTTGTAAACCTCTTTCAGCAGGGAAGAAGCGAAAGTGACGGTACCTGCAGAAGAAGCGCCGGCTAACTACGTGCCAGCAGCCGCGGTAATACGTAGGGCGCAAGCGTTGTCCGGAATTATTGGGCGTAAAGAGCTCGTAGGCGGCTTGTCACGTCGGATGTGAAAGCTCGGGGCTTAACCCCGAGTCTGCATTCGATACGGGCTAGCTAGAGTGTGGTAGGGGAGATCGGAATTCCTGGTGTAGCGGTGAAATGCGCAGATATCAGGAGGAACACCGGTGGCGAAGGCGGATCTCTGGGCCATTACTGACGCTGAGGAGCGAAAGCGTGGGGAGCGAACAGGATTAGATACCCTGGTAGTCCACGCCGTAAACGTTGGGAACTAGGTGTTGGCGACATTCCACGTCGTCGGTGCCGCAGCTAACGCATTAAGTTCCCCGCCTGGGGAGTACGGCCGCAAGGCTAAAACTCAAAGGAATTGACGGGGGCCCGCACAAGCAGCGGAGCATGTGGCTTAATTCGACGCAACGCGAAGAACCTTACCAAGGCTTGACATATACCGGAAAGCATCAGAGATGGTGCCCCCCTTGTGGTCGGTATACAGGTGGTGCATGGCTGTCGTCAGCTCGTGTCGTGAGATGTTGGGTTAAGTCCCGCAACGAGCGCAACCCTTGTTCTGTGTTGCCAGCATGCCCTTCGGGGTGATGGGGACTCACAGGAGACTGCCGGGGTCAACTCGGAGGAAGGTGGGGACGACGTCAAGTCATCATGCCCCTTATGTCTTGGGCTGCACACGTGCTACAATGGCCGGTACAATGAGCTGCGATGCCGCGAGGCGGAGCGAATCTCAAAAAGCCGGTCTCAGTTCGGATTGGGGTCTGCAACTCGACCCCATGAAGTCGGAGTTGCTAGTAATCGCAGATCAGCATTGCTGCGGTGAATACGTTCCCGGGCCTTGTACACACCGCCCGTCACGTCACGAAAGTCGGTAACACCCGAAGCCGGTGGCCCAACCCCTTGTGGGAGGGAGCTGTCGAAGGTGGGACTGGCGATTGGGACGAAGTCGTAACAAGGTAGCCGTACCGGAAGGTGCGGCTGGATCACCTCCTTTCTAAGGAGCATCTAGATTCCGCAAGGAATCCAGAGCCACTACGTCGGCAAATGTTCGACGGTGGTTAGCTCATGGGTGGAACGTTGACTATTCGGCACGGTTGGCACGGTTTTGTGAGTACTGCTTCGGCGTGGAAAACGGGATCGGGTTGATCGGGTCGGGCACGCTGTTGGGTATCTGAAGGTACGGGCTCGTTGAGTCTGTTCCTTTGGTTGCCGGCCCCAGTGCACTCACCTGTAAGGGTGGGGTGATGGGTGGCTGGTCGTTGTTTGAGAACTGCACAGTGGACGCGAGCATCTGTGGCCAAGTTTTTAAGGGCGCACGGTGGATGCCTTGGCACCAGGAACCGATGAAGGACGTGGGAGGCCACGATAGTCCCCGGGGAGCTGTCAACCAAGCTTTGATCCGGGGGTTTCCGAATGGGGAAACCCGGCAGTCGTCATGGGCTGTCACCCGCTGCTGAACACATAGGCAGTGTGGAGGGAACGAGGGGAAGTGAAACATCTCAGTACCCTCAGGAAGAGAAAACAACCGTGATTCCGGGAGTAGTGGCGAGCGAAACTGGATGAGGCCAAACCGTATGCGTGTGATACCCGGCAGGGGTTGCGCATACGGGGTTGTGGGAGTTCTCTTGATCAATCTGCCGATTGGTCGGCAAGTCAGAAACCGTTGGTGTAGGCGAAGGACATGCGAAAGGTCCGGCGTAGAGGGTAAGACCCCCGTAGCTGAAACATCAACGGCTTGCTTGAGAACCACCCAAGTAGCACGGGGCCCGAGAAATCCCGTGTGAATCTGGCGGGACCACCCGCTAAGCCTAAATATTCCCTGGTGACCGATAGCGGATAGTACCGTGAGGGAATGGTGAAAAGTACCGCGGGAGCGGAGTGAAATAGTACCTGAAACCGTGTGCCTACAAGCCGTGGGAGCGTCGCTGTGTGTGCTTGCACATGCAGTCGTGACTGCGTGCCTTTTGAAGAATGAGCCTGCGAGTTAGCGGTGTGTAGCGAGGTTAACCCGTGTGGGGAAGCCGTAGCGAAAGCGAGTCCGAATAGGGCGATTGAGTTGCACGCTCTAGACCCGAAGCGGAGTGATCTAGCCATGGGCAGGTTGAAGCGGAGGTAAGACTTCGTGGAGGACCGAACCCACCAGGGTTGAAAACCTGGGGGATGACCTGTGGTTAGGGGTGAAAGGCCAATCAAACTCCGTGATAGCTGGTTCTCCCCGAAATGCATTTAGGTGCAGCGTCGTGTGTTTCTTGCCGGAGGTAGAGCACTGGATAGGCGATGGGCCCTACCGGGTTACTGACCTTAGCCAAACTCCGAATGCCGGTAAGTGAGAGCGCGGCAGTGAGACTGTGGGGGATAAGCTCCATGGTCGAGAGGGAAACAGCCCAGAGCATCGACTAAGGCCCCTAAGCGTACGCTAAGTGGGAAAGGATGTGGAGTCGCAGAGACAACCAGGAGGTTGGCTTAGAAGCAGCCACCCTTGAAAGAGTGCGTAATAGCTCACTGGTCAAGTGATTCCGCGCCGACAATGTAGCGGGGCTCAAGCGTACCGCCGAAGTCGTGTCATTCATACACATATCCCCAACGGGAGTATGGATGGGTAGGGGAGCGTCGTGTGCCGGGTGAAGCAGCCGCGGAAGCGAGTTGTGGACGGTTCACGAGTGAGAATGCAGGCATGAGTAGCGATACACACGTGAGAAACGTGTGCGCCGATTGACTAAGGGTTCCTGGGTCAAGCTGATCTGCCCAGGGTAAGTCGGGACCTAAGGCGAGGCCGACAGGCGTAGTCGATGGACAACCGGTTGATATTCCGGTACCCGCTTTGAAACGCCCAATACTGAATCAGGCGATGCTAAGTCCGTGAAGCCGGCCCGATCTCTTCGGAGTTGAGGGTAGTGGTGGAGCCGACGAACCAGACTTGTACTAGGTAAGCGATGGGGTGACGCAGGAAGGTAGTCCAGCCCGGGCGGTGGTTGTCCCGGGGTAAGGGTGTAGGCCGTGTGGTAGGCAAATCCGTCACACGTTAAGGCTGAGACCTGATGCCGAGCCGATTGTGGTGAAGTGGATGATCCTATGCTGTCGAGAAAAGCCTCTAGCGAGTTTCATGGCGGCCCGTACCCTAAACCGACTCAGGTAGTCAGGTAGAGAATACCGAGGCGTTCGGGTGAACTATGGTTAAGGAACTCGGCAAAATGCCCCCGTAACTTCGGGAGAAGGGGGGCCATCACTGGTGATCCGATTTACTCGGTGAGCTGGGGGTGGCCGCAGAGACCAGCGAGAAGCGACTGTTTACTAAAAACACAGGTCCGTGCGAAGCCGTAAGGCGATGTATACGGACTGACGCCTGCCCGGTGCTGGAACGTTAAGGGGACCGGTTAGTGCACTTTCGGGTGTGCGAAGCTGAGAACTTAAGCGCCAGTAAACGGCGGTGGTAACTATAACCATCCTAAGGTAGCGAAATTCCTTGTCGGGTAAGTTCCGACCTGCACGAATGGCGTAACGACTTCTCGACTGTCTCAACCATAGGCCCGGTGAAATTGCACTACGAGTAAAGATGCTCGTTTCGCGCAGCAGGACGGAAAGACCCCGGGACCTTTACTATAGTTTGATATTGGTGTTCGGTTCGGCTTGTGTAGGATAGGTGGGAGACTTTGAAGCGGCCACGCCAGTGGTTGTGGAGTCGTCGTTGAAATACCACTCTGGTCGTGCTGGATGTCTAACCTGGGTCCGTGATCCGGATCAGGGACAGTGTCTGATGGGTAGTTTAACTGGGGCGGTTGCCTCCTAAAGAGTAACGGAGGCGCCCAAAGGTTCCCTCAGCCTGGTTGGCAATCAGGTGTTGAGTGTAAGTGCACAAGGGAGCTTGACTGTGAGACCGACGGGTCGAGCAGGGACGAAAGTCGGGACTAGTGATCCGGCAGTGGCTTGTGGAAGCGCTGTCGCTCAACGGATAAAAGGTACCCCGGGGATAACAGGCTGATCTTCCCCAAGAGTCCATATCGACGGGATGGTTTGGCACCTCGATGTCGGCTCGTCGCATCCTGGGGCTGGAGTCGGTCCCAAGGGTTGGGCTGTTCGCCCATTAAAGCGGTACGCGAGCTGGGTTTAGAACGTCGTGAGACAGTTCGGTCCCTATCCGCTGTGCGCGTAGGAATATTGAGAAGGGCTGTCCCTAGTACGAGAGGACCGGGACGGACGAACCTCTGGTGTGCCAGTTGTCCTGCCAAGGGCATGGCTGGTTGGCTACGTTCGGAAAGGATAACCGCTGAAAGCATCTAAGCGGGAAGCCTGCTTCGAGATGAGTATTCCCACCACCTTGAGTGGTTAAGGCTCCCAGTAGACGACTGGGTTGATAGGCCAGATGTGGAAGCCCGGTAACGGGTGGAGCTGACTGGTACTAATAGGCCGAGGGCTTGTCCTCAGTTGCTCGCGTCCACTGTGTTAGTTCTGAAATAACGAACGGCCGTGTTTTTCTCCGGTGTTGGTTAATTTCATAGTGTTTCGGTGGTCATTGCGTTAGGGAAACGCCCGGTTACATTCCGAACCCGGAAGCTAAGCCTTTCAGCGCCGATGGTACTGCAGGGGGGACCCTGTGGGAGAGTAGGACGCCGCCGAACAATTATTCCGGGAAAGCCCCGTGCCCTTGTGGCACGGGGCTTTTCTGCGTTCGGAGCGTCTAGGGTCGAACCATGCGCTACGAACTGGTCATCTTCGACAACGACGGCGTGCTCGTCGACAGTGAGCCGATCTCCAACACGGTCCTGGCCGGCTACCTCACGGAGCTCGGTCACCCCACCTCGTACGAGGAGTCCATCCGCGACTACATGGGGGCGGCCATCCACCGGGTCCATGACCTGGTGGACGAGCGGACGAGCCAGAAGCTCCCCGCGGACTTCGACGAGGAGCTGCACCGACGCACCCTCGCCGCGTTCCAGGAGGAGCAGCTGGCCGCGGTGGACGGGGTCGAGGAACTGCTTGGCGAGCTCGTCGCCGACGGGGTGGCGTACTGCGTCGCCTCGTCCGGAAGCCACCAGAAGATCGCGGCCGGGCACCGGAAGACCGGGCTCGACCAGTGGTTCGAGGAGGAGTGGATCTTCAGCTCCGAGGACGTCGGGCGGGGGAAGCCGGCCCCGGACCTGTTCCTCCACGCCGCCGAACGGATGGGCGTCGCCCCCGACCGGTGTGTCGTGATCGAGGACAGCCCGCTCGGTGTCGAGGCAGCCCTGGCGGCCGGGATGGAGGTGTACGGCTTCACTTCGATGATGCCGGCGGACCGGCTCGTCGGGGTCGCCGGACACTTCGCCGACATGTCGCAGCTCCCGAAACTGCTCGCCTGACCGATCTACCCAGGTGTGGACCGGCGTTCTACGCTCGCGGCCATGACGGATGCGCGGTTGCGGTACGGCAGGGCCTCCCTCGCCTTGAGCTTCCTGGTGCAAGGGGTGACCTTTGCGCTGCTCGTGACGCGCATCCCCGCCATTCAGGACCGGTACGGGATATCCGACGGGCTGCTGCCCGTCTTCCTGGCCGCTGTGCCTGTTCTGGCGGGGGTCGCCAGTGTGGCCACCGAGAAGGTGGTCGCGCGGGTACGTCCCGGGATCGTGCTCAGGTGGGCGCAGCCCGTCGTGCTGCTGGCCCTGCTCGGTGTGGGTGCCGGCAGCGAGGTCTGGCACGTGGCCGTCGCACTCGGCCTCTTCGGGCTCGCGGTCGGGGCTCTGGACGCCTCGATGAACATGATGGGCGTCAGTCTTCAGCGGGCGTACGGGCGGAGCATCATGCTCGGGTTCCACGCCGCGTACAGCCTGGGCGGCATAGCCGGTGCGTCGATGGCGTGGGCGGGGGCGCACTGGGACCTTTCGTTGCTGGTGTCCTATCTGCCCGCGGTGGTCGTCCTGCTGCCCGCAGCCCTGATCGGCAGCCGGTGGTACACCGAGGGGAAGGCGGGCGGGGCCCCGCTCGCGGCGGATCCGGGTCACGGTGCGTCCGTGCCCTTCCGGCTTCTTCTGCCGCTCTGCCTGGTGATGGCCTTCGCGTACATAGGGGACTCGACGGTCTCCAACTGGAGTGCGAAGTACCTGCAGGACGTGCTGGGCGGCTCGGAACAGCTGGCGACCCTTCCGTACAACGTCTACATGGTGACGACACTGCTGGGGCGGGCGGTAGGCGACCTCGGGGTGCGGCGGTTCGGGGCGGTGTCCGTGGTGCGGGGTGGCAGTGTGCTGGCCGCCGCGGGGTTCGCGGTGGTGGCGGTGGCTCCCGGTGCCTGGTGGGGGATGCTCGGCTTCACGCTGCTGGGGCTGGGGCTCTGCGTGATCGTGCCGCAGACCTTCGCGGCCGCGGGGAGGATGTTCCCCGGCGCGAGTGATGTGGCCGTGGCCCGGCTGAACGTCTTCAACTACGTGGGGTTCCTCGTCGGGTCGCCGCTCGTCGGGGCGCTGGGGGACGCGTGGAGCTACCGCGGCGCGATGCTCGTGCCGATGGTTCTGGTCCTGGCGACGCTCGTGTACGCCCGGTCGTTCGGCGCGGAACCCGACCGATACGGTGGCGGGCATGAGCGGGCGCGCGCAGCTGATGTGGGATGAGGCAGTAACGGGATACGACTTCGGGTCCGGTCACCCCATGGATCCGGTCAGACTCGCCCTGACGATGGGGCTGGTGCGGGCGTTCGGGCTGGACGGGTCGGTGGACGTCCGGTCGGCCAAGTCCGCGGGTGACTCCACCTTGCGGCTCGTGCACCGGGAGGACTATGTGGCGGCCGTCCGTGCGGCTTCCTCGGATCCAAGGGCCGCGGACCAGGCGTACGGGCTCGGGACGGTCGACGATCCCGCCTTCGCGGGTATGCACGAGGCTTCCGCGCTGATCGCGGGGCTGTCGGTGGGGGCGGCGGAGGCGGTGTGGCGCGGGGAGAGCCGGCACGCCGTGAATTTCACGGGCGGGCTGCACCACGCGATGCCCGGAGCCGCCTCGGGATTCTGCGTGTACAACGACCCGGCGCTCGCCATCGCCCGGCTGCTGGAGCTGGGTGCGGAGCGGGTGGCGTACGTGGATGTGGACGTCCACCACGGGGACGGGGTGCAGGCGGCGTTCTGGGAGGACCCCCGGGTTCTGACCGTGTCGCTGCACGAGCATCCGCGCACGCTGTTCCCGCAGACCGGGTGGCCTGAGGAGACCGGGGCCGGGGCGGGTGACGGTGGTGCGGTGAACGTGGCTCTGCCGGCGGGTACGGGCGACGCGGGGTGGCTGAGGGCGTTCCACGCGGTGGTGCCGGAACTGCTGGAGGACTTCCGGCCGCAGGTGCTGGTGACCCAGCACGGTGCCGATACGCACTTCGAGGATCCGCTGGCGCATCTCGCGGTGTCGCTCGACGCCCAGCGGGCCGTCATGACGGCCTGTCATGAGCTTGCCCATGCCTATGTGGACGGCGGCCGGTGGGTGGCGCTGGGCGGAGGCGGTTACGCGGTGGTTGATGTGGTGCCGCGGTCCTGGACCCATCTCGTGGGGATCGCCGCGCATGCGCCGGTGGACCCCGAGTCGGTCATTCCGTCATCCTGGCGCGATGAGGTGTACGCCCGTACACGGCAGTTGGGCCCCGCTCGGATGACCGACGGCCGTGTACCGGAGTGGCAGCCGTGGGAGGACGGGTACGACCCCGCGGACCGGCTGGACCAGGCGGTGCTGGCCACCAGGCGGGCGGTGTTCCCGCTGCGAGGCCTGCTGGCCTGAGGAAGGGTTACGCCAACGGGGGGCGGTATCCGGGTTCCGGCCCGGGGGCGCCTGCGGTGCGGGAGCATCGGAGGGTGTTGAGCACCGGAGCGCTGCGCGCTCATCTGCTGGCGGCCCGGCTCGCCGGGCCCGTGGCCACGCCGCGGGAGACCAGTCTGCGGAGTTATCGGCTTTTCGCCGCGAGGGACCCCCGTGTGCTGCTCGGACTCGCTCCGGACCGGGCCTGGGGAGAGCGTGACCTGCTGCGGCTGATGGCCGACAAGTGCGGGGTCTCGGACGATCCTGGCCATGTGTCAGGTCCGGATGTGATCGATCCGGAGCGGACCCTGGCCGCTCTGGACGCGTTCGCGGAGCGGCTCGCAGGGGCTGCGGAGAGGCGGGCGCCGGTGCTGTTCGGCACCGGGCATCCGCACCGGCTGCTGGGGTTCTACGCCGATCTGGCAGACGCTTTGTCGGCGGCCGGGTGCATGGTGCTCACCTCCGCGCAGGGCCGCTGTGTCGACATAACGACCCGGTTCGGCGTACGCACGTACAACCTTGACTACGTACGAGGTGTCGCGCTGGTGCGCGAACCGGGCGTGCGGGTCCCGGGGAGTGCCACCGGCGCACATACCCACTCGCCGCTGCCGGTTCGGGCCGTGCTGGAGGAGGCCGTGAAGTGCCGTGGGGTGCTGCCCGAGCTGGTGGTCGGGGACCACGGGTGGGTCTGCGGGGCAGGTCAGCTGGGCATCGAGGCCATCGGGCTGGCGGATACGGATGACCCCGCGTTGTTCGTGGGTGAGGCGGAGGGGCAGGTGTCCGTCGTCGTTCCGGTTGATGACGGCGTGCGGTCGGACTACTACCGGCCCCTTACTCGGTATGTACTCAATCGGGCGTGTCTGTCACGGTAGGCGGCCGATCGTCTCACCTCTTCCCCACTCGCATCACCCGCCCCTAATCTGGGGAGTGAGCGCACAACGACGAAGAGTCACCGGAGGGGAAGCCGGTGCGCGTCTCGTGCGGAAGGTACAGGTGGGTCATGGCTGCTGGCAGTGAGAGGCCTCTCAACGAGGTCAAGTTTCTGACCGTGGCGGAAGTCGCCTCGGTCATGAGGGTGTCGAAGATGACCGTGTACCGCTTGGTGCACAGCGGTCATCTGCCGGCGATCAGGGTGGGAAGGTCCTTCCGGGTCCCGGAGCAAGCGGTTCACGAGTATCTTCGCGAGTCCTTCGTGGGGGTGGAGTCGGCCTGACGTTGCCCTCGGATTACGTCCCTCACCCGGTGGCGGGTAGGCTAGGCCGACGTAGGTCGTGTGGGCCCAGACGCCCCGCACCAGTGAAGAAGAAGTGAGCGAGGGTAGTCGTGGGCTCTGTTATCAAGAAGCGGCGCAAGCGGATGGCCAAGAAGAAGCACCGCAAGCTGCTCAAGCGCACGCGCGTTCAGCGTCGCAACAAGAAGTAAGCGAACGCAGTTCGTGAGTCCGAGGCCCTTTCGCCGTTCCGGCGGGAGGGCCTCGGCGCGTTCCGGGGCCGCGTCCCGGGCCCCGTGTCCCCGCTCCGGCTCCATGCGGCGGATCCGGTGGTATTTCCCGTCATCGGTTCGGTAAAGCCCGCCTGGGGTCGTCACAGGGAAACATCCACCGACTACGGTGACGGCCAGGGGAAGACCCCGCTCGGTGAACGATCGACGGAAGGCGCTGATCTTGGGGAAGATCGTGCTGGTCACAGGCGCCGCCCGGCAGCTGGGCGGCCGTTTCGTGCGGCGTATCCAGCGCGACCCCGGCGTGGACCGGGTGATCGCCGTGGACGCGATCGTGCCTGGGCACCAGTTGGGCGACGCCGAATTCGTCCTGGCGGACATCCGGCAGTCGGCGATCGCAAGGGTCCTCGCCGAGTATTCCGTCGACACGGTCGTCCATCTGGACGTGTCCGCGAAGGCGGTCGGCGCGGGCGGCCGGACGACGGTCAAGGAGACCAACGTCATCGGCACCATGCAGCTGCTCGGCGCCTGCCAGAAGTCTCCCGCCGTCCAGCGGCTGGTGGTCAAGTCCAGTACGAACGTGTACGGCTCCGCGCCCCGCGACCCCGCTGTCTTCACCGAGACGACGCCGCCCAAGTCCCTGCCCAGCGGAGGGTTCGCCAAGGACGCGGTGGAGGTCGAGGGATACGTCCGCGGCTTCGCGCGCCGCAGGCCCGACGTGGCCGTGTGTGTCCTGAGGTTCGCGAACATCCTGGGTCCCGAGCCGGACTCACCGCTCGCCGACTATCTGGCGTTGCCGGTCCTGCCGACGGTCCTGGGGTACGACCCCCGGCTGCAGTTCGTCCACGAGGACGACGTCGTCGACGTACTGGAGATCGCCGCTCGCGAGCCCCGGCGCGGCACGCTGAACAGCGGCACGTTCAACATCGCGGGCGACGGCGTTCTGCTGCTCTCGCAGTGCTCACGCAGGCTGGGGCGGCCGACCGTGCCGCTGCTGCTGCCGGCCGTCACCTGGGTGGGATCGGCGCTGCGTACGATCGGCATGACGGACTTCTCGCCGGAGCAGATCAGGCTGCTCACCCACGGCAGGGTGGTCTCGACCGTACAGATGCGCGAGACGCTGGGTTTCCGGCCGAAGTTCACCACGGCCGGGACCTTCGCGGAGTTCGCGCGGAGCCGGGGGCCGGGGCTGCTGCCGCCCGAGAGGGTGGGCAGGGCGGTCGGGAGACTGGCCGAACTGCCGCTCGGCGCGGGACCGGCGGGTACGACACATTCGACTCACGGCGCCAGGTAGAGGAGCGCGACCGACGATGGCGGACGCCAAGGTCATTCCCTTCGACGACGACCGTTCGCGCTCCGGCGCGGGGCGGCGCAGAGCCGTGCTGCCGGGCGGGCGGGGCCACGGCCCCGGGGCGGCCGGTCCTGCGCCCGTGAGCGCCCTGCCGGGCGGTCAGGTGCCGGAAGGGGCCGCTGAGGCCGTCGGTGCCGCCTCCCAGGACGGCGGGGAGGGGTCCAGGAGCGGCTGGGACCGGCGGGTCGCGGGCGGGCTGGCGTTTCTGCGGCGTCGGCTCACGGGTGACTACGACGTCGACGAGTTCGGCTACGACAAGGAGCTGACCGACCAGGTCCTCATGTCGGTGCTGAGGCCGCTCGCGGACAAGTACTTCCGGGTCGAGGTGAAGGGCATCGAGAACATCCCGTCGGAGGGCGGGGCGCTCATCGTCGCCAACCACTCCGGGACGCTGCCGCTGGACGGGCTGATGCTCCAGGTCGCGGTTCACGACAACCACCCGGCCGAGAGGCATCTGCGGCTGCTGGCAGCCGATCTCGTCTTCATGCTCCCGGTGGTCAACGAGCTGGCGAGGAAGGCCGGGCACACCCTCGCCTGCGCGGAGGACGCGGAGCGGCTGCTGCAGGGCGGTGAGGTCGTCGGGGTGATGCCGGAGGGCTTCAAGGGCATCGGGAAGCCGTTCAGCGACCGGTACAAGCTGCAGCGCTTCGGGCGGGGAGGGTTCGTGTCGACGGCGCTGCGGGCCGGGGTGCCGATCGTGCCGTGCTCGATCGTGGGGGCGGAGGAGATCTACCCGATGATCGGCAACTCGAAGACGCTGGCCCGGGTCCTGGGGGTCCCGTACTTCCCGATCACGCCGACCTTCCCGTGGCTGGGACCGCTGGGCGCGCTGCCGTTGCCGACGAAGTGGACGATCCAGTTCGGGGAGCCGATCCCCACGGACGGGTACCCGCCGGAGGCGGCGGAGGACCCGATGCTGATGTTCAACCTGACGGACCAGGTGCGGGAGCAGATCCAGCACACGCTGTACAAGCTGCTGGTGCAGCGCAGGTCGGTCTTCTTCTGACAGCGCTGCACGGCGCGCTGTACGTCACGGCGCGCTGTACGCGAGGCGGACGAGGAGAGGGGGCCGTCCGTCCGGACGGCCCCCTCTCCTCGTGCGGAGACCTCAGGGCTCGACGTTCTCGCTGTCGATGCCCAGGCCGGGCAACAGGCCCGGGAGAAGCGGCGGCAGCGTGACGTCGGGTGCGGGGGACGCCTCGGATGTGCCGCCCGGGGACGACGGGGTGGTCCCGTCCGTCGGAAGGTCCTCCAGCAGGCCTTCCGCACCGCCGTCGAGCAGGCCGTCCGCCGGGCCGCTGCCGGAGCCCGAGGGCTTCGGGGCGGTGCTGCCGGTGGAGGCGCTGTCGTCCGGTGCCGCGGAGGAGGCGGGAGCTCTGCGGTCAGGGGCCGACGAGCCCCGGTCCTCCTGGGTGGAGCCGGCGGGCGGCGCGCCCTCCCCGGTGCCCGGTGTGCGGGGCAGCAGGGACTTCAGCGGCGCGACTTCCTGGTCCATGGCCTCGAAGACCGAGCTGACCCTGTCGCTGATGTCGGTCAGTTGGACGGGGAGCCGGTCGCGGAGGCTGCTCCAGCTCGCGCGGTGCGAGCGGGAGAAGGAGTCCAGGGTCTGGATCGGGCCGAGGGAACCGTCGCGCTGGTAGGCGGTGTGGAGCAGGCGGTGGCCCTCGGTGGCGTCGTGTGTCATGCCGTGGAGAGCGCGTCTGACCTCGCCGATGGATTCATGGTCCATCTCGCCGGAGCGGCCGCGTTCCATCAGCCGGCGGGCCTCGTTGAGACGTGTCGACGCCTGGTCGAGGTAGACCTCGCCACGGTCGGCGTCGCCGTCGGCCATGCCGAGACTGATGTCCTCCATGCCGCGCTTGAGCGGGTAGAGGGAATCACCCGGCAGGGCGTCGGAACTGGCAGCGGCCACTCCGCCGAATGCTCCCGCGGCCACACCGACCGTGAGCCCGCCCGCGGTGAGGCCTTTCGCCCAGCGGGAGCGGGGACGCAGCCTCCGGATCGGGGAGGCCCGGTGGGCTCCCTTGCTCCGCTGTTCGGGCACCGTAGGGCCCGTGGACGCACCGCCTTCGGCGAACATGGTCTCCATGGCCGCGACGAGCTGGGCTCGTTGCACCACTTTGACCTCGGGATCGAATTCCGGCTCCGGTAGCTCACCGAGGCCGTTCGCCAGGGCCAACAGCGTTCCGTGGTCGGCCGGTTGGGCCGGGTCCTCGGGCTGTACGGCCGCCGCACCCTGGGGGGACTGCTCCTCCAGGGCCTGGGCGAAGGCGTTCGCCCGCCGGTGTGCCGAAACGTTTGCGATCACTGGCGGCACCTCCTCTCGTCATGACGGTCGACTCCCCTGAGGGTCCGGAAGGTTGCCCACCGGAGACGTTTCCACGCGATCGAGCGAGTGGAAACGGTCAGGTGTGGCGACAGGGGGCCTGCATCCGGCACAACGAGTGGCGCGGCAGTTGGGTTACGGACAGAGGATGATCCGATCGGTGTGTCACGAACACGTCACGGATGGTGACGTCAGCGGGCGTCGTCCGGCAGAAGTCGTGCGAGTGTTCGCACGGCTCGGTACTGCAAGGTTTTGATCGCGCCCTCGTTCTTTCCCATGACCCGGGCGGTCTCGGCGACCGAGAGGCCCTGCAGGAATCTCAGGGTCACGCACTCCTGCTGTTGCGGGTTGAGCCGGCGTACGGCTTGCAGCAGTGCGGCGTTGGAGAGGGACTCCAGGACGGAGTCCTCCGGGCTCCGGGCGACCTCATTGGCGTCGAGCATTTCGCCGGTGGTCACTTCCAGTCGGAAACGACTGGATTTGAAGTGGTCTGCGACCAGGTTACGAGCGATCGTGACCAGCCAGGCGCCGAAGTCGCGGCCCTGCCAGGTGAAGGTGGAGATGCGGCGGAGTGCGCGCAGGAACGTCTCGCTCGTGAGGTCCTCCGCTGTCGCCTTGCCTCCCACGCGGTAGTAGATGTACCGGTACACGGTGTCGCTGTACTGGTCGTACAGGCGGCCGAAGGCCTCGGCCTCGCCGGCCTGCGCGCGCTCGACGAGATCCATCATGCGCGCGCTGTCGCTGTCGGCCGTGGGCCGGCGGACGGCGGGTGCGGTCGCGGCGCCGCGGTTGCTGCGTCTTCCGACGGCCGCGCTGCGTTCGGCCAGCGCATAGCAAGGGCCGGCAGGTACAGGGGTGGCAAATTGGGGGACGGCGTACGCGGTGGGGACGAAGCCGCGCAAGTGGTCGAGGACCGTTGCGCGCAGCGTAGCCAGGCCCGAGGTGTCAACCCCGACGTGTGGGTACACGGGACTCCCAGAGGCAGAGCTTCCATCACGTGCAGTTCGAAAACCGTCACTCGTGGTAGCGGGTGGCGGGCTCCTTGTGCGTCTGAGGAGAATAACGCTTCGTACAGGCAGTGCTACACCCAGTTGCTCAAATCACCGGTTACGTCGCTTCCGTAACCTCTAAGTGACGATTTAGGTGGCACGTGATGACCGGTTATTGATCGAATGGCTTCGAGATGTGTCTGTGGCGGCGACGGGTTGTGGTCGCCCGGACGCAACGCGACTGGCCGGAGCGATGGGTGCACATGCCCGCTGTCCCGCTCCCGAATGGGCGTACGGCTTCGGGCGTGCCGGTCCCGCGCCCCCTCCTGCGAAGGGGGCGGCGGATACGGGGTGAGGGGTCAGCGGCGGCGGCGGTGGAGCGCCACGGCGGCGGCCGTGCCGCCTGCCAGTGCGCCGACGCCGGCCGCGGCCGGGATGCCCACCTTGGCCGCCTTGCGGCCGGTGCGGTAGTCGCGCAGCCGCCAGTCCAGGGAGCGGGCGTGCTTGCGCAGTTTGGAGTCCGGGTTGATCGCGTACGGGTGGCCGACCAGCGACAGCATCGGGATGTCGTTGTGCGAGTCGCTGTACGCCGCGCAGCGTTCCAGGTCCAGGCCCTCGGCCGCGGCCAGTGCGCGTACGGCCTCGGCCTTCGCCGGGCCGTGCAGGGGCTCGCCGACCAGCCGGCCCGTGTAGACGCCGTCGACCGACTCGGCGACGGTGCCCAGGGCGCCCGTGAGGCCCAGTCGGCGGGCGATGATCGTTGCGGTCTCCACCGGTGCGGCGGTGACCAGCCAGACCTTCTGGCCCGCGTCGAGGTGGGCCTGGGCGAGGGCGCGGGTGCCGGGCCAGATGCGGTCGGCCATGTACTCGTCGTAGATCTCCTCGCCGATGGACATCAGCTCGGACACGCGGTGGCCCTTGACGATGGACAGGGCGCTGTCGCGGGCGTCCTGCATGTGCTCCGGGTCCTCGACGCCGGCCAGCCTGAACCAGGCCTGCTGCCAGGCGAACCTGGTCAGTTCCCGGCGCTGGAAGAACTTCCGCTTGTACAGGCCGCGGCCGAAGTGGAAGATCGCGGCGCCCTGCATCACGGTGTTGTCGAGGTCGAAGAAGGCGGCGGCCCGTGCGTCCCCGGCCACCGGGAACACGGGCTCCCGGGCCTCCTCGGAGATGACCGGCAGCTCTTCTGTGCCGGCCGGAAGTGCCGACTTACGCGCGGCCTCGGCTGCGGCCTCGCCTGCGAGCACGCTGCGTGCTGTGGCGGGGCGCCTGCGGGGGGTGAGCCATCCAAGTGCGGCCATGTCGTGAGCATAGCCATTCTGTTCGGCTCTTCCCGACCTGGCGGGATGCGGCGGTGTGAACTCTCCGGGACCGAGGCGTTAAACGGGTGATTCTGCGCTCCCGCCGGCTCCGGGAGGGTCCCGCGAGGGGCGCAGAATGAAGGTATGAGTGCTCTGCTGCGTCGTACGAGGAAGAAGCCCGTGGACCGGGTGGTGACCCTGGTGGGGAAGCCGGGGTGTCATCTCTGTGAGGACGCGCGGCGGGTGGTGAGCGCGGTCTGTGAGGAGACCGGTGCGTCCTGGGTGGAGAAGGACATCACCCAGGACGAGGCGTTGTACAAGGAGTACTGGGAGCAGATCCCGGTGGTCCTGATCGATGACGAGCAGCACACCTTCTGGCGGGTGGACGCGGCGAGGCTGCGCACGGCTCTGCGTACGTGAGGGGGCTTCCTTGGTGAAACCCGGTTAACATCGTGGGCGTTTTGAGTGGTCTCGGGGGCGTGGACATGAGGAGTGTGTACCGTCTTGCCCCCTTCGGGCCCGCAACGGGCTGATGCCGTCCCGGGTTCCGGGATCGCGCAGGGAATATGCGTGACCCCGGTCACTTTGACCAGACAAAACGGACACCATCTTTGTGCACGCGTTCACAAAGACATAGCCTGCTGTCGACGGGGCGGTCATAGGACATACGGCCGCCTGCAGCCCCGCTCATCCCGCAGGAGCACCGTGGCAACTGGCCGAACTCACCGACCGGCGACCCGTAGCCGAGGAATTCCCGAGGCCACTGTCGCTCGGCTTCCGCTGTATCTCCGCGCACTGACAGCGCTCTCCGAGCGCTCGGTTCCCACGGTCTCCTCCGAGGAACTCGCCGCGGCGGCGGGAGTCAATTCCGCCAAGCTGCGCAAGGACTTCAGCTACCTGGGCTCCTACGGCACGCGTGGTGTCGGGTACGACGTCGAGTATCTCGTCTACCAGATCTCCCGCGAACTGGGGCTCACCCAGGACTGGCCGGTGGCGATCGTCGGTATCGGTAACCTCGGCGCCGCGCTCGCGAACTACGGCGGTTTCGCCTCCCGTGGCTTCCGGGTCGCCGCGCTGATCGACGCCGACCCGGCCATGGCGGGTACGCCCGTGGCCGGGATCGCCGTCCAGCACACCGATGACCTGGACCGGATCATCAGCGACAACGGCGTGTCCATCGGGGTCATCACCACCCCGCCCGGCGCGGCCCAGCAGGTCTGCGACCGGCTCGTCGCCGCGGGCGTGACCTCCATCCTGAACTTCGCGCCGACGGTGCTCTCCGTGCCGGACGGCGTCGACGTGCGCAAGGTCGATCTCTCGATCGAGCTGCAGATCCTCGCCTTCCACGAGCAGCGCAAGGCCGGCGAGGAGGCCGCTGCCGACGGCAGGGCGGTCGTGGAATCCGACGAGGAGCAGGCGCCGCCGATGCGCGCCACCCCCGCCGGCCGGAAGGGACCTGACGGGGACATGCCCGCCGTGATGCCGGCATGAGTCTCCTGGTCGTAGGACTGAGCCACCGCAGTGCCCCCGTCTCCGTGCTGGAGCGGGCGTCCCTGGCGGCCGAGGCCCAGACGAAGCTGCTTCAGGACACCCTCGCCGCGGAGCCCGCGACCGAGGCCGCCGTCCTGGCCACCTGCAACCGCATCGAGCTGTACGCGGACGTGGACAAGTTCCACGCGGGTGTCGCCGAGCTGTCCACCCTGCTCGCGCAGCACAGCGGGGTCGGGCTGGACGAGCTGACTCCTTATCTTTATGTGCACTACGAGGACCGTGCCGTCCACCACCTCTTCTCGGTGGCGTGCGGGCTGGACTCCATGGTCGTCGGCGAGGGCCAGATCCTGGGCCAGATGAAGGACGCACTCGCGCGGGGGCAGGAGCTCCACACCGCGGGGCGCCTGCTGAACGACCTCTTCCAGCAGGCCCTGCGGGTCGGCAAGCGCGCCCACAGCGAGACCGGGATCGACCGGGCCGGGCAGTCGCTCGTCACCTTCGGCCTCGAGCAGCTGGCCGACGGCGCCGAGGTGGCCGAGTGGGCGGCCGGCAAGCGTGCCCTGGTGATCGGTGCGGGCTCGATGTCCTCGCTCGCCGCGGCCACCCTGGCCCGCGCGGGCGTCGAGGAGATCGTCGTCGCCAACCGGACCAGGTCCCGTGCCGACCGGCTCGTCGAGATCCTCGGCCAGGCGGGTGTCCCGACGGCGCGCGCAGCGGAGATGACCGAGGTCGCGGGCGAACTGACACGTGCCGACGTCGTCGTGTCCTGTACCGGTGCGACCGGCCTCGTCCTGACGGCGGAGGCCGTCGCCGCCGCGCTCGGCGTCGACTTCGACAACGCGGTCCAGGCCCCCGAGGCACCGGCCACCGCGGCGCCCGACGAGCTGGACCAGCACGCGGCGTGGGTGGAGAACGGTTCCGCCACGTCTGCCGCTCAGGACCGGGCCGTGCGCCGGGTGCCCGTGCGGCCGGCCGTCACCGGTCCGGCCCGGCTCCACCTGCTGGACCTCGCGATGCCGCGTGACATCGACGGGGCGGCCCACCGTGTCGACGGTGTGCGCCTCGTCGACATCGAGTCGCTCGCCGAGGCGTCCGCGGACGCCCCGATGGCCGCCGATGTGGACCAGGTGCGCACCATCGTCGCCGACGAGGTCGCCGCCTTCGGCGCCGCGCAGCGCGCCGCCCACATCACCCCGACCGTCGTCGCCCTGCGCACCATGGCCGCCGATGTGGTGGCCGGCGAGATCGCGCGGCTCGACGGGCGCCTCCCCGACCTGGACGAGAAGCAGCGCGCCGAGATCACGCAGACCGTGCGCCGCGTCGTCGACAAGCTCCTGCACGCGCCCACCGTGCGGGTCAAGCAGCTCGCCAGCGAGCCCGGCGGCGCCGGGTACGCCGATGCGCTGCGGGAACTCTTCGACCTCGACCCGCAGACGGTGGCCGCCGTCTCACGGGCAGACCTGAACGACCCGAATAGAGGGCGGTCATGACCGACAACTCACCCCTGGGCGGGGAGACCACAACACCGCTCCGGCTAGGCACCCGGCGCAGCAAGCTCGCCATGGCGCAGTCCGGCATGGTCGCCGACGCGGTCCGCGAGGTGACCGGGCGTGCCGTCGAGCTCGTCGAGATCACCACGTACGGGGACGTCTCCCGTGAGCACCTGGCGCAGATCGGCGGGACGGGCGTGTTCGTCGCCGCCCTGCGCGAGGCGCTGCTGAGCGGTGAGGTGGACTTCGCCGTCCACTCGCTGAAGGACCTGCCGACCACGCAGCCCGAGGGTCTCGTCCTGGCCGCCGTGCCGACGCGCGAGGACCCGCGCGACGCACTGGTGGCGCGGGACGGTCTGACCTTCGAGCAGCTGCCGCCCGGTGCCCGCATCGGCACCGGTTCTCCGCGCCGCATGGCGCAGCTCAACGCGTATGCCCGCTCGCACGGCCTCGAGATAGAGACCGTCGCCATCCGCGGCAACGTCGATACGCGCATTGGTTTTGTACGAAGCGGGGAGCTGGACGCGGTGGTACTCGCCGCCGCCGGGCTCAGCCGCCTCGGACGCACGGACGAGGTCACCGGTTTCCTGCCGGTCGACACCGTCCTGCCCGCTCCCGGCCAGGGAGCACTGGCGGTCGAATGCGCTGAAAGCAGCGCTGACCTCGCCGCAGCTCTCGCCGAGCTCGACGACCCGTACACCCGGGTCGCCGTGACCGCCGAGCGCGCCCTGCTCAACGCCCTGGAGGCCGGCTGTTCCGCACCTGTGGGTGCGCTGGCAGACCTCCTGGCCGACGGGCAGGTTGTCAACGAACTGCGCCTGCGCGGTGTCGTCGGTTCAACCGACGGTACTTCCCTGGTGCAGCTGTCCATCACCGGTCCCGTCCCCACGTCGCACGACGACGCGGCGGCCCTCGGTCGCGAGCTCGCGGCCGAGATGCTTGCCAAGGGTGCGGCCGGTCTTATGGGGGAGCGAGCACTTTGAGCCCCACCGGCCCTGTCGTATCCGACTTCCCTGTCCTGTCCTCAGGGCATGTCACCTTCCTCGGCGCCGGTCCCGGCGACCCGGGACTGCTGACTCTGCGCGCCGTCGAGGCGCTTGCGAGCGCGGACGTCCTTGTCGCTGAACCTGAGGTTCTCGACGTCGTTCGCTGCCATGCGCGGGCAGGGGTAAGCACACCTGAGATGACGGTTGTTGACGTGGCGTCAACACCCGCCGGAGTACCCGTCCTCAGGGATGCCGCCAATCTTGTCATGGAGGCAGCGAAGGGCGGCAGGCGGGTGGTCCGTGCTGTTACGGGCGACCCTGGCCTGGACGGCAACACGGGTGCCGAGATGCTCGCCTGCGCTGCCGCGGGCGTGCCTTTCGAGGTCGTGCCCGGCATCGCGAACGCGGTCGGTGTACCCGCGTACGCCGGTGTGCCGCTGCGTGACGCGCAGGGCGCGGACGTGCGCTTCGTGGACGCGCGCACCGCGTCGGACCGCTGCTGGTCCGAGGTCGGTGCGAGTGACGCGACGGCCGTCGTGTCCGCGTCGCTCGACTCGGTGGCCGCGGCCGCCGGTGAGCTGGTCTCGGCCGGCCGTAAGCCCGACACCCCGCTCACGGTCACGATCGCCGGGACGACGACCCGCCAGCGCACCTGGACGGCGACCCTCGGGACGATCGCCCAGGTCCTGAAGCAGGCCAAGGTCCTCCCGTCGCCGGACGGGCACCTTCCGGTGATAGCCGTGGTCGGGGAGCGCAGCTCCGCCGCCCAGCGCGACCAGCTCGCGTGGTTCGAGTCCAAGCCGCTGTTCGGCTGGAAGGTGCTCGTGCCGCGCACGAAGGAGCAGGCGGCGTCGCTCTCCGACCAGCTGCGTTCGTACGGCGCGGTGCCGCACGAGGTGCCGACGATCGCCGTCGAGCCGCCGCGCACGCCCCAGCAGATGGAGCGGGCGGTCAAGGGCCTGGTCACGGGCCGCTACGAGTGGATCGCCTTCACCTCGGTCAACGCGGTGAAGGCCGTGCGGGAGAAGTTCGAGGAGTACGGGCTCGATGCCCGCGCCTTCGCCGGGATCAAGGTCGCGGCCGTCGGTGAGCAGACCGCGGCCGCGCTGGTCGACTTCGGTGTGAAGCCGGATCTCGTGCCGTCGGGCGAGCAGTCGGCCGCCGGTCTGCTGGAGGACTGGCCGCCGTACGACCCGGTCTTCGACCCGATCGACAGGGTGTTCCTGCCGCGTGCCGACATCGCCACCGAGACCCTGGTGGCCGGCCTCATCGAGCTGGGCTGGGAGGTCGACGACGTCACCGCGTACCGCACGGTCCGCGCTTCGCCGCCGCCGGCCGAGACCCGGGAGGCGATCAAGGGCGGTGGTTTCGACGCGGTGCTCTTCACCTCGTCCTCGACCGTCCGCAACCTGGTCGGTATCGCGGGTAAGCCGCACAACGTGACGGTGATCGCGTGCATCGGCCCCGCGACGGCGAAGACCGCCGAGGAGCACGGCCTGCGGGTCGACGTCCTGTCCCCTGAGCCGTCGGTCCACAAGCTGGCCCAGGCGCTGGCGGACTTCGGCGCGCAGCGCCGGGACGCGGCCAAGGAGGCCGGTGACCCGGTGACGCGGCCGAGCGAGCGGCGCCCTGGTGCGCGGCGTCGCCGGACGACCACCTGAGGGTCGACGACGGTTGTACGGGCCCGGCAGCTCCTTCACGGAGCGGCCGGGCCCTGCCTGTTCTCCCGGCTGTTTTTCCGGCTGGGCTGTCGGTAAACCGGTGATGTGTACGGGTCTAGTCTCGGAGGATGACCGATTACGGAAACTTCCCCGGCTCGCGGCCCCGCCGGCTGCGGACGACCCCCGTCATGCGGCGCATGGTCGCCGAGACCCGGCTCGACCCGGCGAATCTGATCCTGCCCGCGTTCGTACGCGAGGGCATCGACGCCCCGGTCGCCATCTCGGCCATGCCGGGCGTGCAGCAGCACACCCTGGACACGCTGCGGAAGGCCGCTGTCGACGCGGTCGCGGCGGGTGTATCGGGGATCATGCTCTTCGGCGTCCCGCTGGACGGGAAGAAGGACGCGCGGGGCACGGCGGGGACGGACCCGGAGGGCATTCTCCAGGTGGGTCTGCGGGCGGTGCGCGAAGAGGTCGGGGACGACCTGGTGGTCATGTCGGACCTCTGTCTGGACGAGTACACCGACCACGGGCACTGCGGGGTGCTGACCGAGGACGGCCGCGTCGACAACGACGCCACGCTGGAGCGGTACGCCGAGATGGCCCAGGTGCAGGCCGACGCGGGCGCCCATGTGGTGGGCCCGAGCGGGATGATGGACGGTCAGGTCGGTGTGATCCGGGACGCGCTGGACCAGACGGGCCACGAGGACGTGTCGATCCTCGCCTACACGGCGAAGTACAGCTCGGCCTTCTACGGCCCGTTCCGCGAGGCGGTGGGCTCGTCGCTCAAGGGCGACCGCAAGACGTACCAGCAGGACCCGGCGAACATCCGCGAGTCGCTGCGTGAGCTGGCGCTGGACCTGGAGGAGGGCGCCGACATGGTCATGGTCAAGCCGGCGGGCCCGTACCTGGACATCCTCGCCAAGGTCGCGGACGCGGTGGACGTGCCGGTCGCGGCGTACCAGATCAGTGGCGAGTACGCGATGATCGAGGCCGCCGCGGAGAAGGGCTGGATCGACCGGGACGCGGCGATCCTGGAGAGCCTTACGGGGATCCGGCGCGCGGGTGCGCGGATGATCCTGACGTACTGGGCGACGGAGGTCGCGCAGAAGCTTGGGCGCTGAGGCCGGAAGGACCGGAGCGGGGCGCGGCGGGCCGTGGCCCGCTCGTGCGGCGTGCGGTGGCCCGGTGATCAATTCGGTTGAGGGCGCGCCCGGTTGCCGGGAGGATCGCCCGCATGTTCTCGCGCAGGAATCGCCGTCCCACGTCCCCCGAGCTGGCCGCGGCCTGGGAGTGCCTCGACGGAGGTGACGTCCCGGGCGCGCTGCGGGAGCTGAGGCAGGCGTCCTCGGCCCCGCTGGGGCAGGTGGCGGCCGTCGTCGGGCGGGTGGCGGGAGCGGCGGGCTTCGACGACCTGCGGAAGGCGGCCACCGCGCTGGCCGCTCACCCTGACCGGGTGCGGCCGCTCCACGACTACGGCTACGCGTGCGTGGAACGCGGCGTGCCCTATCTCGCGATACCCGCGCTGCGGGAGGCTCTGCGGCTGGCGCCGGGTTCCGCCGGGACGCTGCGTGAACTGGTCTCCGCCTACGAGGACGAGGGACGGCACCGCGATGCCGTGGACGCACTGCTCACCCATGAGGACGGCCTCGCCGACTGGCCGGACCGGTATCTCCTGGTCTTCAACGCGGTCCTCGCGGGTGATCTGGAACTGGCCCGCCGTCAGCACGCGCGGTTGCCCGCCCCTGCCGACGACACCTGGCTCGGTGCCTGGGAACGGCAGAACCGTGTCCTGGAGCGTGCCGCGACCGCCGGACCGGTCAGCCCGCTCGACCACTCGGATCTCCGGGGCTGGCAGTACGTCATGGGCGGCACCGTGCTGGGCGCGATGTCCCCGTACGGCTTCGACGCGGGGATGGCGGGGCGGTACGCCTGGTTGCAGGACTCCTACGACCAGTGCTTGCAAGGTCTGCTGCGGCTGAAGGCGGTGCTCGCCGCCGCCGAGGTGCGGCCTCGGTCGGTGTCCCTGTTGCCGGACCGGGGGAGCGTAATCCTGGGGCTGGCCGCATCCGAGGTGCTGGGACTCCCGGCGGAGCCCTTCGAGTCCGGCCGGGAGGACACCGTCGTCATCGCCTACGACCTGGACGAGACCGCGCGTGCCGACCAGGGCCCCGAAGCGATCGCGCAGCTCTTCCACCGGACGCCGGGTCAGGTCCTGCACGAGCACGCCAGTTGCTGGACCGATCCGCCCGCCGTCACCGCGGACAGTGTCTCGCTGCTCCACCAGTCCGCCGTGGCGCCGTGGGGTGCGGGCCTGCGGCAGGGTGCCGACGGCGGAGTGGAGCGCGGGGACGCCGACGAGCGGCCGGAGGCGGAGATCGCCGCCGGGATCGTGGGCGCCGATCCGATCCCGGACGAGGGGGACGGGCAGGCGCCCGCTGACTCCGTCGAGGGGCTCGCGGACTTCGTCTCGGCGGTGCGTGGCACCTGGCTCCAGGGTGACCGGGCCCGGCTGCGGTCGTCGGGGCCGGTGGCCAGTTCACGGTTCGTCTGACGCCCGGTGTCTGTCCGACGGCCGGTGTCCGGGCTCTGCCGCCCCTCTCGCCTGCCGGGTCAGGACGTACAGGACGTCTCTGTCGCGCTGCCCGGCGAACGGGATGTGCAGGACGTCTCTGTCGCGCTGCCCGGCGAACGGGATGTGCAGGACGTCTCCGTCGCGCTGCCCGGCGAGTGGGACGTGCCATCCGTGTCGCCGGACTGCGCGACTTGCTCAAGGCCTCCGGACGCCTGGAGTCCGGTCCGATCGCCGGCGCTCAGTCCCACCAGAACGTCCAGACCTCCTGGCCCAGCAGGTGCTCGTCGGCGTAGGCGCGCAGTCCGTGCGGCCGGCGGTCGACGTTGTCCGGGCAGAAGGCGAAGTGCTCGGAGGCCAGGGCACAGGCTTCCGCCTCGGTGGTGGGAGGCCTTGCCACGGACACCTTCAGGGTGTCGAAGCCGAGCGCGACGACTCTGATGTCGAACCGGTCCTCCCAGGAGCGCAGCACCGCGCAGAGCCGGGCCACGTCGTTCTCGTGGTTGAGCGGCCCTGACCAGCCGATCGCTGCGGGGATGTCCGCGCTGCGCCGGGCGGGCACGAGAGCCGGCCTCACCGTGCCCGCGAGCATGTCCGCAACCTCGGCGGCCAGTTCGTCCGGGGTCCCGGCCGTGCTCGCGGCCGGGACCGGTGCCGGCCCGGGCCACGGCGCGGAGTCATCGGGCTCGTCGGAGGCGTACGCGTCCCAGGCCTCGCTGAGCACCTCCTCGGCGTCGTGGTCGCCGGGGTAGGTCGTGAAGGCGGGCTGGAGCTCCCAGTCCTGAGGGCCCTCGTCGCGCAGGCCACGGTCTATCAGGACCGGGAGGAGGCCGAGCGGGCGGCCCGTGGCCCGGAGGCGTGACCAGTCGCCCGGCTGTGCGGGCTCGTCGGCGTACCAGAGGAGAGGTTCGTGCCACGGTCCGTCGCCCGTGGTGTCCACGAGGGTGCCCGCCGGGAGCCTGAGCAGGGGCAGTTGGTTCGGGAGGGTCGCCATACCGGCCAACCCTAGGTTCTGCCTCTGACAGCGGGCCGTCTCCCGCGCACGCGCCGGGAACCTGTGCCGCGCGAGCGCCGGGTGGGCGGGGTCAGGCCCGTTCCATGAGGCGCTTGAGCGTCGCGAGGTCCGCTGACACCGCCTCCGCGTCGCGCCGGAATTCGTCGGCGCCCGTGTCCGGCCGGCGGCGCAGGGTGAAGACGACTTCGCACCCGTCGGTGTCGGCGATCACCCGCAGCGGGTTGTGGACGGTCTCGCCGGTCGGCAGTGTGACGTCGTGGTCGAGCACGCCGTAGTCGTTCCGGGGTGCGAAGTCGATCAGGATCCGGCCCATGGGTGAGTCGGCGGCCCACTGTCCGTCCGTCCTCTCGATCGAACTGCCCAGCCCGGCCGCCCACTCGGGCAGGTGGGACGGATCCGACGCGTAGTCGTAGACCTCCCTGGCGGGACGGTCGATGTGGATGCCGATGTGACGGGACTCGGTGCCGGAAGCGGTCATGGCGTCGACGTTATCCAGTCACCGGCGTCGTCGTCCTGGACGGATCGGACGTGGTGCCCGTCCGGTCGTCCGGTTCACGGCCGGTCGACGAGGGCCGCGAACGCAACGGAGGCGACACCGGCGAGGGCGGGCGCGGCCAGGGCGAGGAGTCCGCGTCTCGCGGTGTGACGTCGGCGCCACGCCACGGCCCAGCTCGCCACGAGGACGATCAGGGACAGCGCGAGACCGGTGCGGAGAGCCCCCCTGCCACGTCGAACGAGTCGGTGAGGCGTTCGCCCTGCGCTCCGTCGCAGGAGTCGCACGCCATGGGGGAGAAGGCGGCGCAGAGCGGGGCGAGGCCCGTTGCGGGCAGGGTGACGAGCGTGGAGATAAGAGGTTCGGCCCAGGCGTGCGGGGCGGGGGACCGAGGAGGTCGCCCGGCATGGGGGCGAGCGAACTCGGCCCGGCAGTCCGGAACATGAACGGTCGCACTCGGACAGCGCCGTGCGGGGGGCCACCCCCAGGCAAGGCAGGGGGGCCGCCTCAATGTGGAACCGCTCGGGCCTTGGGAGGCTGAACAGGTCAGCTCAGGAACGTACTTGGGGGAACCGTGATCACCACCGCAGCCGAGTCGACACCCGTCCGGGCCCGGCACCGCCGACTGAGAGCCCCCCTTGCGGCCGCCTGTTGCGCACTCCTCCTCGCCGGCCCCGCGACGGCAGCGGCGGCGGCAGTCGCACCGTCCGCCCCGCGCACGCAGACCCAGCACCAGGCGCGCGGCACGCTTGTGTCCGCAGAGAAGCTGTACACCCTGGCCACCCCTGCGGACGTGGCCGCCGAACTGGCGGAGGCGGGCTTCGAACGGGGCACCGTCCGGCACGGGGTGGTCGCGTACAGACTGGTCTACCGGACCGTCGACGCGTACGGGCACCCCACGACGGCGAGCGGGCTGTTCGTGCTGCCGCTCATGAGCGAGAAGCGCTTACGGCCGGTCTCCTTCGCACACGGCACGGGCGCCCACAAGGACGATTCCCCGTCCATGCGGCGCGCCGCGTTCGTGCCCGCCCCGGTCGTCGCGCACGCTGCGGCGGGGGCGGCCGGGGTTGCGCCCGACTATCTGGGGATGGGTGAGGGGCCCGGCCTGCACCCGTGGATGGACATCGGCTCGGAGACCACGGCTTCTCTGGACATGCTGCGCGCGGCGCGCGCCTTCGCGCCGCGCACCGGCCGTGTGCTGGAGCGCGACGTCATGGTCACAGGCTTCTCGCAGGGTGCGTCGGCCGCCCTGGGGCTCGGAAGGGCCCTGGAGGCCGGCGAGGACCGGTGGTTCAGGCTGGGTGCTCTGGCACCGGTCAGCGGGGCGTACGACTTCGGCGGCACGGAGCTGCCCGCGCTGCTCAGGGGCGACGTGAACGAGAAGGACGGTGTGGTCTACGCGGCGTACGCCCTGGTGGCCTTCAACCGCCTCCACCCCGTCTACGACAGCCCTGGAGAGGTCTTCGAACAGGATTACGCCGACGGCATCGAGGCGCTCTTCGACGGGGCTCACACGGGGGAGCAGCTGATGAGAGGCACTCCGGAGACCCTGGACGAGCTGCTGACCGACCACGGCCGCGCACTGCTGGAGCACCCGACAGGGGGGCTGGCCGACGCGCTGCGCACGACGGACGCCGTGTGCACCGACTGGGTGCCGGACGCCCCGGTCCGGCTGTACATGGCGGCCGGCGACGAGCAGGCCGTCACCGGCAACACCGAGTACTGCCGGGCGGCTCTGCAGCGCAACGGTGTGGACGCACCGGTCGTCGATCTCGGTGAGGTCGACCACCAGGGGTCCCGTCACCTGGGGTCCAACGTGTCGGCCACGTCGGCGATCGTCCGCTGGTTCCGTCAGCTTCGGTGACCCGGGATGTCGCCGGGCCCGGCCGCGAGCGCGTGGGGAAGGCGATGGGAGAGGGCGGGCCGGATCGTTCCCAGCAGGATGTGGACGCCGGCCGGAATCAGTCCTGTGGGGAGGTGGTCCGCCCTGGAGGGATGAGCTGCGGCGGTACAGCGACGGAAGGCCCCCGGCTTCGGGACGAGCGGGTCGGCCGAGCTGCCTCGGCGCCGGCCGGCGGACGATTCCGTGCCGGCCGTGTGCTCGACCGGTTCCTCGGCGGTGGCCTGACCGCGGAGGGTGTCGTGGATCGACGGGCCTGTCGGCCGAGGGCCGGGTACGCCGACGGGTCGGCGTACGCCGACCCGGTGTCGGAGTGCGCCGCCCTGGGGGCGGTACGAGGGGCGGGATGCGGCCCGCGGTGCCATGGCGACTACTTCGGGTCGCGGTCGAACTGCGCCTTCGACCAGAGGTAGCCGAGGGCGGTGAGGCCGAGGCACCAGGCGAGGGCGATCCACCAGCTGTTGCCGATGTCCGTGCCGAGGAGCAGGCCGCGCAGGGTTTCGATGGCGGGGGTGAAGGGCTGGTACTCGGCGATCGGCTGGAACCAGCCGGGCATCGAGTCGACCGGGGTGAAGGCGCTGGAGATGAGCGGCAGCAGGATCAGGGGCATGGCGTTGTTGCTGGCGGCCTCTGCGTTGGGACTGCCCAGGCCCATGCCGACCGCGATCCAGGTGAAGGCCAGGGTGAAGAGGGCGAGCAGGCCGAACGCCGCCAGCCATTCCAGGACGGTGGCGTCGGTGGAGCGGAAGCCCATGGCCACACCGACGGCACCGACAAGGACCACGCTGATGATCGTCTGCAGGACGCTGCCGACGACGTGTCCGAACAGGATCGAGCTCCGGTGGATGGACATGGTGCGGAAGCGGGCGATGATGCCTTCGCTCATGTCGGTGGAGACGGAGACCGCGGTGCCGATCGTCGTGGAGCCGATGGTCATCAGGAGGATGCCGGGGACGATGTAGGCGATGTACGCGGAGCGGTCCCCGCCGCCGATACCCGCGCTCATGGTGTCGCCGAAGATGTAGACGAAGAGCAGCAGGAGCATGACCGGGGTGAGCAGCAGGTTCAGGGTGAGCGATGGGTAGCGCCGGGCGTGCAGGAGGTTGCGGCGCAGCATCGTGGACGAGTCGCGTACGGCGAGGGAGAGGGAGCTCATCGGGCGTTCTCCTTGGGCTGGGTGGCCTGGGTGGCCTGGGCGGGCACGGTGGAGCCGGTCAGGGCGAAGAAGACGTCGTCGAGGTCGGGGGTGTGCACGGTGAATTCGTCGGCCTCGATGCCTGCGGAGTCCAGCCAGTCGAGGATGGAGCGCAGTTCGCGCTGGCTGCCGTCGCTGGGGATCTGGAGTGCGAGGGCTTCGTCGTCCCTGGTGACCTCGCCCATCGCGGAGGCTGCGGACCGGTAGGCGGCCGGGTCGGAGAAGCGGAGCCGGATGTGTCCGCCGGGGACCAGCCGCTTGAGCTCCTCGGCGGTGCCTTCGGCGGCGATCCTGCCGTCGTTGAGGACCGCGATGCGGTCGGCGAGCTGGTCGGCCTCCTCCAGGTACTGGGTGGTGAGGAAGACGGTGACGCCGTCGGAGACCAGGCCGCGGATGATCGTCCACATGTTGTGGCGGGAGCGGGGGTCGAGGCCGGTGGTCGGCTCGTCGAGGAAGATGATGCGCGGGCTGCCGACCAGTGTCATGGCGATGTCGAGGCGGCGCTTCATGCCGCCGGAGTAGGTGGAGGCCGGCTTCCTCGCCGCCTCCACCAGGTCGAAGCGCTCCAGGAGTTCGGCGGTGACCCGCCGCCCCTCGGCCTTGGACAGGTGGTGCAGGTCGGCCATGAGGAGCATGTTCTCCTCGCCGGTGATCAGCCCGTCCACGGCGGAGAACTGCCCGGTGACACCGATCGCGGCACGCACCGCCTGCGGGTCGGTGGCGAGGTCGTGGCCTCCGACCCGCAGCTCCCCGGCGTCGGCGGTGACGAGTGTGGAGAGGATCTTGACGGCGGTGGTCTTGCCGGCCCCGTTCGGGCCGAGCAGGGAGAAGACCGTGCCCTCGGGGACGGTCAGGTCGATGCCGTCGAGGACGGTCTTGTCGCCGTAGGACTTGCGCAGCCCGTTCGCCGCGATGGCCGGATCGGTCATGGGATGCTCCTTGGGAGTCTGTGAGGTCGGTGGGCCGTGAGGGTCAGAGGCTGCGGGCGTCGATGTCGCCCTGGGCGGTGGTGGCCTTGATGGTCAGACCGGGCGTGCCGCCGGTGTTCTTCAGCGTGTTGGTGATCCGGCCGTAGCTGGTGCCGGCGTCCAGGGAGGCGGAGACGCCGCGGGCGGTACCGACGGTGATGTCGCCCTGCTGGGTGGCCAGGGTGAGTGTGCCGCTCACCGCCTCGGTGATGTTCACGTCACCCTGCTGAGTGGTGATCTCGCCGGGCCCGTTGAGGCGGCCGACCGTGATGGTGGCGTCGAGGCCGGTGATGCGGGCGCTGTCCGCCTCGTCGAGCTTGACCGAGCCGTGGCCGCCTTCGAAGCCGACGTCGCCGAGACGCCCCACACCGCGGAACTCGGCCGCGGCGGCCTTCGCCTCGACGCTGGAGCCGACCGGCAGCTGGACCGTGACCTCGACGGAACCGGAGTTGCCGAGGACCCGGTTCGTCACTTCCGGAGCCTGGATGCGCAGGAGGCCGTCGACGTAGGTGACTTCGGTCTGCTCGGCCGTCTTCACGTCACGGCTCTTGGCGGGGTTGGCGGGCCGGACCTCGACGGTGGTGTCGGTGCGGTCGGCGGCGATGAACTGGATGCGTCCCGCGGGGATGTCGAGGATGGCCCGGACGGCGGCGGGGGTGTCGAACTTCTGCATCGTGTGCTCCTTCATCTGCGGTGCGGACCCTGCGGCCCGCTGTTTCCGATGATGGAAAAGCTACGTTGCGTTCACAGTGTTGGCAACAAGCTCGTTGCGTAAGGGGTGCAGTAAGTGCAGGTCAACAGGGTGAATTTGTTGCAATGATTTCGAGCCTAATGCAACAGGCTTGGGTCCGTTCGTTGCAATAGGTTGTGGGTGAACGCTATGCTGAGGGCGTCACGGAACCACGAAGGGGAGATCGCGATGCCGGGAGGCAGACTCACTCAGCAGGAACGCCAGCAGATCGCGCTGGGACTGGCCGACGGCCTCCCCTACGCGGAGATCGCCAGGGGCCTCGACCGGCCGACCTCGACGATCACGCGCGAGGTGATGCGGAACGGCGGCCCCACCGCCTACCGCGCCGACCTCGCCCACCGCGCCACCGAACACCGCGCCCACCGCCGCAAGCAGGCCACGCGCCAGGAGGCGGACGGGCTCCCCCAGGCCCACGGACGCGATGCCGAGGCCGTGCGCGAGTACGAGGAGGTGTTCACCACCGTCATGATGCAATCGGGTATGCCCAGGATGATGGCCCGGGTCCTGACCTGCCTCACCATCACCGACGCGGGCAGCCTCACCGCGTCCGAACTCGTCCAGCGCCTCCAGGTCAGCCCGGCGTCCGTCTCCAAGGCCATCGCGTACCTGGAGAGCCAGGCCTTCATCCGCCGGGAGCGCGACGAACGCCGCCGCGACCGCTACGTCGTGGACGACGACGTCTGGTACCAGGCGATGATCGCCAGCGCCCGCGCCACCACCCAGGTCATAGAGACCGCGCGGCAGGGTGTCGGAGTCCTCGGCCCCGGTACCCCGGCCGCCGCCCGCCTGGAGAACGTCGCCCGCTTCCTCGACTTCGTCTCCGAGAACATGACCCGCGCCGCCGAGCAGGCCCGCGCAGTCCTCCACACCAAGGTCGAAACGGACCCGGGGAGCGCCGCCGAGCCACGGCGGGACGGCTGACGGACAGCCGGACAGCAGGACAGCCGGACGACAGCAGGACAGCCGGATGAGGGCGTGGCACCGGGGCTTCGGTGTCACGCCCTCATCCGGCTGCGGAGCGACGGTCAGTACATGAGGGCGTCATCCATGCCGGTCTGCCAGTAGGTCACGGCCAGCGTGCTGTCGACGTACACCTCCTTGTCCAGGGGGACGCTCACCGTCCGGCCGGCGGATGCCGCGTTCGCGTCCTGGAAGCCGACGGCCAGGTCCTTGGTGGAGTAGCCGCCCGTGCCGCTGCCGTCGGCCGACGAGGTCATGACTCCGGTGTAGGCGGACTCGCCGGGGGCGATGACGACCACGGACTGCGGCTTGCTCTCCTCGACGCTCCGGGGGACGGACTGCGCCTCGCCGAACCGCAGGAAGGGGTAGGAGTAGGCGTAGCAGGCCTTCGAGCCGGTGTTGGTCACCGTGAGCAGCATGTGGTTCACGGGGCGGGGGACGCTCGTCATCGTGAGCTTGGTGTTCGCGCCGGTGCAGGTGGGCAGGGAGCCGTTGCCGTCACTGCCTTCGCCGTTGCTCCCGCTGTTCTGCGGCTGTTCGGCGGCGGGCTTCGAGCCGGAGGAAACGGAATCCTTGGCGTTGCCCGAACCGGAACCGGAGTTACCCGAATCTCCGGCCGTCCCCTCTCCGGTGTCTGCTGCCGGGGCGGCCGACGTGCCTCCGGCCGGCCTATGGGATACCGAGCCCGCGGCGTCGTCCACGGGTGCCGGGCTGCCGCTCTGGCATGCCGTCAGGGACAGGGCGGCGATCAGCGCGGCGGTGCCCAGGACGGACGTGCGGGCGGCGCGGCGGAAGCGAAGGTTACGCATGAGGTGGTTCTCCCCGTTCGAAGGTGTCGATGCCCGGGGCGCCGTTTTGGCGCCCTGTGGTGCGGGCGGGTGTACTGGTCGGTGACGTGTGGTCAGAGGCCCTGGAGGAGCGTGATGACGACTGCGATGCAGACGATCAGCACTCCTGCGGCGACCGCGTCGGTCAGGCTGAGTTCAGGTCGAGTACGCACGGCGGCTCCCGGGACGAGTGAGGGTGGGATGTACGAGTCGCGGGGAACGCCGCGGTGTGTCCACATCCTTTCCAGTCCCGGAATCCGGTCGCAACGGTTGCCGTGGCATATGGGACGCTGGAACGCTCGCATGCACTCTGACCTGCGCGGACATCACTTCCCTGGGACGCCGTTCCGGGAAGGAAATGAAGGGAACGGTCGGGGTGGGCACAGAGATCCAGGACTTCGCGGCGCTGCTCAGGGGGCTGAAGGACCGGTCCGGTCTCAGCTACGGGGCGCTCGCCCAAAAGCTGCACATGAGCACCTCGACCGTGCACCGGTACTGCAACGGTGACGCCGTCCCCCATGACTACGCGCCCGTCGAGCGGTTCGCGCGGGTGTGCCGGGCGTCCTCCGACGAGTTGATGGCCCTGCACCGCAAGTGGATCCTGGCCGACGAGGCCAAGCGACGGGGGGCGCGGAAGCCGGAGGCCGGCGGGGCTGCCGCCCCCCGGCCCCGTGTGCCTGGGGCCGAGGCCGCCGTCACCCCGTCTGCCGTCACCCCGTCTGCCGACACCCCGCCCGCCGCACCGGAGCGGACCGAAGCGGAAGCAGAACCGGGGCCGCAAACGGAGCCCGCGCCGGAATCGGTGGTGGAGGACGTGACACCCGACGGTGCGCGGTCCGGCGCCGTGCCCCCTCCGCGCCGCCGTACCACCAGGAGGCTGCGCGTCCTGCTCACCGCGGTGGCTGTCGTTGCCCTCACCGTGCCCGCGGCCCTCGCCGTGCACGTCCTCGGTGACGACGGACCGGCCGACGACGACGGACGGACGGAGGCGGTGCCCAGCCACGCGCCGGTCGTCCCCAGCGGCCGTGTGAGCGCGAGCGCGTCCGTGAAGCCGAGCAAGAGCGCCGGTGCGCCGGCGACGACCGGTGCGACAGCTTCGGCGTCGGCCGGGAGCAGCCCCTCCGCCAGGCCCTCGCCGTCATCGAAGGAGCCGGTGAGCGACGGCGGCGTGCCCGTGCACGCGACCATAAGTTCGTACAACTGGGAGTCGCCCTGCGGGCAGTACTACCTCCTCGACCAGGAGCCGGACGACGTGCCGCCGCCGCCGACACCGCCCCTGGACACCCGCCCCTGGGCACGCTCCCTCGGTGCTGTGGACGGGGGCGCCATGAAGCTCGCACTCACCCTCCAGGGGGCGTCCGACGAGGCGGTCGTGCTGAACGGGCTGCACGTGCGGGTGCTGGGGCGCAACGCTGCCCTCGCCCGGTCCGCGTACTCGATGGGGAACGGCTGCGGGGGAGGAATCACCCCGCAGAGCTTCGACATCGACCTGGACGACAGCCGGCCGCGTGCGAAGCCCGTCGCGGGTGAGGACGCCGGTGTGACCGTCCCCGCGAAGGACTTCCCGTACCGGGTGAGTTCCACCGATGTCGAGGTGTTCCACATCGACGCGCACGTGGAGGGGCACGACGTGACCTGGTACCTGGAGCTGGAGTGGACCAGCGGCGGCAGGAGCGGGACCCTGCGCATTGACGACCGGGGCAAGCCGTTCCGTACGAGCAGTCTCACCACCCGGCCGGCGTACTACTACCGGTCGGACACGGCGCAGTGGGTCCCGGAGGAGTACTGACGCAGCCGACGGCGCGGGGCTGCTCCGTTCGCCGGCCGGGCTGCGAGGCCGGGCTGCGTGGACCCGCTGGCGCCCCCTCCGCCGTCGCAATCCGGCCCACGTCCACAGGGGACGGAGGCCGGGGACATCGGTGAGGGCCTGCGTCGTATGCGGTGGCCTCGCCTCCGGCCTCCTCTCCGTCACTGCTCCGGGCTGCTTCGTGCGGGCGGGAATCGGACTCGTGGACGCATCGCATTCAGGTCGCTCGCGCTACAGCTGGCGCAAAACCAGTTGTCGGTGTGAAGCATTGATGTGCCTGAGGCTCAATAACCTGCACCAACTCGACGCCTCATCAACTCCGCATCTGCGCAGGTGTCCGTGTTGGCCGGGTTGAATGGTGCAGCACCTACCACGGCGAATTCCCTGTGCGCAGTATTCGCGTCAAACTTGAGTCATCGGAGTACTGGGCAGTTAGTCATATTTTCCGGCCCAGTTGGATGGCTAGCATGAGCCGTACTCGGTCGGAAGATCACCGTCCCCTTTCGGCGACAGCCTTCACGACCTGCGGCCGCCGTGTGTCGGCCGTCCCGTTTCTCATGTTTTTTACTGACCGAGGGACCGCGGAATGCCAGTGCCTGCACCGCCCAGTCAGCACCGATCGCCGAAGGTGCCGAACATCTCGCCGGCCGTCTCCTTGACCGCGCTGGCGGTGAGTGCAGCCGCCGCCGGCGTGGCTGTCGTCCTGGCGCCGTCCGGAGCCCGTACCTGGACGCTGACCGTGACCGCGGCCGCCTGGGTGTGCGTGGCGGTCGCGGTCCTTGCCGGCCGTCGGCTCGTTCATCGGGCCGGGCGCACGGTCGCCGCGCAGAACATGGAGAACAGCGGCCTCAAAGCGCAGGCGGCACGGCTGTCGGCGGAGAGCGCGCACCTGGTCAACGTGACGCTGCCGGCCGTGGCCAAGCGGCTGCAGGACGGCACGAGCGCCGCCGTCGCGCTGGACAGCGCCCTGGTTCCGTCCGACCCGCAGCTGCGCAGGGTCGCGTACATCTTCGCCACCGCCATCGAGGAGGGCGCGCAGCACGCGGTCGCCCTGGACAGCGCGCGCCGGCAGGTCCAGCACGAGCTGGACCGGATGACGGCCGAGCTGGAGCGGCTCGTGCAGGAGACGCTGCCCGCCGCGGTCGCCCAACTGCGCGAGGGCCGGTCCGCCGCCACGGTGCTCGCCGGAATCGACCTGCCGCCGCTGCCCCTGATCCGCATCCCGGCCGAATCGTTCGTCCGCGAACTCGCCCGCAGCGAACGGCGGGCCGCCGCCGCGCAGGCCGCCTCGGCCAAGGCGCTGGGCCGCGTCCAGGCCAAATCCGTCAGCATGCTCGCCGACCTGCGGGAGATGCAGGAACGCCACGGCGAGGAGGTCTTCGGCGACCTGCTGAAGCTGGACCACAGCACCTCCCAGCTCGGCCTGATGACCGACCGCCTGGCGCTGCTCATGGGCGGCCGGTCCAGCCGCGCCTGGAACAAGCCGATCGTGATGGAGAGCATCCTGCGCGGCGCCGTCGGCCGGATCGCCGCCTACCAGCGGGTGCGACTGCACTGCTCCACCAACGCCGCCATCGCCGGCTTCGCCGCCGAAGGCGTCATGCACCTGCTCGCCGAACTCATGGACAACGCGGCGAACTTCTCCCCGCCCATCGACGTGGTGAACGTCTACGTGGACCAGCGCAGCGCAGGCATCGTCGTCACCATCGAGGACAGCGGTCTGAAGATGGCCGGTGCGGCGATGCGCCGCGCCGAGGAGGCCGTGGCCGGCCGCATGACCGACCTCGCGTCGCTGCAGGGCACCCGGCTCGGCCTCACCGTGGTCGGTCGACTCGCGGTGAAGCACGGCATCAGCGTCAACTACCGCCCCTCTTCACACGGTGGTACCGGCGTCGTCGTCCTGCTGCCCCCGCAGCTGCTCGCTCAGCAGCGTGACCCGGCACCGCGCGAGGTATCCCGCCGTCCGGCCGCCGCGGCCGTGGCCACCCCCGGTCCCGCCCCCGCCGCGCCTCCCGCTCCGGCCGCGCCCCCGGCCCCGGCGGCTCCCTCCGCCCCGGTTCCGGCGACCGGCGTCGTCCCGTACCCCGCCCTCGCGGAGCGTCCCGCCGCCCGGCCGGAGCTGCCCGAACCGGGGCGGGACCGGCAGCCCGCCCGCTCCACGCCGAACGGACTGCCCGTCCGTCCTCCCGGCCGCACCATGGCCGAGGCGGAGCAGGAGCGCGAGCAGCGCCGGCTGGCGTCCGAGGCGGCGGAGATCCGCCAGCCGCAGCAACACCAGGAACGGGACGCGGGCTCGCGGTTCGGCGCCTTCCACCGCGGACGCCGGTCCGGAAGCGGCACCACCGGCCCCGGTGCCCGGCCCGGGTCCGAACCGCCCGCCGCCCCGTAACCGACGCGCTCCCCGTGGTGCGCCCGGGGCCCCGGGCGCACACTTCCCCGCTCGAGTTCGTGAGATTGGAGGAACGGGCCGGTGACCGGTCAGCCGGGCACCACCGTCCCGTCACCCAGCATGCAGACCACCGACAACACCCTCACCTGGCTCCTGCAGAGCCTTGTGGAGCGCACACCCGGCACCCGGCACGCCCTGGTCCTGTCGAGGGACGGCCTCAAGCTGTGCTGGACCGGGCACCTGACGCTCGACCGGGCCGACCAGCTCGCAGCGATCTGCTCCGGCATCCAGGCACTCGCCCAGGGCGCTTCCATGGAGTTCGGGGACGGCACCGGCGGGGTCCGGCACTCCATGACCGAGTTCCACGGAGGCCTGCTGTTCATCGTGGGAGCCGGCGAAGGGGCGCATCTCGCGGTCATCGCGGATGAGGACGCCGACCCGGGCGTGGTGGGACACCAGATGACCGAGCTCGTCGAGCAGATCGGCGAGCACCTGCGAGCCGAGCCCCGATCGTTCGTGCGGGAAAGTCCGGCGTCGTGACCCGCAAGCCCGTGGACACCGGGAATCCCGACAGGCTCTACACGGTCACGGGCGGGCGGAGCCGTGCCGACGACTTCTTCGACCTGGTCACCCTCGTCGTCAGCGAGTGCCGGCCCACGCCCGGAATGCAGTCGGAGCACGCCCGGACGCTGGAGCTGTGCGCGCACCCGACGGCCGTGGTCGAGATCGCCGCGGAACTGAAACTGCCGATCACGGTGGTGAGGATCCTGCTCGGCGACCTGCTCGACACGGGCCGTATCACCGCCCGCCATCCGCCGCCCGCACGGTCGGCCGCCTCGCTCCCCGATTCCGATCTTCTCAAGGAGGTGCTCCATGGGCTCCGCAATCTCTGACCTGCCCTCCCACCGCACGCCTCTGGCCGACGCGGCGGAGACCGGCCTGAAGATCGTCGTCGTCGGCGGATTCGGTGTCGGCAAGACGACCCTGGTCCGCTCGGTGAGCGAGATCCGGCCGCTGAACACCGAGGAGGTCATGACGCAGGCAGGAGTCGGCGTCGACGAGACCGGTGACGTGGCGACGAAGACGACCACGACGGTGGCGTTCGACTTCGGGCGGATCAGTCTCAACGAACGCATGGTGCTGTACATGTTCGGCGCACCGGGCCAGGAACGTTTCTGGTTCCTGTGGGACAGGCTCTTCTCGGGCACGCTGGGCGCGGTGGTACTCGTGGACACGCGCCGCATGGACGACTCCTGGTACGCGATAGACCGGCTGGAGCATCACCGGACGCCGTTCGTGGTGGCCGTCAACCGCTTCGACGACGACGGCGTCCGGCACTCCCTGGATGAGATCCGGCAGGCGCTCGCACTGCCCGAGCGCGTGCCGATGGTCGACTGCGACGCGCGGGTCAGGGAGTCCGGAAAGAACGTGCTGATCACCCTCGTGGACCACCTCTACGAACTGGCCATGGCCCAGGAGGCGACACCGTGACCGACCCTGGTTCCTCTTCCGCGTACCCGGCTCCGCCGGGCTGCCCCGCTCACGCCTCGGACGCGTTGCGCCTGGGAGGGCTCGAGTACCAGCAGACCCCGTCGCAGCTGTACCGCGCGCTGCGCCGGGAGCACGGCGCGGTCGCGCCGGTGCTGCTCGACGGTGACGTCCCGGCCTGGCTGGTGCTCGGGTATTCAGAGGTCATGTACGTGACCGACAACGACGAGCTGTTCGCCCGGGATTCAAGGCGTTGGCACCAGTGGCCGAACATCCCGCCGGACTGGCCGCTGATGCCGTTCGTCGGGTACCAGCCGTCGGTGCTGTTCACCGAGGGCGACGAGCACCGGCGGCGCGCCGGGGTGATCACTCAGGCGCTGGAGGAGGTCGACCAGTTCGAACTGGCCCGTGACTGCCAGCAGATAGCCGACCTGCTCATCGCCGACTTCGCGGGCAGCGGCACGGCGGAGCTGATGTCGGGCTTCGCGCACGCCCTGCCGATGCGGGCCGTGGTGCAGATGTGCGGGATGCCGACCTCGGGCGAGGACACCCGGCAACTGGTCGACGACCTGCGGATCTCGCTGGACGCGGCGGAGGGCGACGACCCGGTGGCGGCGTACGCGCGCGTGGGCGAGCGACTGCGGCAGCTGGTGAAGGACAAGCGGGACAGCCCCGGTCCGGACGTCACCTCACACATGCTGCTGCATCCGGCGGGGCTGACGGACGAGGAGGTCGTCCAGGATCTGACCTCGGTGATCGCCGCGGCACAGCAACCGACGGCGAACTGGATCTGCAACACGCTGCGGCTGCTGCTGACGGACGAGCGGTTCGCCCTGAACGTGTCGGGCGGCCGGCTCAGCGTGGGTGAGGCGCTCAACGAGACGCTGTGGCTGGACACGCCGACGCAGAACTTCATCGGGCGCTGGGCCGTGCGTGACACCCAGCTCGGCGGGCGGCAGATCCGGGCCGGTGACTGCCTGGTGCTGGGGCTGGCCGGAGCCAACACCGATCCGCAGATCTGGCCGGAGGCACACGTGGGCGCGGAGAACGCCGCCCACCTGTCGTTCAGCAACGGCGAGCACCGCTGCCCCTATCCGGCCCCGTTGCTGGCGGACGTGATGGCGCGGACAGCGGTGGAGACGCTGCTGGAGCGGCTGCCGGACCTGGTGCTGGCGGTGGATCCGGAGGAGCTGGCCTGGCGTCCGTCGATCTGGATGCGAGGGCTGACGGCGCTACCGGTGCGGTTCACGCCCGTGGTTCAGTAGGCCGGCACGTGGGCCCCCGGTGGGGGCCCACCGCCTCGGCGTGCCGTCCGGTCAGGCGGTCACGGGGGTGAACCGCACCGGCACCGACTGCGGCCCGCGGGTGAAGACACCCTCCTCGACGGGGTCGAAGCCGTCGGCGAGGCGCATGTCGGGCATGGCGTCGAGCAGGTGGTTGACACCGGTCTCGACCTCGGACTTGGCGAGCAGGGCGCCGACGCAGAAGTGGCGGCCGAGCGCGAAGGCCAGGTGGTCGGCCGCGGCGGAGAAGGCGGTCGTGGCGGTGAGGTCGTCACGGAAGATGTCGAACCGGTCGGGGTCGCGGTAGCGGTTCTCGTCCCGGTTGGCGGCGCCGATCAGGCAGGTGACGGTGGCACCCGGGGGTACGGTACCGCTGCTGAGTGACACCTCGGTCGCGGACTGCCGCATGATCATGTGGACGGGCGGGGTGTAGCGCAGGGTCTCGGCGAAGGCCTGCGGGATCAGCCCACGGTCCGCGCGGACGGCGGCGAGCTGGTCGGGGTGGAGCAGCAGGTTCGTGAAGATGCCGGCGATGGCCTTGTCGGTGGTCTCGCCGCCCGCGGCGAGCAGCAGGCTGCAGAACGCCTTGATGTCCTCGTCGCTCATCCGCACGCCGTCGACCTCGGCGGCGCACAGGGTGGACAGCAGGTCGTCGCCCGGGTTCTGACGGCGCGCACGGATGATCGGCAGCATGTACTCGGCGAACTCGACGCGGGTCCGTTCACCTGCCGAGGCCACCGCGGGGTCGCCCGAAAGATTGCCGAGGAAGGCGATGACGGCTGTGTACCAGCGGTGGAAGCGGGTGTGGTCGGCCTTGTCGAGGCCCAGCATGTCGGCGATCACGTTGACCGGGAAGCGGGTGGCGTAGTCGGTGACCAGGTCGGCGGAGCCGGTGTGACGGAAGGTGTCGACGAGCTCCCGAGAGTTGCGCTCGATGACCGGCAGGAACTTCTCCCGCAGGTCGCTGCCGCGGAAGGCAGGCGCGACGAGGGCGCGGCGCACGGCATGGTCACGGCCGCTGAGCTGGAGGATCGTCTTCCCGTGCACGGGTTCGATCTGCCAGTCGTAGTTGTCGGTGGTGAACTCGCCGCTCTTGTCCTTGAAGACGCGCTCGACGTCCTCGTAACGCGAGACGACGTAACTCTGTGTGGCTTCGTGCCAGAAGAGGGGCGCGGTTTCGCGCATCGCACGGTAGGCCGCATAGGGGTCCGCAGCGAACTCGGGCGAAAGGATGTCGGGCACGCTGGGCGCGGTGGACATGGGACTCCCTTGGATCAGCAGGTGATCTGCCGGACCAGGCTATTGATCAACTGCCGGACAGGACAGCCTCATCGGCGCCCCGGTTGGCTGAAAACAGCTCTCTGCTGACGAATTCCACGGCGGTCGGCGCCCGCACGTCGCGGGCACACGGAGGACGGCCCCGCATCCCGTCGAAGAGGGGTGCTGCGGGGCTGTCGTCCGTGCCCGAAGGGGCAAGAAGCACGGTGTACCGATGCCCCGATGCCCCATTCCGTGCTTTCAGGGCGCGGGCGGTGAGTTCGACGAGGAACAGCCGGTTCTCGACGGCCGAGGCAAGCAGTGCCGCACGCGCGGCCCCGCCAGGCCCCGCGCTCAGCGGCGCAGCGCGGTCACCCCCCGCATGTACGACAGCTTCTCGGGGTTGCGCACGGCGTAGAGCCCGGTGATGAGGCCGTGGTCGATGCGCACCGCCACGACCGTGTCGATCTCGCCGTCGAGCCGGATGATCAGCGCGGGCCCGGCGTTGACCTCGGCCGGCCGCATCGACAGCGCGGTGACCCTGCCCAGTCCGCCGATCAGCAGCCGGGCCACCTTGTCGGCCCCCACGATCGGCCTGGGGACGGCCTGCTTGACTCCGCCGCCGTCCCCGAGGAGGACGGCGTCCGGCGCGAGGATGTCGAGCAGGCCTTGGAGGTCGCCGGTCTCGACCGCCCGTCCGAACGCGTCGAGTGCCTCCCGGGTCTCGTTCGGGGAGACGGTCCCGCGCGGCCTGCGCGCCGCGACGTGTGCCCGCGCCCGGTGCGCGATCTGGCGGACGGCGGCCTGGCTCTTGCCGACCGCGTCGGCGATCTCCTCGTACTCGAGGTCGAACACCTCGCGCAGCACGAACACCGCCCGCTCGCTCGGGGTGAGCGTCTCCATCACCAGCAGCATCGCCATCGAGACGCTGTCGGCCAGCTCGACGTCCTCGGCCACGTCGGGCGCGGTGAGCAACGGCTCGGGCAGCCACGTGCCGACGTAGGACTCCTTGCGGCGGCCGAGGGTGCGCAGCCGGCTCAGCGCCTGGCGCGTGGTGATCCGCACCAGGTACGCACGCCGGTCACGGACCGTGCCCAGATCGACTCCGGCCCACCGCAGCCAGGTCTCCTGCAGGACGTCCTCGGCGTCGGCGGCCGAGCCGAGCATCTCGTAGGCGACGGTGAACAGCAGGTTGCGGTGGGCGACGAACGTCTCGGTGGCGGGGTCCGGGCGTCCCTCGCCGGTGAGCTCTCCGGCGGTGTCATCGGTGTCGTCGGGCTCGTCGGTGTGCGTGTGCTCGCTCTTCACCGGCTGCTCCTGCCTGCTCGTATGTCGAAGGTGCCGTGCGCACAGGACGCCGGCCGCCGCCGCTCTGTGACACCCGTGGGCGGTGGCGCACGTCACACGGCCCGTCGTGTCACAGGGAGCGGGCGGCCGGCATCTCGTGTTCGTCCGGTGCAGCAGCAACACCACGAGTGAGGACGATGTCATGGACGCACGGTTCGACCTGTTCGAGAACGAGCTCGCCGCCAGGTTCGCCAAGAGGTTCGCCGGCGCCGGCCTGCTGATCCAGCAGTCCCCGTTGCCGAAGGCCACGCAGGAGCTGGTGTCGTTGCGTGCCAGCCAGATCAACGGCTGCGGGCACTGCATCGACATGCACGTCAAGGAGGCGGCGGCCGCGGGTGAGACGGCGGTCCGGCTCCATCTGGTCGCCGCCTGGCGTGAGTCCACCGTGTTCACCGAGGCGGAGCGGGCCGCGCTGGCACTCGCCGAGGAGGGCACCCGGCTCGCCGACGCCCACGACGGGGTCTCCGACGAGACCTGGTCCCTGGTGCGCGAGCACTACGACGACGACCAGACGGCCGCGCTGATCTGCCTCGTCGCCGTGATCAACGCCGCCAACCGGCTCGCCGTGATCGTGCACCAGCGGGGAGGCTCCTACGAGGCCGGCATGTTCGCCGCGGCGTTCGACTGAGCGGCAGCCGCGCCCGGCGCGGGAGAGCGAGGAAAGCGGAATCGCCCGTGCGGGACCGTGTCCCGCACGGGCGATCCGTGCTGTCCGCCTGTCCGGCCCTGCGCCGGCGGCCGGGTCAGAGGCGCTCGGGCGTCCTGATGCCGAGCAGCTTCATGCCCTGGTGCAGGGTGCGGGCGGTGAGCTCGACGAGGAACAGCCGGTTCTCGACGACCTCCGGCGGGTTCTCGTCGCTCAGCACCTGGCACTGGTCGTAGAACGTGGTGAGGTGTGAGGCCAGCTGGTAGAGGTACGCGGCCAGCTTGTGCGGCTCGTAACCCTCGGCCACCTCCTCCAGGACCGCGCCGAACTGGTCCAGGTGCAGGCCCAGCGCCCGCTCGGCCGGGGCCAGCTCCAGCTCCGGGTGGGCGGCGGGCTTCGCCTCGCCCGCCTTGCGCAGGATGGAACGGATCCGGGCGTACGCGTACTGGAGGTACACCGACGTGTCGCCGTTCAGCGACACCATCTGGTCCAGGTCGAACTTGTAGTCCCGCACGGCGGAGGTCGACAGGTCGGCGTACTTCACGGCGCCGACACCGACGTACCGGCCGTTCTCGACGATCTCCTCCTCGGAGAGGCCCACCTTCTCGGCCTTCTCCCGGACCACGGCGGTGGCCCGCTCGACGGCCTCGTCCAGCAGGTCCTCCAGCCGGACGGTGGTGCCCTCACGGGTCTTGAACGGCTTGCCGTCCTTGCCGAGGACCGTGCCGAAGGCCAGGTGGTGCGCCTTGACGTCCTCGTTCAGCCAGCCGGCGCGGCGAGCCGTCTCGAAGACCATCTTGAAGTGCAGGGACTGCCGGGCGTCGACGACGTAGACCAGGGTGTCGACCTTGAGGTTCTGCACCCGGTCGCGGATCGCCGAGAGGTCGGTGGCCGCGTAGCCGTAGCCGCCGTTGGTCTTCTTGACGATCAGCGGGACCTGGTTGCCGTCCGGGCCCTTCACGTCGTCGAAGAACACGCACAGCGCGCCCTCGGAGCGGACGGCGACGCCCGTCTCCTCCAGGATCCGGCAGGTCTCCTCGAGCATGTCGTTGTAGCCGGACTCGCCGACGATGTCGGGGTCGGCGATCTCCATGTCGAGCTTGTCGAAGACGGAGTAGAAGTAGATCTTCGACTCGTCGACGAAGCGCTGCCAGTGCGCCAGCGTCTCCGGGTCACCGGCCTGGAGGGCCACCACCCGGTCACGGGAGCGGGCCTTGAACTCCTCGTCGGAGTCGAAGAGGACCCGTGACGCCTTGTAGACACGGTTCAGCGACGACATCGCCGCCTCGCCGTCGGCCTTGTCGCCTTCGTGCTTCAGCTCGTCCGGGTGCTCGAAGAGGTACTGGATGAGCATGCCGAACTGGGTGCCCCAGTCGCCGATGTGGTGGCGCCGGACGACGTTCTCACCGGTGAACTCCAGGATCTGGACCATCGCGTCACCGATGACCGCCGACCGCAGGTGGCCGACGTGCATCTCCTTGGCCACGTTCGGCTGGGCGTAGTCGATCACGGTCGTGCCGGGGGCGGCCTTCAGCGGGACGCCGAGCCGGTCGCCGTCGGCGGCGCGCGCGGCGAGCGTGCGGACGATCGCCCCGTCGGTCAGCGTGACGTTGAGGAAGCCGGGGCCGGACACCTCGATGTCCTTGATCAGGTCACCGTCCGGGAGGGCCGCCGTGACCTGGGAGGCCAGCTCACGCGGGTTGCCCTTGAGCTTCTTGGCGAGCGCGAGGATCCCGTTGGCCTGGAAGTCGGCCCGGTCGCTTCGGCGCAGCAGCGGGTCCGCGGTGCCGGCCTCCGGCAGTGCTGCCGTCAGGGCGTCCGCGAGCTGCTGCTGGAGCGTGGAAGCGAGGGAGGGGACCGAAGCCATGAGCCGGCTGCCGTTTCGGTAGAGGACAAGGGATCACCCCAGTATCCCACGGGGCGTAAAGCCGTTTTCGCGCTGCGGTCGGTACCTGGGAGAATGGGGGTGCCCTTCGTGGGCGTCCCCTACGAGTCCTACACGAGAGAAGGACGTGCCGACCGTGGCTTCGAGTCAGAGCAGCACCGAGACCGACTGGGTCTCCCGCTTCGCGGACGATGTCATCGCCGAATCGGAGCGACGTGCGCCTGGCAAACCGGTCGTCGTCGCCTCCGGCCTCTCCCCGTCGGGCCCGATCCACCTGGGCAACCTCCGCGAGGTCATGACCCCGCACCTCGTCGCCGACGAGATCCGCCGCCGCGGGTACACCGTGCGGCACCTGATCTCCTGGGACGACTACGACCGCTACCGCAAGGTGCCGAACGGCGTCGAGGGCGTCGACGACTCCTGGCAGGCGCACATCGGCAAGCCGCTGACCTCGGTGCCCGCCCCGGCCGGGTCGGCCTACCCGAACTGGGCCGAGCACTTCAAGGCCGCGATGACCCAGGCCCTGGACGAGCTCGGCGTCGAGTACGACGGGATCAGCCAGACCGAGCAGTACCTGGCGGGCACGTACCGCGAGCAGGTCCTGCACGCGATGAGGCACCGGGCGGACATCGACGCCGTCCTGGACCGCTACCGCACCAAGAAGGACGGTGCGGCGGGCGGCAAGGGCGGCAAGAAGCCGCAGCAGAAGAAGGTCGACGAGGCCGAGCTGGAAGCGGCCGAGGGCTCGGGCGCGGCGGACGAGGACGACGGCGGCTCCGGCTCGGCCGGCTACTTCCCGTACAAGCCCTACTGCGGCAACTGCGAGAAGGACCTCACCGTCGTCACGGCCTACGACGACGACACGACCGAGCTGAACTACACCTGCTCGGCGTGCGGCTTCGCCGAGACGGTCCGCCTCAACGAGTTCAACCGCGGCAAGCTGGTCTGGAAGGTCGACTGGCCGATGCGCTGGGCCTACGAGGGTGTGATCTTCGAGCCCAGCGGCGTGGACCACTCCTCGCCGGGCTCGTCCTTCGTCGTCGGCGGCCAGATCGTGCGCGAGGTCTTCGACGGCGTCCAGCCGATCGGGCCGATGTACGCGTTCGTCGGGATCTCCGGCATGGCGAAGATGTCCTCCAGCAAGGGAGGCGTGCCGACCCCGGCCGACGCGCTGAAGATCATGGAGGCGCCGCTGCTGCGCTGGCTGTACGCGCGCCGCAAGCCCAACCAGTCGTTCAAGATCGCCTTCGACCAGGAGATCCAGCGTCTGTACGACGAGTGGGACTCGCTGGCCCGCAAGGTCGCCGACGGCACGGTGCTGCCCGCCGACGCCGCCGCCTACGCGCGGGCCGTCGGTACGGCCGCCGGGGAGCTGCCCGGCACCCCCCGCCCGCTGCCGTACCGCACGCTCGCCTCGGTCGCCGACATCACCGCGGGTGCGGAGGACCAGACGCTGCGCATCCTCAGCGAGCTCGACCCGGAGAACCCGCTGACCTCGCTCGACGAGGCACGGCCCCGTCTGGACCGCGCCGAGAGCTGGATCAGCACCCAGGTGCCGGCCGAGGCGCGCACGATCGTGCGCGACGAGCCGGACAAGGAGCTGCTCGGCTCGCTGGACGAGCAGGGGCGCGAGTCGCTGCGGCTGCTGCTGGAAGGGCTGGACTCGCACTGGTCGCTGGACGGCCTGACCACGCTCGTCTACGGAGTGCCGAAGGTGCTGGAGGGCCTGGAGGCGGACGCCAAGCCGACGCCCGAGCTGAAGGTGGCCCAGCGCTCCTTCTTCGCGCTGCTCTACCGGCTGCTCGTCGGCCGGGACACCGGGCCGCGCCTGCCCACGCTCCTCCTCGCGGTCGGGGCGGACCGGGTGCGGACGCTGCTCGGCGCGTAGCGACCCCGGATGTGAGAACGGGCGGGCCGCTCAGCGGCCCGCCCGTTTCCTCTGTCCTCCGGAGTCCTCCGACGCGTCTACGCGATGTGGTCGGCGGCCATCTCGTTGTCGAAGCGCTGCTTGAAGCCGGGCAGCAGCTTGCGGAGCAGTGCGGCGCTGTGCGGGTGGCGGACGTTGTGGCCGTCCGACAGGTGGATGTCGAGCACCTCGGCGCTCGGGTAGTCCTGGTGCTGGTGCGTGTACGCCGTGAACACGTCGTACGCGATCTCGCCGAACTCGATCTCGGTCTGGGCCCATTCGGCCGGGTCGGCCTCCTGCGGGCCGGCGTCCTGCCGCACCTGCTCGGGCTCCTTCCGGAGCGGTGCGGCCTCCGGCTCGGCGGCACGCGGGTGCGGGAACGCGCCGATCGTGCCCACGTTGCCGAGCGGCCGGGTACGGCCGGGTCCCGAGGGGATCATCACCGGGCTGGAATCCGTGCCCTCGTCGTACTCGGGGTCGTACCCGCCTTCGTACACCTCGTCCTTGGGCGCCGCGAACCACGGGCTGCCGTGCGAGCCGGGGCCCTCCGGCGGGTACTGCTGCTCGAACTCGTCCTGTTGGACGAACCGGTCCTGCTGGTCGTACTCGTCCTGTTGGTACCGGTGGGCCTGGTTCTGCCGGGGATCGTGCTCCGGCTCACCCTGCGGCTCAGGGACGTACGGCAGTTGGGGGTGCTGCTGCGCGGTCTCCACGGCTGCCGGAGCCGGAGGGAGCAGAGCCGGCTCGATGCCCGCGGCGGCGAGGCCGGCCGGGGCGGTCTCGGCGAGCGGGACGCCGTACTTCGCCAGACGCAGCGGCATCATCGACTCGACGGGCGCCTTACGGCGCCAGTTGCGGCCGAACCGGGCCTGGAGGCGGGCCTGGTAGATCAGCCGGTCCTGTTCGAGCTTGATGACCTGCTCGTAACTGCGCAGCTCCCACAGCTTCATCCGGCGCCACAGCTTGAACGTGGGGACGGGGGAGAGCAGCCAGCGGGTGAGGCGGACGCCCTCCATGTGCTTGTCGGCCGTGATGTCCGCGATCCGGCCCACGGCGTGCCGTGCGGCCTCGACGGCGACGACGAACAGGATGGGGATCACCGCGTGCATGCCGGTGCCCAGCGGGTCGGGCCAGGCGGCGGCGCCGTTGAAGGCGATGGTCGCCGCGGTCAGCAGCCAGGCCGTCTGACGCAGCAGCGGGAAGGGTATCCGCATCCACGTCAGCAGCAGGTCCAGCGCGAGCAGGACGCAGATGCCCGCGTCGATGCCGATCGGGAAGACGACGGAGAACTTGCCGAAGCCCTTCTCCTCCGCGAGTTCACGCACGGCGGCGTAGGAGCCGGCGAATCCGATCGCGGCGATGAGCACGGCGCCGGCGACGACGACCCCGATGAGCACTCGGTGTGTGCGTGTCAGCTGCATTGCGGCCATCCGCGATCCCCTCCCGACTTCGACGAACCGGCTTCACACAGTCATCCGGCGCGCGCACAGCCTGGCACATGCCGGCCGGGCGTGTTGCGCGGGGAGGGGCCGGAGCCCGGTACTCGCGGGAGCACCGGGCTTCGTCAAAGCGCTTCTGGACAGGGGGGCCGGTCCCCTTGCGGGGTGTCGGTCACGACTTGTGCACGGCCTTCGCGGACGACTTGCCCGTCGCCTTGGCGGTCGTCTTGTCCGTCGCCTTCGCAGGCGTCTTCGCGGACGCTTCGGCGGACGGGGAGGACGAGGCACCGGCGGAGGGCTTCTTCTCCGCGCCGTCACCGGCGGCGACCGCGGCGACGGCCTCCTCGGCGGCCTTCAGGGCGTCCTTGTGGATGTCGGCGGAGGCGGGCGACTTGGCGCCGGCGAACCCCGCGCCGTTGTAGGTCACGCTGACGACGACGTTGCCCGTGCGGGCCACGACCGTCGCGTACTCGAAGTCCTCACTCGACTTGTCGAGTCCGTACGTGACGGAGGTGGCCTGTTCGCCGAGACCGCCGGCGGGCTTGGCCGCCACCTTCTTGGCGCCCTCGGTGGCCTGGGTCTTGGCGACCTGCTTCGTGTACTCCTCCGTGGCGCGATCGGCACCGCTGCCCAGGGACTGGTCCGAGTCGAAGCGGGTGAAGCCGACGTCGAGCCAGCGGTACTGCGAGCCCTTGACGCCGTTGTCGTCCAGGCCGTTCCAGGAGCAGCCGCCGCGGCTCGCGGTGTCGCTGGACTTGCCCGGGGTGCCGCCCTTGGTCTTGGCCTTCGGGACCAGATCCTCGATCGTCTTCCCGGCGATCGACTTGCAGGCGTCGGGCAGCGTGGTGAACTTCGCGGGCTCGACGGTCGGCTCGGACTTCTTCGCGTCGGGAGAGGCCGAGGAGCCCGATTCCTTCGCGTCGCCGGAGTCCGACGAGCAGCCGGCGACGACGAGCATCACCGGAACGGCGGCGCAGGCGAGTATGCGGGACAGTCGCGGGGCTGATCGGTGCATGGTTCCTTCACTCGGACGGCACGGCGGTCTCTGTCGTGCGGGCGGTCGGACTGTACGTCGGTTCGGGCTGTTGCGGGTCGGGCGGTCGCAGGACCGTACGCCGGCCACCACGTCGCGGTCGTACGCAGTCGGCACGCCGCTCGGCGCGTCGGTCGGCACATCGGTCGGTTCGTCGGTCGGGGGCCACGGTACGACGGACCGCGACCGGATGCCGCCTCCGGCCGAAGGCCCCGGGTTGCGCCGGGGGCCCCGGACAGGGGGCGTCCGCGCCCGGTCAGCCGCTGAGGTTCTCGGCCAGTTTCCGCGCCAGGGCCTGGGCCTTCTCCTGAAGTTCCCTGCTGTCGGGCACCTCGGTGACGCGGGCCGGCTGCTCGGTGTACTGCACGGTCACGATGACGTTCGATGTGCGGAACACCACGCTCACGGTGCGGTGCTGTGCGGTGGAACCCGCCCTGGTGAGCGCATCGTCCAGAAATGCGGCATCCCCGAGCTCGTCCAGCAGCCTCGGCCGGAGGTCCTCGTCGGAGTCGCTTCCGGTGGTGCCGCCGGACGGGCCGACGGAGGGGGAAGTGCCGCCGGGGGAGCCGGACAGTGTGCTGCCGGCCGTCGTGGAGGCGGAGCCGCTCGGCGTCCCGCCCGGGGTGGCACCGGCAGAGGCGGGGAGGGCGGCGGCCTCCGCCTTCTTCCCGTACACCTCCTGGGCGCGGTCGTCGTCACTGACCGCGGGGTCGTACGACACGACGCGCTCGAAGTCGATGGACAGATTCCGGGAGGCGTCCGGGGCGTCCGCCTTCCAGCGGCAGCCGACCTTGCGGTCGGTGTCGTAGGTGACGGTGGCCGTGCCCTCGTACACCTTCTCCTGCTGCTCCTCGGGGAGCTCGGCGGCGCCCGGCAGCAGGTCCTTCAGTGTGGAACGCGGCACGGCACGGCAGGATTCGGGCAGCGTCCGGTACTTCCCGGGAGGCGCGGCCGTGACCGTCGGGCTGCCGGGCTTGCTGTCGGCGGCGGGGTCGTCGGCGTCGGAGCCGGCGCTGCAGCCGGCGACGAGCGCCACGAGAAGCGCGACGCCGGGTACGTACGCCATGTGTCGCACGGTCCCAGGCTCCCTTCGGTACGAAAACGGGTTGCCGCTCGATAGCGGCCGGTGGACACAATGTGTATCGCACGCGCCGCTGTGAATGCCGGTCGGCCGACCTTTATGCCGACCTCGGCACCGGTTTTGCGCTTTCAGTCTTTTTCGGGGGAATCGAGGGGTTATGTCGTATGTAGAGGTACCGGGTGCGCAGGTTCCCATCCGTATGTGGGCGGACCCGGCGTCGGTCGAGGACGTCGCGATGCGGCAGCTGCACAACGTGTCCACGCTGCCCTGGATCAAGGGCCTCGCGGTCATGCCGGACGTGCACTTCGGCAAGGGCGCGACCGTCGGCTCGGTGATCGCGATGCACGGTGCCGTCTGCCCGGCCGCGGTGGGCGTGGACATCGGCTGCGGGATGTCGGCAGTGAAGACGTCGCTGACGGCCAACGACCTGCCGGGAGATCTCTCGCGGCTCCGGTCGAAGATCGAGCAGGCGATTCCGGTGGGCCGGGGGATGCACGAAGACTCGGTCGACCCGGGGAAGCTCCACGGCTTCCCGGCCGGCGGCTGGGACGACTTCTGGTCGCGGTTCGACGGGATCGCCGAAGCGGTCAAGTTCCGTCAGGAGCGGGCCACCAAGCAGATGGGGACGCTCGGGAGCGGTAACCACTTCATCGAATTCTGTCTCGATGAGGTCGGATCGGTATGGCTGATGCTTCACTCCGGTTCCAGGAACATCGGCAAGGAGCTCGCAGACTTCCACATCGGACAGGCGCAGAAGCTTCCGCACAACCAGGGCCTCGTCGACCGTGACCTGGCGGTGTTCATCGCCGACACCCCGCAGATGGCGGCGTACCGCAACGACCTGTTCTGGGCTCAGGAGTACGCCAAGTACAACCGCTCGATCATGATGAGCCTCTTCCAGGACGTGGTCCGGAAGGAGTTCAAGAAGGCCAGGGTGACGTTCGAGCCGGTCATCTCCTGCCACCACAACTACGTGGCGGAGGAGCGGTACGACGGCATGGACCTGCTGGTCACCCGTAAGGGCGCGATCCGCGCGGGGTCGGGGGAGTTCGGGATCATCCCCGGGTCGATGGGGACCGGCTCTTACATCGTGAAGGGGCTGGGGAACGCGAAGTCGTTCAACTCCGCCTCGCACGGCGCGGGCCGGCGGATGAGCAGGAACGCGGCCAAGCGGAGGTTCTCGACGCAGGACCTGGAGGACCAGACGCGGGGCGTGGAGTGCCGCAAGGACTCCGGTGTGGTGGACGAGATCCCGGCGGCGTACAAGCCGATCGAGCAGGTCATCGACCAGCAGCGGGACCTGGTCGAGGTCGTCGCGAAGCTCAAGCAGGTCGTGTGCGTGAAGGGCTGAGGCCCGGCACCCCACCCCAACGGCAGGCCCCGGACCGACTGCGGTCCGGGGCCCTGTCTGTCTGTCTGTCGCTGTGAGCTGTGAGCTGTGAGCTGTGAGGTGTGGGGTGCGGCCTGTGGGCCGCCGCGGGGCGGCTGGGTTCAGGAGACGGTGCCGGCCGTTCCGCCGCCGCCGGTGGCCACACCGCCACTGGGCTTGGGCGCGGAGAAGGGGAGCGTGTCCTGTCGGCACGTCGTCCCGGCCGGCGGAAGGATGCCGTCGATGAAGTAACGGCTCTCGTGCTCCTGGACGCAGCTGCTGGGGTTGAGCAGGGCGGTGTGCCCGTATCCCTCGTTGGTGAGCAGACGGGCGTCGGCCAGTGCTTCGGTCATGGCCCGAGAGTTCGGGTAGGCGGTGGAGGGGTCGTAGGTGGTACCGACCACCAGGACGGGGTTCGCGGTCGGCGTGTCCCAGGGCCCGGTCCAGCGGTCGGGGGAGGCAGGCCAGGTGGTGCACCCCGCGGTCGCCCAGGTCCAGAAGCGCCCGGTGTCGCCCGCACGGGCGGCGGCGGACTCCTCCAGAGCGTGGTAGGCACCGGGGTCGCGAGGATTGGGGCTGTCGCCGCAGAGCACCGCGGTCGCCTGCTCCTCACCCAGGTACGGATTCGGGTCCGGGACCGGAGGTGCGGGCGGGGCGGGGGCCTGCTCGGGTACCTGGCCCTGCCACAGGGCCTCCAGGCGGTCCGCGAGTTCCGTCCACCGGCTGACGAGGTAGAGGGAGTTCACCGCCTCGGCGACCGTACGGGCGTAGGTCCAGGTGCCCACGGGCTCCTCCCGGAGCCGCCGCGTCAGCTGGTCGAACCTGTTCCGGGTGGCCTTCGGGCTGCCGGCGGAGAAGGCGCAGCGGGCGGTGGTGGTGGAACCGCACAGGTCGAGGAACTTGTCCAGGGTCGCTGCCGCACTGCGGTCCGAGCCGATGCGCAGGAACGTCGTGAGCCGGGCGTCGTCGGACGCGTCGTTCGTCCAGGCCGGCGGGCCGATGTTGCTGTCGAGCGTCATGGCCCGGACCTTGCCGGGGAAGAGGTTGGCATAGGTGGCGCCCAGGATCGTGCCGTAGGAGATCCCGTAGTAGTTGAGCCGGGCCTCGCCCACCGCCCGGCGGAGCTGGTCGAGGTCGCGAGCGGTGTCGGCGGTCGACACGTGGCTCAGGAGCTCCGGGTCCTTCTGCTGACAGCGCCGGGCCAGGTCCTCGTACGCGGCGGTGAAGGCGGCCCGCTCCTTCGCGCCCACCGGGAAGCCGGCCGCCTTGCTCGCGTTCCAGTCGGCTGCCTCCTGGTGACTCCCGAAACAGTTCACGGCGGTGCTGCTGCCGATGCCGCGAGGGTCCCAGCTGACGACGTCGAACCGTTCCCGCACCTCGCGCGGGAAGAGCTGGTGGTTCTGCGGCATCTGGACGGTCCCGGGCCCGCCGGGGCCCCCGGGGTTGAAGAACAGGGTGCCGACGCGCTTTCCGGGGCCCGTCGCCTTCCGTCTGACGACCGCCAGCTCGATGGTGCGACCAGCTGGTCTCCTGTAGTCCAGTGGCACCTTCGCGGTCGCGCAGTCGAACGGACTGCCTTGCACGCAGGGTCTCCAGTCCAGCTCCGGGGCGGGCACCGGAGGGGTGGGCGCACCGCCGGCCGCGACGCGGTCGTGCCCGGTCAGTACCGCCGAACAGGTCATCACGGCGGCGAGGACCATGGCGTGACGTCTGCGACCCGCTATGAATCCGCGCAGGGGATGTACGGGCATGCTCCGGCCTCTCTCTCGCTGACTGAGCGCCCGAGGCCACCGATGACCTGAGCCTGGGCACACTTCCGTGTCAACAAGACAGCGGTCCGCGCCCGCGCGCGATGCGACCGCGGCCGAACGGCCGACCTCGTGTGTTCCGCCCGGCGCCCGGTCACGGCGCCAGGTGGTCGGGTCCGTTTCGGGGCGGTCCCGGGGCCGTGCCGGGAGCGGACGCGCGCGAGCCCCGAGCCCTGCGAGGAGGGTTCGGGGCTCGTCCCGGCCGTCTGCACGCCCGGCCGGTCGCACGGTCCTGCCGGCCGGGTGTCGGCCTTCAGAGTGTGCGGTGGACCTTGGAGTTGGAGGCCTGGGCGCGGGGGCGGACGACCAGGAGGTCGATGTTGACGTGGCTGGGGCGGGTGACGGCCCAGGTGATCGTGTCGGCCACGTCGTCGGCGGAGAGCGGGGCGTCCACACCCGCGTACACCTTGGCGGCCTTCTCGGTGTCGCCGCGGAAGCGGGTGGTGGCGAACTCCTCGGTCTTGACCATGCCGGGCGCGACCTCGATCACGCGGACCGGGGTGCCGACGATCTCCAGCCGGAGGGTCTCCGCCAGCACGTGTTCACCGTGCTTGGCGGCGACGTAACCGCCGCCGCCCTCGTACGTGGAGAGCCCGGCCGTCGAGGAGAGGATCACGATCGTGCCGTCCCCGCTCGCGGTGAGGGCGGGGAGCAGCGCCTGCGTGACGTTGAGGGTGCCGATGACGTTGGTCTCGTACATCTGGCGCCAGTCGGCCGGGTCGCCCGTCGCGACGGGGTCGGCCCCCAGCGCGCCGCCCGCGTTGTTGACCAGGACGGCCAGGGACCGGAACGCGGTGGCGAATTCGTCGACCGCCGCCCGGTCGGTCACGTCCAGGGTGAAGGCCGCCGCCTGGTGGCCCGCTTCGGTGAGCTCGGCGGCCAGCGCCTCTATGCGGTCCTTGCGGCGCGCGGTGAGCACCACGCGGTACCCGGCGGCGGCCAGCTGCCTGGCGGTCGCGGCGCCGATGCCGCTGCTCGCGCCGGTGATGACGGCGATGGGGGTGGCGGCCATGCGAACTCCTCGGGCAGCTGATCGGTGTGCGGCCAGGATAGGCGGGTGCTCCGGGTGGGACTTCAGTGGTTGCGGGGGCCGTACATGATCAACGCCATACCGGCCAGGCAGATCAGTGCGCCCGTCACGTCCCAGCGGTCCGGGCGATAGCCGTCGGCGACCATGCCCCAGGCGATCGAACCGGCGACGAACACCCCGCCGTACGCCGCGAGGATGCGCCCGAAGTCACCGTCCGGCTGGAGCGTGGCCACGAATCCGTACGCGCCGAGGGCGATGACGCCCGCGCCGATCCAGATCCAGCCGCGGTGTTCGCGCACGCCCTGCCAGACGAGCCAGGCACCCCCGATCTCGAAGAGCGCGGCGACGACGAAGAGGGCGACGGAACGGGCGACGAGCATGCGGTCAGCGTGCCATGTGGGCGGAGAGGGAGTGTAGGGAGGCCCAGGAGCGCGGGTGAGCGGGAGAGGGAGGCGACGAGGGGTGGGCCGTGCGGGTGGGGGAGGCGTGGCGAACAGGGTCGTAAATAGGGGTGATAAGCGGCTTATCGGTATGTTCGGCGGATGCGAGTGACGCGTGGAGGAGTGCTGAAGGTGCCCGCCGTGACGGCGATGGCGGCGGCTGTGGTGCTGGGTCCCGGGCTGTCCGCCGTGGCCGAGCCCGCACCGCGGGGGATCGCGCCGGAGGCGGACGTGTCCCACCACGGACGCGTCTCGCTCCAGGAGGAGCGGATCGGGGTGCAGCTGCGGACCGGGAACCGGGGCCCGTCGCCGCTCGCCGAAGCGACCGTGCGGCTGCGCTTCTCCGCTCCGCTCGCGACCTGGCAGCGGTTGCCGCAGGGCTGCCTGCGCGGCGGCGACCGGACGGTGCTCTGCGAGACCGGTCCGCTGCGCGTCGCGGGGGATGCGAGGCGCACCGCGCTCGGACTGCGCCTCGTCGGCCGCCCGGCCGAGGTCGTCGTCAAGGTGGACACCGTGTGGAACGGTGGCGCGAGCGACCGGAACCGGCGGAACGACACACATGAGGTGCTGGCCCTCTCCACAGGTGACGCCTACGTCTTCTGAGGCCGGGGCCGGGGTCCACGCCCCGCCGCCCTGCGGGCGATGTGTCCGCCGGGGCGTGTGAGCAGGGAGGTCCCGCAGTCGTCCCGGGGCGGGACCGTCGGACGGCTCGCGCCCATGGTGCAGCGTTGTCCGACGGCCGAGCGGCCCTGAGGGCGGGGGTGCGCGTGACCGTTCAGGCCGTCGGCGCCTGGCTCCCCGCCCCGCCGAATTCGCGTACGGCTTCCGCCACGATGGCTTCCAGGCGGGCGTGGTGGGCGCCCCGCCAGTACACCCGGCCGCAGGCGGTGCACTGGGCGAAGACGTCGTAGGAAGCCTGCGTGCCCTGCTCCAGGCGGGCGCTCACGGAGTCCTTGTCCGCCTCCGTGAGCTCACCGTTGCAGGCGGTGCAACGGGTCCACGGCACCAGTGCGGGCGCGAAGCGGCCCAGGACGTCGCGGAGCTGCTCATCCGGCCGGTCGCTGTAGACGTAGGCCCCCGCCCAGATCTCCCTCCGCCGGAGCAGCCCCCGGTCACGGGAGAGCATGACGCGTCGTTGTTCCGCCGAGAGGGCGGCGAGCGCCGGGTCGCCGATGTCCTCGCTCTCGTACGCGGCGTCCACGCCCAGGAGCCGCAACCGCCGGGCGAGCGTGCCCAGATGGACGTCGAGCAGGAAGCGCAGCGGTGCGCCGGGGACCTGCTGAGGGCGTTGCACGGCCCGTACTTCGACGAGCTCGCCGTCGCCCGGGATGTGTGACACGGGCACGGGGCGGCCGTCGACGAGGAGCTGTCCCGCTTCGGTGAGCGGGACGCCGAGCGACTCCACGACGTGTCCGAGGGTCGATGATCCGTCCGTGGTGACGGACGTGCGCCCACGGCGGCGGTCGTGGGCGACGAAGAGCCCCAGTTCCGGTGCTACTTCGAAGGCGATCTCGGGTCCGTTCACCTGGTCAGGATGCCACCCCACGGGGTGCGGCAGCGAGGGGTTTCCGGCCGGTGAGGTCACGCGGGGGCCGGGTCACGGGTGTTGCCGGTGCCGGCCAGGTACGAGCAGGTCCGGGAGCCGATGCCGCCCAGGCCCGGTCCGGACCTGTGCCGGGGGCCACCGTGCCTGGGGCCGGACAGGTGCCGGGCAGGAGGCCGCCGAGAGCCGGACGCGCGCCGACTGCGAACACCGCACCCCGCACGGCCGGCTCCCCGGGTCCGGCCGGGCACGGCGTGGCAGAGGCGTCGGCGGCGGGCGGGTGCCTGACTGCTGTCGGTGGGCGGGTGCCCGACTGGTCAGCGCTGGGCGAAGGCCGTCGGGGGAACGCCCACCGTGGCTGTGAAGTCCCTGACGAGATGGGCCTGGTCGCTGTAGCCGAGGTCGGCGGCGAGTTCCGCCCAGTCGGGTTCCGGGTCCGTCCCGGCGCGTTGCAGCGCCTCGTGGATGCGGTGGCGCAGGATGACCCACTTGGGTCCGACGCCCACGTAGGCGGAGAGCAGCCGCTGCAGCGAGCGGACGGACAGGCCTCCCGCGCGGGCGAGGGCGTCGACCCGCAGCAGCGAGCGGTCCGTGCGCACGAGCTCGGCGAGCTGCGTCGCGAGTTCCGCCTGCGGGTCCGGCGGGGGGACGAGAGGCAGCAGATACGCGTCCAGCGCCGCGACCCGGGCGTCCTCGTCGGCGGGCCCGAGCACCGCCCGCGCCACGACCGAGGGGCGAGGCCCGCCCTCGGGGACGGCCAGAGCCTCGTCGGCGGGAACCCTGCGGCCGGTCCACTCGGAGACGGGCCGGTGGGGCGCGAACGGCCGGAAGGCGCCAGGCCTGAACTTCACGCCGCACACCCGCCCCCGGCCCTCCAGCCGCTGGCTGAACAGGCCCTGCACGATGCCGTAGACCTCGGCGGAGCCGGCCCTCTCCGCCTCGCTGCCCGACTCCATGCGCTGGAAGACGAGGTGGACGCTCGGGTGCGGCACCACGTGCGAGGTGTACGGCTCCGGGAGATCCCAGTCGATCAGCCAGTAGTGCTCCACATGGGGGCGCAGCTCGGGGGCGGGGTCGCGGAGGCGGAACCGGACGCGGGTGAACAGATCGGGGGCGTGGACGATGCCCCGTGTCTCGCGCCCTGGTCCGGCCATGGACGGATCCTAGGCCCGGTGCCGGCCCTCGTCGTGTTTCTTCAAGACGCGGTGTCCGGCCGGGTGCCATCGTCGGAAGCATGAAGACGATCAGTGAACTGCTTGAGGGAGCCACCGCGCAGGCGGTCCCCGTGGTGCGGGGCATCGGCGACGGTCAGTTGGCCGACGGAACACCGTGCAGCGAGTACGACGTCCGGGCCCTGCTGAACCATCTCTTCCTCGTGATCGACAACTTCCGGGTCCTGGCGGCCAAGGGATCCACCGACTTCAGCCGGACGGAGGACGTCGTCACGGGGGACTGGCGCGGCCGGTTCGACGACGAGACGACGCAGCTGGTGAAGGCGTGGGCCGAGCCCGGCGCGGAGGAAGGGACGACAGGAGGGATGCGGATGCCGGCCAGAACGGTGGGGTTCATGGTGCTGGGCGACCTGACCGTGCACGCCTGGGACCTCGCCCGGGCGACGGGCCAGGACTTCGTGCCCGACCCCGCCGTGGTGACGGAACTGGAACCGGGCCTGGCCGCTATGGCCCCACAGGCCAGGAAGATGAAGGTGTTCGGCGAGCCGTTCCCCGTGCCGCCCGAGGCTACGGCCTTCGAGCGGGTGCTGGCCGTGACGGGCCGGGATCCGGGCTGGACCCGGCCCCTGCGCTGACGGCGGGGGCGCCCCCGGCCGGGGGCGCGGTGGCCGGGTCGGCGTAGAGCCCTGCGAGAGCGGCGTACGCGCTGTCGACGACGGCCTCGGCCAGGTCCAGCGCGTCGCGCGCCGCGAGGCGGGCGGCCCGCCGGGTGTACGGCGATGCCGGGTGCCGGCGCTGCCGCCGGCAGTCGCAGGCGGCGTAGACCCCGCTCGCGACGACCACGGCCGGGACGGCCAGGACCAGCAGCAGGTCATCCATGCGGGGGCCTCCTCGGGAGTCGTGCTCATTGCATCGGCAGACCCGGCGGTGCGGCTGGAGATCATTCTTCGGCCAATGAATGGCCGAACGGCGCATCCGCCTTGTGGCGCCGTGCCTCCGCCCAGGGGTGCCGTGCCGCCGTCCCGGGGCCCCGGGGTGGACGGTCCTTGCGCCTGCGCGCCGGGCGCCGGGTCAGCCGGAGGCCGTGCCTCCGGCAGCGGGTCGGGCTCCGGGCCGCTTTCTCCGGCAGCGGGCCGGGTGTCTCGGGTCACACATACGGGGCGCTCCGGGTCGGGCGTGGATGCCCCGTCAGGGCGAAGTACCGGCCGGGCGAGCTGAACCCTTGGTTCCGACGCCTGTTCGGCCACGGCGCGCTCGTACGTGGGCCGAACGAAACCGCTCGTACGCGGCCGGAAACTGCTGCCGAAGGGGTGCGCCGGGCCCTTCCGGCGAGCACGCCGCACCTCGCGCGCCGCACCGGGCGAACGGTGCCGGTCAGCCGTGTCGGACCGCCCGTGCGGCCTGTGTGCCTCCCGTGAAGGTCCGAGGTGGAAAGAATGTGCGTGAACGCTCAGGGGCTTCCCCGGCGTGAGGGGGTGGGTTGCCATCCGCTCCCCGGCTGGGCAATGGTTGCCGAAGGGAAAGCATTTTTCGTCCAGTTGGAAGGTGGTGCGACTCGCCGCAGGCGGGTCCCCCCTCATGGCCCGTCTGAAGGAACACATCGCCTCGAGAACTCAGAAGCACACAACGACCGACCTGTGGGGCTCGGCCCCTTACGCCGTGATCGTCGTCGACGGGGCAGGGACGCTCGTCGACCTCAACCCCGCCGCCGCCTCGCTCCTGGAGGGCGCGGTCCGGGGCAGCGCACTTTCGGAGGCCGCGCCGCCCTGGCTGGCGAATGCCCACCGGGAGACGACGGAGTCCACCGGCCGTTCGGCCGGTGACGACGGGGCCGCCTCACCCCGCCCCGCCTTCCGGGGCCGGATCGGTGCGCGGAGTTTCGCCGCGCACCCCGCCCCGGACCGGGGCGGTGACGTGACGTGGTGGCTGATCGACGACACCGAACAGCGGCTCGTCGAAGAGGAACTGGCCACGGAGCGTGAGCGCACCGCCTTCCTCGCCGAGGCGTCGAACGTACTGCTCGCGTCGCTGAACACCGACCGCTGCATGCAGGTCACCGCCCAGCTCGCCTCCCGGCACCTCGCCGAGGCCGCGGTCGTCATCGTGCCCGCCGCGGGGCGGCAGCTCCCCATGGCGTGCGCGGTCGGGGGCGGGACGGCGGTCCGCACCACTGTGACGGCGGACGCGGCCCGGGTCCCCGGGCTGAGTGAGGCGCTGCAGGGCTTCCCGCCCGTTCCCTCCCGCTGGATCGACCCCGCGTCACTGCCCGACTGGCTCATTCCGGAGGGCTTCGCGGGCCCCGTCGGGTCGGCCGCCGTCACCCCGCTGCCCGGTCACGGCGTCCCGGCGGGAGTCCTGGTCCTGCTGCGCAGCACGGGCTCCACCGAGTTCAACGAGAACGAAGAGGTCTTCGCCCGGCTGTTCGCCGCACGGGCCGGTGCCGCCCTGTCCGCGGCACGGCTGTACGCGGAACAGAGCGACATAACCCGGACCCTGATGCGGGATCTCCTGCCGCCCCGGCTTGACCGGGTGAACGGTGTCGACTTCGCCGGTGGCTATCAGCCCGCCGCCGCGCGGGACCGGGTGGGCGGTGACTTCTACGACGTGCACCCGGGCAGCACGCCCGGCGACGCGTCTCTGGCAGTCCTCGGCGACGTGTGCGGAAAGGGACTGGACGCGGCCGTCCTCACCGGCAAGATCCGCAACACGCTCCAGGCGCTGACGCCGATGGCGGGCGACCACGAGCGGATGCTGCGGCTGCTCAACGGGGCTCTCCTCAACTCCCACCACACCCGCTTCGCGACCCTCGTGCTGGCCTCGGTCCAGCGTGAGGAGAGCCGGGTGCGCCTGCGTCTCACGTCGGCGGGCCACCCCGCTCCCCTCGTGATCCGCAACGACGGCCGTGTCGAGGAGATCGACACCCGGGGCACCCTGGTCGGGGCCCTGCCCCACGTGGAGGCCCGCACCGTGGAGACCGACCTGCGTCCGGGTGAGACCTGCCTGCTCTACACGGACGGGGTCACCGAGGCGCGCGGCGGACCCCTCGGCGACGAACTGTTCGGCGAGAGGCGGCTGATGCGCGCCCTGGCGGAGTGCGGGAGCATGCCGGGCGCGGCCGTGGTCGAACGCGTCCAGATGCTCGCGTCGCAGTGGCTGCACGACGGACGGCACGACGACATGGCACTCGTCGCGATCACCGCCCCGCTGACCACGCACCTGAGCGCGGTGGACGGCCACACCCGGGGCAGGTACACGAGATGAGCACACACACATGTGCCGAGCCCCAGGTGCTCGGCCTCCAGGACCGGCTGTGGACCGCGGTGACCGACCGGGACGAGCACGCCGCCGCCGCGGTGGTCCTCGCCGCGCTGGACGACGGGATCGGTGCGGAGAGCGCGCTGATGGACGTCATCGCCCCCGTGCAGGCGCGGGTCGGCCTCGAATGGGCGGCCAACCGTCTCAGCGTGGCGCAGGAACACGCGGCGAGTGCCATCGCCGAGCGGGTCATCGCCGCGCTCGCCCACCACCCGTCCGTGCGCACCGCGCCGCGGCTCGGCCGGGTCACCGTGGCCTGCGTGGACCAGGAATGGCATGTGCTGCCCGCCCGTCTGCTGGCCGAGGTCCTCACGCTCCGCGGCTGGCAGGTCGACTTCCTCGGGGCGCAGGTGCCCACGCCCCATCTCATCGGGCACCTGCACAACAACGGCGCGGACGTCGTCGCGCTGTCCTCCTCGATCCCCACCCGGCTGCCCGCCGCGCATGCGGCGATCACCGCCTGTCAGGCCGTGGGAGTGCCCGTACTGGCGGGCGGGGCGGCGTTCGGGCCCGACGGACGGCACGCGCTCCGGCTGGGCGCCGACGCCTGGGAGCCCGACGCGCGCTCCGCGGCTCGGCGTATCGCGGACGGCATACCGGTACCGGTGCCGGCCGCGGGGAAGCAGCAGACGGACGATCTGCCGCACCTGGGGGACCAGGAGTACACACTCGTCGTCCGCAGCAGACCGCAGCTCGTGCGGGAGGTGCTGGCACAGCTGGAGAGCCGCTTCCCCGCGGCGGCCGCCTACACGGACCAGCAGCGCGAGCACACGGCTCAGGACATCGCCCACATCGTCGACCACCTGGGCGTGGCCCTGTACATGGACGACGACGAGCTCTTCACCGGCTTCCTGGTGTGGACCGCGGGCATCCTCGATGCCCGGCGGGTCCCGGCCGCGTCCCTGAAGCCGGTCCTCGACGTCCTGGGGACGGAGCTCAAGGACTTCCCCCGGTCGACCAGGCTGCTCGACCGGGCGGGCCTCGTCCTGGACGCCCTCCTGGCAACCACCGGTTCACGACCCCGGAGCCTCGGATGACCGAACGTCCCTGTCCGCCCCTCAGCCTGGCCGTCGAGGCGGGCCCGGATGCCGTACGTCTGCGTCTCGCCGGTGACCTGGACTACGACACCAGCGATCAGTTCGTGGAACGAGCCCAGGCCTGCCTCGACGCCGGCCCCGCGTTGCGGGACCTCTACCTGGACTGCTCCGGGCTGCGGCTGTGCGACTCGATGGGCGTCTCCAGCCTCCTGCTGATCCACCGTGGCACGACGTCCCGCGACGTGGTGCTGCACCTGGAGCACCCGCCCGCCTTCCTCCGCAGGATCCTGGACGTCACCGGGACCCTGCAGCTCTTCACCCTCGACGGGGCCGGCCCGCGGGCCGAACAGGAGGAGGAGGGCCCTACGCCCGCCGACGCCCGGTACCAGGCCGTCCCGCCGCCCGCTCCCTCCGGCTGACGCGACGTCCGGCAGGCGGCGCGGCGCGGCCGATGTGCGGCCCGGCCGGCGCGACGGCGCGTCATCCGGAGGCGGTCAGGGAACGATCGGACGACAGGCAACGACCGGCGGTCAGGGGTGATCGGCGGTCAGGGCGCGGACGGCGCCGTGCCGAGGGCCGCGTCGAGCGTGGGAAAGCTCCGGAGCACCCGGTCGACGCCCGCGATCCGCAGGAGCCGCGTCACGGCGGTGCCCGGTGCGGCGATGCGCAACTCCGTCCGCTGGTGAACCTCGATGAGCAGACTGAGGAACGACGAGTCGGCGAAGGTGATCGCGGACGCGTCCAGCACGACGACGTCGTGCCCGGCCACGGCCTGCCACATGGCGATGAAGAGCGGATCGATGCTGTCGGAGTCGAGATCGCCCCGGGCGCGCACGACCCAGAAACCGTTGATCTCGCCTTCGGCCGCCACCACGGGCAAGTGGGCCGGCGCGGAGTTGTCGAGGGGCTCGCGGACCATGCGGGAAATTATGCCGACCTCCTCCCGCCCGTCCGTGCGGGCGTCCCGCTCCGGAACGCGGCGCCCGGCCGTGCCGCTTCGGCGGCGGGCGCGCGGGTGTCACTCAGACGAGGGCGACCAGGGCGACGATGCGCTTGCCGCCGGGGGAGTGGATGACGGAAACCCGCTTCGCCAGGCGGCGCACCAGGAGCCAGCCGTAGCCGCCGACGGGGGCGGCGGCCGGATCGCGTTCCGTGGTGACCGGTGCCCGCGTACTGGCGTCGGCGACGGTGAGGAGGAGGCCTTCGTCGGTGATCTCGGCCGTGAAGCCGGTGAGCCCGCCGCCGTGCCTGACGGCGTTGGTCACCAGCTCGGAGGTCACCAGCAACGCGTCGGCCACCACGACATCGGCAGGGCCCTCCCCGCCCAGTCCGCAGAACTGCGCTTCCAGGAGCCGGGTGACGACGTCCCGCGCGGCTGCGGCGGTCGGCGGCACGCCGGGCGTGCGGCCCGTGCTCACCGGCCCTTGCGGAGCAGATGAACTGACGGCCTGTTCCGGGCCGCCGGCCGGACCCCGGCCGTCCCCCAGTACTTCTCGTTCCCCGTTCATTACCCCCTGCGCCTGCCCGGACGGGCTCCGGTCACACGTCCCGTCGGGGACCCGTCCTCAGGACGGCGTCGTCGGCCGGCGGTCAGCACGTCAGCGCCGCGTCCACCGTGTCGGCGATCGTGAAGGCGTCCAGGGTTCCCGAGACGTCGAGGAGCCTGCGTACCTCCGTGCCCAGAGGCCCGGCCAGGACCAGCCGCACCCCGGCGTCGGTGTGGCGGTGCCGGGCGTTCAGCAGGACGTGCAGCCCCGTCGAGTCGGCGAACTCCAGCCGGGACAGGTCGGCCACGGTCAGCCGCCCACCGCCTCCGGCGGCCGCCTCCAGCGCCTCGACCAGCTCGGAAGGATCCGACCACCCGTCCAGGCTCCCCCGGACACGGATCAGGACGACACCGTCGTCCGGGGCCTCCACGACCACATGCAGTTCATCTGCCGTCATGCGTCATATGTTCCTACACCGGAGGAGAGGCGCGGAGTGCGCACTGGGCACTCCGTCCTCGTCCGGCTTCCGGGCGTGCCGCTGCCGCGTCAGGGCCACACCAGGCAGTACGCCTGGTGTCCCGCGTCGTGCAGGCGGTGGGAGAAGTCCTGCCACTCGTGGAGCAGCTGGTAGACGTTGAAGGCGTCGCGCGGACCGCCGCGGTCCGGGACCGTGGACCAGATGAAGGCCGCCGCGCCGACCGATTCGTCGCCGACGTCCCGCAGCGGGTCGACCACCGTCATCGGCAGCTTGACCACCGCGTAGTCGGGGTGGAGCACGACCAGCTCCAGCGGGGGGACCTTGTGCAGGGGTATGCCCTGTATGCCGGTGAGGACCATGGCCGCCACCGTCTCTGGCTTGATCTTGCTGAACATGCCGCCCATGCCCAGCTCGTCGCCGCCCAGTTCCTCGGGACGCATGGAAATGGGCACGCGTGCGGCGGTGGCCCCGTCAGGGGCACCGAAGTACTTGTAGGTCACCCCCACCCGTCCACTGCTCCTGCTCCCGGAACCATCGGCACCACCCGTCTGAGCGTCCCGTACGCGCTCACCCTTGCGCCGGTGCCGCCCTCGCCGGGCAGGCTCGGGCCCCAGGTCGTCGGTCCCTTCGCCCACTCCGCCACCGCGATGCATATCTCATCCACCCGACTACTTCTTAGGAGACACAGCCCCGCCGCGCAACCCGATCATCGTCAGTGACCTCCCCCACGGGCGTGCGGTGAAACACCTGTCCGCAAGACCGTCGAAGCCTCTGACACCATGGCATGTGTGAGCTTTCCCTATGACGCCCCATTTTCGCAGACGCGAGGAGACTGACGCCCTTTCGTTGTACGAGCCTCATACGGGGAGAGCGCGCTCCCTGCTCACCGGCTGCCGGGAATTCCGGTCAGGCCCCCCGAACTCCGAATCGCAGATCAGGACCAAAGTGGCGTATTCATACGAAGCCCCAGTTTCGCAGACGCTTTTCGACCGCGCGTCCCTCGTGACGCCCGGCGGCGTGAACTCTCCCGTGCGTGCCTTCCAGGCCGTGGGCGGTACGCCCAGGTTCATGGTGTCGGGCACGGGCCCCTACCTCACCGACGCCGACGGCCGTGAGTACGTCGACCTCGTGTGTTCGTGGGGGCCGATGATCCTCGGTCACGCGCACCCCGACGTCACCGCGGCCGTCCAGGCCGCGGTGGCCCGGGGTACCTCGTTCGGTACGCCCGGTGAGGGCGAGGTCGCGCTCGGCGAGGAGATCGTGGCCCGGATCGAGCCCGTCGAGCAGGTGCGGCTGGTGTCGTCCGGCACCGAGGCGACCATGTCCGCGATCCGGCTCGCCCGTGGGTTCACGGGCCGCGCCAAGGTCGTGAAGTTCGCCGGGTGCTACCACGGGCACGTCGACGCGCTGCTGGCCGCGGCCGGTTCCGGGGTCGCCACCTTCGGGCTTCCCGACACGCCCGGCGTGACCGGCGCCCAGGCGGGCGACACGATCGTGCTGCCGTACAACGACCTGGAGGCCGTGCGCGCCGCGTTCGCCGCGCAGCCGGGTGAGATCGCCTGCGTGATCACCGAGGCGTCGCCGGGCAACATGGGCGTCGTGCCGCCGCTGGACGGTTTCAACGCCGGGCTCAAGGAGATCTGCGCGGCTGACGGCGCGCTGTACATCTCCGACGAGGTCATGACGGGATTCCGTACGTCGAAGGCCGGCTGGTACGGCATCGACGGGGTGCGGCCCGATCTGATGACCTTCGGCAAGGTCATGGGCGGAGGCTTCCCGGCCGCGGCCTTCGGCGGCCGTGCCGACGTGATGGCCCATCTGGCCCCCGCCGGCCCCGTCTACCAGGCGGGCACCCTCTCCGGGAACCCGGTCGCCACCGCCGCCGGCCTCGCCCAGCTTCGGCTGCTCGACGACGCGGCGTACGCCAAGGTCGACGCGGTCTCCGCGGAGCTCCGCTCCCTGGTGGGCGACGCGTTCACCAAGGAGGGGGTCGCGCACACGGTGTCGGCGGCGAGCAACATGTTCTCCGTCTTCTTCACCGACGGGCCCGTCCGGAACTACGAGGACGCGAAGAAGCAGGAAGCTTTCCGCTTCACCGCCTTCTTCCACTCGATGCTGGAGCAGGGTGTCTACCTGCCGCCGTCCGCCTTCGAGTCCTGGTTCGTCTCCACCGCCCACGACGAGCGGGCCCTGGAGCGGATCGCGGCGGCGCTGCCCGCCGCCGCCCGTGCCGCGTCGGAGGCGACGGCATGAGCGAGCGCACGGACAACGACATCACCGTCGTCCACCTGATGCGCCACGGTGAGGTGCACAACCCGGACGGCGTGCTCTACGGGCGCCGCGCCGGCTACAGCCTGTCGGATCTCGGCCGCCGGATGGCCGACCGGGTCGCGGAGCACCTGGAGAAGCGCGACATCACGTACGTGGTGGCCTCTCCCCTGGAGCGCGCGCAGGAGACGGCCGCCCCCGTCGCCGCCTCGCACGGCGTGGACCTGGCCACCGACGGGCGCCTCATCGAGGCCGCCAACGTGTTCGAGGGCAAGACCTTCGGGGTCGGCGACGGTGCGCTGCGCAGGCCCGAGAACTGGAAGCACCTCACCAACCCGTTCAAGCCGTCCTGGGGTGAGCCGTACATCGAGCAGGTCGTACGGATGATGGGCGCACTGGACGCTGCGCGTGACGCGGCGCGCGGGCACGAGGCGGTCTGCGTCAGCCACCAGCTGCCGATCTGGATCGTGCGGAGCTTCGTGGAGCGGCGCAAGCTGTGGCACGACCCGCGCAAGCGGCAGTGCACCCTGGCGTCGTTGACGAGCTTCACCTACCAGGGCGACAAGATCGTGTCCGTCGGCTACACCGAGCCCGCCCGGGACCTGGTGCCGGCGCACCTGCTCGCGGGTGCGAAGCCGGTCAAGGGAAAGTCCAAGGCCTTCGGGGCATAGGCGCCCGTACGCCGCGTACCGGGCTCCGGGCGCCCCGCCGTTCTGTGTGTCATGTGCAGCGCTTGTAAGGGTCTGTTCACGCGATAACTTTTGTGATTATCGGTGGAACCCTCGTGTTGTTTTCCCCATCTAAGCCATCGCCAGTTTGTATGGCCTTGAGGTAATACGACCGTAGATGGGGACGCTATGCGTGAAATCAAGCGAAGGGGACTGCTCGGGGCCGGACTAGGAGCCGCAGCCGCACTGTCGATGACCGGCTGCGGTTCCCTCGGCTCTTCGGACAGCGGTGGGCCGGACCCCGAGAAGGGCTCCCGGGGTGGTGAGGGAACGCACGGGAACGGCGGAGGTCCGGAGAAACAGGTCCGGCTGATCGGTGACGGTTCGACGGCGGACACCGGAAAGCAGCCGAATCAGCCCGCCGCCCCCGTTCGACTGGAGCCCGGCCAGACGCCGCCGCAGTTCGTGATCTTTTCCTGGGACGGGGCGGGAGAGGTCGGCAACGGGCTCTTCCCGCGCTTTCTCGAACTCGCCCGGGAACACGACGCGGCGATGACCTTCTTCCTCTCCGGGCTCTATGTGCTGCCCGAGTCGAAGAAGTCCCTCTACCGCCCGCCCAACAACCCCCGGGGCGCCTCCGACATCGGCTATCTCACCGATGACCACGTCAAGCAGACCCTGAAGTACGTCCGTCAGGCCTGGCTCGACGGGCACGAGATCGGAACCCATTTCAACGGGCATTTCTGCGGCGGCTCCGGGTCGGTCGGCGACTGGTCGCCCGCGCAATGGCGGAGCGAGATCGACCAGGCGGTCTCGTTCGTCACCGAATGGCGGACGAACACCGGCTGGACGGATCTCGACCCGCTGCCCTTCGACTACCGGAAAGAACTCGTCGGGGGCCGCACACCCTGCCTGCTCGGCCAGGAGAACCTCCTCCCGACCGCGAAGCAGCTCGGCTGGCGCTACGACGCGAGCTCGCCCGGCGGCACACAGATGTGGCCCGAGAAGCGCCAGGGCATCTGGGATCTTCCGCTGCAGGGCATTCCGTTCCCGGGCCACACCTTCGAAGTCCTGTCCATGGACTACAACATCCTCGCCAACCAGTCGAAGAATTCGACCAACGGCATGCCGTCGCGCTTTCCCGGATGGCGTACGCAGGCCGCCGGGGCGTATGTCGCCGGATTCGACCGCGCCTACGAGACGAACCGCGCGCCCTTCTACATCGGCAACCACTTCGAGGAGTGGAACGGCGGCATCTATATGGACGCCGTGGAGGACGCGCTCAAACACATCGCGGGCAAGCCCGATGTGCGCCTCGTCTCATTCCGGCAGTTCGCCGACTGGCTCGACGTACAGGACCCGGCGGTCCTCGCGAAGCTTCGTACGCTCCAGGTGGGACAGTCTCCCGACGGCGGCTGGAGCACCTTCTTTAAACAGGCCTGACAAGGGGCTTTACGGGCACCGAGGGGGGTGCCCAAGATCCCCGGAACTGCCATGCGAAACTTTTCACATGAGCTCTGGCCGCGCACTCCGACGCCGCTCCACCCTGCTCGCCGCCACCGCGGTGGCCGGTGCACTGACCCTGTCCGCGTGCAGTGGTGACGGCACCGAGGCGGGCGGCGGCGGCAACACCAACTTCGTCACCGGCAGCGGGGGAGTCTCCACCGTGGCCAAGGGCGAACGCACCGACGCTCCGAAGCTCGACGGCACGACCCTGGACGGCAAGGCGCTCGACGTCACCGACTACAAGGGCAAGGTCGTCGTCCTGAACTTCTGGGGATCGTGGTGCGGCCCCTGCCGTGCCGAGGCCAAGCACTTCCAGAAGGTGTCGCAGGAGACCGGGGACCAGGGCGTCCAGTTCGTCGGGATCAACACCAGGGACCCCCAGAAGAGCCTCGCGGTCAACTTCGAGGAGGACTTCGGGGTCACCTACCCGAGCATCTACGACCCGGCCGGGAAGCTGCTCCTCCGCTTCCCGAAGGGCACGCTGAACCCCCAGGCCATCCCGTCGACCGTGGTCATCGACCGGGACGGGAAGCTCGCCGCCCGCACGCTCGCCGCCCTCGACGCGGAGAAGCTGCGCAAGATGATCGACCCGCTGATCGCGGAGAAGTGACCCCGGTGTTCGAGCTTGCCGTGGTCACCGGCGGCAACGAGACGGTCTTCAGCGGGGCGCTCATGCTGGCGTTGCCCATCGCCCTGCTCGGCGGTCTCGTCTCCTTCTTCTCGCCGTGCGTCCTGCCGCTGGTGCCCGGCTACCTCAGCTACGTCACCGGGGTCAGCGGCACCGACCTGGCGGAGAGCCGGCGGGGCAGGACCGTCGCGGGGGCCTCGCTCTTCGTCCTCGGCTTCACCGTCGTCTTCGTGTCGGGCGGCGCCCTGTTCGGCTTCTTCGGACAGACCCTCCAGGAGTACAGCGGGACGCTCTCCAGGGTCCTCGGCGTGCTGATGATCCTCCTGGGGATCTTCTTCATGGGCCTCATGCCCTGGATGACGCAGCGCGAATTCCGCATCCACAAGAGGCCGGTGACGGGGCTCGCGGGCGCACCGCTGCTCGGCGCCCTCTTCGGGGTCGGTTGGACCCCGTGTCTCGGCCCGACGCTCGCCTCCGTCAACGCGCTCGCGTTCGACCAGGCGACCGCGGGCCGCGGGGCGATCCTGTCCGTGGCGTACTGTCTCGGGCTCGGCGTCCCCTTCGTCCTGGCGGCGATCGCCTTCCGCAGGGCACTCGGCGCGTTCGGCTGGGTCAAGCGCCATTACGCGTGGGTCATGCGGATCGGCGGCGGCATGATGATCGTGACCGGGATACTCCTGTTGACGGGTGTCTGGGACGTGCTCATCCAGGAGATGCAGGTCTGGTCCAACGGCTTCACTGTGGGGATCTGAGTTTTCATGAGCAACACGAACACCACGGACGAGCGCGACCTCGGTCAGGCCGGGGAGCAGCTCTCCACCGCCCCGCGCGAGGAGTCCGTCACCTCCGTGCCCGCCATGGGCGTCATCGGGTGGGCCCGCTGGTTCTGGCGGCAGCTCACCTCGATGCGGGTCGCGCTGATCCTGCTCTTCCTGCTGTCGCTCGGTGCCATCCCGGGCTCGCTGATCCCGCAGAACAGCGTGGACGAACTGAAGGTGCAGACCTTCAAGGAAGCCCACACCACCGTCACCCCGGTCTACGAGAAGCTGCAGCTCTTCGACGTCTACAGCTCGGTGTGGTTCTCCGCGATCTACATCCTGCTGTTCGTCTCACTGATCGGCTGCATCGTCCCGCGCACCGGCCAGTTCATCAGCCAGCTGCGCAGCCGTCCGCCGGGCGCCCCCAAGAAGCTGACCCGGCTGCCGGCGTACACCACCTGGCGCACGGACGCCGAGCCCGAGCTGGTCCGCGAGGCCGCCCTCGGCGTCCTGCGCAAGCGGCGCTTCCGCTCGCACGTCGTGGGCGACGCCGTTTCCGCCGAGAAGGGCTATCTCCGCGAGACGGGGAACCTGCTGTTCCACATCGCGCTGATCGTCATGCTGGTCGCGTTCGCCGGTGGGCAGCTCTTCAAGTCGGAGGGCGGCAAGCTCATCGTCGAGGGCGACGGTTTCGCCAACACGATCACCCAGTACGACGACTTCAAGTCCGGCTCGCTCTTCGACAAGGACGACCTGGCCCCCTTCAGCTTCGACCTGCACGAGTTCGTCGGTACGTACGAGCGCAACGGCCCCCAGCGCGGCACGCCCCGGACCTACGAGGCCAGGGTGACGTACGCCGAGGGCGCGGACGGGGAGCCGAAGAAGAAGGTCATCGAGGTCAACAAGCCGCTCGACGTCGACGGTACGAAGGTCTACCTCAACGCGCACGGCTACGCCCCGGTCATCTCGGTCAAGGACGGGAGGGGCAAGGAGGTCTACAGGAACGCCGTGCCCCTGCTGCCCATCGACAACAACGTCACCTCGACCGGTGCGATCAAGGTGATGGACGGCTACAAGGACAAGGACGGCCGGAAGAGCCAGCTGGGCTTCCAGGCCTTCTTCGTCCCGACGTTCGCCGGTGACGGCCAGGGCACGATGTTCTCGCAGTACCCCGGTCTCGACTACCCGGTCCTCGCGCTCAACGGCTACCACGGCAGCCTGGGCGTCGACTCCGGGCTGCCGCAGAACGTGTACCAGCTCGACACGTCCAAGATGAAGGAATTCAAGGACAGCAACGGGGACCAGCTCAAGAAGCGGCTGCGCCCCGGCGAGACCATGAAGCTGCCCGACGGCGCGGGCTCGATCACCTTCGAGAGCGTCGAGGAATGGGCCAGCTTCCAGATCACGCGCCAGCCCGCCAGCGGCTGGGCGCTCACCGGGGCCGTCGCCGCCATCGCCGGGCTCGCCGGCTCGCTCTTCATCCAGCGCCGCCGGGTGTGGGTGCGGACCGTGCGGGGAACGGACGGCGTCACCGTCGTCGAGATGGCGGGCCTGGGCCGCAGCGAGTCCGCGAAGCTTCCCGAGGAGCTGGCCGACCTCGCGGTCGCGGTCCACACCGTGGCGCCGACCGCACCGGAACCCGACCCCGACCCCGCGCCCGAGACCGAGACCGAGCCCGGACAACCTGCCGAAGAACCTTCCGAAGGGGCTGAGAAGTGAATCTCGCCGCCGCAACCAACGAGAACCTCGCGAATATCAGCAACACGCTGATCTATTCCGCGATGGCCGTCTACACCCTGGCCTTCTTCGCGCACATCGCGGAGTGGGTGCTCGGCAGCCGCAGCAAGGTCGGCCGCACGGCCGCCGCGCTCAAGAAGGACTCGGCCACCAGCGGTTCCACGGTGAAGGTGCAGGTCGCACAGCAGGGCGGCACCGCCGTGCTGGAGCGCCCCAAGGTCGTCACGCGTTCCGCGGCAGGCACCCGTGACGTCCCGGACGGCCCCGGCGCCGCTGGCGGCACCCTCAAGGGTGACCTGTGGGGGCGGATCGCGGTCTCCCTGACCGTCGTCGCCTTCGCCGTCCAAGCGGGCGGAGTCGTCGCGCGCGCCCTGTCGGTGCAGCGTGCCCCCTGGGGCAACATGTACGAGTTCTCGATCACCTTCTCCACCGTGGCGGTCGGCGCCTACCTGGTCCTTCTGGCGCTGCGGAAGAACGTCCGCTGGATCGGCCTGATGCTGGTCACCACGGTCCTGCTGGACCTCGGCATCGCGACCACCACGCTCTACACCGACAGCGACCAGCTGGTCCCGGCGCTGCACTCCTACTGGCTGTGGATCCACGTCTCCACCGCCATCATCTGCGGCGCCGTCTTCTACCTCGGTGCCGTCGGCACCCTGCTCTACCTGTTCCGCGACAGCTACGAGAACAAGCTGGCCGACGGCGGCACACCCGGGAAGTTCGCGACCTCCGTCCTGGAGCGGCTGCCTGCCGCCAAGACCCTGGACACCTTCTCCTACCGCATCAACGCCGCCGTCTTCCCGCTGTGGACGTTCACGATCATCGCGGGCGCGATCTGGGCGGGCGACGCCTGGGGCCGCTACTGGGGCTGGGACCCCAAGGAGGTCTGGTCCTTCATCACCTGGGTCGCGTACGCCTGTTACCTGCACGCCCGCGCCACGGCGGGCTGGAAGGGCCGCAAGGCCGCCTACCTGGCGCTGATCGCCTTCGGCTGCTGGCTCTTCAACTACTACGGCGTGAACATCTTCGTGACCGGCAAGCACTCCTACGCGGGAGTCTGACCGGCACACCGGACACGACGGGAGGGCGCGACCATGAGTGGTCGCGCCCTCCCGTCGTATGCGGTCTCAGCTCGTACGCGGTCTCAGCCGAGCGGGGTGTCCAGGACCGCCTTGCGGTGACTGAACGTCTCCAGGGAGTACCGGCCGTGGTAGTTGCCCATGCCGCTCTCGCCGACCCCGCCGAACGGCAGATCCGACACGGTCAGGTGGGCCAGCGGCAGGCCGATGCCGACCCCGCCCGAGGAGGTCTCGGCCAGCAGCCGCTCCCGTACGGCGGGGTCGTGGGTGAAGGCGTACAGGGCCAGTGGCTTGTCACGGTCGTTGATGAAGCCGATGGCCTCGTCGAGCCCGTCCACGGTGATGATCGGCAGGACCGGGCCGAAGATCTCCTCCCGCATCACGGGGGAGTCCGGGTCGACATCGGCGAGTACCGTCGGAGCGATGTACTTCTCGTCCCGGTCATGGGCGCCGCCGGTGACCGTACGGCCGGACTCCAGGAGGCCCACCAGCCGGTCGAAGTGGCGCTCGTTCACGATCCTGCCGTACTCGGGGCTGGTGGAGGCGTCCTGCCCGAACAGCCCCTCGACCGCCGCCGCGAGGGCGTCCGCCAGAGCCGGCGCGGTCTCCGGGTCGGTCAGGACGTAGTCGGGCGCGACGCACGTCTGGCCGGCGTTGAGGAACTTCCCGGAGGCCAGCCGGGCGGCCACCGTCTTCAGGTCCGTGCCCCGGTCCACGAACGTGGGCGACTTGCCGCCCAGTTCGAGCGTCACCGGGGTGAGGTGCTTCGCCGCGGCGGCCATCACGATCCGGCCGACCGTGCCGTTGCCGGTGTAGAAGATGTGGTCGAAGCGCTCGGCGAGCAGCGCGGTGGTCTCCGGCACGGCGCCCTCCACCACGGCGACCGCGTCCGTGTCCAGATACCGCGGCAGCAGCCGGGCGACGGCGGCGGACGTCGCGGGCGCCAGCTCGCTGGGCTTGGCGACGACCGCGTTGCCCGCGGCCAGCGTCCCCACGACGGGCGCCAGCAGCAGCTGCACCGGGTAGTTCCACGGAGCGATGACGAGGACGACCCCGAGCGGGTCCTGAACGGTGTGGGCGGTGGCGCCTTCGAGGACCGCCGGCACGGGGGCGGACTCGGGCTCCAGCCACGCCTCCAGACGCTCCAGGGTGTGGTCGATCTCGCGGACCGTGAAGTCGATCTCGGTCCGGTAGGCCTCCTTGCGGCTCTTGCCGAGGTCGGCACGGAGCGCCTCGGCCAGCTCGTCGCCGCGCTCGGTGAGCAGGGCGCGCAGCCGCGTCAGCTGGGCGGTGCGCCAGCCGAGGTCCCTGGTGCGGCCGGTACGGAAGGTCTTGCGGAGCCGGGCGACGACGTCGGCCGGGGCTTCCCGCACGGTCCCGGCGGCGCTCACAGGGCCGCCACGATCTCGCGGGCCAGCTGCTCGGAGGAGGCCGGGTTCTGGCCTGTGTGCAGATTGCGGTCGTGCACGGTGTGCACCGCCCACGGCTCGGCGGCGGCGTAGTCGGCACCCAGCTCGACGAGACGGTTCTCCAGCAGCCAGGGCGCCTTGGCCGCGAAGCCCGCCTGGGTCTCCTCGGTGTTGCTGAAGCCGGTCATGCGATAGCCGGCGAACGGCCAGCTGCCGTCCTCGCGGCGGGCGGGCAGCAGCGCGGCGGGCGCGTGGCACAGCACGGCGACATGGGTGCCGGAGTCCAGGGCCGAGGTGAGCAGCCGGCCGGACACCGCGCTGACGGCCAGGTCCTCCATGGGGCCGTGGCCACCGGGGTAGAAGACGATGTCGTACGACGTGGGCACGATGTCCTCGAGCCGGGCGGGAATGCGGATCGTCTCGTCGATCGAGGCGAGGTAGGAGGCGACCGCGTCGGCCTGCTCCTGGCCCCCGTTGGCCTCCGCGGCGAGGCTGGCGGTGTCCACGGTGGGGGCGACGCCGCCGGGGGTGGCGATCGTGATGTCGAAGCCCGCCTGGGTGAAGACACGGTGCGGTGCGGCGAGTTCCTCGGCCCAGAAGCCGGTGGGGTGGGTGGTGCCGTCGTTGAGGGTCCAGTGGTCGGCACCGGTGATGACGAAGAGTACGGAGGGCATGAGGGGCTGCTCCCTACGAGACGCGAGACGTGAGACTCGTGAACATGAAGATTGATATGCTCAAGCAATACCCTTCATGTAACGGGTCAAAGTTGAGCATGTCAAATGAATGCGGGTGCGTGGCGGACAGAGTCCGGGCCTCCGGACCGCGCGTACCGATCGAAGGATGACCGACCATGACGACGGAACCGGCACCCCGCGCCGTCCCTACTCCGGACGAACTGCTGGAACCCCTCGCCGTCGTCGTCCGAGGCCACCACGACGACCTCACCGCCGTCGCGGGCCGCCACGGGCTCAGCCCCTCGCAGGCCCGGGCGCTGATCGCCCTCAACCAGCCCATGCCCATGAGCGCGCTGGCCAGTCATCTGGTGTGCGACGCGTCCAACGCCACCGGGCTCATCGGCCGCATGGAAGCCCGCGGGCTTGTGACGCGCACCCCCGCGCCCGGCGACCGCCGCTCCAAGGTGGCATCCCGCACAGCGGAAGGCGCCGAGCTGGCGCAACGCATCAGGGCCGAGATGCGCGTGGTGCACGGCGCCCTGGAGGCACTCACCCCCGAGGAGCGCACGGCCCTGCTGCCCCTGCTCGAACGGCTGGGGCGGCTGCTCTCATGAACCGGGACCGCTGACCTCGGACGTCAGGAGGCGGCCGGCGGAGCCGAGTCGTCAGGTCCGGCGCCGCTCTCCCGGCGCTTCGTCTCCTCCTCGCGGCGGCGCAGCTCCGCCTCGCGGTCCTGGAGCGACTCGTCCTTCACGTTCTCTTCCTTCAGCGACTTCAGGAAGTCCGGGTTGTCGTCGGGCGCCACCCATGTGGTGCGTTGCCCGCGGCGCCACTCCGAGGGCGTACGGCCCCCGGAGTGTGCGCGGCGGGCTTTGCCCGCGGCCAGCCAGACGACCGGCCCGACGACCCAGAACAGCAGGATGATGAAGACCCAGGCAACCTTCGGCAGGTGCTTCGCCTCGTCCTCCGGGGTGTTCAGGCAGTCGATGAACGCGTAGATCGTCAGTGCCAGCGGCAGAAGAATGATCAGGGCCCTGAGCATCGTGCAAGATCCCCCGAGGTGAGGTGAGGAGGCGCACGGACCGCCCCCGGTGACGGGCCCAGGGTATCGGGTGTCCGATACTGGGCCTTATGGCTTACGACGATCTTCGCTCCCTGCTCCGAGCTCTGGAGCGCGAGGGCGATCTCAAGCGCATCAAGGCCGAGGTCGACCCGTATCTGGAGGTCGGCGAGATCGTCGACCGGGTGAACAAGGCGGGCGGCCCCGCGCTGCTCTTCGAGAACGTCAAGGGGGCGTCCATGCCCCTGGCCATGAACGTCTTCGGGACGGACAGGCGGCTTCTCAAGGCACTCGGACTGAAGTCCTACGCCGAGATCAGCGACAAGATCGGCGGCCTCCTCAAGCCCGAACTGCCACAGGGATTCGTCGGGATCCGCGAGGCGTTCGGCAAGCTCGGCTCGGTGACCCACCTGCCACCGAAGAAGGTCAAGTCCGACAGCGCCCCCGTCCAGGAAGTCGTCCTGACCGGCGACGACGTGGACCTCGACCAGCTGCCCGCACTCTTCACCTGGCCCGGGGACGGCGGCTCCTTCTTCAACCTGGGCCTCACGCACACCAAGGACCCGGAGACGGGGATCCGCAACCTCGGGCTCTACCGGCTCCAGCGCCACGACAAGCGCACCATCGGGATGCACTGGCAGATCCACAAGGACAGCCGCAACCACTACCAGGTCGCGGCCAGGCGCGGGGAGAAGCTGCCCGTCGCCATCGCCTTCGGGGCGCCGCCCGCGGTCACCTACGCCTCCACGGCACCACTGCCCGGTGACATCGACGAGTACCTCTTCGCCGGCTTCGTACAGGGCAAGCGGATCGAGATGGTCGACTGCAAGACCGTTCCGCTCCAGGTCCCGGCGCAGGCGGAGGTCGTCATCGAGGGGTGGCTGGAGCCGGGCGAGATGCTGCCCGAGGGCCCCTTCGGCGACCACACCGGCTTCTACACCCCGCAGGAACCGTTCCCCGCTCTGAAGATCGACTGCGTGACGATGCGGAAGCGTCCGCTGCTGCAGTCGATCGTCGTGGGGCGGCCGCCCACCGAGGACGGCCCGCTGGGGCGTGCCACCGAGCGGTTCTTCCTGCCACTGCTCAAGATCATCATCCCGGACATCGTGGACTACCACCTGCCGGAGGCGGGCGGCTTCCACAACTGTGCGATCGTGTCGATCGACAAGAAGTACCCCAAGCACGCCCAGAAGGTGATGAGCGCCATCTGGGGGGCGCACATGATGTCGCTGACCAAGCTGATCGTCGTCGTGGACGCCGACTGCGACGTCCACGACCTCCACGAGGTGGCCTGGCGGGCGCTCGGCAACACCGACTACGCCCGTGACCTGCTGCTCACCGAGGGCCCGGTCGACCATCTCGACCATGCCTCCTACCAGCAGTTCTGGGGCGGCAAGGCCGGGATCGACGCGACGCGGAAGCTGCCCGAGGAGGGGTACACCCGGGACGGCGGCTGGCCGGAGATGGTCGAGTCCGATCCGGACACGGCGTCGAAGGTCGACCGCCGGTGGAAGGAGTACGGCCTGTGAGTGCCTCCGCCGCTGCGGTGCCGCAGCCTCGCAGCAAGCCCCGGGCGTTCCTGCGGCTGGTGATGATCGAGCACTCGGTCTTCGCGCTCCCCTTCGCGTACATCGCCTCGCTGACCGCGATGTTCCAGCTCGACGGAACGTTCCACTGGGGCACGCTGCTGCTGGTGACCATCGCGATGGTCGGGCTGCGGACCTTCGCGATGGCCGCCAACCGGATCATCGACCGCGAGATCGACGCCCGTAACCCGCGCACGGAGGGCCGGGAGCTCGTGACGGGCGCGGTCACCGTGAAGTCCGCGTGGACCGGCGCGATCGTGGCCCTCGCCCTCTTCCTGGGTGCCGCAGCCCTGCTGAACCCCCTCTGCCTGATACTGGCGCCGGTCGCCGTCGTGCCGATGGTCGTCTACCCGTACGGCAAGCGGTTCACGAACTTCCCGCATGCGATCCTGGGCCTCGCCCAGGCCATCGGGCCGATCGGCGCCTGGCTGGCGGTGACCGGGAGCTGGTCCTGGGACGCGGTCATCCTGGGCCTGGCCGTCGGCATCTGGATCGGCGGTTTCGACCTGATCTTCGCCTGCCAGGACGTGCAGGCCGACCGGGCCCACGGAGTGCTCTCCTTCCCCGCACGCTTCGGCATCCCCGCCGCGCTCTGGGGCGCGCGGGTCTGTCACGTGGTGACGACCGGGCTGCTGGTGTGGTTCGGACTGGCGACGGACGCGGAGATCTTCTACTGGATCGGCATGGTGATCGTCGCCGTGGCCTTCGTGTACGAGCACCGGGTCGTGCGGCCGCACGACCTGTCCCGGCTGAACCGGGCCTTCTTCTCGGTCAACGGCTTCATCGGCATAGCGCTCTTCGCCTGTGCTCTGCTCGATCTGCTGGTGCGGGGCCTCACGCCCTGACCCTCAGACCGTGACGTAGCCCTCGGGCTCCCGCGGGAGGCGGGGGCGGCGGAAGACGAACGCCGCCGCCACCCCGCCTATGAGGCCGAAGAGGTGGCCCTGCCAGCTGATGCCGGAGTCGGTCGGCAGCACGCCCCAGAGCAGGGAGCCGTAGACCGCGGCGATGATCACACCGACGACGATGTCCAGCGGGCGCCGGTCCACGAATCCGCGCACCAGCAGGTAGCCGAAGAGGCCGAAGACCACACCGGACGCGCCGAGCGTCACCGTGTTCGGCGGCGCGGTGAGCCAGACGCCGAGGCCGGCCGTCACGATCACCACGAGGACCACGGCGGCGAACCTGCGTATCCCGCCGAGCGCGGCGATGAAGCCGAGGACGAGCAGCGGGACGGTGTTGGACGCCACATGCTCCCAGCCGCTGTGCAGAAACGCGGACGGCACGATGTCGGCGAGCTCGCCGGGCTCGCGAGGGCTGACGCCGTAGGTGTCGAGGGAGTGGCCCGTCACCACGTCTATGCCTTCCAGGATCCACAGCAGCGCTGCCCAGGCCAGCATGACCGCGCCGGCCGTGACGGCCCGCGCGGTGGCACCGGTGCGTGTGCCCGTCATGGTCACCCCCTGTCCGTGGCTGTTCCTTCATCTGCTGCAACGTCCGGAGCCCCTGGCTCGGTTCCTGGAGGGGGGCGCCGGATAGGCTCGGCGGTGTGAGAGCCGGGACTTCGATGAGTCAACAGCAGCGCAGGCCTTGGATTGTCGGGGTATCGGGCGCATCGGGCACGCCCTTCGCGGCCTCGGTGCTGCGTGGCCTTCTGGCCGCCGGGGAGAGTGTCGACCTGGTGGTCAGCCGTGCCTCGCGGCTGACACTCCTGGACGAGACGGGGATCGCCTTCCGTGACGCCCACTGGCAGGAGGACCTGCGCAGCTGGCTGGCGCGGGGCGCGGACGGGAAGCCGGACACCTTCCGGCCGGACATCGGGGGTGTGCGGCACTGGGCGGCCGGGGATCTGGCGGCCGGACCGTCGTCGGGGTCCTATCCGGCGAAGGGGATGCTCATCGTCCCGGCGTCGACGGCGTGTGTGGCCGGGGTGTCGCTCGGGCTCTCGAAGGATCTGCTGCAGCGGGCCGCGAGCGTGACGCTCAAGGAGCGGCGGAAACTGGTCGTCGCCGTGCGCGAGACGCCGCTGAGCGGCCAGACACTGAAGCAGATGGTCGCGCTCGACGAGGCGGGCGCCGTGGTGCTGCCCGCCTCTCCGGCGTTCTACGCGGGGGCGACGCACATCCAGGACCTGGTGGACTTCGTCGCCGGGCGGGTGCTGGACGCGGCGGGGGTGCCGCACCAGCTGTACCGCAGGTGGGAAGGGGAGCTCGGCGCCGCCTCCCGGGGATGAGCCGGAGGGGTCAGCGCTTCTTCCTGTTCACGCGCGGGCCGCGCGTGCGGTCGACCTGGTGGGCGGCGGCGGGCTGGTGGGCACGCGAGCGGTTGGCCAGGTCCTGCAGCTCGCGCATCCGGGCGTAGGCCATCTCGATCGAGTACACGGTGAAGGTCACTCCTGAAGATTCGAAAGCTTTTCTTGGATGATGAGAGAGATTTGCAGGGTCTGACCCTGTTGTGCCTTAGATTCTACACGTAAACTCGCGGTACTGCTGAACAATGGAAGGTTTCAGTCATATGGACGCGGTGGACAGGCAGCTCATCCAGGCCCTCAGAGAGAACGGCAGGGCCTCGTATGCCGAGCTGGGACGGCTCGTCGGGCTCTCCGGGCCCAGCGTCACCGACCGCATCAACCGGCTGGAAACCGCCGGGGTCATCACCGGATACCGCGCGACCGTCGACGCCGCCTCGCTCGGACTCGGCGTCACCGCGCTGATCGGGATCTCCCTCTCGGACGCCGCCGACCACGAGGACGTCGCGCACCGGCTGAAGGACCTCGCCGAGATCGAGGACTGCTGGTTCATCGCGGGCGACGACTCGTTCATGCTCAAGGTGCGCGTGGGTGACGTGGACGGGCTGGAGAAGACGATCCGCAGGCTCAGCGGCACGAAGGGCGTCTCCCGGACGCGTACGACGGTCGTCCTCTCCACCAAGTGGGAGAACCGGGTCGGGGAACTCCCCGAAGAGGCGTGACGCCGAGCGGCGACGGGGGTCCCCCCGCCCGAAAGGCGGGGGAGTACCGTGGGCTGCCGGATCTGTCGCACGGAGATATGGAGGCGCCCTGGTGGACGCGGGACTCAAGCGCGAGCTGGAGGAGAAGGTCCGGGCCGGCGAGCGGCTGACCCGCGAGGACGGGATCGCGCTCTACGAGTCCGACGACCTGGCCTGGCTCGGCGGGCTTGCCCACGAGGTGCGTACGAGGAAGAACGGCGACGTCGTCCACTTCAACGTCAACCGTCACCTCAACATGACCAACGTGTGCACCGCGTCCTGCGCGTACTGCTCGTTCCAGCGCAAGCCGGGCGAGAAGGACGCGTACACGATGCGCATCGAGGAGGCCGTCCGCCTCGCGAAGGCGATGCAGGGCGAGAACCTCACCGAGCTGCACATCGTCAACGGACTGCACCCCACCCTGCCGTGGCGTTACTACCCGCGCTCGCTCAGCGCGCTCAAGGAAGCCCTGCCGGAGGTGGCGCTCAAGGCGTTCACGGCGACGGAGATCCACCACTTCGAGACGATCTCCGGGCTCTCGGCGTCCGAGATCCTCGACGAGCTGATCGACGCCGGTCTGGAGTCGCTGACCGGCGGTGGCGCGGAGATCTTCGACTGGGAGGTCCGCCAGCACATCGTCGACCACAACACCCACTGGGAGGACTGGTCGCGCATCCACCGTCTCGCGCACGAGAAGGGTCTCAAGACCCCCGCGACGATGCTGTACGGGCACATCGAGGAGCCCCGTCACCGCGTCGACCACGTGCTGCGGCTGCGGGAGATGCAGGACGAGACCGGCGGCTTCCAGGTCTTCATCCCGCTGCGCTACCAGCACGACTTCGTGGACATGAAGGACGGCAAGGTCCGTAACACCCTCCAGGCGCGGACGTCGATGGCGACCGGCGCGGAGGCGCTCAAGACCTTCGCGGTCTCGCGGCTGCTCTTCGACAACGTCCCGCACGTCAAGGTGTTCTGGGTGATGCACGGCGTGCAGACCGCGCAGCTCGCACTCCAGCACGGTGCGGACGACATGGACGGATCGGTCGTCGAGTACAAGATCACGCACGACGCCGACGACTACGGCACCCCGAACAAGCTCGGCCGTGAGGACCTGCTGGACCTCATCCGGGACGCGGGCTTCCGGCCCGTTGAGCGCAACACCCGGTACGAGATCCTGCGCGAGTACCCGGGCCCGGACGCCGGGCGGCGCGAGACGCCGCAGCCGATGCGCGTCTGAGACCCCACGGGAGCCCGGCCGCCCGCCCGTGGCGGGCGCCCCGGGTACCCCCGTACGTCAGCCCCGGCCCGCCGTCGTGCTCCGGCCGGGGCTTTCTCGCGTGGTGGACGCGGTTTGAAGGACACCGTGGGTAATGGTTAACCTGCCCTTATGGCGCTTACATTTGAAGTGGATCCCGCGTTCGACCGGCCCCTGCGGGACGGCATCACCGCGCTCTGGGTCGACGTCAGCAACGCCGGCGGAGCCGTCGGCTTCGTGCCTCCCGTCACCGACCACGAGGTCCGGCCGGAGCTGGTCAGCCACCTCATCGGCATGGCCGAAGGCCGCACACACCTGATCGTCGGGAGGGACGAGGACGGCACGGTGGCCGCCACCGCCTTCCTCACCCACAACACCCACCGGCTCATGCGGCACTGGATCGGCGCCTACACGGTGATGGTGCACCCGCGCCACCAGGGCAAAGGCTTCGGGCGCGCACTGATGACGGCCACGGCCGACGCCGCCCAGGGGATCGAGGGCATCGACGCCATCCGGCTCACCTGCCGTGGCGGCACCGGCGCCGACCGCTTCTACGCCTCCTGCGGATACAAGGAGGTGGGCCGGATCCCCAACGCCATCCGGGTCGCCGACGACGACTACCGCGACGACATCATCATGCTGCTCCCGCTCCTCGGTCGGTAGTGCCCGCAGAACCCTGCCGGGAGCCCCAGGAGCAACCCAGCGAACTGATCGAATTCGGGGCATGCTTCACTGGTCGGGCAGGATTCCAGACTGCACGACCGCAGGAACGTCGGACGTAGAGAGAAGGCCAGCCGTGTCCGCTGCCAAGCCGAGCGCAACGATCCGGTACACCGCCATGCGCCTGCTGATTTTCGTCGGCTGCTTCTTCGTCGCCGGTGTGGCGGTCCACTTCGGCGTGCTGCCCTCGGGCGTCGGCGGCTCCAACGCCGTCTGGGTCATCCTCCTCGGCCTGCTGCTCTCCGCGCCCCTCAGCTTCATCCTGCTGCGCAAGCAGCGCGACGAGATGTCCGAGCAGATCATCTCGTCGGTCGACCGGACCAAGGCCAGGCTCGAGTCGAACCGGACCCGCGAGGACAGCGTCACCCAGTAGGCGCCGCGTAAGGTTCCTCACACCCGCACCCCGTACCGACGAAGCCCCGGACCGGAGCAGCCGCTCCCGTACCGGGGCTTCGGCGTGTCCGGGAACCCGTCCGCCAAAATGATCAAGAAGCGGACCTTTGAGGTTCTCAAAGTTGCAGTGTTAACGTATTCGACATGATGACAGCAGCGCGCACCCACCACGCCTTGGGCGTCCCGCTCGTGGTGCGCCTGCACGTCGATCTCTGCCGCTGTATGTCCGCGGTCTGTTGCCGCAACGTCTGAACCGGCATCATGCAGCGGCGCCGCCCCTGACGCGGGCGCCGCACCCCCGTCCCCCTGCTCGACCGCACGACCGTACGTCTGTCCTCGTACGTCCCGATGCGTCACATCTGGAGTGTGTCCGTGTCCGCGAATCCCGCGTCCACCGCAGAGACCGAAGCCGGCAAGCCGTCCGGTTCCGGCTTCCGCCTGCCCAGCATCCCGTTCTGGGTGCAGATCGTCGCCGGTCTGGTCCTCGGCGTCCTGCTCGGCTGGCTCGCCCGCAGCCAGGACGTCAGCTGGCTCGTCACCACCCTCGACAAGGTCGGCGGCATCTTCGTCCAGTTGCTCAAGCTGGCCGTCGCGCCCCTCGTATTCTTCGCGATCCTGGTGTCGATCACCAACCTGCGCAAGGTCAACAACGCCGCCAGGCTGGCCTCCCGCACACTGCTCTGGTTCATGATCACCTCGCTGATCGCCGTGGCCATCGGCCTCGCGATCGGCCTGATCACCAACCCGGGCGCAGGCACCGGCCTCACCCCGAAGGACGGCGCCAAGCCCGAGAACGCCGGCTCCTGGATCGACTTCCTGACCGGCATCGTCCCCACGGACGTCATCACACCGTTCACCGAGCTGAACGTCCTGCAGATCGTCTTCATGGCCGCGGTCGCCGGCATCGCCGCGCTCCAGCTCGGTGAGAAGGCCAAGCCGATCCTCGCGCTCAGCGAGTCGATCCTGGAGCTCCTCCAGAAGGCCCTGTGGTGGGTCATCCGCCTCGCCCCGATCGGCACCGTCGGCCTCATCGGCTACGCGATCGCCGACTACGGCTGGGACCTGATCGGCAAGTACGCCACGTTCACCGCCGACGTGTACATCGGCTGCGCCATCGTGATGTTCGGCGTCTACCCGCTGCTGCTCGCCACGGTCGCCAAGGTCAGCCCGCTGCAGTTCTTCAAGGGCGCCTGGCCCGCGATCCAGCTGGCCTTCGTCTCCCGCTCCTCGGTCGGCACCATGCCGGTCACCCAGCAGGTCACCGAGCGTCTCGGCGTCCCGAAGAACTACGCGAGCTTCGCCGTCCCGTTCGGCGCCACGACGAAGATGGACGGCTGCGCCGCGATCTACCCGGCGCTGGCGGCGATCTTCATCGCGCAGATCTTCGACGTCCAGCTGGGCATCGGTGACTACATCCTGATCGCGTTCGTCTCGGTGATCGGCTCGGCGGCCACCGCCGGCCTCACCGGCGCCACGGTCATGCTGACCCTCACCCTGTCGACCCTGGGCCTCCCGCTGGAAGGCGTGGGCCTGCTGCTGGCCATCGACCCGATCCTGGACATGATGAGGACGGCGACGAACGTCGCGGGACAGGCTCTGGTCCCGGTGATCGTGTCGGCCCGCGAGAAGATTCTCGACCACGACATGTACAACTCGGCGTCGGCCTCTCCGGTCGACGAGCCCGAGGTCGAGGACGCGGAGCCGAAGGGCGTCCCCGTCGCGGCGTAAGCGACACCCGCCCCGCGCGAGGAACCGCCCTGCCCCCGGCTCCGGCCGGGGGCAGGGCGGTTTCGTGCGTCTGGGGTCAGGTGCCGTTCTCGCCGAGGGCGGTGCGCAGCCAGTCGAGCGTGCCCTGTTGGAGGAGTTCGTCGGCCAACCGCTTTCCGGTTTCCGTGACGAGGCGGCCCTTGCTGTTGTCGATCCAGCGCTGTGCGTTCTCGTAGCCCTGTGCCTTGTACTCGATGCCCTGGAGCATGCACTCCAGCTTGTCGGCGTCCCGGGCGCAGATCGCCTCCGGCGATTCCTTGGCTTCGTACTCGGCGACCAGGCCGCGGATGGCGGAGGCCAGGACCTCGGGCATACCCGCCGTCTGATCGGCGGTGACCTCCTGTGGGTCGCCTGCGGGTGCGTACTTCTTCCCCAGGTGGTTGACGTCCCCGGTGCGGGTCTCCTGGGTGTCGTGCCACACCGCGAGGAACGCGGCCCGCGCGGGGTCGGCGCCTTCCAATTCGGCGATGACCGACGCGATCAACGAGGTGCGCCACGAGTGCTCGGCCACGCTCTCCGGGTCGCTGACCCCAGCCATCCACCAGCCGGTTCGACGGGTGTGCTTGAGCGTGCCGGCCTCGTACAAGAAGCGCCCCACTGCGGACAGGTCGTCAGCCACGCCCGTCTCCTCTCACGCCTCGGCGAGGCGGATCGCGTACCGGATGCCTTCCAGTTCCCGGCGCGCGCGCGTCGACAACTCCCGGCCATCCAACATCACGGGGAGCGCCTGGCGTAGATCGCGCCCGACAGGGATGCCTGGGCGCAGCAGGTTCGGGCGGGCGGCGACCAGGGTCCAGAGGGTGTGGACGTTGAGGTCGAAGAATCCGTGCTTCGGGGTCAGACCGCGTACGAGGTGGCGCATGAGTCTGTCGCCCTGCCACGGACCGGTGTCAGGGTCGGTGATGAAGTCGTCGGACAGCTGGATGTGCGGTGCCTCGCCGATCCAGTAGGCCCAGTAGTTCAGGTTGGCGGTTTCTCCCGCGTCGTCGTCGGCGAGGCTGGTGGTGATGAAGTGCCTCATCCGTTCCTGGTCCCCCTGCCTGGCGGCGACGGTCGCGACGGAGCGGGAGTTGAGCCAGCCCGCCAGCCATCCGTCCGGGCGCTCGATCCGCTGCTGCTGGGCCAGCCAGTCGGAGGTGTCGGGCGCGACGTCCTATCCGGCCAGGTAGAGGGCCTGGCGGCGCAGGAGGAAGCGCTCCCCGCCGCGCGCCCGCTCGGCGGACCGGCGCATGCGGGAGAAGAATCGTCGGCGGTCGACGGCGGGGAGCTCCGGTCCGCGTGGCACCGGGCCCCGGCGCGGTCGCGGCGGGTCGGGCAGTGTTCGCAACGGTGTCGGGGTGACGCCGTTGAGTGGCCAGGACAGGAACTCGACCAGGTCGCGCTGCATGACCCATGCGCCGATCGGGCCTTGCCCGGCGGGGACTTCCTCGTCCAGAGCGCCTGCCAGGAGCACGTCCGCCTCCATGGCCCGCTCCAGGGACAGGAGCAGGGAGGGCGAGCTGCCCAGCCGCAGAAGCTGGTGGCGGTAGACGAGCATCTGTCCCACCGGCACGGCGGTCAGGGGCCGGCGGCCGGACTCCCAGCCCGCAACCGTGTCGGGCGAGATCCGGAACCGATCGGCGAGGGTGTCCTGTGTGTAGCCCAACTGCTCGCGGATCAGGCGGAACACGTACCCGGACACCGGTCCGCCGCGATGCCTGTGCAACGTTCCCTGACTGCTGGTCAGGGTGGTGCGTGAGCCGGTTCCCATGGCGTCCCCATTGCCCCTTCGACCGCGGTCGGGCACCCGTACCCGCAGTCAGTTCATGCCGAGGCCTCCGCCCCCTACCGTCGTGGTTGCAGTGACGACCGGCAACTCAGGGTAGTGGAAGGGCGTTGTGGTGACGATGACGATCAAGGTGTACGAGGTGAACCGCGACGGCGGGATCCGGGTGGTGCGCGAGGAGGCCGAGGTCGTGCCTCTGGGGCAGCCCGCGCTCTCGTCCGTTCTGCCGGACTGCGGGTGTCCGCGCTGCGTGCCCACGTCACCGGAGGTACAGCAGCCGTGAAGACAGCACCACCTGAGGCGGAGCCGGCGTCTCTGTGCCGGATCGGTGAGCACCGTGAATGTCCCGGGCCCGGCGAGCTACGACTTCCCGATGCACCGAGGTGGGAGCGCCCGGTCGAAGTACATCGCTGCGCCTGCTCCTGCCACATCCGATGACCCCGCCGGGGCGGTCGATCCGCAACCGGTCGTTCTCACCCCGAACGAAATCGTTCTCACCCCGAACGAAGGAGAAGCACGATGACCACCACACAGCAGTCCGACGACGGGAAGCACGGCGGCGCACCCTCCGACAAGCCCTGGACGCCGCCGCCCACCCCGCCGTCCCCGGACGGCAGCGGTCCCACGTACGGCGCGCGCTCATGAGCACGGCGCACACCGTCCGCACCTACCCGGACCTGGTCCAGGATCTCGCCGATCGCGGGTTGCTCAGTGCCCGCTGGCGGCGGGTCTTCGATGCCGTGCCGCGCAGCCTGTTCATCCCGGCGGACGTCTGGCGGCAGCTCCCCGACCGGTGTGAGCCGGTCGTCGGGGCGGACGACTGGCTTGCCCTGGTCAACAGTGACGAGCCGGTCGTGACCCAGCTAGACGACGGGGCCGAGGACGGACCGGGTGTCGCGACCTCGTCGAACAGCCAGCCGTCGATGGTTGCCCGGATGCTCGGTCTGCTCCAGGCCGAGGACGGGCACCGCGTGCTGGAGATCGGTACCGGCACCGGGTACGTGGCCGCGTTGCTCTCCGAGCGGCTCGGTGACGAGCGGGTCCACAGCGTCGAGCTGGACCCCGTCGTCGCGCGCCAGGCGGCGGAGTTCCTGGCGGGCGCGGGGTACCGGCCGCATCTGCGGGTCGGGGACGGCGAGCAGCCGTGGCCGAGTGCGGGGCCGGTGGACCGGCTGATCGCGACCTGCGCGCTCCGGTACGTCCCGCACGCCCTCGTCCGGCAGGTCAGGACCGGTGGGATCGTCGTCGCCCCGCTCGCGCGGGACTTCTGGTCCGGAGCCCTGGTCCAGCTGCATGTGCAGGAAGACGGCACCGCGCTCGGGCCGTTCTGCGGGGGTGCGTCGTACATGCCGATGCGCGCGCACCGCGTGGGCCCGCATCAGGTCGACGGGGAGGGGGGCCGGGCCCGTGCCTCGGGTGTGGACCCGGCCCGGCTCCTCACGCTCGGGTTCGCGCTGTACGCCGGGGCCCGGCTGCCCGGCGTACGGCTCACTCACCAGGACACCGTCGACGGCGCGCGGGTGTGGGCGACCCGGGAGGACGGGGCCGCCGCCACCGCCGCGACCGGAGGGGATGTCCTGCAGTACGGCCCCGGGCTGCTCTGGGAGGACATCGAGCAGGCCTGGCTGGAGTACGACGCCCTCGGCCGGCCCGGCCACGAACAGTTCGGGCTGACCGTGACCGGCAGGGGGCAGCGTGTCTGGCTCCGTGATCCCCACGAGGTGATCGAGCCCGCCCGGGCCTGAGCCCGCCCGGGCCTGAGCCCGCCCGGGCCTGAGCCCGCCCGGGCCTGAGGGCGGACACGCCCCGGTGCGTGTCAGGGGTTGTTGAAGACCACCTCGGGATTGCCCTGCGTGGGGCCGTCCAGCAGGGGCTGGTGGCGTCCCCGCAGGTGCTGGTCGAGGAACGCGCCGACGTAGTCGCGGGTGATGGTGACCTGCCGGTCGGTGGTGAGCGTGACCGTGGGGTCCAGCGTCACGTCCATACGGTCCTCCAGGACGGGCACGTCCGTGAAGCTGGAGTGGCCGGAGCCCTCGACGCCGAGCCAGCGCTTCCAGCCGTCCAGCCGCTGCCAGCCCTGGTCCCAGGACTCGTCCTCTCCTCCGGGGGAGTGGAAGGCGGTGCCCAGCATCATGAAGGGCCGCTCTCCCAGGCCGGACGCGGGGATCCGCTCGAAGAAGGTGCCGTCCATGTTGATCCCCGCGTCGACGCGGGGATCGGCGAGCATCGTGGAGGCCGCGGCGCTGCCGCCGATGGAGTGGCCGACGGCGGCGACCCGGCGCCGGTCGATCATGCGCGAGTGCTCCCAGGAGGGGCGAGGACCGGTGAGCCGGTCGAGCACGAAGGAGAGGTCGGCGGCCCGTCCGGTGGAGACCGTCTTCAGCACCTCCAGTTCGGCCGCGTCGTCCGGCGCCGCCTCGACCGCGTCACAGGCGGCGCACGTGGGGATCCGTCCGCCGGGGAAAGCCGTCCCCAGGGATTCGTAGGCGTGGTCGACGCTCGCCACGACATAGCCGCGGCTCGCCAGGTCCTCCGCGAGGGAGGTCAGGGTCGCCCGGGGGTTGCCGAAGCCGGGGGAGAGCAGCACCAGGGGGAACCGGCCCCGCGCGGCGGCCGCGTCCGGACGTGCGTGGGTGGCGAGGGAGCTGAGCAGGGCCGGCGCGTCGCCCCTCAGTCCGAGGCCGGCCAGGAGGGCCTCGGCCTCCTTCGTGCTCATGTAGGGCGCGGAGGCCCCCGAGCCGCCCGCCCGTGCGGGGTGGTGGACCGACACCATCAGCTCGCGGTCCCCGGACTCCGGAACCCACGGGTCGGCGCGGCTGTGGTCGGTGAGGTGAAGGACGTCGACGCCCACGGCGTAGGGGCCGGTCGGGCGGGGCTGTTCCGCCGTGGTGGTGGTGGACGCGGCGGGGGCGGGGGCGGATAAGGCCTGGGCGGAGACGGCAGGCGTGGCGAGCACGGCCATGACGGCGAGTGCGGCGACAGCGGTTCGTCTGCGGAGTCTGATCGTCATGTGAAGGACAGTAGGCAGACGGTCCGGGCGGGGCGTCGGCCCGGAGTGTGATCCCGTGGGCTACCGGAGGCGTACGGGGCGGGGTACCGCAGAGGTAGTGGACGACTACCGGCCATCGTGGCCGGACTGCGTTCCTTTCGCACGACGCCGACCGGGCCGCGCCGTACTCTTACCGAGGAGTAGCGCAGTGGGGGCGGGAGGGATGTCTGACGTGAGTGCAGTGAAGAGCAAACGGATGCCGCGCGCGGTGCGTGAGCAGCAGATGATGGACGCCGCCGTGCGGACGTTCGCTCAGCGTGGCTACCGGGCTGCCTCGATGGACGAGATCGCGGAACTGGCCGGTGTGTCCAAGCCCTTGGTCTACCTGTACCTGAATTCCAAGGAGGAGCTCTTCACCGCGTGCATCCGCCGTGAGTCGAAAGCCCTGGTGGAGGCGGTGCAGGCGGGGGTGGAGCCGGGGATTCCGGCTGACGCGCAACTGTGGTCGGGGCTGCGTGCGTTCTTCACGCACACCGCGGACAACCCGGACGGCTGGGCCGTGCTGCACCAGCAGGCGAGCTCGCACGGGGAGCCGTTCGTCAGCGAGGTGGGGGCGCTGCGGAAGGAGATCGTTGCGTTCGTGACCGGTCTGATCGGTGCGGCGGCGCGTGAGGCCCACCGTGATCCCGCGTTGCCCGACCGGGATGTGGCGGGGCTGGCGCAGGCTCTGGTGGGGGCGGCGGAGGCGCTCGCCGGCTGGGCGAACGTCACTCCCGGCGTCTCGGCGAAGGAGGCCGCCACCACTTTGATGAACTTCTCCTGGGCGGGGCTGGAGAACCTCATGCACGGGCGCGGCTGGCAGTCCCGGGGGGACTGAGCGGTCTCAGCCCTCCCGGGTCACGCCGCCGGTGAGGTGGACGCGGCTGCCGCCGCGGACCTCGAAGGCGGTGCCGTCGGTGGCGTACGTGACTGTGGAGGGAAGCAGGACCGGTGCCTTGAAGTCCGCGCGGACGGTGCGGATGCGGCCCGGTTCACCCGCTGCGCCGCCGGCCTCGGCCAGGCTGCGGGCGACGGTCCACATGCCGTGCGCGATGTGACGGGGGAAGCCGAACAGCCGTGCCGTCACGGGGTGCAGGTGGATGGGATTCCGGTCGCCCGAAGCGGCTCCGTACCGGCGGCCCAGGTCGGCGGGCAGCCGCCACTCGGTCACGGCGGGCAACTCCGGTGGTGCGGCCGGGGGACGGGGCGGTGCGTCGGTGGTGCCGGGTGTGTGCCGGGACGGTGCGTCGGTGGTGCCGGGTGCGTGCCGGGACAGGTAGCCGCTCCGTGATTCCCAGGCGAGCTCGCCCGAGATCCTGGCCTCGGTGACCATCGTGACCTCGGTGCCGCGGCGATGGGGGTTCAGTTCGTCGGCGTACACCGTGAGTTCGAGCTGGTCCGTGGGGTGCAGCGCGCGGTGCCCGGTGATCTCGATCCAGGTGTGGACCAGCCCCAGCACCGGCAGCGGGAAGCCGCGGGCGGTCATCAGGCGCATGGCTGCCGGGAAGCCCAGCACGTGCGGGTAGGTGAGCGGCAGCGGGCCCGATTCGGCGAAGCCGCAGATCCTGCTGTACGCGGCCAGGGGGCCGGGGGCGATGCGGCCGGGCGGGACCACCGCGCGGCCGGCGGGCGGTGTGGTGCCTGCGTGACCCGGCCGCTTGAACGGCGAGGTGACGGCTCCGCGGACGAGGGACAGGACCAGGTCGTCCATGGGTCACGCCCCCAGCAGGCTCTGGCCGCATACCCGGACGATCTGGCCGTTGACCGCGCCGGACGCGGGCTGGGCGAACCAGGCGGTGGTCTCGGCGACGTCCACGGGGAGCCCGCCCTGGGAAAGGGAATTCATCCGGCGTCCGGCCTCGCGGATGAAGAGGGGCACGGCGGCCGTCATCTTCGTCTCGATGAAGCCGGGTGCGACGGCGTTGACCGTGATGCCGTGCCGGGCGGCGGCGCGTGGGGCCAGGGAGCGGACGAGTCCGATGATACCCGCCTTGCTGGCCGCGTAGTTGGTCTGGCCGTTGTTGCCCGCGATCCCGGCGATGGACGCGGTGGCGACGATACGGCCGCCGCGGCGGAGGGTGCCCGATTCGACGAGGGCGTCCGTGGTGCGCAGGACGCTGTCCAGGTTGACGTCGATGACCGAGGACCAGCGGTCGGCCGGCATGTTCGCGAGGCGCCGGTCCCGGGTGATGCCCGCGTTGTGCACGAGGATGTCGAGGCCGTCGGGGACGGCTGCTGCGATGAGGCCGGCGGCATCGGGTGCGGTGATGTCCAGCGGCAGGGCGGCGGCGCCGAGGCGTGCGGCGGTGCGGGCGAGTTCCTCCTGGGCCTGCGGGACGTCCAGGCAGATCACCTGCGCGCCGTCCCTCGCGAGGACGGAGGCGACGGACGCCCCGATGCCGCGTGCCGCACCGGTGACCACCGCGGTGCGCCCGGAGAGCGGCGCCGCCCAGTCGGCGACCTCGCCGGGTGCGTCGGCGGTGAGTTCGACGACCTGGCCGCTGACGTAGGCGGAGCGGGGGGACAGCAGGAAGCGGAGCGTGGACTCGGCCGAGGCGGCGTTCGCCCCGGGGGCGAGCCGCAGCAGCTGCGCGGTGGCGCCCCGGCCGATCTCCTTGCCGAGCGAGCGCACGAATCCTTCGAGGGCCTGCTGGGCCGCTGCCTGGTGGTGGTCGTCGGGGGACGGCGTCGTGCCGAGGACGACGACACGGCCGCCGCCGGCCAGCGACCGTACGACGGGGTGGAGAGCGGCGTGTACGTCGGAGAGGCCCGCGACCGTGGTGACGCCGGTGGCGTCGAGAACGACGGCGACCGGGCGTTCGGCCTGACCGGTGACCTTCAGGCCGGTCGTGGAGAGTACCGGGCCGAGCGTGCCGGGGTGGGCGGAGCTGCCTGCGGTGAGGTGGAGCAACGGCCCGTCGAGGGACGGGGTTTCCAGTGTCCAGCGGCGCAGGGGCGCGGGCTGCGGCAGGCCGAGCCTGCGGGTCAGGAATCGGCCGGGTGCGGTGCCGGTGAAGTGCAGATAGCGGTCGGCCATTGTCTGGACTCCTGCTCGGTCGTAGATTTACTCCGGAGTAAGGTTACTCAAGGGTCAGGAGTTGTCGAGATGAGTTGGTCGAGTTGATTCCCCTCGCACTTCCGCAGCCGCGTCGGGTCGCGGTCATCGGTGGCAGTCGTATTCCGTTCGCCCGCTCCGACGGCCCGTACGCGCGAGCGTCGAACCAGGACATGCTGACCGCCGCGCTGGACGGACTCGTCGAGCGCTTCGGTCTGCGGGGCCGGCAGGTCGGCGAGTTCGTCGCCGGCGCGGTCCTCAAGCACAGCCGGGACTTCAACCTGGCCCGCGAGACGGTGCTCGGCTCCGCCCTGGACCCGCGCACACCCGCGTACGACATCCAGCAGGCGTGCGGCACCGGTCTGCAGGCCGTCGTCGCCGCGGCCAACAAGATCGCGCTGGGCGCGGTCGACTCGGCGATCGCCGGCGGCGCGGACACCACGAGCGACGCGCCGCTCGGGGTCAACGACCGGCTGCGCAGGATCTTGCTGGAGGCGCGCCGCGCCAGGTCGACGGGCGCCCGGATCAAGGCTCTGGCAGCCGTCCGGCCAGGCCACCTCGTCCCGGACATCCCGCGCAACGCCGAACCGCGTACCGGGCTTTCGATGGGCGAGCACGCGGCGGTCACCGCCCGGCAGTGGCGGGTGGCCCGTGAGGACCAGGACCTGCTGGCCGCGACCAGCCACCAGCGGCTCGCCGCGGCGTACGAACGCGGCTTCCTCGACGACCTCGTCGTCCCGTATCTCGGCCTGGAGCGCGACCAGAATCTGCGCCCCGGCTCCACCGTGGAGAAACTCGCAACGCTGAAGCCGGTGTTCGGCGCCGGTCACCCCGACGCGACGATGACCGCGGGCAATTCGACCCCGCTCACCGACGGCGCCGCCACCGTGCTGCTGGCGAGCGAGGAGTGGGCCGATCGGCACGGCCTGGAACCGCTGGCGTACCTGTCGCTGTACGAGACGGCCGCCGTGGACTACGTGCACGGTGAGGACGGGCTTCTGATGGCGCCCGCCCACGCTGTACCGCGCATGCTGGAACGGGCCGGGCTGGCCGTGGAGGACTTCGACCTCTTCGAGATCCACGAGGCCTTCGCCTCCCAGGTGCTCGCCACCCTGGCGTCCTGGGAGGAGCAGGGGCTCGCCCCCGTCGACAGGGACAAGCTGAACGTGGCCGGATCGTCCCTCGCCACCGGTCACCCCTTCGCCGCGACGGGCGCCCGGATCGTGGCGACCCTGGCCAAGCTCCTCGCGGAGCGGGACGCGCCGGGCCGGGGGCTGATCTCGGTCTGCGCGGCGGGCGGCCAGGGGGTGACCGCGATCCTGGAACGCCCCTGAGCCACAGCGATCTGCCGGAACGCCTCCAGGTCACCGTGATCGCGGGATGCCCCTTGGCCACCCCGGTCCCGGAACGCCTCCAGGTCACCGTGATCGCGGGATGCCCCTTGGCCACCCCGGTCCCGGAACGCCTCCGGGTCACCGCGAGGCGTTCGGCCCGCCTCCGAACCACCCCGGTCCGCCTGGCGATCGCTGAGCCACGGTGATCGCGGACGGTCTCCGGGACACCACGGTCCCGGACCGTCTCCGGGACACCACGATCCTGGACCGGCTCCGGGACACCACGGTTCCGGACGGTCTCCGGGACACCCCGGTCCCGGACCGTCTCCGGGGTACCACGATCCTGGAACGCCCTCGATTCACCGCAGCCCTTGGAGGGCCCCTGAAGCCCGGCGGAGCCCCATCCGCACCCGCCGCCCACCCGCAACCGCAACCGCAGCTCATCCGCATCCGACGTCCATCAACACGTGAACGACCCCGCGCACCCAGCAGCCGCCTCGGCGCCGGACCCACGGACGGGCCCGGCGCCGTACCCCACGTCGAGGAGCCGCTCGTGTCCACGCCCGCCCCCGCCGCCGCAACCGCCGCGCCCACCGTTCCCGTCCTGGTCGAGCCGACTGTCGTCAGGGCGGCCGACGGCACGGTACGGGAAGTCTCCGTGCCGCCGCTCGCGCCGGCCGTACGACGCGGTTCGCTCGCCGAGATCCCCTTCGACAACGCCCGGGAGGCCCCGTCCGAGGCGGTCCTCAGCCGCAAGCAGGCCGACGGCAGCTGGCAGGACGTGACCGCCGCCGCCTTCGCCGATGAGGTCCAGGCCGTGGCCAAGGGCCTGATAGCGGAGGGCCTCCAGAGCGGCGACAGGGTCGCGATCATGGCCCGTACGACTTACGAGTGGACGCTGCTCGACTTCGCTTCCTGGGCCGCCGGGCTGGTCACCGTGCCGGTCTATCCCACCTCGTCGGCCTTCCAGACGCGCTGGATCCTCCAGGACTCCGGTGCCGTGGCCTGTGCCGTGGAGACCAAGGAGCAGGGCCGGCTCATCAGCCAGGAGCGGCAGCAGCTGGGTGACCTCGCCCATCTCTGGCAGTTCGACACGGGGGCGATAGGCCGGCTGAAGACGCTCGGCAAGGACATACCCGACGCGGTCGTTGCCGCCCGTCGCGGCGCACTGGAACCGGACAGCCCCGCCACGCTCATCTACACCTCCGGCACCACGGGCCGGCCCAAGGGCTGCGTCCTGACCCACGGCAACTTCTTCGCCGAGGTCGACAACGCCATCGAGCTGCTCCACCCGGTCTTCAAGTCCGTTTCCAAGTACCCGGCGTCCACCCTCCTGTTCCTGCCCCTCTCCCACGTCTTCGGCCGGATGGTGGCGATCGGCTGCATGCGCGCCCGGGTACGGCTCGGACACGCGCCGTCCATCCGGACCGAAGACCTGCTCGCGGATCTGGCCGGGTTCAAGCCGTCGTTCCTGCTGGCCATCCCCTACGTCCTGGAGAAGGTCTTCAACACCGGCCGTGCGACGGCCGAGAAGATGGGCCGCGCCTCCTCCTTCGACCGCGCGGCCCGTATCGCGCAGCGTTACGGCGAGGCGGTCGAGGCGGCGGAGCACGGCACGGGCCCCGGCCCCGGTCTCGGGCTCCGTGCCGCGCGCGCCCTCTACGACCCGCTGGTCTACCGGCGTATCCGTGCCGCGCTGGGCGGTCACGTCCGGTACGCGATCTGCGGGGGCTCCCCGCTGGGGCACAGGCTCGCCGCGTTCTACGCCGGAGCGGGCATGCAGATATTCGAGGGCTACGGCCTGACCGAGACCACCGCCGCCGCCACGGTCACCCCGCCGCTCAAACCCCGGCTGGGCACGGTGGGCTGGCCGCTGCCGGGCACCGCCGTGCGGATCGCGGACGACGGGGAGGTCCTGCTCAGCGGAGGGCAGGTCTTCCGGGGCTACTGGGACACCGAACGCGGCGAGGCCACGCCGTACATGGAGGACAACTGGTTCCCTACGGGCGACCTGGGGGCCCTGGACGACGACGGCTACCTCACGATCACCGGACGCAAGAAGGACATCATCATCACGTCCGGCGGCAAGAACGTGACCCCCGCCCCGCTCGAGGACTGGCTGCGCGCCCATCCGCTGGTGAGCCAGTGCATGGTGGTGGGGGACAACCGGTCCTTCATCAGCGCCCTGATCACCCTGGAGCCGGACGGCCTCGCCCACTGGCGCCGGATGCGGAAGAAGGAAGGCGTGCCCCTGCGGGAACTCGTCCAGGACGAGGAGCTGCTCACCGCGCTGCAGCGTGCGGTCGACGAGGCCAACCGGCTCGTCTCGCGCGCCGAGTCCATCCGTAAGTTCACGGTGCTCACGAAGGACTTCACCGAGGAGAGCGGTCACCTCACCCCGTCGCTGAAGCTGAAGCGGGACGCGATCCTGCGTGACTTCGACGCGGAGATCGAGGAGTTGTACCGCAAGCGGTAGCCGGGCTTCCCGGCCGGAGCGGAAGTACTTCCGCGGGCGTCGGGGCGGCCGTCGCCCCGACGCCCGGGGAGCCGTCGCCCTGGCGTCCGGGATGCCGTCGCCCTGGCGTCCGGGATGCCGTCGTCCTGACGTCCGGGAATACGGCAGGAAAATTTTGAACTACAGCAAAACGGACAGGGGTGCGGTTCCCGTACCGTGCTTCTCCTGATCATGTAGCAGTGATTGCAAGGTGTTTTCACCTCAAGGCCTTTGAAGGGTTGATTCAAGTCCCGTCAAGGGGTGGTGAATCAAGGGTGAGACATTGGGGTCTCACCCTACGTATATGGAAATCGCAGGGCCTAGCGTCCTCTCCATGACTGAGCTGGACGCGCGGCCACAGGCCGGAGACACGGCACGGGGAAGCGCCCCGGCCGACGGCGGCGTACGCGAGAAGGGCCTCGGCGGGAACTCCGTCGGCCTGATGGGCAGCGCTGTCCTCGGCATCTCCACCGTCGCCCCGGTGTACTGCCTGACCTCCACCCTCGGCTCCACCGCCGGCGAGGTCGGCGTGCAGATGCCGGCCGTCTTCCTGGCCGGGTTCCTCCCGATGCTGCTGGTCGCCTTCGCGTACCGGGAGCTCAACAAGGCCGTGCCGGACTGCGGCACGTCGTTCACCTGGACGGTCAAGGCCTTCGGGCCGCGACTGGGGTGGATGTGCGGCTGGGGGCTGGTGATCGCCACGATCATCGTGCTGTCGAACCTCGCGGGCGTCGCCACCTCCTACTTCTGGCTGCTGGCGGGCGAGGTCACGGGCAACGAGTCCGTCGCCGCCCTCGACGACAGCAAGCCGGTCCACATCCTCACGTGCCTCCTCCTGATCGCCGCCGCGACGGCGATCAGCTACCGGGGGATGACGGCCACCAAGGGCCTCCAGTACACCCTCGTGGCCCTCCAGCTCGTGGTCCTCGCGGTGTTCGTGGCGATGGCCGTGCAGAAGGCGGGTGCCGGGGACTTCGCGGCGACGTCGACGGACTTCTCCTGGTCCTGGCTGAACCCGTTCGCGATCCAGTCCTTCGCCGCCTTCACGGCGGGACTGTCCCTCTCGATCTTCATGTTCTGGGGCTGGGACACCTGTCTCACCGCCAACGAGGAGACCACCGGAGCCGAGAGGACGCCCGGCCGCGCCGCGCTCATCGCGATGGTCGTGCTGGTCGGCTCCTACCTCGCCACCGGCATCGCCGCGCAGATGGCCGTCGGCACCGGCGACTCGGGCCTCGGCCTCGCGAACCCGGAAACCTCCGACAACGTCTTCGCCGCCCTGGCGGGCCCGGTCATGGGCCCCGGCCTCGGCGTCCTCCTCTTCCTGGCGGTGCTGGCGTCCGCCGCCGCGAGCCTGCAGACCACCTTCATCCCGGTGGCGCGTACGGTCCTGGCGATGGCGTCGTACGAGGCCCTGCCCGCCTCGTACGCCGAGGTCCACCCGCGCTTCAGGACCCCGGGGCGGGCCACCGTCGTGGCGGGTGCGGCGACCGGTGTGTTCTACACGGTGATGACCCTGGTCAGCGAGCACGTCCTCGTCGACACGATCTACGCGCTCGGCCTGATGATCTGCTTCTACTACGCGCTGACGGCCTTCGCCTGCGTCTGGTACTTCCGCGCCGACCTCACCCGGTCCGCCCGCGACCTCGTCTTCAAGGGGCTGTTCCCCGTCGTCGGCGGCATCCTGCTCGCAGCCGTCTTCGGCAAGACCCTGTACGACATGTGGGACCCGGCGTACGGCTCCGGATCATCCGTCCTCGGCGTCGGTTCCGTCTTCGTCATCGGTGTCGGGCTGCTGCTGCTCGGCGTGGTGCTGATGGAGACCGTGCGCCGCCGCAGCCCCGCGTTCTTCCGGGGCGAGGTGCTGACGAAGGAGACCCCGGCCCTCGTGGTGGAGGACTGATCCGGTCAGTCGGCGCGCCAGTAACCCAGCGCGTTCACACGCTCCTTGGGGACGGCGAGTTCCCTGCGGGCGTAGGAGCCCAGGGTCCGGGTCGTCGCCGTGTCGCAGGCGATCCAGACGTACGCGTCCGAGGCGTCCTCGCCGAGCAGGCCGGGGAGGGCGGCCTTCACCTCGGAGACCAGGAGCGCGCCCGCGTCGCGGCGCGGGACGGTGTGCAGGGTGTGGTGCGCCGCGTCCAGCCGGAACGGCGGCTTCTCGTCCGAGGCGTGCGCGGTCTCGCACCAGATCGTCGCCGGGATACCGGGGAGCGCTTCCAGCAGCGAGTTCACGGCGGGCAGCGATGCGGCGTCCCCGACCACGAAGAGCCGTGCGGGCCGTGGTTCGGGAAGGGTGAAGCGGGTGCCCTGGAGCGTCGCGTCGATCGTGTCGCCGGGCCGCGCGGTACGGGCCCAGTCGCTCGCGGTCCCGTCGTGGAGGGCGAATTCCAGGCTGAACGTCCCGGTGGCCGGGTCGGGGTCGACGAGGGTGTAGCCGCGCTGGTGCGGCTTGCCGTCCCGTTCGAACCAGAGCCTGACCCACATGGTCGGGTGGGCGCCGCCCGTCGCCGCGAGCAGACCGCCGTCGGTCACGGTCACCCGCCGGAAGTCCTCGGTGACCTGTTCCGCGCCGGTGACGGTGAACGTGAAGTCCCGTCCCCGGAAGAGCTTGAGGACGACGCCCTCCCAGCCGTGACCCATGAAAGCCCTCCCGCGACGACCGGACAACAGTGAACTTAGGCTACCCTAACCTCCTCGTCCCGGCGGGAACGGGCGGGAGTTGCGGCCGAAACGGAACGACGGGCTCTGCCCGGTGGCGTCCGTGACGGCTCCACCGCATACCTTGGAGCCGTCACGGACGACGACGGAGGTGCCTCACATGCGGATCGCCACAACGATCTTCCTCACCGACGAGACGATCACCCCGGTCCGGCTCGCGCGCGAGCTGGAGCAGCGGGGGTTCGCCGGGCTGTACCTGCCCGAGCACACCCACATCCCCGTGAGCCGGGAGAGCCCGTACCCGGCCGGCGGTGAACTGCCTCCCGAATACGGGCGCACCCTCGACCCCTTCGTCGCGCTCGGGCAGGCCGCCGCGGTCACCGAGAGGCTGTCCGTCGGTACCGGCATCACGCTGATCGCCCAGCACGATCCCGTCGATCTGGCGAAGCAGGCGGCCACGCTCGACCACCTGTCCGGCGGCCGGCTGACGCTCGGCGTCGGCTTCGGCTGGAACGTGGAGGAAGCCGCCGACCACGGTGTGGAGTGGTCGACGAGGCGAGCCCTCGGCAGCGACCGGCTGGCCCTGATGAGGGCCCTGTGGGCGGACGAGCCGACGGCGTACGACGGTGAGTTCGGCTCGGTGCGGGCGAGTCATGCCTACCCGAAGCCGGTGCAGCGGCCGCGCGGTCCCGTGAGCGGCCCGCGCACCCTGATCGGCGGCGCGGCCGGGCCGAAGCTGTTCGCGCAGATCGCCCGGGACGCGGACGGATGGCTGCCGATCGGCGGGCGCGGCCTGTCGGAGTCCGTGCCGAAGCTGCGGGCGGCCTGGGAGGAGGCGGGACGCGACCCGGAGCAGCTCCAGGTGGTTCCCTACGCCGTCCTGCCCTCGCCGGGGAAGCTGGCGTACTACGCGGATCTGGGCGTCGACGAGGTCGTCCTCCAGCTTCCTCCGGCGGGTGAGGCGGAGGTGCTGCGCGCACTGGACGCCTATGCGGCCTACCTGTGAGAAGCCTGTGGACGTGAAACCCCCGGCGCGATCCGCCGGTGGAACCATGAACGCTAAAATCGCATCTATCACCTCCGGACATCGATGGTGCGGCCCGTGTGCGTGTGTGCCCGGCTGCCTGGGAGCGGGAGCACGATGAACAGGCCGTTGCGGCACATAGCCATATTCTGTGGGCTGCTGATGCTGGCCCTGCTGATACGGGCCAACTGGCTCCAGTACGCCACGAGCCAGGAGCTCGCCACCCACGAGCACAACCGCCGGGTCAAGATCACCCAGTTCGCGACCCCGCGCGGCGACATCATCGTGGGCGGCAAGGCGATCACGGGGTCGAAGGAGGTCGAGGGGACCGACTTCAAGTACCAGCGCACCTTCAAGCAGGGCCCGATGTACGCCCCCGTGACCGGCTACGCCTCCCAGGCGCAGGGCATGTCCCTCCTGGAGAACACGTACGACACGATCCTCAGCGGCGAGGACGAGCGGTTCGCCTTCCGGCACGCCAAGGACATCCTCACCGGTGAACCCCGGCGCGGCGGCGACGTGGTCACGACCATCGACCCCAAGGCGCAGGAAGCGGCCTACAAGGGGCTGACCGACCTCGACGCCCGGGGCGCCGTCGTCGCCCTCGAACCGTCGACCGGCAAGGTCCTCGCCCTGGTCTCGACTCCCTCGTACGACCCCTCGGTCTTCGCCGGCAACTCCTTCAAGGAGGGCGACAAGTTCCAGGCGCTGGTCGACGACAAGGGCAAGCCGCTCGCCAACCGCCCGCTGCGCGAGACGTTCCCGCCCGGCTCCACCTTCAAGATCCTGACGGCCGCAGCCGCCCTGGAGCACGGCGTCGTCACGGACGTCAACGCCCCGACCGACGCCGTGTCCCCTTATCCGCTGCCGCTGTCGTCGAGCAAGATCAGCAGTGAGGCCGGCGACGCGACGTGCAACAAGGCGTCGATGAAGACGGCCATGCAGTACTCCTGCAACAACGTCTTCCTGGACGCCGCCCTCAAGGTGGGCGAGGAGGGGATGCGGGAGACGGCCGAGAAGTTCGGCTTCAACCAGGACGTCTACTCCGAGGAGTTCGGCGACATGCTCGCCACCAAGAGCCTCTACCCCTCGGAGCTCGACAAGCCGGGCACGGCCCTCACCGGCATGGGCCAGGGCAGCCTCACCAGCACCCCGATGCAGATGGCCATGGTGACGGCGGCCCTCGCCAACAACGGCAAGCTGATGCAGCCGTACATCGTCGACAAGCTGCAGGGGCCGGACCTGTCCGTCCTGGAGGAGCACAGCCCGCAGCAGAAGAGCGAGGCGGTCTCCGAGGAGACGGCGAAGAAGGTCCAGGAAATGATGGAGTTCACCGCCAAGGAGGGCAGCGCGAAGCGTGCCCTGATCGACGGGGTGACCGTGGGCGGCAAGACGGGTACGGCGCAGCGGGGTGACGACGTCAGCAAGGAGGTGCCGTACGGCTGGTTCGTCTCGTACGGCAAGAACGCCGACGGCCGGGCCGTCGCTGTGGCGGTCTTCATCGACCCGACGGCGATGGACATCTCCCGCTCCGACATCTCGGGTGGCGGCCTGGGTGGCCCCATCGCCCGCGAAGTGATGAAGTCGGTGCTCGGCAAGTAGGCCGTGCCCCCGACGCAACCGCAGCCCCCGCCCGGCGACGAGCCGGACGGGGGCTGCGGTCATACGGCGGGCCGGTCCGGCAGTCGCGCGGGCGCCGGTTCGGTGGGCGTGGTGGGCGGCGGCGGCACGGTCTCGGTGCCCGCCGCGCCACCTCCGGCCAGGCGCAGGGTCACGACCGTGATGAGCCCGGCGAGCACGCCCCAGGTCAGGGCGGCGGGGACGCCGTTGCCGAGGCTTCCGGACAGGTGCTGCCACCCCCAGCGCATGCCCGAGTCGGCGCCGGTCACCGCCATCTGCAGGACCTGGTTCGCCAGCAGTCCGACGACGGTCGCGGAGACGGTGCCGGCCACCATCGCCGGCACGGTGGCCCGGGTCAGCAGCACGGGCAGCCACCTCAGGGCGCACCACACCACGGCGAGCAGCAGCGCGTCGGCCACGCGGTACAGGAACCAGTGGCCGGTCTGCCCGTCCGCCGGGCCCGCCCAGCCGCCGAGCAGCAGCCACTGGCGCAGCAGGTCGCCGGGTTCCGACAGGCCGGGCAGGGAGACCGTCTGCACGGTCGCGGCCACCGGGTGATAGGAGAGGGCCACCGACGAGAGGGCGACCACGGCGGTGCCCGCGGTGGCGGCGGTGCGGGCGGCCCGCCCCGGGACGTCCCGCAGCGGCAGCGGCCCCGCGCCCTTCGCCGCCATCCGCGCCACGAGCACGGTGACGGCCGCCGCGACGAGTGCGGTCACCACCACGATCTGCCGTCCGCCGGAGGAGACGGACGCGAGGTGGGGCAGGAGGCGGTAACTTCCGTTCCCCTGCGAGGCGATGATCCACGGCGCTGAGGTGGTCACCGCCAGGGCCCCGGCCACCAGGCCCCAGGCCCACACCGCGAGCAGCGTGACCGGCGTCCGGCCGTTCACCGGCGGCAGTCGGCGGACCAGGAGGAGCGCCCCGGGCACGAAGAAGGCGAAGACGGCGGCGAACCGGATCTGCATGCCGGTCCCGTACAGCGAGAGGTGGCGGCCGGGGTCGGCCGAGGCGGGGTCGCCGATCCCTCCGAGCGCCCCGGTGCCGAACCGGACGGAGTCCGGGGGGTCGTACGACCAGGGAGTGAGCCAGTTCTGGAGGTCGGCGGCCATCCGGCCTCCTAGGGCCTCGGCGGTGCCCTGCAGGCGCAGCGCGTTCACGCTCGCCCCCGACCAGAACAGAAGCGCCGTGAGGAGCAGCCCCCCGGCCAGTGCCGGTATCGCCGCGCGTCCGTATCTCATGTGCCGCCCCCCGCTTGGTCGTTCACCCCGTGGATCCCCCTGGTCGGAGGGAGGCTACGGGTTGGTGGTCACGCCTGGATCACGGTCCGGACCGTCACCCGCCCAGGCGACGTGCCCGTCCGGGCGGATGAGCGCGGTGTGCACGGTGGACCAGGCGGGGCGGGTGCGGGGCCGGGACGCCTCACGGGCGACGACGCCGGGCATCGGCGAGGGGGTGCCCGTGAAGCCGAGCAGGACGTACCTGCCGGGGCGGAGGGCGGTGAACAGGTCCGTCCCGTCCGCGAGTTCGAGGTTGGGCGCGCGGTGGCCCGTCAGGGGGTGCCCGGGTGCCGGGGGCGGATAGGCGACCCCGAGCGCGGAGAGCCGCTCGGCCAGGCTCAGGGAGAACGCGGGGACGGTGGCGATGAGCCGGCTGAGCAGGGTGCGCAGGTCCTGGCCCTCCGCCGAGTGGGCGTTCATCAGCGCCGTCTGGGCCCGGGTGCTGAGCAGCAGGTCGGCGCCGACCGGGTGGCGTTCGGCGTGGTAGCTGTCCAGGAGTCCGTCGGGGGCGGTGCCCGCCAGGGTCGCGGCCAGCTTCCAGCCGAGGTTGGTGGCGTCCTGGAGGCCGACGTTGAGGCCGACGCCGCCGGCCGGGTAGTGCATGTGCGCGGCATCGCCCGCGAGCAGGACGCGCCCCGCGCGGTACGCGGCGGCCTGGCGGGTGGCGTTGCCGAACCGGGAGAGCCAGCGCGGGTCACGCATCCCGAAGTCGGTGCCGGCGATGCGGGTCACCTTGGCGCGGAGGGCGTCCAGGGTCAGTTCGCCGGGGTGGTCCGGTCCGTTGCTGTCCGGGTCGCCGCCGACGATCCGGTGGACTCCCTCCGGCATCGGGACGACCATGACGCCACCGGCCGGACCCGACGCGGCGTACGCCCCACCCTCGGGCGGGGCGTCGAGGGCGACGTCGCCGAGCCAGCCCCACGTCGTGGCGTCGGTGCCGGGGAACGCGATGCCCGCTGCCTCACGCACGGTGCTCCGGGTGCCGTCGCAGCCGACGAGGTACGCGGCGCGCAGGGTGTACGGGCCGTCGGGTCCGGCTGCCTCCACGGTCACCCCGTCCTCGTCCTGGGTGAGACCGGTGACCCGGTGTCCGCGCCGGATGTCGGCACCTGCCGCCAGCGCGCTTTCCTCCAGCAGTTCCTCGGTGCGGGCCTGCGGCAGGGCGAGCGTGAAGGGGTACGGGGTGTCCAGGGCACCGAAGTCCATCCGGTCGTCCAGTCCGCCGAAGTGCCCGCTGGGGATGCGCCGCCCCTCGGCGAGGAAGGGCTCCGCCACGCCTCGGAAGGCCAGAATCTCCAGAGTGCGGGGGTGGAGGGTCAGGGCCTTGGAATGGGGGTCGCGTTCGTGGCGCGCCTCCAGGACGGTGACGGGTGTCCCGGCCAGGCGCAGCTCCGCGGCCAGCCACAGGCCGGTGGGCCCGCCTCCCGCGATGACGACGTGTTCCATGACGGCTCCTCGAATCTCTTGGTCAGTGACCAACGGCGATGGGCCCAGTAGACTAGGTCGGTGACCAAGAAGCAAGTGGAGGAGTCCACACCGGGACAGGCCCGGCTCGGCCCCGGCGCGGTGGTGCACGCGGGGCTGGAACTGCTGGACGAGAAGGGCGCGGACGGGCTCTCGATCCGGGGCATCGCCGACCGGCTCGGCGTACGGATGAACACCGTCCTCTGGCACGCGAAGACCAAGGCGCGGCTGCTGGAGCTGATGGCGGACGCGATTCTGGCCGAGGTTCCGGTGGAGGAACTGCCCGAGCCGTGGGAGCCGCGCGTCCGCGAGCTGTTCCACCGCTATCGTCGCGCTCTGCTCGCCCGCCGGGACGGGGCCAGGATCGTGGCCGGTACGTACGCCGCCGAGCCCGCCACGCTCCGCTTCGCCGAGCTGGTGGTCGAGGCGCTGCTGGCCGGCGGACTGCGGGAGCGGGAGGCGGTCTGGACGGCCTGGACCCTGGTCTACTTCACTCTCGGGCTGGCCCAGGAGGAGCAGGCGCTGCCGGACGCGAGGGGCCCGGTGTTCGCCCGTCGGCTGGGTGCGGGGGAGTACCCGTCACTGTCCCGGGCCGTCGAGCACTTCGAGGACGCCTCCTTCGACGAACGCTTCGACTACGGGATCTCCCGCATCCTCGGGGTATGAGGGCATGCGAAGGGCCGGGCCCTCCACCCCTGATGGAGAGCCCGGCCCGGTTTCGCGGGGACCTGAGCGGTGGCGCCGGTGGTCAGGACCGGGTCAGCGCTTGATCTCCTTGATCTTGAGCATCCGTGTGATGACCTTGTCGAGCTCGTCGTCCTTGAAGACGTTCTTCCAGTCGTCGCGGACGATCGACTCGCGGCCGTAGTCCATCGCGATCAGGCACGCGTCGGAGAACGGGTTCGAGCCCTTGAGGGTGTTGGCCAGCGCGACCTGCGTGTGGCCGAGGAGCATGGCGCGGGCCGCCTTCTCCGGGACGCCCACCGTGTGGACGGTCTCGTGGAGGGCCTCGGTGAGCAGGGCGCCGACCATGCAGGCGATCGTCTCGACGAGGGTCGGCTCCAGGACCGCGAGCTGCTTGACGGTCACCCAGTGCACCTCGACGACCGGGGCGTACATGGTGGAGATGACGGCCTCGGCGAGCTCCTGCGCGGCCGGGTCGGCGGTCTCGGCGGCGGGCTCGAAGGAGGCGACGACCTCCTGCGGGGCGGCGATGCCGCCGAAGGTGTCCGCCCACTCCTCCTTCGTCGTGCGCTCCAGGAACACCGACGGGTGGCAGGGGTGCGCCACGGCGTTGTGCACGTCCGCGCGGCGGGTCAGCAGACCGGCGTAGGCGGCGGCCGGGTCGAGGGTCAGCAGGATCGCGCCGGGCTTCATGACCGGGACGAGCTGCTCGGAGACCGTGCCGAGGACGACGTCCGGGACGGCGAGGATCACGACGTCGGCCTGCGCGGCGGCGTCGGCGCTGTCCGTCAGCTCGCGGCCGAGCTCACGGATCAGCTCCTGGCCCTTGGGGGAGTTCTCGGCGAAGAGGGTGGTGAAGTCGCTCTCGACCAGGTTGTTGGAGACGCGCTGGCCCATCTTGCCTGCGGCCCCGATGACGGCGACGGTCTTGGATCCGGTGGCCATTACTTGCTCCTCAAAAGGGTGTTGATGCTGTGCCGGGTCCACTGGTCCTCCAGGCGGGCGGTTTCCTCGAAATCGCCCTGCCAGGGGAGCCAGTGCTCCACGATCTGGTTGATGCCCCGCTCGTCCGGCCCGACCGTGTCGATCATGTGGGCGTAGTCGAGAAGGCCCTCGCCGAGTGGGCAGCCGGCGAAGGTGAAGCCGACCCAGCCGTCACGGCGGGAGAACGAGAAGTCCTTGACGTGGATGTTCACCACGTGGGGGGCGGTGGCCTCGACGACGTCCACCGGGCGTTCCAGCCGGGCGACGCTGTTGCCCGGGTCGAGGACGACGCCGAGGTGCGGGCTGTCCACGCCGCGGACGACGGACAACAGGTCGTCGGTGGAGACCTGCTCGTAGGTCTCCAGGCCGAGCGTGACGCCCGCCGCCGCGTAGGCGGGGACGGCCTCGCGCAGCAGGGCGGTGGCCTCCGCGACCGTCGGCCGGTGGTCGGCCGTGTTCAGCATGGAGCGGACCAGGGTGACGCCCAGGCGCCGTGCGATGCGGAGGTAGGTGGCGAGGTGCTCCGTGCGCACGCCCCTGGTGCCCAGCTCCAGCGTGATGCCGTGCCCGGCAGCCGTGGCGCGCAGGGCGTCGAGCCGCACGTCGTCGTACGTCTCGATCAGCGGGTAGTCGCAGATCTGGAAGACCTCGCCGCCCAGCTCCCGGGTCTGCGCGAGCATCTCGTCGAGCGTGAGGGGGCGGGGCGCTTTGTCCGAGATGCGCCAGAAGTAGGCGTAGGTGCTCAGGCCGTAGGACATGCCAGGACTCCTTCCAGCGTCTCGTCGAGGATGCGTTCCACCGCTGCCGGGTCGTGGGCGAAGCGGCCGAGGAACAGCCCGTCGACGCCCGTGCCCAGCTCGGTCAGCAGCCCCGGGCCCGCGCTGCCGCCGTAGATCACGCGGCTGCCGGCCAGGGACGGCTGGGTGGCGAGCCAGGTGGTGAGGGCCTGGCAGACCACGCGGATGTGGTCCGGAGAGGCGGGCCGGGGGGCGCCGATGGCCCACTGCGGCTCGTACGCGAGGACGACCGGGGCGAGGGGCCCCTCGTGGGCCGCGGTGGCCAGGATGCGTTCCGCCTCGGCGACCGTGCGGGCGGCCGCCTCGGAGGGGGACACCTGGTCGAGCTCGCCGACGCAGAGCACCGGGGTGAGTCCGTTGCGCAGCGCGGCCGCCGTCTTGGCGGCGACGACCGTGTCGCCCTCGCCGAAGAGCCGGCGGCGCTCGGCGTGGCCGACCTCGGCGTAGCGGGCGCCGATCTCGTGCAGGTGCGCGCCGCTGACCTCGCCGGTGTACGGGCCGGAGTCCTGGGTCGCCAGGTCCTGCGCCCCGGTCCGCACCTCCGTACCGGCCAGGATGCCGGTGACGGGGACGAGTGCGGGGAAGGCGGGCAGCACGAAGAGTTCGGCCGTGCCGCCGGTGACGGCCGGGTGCCGGGCGGCGAGGAAGGCGATGCTGCGGGCCCAGTTGAGGGTCTGGTGGTGGCCGAAGTACATCTTCAGGCTCACCCCGATCGTGACCCGGGGGTTCTGCGCGGACATCAGGCTGCGGCTTCCTGCTGGTTCCCGTGGTCGTTCTTGTTCTCGTAGTCATCCATCAGCGCGACCTTGGCCGCGGACGCCGACGCCTCGTCGAAGCGGTACGTCAGCCACTCGGCGGCGAGCCGGCGTGCGAGCTCGATGCCGACGACGCGCTGGCCGAAGGTGAGGACCTGGGCGTTGTTGGAGAGGACCGCGCGCTCGACGGAGAAGGAGTCGTGGGCGGTGACGGCCCGGATGCCCTTGACCTTGTTGGCGGCGATCGCCACCCCGAGGCCCGTGCCGCAGACGAGCAGGGCGCGGTCGGCCTCGCCTCGGGCAACCATCTCGGCGGCGGCGATCGCGACCTTCGGGTAGGCGGTGTGCCCGTCGGCGTCGACCCCCACATCGGTGACGGTGGCGACGAGACCGCTGGCCTCCAGGTCCTTCCTGAGGGCTTCCTTGTAGGCGTGGCCGGCGTCGTCGGAGCCGACGACGATGCGGAGCTTCTCGGACATCAGTGGTTCTCCAGGGTGGGTACGAACACGCCGTGCACGGCACGGACGATCAGGGCGAGCGAGTGGGCTCCGGCGTCCGGAGTGCCGAGGCTCTTCTCGGCGTGCGGGCGGGCGCGGCCCATCCGGGGGAGCAGGCCCGTCGTGGCCTCGGCGGCGGCCGACGCGGAGTGCGCGGCCGTGTCCCAGGCGGTGGCCAGGGGCTGTCCCGCCTCGGTCGCGGCCGTGAGCGCGTAGGAGAAGGGGACGAGAACGTCGACCATCGTCTTGTCGCCGACCTCCGCCTTCCCGAGCTCCATCACGCCCGCCGATGCCTGGGCGACCCCTGCCGCGACCACGGGGGCCGTGGGCCGCCCGGTGTCGCCGAGAGCGGAGCCGACCGCCCGGAGGATGACGCCCCACAGGGCGCCGGAGGTGCCGCCGGCCCGGTCGGCCCAGGCATCGGCAGCCCGGAGCAGAAGCGTTTCCGCACCGGCGCCGAGGGCCTCGGCGCGGAGCGCCGCCTCGTACGCCCCGGTGGAGCCGCGCTGCATGCCGATGCCGTGGTCGCCGTCACCGGCGACCGCGTCGATCCGGCCGAGTTCGTCGGCGTGGACGTCGACGGTGTCCTTGAGGACGCGCAGCGCGGCGAGGGCGGTGCGGGCCGCCTCGCGGGAGTCGTCGGTGGCGGGCGGGACGGTGTCCTCGTCGGTCTCCGCGGAGGTGTCCGGGACGTGGAGGTCCGCCGCTTCGACGGTGCCCTTGCGGTAGGCGGGGGCGTCGGCCGGGGCCGTCCACAGGGGTTCCAGCTCGTCGGTGAGCCAGCACAGGGTGAGCGATACGCCGGCCATGTCGAAGCTGGTGACCAGTTCGCCGACCTCGGGGTCCACGGCCTCGACGCCGGCCTCGGCGAGGAGCTGGGCGACCCGGCGGTAGACGACGAACAGCTCCTCGTACTTCACCGAGCCGAGGCCGTTGAGGATCACCGCCGCCCGCCGGCCGCGCGGCGCGTCCACCCCTTCCGGGAGTTCGCCGAGGACGGTGGAGACCAGGAGCTCGGCGGCCTCGTCGGCGGTCGGCACGGGCCGCTCGCCCATGCCGGGCTCGCCGTGGATGCCGAGCCCCACGGCCATGCGGCCCTCGGGCACGGTGAAGAGGGGGTGGTCGGCGCCCGGCAGCGTGCAGCCGGAGAACGCGACACCGAAGGAGCGGGTGCGGGCGTTCGCCAGCGACGCGATCCGGGTCACCTCGTCCAGCGGGTGCCCTGCCTCGGCCGCCGCCGCGGCCGCCTTGAAGACGATCAGGTCCCCGGCGACACCGCGGCGCTTGTGGGCCTCTTCGGGCGAGGCGCTGGACATGTCGTCCGTGACGCCGAGCGTGCGGGCGGGTATCCCCTCGGCGGCGAGCTGTACCGCTGCCTGGCCGAAGTGCAGGACGTCGCCCGCGTAGTTGCCGTACGCGAGGAGGACGCCGCCGCCGGTCTCGGCGGCCCGCGCGACCTGGCGCACCTGGTGGGCGGAGGGCGAGGCGAAGACGTTGCCGACCGCCGCGCCGTGGGCGAGGCCCTGGCCGACCAGCCCGGAGAAGGCCGGGTAGTGCCCGGAGCCGCCGCCGACCACCACGGCGACCTGGCCGGGGGCGGTGCGGGTGGCCCGGACCACCCCGCCGGGTACCTGGCGGACCCTGCGTGGGTGGGCGGCGACGAAGCCTTCGAGCGCTTCGTCGGCGAAGGCGGCGGGATCGTTGGACAGGCGGGTCATCAGCGAACCTCTGCGAGAGGCCGGCCGTGGTGCGCGCTTTGGCCCTTGGACCGTTTGGCGAGCCACAGCATCAGCGCGGCGGACATGAGCATGAAGGCCCCGACGAGGAACAGCGGCAGGTAGTAGGCACCGCTGAAGTCCTTCAGCCAGCCGGTCACGTATCCGGCGGCGAAGCCGGCCACGTTGCCCGCGGTGTTGATCAGGGCGATACCGGCGGCGGCTGCGGCGCCGGTCAGGAACTGCGAGGGGACGGACCAGAAGACGGGCAGCGCGGCGAAGATCGCACAGGCGGTCACGGTGATGACGGCGACCGTGGCGGCCGGTGAGCCCATGTACAGGGCGACCGGGATGGAGACTCCGCCGACGACGGCCGGGCCGGCGATGTGCCAGGTGCGGACCCCGTGCTTGGTGGCGTTGCGCGACCAGAAGTAGAGGACGATCGCGGCCGGGAGGTACGGGATGGCGGTGATCAGGGCCTTGTCCATCACGCTGAACGTCGTGCCGAACTGGTCCTGGAAGCCGTTGATGATCGTCGGCAGGAAGAAGGCGAGGGCGTACAGGCCGTAGATGAAGCCGAAGTAGATGAGGGCGAGCGTCCAGACGCGGCTGTTGGTGAAGGCGGCCTTCAGGGCCTCCTTGCCGTGGTTGGTCTTCTCGTCCGCACCGGTCTTGCCCGCGTTCTCGGCGGCGAGCTCCTTCGTCAGCCAGTCCTTCTCATCGGGGGTCAGCCACTTCGCGTCGGCCGGCTTGTCGATCAGGTAGAACCAGGCGACGACACCCAGCAGGATCGCCGGGATCGACACACCGAGGAACATCACGCGCCAGCCCTCGAGACCGAAGAGCCCGTGCTGGTTGATGAACCAGCCGGCCAGCGGGGCACCTATGACGGTGGTCAGCGGCTGCGCCAGGTAGAAGAGTCCGAGGACCTTCGTACGGTGCCGGGAAGGCACCCACTGGCTGAGGAAGAGGATCGCGCCGGGGAAGAAGCCGGCCTCGGCGACCCCGAGCAGGAAGCGGAGCGTGTAGAGCTGCTCGCTGTTCTGCACCCAGGTGAAGAGGAGGGCGACGATGCCCCAGGTGACCATGATCCTGGCCAGCCAGCGCCGTGCGCCGAACTTGTGCAGTGCCATGTTGCTGGGCACTTCGAGAATGATGTAGCCGATGAAGAAGACGCCGGAGGCGAAGCCGAACTGCGCCGCGGTGAGCGCCAGGTCCTGCCCCATGCCGTTGGGCTCCGCGAAGGAGACGGCCGTCCGGTCCAGGTAGTTCACGAAGAACATCAGGGCCACGAAGGGGACGAGCCGGACCGAGACCTTCTTGATCGCTGATCTCTCGATCGCTGAATGCGCAGTGGCGCCCATGGAGACTCCTCGCTTGCGGACCGCTTTGTCCGGTTCTGTGTCTACTCCGGCAGGTGAAGGTGAACCGTGGAAGGTTGTGTTTCGGGCCGGTGAACAACTACAAGCTAGCCCTGGAATCTAAATTGGTCACCAATTTACCAAAGTGACGTAGGTCGCTCCCCTGAGCTCTTCTCCTGGACCGATGAGCGCGTTATCGTCCGCCCGCCCCGGGGTTCCGCCGCCCCGTCTGATGTACTGGTCAGCGTGTCCACGCAGCCCGAAGCGCCCGATTTCACGTCACTTCTGCGCCCCGTCGTCCGGGAGTCCTCGGTCAGTGAGGTGGCCAAGCGGCTCCTCGATCACCTGTCCGAGGGGAACCTGAAGCCGGGCACGCGCCTGCCCGCCGAGCGCCAGCTCGCCGACGCCCTCGGCGTCGCGCGCTCCAGCGTGCGCGGGGCGCTGTCCGCACTGGACGTCCTGGGCATCATCGAGATCAGGCCGGGCTCGGGCTCGTACGTCCGGGAGGGGACCTCGGAATTCCTTCCACGGGCCATCAACTGGGGCCTGATGCTCGGTCAGCGCCGCACCCAGGACCTGGTCGAGGTCCGCACCTTCATGGAGGGCATGTCGGCACGGCTGGCCGCGGACCGGGCGTCCGAGGCCGACGTCGAGCGGCTGGAGAAGCACCTGGAGCGGATGCGGGAGGCGGGGACGGACGTCAAGGCGTTCGTCGACGCCGATATCGCCTTCCACCTGGAGACCGCGAACATCGCCCGCAACACGGTGCTCAGCGACATCCTGCACTCCATCCGGGCGCTGCTCCAGGTGTGGATGGAGCGGGCGGGAGACATCGAGGGCACGGTCAGCGGGACGCTGCACGAGCACGGGGCCGTGCTCGACGCGATCCGGGCCGGGGACCCGGAGGGCGCGGACGCCGCGATGGCGGAGCACATGAGGCTGGCGAGCGACCGGCTGCGGCTGTCCCTGCGGGGCGACGAGGACTGACTCCCGGCCGGGCTGCCGGTACCCGGCGCTCAGTCCCGCACCTCGGCGGGCGGGACCGCTGCCGTGGCCGTGGGTGCTGCCGGGTCCGGGTCCGTCGCGGTGTCGGTGGGTGTCGCCGGGTCCGGCGCCGTTGCGGTGTCGGCGGGTGTTGCCGTGACCGGGGCCCTCCGCCGCCTGGTTCCGGTCCCGGCCAGCAGCGCCGGGAGCTCGGTCAGGGCGTCGACGCGCCAGTCCGCGGTCTCCAGGACGTCGGGGTGGTCCGCCCACCAATGCCCGTACGGGCCACGGCGGATGTGCGCCGTGCGCAGCCCCGACGACTTCGCCGGGAACAGGTCGTCGGCCGGGTGGTCGCCGACGTAGAGAGTGGCCTCCGGGGCGGCGCCCGACACCTCCAGTACGCGGGCGAAGAACTCCCGGCCCGGTTTGGCGACGCCCCATTCCTGCGCGGTGACGACCAGGTCGGCCGGCAGGTCCAGTTTCCGCAGCAGCTCTCCCGCCCGTGCCGACCGGTCGCCCGCGACGACGACCCGCAGTCCGAGCGCGCGCAGTTCGGCCAGTGCGGGGCGGACGTCGGGGTAGAGGTCCGTCTCGTCCAGGTGCTCGCCCCGGCCCGCCGCCGCACGGGCGTGGTACGCCTCGGTGACGTCCATGCCGGGGCGCAGGACGCGCAGCGCGTCGGTGCCGTCGCGGCCCTGCACGACCGAGGCGCCGACCAGTGCGCTGACGGTGTGCGGCGGGACGCCGAGCCAGTCCGCCCATGACGCCCAGAGGCGGTCGTCGCGGACGAGGGTTTCTCCGATGTCGAAGACGATCGTTTCCATCACCCATCCGAGCCTACGGTGCAAGCGGGACATAACGGCCAAGGCGCCAGCGTTCCACGGCCGGTTACGCCGGACAGAGGCCCTGGTCCGGAAGGAGCGGGGCGCTCGTATGCTCGGTTCATGACCGATGCTCAGCGCCCCACGACCAACGCCATGCGGCGTGCCCTCCGGCGGGCTCGCGACGGCGTCGCCCTCGACACGGCCGAGGCCGCCGTCCTGCTCCAGGCGCGAGGGGACGATCTGACCGATCTCGCAGCCTCCGCCGCCCGCGTGCGGAACGCGGGGCTGGAAGCCGCGGGCCGGCCGGGAGTGATCACGTACTCCCGGAAGGTCTTCATCCCGCTGACCCGGCTCTGCCGTGACACCTGCCACTACTGCACCTTCGTCACCGTGCCCGGGAAGCTCCGCAAGGCGGGGCACGGGATGTTCCTGTCACCGGACGAGGTCCTCGACATCGCCCGCAAGGGCGCCGAAATGGGCTGCAAGGAAGCACTGTTCACGCTGGGCGACCGGCCCGAGGACCGCTGGCCCGAGGCGCGGGAGTGGCTGGAGGCCGAGGGGTACGACGACACCCTGGCGTACGTGCGTGCCATGGCGATCAGGGTGCTGGAGGAGACGGGGCTGCTGCCGCACCTGAACCCCGGTGTGATGACGTGGACGGACCTGCAGCGGCTGAAGCCCGTCGCCCCCTCCATGGGCATGATGCTGGAGACGACGGCGACCCGGCTGTGGTCCGAGAAGGGCGGCCCGCACCACGGCTCCCCGGACAAGGAGCCCGCGGTCCGGCTGCGGGTACTGGAGGACGCGGGCCGGTCCAACGTGCCGTTCACCACCGGCATCCTCATCGGGATCGGCGAGTCGTACGAGGAGCGCGCCGACTCCCTCTTCGAGCTCCGCAGGACGGCCCGGGCCTACCACGGCATCCAGGAAGTCATCGTCCAGAACTTCCGCGCCAAGCCGGACACCGCCATGCGCGGGATGCCGGACGCCGAACTGGAGGAGCTGGCCGCCGCGATCGCCGTCGCCCGCCACATCCTCGGCCCCTCGGCCCGCATCCAGGCCCCGCCGAATCTCGTCGACGCCGAGTACGCCCTGCTGATCGGCGCGGGCATCGACGACTGGGGCGGCGTGTCACCCCTCACCCCGGACCATGTGAACCCGGAGCGCCCCTGGCCGCACATCGACGATCTCGCGGCCCGCACGGCCGAGTCGGGCTTCGAACTGCGTGAACGTCTGACGATCTACCCGGAGTTCATCCAGCGCGGCGAGCCGTGGCTCGACCCGCGTCTCCTGCCGCACGTGCGGGCGCTCGCCGACCCGGAGACGGGCCTCGCGAAGGAGGGCGCGATCCCCGCCGGTCTGCCCTGGCAGGAGCCCGACCAGGGCTTCGACGCCTCCGGCCGCACCGACCTGCACCGCACCATCGACACCGAGGGCCGCACCGCCGACCGGCGCGACGACTTCGACGAGGTGTACGGCGACTGGGAGGCCCTGCGGGAGGCCGCCGCCCCCGGCATGGTCCCCTCCAGGATCGACGCCGACGTACGCCAGGCCCTGAGCCAGGCCGCCGACGACCCGACGAAGCTCACCGACGACCAGGCCCTCGCCCTGCTCCACGCGGACGGCCCGGCGCTCGACGACCTGTGCCGGATCGCGGACACCCTGCGCCGCGACGTGGTCGGTGACGATGTCACCTACATCGTCACCAGGAACATCAACTTCACCAACGTCTGCTACACCGGCTGCCGGTTCTGCGCCTTCGCCCAGCGGCGTACGGACGCCGACGCCTACACCCTCTCCCTGGACCAGGTCGCCGACCGCGCCGCACAGGCCTGGGACGTCGGCGCGGTCGAGGTCTGCATGCAGGGCGGCATCCACCCGGACCTGCCCGGCACCGCCTACTTCGACATCGCCCGGGCGGTGAAGGAGCGCGTCCCCGGCATGCACGTCCACGCCTTCTCGCCGATGGAGGTCGTCAACGGAGCCACCCGCACCGGCATGTCCATCCGCGACTGGCTGACCGCCGCCAAGGAGGCCGGTCTCGACTCGATCCCCGGCACCGCCGCGGAGATCCTCGACGACGAGGTCCGCTGGGTCCTCACCAAGGGGAAGCTGCCGACCGCCACCTGGCTGGAGGTCATCAGGACGGCTCACGAGACGGGCCTGCGCTCCTCGTCGACGATGATGTACGGCCATGTCGACCAGCCGCGCCACTGGCTCGGCCACTTCAGGACACTTGCCCGCCTCCAGCAGGAGACCGGTGGCTTCACGGAGTTCGTCACCCTCCCCTTCATCCACACCAACGCCCCGGTCTACCTGGCCGGCATCGCCCGCCCCGGCCCCACCGACCGCGACAACCGGGCCGTCACCGCGATGGCCCGGCTGCTGCTCCACCCGCACATCACCAACATCCAGACCAGCTGGGTGAAGCTCGGAGCGGAAGGTGCGGCCGAGATGCTCCGCTCGGGCGCCAACGACCTGGGCGGGACGCTGATGGAGGAGACCATCTCCCGCATGGCGGGCTCCAGTTACGGCTCGTACCGGTCGATCCAGGACCTCGTCGCCATCGCCGACCTCGCGGGCCGGCCGGCGAAGCCCCGTACGACGCTGTACGACGAGGTGCCCGAGGAGCGCGTCACGGCCGCGGTGGCATCGGACGGGCACCTGCCGGAGCTGCTGCCGGTGCTGGAGGGCTGAGGGCCGCCGCCTCGTGCTCCCCGCCGACGGGGAGCACGAGGGCGGCTCAGCCCCCGTTCGCGGTCTCGCCCGCCGCCGTCGCGATCACGTCGTCCAGAACCTCCCGGGAGCGGCGAAGTTCGTCGATCTTGCGGTCGATGCGGTCGCGCTCCATGGACAGGTCGCCGACCAGGCGCGGGGTGGCGATCTCGGAGGGGCCGCCGTCCGCGTCCCGTACGCAGGGAAGCAGCTCGGCGATCTTCGCGCTGGCCAGCCCGGCCGCGTAGAACTCCTGGATGCGGATCACGCGGTCGACCGCGCCCTCGGGGTAGTCCCGGTGGCCGCCGGGCGTACGGTCCGCCGTCAGCAGCCCCTGGGTCCCGTAGTAGCGCAAGGAGCGCTCGCTCACGCCCGTACGCCTGGCCAGCTCGCCGATCCGCATGGAATTCCTCGCCTCCGGGGTTGAACCTGACACCGGTGTCAATTCTTACCGTTCCGGCATGACGAACGCAGCCACTTCCTCCCCGAAGCTCTTCGAGACCGTCGCCCTCGGCCCCCTCACCCTTCCCCACCGCATCGTGATGGCACCGCTTACCCGGAACCGCGCCACGCCGGAGGGTGTACCGACCCCGCTGATGGCCACCTACTACGCCCAGCGGGCCTCGGCCGCGCTGATCATCGCCGAGGCGTCCACGCCGAACCCCGTGGGCCAGACCTACCCGAACATCACGGCGATCCACAGCCCGGCCCACGTCGCCGGATGGCGCCGGGTGACCGAGGCCGTCCGCGCTGAGGGCGGGCAGATGTTCCTCCAGATCCAGCACGGCGGGCGCGCGGGCCACCCCGACACCAGCGGACTCACGCCCGTCGCCCCCTCACCGATCGCGCTGCCCGAGACGATCCACACCCCGGCCGGGCGCGTGCCATCGGTCGTACCCCGCGAGATGACCGCCGATGACATCGCGTCCACCGTCGCGGACTTCGCCTCGGCGGCCCGCAACGCGATCGAGGCGGGCTTCGAGGGAGTCGAGGTGCACAGCGCGAACGGCCATCTGCTGCACCAGTTCCTCGCCCAGGGGACCAACCGGCGGACCGACGGCTACGGCGGGTCCGTGGATCACCGCATCCGCTTCGCCGTGGAGGTGACCGAGGCCGTGGCCGCGGCGATCGGCCCCGAGCGGGTCGGCCTGCGCGTCTCACCGTGGAGCACGGTCAACGGCGTCGAGGAGGGCGACACCGAGGAGATCTACCCGGCGCTCCTCGGGGCGCTGGCGGGGACGGGCCTGGCCTATCTGCACGTGGGGTACGCCGACCCGGAGGACCCGGTCTTCCAGCGGATCCGGAAGGACTGGCCCGGAACCCTGATCGCCAACCCGGTGCTGCCGAAGGACCGCATCCCGGAAGACGGCGGCCTCGCCCACGGCGAGCGGCTCCTGGCCGCCGGAGCCGACGTGATCGCGCTCGGCCGCCCCTTCCTCGCCAACCCCGACCTGATCCGGCGGATGCGCACGGGCGCTCCGGTGAACCAGGTCCGGGACGCGTACATGATGTACGTCGGCGGGGAGACGGGCTACACGGACTATCCGACGCTCGACGGCGTGGGGTGAGCGGCGTGGGCGACGAAGGCCGACCAGGCGGGCGCGGCGATGACGAGGCAGGGACCGTCGGAGACCTTGCTGTCGCGGACGGGCACGAGCCCCGGGAAGCCGTCGGCGACTTCGAGGCAGTTGTTCGCACCACCGTCGCTGCAGCTGGATTTGCGCCAGGTGGCGCTGGAGAGGTCGTGTACGGCCGTCACAGGACTTCCGTCCGTACGCCGTCGACGAAGGCGGCCCATGCGGGTGCGGCGACGATGAGGATGGGACCGGCCGCGACCTTGCTGTCCCGGACAGGCACCAGGCCGGGGAAGCCGTCGGCCACCTCGAGGTCTGCTCCCCTGGAACTCACCGGAAGGCAGGCCCTGTTACCTGAGCACGGACGACCCCGGCAGCAGGATGTCGCGCCTGGCCGACGAGGTGGAGGCCGAGATGGTCGAGTCCGGTACGGCAGTGCTGTTCGGCGCGGAGGCGGTGCCGGCCGACCCTGCTGCGGGGGAGGTGGCGGTGCGCTTCGCGCTGACGCGGGCCGTCGAGTCGCTCAGGGACGTGCTGCGGGTCGCGGAGTGCCGGCAGGGGAGAGCACCCGCCTGAGACGTGGATCACGCGTACCCATGTCACATCCCGTGCGGCCCGTTCCGTCGAAGGGGTGTAACCGCACAGCAGCAACGGCATGGGAGTACACGATGGATGCTCGTCTGAACATGTTCGCCAGCCCCTTCGCGGCCAAGTTCCTGAGGCACATCAACTCGGCGGGCAAGGTGGTCACGGACTCGGGACTGCCGGCCGCGACACAGGAGCTGGTGAAGATCCGCGCCAGCCAGATCAACGGCTGTGGATTCTGCCTCGACATGCACACCAAGGAGGCCGCCGCCGCCGGCGAGACGGGGCTCCGCCTCAACCTGGTCGCGGCCTGGCGGGAGGCGACCGTCTTCACCGACGCCGAGCGTGCCGCGCTGGAGCTGACGGAGCAGGGCACCCGTATCGCCGACGCGGCCGGCGGCGTGACGGACGAGGCGTGGGCGAACGCCGCGAAGCACTACGACGAGGACCAGCTCGCCGCCCTGGTGGGCCTGATCGCCGTGATCAACGCCTACAACCGGATGAACGTCATGGTCCAGCAGCCTGCCGGTGACTACCAGCCGGGCATGTTCGGCTGAACCGGCTCTGCCGCTGCCGAGTCCGGTCCCCCGGCCTCGGCAGCGGCCCCTCCGACGTGCCGGACGGCCCGGTGTTTCCGGGCGTCCCGCAGGGCAGGCAGTTCACCGGAAATGGGTCGGTCACGTGCCAGGAGGCGAAACTCCGTACATTCCGTTCCGCCCCTGAACCGGTGCTTCCCGTTCGATTACAGTGCTTGCGCAGTCGCACACGGAGGGTCGGGCGGAAGGGGCACGGTGAGCACAGGGACCACAGCCGTCTGGGGTCGTGTCCAGCAGCAGGACTTCCGCGGCCGGGTACGGGGATCCCTGCTCGGCGGTGCCATCGGGGACGCCCTCGGCGCGGGTGTCTCGGGGCTCACCCTGGAGGCCATACGCGCTGCCCACGGCGTGGACGGGGTGACCGACTTCGTCGCCGTGCACGGCAGACGGGGCGCCGTCACCGCCGTCACCCAGCTCACCCTCTTCACCGTCGACGGGCTGATCCGCGCCCAGGTGCGCCGCGACATCGGCGCCTGGCACCCGCCCACCGACGTGCACCGCGCCCATCTGCGCTGGGCGGCCACCCAGAGCGCCTGGGGGCCCGACGAACGCCGCAAGGACAACGGCTGGCTCGCCAGGGAGGAATGGCTGTACACCCGCCGCGCCCCCACCCGGGAGTGCCTCGTCGGCTTCGGTGACGCCACGATGGGCACGCTCGCCGTCCCCAAGAACCCCGCGGCGCGTGACTCGGCCGCGCTCACCCGCTCCGCGCCCTTCGGGCTGCTCGTCGGCTGGGAGCCCCAGCTCGTCCTCCAGCTGGCCGTCGAATGCGCCGCCCACACCCACGGCCACGCCACAGCCCAGCTCGCCGCCGGAGCGCTCGCCGTCATGGTTCACGGACTGGCCCGGGGGGAGACCCTGGACGGCTCGGTGCAGCACGCGCTCGCCCTGCTCGCCGAGCGTCCGGGCAACGAACAGGTCACCGAGGCGCTACGGCAGGCCCTCGGCTCCGTACGCCAGGGGATTCCCGGGCCGGCACTCATCGAGGCGCTCGGCGACACCGACTCGGCGGAGGAGGTCCTCGCCGTGGCGCTCTACTGCGCACTGGTGGGCGAGGACGTACGCCACGGGCTGCGGCTGGCCGTGAACCACTCCGGGCCGTCCGCGGCCACAGGGGCCGTCTGCGGGGCCCTTCTCGGGGCCCTGCACGGCGAGACCGCGCTGCCGCCGGCCTGGCTGGCGGAACTGGAGGGGCGCTCGACGCTCCTCGAACTCTCCGACGACTTCGCGATGGAGATGACCCAGGGGCCCGCCCTGCACAGTCCGACCGCGGTCGCCCCTGGCTGGCTGGCCCGCTATCCGCGGGACTGAGCGGGAGCGCCGCCGGAGAACGGAGATGGGCGGACGCCGCCGCGCCCGCCCACCGTTCATGTGCCCCCGTGTGCGGGGGCGGTCAGTCCTTCACGCCTTCCGGGACCCCCGTGCTCTCCGGGCCGGGCTTCTGCGCGGGCACGGCTGCCGCACCGGCTGCGCCGCCGGGGCCACCGGCGTCCGAGTTGATCGTCTCGATCAAGGCGTCGCGCTCCGGGGTGTCCTCGGGCTTGATGAAGCCGATGACGATGTAGAGCACCAGGGAGATCGCCAGCGGCAGGGCCACCTGGTACTGGAGGGCGACGTCCGTCTTCACCGAACCGTCGAGGTTGTAGTTGGTGAAGAAGAAGGCGAGCAGCCCCGCCGCCCAGCTTGTGAGCGCCGCCGTCGGGCCCGACCGGCGGAACCTGCGCAGCAGGCCCAGCATGAACGGGATGGCGATCGGACCCATCAGTCCGGCCACCCACTTGATGACGACCGAGATGATGTCCTTGAACGTCGGCGAGTTGATCTGGGTGGCCAGCGCCATGGACAGGCCGAGGAACGCGAGGGTGGACAGGCGCGCGGCCATGAGTCCGCTGCGGTTGCTCCAGGTGCGGGCCGCCTTGGAGAAGACCGGTGCGATGTCCCGGGTGAAGACCGCCGCGATGGCGTTGGCGTCGGAGGAGCACATGGCCATCGTGTGCGAGAAGAACCCGACGACGACCAGCCCCAGCAGCCCGTGCGGCATCAGCTGCTCGGTCATCAGGGCGTAACTGTCCGATGCGTCGGGCTTCTGTGCCTCGACGAGCAGCGGTGCCACCCACATCGGGAAGAAGAGCACGACGGGCCAGACCAGCCACAGACCGGCGGACAGGTAGGCCGAACGGGTCGCGGAACGTGCGGAGTCCGTCGCCATGTAGCGCTGGGCCTGGTTCCACATGCCGCCGTTGTACTCGAAGGTCTTGATGAAGAGGTAAGCCAGCAGGAAGGTCACCGTGTAGGGGCCCGCCGTCGGCTCCGTGTGGCCCTCCGGCAGCTTGTCCCAGACCGTCCACAGTGAGCTGATGCCGCCGAGCTTGCTCATGACGATCACCAGCATGGCCACACCGGCGAAGAGCTGGATGATGAACTGCCCGAGCTCCGTGAGCGCGTCGGCCCACAGTCCGCCGACCGTGCAGTACACGGCCGTGACGATGCCGGTGATGAAGATGCCCTGAGTGAGGGTGGCGCCCGTGAAGACGGAGAGCAGAGTGGCGATGGCCGCCCACTTGGCACCGACGTCCACGATCTTCAGCAGCAGTCCGGACCAGGCCAGGGCCTGCTGGGTCGGGACGTTGTAGCGGTTCTTCAGGTACTCCAGCGGCGAGGCGACGTGCAGTCGCGAGCGCAGCCGGTTGAGACGGGGTGCGAAGAGCTTTGCGCCGATGCCGATGCCGATCGCGATCGGCAGCGACCACGTCACGAAGGACGTGACGCCGTACTGATAGGCGATGCCCGCGTAGCCGGTGAACATCACCGCGCTGTAACCGGACATGTGGTGCGAGATGCCAGACAGCCACCACGGCATCTTGCCGCCGGCCGTGAAGAAGTCGCTGACGTTGTCCACGCGCTTGTGCGACCAGAGTCCGATCGCGACCATCACACCGAAGTATCCGATGAGCACGGCCCAGTCGAGACTGTTCATGTGCCCCCTCCAGGGGTCCGCCTTGTGAACGGGAACGCACTTCGCCAGTACGGCCGTTCAGCGGGGCCCCCGTGCGGGAACGGGGACTTCGGGGATTGAACCGCTTGCCCGGGTCCACGGTCAAGGTTTTCTCGGTCAGAGATGTGAACGCGGATCAGTAAGTCGAACGATTTTACGTTTTCTTGACCATGCTGGGCGTTGTCGTGAGCGTGACGACGGCCTCACCATGAGCGAGCACTTCGTCAGGCTGTGCAGAGATCGACGCAACGCAGGAACGCCGAGAACGCCCGAGAACGCAGAACGACCGCACGGGATGCGGGTCCCGTGCGGCCGGAGAAGGGGGAGAGCTGCACGACGTGAGGCTTACGCGCCGATGGTGCCGGGCGTGCTGACGGTGTCGGCTGCTCAGGTGGTGGGTTGTGCGGTACGTCGGACTGCGGCGCCGGGCACGGTGCGGGTGCCGAGCCCCCTCGGCCAGGACGGCGAGACCAGTCGAGAGGGCTCCTTGCGGTCGTGCACGGTGACCGGTGCACGGCGCGGTGCGCGAGCCGGCGTACCGGTCAGGCGTTGATCGAACCCGACGCGACATCGCGCACGAAGGTGTTCCACGCTCCGGAGACGAAGGAGAGCGAGGGACCTTCGGGCGCCTTCGAGTCGCGCACGGCGATGGCCTGCGTGACGGGCGACTTCACTTCGACGCACGCCCCGTTGCCGCCGGAGTACGACGACTTCGTCCAGTTTTCCGTAGCACCCTGAAGAATGGCCATGTTCACTCCGGTTCAGAGAGTTGATGTGAGTGGCACCAACTTCGTTCCTGTTGGCGTGATCGACGCTACTCGCCAACATCGCGTGGTGGTGCAGCCGTTCACTCGACCGGATGGCTTATTCCATGCAGGTCTTCCGCTTGAGGTGGGGGCGGTGTATCTTCCCGCCCTCACCTCGGCGGAAGCGTTCAGCGGGTGTAGCTCTTGGCGATGCCGCTGATGAACTGACGGGTCTGGTCCACGTTCAGCGCCTGGGCCCGCAGGTGCTCGTACATGACGCTGTAGCGCTGCACGTCGTTCGCCTTCTCCAGGTAGAGGTCGCTGGTGACCCCTTCGATGTACACGACGCTGGAGTCCGCCGCGTCGGGGAATTCCAGAATGGCGTACTGGCCGTTGATGCCGGGGTGCGCCCCCATCTCGAAGGGCAGTACCTGCACGGTCACATGGGGCAGCTGGGACTGTTCGATGAGGTGCTCGAGCTGTTCGATCATGACCTGCTCACCGCCGACGAGCCGGCGCAGGGCGGACTCGTCGATGACGGCCCACAGGCGCAGGGGGTGCTCCGGGGCGTTGACGCGATCCTGACGGCGGGCCCGGACGTTGACCCGCTTCTCGATGTCGGAGGGCGGGGCCTCGGGCAGCGCGCCGTTGATCAGGGCCTCCGCGTAACTCCGGGTCTGAAGCAGGCCGGGGACGACCTGGGGTTCGTAGACCCGGAGGGACTCGGCGTCGGTCTCCAGCCCGATGTACACGCTGTACGGGATGTCGCCGAAGGCGTGCCACCAGCCCTGCTGACGGGAGTCCTTCGCCATCTGCATCAGGGAGTCGACCACACGGTGGTCCTGGACCTCGTACACGCCGCAGAGGTCGCGCACGTCTCGCTGGCTGATGGAACGGCGGCCGTTCTCCAGGCGGCTGATCTTCGACTGCGAGACCAGCAGCCGCTCGGCCACCTCCTCGGCGGTCATGCCCTTGATCTCACGGAGGCGGCGCAATTCCTGACCCAACCGGCGTCGCCTGACGGTGGGATTGACGTTGGTCGGCACGGGAACGGCACCTCCGGCTATGCAGCTTTTGTAGCTGTGCGTGTCTACTGCTCAGCAGATTGCCACCCGAGCCCCCGGGTGCGCTGGGAAATGGCCACACGCAATGACCTCACGCAACAGCGCGGGGCAGCCGGTGGATCCGGCTGCCCCGCGCCTGGTGCGGCTCCCGAACCGGGTCATGGGGACGTCGGCGCGGCGGTCTTCGGTGCTCCGCGCAAGTGTCCGCGCGGTCGTGCTGTCAGTGGACGGAGGTGTGCGCCATGCTGCCGCGACGCGCTTGCGCTTGCGGCTGCAACGGCACGCCTGCCGTCTGCTGATTACGGCGTGGCTGGACCGCCACACCGTTCTGGACGTCCATCACGGCATGCGCCACGAGACCGCCCATCGGGTCGTGTCTGATCAGGTCCCGGAGCCGGGAGCGCGACGAGCGCCCCTCGTTCCCGGGGTACAGGTGCTTGCCGAGTCCGACCGCGTGGGCCAGTGCGGCGAGCGCCGCGGTCCGCGGGTCCGGCGGTACGCCGGTGCGGATCGCGCTGTCCAGCCGGGTTCTGATGTCCCGGCTGATTGCCGTGTCCGTCGCCTGGTAGCGAGTCGTCGGCAGCACTCCGCACATCTGGCCCGCCACGGCATGAACCATGCCGCACCGCTCCAGATGAGCGAGGTAGATCTGGCGAAGTCCCAGTCGGGGTCCGCCGATCCAGTGGACCGCCCGAACCGGACTGCCACGACGGCGCAGCAGTTCCAGTGCGGAGTCCAGAGTCGGATCTCCTGTCGGCCGTGGCATCACCACGGCGATACGATCCCCGTCAGGGGCTATCCGTCCTGCCAGAGCCAGCTCCACTAGCTGTGCCCCGGCCAGGCCGAGGTCGAGCGACTGCGGCTGCGCTGTGGTACCCGTGGTCGGGTCCAGAGCGAGCAGCAGAAGCTCCTCCGGAATTGTTCTGCGGCTCCTGCCCATCCATGCCTCCCCGCGTGGATGAGTGACAGGGTGACCCCTCTCACATTGGTCTGTCGAGGGTGCCTGGGTGCTTTGTGAGGGAACCGTTAGGTATGTCGTTCTCGTCTAGCGGCTCGGCCAAGGGTTCACACAGGACACTGGTAGATGGTTCGGACAGTGCGGGCATGACCCCGCGGCTCACAAGGAGGTATCGGTGGCGGGCGAGTCCCCCGACAAGTCGGAGCAGCGGAAGTCGTCGGGGACGGCTGAGGAACGCGATCCGCGTTTCGCCGTGTTCCGCGAACCGGACGCCGCGGCGGGCGGGAACACGGCGGGCGGGACGACGGGCTCCGCGACGGACAGCGAGACGGCGGTCTTCCGCTTGCCGCGTGACGGGGAGGCCGACGTGTCGACGTCCCAGGAGCCCTCGAAGTCCTCGGAGGGCCCTGGGGGGGCCTCTGAGGCCCGCGAGGAGGCCGAGGGGAGCGGCGGCGAGGCGCAGGAGGCCGAAGCGTCCACGACGGCGCCTGGGGCGCCTGTGGAGGCTGAAGAGCCCGCCTCCGCCGCGACGGAGACGGATCCGGCCCCGGCAGCCGAGGCCGAGACCGGGAGCGGGACCGCTGCTGAGGCCGAAGACGGTTCCGGCCCCTCCGAGGCCGATGAGCGGCCCGAGACCGGTGCCGTGGACGGTGCGGCGGGCGCCGAGGCCGGTTCGGGTTCCGCTTCCGACGCCACGACCGCTTCCGGCGCCGGGGAGCTGCCCGATGCGGCGCCCGCTTCGGACGCCGTGCCCGCTTCGGGCGCAGGGCGCGAGCAGGACTCCGAGAACGTTCCGGGGGCAGAGCCCGCAGCCCGTCCCGTTGCCGGGGACGATGCGGATGCGGATGCGGATGAAGGGTCCGACGAGCGGCCCGGGACCGCTTCCGCCTCCGGCTCCCGGCCCGAGCCGGATGCCGATTCGAATGCTGAGGCCGGCACTGGACCGACGCCGCCCGATGCCCGGCTGCGCGCCGCCGTAGCGGCGTGGGTGGCGACCGATACTGACGAGGAAGCCGCAGCTCAGGGCGGTGCGGCCGAGGCCGTGGGCAAGCCGTCCGAGGACGACGACGCGGCCGACGGCAGCGGCGGCCCGGCTGTCGCCGACGGGAAGTCCGAGGGCGCCGACGACCCGGTGTCCGCAGACGCCGACGGGACGCCGAGCGGCGCCGGCGCCGATGACTCGAACGCCGACAGTGGCGAGAAGGCCCCGGCAGGCAGTGACGCCACGGTCGCTGCGGACAGCGGTGCCGAGGTTTCTGCGGCCAGTGACGAGGAGGCTCCGGCCGGTAGTGGCGCCAAGGTTTCTGCGGACAGCGCTGCGAAGGCCTCGGCCGGTAGTGGTACCGAGGTCTCTGCGGCGGCCAGTGACGAGAAGGCTCCGGCCGGTAGCAGCGCCAAGGTCGATGCGGACAGTGGCGCCAGGGTTTCTGCGGCCAGCGCTGCGAAGGCCTCTGCCGACAGCGGTGCCGAGGTTTCTGCGGACAGTGGCGCGAAGGCCTCGGCTGGCAGTGGCGCCAAGGTCTCAGCGGCCAGCGGCGCCAAGCCGTCCGCCGGTGCCGGTGCCGGTGCCGGTGCCGGTGCCGATGACGTGTCGGTCGTCAGCGCCTCCGGCGAAGCCGACGCTCCCCGTGTCCCGAAGACCCGTGAGGAAGCCTCCCCGGCCGAGAAGCCGGAGCCCGCGAGCGACGGGCGCGGAATCGATCATCCGACCGCCGTCTTCAAGGCGCCGCGGGCCGTACAGGTCGACCAGCCGACGACCGCGCTGAAGCTCCCGCCGAAGGAGAAAGAGGCGGCGAGGAAGCCGGCTTCCTGGGCCGCCAAGGCTCCCGGAACGTCCGGGTCCTCCTCGGAGCCCCCCTCCGAGCGGACCAGCAAGTTCGTGCCGCTGCGCTCGGACGACGTACGTCCCGCAGCCGTGGTCGGCCCGACGGTCACCCCGGACGTCCAGGCGGGCTCCGGCACTCCCGGGGCCCCCGGAGCCGGGCTCGCCGAGGCCGAGCGGACCAGGCAGCAGCCCATGCCGCCCAGGCCGCCGCTCGACCTGCTCGCCGAGCTGACGAACACCCCGCCGCCGCCGGAGACCCCGGTCCGCACCGCGGTCCGCCGGGTCAAGATCTGGACGCCGCTGGTCTTCCTCCTCCTGATCGTCTTCGCGATCGCACAGGCGGCGCGTCCGCTTCCGGAGCCCGTTCTCGAGCTGACGGCGAAGCAGACCTACGCGTTCGATGGAAGCAAGCCGTCACTGCCGTGGCCGGACGAGGGCCAGGGCTTCATGGCGGCCACGGGTCTCGGCACGGTGGACTCGTTCGGTGAGCAGAAGGCTGTACCGATCGGCAGCGTGGCCAAGGCGATGACCGCCTACGTCGTGCTCAAGGACCATCCGCTGAAGAAGGGCACGGACGGGCCGGCCGTCAAGATCGACGCCAAGGCGGAGGAGGAGGGCAAGCTCGACTCGGTGGGCGAGTCGACCCTCAACACGGTCAAGGCCGGAGAGACGATCACGCTGCATGACGCCCTCTCGGCCATCATGATCCCCTCGGCGAACAACATCGCCAGGCTGCTCGCCCGCTGGGACGCGGGTTCCGAGGAGGCGTTCGTCAAGAAGATGAACGACACCGCCGAGGAACTCGGCATGACGAAGACCACCTACACCGACCCGTCCGGGCTGAACGCGACCACGGTGAGCTCCGCCGAGGACCAGGTGAAGCTGGGGGAGAAGCTGGTCGAGATCCCGGCGCTGATGGACATCACCAAGTTGCCGTCCTGGACGGACCCGTCGGGTCACAGTCACCGGAACTACAACACCCTCGTCCCGTACGACGGCGCGCTCGGCATCAAGACCGGTTCCACCACCAAGGCCGGCGGCAACCTGCTCTTCGCGGCGCACAAGATGGTCGGCGACACCGACCAGCTCATCGTCGGCGCGATCCTGGGACAGCACAAGCCGGCGATCATCGACACGGTCAACGCGGTGAGCAAGGAGGCGATGATCGCCACGCAGGACCTCCTGGAGAGCAAGACCGTCGTGAAGAAGGGGCAGGTCGTCGGTGTCGTCGACGACGGCTTCGGCCGTACCACCGAGGTGGTGGTGGCCGAGGACGTGAAGGCGGTCGGCTGGCCCGGCCTCACGGTCAAGCTCGAACTGACCGACGACGGCAAGACGATTCCGAGCGCGGCAGCCGCGGGCACGAGGGTCGGCACGATGACCGTCGGAGAGGGCGCGAGCCAGGTGGAGGTCGCGGTCAACCTGGGCGACGCCTTGGCCGAGCCGTCGTTCGGCGACAAGCTCACCCGGATCAGCTGACCGTTCCGCCCCCTGCCCCTTCGCGGGGCAGGGGGCGGGGCCGTCCGCCGATAGGGCAGCGCGGGGAAAATGCCGCGTGCTAGCGTCCCAAGACAACGGGAGGGCGCCGGGACGCGTCCTCACGGGTACGGATGAGGCCGTGCGGCACTTGGACGGTTCGGCAGGCCCGGGCAAGGACGGGGAGAGTCGCAGTGACCACCGCTGAGCCGACACGGGCGGACACCGGTCCACAGCCCGCCGAACGTGTCTCCGTCCGCATCCCGGCCCAGGCCGCCGGAGACGGCGACCGGCCCGACAGCTCGATACGGAGCCGCATCCGGCGCCACCCGGTCCTGCTGACGACCGCGGTCGCCGCGGCAGTGCACCTGCTCTGGTTCTTCTTCTTCGCGAACAGCGGCGGCGACATCGCCGCCCAGGACGCCTGGGCCGAGTTCGTCGGCCGCCACCCCGGTACCGCGTACAACCTCTCCTGGTACGGCGGGATGCACCCGGTCTCGTACAGCGTGGTCTCGCCGTACCTGATGTCGGTGCTCGGCGTCCGTACGACCATGATGATCGCCGGCACGGTGTCCTCGGCGCTCACCGCGCTGATCCTGGTCCGGGTGCCCGCCGTGCGCAACCCTCTCGCCTGTGCGCTCGCCGGGGTCTTCGCGTACCTGTGCAACGCCCTTTCCGGCCGGGTGACGTTCGGGCTCGGCATGATGTTCGCGGTCGGGGCCGTGGCCGCGGTCTTCTGCTGGCCCCACCGCTGGCGTCGCAAGCGGTGGGCGAAGGCCGTCGTCGCCGCGCCGCTGGCGGGGCTCGCGACGGCGGGCAGCCCGGTCGCCGGCCTCTTCCTCGGGGTGGTCGCGGCGGCGCTGTTCCTGAACAAGCGGCGCCCCGGGGCGTACGCGATCGGCCTGCCGCCCGTCGTGGTGGTGGCCCTGTCCTCGTGGTGGTTCCCCTTCTCCGGTACGCAGCCGATGTCGCTGGGGACGCTCTCGCTGCCGTTCATCTTCTCCGTCCTGGTGTTCTTCCTCGTGCCCCGGGGCTGGCACACGGTTCGCACGGCCGCCGCCGTGTACGGGGTGGGGACACTCCTCACGTACGTCATCGACTCTCAGATCGGGTCGAACGTCTCGCGCATGGCGATGCTGTTCGCCGGTATCGCGCTGCTGGCCGCCCTGCCCTACACGGCACCGCGTACCCGCCGTTGGTACGCCTTGGTCCTCGCCTTCGCCGGACTGAACTTCTGGATCGGCTTCAAGGGCGTGGACGACATCGTGCGCACCGCGCCCACCGCCTCGTGGGCCCGCGAGCTGGCTCCCCTGGTCAACCAGCTCCAGAAGGTGGGGGCGGAGCGGGGCAGGGTCGAGGTGGTGCCGGCCAGCAGTCACCGGGAGGCGTCGGCGCTCGACTCGTACGTCAACCTGGCCCGTGGCTGGAACCGGCAGGCCGACATGAAGCGCAACCCCCTCTTCTACGACGACACCCTCGACGCCGTGAACTACCACGAGTGGCTGAACCGCTGGGCCGTGCACTACGTGGTGCTGCCGGCCGGGAAGCTGGACGGCAGCGGAGCGGAACAGGAGGCCGCGCTGATCGCGAAGGGCCAGCCGTATCTTCAGCCGGTCTGGAGCGACGCCAACTGGAAGCTGTTCCGGGTCCTGGACCCGGTGCCTCTCGCCGACCCGCCCGCGACCGTGGAGCGGGCCGACGACGACAAGCTGACGATCCATGTGCGGTCGGCGGGCCGCGTCCTGATCCGCATCCCGTACTCCCGGTGGCTCGCAGTCGTGGACGACGAGGGCAAGAGCGTGGAGCGGCCGCAGGAGACGGAGGCTTCCAAGGAGCGCTCGGCGGAGGACGGGAACGCCCCGAAGGACTTCACCAACGTCCACGGCTGCCTGATCAAGGTGGAGGAGGACGGGGACGGCGACGAGTGGACCGAGCTCCTCGCCCCGCGCCCCGGGGTCTACCGCCTGGCGGCGCCGTACCAGCTGAAGCCGGGCACGCCGTGCCCCGAGGAACTGCGCCAATAACGCGGGAACTCTCCCTCCGGGCGTGCGGCACTGGCAAGGTGTGCTGCCATGAGGTGCCAACATTGCGGCGGCGAACACATGGGTCCGCTGCCGGGCATGGTCTGTCCCCGGTGCGGCTCCGTGGAGCGCTCGCCCGGCGGGAGCGGTTCCTGGATCGCCCGGGAGACACTGACGGGCCGGATCTCCGCGCTGCCCCGGCGGCGGAAAACGCTGCTGGCGGCGGGAGTCGTGGTGGCCCTGGGCGGTCTGGCCACCGCCGTGTCGCTGCTCGCCGCGGGGGCGGAGGGCGCGCGCACGGAGGCCGTGGGCACGGCCGGTGCCGTACCGGCGCCGGCCGGCGGCGGAGCCCCGACCCGGATCGGGTCAGGGGACGCCGAGCCGACCGGTGACGCCATGCCGGAGCCCTCTGCCGAGGCCGGCCGTTACCGCTACACGGCGTGGGCCGGGCCCGGCTGCACCACGGGCGGCTACGCCGAGCACGGGCGATTCGAGAACGGCGACGCCGGCTGGTACACCGTCGAGTCGGGCGGTTTCCAGGGGAGTTCCTGCGACGGCCGGTTCAGTGCCGTCCCCATGTCGGGGAGCCCGGACCAGGACCGGGGGAGCAGTGCCGTCTGGTCCTGGCATCTCGGAGACGGCTTCCGCGAGTGCGCGCTGACGGTCTTCGTGCCCACCAGCGTCCGCGACAGGGACGTGGCGGGTGACCCGGCCGTGTACCGGGTCCTCTCAGACCCGCACGACAAGGACTCGGCCTACACGGGCTTCGCGGTCCGTCAGCCGGAGCACCGGGGCACCGCCGTCGACGTACGGACCTACCCGGTCAAGGGCGACACCTTCGCCGTGCAACTGGTCGACCGGGGCCGGGACTGGGGCGACGCCGCACTGGTGGGCGCGCACCACGCGGCGGCACAGCTGAAGGCCTCCTGCCGCTGATCCGTGCGAGCGCCCTGACGCCTGATCCGCCTGTTCCGCTTGGTTCGCCCTGATCTCGTCGATTTGCTCGATCTGCTTGATCTGCTCGATCCGCCCGGTGCGGAAGGTCACCTGACGAACGGGCCGTCCCGTTCCGTCAGGTGTGCGGCGGGGCCGGCGGCGCGGAGCACCACGTCCAGTGCGCGGTCGGGATCCGAGGAGTAACAGCCACTGGCCCAGGCTGCGTTGGCCTCGACGACCGCCCACTGCCCCGCATCGGTGAGTCCGACGTCGACGACGATCGCGGAAGGCAGCGTGTGCCCGCAGGCGGCGAGCAGTTCGGAGCCGAAGGCGCGTGCCCCGGCGGACAGCGGAGCCAGGTGCAGCTTTCCCCGCGTGGCGTAACGGCTGCCGGTGTGGACCTGTCCGTCGAGCAGATACAGCCGGTACTCCGCGTCGAAGGCGAGCACATCGCTCACCAGCACCGTCGTCCCGGTGTCGACCGCGTCAGGCCCCGGCAGCCGGGACCCGTCGGCGTAGACCAGCGCCGGAATGCTCTTGTCGTTCGGCGACTTGACGAAGGCCGGGCGACGCAGCCCGTACGCCTCACCGATGGGGACGGCACGGATCTCGCGCCGGACGAACGCGGCGGGCAGCCGGGCCAGCCAGTCGGCGGGTGCTTCGAGCGGGGCGATGTCCAGTGCGGGGGCCACGGCATCGGCGAAGGAAGGGCCGGCGTGCAGATACGCGCCGCCGGTGCGCAGCCCCTCCGGCACCTCGCGGTCCGGCAGTTGCACGGTCCGCATGCCCCGCCGCCGGGCGGTGTCGCGGAGAGTGCGGGCGGAGGCGGTGAGACCGGGCGGGAGTACGAGGGCCATGCACCCGGATCCTGCCGCACGAGGAGGCGCGGACCCACCGGTTTTCCGCTCGACAGCCCGTGCCGGGTTCGGCTTGCATGGGCCGGATGCACGCCGACGAGACCATCCTGGCCGAACCGGGCTTCATCGCCGAGCAGCAGGGTGACACCGAAGCGGCCCTGGACCTGCACACGGAGGGCCTGAACGCGGCCAGGAGCACGGGCGACCCGAGGGCGATCGCCCTGGCGCTGGAGGGGCTGGCGGGCGGGTGGCAGCTCGGGGGCCGTCCCGAACTCGCCGCAGGCCTGCTGGGCACCGCCGCCCGGTCACGGGCCTCCGTGGGCGCACCGCTGCCACACGCCGAGCGCGGCGACGTCAGCCGAATCACGGCCGCCGTACGGAACGCCATGGGGGAAGCGGCCTTCACGGCCGCGTACGAGAGGGACGCGGAAGAGCCCCGCGATGGCCCTGTGGCGACTTCTTCTGCTCGCGGTCTCGCTCGTCGTCGCCGCCGACCACGGTGCGGCACTGCGCCAACTCGGTATCGGGCGCGTGCGGTTCACGGCCGATGTCATGACCTCGTCCCGGGCGGTGGTCTCCGCAGTGCTGGCGCCCCGCCCGGATACAGGGACGAGCGCGGGCTGACGACAGACAGCCCCACCACTTCCTGCACCGAGACCGTCAACAAGCAAGGAGACAGAGCCGAATGATGGAACGGGTCCGTGCCGTCCTCGTGACCGAGGACGGCACGATGCTGGTCATCCGCCGTACCAAGCCCGGAGTTCCCGTGTACTGGGTGCTTCCCGGCGGAGGTGTCGAAGCCGATGACGATTCCCGGGAGGCTGCCCTTCACCGGGAGATCCACGAGGAGATCGCAGGGAAGGCGGACATCGTCCGGCTCCTGCACACGATGGAGTCCGACGAGGAGCGTCAGCTCTTCTACCTCGCTCGTATCGCGACGTGGTCCTTCGACGACCGAACCGGGCCCGAGTTCGGTGCCGAGGGCCGGGGCGAGTACGCACTGGAGGAGGTCCCGCTGACGGTGGAGGGGATCGACGGCATCGACCTCAAGCCCGAGGAGATCGCCCACGTTCTCCGAGGCGCCCTCGCCGACGGATCTCTCGCAGGTGTCGCCACGGCCTGAGCGACGCGTCTTGAACGTGCCACAGGGACCGCCGCCAGGTGCGCCGGTCCCGGTGCGGGGCGCGCGTGGCCTTCGCCTCGACCGACGATGGTGCTGATCCGGGGGCCGGATCGGGGACAGCATCCCGTCCGCTCACGCAAACGGCCCCGGACGAGAAGTCCGAGGCCGAGTAAGCCCCTCCCTGGGGAAGAAACCCCAGGTCAGAGTGGTACTGCGCTGTGCCCCCGGCAGGATTCGAACCTGCGACACCCGCTTTAGGAGAGCGGTGCTCTATCCCCTGAGCTACGAAGGCGGGGATCTGCCGGACCAGGTGTCCGAGGCCGGTGGTGGCCGGTGGTTCGGACAGCTGGGTTCCAGCAGTTTCGTGGTGATGCGGCCGACGACGGCTGCCTCACCGCTGACAGTGTAGCGGGTGGCCGCTCGTCGGCCGGAAGGTCATGCCGTGGGGCGGCCTGCCGCCTGAGAGGGGTGGTCCGGAGCACTGGCCGGGTGTCCTGGATGCCGCTGCGCATGCGTGGGCCGGGTCGGCCCCGCTCGGCGGTGGCTCCGGTGATGTGGCGGGGTGACCGGCTCGCGCGGGCGGGCATATGACGGGGGAGGCGTCGTTCGGCCCGCCCGAGGTGTCCCGGAGGGTTCCGGGTGCCCGGCTGCCCGGGTGCCCGCGTGCCCGGGTGCCCGGGTGCGGTGGTGTGCGCCGTGCGCTGTGGGTTCCTTGACGGGGCAAGGGTGCGGGCATAGCGTCGCCGGGTCGCTGAGCCAGTACGTGGAGAGGCCGTTCGTGACGCACGCCGACCCCAGCCGTTCACCCGATCCGGCAGCCCTGGCCCGGATCGAGGCGTCGTTGACCGGCCCAGGGGCCCCTTTCGCCGTGGTGCGGGCGGAACACGGGCCTCTCGTGTACGCGCACGGCCCACGCACGCTGCGGGAGTTCGTGGAGACCACCTGGGCATTCGGTGACCAGCCGTTCCTGATCTCGGGCGAACGAGTGCTCTCTTACGGGGAGTTCTTCGCCGCGGCCTCATCGCTGGCGCGTCGGCTCAACGAGTCTTACGGGCTGCGCCCCGGGGAGCGGGCCGTGGTGGCGATGCGTAATCACCCCGAGTGGCAGATCGCCTTCTGGGCGGTGCAGCTGGCCGGTCTCGTTGCCGTGCCGCTCAATACCTGGTGGACCGAGGAGGAGTTCGGCTACGCCCTCGACGACTGCGAGCCGGCGGTGCTGCTGGTGGACGCGGAGCAGCTGCCGAAGGTGGCGGACCGTGGCCGGAAGGCAGGCGCGCGGTTCGTCGTCTTCCATGGTGAGGGCGAACATGGTGAGGGCGAACTGGAACTGCCGGCCCGGGCCGAGCGGTATGCGGACCTGCCGGAGCCCGATCCGGCGGCGGCGCCGCCCGAGGTGGAGATCCGCGCCGAGGACGATGCCACGATCCTCTACACCTCCGGCACCACCGGGCGGCCCAAGGGCGCCGTGGCCACCCACCTCGCCCAGGCGGGTGCGGCCCTCAACCCGCGTTACCAGGCGGCTGCTTCGGCGCTGGGCCGTGGGGTCTTCCCGGGGCAGGGTCCGGCGTCGGTCACCCTGATGACGTTCCCCTTCTTCCACGTCGCCGCGTTCACCAGCTTGTACGCGGCGATGGCGTCGGGCGGCGCCCTCGTCCTGATGCCGAAGTGGGATGCCGGCGAGGCCCTCCGGCTGATCCGCCGGCACGGGGTCACCCACTACGCGGGCGTTCCGGCCACCGCGCTCCAGCTGCTCGCGGCAGCTGACCGCGCGGGAGACGAGATGGAGAGCCTGAGGGGGCTGAACACCGGCGGTGCGGCGGCCCCGCCGGACCTCGTCGCCCGGCTCACCGCACGGCACGGCGACCGGATCGAACCGCGCAACGGCTACGGCCTGACGGAGACCGGTGGCGGCGTGCTGGCCAACTTCGGCGCCGCGTACCGGGCGTACCCGGAATCCGTCGGCACCCCGACCCCGGTCACCGAGGTGCGGATCGCCGGTCCCACGGGCGGTGCCCTCCCGGACGGCGGGACCGGCGAGCTGTGGCTGCGCGGCCAGTCCCTGTTCCGTGGCTACTGGCGCGACGGGGCCGCGACGGCCGACGCCTTCACCGGCGGCTGGTTCCGTACGGGGGATCTGGCCGTCGTCCGGGACGGGCGGGTGACCGTCGTCGACCGGATCAAGGACATGGTGATCCGTGGCGGCGAGAACGTGTACTGCGTGGAGGTCGAGGCCGCTCTGCACGCTCACCCCGACGTCGAGGACGCGGCGGTGCTCGGGGTCCCGCACCCGGTGCTGGGCGAGGAGGTCGCGGCGGTCGTCCGGGTGCGGCCGGGTTCCGTCGTCACGGCGGAGGCGCTCCAAGAGCGTGTGGGCCGGAGCCTGGCCGCTTTCAAGGTCCCCGCCCATGTGGTGGTGACGCGGGAGCCGCTGCCGCGGAATGCCACGGGGAAGATCCTGAAGCGTGAGCTGCGCGGCGCGTTCCAGCAGTACGCGGACGAGGGCGAGGGCTGAGAAGCAGGGGTGCGGGGCCGAGAGGCTGTGGGCGGGGCCCGAGGTCCGGCGCTGACGGCGGGAGCAGGGGCTGCGGGCGCGCGAGGGGCCGGGGGCCGCGGGCTCAGGGCCGGGTGATCCGCACCCGGTGGCTTCCGTCGTCGTCCTTGTCCACCACGGATATTCGTATGCCGTGGGCCCGGTCGGTGAACGTCTCGCCCGGTTGGAAAGCGGCGTCGGAGAGCTCGGCGTGCACATTCGGCCGCCGGGTGCAGCCCCCGCTGTCCTCGGTGCTGTCCTCGACGGAGACCGGGCCCTGGCCGGTGTCCACATCGGCGCTCACCTTGTAGATGAGGACCCCGGGCCGGCACACCGCTTCGTCGTTGCCCTCCGCGGTCCGGACCTCCACCGCGTAGCCGGACTGCGCGCTCACCGGCACGAAGGCCAGTTTCGGGCCGCCCTCGGTGGCCAGCGGTTCGAGGACGCGTTCGCTGGTGCCGGGCATGGCGGCGCAGCTGATCTGGCCGCTGTCCAGCCAGCCGAGCTTCCACTTGTGCCAGCCCAGGAGGTCGTTGTTGGCCCCCCAGTCCTCGGACATGATGTCCCAGTGCCCCACGGAGCCGCCGCCCTCCATCGTGTAGAGGTCGGGCAGTCCGAAGACGTGGCCGTTCTCGTGGGGGAGGACCCGGTAGCCGGTCTCCGCGTACGAGCCGGAGCCGTCGTCCTGGCGGCTGTAGACGAAGGACGTGTTGGCGAGCGGGACGCCGTCGGCGAAGGGTGCGTCGTCGTTGCCTGAGAAGGTCACCGAAAGGACGGTGTCCAGCGCGGAGGGCCCGGCGTTCGGGGTGACGAGCACGTTGACCAGGTCGTACGCCGAGAAGTCGACCTTCGGGTCGGCGACGGTCACCAGGTCCTTGACCATCTTGCGGTAGCCCGGTTCGAACGGGGCGCCGCGCTCTATCCCGTACTCGGAGAACGGCAGGGGCATCCGCAGCCAGTCGTTCACGGGAGCTTCGGGCCGGTAGGTGAGCCGTCCGTAGGAGCTGGTGCGGAACCAGTCGGAGGTCTGCGGGAAGAACTCCGCGAGCCGGTCCGCCGCCGGTTCCGTCGCCCGCGCGTCAGGGAAGTCGATCATCAGGTTGAGGGCTCTGATACGGCCGGTGGAGCGGGCGTAGCCGGGCGGTGTCGGCATGCCTTCCGACATCTGTACGCCCATGGCCGTCGGTATGCGGCACGGTGCGAGGCCGGTCCCGCGTGCTGCGGCCACCGGCCCGGCGGAGGCGCGGCTGGCGACGGGGAGGGTGGAGCTGGCCGACGCCGTCGTAGCGATGATCAGGGCTGTCGCCCCGGCGAGTGCGAGAGGGCGGCGGTGTCCGCGTATCCGGTGGCGGGGCTGCTGCATAGGGCTCGCCTTCGGTTCCGCGGCAGCCGTCCGGCTCTGACTGCGCTCTGGCGATCAGCCTCATCCGGGTCGTGGGGGAACGCTCGCTGGGTGCGCCGATGGAGGGGTTTTTCGCCGCATGAGATGTGTGTCCCAGGTCACATGAGTGCGGGAAATAACCGGGGAGCCTCTCCCCGTTTGTACTTGTGTTCCCGTGAAACGGGGACGCGCTCCCCGGTTCGCCGGAGGGGCGCCGTACACGCCGACAGGAAAGGGTCGTAGCCGTGGATTCCGTCGCCGGGACCGCTGTCTGTGCAGCACAGCGCCGTACGCCCCGCCCGCGGGCCGATGCCCTGCGCAACCGGGAGCGGATCGTGGTGGCCGCGCGTGAGATGTTCGTCGAGTTCGGGCCGGACGTGCCGCTCGACGAGGTCGCGCGCAGGGCCGGAGTCGGTAACGCCACGCTCTACCGGAATTTCCCCGACCGGGCAGCTCTGATCCATGAGGTCGTGCTGGCCGTCACCTCCCGCACCACCGACCGGTTGGAGGAGGCCGTCGCGGCCGAGTCCGACCCCTTCGCCGCGCTCAGCCGCTTCGTCCACGCGGCGGCCGACGAACGGATCGGAGCCCTGTGCCCGATGCTCTCCGGCGGCTTCGACAACGACCATCCCGAACTGCTCACCGAGCGCCGTCGCCTCGAAGAGGCCGTCGAAGGGCTCGTGGAGCGCGCCATGTCCGCAGGGAGGCTGCGTACCGACATCGCCGTCGGTGACGTGCTCGTCGCCCTCTCCCAGCTCACCCGGCCCTTGCCCGGCATCGCCTGCCTGGACATAGACCGGTTCACCCACCGCCATCTGCAGCTCTTCCTGGACGGCCTGGAATCCCCGGCCCGCTCCGAACTGCCCGGATCGGCGGCGACCTTGGAGGACCTGCGCAACGGACGCTGATGCCCGCGCGCCGCTGAACAGCACCGGAGAACCACACCGCAGCACCGCACCGCAGCGCTGCAGAACCGCACCGGAGAACCGACCCACAGACTTCCGCCCCGCATCACTCACTTCAGTTCTCGCGTGGGCCCGGGCCTGACACAGGCCCGGCCCTCGGTATCCCTCGCCCTTTTCCGATGTCGTACGCGTGTCCGTTCGCGGCCCGTTCGTCGACTTCGTAACTCTTCGCGTCCTTAGGTGGCTACACCCATGTCGAAAACAGCCGGCACCTTTCCGGATCCCAGTCGATGGAAAGCGCTGGGCTTCATCGCCCTCGCCCAGCTGATGGTCGTGCTCGACGCGACCATCGTGAACATCGCCCTGCCCTCCGCCCAGACCGACCTGGGCATTTCCGAGGGCAACAAGCAGTGGGTCATCACCGCCTACGCACTCGCCTTCGGTGGACTCCTGCTCTTCGGCGGACGCATCGCCGACCTCTGGGGCCGTAAGCGCACCTTCGTCGTCGGTCTGCTCGGTTTCGCCGCGGCCTCCGCGCTCGGCGGCGCGGCCCAGAACGAAGCCATGATGTTCGGCTCCCGTGCCCTCCAGGGAGTCTTCGGCGCGCTGCTCGCGCCGGCGGCCCTCTCCCTGCTCGCCGTGATGTTCACGGACGCCAAGGAGCGCGCCAAGGCCTTCGGTATCTACGGGGCCATCGCCGGTGGCGGTGGCGCGGTCGGCCTGATCCTGGGCGGTTTCCTGACCGAGTACCTGAACTGGCGCTGGACCTTCTTCGTCAACATCCCGTTCGCGATCGTCGCGGCCGCCGGTGCCTACTTCGTCATCCGTGAGCCGTCCGGCAGCCGTAACCGCTCGCCGCTCGACATCCCCGGCGTCGTCCTGTCCACGCTGGGCCTGGTCGCGCTGGTCTACGGATTCACCCGCGCCGAGTCGGCCGGCTGGTCGGACTCGCTGACCATCGGCATGTTCTTCGCGGCCGCGGTGCTGCTGCTGGCCTTCGTGATCACCGAGTCGCGCGTGAAGTCGCCGCTGCTGCCGCTGCGCGTCCTGACCGAGCGCAACCGCGGAGGCGTCTACCTCTCGCTGGGCCTCGCCATCATCGCGATGTTCGGGCTCTTCCTCTTCCTCACGTACTACCTGCAGGTGGTCAAGGGCTACAGCCCGGTCAAGACCGGCTTCGCCTTCATGCCGATGATCGTGGGCATGATCGTCGGCTCCACCCAGATCGGCACCCGGCTGATGACCCGGGTCCCGCCGAGGCTGCTGATGGGCCCCGGATTCCTGGTGGCGGCCGTCGGCATGCTGCTGCTGACCCAGCTGGACATCGAAACGTCCTACACGGCCGTCATCCTGCCCGGCCAACTGCTGCTCGGGCTGGGTATGGGCACGGCGTTCATGCCGGCCATGTCGCTGGCCACGCACGGCATCGAGCCGCGTGACGCCGGTGTCGCCTCCGCGATGGTGAACACCTCGCAGCAGGTCGGCGGTGCCATCGGTACGGCGCTGCTCAACACGATCGCCGCCGGCGCCACCACCGCGTACATCGCCGACCACGCCGCCGGTGCGAGCGACCCGAAGCTGCTCCAGCTCCAGGCCATGGTCGCCGGCTTCGCCGGTGCCATCTGGTGGGCGGTCGGCATCCTGGTCGCCGCGTCGGCGATCGCGGTCGTCCTGATCAACACCGGACGTCCGGGCTCCGGCCCGGCCGACGGCTCTGGGGAGCTGGAGGACGGGATGGAGCACGAGCTCAAGATCCCGGTCGTCGCACACTGACGGGCGTCACGAACCGAAAGCGTCGCGCACCGATGGGTGCCGCACCCATCGCGCACCGACGGGTGTCGCACACCGGCCGTCGACGCGCACCGGCCGCGGGTGCCGGACAGGACACCCGGCCGCGGGTGCCCCAGGACACTCGGGCCGGGCACGGACCGGACACCCGGGCCGGGCACGGACCGGACACCCGCGGCCGGTGATGGAGCGGACCCCCGGGCCTGACCGGCTCGGACACCGGGCCCTGACCCGGCCCTGACCCGGCCCGGGCCCCGGGCCCGGGCACCCGGCCCGGCGCCGAGCCACCCGGTGCGATGCCTGACGGCCTGCGGTGCCGGCCCTGTTCGTCTGCCCTGGTTCCGCTCAGCGGAGCCAGGGCAGATCCGCGTCCGTGCCCTCAGGCTGCAGTCCGGCGGCGACGACCTGCATGATCTCGCCGAGGCTCTGCACCTGCTGGGGGCTGAGCCGGTCGAACATCGCCTGGCGCACCGCGTCGACGTGTCCCGGCGCGGACCGCCGCAGCATGTCGTAGCCCTCGTCGGTCAGGATCGCGTTCTGGCCGCGCTTGTCGGACGGGCAGTCCTCGCGGCGCACCCAGCCGTTCTTCTCCAGCCGGGCGACGGCGTGCGAGAGACGGGAGCGGGTGATCTTGGCGTCCTTGGCCAGCTCGGTCATGCGCTTTCGCCGCCGGGGGGCCTGCGAGAGGTTGACGAGCAGCCCGTAGTAGGTGTGCGGCATGCCGGCGTCGCGCTGCAACTGGCGGTCGAGGTGGTCCTCCATGAGCGTGGTGGCGTGGAGGTAGGCGCGCCACACGCTCTGTTCTTCGTCGGTGAGCCACCGGGGCCCGCCGGGGGATGCCGTGGTCATGTACTCCACTGTACGACCTTTTCTTGAAAGTTGAACTAGATAGAGCTAAGGTCTCTGGGGGTTGGAACTTGAAGATTCAAAGACTCGGGTCCGAAGAGCCGATCTGCCGAATCCCCGGTGCTCGCGCAGTTGCCGGTTCCCGGTACCTGTAGAGAACACACATACCTTGATCGGCAGAGGAATGGGAGTGTCATGACAGTCACCGCGGAGCGCATGCCCGCCCTCTACCTCTCGCACGGCGCCCCGCCGCTCGCCGACGACCCGGTCTGGCCCGGTGAGCTGGCGGCCTGGTCGGCGGGCCTGCCGCGCCCCAAGGCGATCCTGATGGTCTCCGCGCACTGGGAAGAGGCCCCGCTCGCCCTCGGTGCCACCGAGCCCGTGCCGCTGGTCTACGACTTCTGGGGCTTCCCGGAGCACTACTACCAGGTGCAGTACGCCGCTCCGGGAGCTCCGAAGCTCGCGGACGACGTCCGCAAGCTGCTGCGGGGCGCCGGGACCCCGGTCCAGGACATCCCCGATCGCGGCCTCGACCACGGGGCGTACGTACCGCTGGTCGAGATGTTCCCGGCCGCCGACATCCCCGTACTCCAGATCTCGATGCCGACGCTCGACCCGCAGAAGCTGATGGCCATCGGGCGCAAGCTGGCCCCGCTGCGCGACGAGGGTGTGCTGATCGTCGGGAGCGGCTTCTTCACGCACAACCTGGCGGCGCTGAGGCACACCGGCGGCGGCACCCCCGGCTGGTCGGCGGAGTTCGACGACTGGGGGAACCGGGCGCTCCAGGCACAGGACGTCGACTCCCTGCTGGACTTCGAGCACGCCTCGCCGGCGGGCAGGCTGGCCCATCCGCGCACGGAGCACTTCGCGCCGCTGTTCGTCACGCTCGGCGCGGCGGAGGGGGAGCTCGGTCAGGGGCGCAGCGTCATCGACGGCTTCTGGATGGGTCTGGCGAAGCGTTCGGTGCAGTTCGGCTGAGCAGCGGCTTCTCGTACCAGGACACGTCCCAGTACCGGCCGAACTTGCGGCCCACCTCCGTATACGTCCCGACGTGGCGGAACCCGAAGGCGTCGTGCAGCCGGACCGAGGGCTCGTTCGGCTGTGCGATCGCGGCGTAGGCGCGGTGGACGTCCTCGTCGGCCAGGGCCTCGAAGAGCGCCTTGTAGAGGAGTGTGCCGATCCCACGGCCCGTGGTGTCGGGAGCGAGGTAGACGCTCACCTCGACCGAGGTGCTGTACGCCGCCTTCGGGCGGTACGGGCTGCTGGTGGCATAACCCAGGACATGGCGCGCGTTGTGCCGGGTATCCGGGTCCTTAGCAACCAGCAGCCTGTGGGGACCGTCTTCCGGGTGGGAGCGCAACCAGGGCAGACGCTCCTCCGGTGTGAAGGCGGCCGTGTCGAATGTGAGCGCGGTCTCACGGACGTAATGGTTGTAGATGTCCGTGAGCGCTTGCAGGTCGGCTTCCACGCCTGGCCTGACCTGCACTTCTGTGGGTATCTGCGGCATCTGTCCTCCCTTGGGGGCCGACAGGGTACTGCATGATCTCGAAAGTGAATGGGCGTCGTGGGAATTCTGTCCGGATTCCAGTCGTTGTTTCCATCGGATGCAGGGCACCCGGGAGGGTGTCGCGACCTACTCAGCAAGGGAGCACGCATGGCAACCCGTGCCGTCGCCCGTCGTTCGTCCGCCAGCACCGGCGGGACCGACCGGGCAAGCAGTGTTCGCGCCGTGGGCGGGGAGATCGCCGATCGCGACCTGGTCGGCATGTACCTGGACGAGATCGCTCGCACACCGCTGCTCGACGCCGCCAAGGAGGTCGAGCTCTCACAGGACATCGAGGCGGGCGTCTACGCCCAGCAGATCCTCGCCGGCGAGGTGGAGAGCGACGCCGGTGGAGCGACGCGTGAGGAGCTGGAGGCGCTCGTCGCCGAGAGCGAGCGCGCCAAGGACGTATTCATCCGGTCCAACCTCCGGCTCGTCGTTGCCGTGGCCAGGCGCTACCCGAGGGCGGGCCTTCCTCTGCTCGACCTGATCCAGGAGGGCAACGCCGGCCTGGTGCGCGCGGTCGAGAAGTTCGACTACGCCAAGGGCTTCAAGTTCTCGACGTACGCCACGTGGTGGATCCGGCAGGCCATCACCCGCTCCATCGCCGATCAGTCCCGCACGATCAGGCTCCCCGTCCACCTGGTGGAGGAGCTGGGCAGGATCCGGCGCGTGCAGCGCGAATTCAACCGGGAGCACGGGCGCGATCCCGAGCACGCGGAGATCGCCGCCGAGCTGGACTCCAACGCCGAGCGCGTCGGCAACGTCCTGGACTGGGCCCGTGACCCGGTCAGCCTGAACATGTCCGTGGACGACGACGGAGACACGCAGTTCGGGGACCTGCTGGAGGACACCTCGGCCGTGTCGCCGGAGCAGTCCGTGATGACTCTCCTGCGCAGCGAGGAGCTCGAGGACCTGATCGGCAAGCTCGACAACCGAACCGCCTCGATCATCAAGATGCGTTACGGGATCGAGGACGGCCGCGAGCGGACCCTCACCGAGGTGGGCAAGCAGCACGGTCTGACACGGGAGCGGATCCGCCAGATCGAGAAGCACGCACTGCTCGAATTGAAGCGAATGGCTCACGACACGGGCTTTGACGCTGCGGCATGAGCCGATAACCCGTAATCTCCACATCAAGCCGGTTCGCACCGGCCCGACGACCGGTCTCCTTCCGGTCCCATGAGCTGAGTCCCGGCGCCCACCCCCCCCGGCGCCGGGGCTCATTCATGTCAGCCCGGCCGCCGGACGGGCGACGCCGCCCGGGAAAGGCGCGCGCCCAGGACGCCGAGGCGCTCCACCAGCTCCGGCGGGCCGTGCGCCTCGAACGCGCAGTCCACCAGCGCGAGCCGCAGGGCCACCCACTCCAGCGAGCTCCGGGAACTCGTACGCAGGCGGCAGCTGTCCGCCCCACCCGGTTCCAGCGCGCCGAACTCAGCGGGCAGCCGGGCCGCCACGAAGCCCGCCGACGCCTCGAACGTCACATCGATGTGCAGCTCCGGCTGGGTGCGGGACATCGACCGGGAGAGGAGCTCCGCACCGTTCTCGCTCTCCGCAGGCAGCTCGCGCGGGGTGAAGCGGGCACCGGTGGCGAACGGCTCACTCACCCGGTCCACCCGGAAGGTGCGCCAGTCCTCGCGGTCCAGGTCGTACGCGACGAGATACCAACGGCTGCCCGTGCTCACCAGCCGGTACGGCTCGGCCTGCCGCTTCGACGCGGCTCCGTCCCCCGCCCGATAGTCGAAGCGCAGACGTTCGCGCGCGGTGACCGCCGAGGCGATCACCGTGAGCGTCCGGGGATCGATGGTCGCGCCGTCGCCGCGAGTGAGGGGCACCGTCGCGTTCTGCAGGGCTGAGACCCTGTGCCGCAGGCGTGCCGGGAGGACCTGCTCCAGCTTGGTCAGGGCCCGTACGGAAGCCTCGTCGACGCCCTCGATGGCATGCCCGGCTCCTGCCCGCAGTCCCACCGCGATGGCCACGGCCTCCTCGTCGTCCAGCAGGAGCGGCGGCATGGCGGTGCCCGCGACCAGGCGATAGCCGCCGATCGAACCGCGCGACGCCTCGACCGGATAGCCCAGGTCGCGGAGCCGGTCGATGTCGCGGCGGATGGTGCGCGGGCTGACGTCCAGTCGGCCGGCCAGCTCACTGCCCGGCCACTCGCGGGGTGTCTGGAGGAGCGACAGCAATTTCAGCAGTCGTGCCGGGGTGTCGGTCATGGATACAGGATGCCGGGCTATCAGGTCATTATCTGACCTGTATCACTACTAAGTTCTTCGCATGACTTCTTCCGAACCCCTGCCGGACACGGCAGCCGGCCCCACGGCGTCAGCGGCCGGCCCCACGGTGTCAACAGGGCCGGCAACGCCGCAGGACCCGGCGGACCGGCGCCGCTGGATCGCGCTGGCGATCGTGATGACCGCGGCCTTCATGGACCTGGTCGACGTCACGATCGTCAATATCGCCATCCCGAGCATCACCGAGGACACGGGTGCCTCGTTCACAGCGATCCAGTGGATCACCGCCGGATACGCGTTGGCCTTCGCGGCCGGTCTGATCACGGGTGGCCGGCTCGGTGACATCTACGGACGCAAGCGGCTCTTCCTCGTCGGCATAGGCGGCTTCACGATCGCCTCCGCCCTCTGCGGATTCGCCGTGAATCCGGAGATGCTGGTGGCGTCGCGCATCCTGCAGGGCGGTATGGCCGCACTGATGGTGCCGCAGGTCCTGTCGATCGTGCACGCCACCTTCCCGGCGCACGAACGCGGCAAGGTCTTCGGGCTGTTCGGCGCGATCGTCGGGCTCGGAGCGGTGTCGGGGCCCCTGCTCGGCGCACTGCTCACCGAATGGAACATCTTCGGTCTCGAGTGGCGGCCCATCTTCCTGATCAACCTGCCGGTCGGCATCGCAGGACTGGTGCTCGGCAGGAAGTTCATCAGCGAGTCCAAGGCACCGAAGGCACTCAGGCTCGACCTGGCAGGGGTCGCCCTGGTGACACTGGGCTCCTCATGCTGCTCTACCCGCTGACCCGGGGACGCGAGCTGGGCTGGCCGCTGTGGGGTCACCTGTCGATGGCCGCGAGTCTCCTGGTGTTCGCGGCACTCGTCGCCTTCGAACGCCGGAAGGCGAACCGGGACGGCTCGCCGCTCATCGAACTCTCGCTGTTCCGCGTGAAGAGTTTCGCGGCGGGCACCGCCGTGCAGCTGACCTTCGGTGTCGCCCTGGGCATCTTCTTCCTGGTCTGGACGCTCTACCTGCAGATGGGGCTCGGCTGGAGCGCCCTGAAGGCCGGCTCGACGGGGATCCCGTTCTCGATCGCCGTCTCGGCCGCCGCCGGTGTCTCCGTACAGAAGCTCGTGCCCCGCTTCGGCCGCAAGGTGCTGCAGACGGGTGCGCTGCTGATGATCGTCGGGCTGCTGCTGTACATCTGGGAGGCCGGCCGGTACGGACTGGCCATCAGCCCCTGGCAGATGGCACTCCCGCTGGTGGTCATGGGCGTGGGCATGGGACTGATCGTGGCTCCGCTGACGGACGCGGTGCTCTCCGAAGTGCCCAAGGAGCACTCGGGATCGGCGTCCGGACTGATCAACACGGTGCAGCAGATGGGTACGGCGCTGGGGCTCGGCCTGGTCTCGGTCGTCTTCTTCGGCTCGATCAGCGACCGGTTGCCACCGGAAGCGATGGGCGCGGCGTTCGTGGACGCCTTCCAGCAGTCGCTTTGGTGGGTGGCGGGGGTGCTCACGGTGATCTTCCTCGTGATGTTCGCCCTGCCCGCCAGGCCGCGGGTGCATCTGGAGGGGGGCGGGGACGACGACTCCGCGCAGGCTCAGGGCGAAGCGGTCTCCAAGGAGCCTGCGCTGACCAGCTGACCAGCTGACCAGCTGACCAGCTGACCAGCTGAGGAGCCGACCAGCTGACGAGCCGACCAGCCGGCGACCTGACGACTTGATGCCCTTGGAGCCGGCGACCTGATGACCTGACGGGCTGACCCGCCCGGCTGCTCGGCCCGGAGTCACGGGCGGGGCGGCCGGGCGGGTCAGCCCGTTCGGAGCCAGGGCCGGTCCCGGCCGGTCAGCAGATCCGCGTGCGGTTCTCCATGGCCAGGCGTGCGGTCTGCTCGTCGTCGTACACCTCGCACATGTGGCGGCCGTCGGGTGTGGCCGTGTGCTCGACCTCCCACAGGCTCGTCTCGCTGCCGTCCAGGAGGAGGAAGGCGTGCTCGTAGAGCGTGAAACCGGCATCCCGGCCGTCGACACGGTACTGACGGCCGAAGACCTGGGTGATGTGGTGGGCGAACGCCGCCCGGAGCAGTCCGGCCGTCCCGACGCCGGGCCGATCGCTGTTCTCCGCCCGGCGCAGTACGCGGCGGGCGTGGTCCGCCGAGTTGTCGGGGGCGTACATGCGGGGCAGCGGAGCCGGGGGGACGCTCATGAGCAGCGTGAGTGCCTCCAAGTCCTCCCGGAGGCTGTCGTCACCGAGGGCCGGGGTGTCCCAGAAGCTGCCGGCGAGGCGCGCGGCGGCGATCTGCGCGTCGCCCTCGTCGTCGTACAGCTCGTGACGGCGCGGGGCAGGGATGTCCCTGCCGCCACCGTGCACCAGCTCCCAGAGGGTGAGCGCGGTGCCGTCGGAGAGCAGGTAGGTGTGCCGGTAGGTCTCACGGTGCAGTACGGAACTGTGGTGGGACGAATGCAGGGCACTGCTGTGCGCCAGCGCCGTCCCGAGCCGGTCGACCGTGGTGTCGGACAGTTCGAAGGAGTTGAGGGCGCATCGCAGGAGTCGCTCGAGGTGCTGCTCGGTTGTCTCGTACGGATCGCTCAAGGTGCTGTCTCCAGGCCGTCGCCGCGTGTTACCCGATGCGTGCATAACGTAGTCCCTGGGTCTGACATCGTGACCGAGGTTCGCAAAAAACGTACGGCGCACGCGGAAAGTTCCCCGTCTGTTCGGGATGCCGCGCAAGGGGTTCCCGGCCTACTCAGGATGCGCCGTAGAGCTCGCTGTACGAGGGGAACGTGCCTCCCGGGCCGTCGACCCCCCGCGCCGCCCTGGCGGCCTTCACGACGGCGCGGGTCAGGGCGTCCGCACCCGCCGCCAGGATGTCGTTGAGCGCGGCGGTGGGCTCCGGGGGCAGCGGGAGCCGGCCGGTGGACAGGGTGAAGACCGTGTCCCCGTCGGTGAGCAGATGGACCGGCCGGACGGCGCGCGCCAGCCCGTCGTGCGCCGTGCCTGCGAGCTTCTGCGCCTGCGCGCGGGTGAGGGCGGCGTCGGTCGCGACGACCGCGATCGTGGTGTTGAAGACGCTGCCTCCGTGGACGCCGCCCCCGTGGACGCCGTTCCCCTCGGCGTCGCTCCCCTCGGTGCCGTTCGCCGGTGTGCCGTCCGTGGGGCCGCTGTTCTCCGCCGCGTCGTCCCTCCGGGCTGCGCCTCGGATCTCCGCCAGCCGCCGGCGCGCGGCTTCGTGCACGGAGGGCGCCGGGTGCGCGGGCGGCCGGCCCGATCCGTACTCCCCGTACAGCACCCCGGTCCGCGGATCGACGACGGAACCCGCCGCGTTGACGACGGCCAGGGCGGCGACCGTGACCCCGGAGGCCAGGCGCACGCTCGCCGTGCCGACACCGCCCTTGATCCGCCCTGCCACGGCTCCCGTACCGGCGCCCACGTTGCCCTCGGGGACCTGTGTACCCGGCTCGGTGGCGGCGGCGGCCTCCACGGCGGCACGGCCGGTCGAAGCGTCCGGGCGGTCCCGCCATTCACCGCCCCGGCCCAGATCGAAGAGGCAGGCAGCCGGGACCACGGGCACCACCTGGGAGGGGTCCGGGCCGACCGGGACACCACGACCCCGCTCCTCGAGCCAGGCCATCACGCCTGAAGCGGCGTCGAGTCCGTACGCGCTGCCGCCGGTCAGGACGATCGCGTCGATCCGCTGCACCAGATTGCGCGGGTCGAGGGCGTCCGTCTCCCTGGTGCCGGGGCCACCTCCGCGTACGTCGACGGCCGCCACGGCCCCGCCCTCGGGGGCGAGGACGACGGTGGTTCCGCTCAACGCGCCCTCGCCCGGTACCCGGGCGTGACCGACGCGGATTCCGGCCACGTCCGTCAGTGCGTCCAGCGGGCCCGGGCCGGGCAGTTCCTCGGTCATGACGAGCTCCTCGGGAGTGCGTGGGTGCCGTGTACCGGCGAACGTACAGGCGACGGCAGAGGAAGCGGAGACATGTCGTGGACCGTCCGAACGCGGGCCACCTGGGCGACGTGATCACACCATCAGGGGATATAACGGGACCAAACGCCTGTCGCGGTCCTACGGTGGCCGGGTGACCGAGCCACCAGAACCCGCCGCAGCCGAGCAGTCCGATTCCGGTGCCCGCACCGGCACGTCCGGCGGGACGGAAGGCCGTCGATCCGGCCAGGGGCCCTCTGCCGCCGGGCCCTCCGTCGCCGCGAGGGCAGCCCGGCGCCTGCCTCGATCCGTCTCGGGCCGCGCGACCCTGGCCGGCGCCGCCGTGTCCGGCCTGCTGATCCTCGCGATCGTCTTCGGCAGCCGCCTGCTGCACGACTTCGACTCGGCGCTGCTCCCGTACGCCGTCGCCACCGTCTTCCTCGCGTTCGGAGTCGCCTACCGCTACACGGTCTGGGTCTCGGCTCCCGGCGCCCGACGGCTCTTCAAGAACGGCTGGCGCAGCTTGTTCTCCAAGGAGAACTTCCGCAGGACGCCCACCGCCCTGCCGAAGATGATCGCGACCTATCTGGGCTTCCAGAAATTCCTCGGCGCCCGCTCCCACGCCCGCTGGGCCGCCCACCAGCTGATCTTCTGGGGCTGCATCCTCGCCGCGCTGATCACCTTCCCGCTGACCTGGGGCTGGTTCACCTTCACCTCCGGCAGCGGCTCGGGGCCCGGCTACGAGATGCGCATCTGGGGCGTCAAGATCCTCGGCTTCGACTCGCTGAACTTCATCGGCTGGCTGATGTTCCACGGCCTGGACATCGCGGCGGTCCTTGTCATCCCCGGAGCGTCGTACTTCCTCTGGCGCCGGATGAAGGACCGCGGGGCCATCACCGGGCAGCGGTTCGCCTACGACATGGTGCCGCTGCTCGCGCTGATCATCATCTCGGTGACCGGCCTGCTGCTCACCTTCTCCTCGATCTTCCTGCACGGCGGGGGCTACGAGTTCCTGGCGATCCTCCACATGGTCTCGGTGGTCTTCACCCTCATCTACATCCCGTTCGGGAAGTTCTTCCACATCGTGCAGCGCCCGGCTGCGGTCGGCATGCAGCTCTTCAAGTACACCGACCGCCAGGACGACAAGGTCTTCCCCTGCCGCCGCTGCGGGGAAGCGATCGACACGGGCCCTTACGTCGAGAACCTGCGCGGCACCATGCAGGACCTCGAACTGGGCTTCGACGCATGGGCCGAATACTGCCCGCGCTGCAAGCGGGTCCTGCGCGGCAACGCCTATCTCACCCAGGTCAAGAAGGGCTTCAAGTGACCGCGGATCCGCACGCAGTCGACGGCCGTCATGCCGTCCCCCTCGACCCCTCCCTCGCGCCCCCGGGCACCCGTGGTTTCCGGGACGCTGGCGGCATCCCGGCGGACCGTTGGCACGCCGACCAGAACGGCGAGACGCTCGTCCCAACCCACTGCTGTTTCTGCGGCGTCCAGTGCGGGATGTACCTCCGCGTGGACCGCGGGGGCAAGGTCTTCGGCGTGGAGCCCCGCAATCACGACATCAACCGCATGCGCCTCTGCCCCAAGGGCATCAACGCCTACCAGCAGGTCAACCACCCGGACCGGCTCACCTCCCCCCTCATGCGCCGCTCCCGCGACGAGGAGCTGCGGGAGGTCTCCTGGGACGAAGCACTCGACTTCACGGTCTCCGAGATCAAGCGCATCCAGCAGGACCACGGGCGGGACGCCTTCGGCGTACTCGGCGGGGCCAGCCTCTTCTCCGAGAAGACCTACCTGGTCGGCAAGTTCGCCCGGGTGGCGCTGAAGACCAAGCACGTCGACTACAACGGCCGTCTGTGCATGGTCAGCGCCGCCGGCGCCAACAAGCTCGCCTTCAACATCGACCGGGCCGGCAACCCCTTCTCCGACATCCTGCTCACCGACTGCCTCCTGCTCGCGGGAGCCAACGTCGGTGAGTGCTTCCCCGTGCTGACCCAGTACGTCTGGGGTGCCCGGGACCGCGGCGCCACTCTGATCGTGATCGACCCGCGTGAGACGGCGGTCGCGCGCACCGCCGACATCCACGTCGCGCTCAAGTCGGGCACCGACTCGGCCTTCTTCAACTCCGTGCTGCACGTGATCATCGAGGAGGGGCTCACCGACGAGACCTATCTCGCGGCCCACGCCACAGGCTGGGAGGACGTCAAGGCCGCCGTCGCCCAGTACCCCCCGGCCCGCGCCGCCGAGATCTGCGGAATCCCCGCGGAGCAGGTCGTCCAGGTCGCCCGTGCCTTCGCCCGCGCACCCAAGGCCATGGCCTTCCACGCCCGGGGCATCGAACACCACACGCAGGGCGTGGAGAACTGCCTCAGCGTGATCAACCTCTGCACCGCCACCGGTCACATCGGCAAGCCCGGCGCCGGCTACGGCACCCTCACCGGACAGGGAAACGGTCAAGGAGGCCGCGAGCACGGCCAGAAGGCAGACCTGCTCCCCGGCGGCCGCTCGATCCTCAACGAGGAGCACCGTCGGCAGATCTGCGAGATCTGGGGCATCGAGGAGTCCGAACTCCCGGCCGCCGGTACCTCGATGATGGAAATGGTCTGGCAGATGCAGCGCCAGGAGATCCGCGGCCTGATCGGCATCTGCAACAACCCCTTCGTCTCGCTCCCCAACTACGCCGTGGTCAAGGAGGGGTACGACACCACCGAATTCCACGCCCAGTTCGACTTCTTCCTCTCCGAGACCGCCGCCAACGCTCACGTCGTCTTCCCCGTCACCATCTGGGCCGAGGACGAAGGCGTGATGGCCAACGCCGAGGCACGTGTCGTCAAGCACAACAAGGCGCAGGAACCACCGTCCGGGGTGCGGACCGACACCTGGGTGATGTGCGAGATCGCCCGCCGTCTCGGAGCCGGTGACAAATTCGCCTTCGACAGCTCCCGCGAGGTCTTCGACGAGCTGCGCAGGGCTTCGGCGGGCACGATCATCGACTACTCCGGCATCACCTACGAACGGCTCGAGGAGACCGGCGGGATCTCCTGGCCCTGCCCGTCCACGGACCATCCCGGTACCCCCCGGCTGTTCGAGGACGGCACGACCTACCACGCCGACGGCAAGATCCACATGCAGGCCGTCGAGTGGCACCCGCCGGCGGACCCGTACGACGACGAGCACCCGATGACGCTGACGACCGGCCGCACTGTCGCCCACTTCCTCTCCGGCAACCAGACCCGCCGGCTGGGAGCCCTTGTCGAGCAGACCCCCCGCCCCTGGGCCGAGATCCACCCCTCCCACGGCTTCCACAACGGCGAACCCGTCCGTGTCGTCACCCGGCGCGGCAGCGAGGTCTTCCCCGCGCTCGTGACCGAGGCGATCCGGCCCGACACGGTGTTCATCCCCTACCACTGGCCCATCCCGACAGCAGCCAACGCGCTCACCATCGATGCCCTCGATCCCCGCTCCAAGATCCCCGAGTACAAGGTCTGCGCCTGCCGCATCGAGCACGCGGCAGCGATCGACGAGGTCCCCGCGCCCCCGGTGGCCCCCGGCCATGTCGCCTACCCCGAGACCCAGGTCTCCCGTACCGACCCGTTGCCGCCCACGGCCCCGCAGGGCCGCGGCACCTCGGAAAGGAGCTGATGCCCGGATGATGGGCAGAACGATGTTCATCGACCCGGGGCGCTGCATCGGCTGTCAGGCCTGTGTCTCCGCCTGCCGGGAATGCGATTCCCACCGCGGCAAGTCGATGATCCACCTCGACTACACCGACGAGGGCACCTCCGTAGCCTCCCTTCCAACGGTCTGCATGCACTGCGAGGACCCGGTGGCCCCCTGCGCCGAGGTCTGTCCGGCCGACGCGATCCTGGTCACCGCCGACGGTGTCGTGCAGCAGGCCGACACCACCCGCTGCATCGGCTGTGCCAACTGTGTCAACGCCTGCCCCTTCGGGGTTCCGAAGATCGACCTGCAGGCGAAGCTGCAGATGAAGTGCAACCTCTGCTACGACCGCACCGCCTACGGACTCGCCCCCATGTGTGCCACCGTCTGCCCGACCGGTGCCCTCTACTACGGCACCCTCGAGGAGCTCCAGGCGGAACGCCCCGGCGTGCAGGTCGCCGACACCTTCGTCTTCGGCGAGAGCGAGGTCCGCACCGGTGTGGCCATGGTCGTGCCCGCGGAGCGGGTCCAGTGGCCGGTACCCGGAGGACTCCCCGTCGTCGAGATCAACGGGAAGGACGTCCGCCGATGAGCGTCACCGAACAGCAGCAGCCGGGCCCCGACCACGGCCCCGGGAGCGACCCCCGTGAAGCGCTGCACGACAGGATCGCCGCCGACTCGCTGACCACACGACGTGACTACCTGCGGATCGTGGCCACCGTCTCCGGCGGACTGGCCGTGGGCGGGCTGGCGGTCGCGGGCGGCATCCTCCACCGGCACGGCGAGACGGAGGACGGGAAGGCACCGGCCCCGAAACGGATCGCAGCGCAGCTGTTGCCCGGCCAGTCCCTCGCTTTCCGGTACCCGGGCGACGAGGACCGGGCGGTCGCCGTGCGGATGGACGACGGCACCCTCGTCGGCTACTCCGCCGTCTGCACCCACCTGGCCTGTGCCGTGCTCTGGCGCAAGGACCGAGGCACGGAGGGTGAGCTCTACTGCCCCTGCCACGAGGGGATCTTCGACGCCCGCACCGGTGAGGTCACGGCCGGTCCACCGCCCCGAGGGCTGCCCAAGGTGGCCCTGACCGAACTGGAGGACGGCAGTATCTGGGCCGTGGGCACCACCCGCTCCGGCGAGAGCATCGAGGAGGGGCTGTGCCGCCAGCTCGGTGAGGACCGCCCGGACCTCGCCGGCCGGATCGGCTGCCCCGGCACCGGAGGCGGCGCCGAGGCACCGCCCGCGCCGGCTCCGTCCGACGCCACGTCCACAGGGAGGCGGACATGACCGAGCCGCTGGAGCCGGTCGAGCCGCCGCGGCCCCCGAGCCCGGACGGCTCGGCGTATCCCGAATACCACCCGGGCAGCGCGCGTGCCGAGCTGAACCGACCCCTCCACGAGCGCTATCCCCAGATCCGGCCCACCAGCGGCTACGCCGATCCGCGGGTGCGTCACACCGGCCCGGGGCCCGGGGCGGGATCGGAACAGGAGCCCGAGCGCTCCGCGAAACTGACGGCCCGGCTGGTCCTGGCGTTGAGCGTCGTCGTCGGCCAGCTCTGGGCACTGACGGAGGTCGTCAACGTGTGGATGGAGGGCGACACGGGCACGGCCTGGTGGGGTGCCGGCTTTCTGTGCCTGTCGTTCCTCGTCGTACTGGGGCTGTGGCTGCTCGACCCGAAGGATCGCTGAGCGCGGCCGTACCCTGGAGGTATGAGTACCGCCCCCGCCCATGGACCGCGAGAGTCGAAGCCGTCGCAGCCGCAGCAACGGCCGCCGCAGGAGGCCAGGCCCAAGCCGCCGGCTCTGATCTTCGACGATCCGCTGGACCGGCAGTCCTCGGACGACACGGACCAGGGGTGGGGCGAGCGGGCTCCGGCCGGTGGCGGCGCGGCCGACCTGGCGCGCTTCCTCGACGACAAGCCGCCCCACCACATCTGACGCGGGCGGCACGCCGGGATCCGGGCCCGCTACGCCTGGCCCCGCTGGGCGACCAGCGCGTCCCGGATCTCCTTCAGCACCTCCAGCTCGCTCACCTCCAGCGTCTCCCGCACGCCCTCCTTCGCCGCCTGGGCGGCCGCGCGCCTGGCGAGGTACTTCGCCATCGGCAGCACCATCAGGAAGTAGACGACGGCACCGGTGATCAGGAAGCTGACGGTGGCGCTGAGCACCGAGCCCCACAGGATCTCGATGCCGTCCATCCTGCCTGTCTCCGGATCCACCGCACACGGGCTCCGGAGGCAGGACCTGTACTTCTCCAGGTCCTGCGTGCCGAAGGCGCCAACCACGGGATTGATGATTCCCTTCACGACCGCGTTCACCACGTTCGTGAACGCGGCACCGATGACGACCGCGACGGCGAGGTCGATCACATTGCCGCGCGTCAGGAAAGCTTTGAATCCCTCCAGCAGTCCGGCCTTCTTCTCGCTCACATGTGGGCCTTCCTCCGTCTGTGCCGTACGGGGAGAGAACCGCCCCGCCACATAAGGCCGCAGAAGACCGCACTGTCCAATCGGGTACTTCCGACGAGTGAGTTGATCCGATAGAAGTTCTATTCGGCATGGGACACCGCCACTGCGAGCCGGCCCGAGGCACCGGCGCCTGCCAGGGCCGCCGCGGTGTCCCGCTCCACCGACAGGACCACCAAGGCGCCACTCCCCGGGCCCACCCCGCCGTCTGCCTCCGGGACCGTCGCCTCCCCGCTGCCCGCGGGGCGCGGGATCTCCGCCACCCGTACGTCGCGTGCCACCACCCTGGCCTCCACATCTCCGTCGACCGCGGCGATCACATCGACGCGGTCGCCGGGCCGCAGCAGCCCGACCGTCGCCGCGTCGGCGATCCGCACCGGGGCCGACACCAGCTGCACCGTCCGTCGCTCAGGCCCCGGTGGCGCACCCCCGGGGAGGGCGGCCGCCCCTCTCTCACCGCCCAGCCCCGATACGGCGAACACAGCGGAGGCCAATGCGAACCCCGCGGCCAGCGCCCGGCGCCGGGCGCGCAACGCCCGTCGGAGTCGATGCCCACCGCCGCCCCGAACGCGCAGCGGCCCGAAGGACGGGATTCCGCGCGGTGCGGGAGGCGCGGGATGTGTATCGGGCACCGAAGCAGACATGGCCAACACCACCTGATGTGAGGGCAGTCCGTGGGACATTCCTGCGAAGGGCCGCACGAGAAGGCGCGCGGAGATGCCCGAGGACGCGACGGAATTGCCCGAGGAATGCGTGAGGGGAGTCCTGCGGGATTCCCCGCCGAACTCCCCTCACGATCCACCCTTCACGGAAATCCCGCTCGGCCCTGTGGACAGTCCACACGATGTGGACAACCCCGCCACCCGTACGAGTCGGCCGCGGACGAACGCGAACCGAACCCCGCGCTCGATCCCCGTGTGTGCCGGTGCGGATCCAGCGTCCCGGCGCGCTACGGCAGCTTGATCCCCGTGTCGATCCCGTCCAGCGCGTGCGCGCAGACACAGTCACGGTCCTCGCCCGTGGGCAGGGCGGCCACCGCGTCGAACAGCACCGACCGGAGCCTGTCCACATTGCCCGCGAACACCTCCAGCACCTCCGCGTGGTTGACGCCCTCGCCGGCCTCGGCGCCCGCGTCGAGGTCCGTCACGAGCGTCAGCGCCGTGTAACAGAGATTCAGTTCACGGGCGAGTACGGCTTCCGGGTGTCCCGTCATGCCGACGACCGACCAGCCCATCGCGGCGTGCCAGCGTGACTCCGCACGGGTCGAGAAGCGAGGGCCCTCGACCACGACCAGGGTCCCGCCGTCCACCGGCTCCCAGTCGCGGCCACGAGCCGCGGCGAGGGCCGCCCTGCGCCCCTGGGGGCAGTACGGGTCGGCGAAACCGAGGTGCACCACGTTCGGCTGCGACCCGTCGGCCCGGACCTCACCGTCGTAGTAGGTCTGCGTGCGTGCCTTTGTGCGGTCGACCATCTGGTCCGGTACGAGCAGGGTGCCCGGCCCGTACTCCGGCCGCAGACCGCCGACCGCGCACGGGCCGAGGACCTGGCCTACGCCGACGGAGCGCAGGGCCCAGAGATTGGCGCGGTAGTTGATCCGGTGCGGTGGGAGGTGGTGGCCGCGGCCGTGGCGCGGGAGGAAGGCCACCCGGCGGCCAGCGAGTTCACCCAGGAAGAGGGAGTCGCTCGGCGCTCCGTACGGGGTGTCGACCTGGATCTCGGTCACGTCCTCCAGGAAGGAGTAGAAACCTGATCCGCCGATGACACCGATCTCCGCTGTACCCGTTTCTGAGTTCACCATGCGGTCACACTAACGGGGCGCGCACGACCGGGACCCCACCGAGTCGATCAGCGGGGTCCGGGCGAGACGTGTGGTGTACGCGGGTGGCCTCAGGCGGCCGACGTACCGCTCGACGACGTGGAGGACGCCGAGGAAGAACTCGAGGACGAAGAGGACGCGGCCGAAGCGGCCGGCTTCGCGTCCGACGTCGACGAGGACGACCCTGTGGACGAGTCGGACGCCTTGGACGACGACGTGGCCGGCGTGCTGCTCGACGAGGAGCCGCGGCTGTCGTTCCGGTAGAAACCGGATCCCTTGAAGACGATGCCGACGGCCGAGAACACCTTCTTGAGGCGTCCCTCGCAGTTCGGGCACACGGTCAGGGCATCATCGGTGAACTTCTGCACCGCTTCGAGGCCCTCGCCGCATTCGGTGCACTGGTACTGATAGGTCGGCACTTGCTCCTCCTGGCACTCTCACTCAATGAGTGCTAACGACGCTCCATACTGACGTATTCCGAGCGATCAGTCCACTGTGACCGGCTCGCGGTGACCCATCCCACGCGCCACCGTCCGTCCTGCGGCGGGCGGCGTCAGCCGTGAACGCAGGGCCAGCAGGGTCGCCAGCGCCAGCGCCGTACCGGCCAGCGGGACCACGAAACCGGTGTTCGCGCCGTGGGCGTCCGCGAGCTGTCCGGCCACCGTGACGGCCGCCGCCTGGCCGAGTGCCACGGCGCCTGTCAGCCAGGTGAACGCCTCGGTCCTGGCGGACGCGGGCACCAGCGCGTCGACCAGGGTGTACCCGCTGATGAGCGCGGGAGCGATGCAGAGTCCGGCCAGCAGTCCGAGCCCCGCCAGCAGCGGCACGGAGTGCACGGCCCAGAGCGTGGAAGCGGTCAGTGTCAGGGCCACGTAGCCGACGATCAGCCGACGGCGCGGGCTGCTCTTCCAGGCGATGGCCCCGCAGGCGATGCCGGCCAGCATGTTGCCGGCCGCGAAGACCCCGTACAGCAGTCCGTTCACGCCGGGGCGGCCGATCTCCTCGGAGAACGCCGTCAGGGAGACCTGCATGCCGCCGAAGACGGCGCCGATGCCCAGGAAGGTGATCGCGAGGACGCGCACCCCGGGCACGGAGAGCGCCGAGCGGTGCGGCTCCTCCGCCCTGGCGGCGCCCCGGGGGACAGGCTGGGTGGAGCGCTGCGCCGCGAACAGGAGGCCGCCCAGCAGTGTGAGTGCGGCCTCGGCGATCAGTCCCGCCGCCGGGTGCACGCCGGTGCACAGCGCCGTCGCGAGCACGGGGCCGACGACGAAGGTGAACTCGTCCGTCACGGACTCGAAAGCGGCGGCCGTGGTCATCAGCGGGGAGGCCGGGCGCCCAGGGGCGGCGCCGAGCCGTGCCGCCCAGCGGGCCCGCACCATGGGCCCGACCTGCGGAATGGACGCCCCGGTGGGTACCGCTGCCAGGAACAGCGCCCACAGAGGTGCGTCCGCTAGGGCGAGTGCCGTGAGCGCGCCGACGGAGGCGGCGTGCACCAGGACACCGGGCAGGAGCACGGCGCGCTGGCCGAAACGGTCGGCGAGCCTGCCGCTCTGGGGCGCGAACAGGGCCATGGAGACGCCGGAGACGGCGGCCACGGCGCCCGCGCTGCCGTACGAGCCGGTGGTGTGCTGGACAAGGAGCACGATGCCGATGGTCAGCATCGCGAAGGGCTGCCGGGCGGCGAAGCCCGGGAGGAGGAAGGTCCACGCACCCGGGGTGCGCAGCAACTGCCCGTAACCGGGGCGGTCGGAGACCGTGGACGCCACGGTCCATGCCTTTCTGCCGCCTGGTGGCCGTGCTCCCGGACTTCCCGCACCGGGGTGCGGGGAGTGCGCGGAAGCTGCCGAGAGCTGTCCTCTTCGCGCGGGACTGCGGTAGATGCCGGGCGCTCGCTACAGAGGCGAAAGGACGCCACGACCGCCATACGGTCGCGCCAGCTCTGCATCAGACAGAGTTGGTCGATCAAGTTCGAATCGTGTGGATCATGAGATCCAGTCCTTCATGTTACAGGCCCCTGCCACCGGACACCTGCGATTGCCGCCTCATGTCCGCTGCCGCCCCCGGACACCTACGGTCGCCATCTCATGTCCGCTGCCGCCCCGGACACCTGCGGTTGCCGGCACATCCTCGACAGCCCCGGGCACCTGCCGCCGCCGACACACGTCCTCGACCGCCGTGCACAACCGCGAGCGTCCCTCGCGCCTGGCGGCAACGCCCAGAGGCGTCCAGGGTCAGTGGTGGGCCCGCTTGCCGCCCGTCCTGCTCCCCGGGCGGTCCTCGCCGCCCTTGCCCAGCTTCCCGGCCAGTTTCGCGAGGTGCGGCATGTCCGGGCCGCTGTCCTGCCGGCCCGCGCCGCCGGTGCCCAGCCAGCCGGCCAGCTTGCCGCCCGCGCCGACCGCGCGCAGGCGGGCTTCGGTGGCGTCACGCACCGGGTCGGTCGCGACGACCAGCAGCTCGTCCCCGCGGCGCAGCACGGTCGATGGCGCGGGTACGAAGCTCTTTCCGTCCCGGACGACCAGGGTGACCGCAGCTCCGGCGGGCAGCCGGAGTTCGCCGACCTCCACGCCGTGCATCTTGGAGCTGCCGGGAACGGCGACGGACAGCAGATGGCCGCGCAGCCGTTCCAGGGGCGCCGACTCGATGCCGAGGTCCGCGGTCTCGGACGGGTCCTCGGAGATCTTCAGGGCCCTGGCCAGCCAGGGCAGCGTCGGTCCCTGGATCAGTGTGTAGACGATGACGAGCACGAAGACGATGTTGAAGACCCGGGTGCTGCCCTCGATGCCCGACACCATGGGGATGGTCGCCAGGATGATGGGCACGGCGCCGCGCAACCCGGCCCAGGACATCAGGGCCTTCTCCCGCTTGGGCAGCCGGAACGGCGCGAGGCTGATGAAGACCGACAACGGCCGGGCGACGGCGGTGAGGACCAGCCCCACGACCACGGCGGGCCAGAAGTCGACGATCAGGTCGTGCGGGGTGACCAGCAGGCCGAGCAGGACGAACATGCCGATCTGCGCCAGCCAGCCGAGCCCGTCGGCGAAGCCCCGGGTGGCGGGCCAGTGCGGAAGCTTGGAGTTGCCGAGGACCATGGCGGCGAGGTAGACGGCCAGGAAGCCACTGCCGTGGGCCATGGCGCCGGCGGCGTACGCGGAGACCGCGATGGCCATCACGGCGATCGGGTAGAGCCCGGACGCGGGCAGTGCCACATGGCGGATCCCGAAGGACCCGAGCCAGCCCACCGCGAGGCCGATCGCCGCGCCGATGGCCAGCTCCAGTGCTATCTCGCCGACCAGCAGGTACCAGTGCTCCACGGGACCGACGGCGGAGAAGGCCACCACCAGAATGACCACGGGGGCGTCGTTGAAGCCGGATTCGGCCTCCAGGACACCGGTGATCCGGGAAGGGAGGGGGACCTTGCGCAGGACGGAGAAGACCGCGGCCGCGTCGGTGGAGGAGACGACGGCGCCGATGATCAGGGCCTGCCGCCAGTCGAGGCCGACGAGGTAGTGCGCCGCGCTCGCGGTGACGCCCACGCTGATGCCCACACCGACGGTCGACAGTACGGCCGCCGCCGGCAACGCGGGTTTGACTTCTTTCCACTTCGTGCCCAGACCGCCCTCGGCCAGGATGACGACCAGGGCGGCATAGCCGATCACCTGGGTCAGCTCGGCGTTGTCGAACTTGACGTCGAAGATGCCGTCCTGCCCTATGGCGATCCCGATGCCGAGGTACAGGAGCAGGCTGGGGAGCCCGCTGCGGGACGAGATGCGTACGGCCGCCACGGCGACCAGCAGGACGACCGAGCAGACGAGCAGAAGTTCGTTGAGCGCGTGGACAGTCAGGGTCCGTTCCTTCCCTGCGTAGGAGCATCCGGCAGTCGGGGGGCGGTGTCGTGGGGCCGGGTGCGCAAATCTGCGGCGTTGTCGTCAGTCAACAACGCTCCGCCTCGCAGCTGCACGCACCCGGTCCCGCTCCTTCTCGCGCCCCCCGATCGCCGGGTGCTCTGAGCCTTCCGGATCGTCCTCCGGCGGCCAGTACTTCGTTACCTTACCTAATCTTTAACGTTTTCTTGACGTCTTCGAGTGTTCGTGCGAACCGGTGCGCAAATGGATGCATCCCCATACCGCGTCCGAGTGGCTTCGGCGGGGCGCCTATGGTTGCTCCAGCACTCCCAGGACCACCCTGCCCCTCGAAGGACAGCGATGCCCGCCAACACAACCGCCTCTTCCGGGTCTTCCGATGCGAAGAAGACCGGCAGGAAGAAGGGGCGACGCGCCCGCCTGTTCGTGATCGTCCTGGTGCTGGCGCTTGTCGCGGGTGTCGGATACGGCGCGTTCTGGTCCGTTTCCACGGTCCGGGCCTCTTACCCGCAGACCACCGGCTCCATAGACCTCAAGGGCCTCTCCGGCGACGTCGACGTCAAGCGCGACGACTACGGGATCCCGCAGATCTACGCGGACACCGACAGCGATCTCTTCCGCGCCCAGGGCTTCGTGCAGGCTCAGGACCGCTTCTGGGAGATGGACGTACGCCGTCACATGACGTCCGGGCGCCTCTCCGAGATGTTCGGGGCCGGCCAGGTCGAGACCGACTCCTTCCTGCGCACGCTCGGCTGGCGCCAGGTCGCGCAGAAGGAGTACGACGAGGTCCTGGACGAGGACACCAAGAAGAACCTCCAGGCGTACGCGGAGGGGGTGAACGCGTATCTGGACGGCAAGGACGGCGCGGACATCTCCGTCGAGTACGCGGCGCTCGGCCTGACCAACGACTACAAGCCCACCGAGTGGACCCCGGTCGACTCGGTCGCCTGGCTGAAGGCGATGGCCTGGGACCTGCGCGGGAACATGCAGGACGAGATCGACCGCTCGCTGATGACCAGCAGGCTCAGCGAGAAGCAGATCAAGGACCTGTATCCGGACTACCCGTTCGAGAAGAACAAGCCGATCGTCGAGCAGGGCGGGGTCTCCCAGGCCACCGGGAAGTACGACCCGGAGGCCGAGCCGTCCGAAGGCCCCGGCTCGGAGACCGTCGAGGGCGCGACCGAGGGCCTGAACACCCAGCTCTCCGCCCTCTCCGACACCCTGGACGAGATCCCGGCGCTGCTCGGCCCCAACGGCAACGGCATCGGGTCGAACTCCTGGGTCGTCTCCGGCGAGCACACGACGACCGACAAGCCGCTGCTGGCCAACGACCCGCACCTGGCGCCGCAGCTGCCTTCGCTCTGGTACCAGATGGGGCTGCACTGCCGTCAGCTCTCGGAGTCCTGCCAGTACGACACGGCCGGTTACACCTTCTCCGGGATGCCCGGCGTGATCATCGGCCACAACCAGGACATCGCCTGGGGCTTCACCAACCTCGGAGCCGACGTCACCGACCTCTTCCTGCAGAAGGTCTCCGCCGACGGATACAGGTACGACGGCAAGACCGTCCCCTTCGTCACCCGCGAGGAGACCATCAAGGTCGCCGGCGGAAAGAGCCGGAAGATCACCGTCCGCGAGACCAACAACGGTCCGCTGGTCTCCGACCGCAGCGGCGAGCTGACGAAGGTCGGCAAGAAGGCCCCCGTCACCACCTCCGCGCCCGACCGCGGCGACGGTTACGGCGTCTCCCTGAAGTGGACGGCGCTGGAGCCCGGCAAGTCCATGGACGCGGTCTTCGAGCTCAACCGGGCCAAGGACTTCACGAGCTTCCGGAAGGCCGCCGAGCACTTCGAGGTCCCGTCCCAGAACATCATCTACGCGGACACCAAGGGCAACATCGGTTACCAGGCGCCCGGCAAGATCCCTGTACGCCTCGATGGCGACGGTACGACGCCGAGCCCCGGCTGGAACTCGAAGTACGGATGGGAGGAGGATTCCATCCCCTTCGACCAGCTGCCGTACGAGTACAACCCGAAGCGCGGCTACATCGTCACCGCCAACCAGGCCGTCATCGGTGACGACTACGAGCACATGCTCACCAAGGACTGGGGCTACGGAGCCCGCAGCCAGCGGATCAACGATCTGATCCAGAACAAGATCGAGCGCGGCGAGAAGGTCTCGACCGACGACATGCAGACGATGCAGATGGACAACCAGAGCGCGATCGCCGCGAAGCTGGTGCCCGAGCTGAAGAAGATCAGTATCTCGGACAAGTACGTCCGTGAGACGCAGAAGCTCCTGGAGGGCTGGGACTTCTCCCAGGAACCCGACTCGGCTGCCGCCGCGTACTTCAACGCCGTCTGGCGCAACATCCTCAAGCTGAGCTTCGGCAACAAGCTTCCCAAGGAGATGCGGGCCAAGGGCGACTGCATCTACGTGGAGCCGGTCGCGGGCACCGGGCCGGTGGACGAGCAGAGCAAGCTCGTACGCGAGTGCGGTCAGCGTGCCCCCGAAGCGGCGCAGCCGGACGGCGGCGACCGTTGGTACGAGGTCGTCGAGAGCATCCTGGACGACCAGGACAACGAGTGGTGGAAGTCCCCGGCCAAGGGGCGCGAAGAGGCCATCGACAGCCGTGACGAGCTCTTCGCCCGTGCCATGAAGGACGCGCGCTGGGAGCTGACCGCCGAGCTCGGCAAGGACGTCAACACCTGGAGCTGGGGCAGGCTGCACCAGCTGACCCTGCGCAACCAGACGCTCGGCACGGAGGGCCCCGACCTTCTGCAGCGGGTTCTCAACCGGGGTCCCTGGGACCTCGGCGGCGGCGAGGCGGCGGTCAACGCGACCGGCTGGAACGCGGCGGGCGGCTACGAGGTCATCTGGGTGCCGTCGATGCGGATGGTCGTCAACGTGGGCGACTGGGACAAGTCACGCTGGATCAATCTCACCGGTGCCTCCGGGCACGCGTTCAACGCGCACTACACCGACCAGACCGACAAGTGGGTCGACGGTGAACTGCTCGACTGGTCCTTCGGCGAGGACGCGGTGAAGCGGTCCACGGTCGACTCCCTGACGCTCAAGAAACCCTAGGTCCGGTCTCCCGCCGGGAAGCGCCGCGCTCCGGCAGGCGTGACCACGGCATCCACGGGGTGGTCGTGCGGTTCCTCAGGAACCCGCGCGACCACCTCGTCGTCGTAGAGCAGGACGACCAGCGCGGGGTGCGCACCGGCCGCCGCGAGCCGGGCCAGCACCCGGTCGTAGCTGCCGCCGCCGCGACCGAGCCGCATCCCGCGCGCGTCCACGGCCAGTCCGGGCAGCAGGACCGCGTCCGCGTCCAGCACGGCCTGCGGCCCGAGGCGCGTGCCGGCCGGCTCCAGGAGGCCCCGGCCGGCGGGTTCGAGGTGCTCCGCACCCTCGAACACGGCCCAGTCAAGGTCGTTGTCCGCCATCAGCACCGGTAGCAGCACCCGTACGCCCCGTGCTCGCAGGGCGTCCAGAAGCGCGTGCGTTCCCGGTTCGCGTCCCACGGACACATAGGCGGCCACGGTCCGGGCGCCGGTCAGTTCGGGAAGATCTGCGGCGGCCCGGGAGAGAACCGCAGCGGTCCTTCTGACGTCTTCCGAGGTGAGAAGCCGTCGCGCGGCGAGCAATTCCCGCCGTATCGCTGCCTTTCGTGACACGTTCTGGTCCAATGGGCGCTCGCATAACTCGTTTATGTGTATGTATGAGAACAAAGTTAACCGGACGCTCATCTTCCACGCATACGTACCGGTTACAGTTCTGCCCATGACTCAGTCGCACCCCAGGATCAGCAAAGCTGTCATTCCAGCTGCAGGTCTCGGCACCCGGTTCCTGCCGGCCACCAAGGCCACTCCCAAAGAGATGCTGCCTGTCGTCGACAAGCCCGCCATCCAGTATGTCGTCGAAGAGGCGGTCGCCGCAGGCCTCTCCGATGTACTGATGATCACCGGTCGCAACAAGCGTCCCCTGGAGGACCACTTCGACCGGAACTACGAGCTGGAGTCCGCGCTGACCCGTAAGGGAGACGCCGAACGGCTCTCCAAGGTCCAGGAGTCCAGCGACCTGGCCACCATGCACTACGTGCGCCAGGGTGACCCCCGCGGCCTCGGCCACGCCGTCCTCTGCGCCGCGCCGCACGTCGGCGACCAGCCGTTCGCCGTCCTGCTCGGTGACGACCTCATCGACCCGCGCGACCCCCTTCTCGCCCGGATGGTCGAGATCCAGGAGCGTGAGGGCGGCAGCGTCGTCGCGCTGATGGAGGTCGACCCGTCGCAGATCCACATGTACGGCTGCGCGGCGACCGAAGCGACCACCGACAGCGACGTCGTCCGGGTCACCGGGCTCGTGGAGAAGCCGGACGCGGCCGAGGCGCCCAGCAATCTCGCAGTCATCGGCCGCTACGTCCTGGACCCCGCGGTCTTCGGCATACTGCGGCAGACCGAGCCCGGTCGCGGCGGCGAGATCCAGCTCACCGACGCCCTCCAACTGCTCGCCGCGGACGAGAAGATCGGCGGGCCCGTGCACGGCATCGTCTTCAAGGGCCGTCGCTACGACACCGGTGACCGCGGCGACTATCTGCGTGCCATTGTCAGACTCGCGTGCGAACGTGAGGACCTGGGGCCGGACTTCCGGACCTGGCTGCGCAGTTACGTCACCGAGGAGTTGTAACAGCTTGAGCAGCACGATCTGGTCGGTGGACGAGCACCTGGACGACATCCTCGCCGCGGTGAAGCCGCTCGAGCCCATCGAGCTGCAACTGCCCGACGCCCAGGGCTGTGTCCTGGTCGAGGACGTCGTGGTGGAGGTCGCGCTCCCGCCCTTCGACAACAGCTCGATGGACGGGTACGCCGTCCGGATCTCCGATGTCGAGGGCGCCAGCGAGGAGTTCCCCGCCGTCCTCACCGTCATCGGGGACGTCGCTGCGGGAGACGGGGGCCTGGCGGACGGCCGGTCCGTCGGTCCCGGCGAGGCGGCCCGGATCATGACCGGTGCCCCGCTGCCCGCGGGCGCCGAGGCGGTCGTCCCGGTCGAGTGGACCGACGGCGGTACGGGCGGCGGTCCGGCCGACTCCATGCGGGCCCACAGCGACGCGCCGGAGGGGGCGAGCGGCGAGGTCCGCATCCACCGCCCGGTCAAGCCCCGCGCCCATGTCCGGGCCAAGGGAAGCGATGTGCGGCCCGGTGACCTGGCGCTGCGCGCGGGTTCGGTCGTGGGGCCGCCGCAGATCGGCCTGCTCGCCGCGATCGGCCGCTCGACGGTGCGGGTGCGGCCCCGTCCGCGTGTCGTCGTGCTGTCCACCGGCAGCGAGCTGGTGCAGCCGGGCGAGGAACTGACCGGCGGCAGGATCTACGACTCCAACAGCTTCGCGCTGACGGCCGCCGCCAGGGACGCCGGGGCCATCGCCTACCGGGTGCCGGCGGTCGCCGACGACGCCGAGACGCTGCGGGCCACCATCGAGGACCAGCTGATCCGCGCCGACATCGTCGTCACCACGGGCGGTGTGAGCGTCGGTGCGTACGACGTGGTCAAGGAGGCCCTGTCCTCCGTGGGCGACGAGGACGAGGCCGGCAGCGGCATCGACTTCCGCAAGCTCGCGATGCAGCCGGGCAAGCCGCAGGGGTTCGGTTCGATCGGCCCCGACCACACACCGCTGATGGCCCTGCCCGGCAATCCGGTCTCGTCGTACGTCTCCTTCGAACTGTTCGTGCGGCCGGCGATCCTGACGCTCATGGGCCTCGAGGACGTCCACCGCCCGAAGGTGCGGGCCACGCTCAGCACCGGCGAGGCGCTCGCCTCGCCCTCCGGCAAACGCCAGTTCCTGCGCGGGCGCTACGACGCCGAGGCGGGCACCGTGACTCCCGTCGGGGGGCCCGGATCGCATCTGATCGCCGCGCTCGCCCAGGCCGACGCGCTGATCGTGCTGCCCGAGGACGTCACGTCCGTCGAGCCCGGCGCGGAGGCCGAGGTGATCCTCCTCCGCTGACTTCGGCGCGGTGGCGGTACGGTATCTGGCGCTGTGCCTTACCGGGGGAAGCCCCCGGGCCCCTCGGTCCGCACCTCGGTGCGACCGGGCGGCAACCGGCGCCCTACCGCTAGGCGGAGTGAGTTGAGTACGCAGAACAGGCTGACGCACATCGACGAGGCGGGTGCCGCCCGCATGGTCGACGTGTCGGAGAAGGACGTCACGACCCGTGTCGCCCGGGCGAGCGGCCGGGTCCTCGTGTCACCGCGTGTCGTCGAACTCCTCAGGGGCGAGGGTGTCCCCAAGGGCGACGCGCTCGCCACCGCGCGCATCGCGGGGATCATGGGTGCCAAGCGCACCCCGGACCTGATCCCGCTCTGCCACCCGCTCGCCGTCTCCGGCGTGAAGGTGGACCTGAGCGTCTCCGACGACGCGGTGGAGATCCTGGCCACCGTGAAGACGACGGACCGTACGGGGGTCGAGATGGAGGCCCTGACGGCCGTGTCGGTCGCCGCGCTCACGGTGATCGACATGATCAAGGCGGTCGACAAGAGCGCGGTGATCACGGACGTCCGCGTCGAGGCGAAATCGGGTGGCAAGTCCGGTGACTACCGGCGCCCCGCACCGGAGGGGGCGGACGCATGACCGCGCCCGGCAGTGCCCCTGCCACCGGTGGATACCGCGCTCTCGTCGTGACCGCGTCCAACCGCGCTTCCGCCGGCGTGTACGCCGACAAGGGCGGCCCCCTGATCGCCGAAGCCCTCACCGGTCTCGGGTTCGCCGTCGACGGCCCCCAGGTCGTCCCCGACGGCGACCCCGTGGAGGCGGCTCTCCGGGCCGGATCGGCAGCGGGCTACGACGTGATCGTGACCACCGGCGGTACGGGTGTCTCGCCCACCGACCGCACGCCCGAGGCCACCCGGCGCGTGCTGGACCGCGAGATCCCGGGCATCGCCGAGGCGATCCGAGCGGAAGGCCGCGACAAGGTCCCCACCGCCGCACTCTCCCGAGGGCTCGCGGGCATCGCGGACCGCACCCTCGTCGTGAATCTGCCCGGCTCGACCGGTGGCGTGCGTGACGGGCTCGCGGTGCTGAGCAGGCTTCTGGTGCACGCCGTCGACCAGCTGCGCGGCGGCGATCACCCCCGACCGGGGAGCCCGAGCTGAACGTCCGGACCTGGCCGGTGATCCTGACCGACGGCGCCGTCACCCTCCGGCCGATAAAGCTGCGCGACCAGAGCGCGTGGCGCGACGTCAACCGGCGCAACCGCGACTGGCTGCGTCCCTGGGAGGCGACCGTCCCGCCGCCCGCCCCCGGTGGCCCGGTGGCCCAGCGCCCCACCTACCGTCAGATGATCCGCCACCTGCGCGCCGAGGCGAACGCCGGCCGGATGCTGCCTTTCGCCATCGAGTACGAGGGGCGTCTCGTAGGGCAGTTGACGGTGGCGGGGATCACCTGGGGCTCGATGTGCTCGGGCCATGTCGGCTACTGGGTGGACCGGAGCGTGGCGGGGCGCGGCGTGATGCCGACCGCTGTGGCGCTGGCGGTGGACCACTGTTTCCGTACCGTCGGGCTGCACCGGATCGAGGTGTGCATCAGGCCCGAGAACACCCCCAGCCGAAGGGTCGTGGAAAAGCTCGGATTCCGCGCGGAAGGGCTGCGTCCGCGCTATCTGCACATCGACGGCGCATGGCGGGACCACCTGATCTTCGCCCTCACCGCGGAGGAAGTGCCCGACGGGCTGCTGCGGCGTTGGCGCAGGGTACGGCCGGGTGCGCCGGGCTCGCCACGAACACCCGGCGAAATAAAATAAGTGTTCGAATTTGATCGTCGCTTGACGGTAATCAGCGTCACTTTCGTCGACAGTTGACCCCAAGCTGACCCCGACAATCACAAAAAAAGTCCGTCATATGAGCCTGATCGTGCGACACACCGGGCCAATTGGCGGATGCTGCCGTGCAAACCCCTCTACGGTGTGAGCGTGAGCAGCAGCGGCCTCATCTACGCAGTCATCGTCGGTGCCTGGGCCGCCTACTTGGTGCCGATGTGGCTCCGAAGGCAGGACGAACTCAACGAAGCCCGTCCGACGGAACGCTTCAGTACCGCCATCCGGCTGCTGTCCGGACGGGCGGCCATGGAGCGTCGTTATGCCAAGGAGCTGCGGGAGCGGGATGCCGAGGAGGCGCCTGGCGACGTGGACCCGGATGCCGTCACGGACCGAATCGAGTCCGTCGACGTCCGGGCCTTTTCCGCGCCCCCGGCGCATACGGAAGCGCGGTTGCGTGAACCGGTGCCCGACCGGCCGGATCAGGAGCACCCGCACGACCGGTCCGCCCGCCTGGCGCCCGCCCGGCGCCCGCGTCCTTCCGGCGCGGAGTCCGAGCGTGAGCGCCGACGGCGCTCCCAGGTCCTGGCGCGCCGTCGGCGTACCACCACGGTCCTGTTCATGGCGTTCACACTCGGTGCGGTCGTCGCGGCGGTCGGAGGTCTCCGCTTCCTGTGGGCTCCGGCGGTTCCGGCCGTGCTGCTGAGCACGTACATCGTGCATCTGCGTGCCCAGGAACGCCGTCGGTTCGTCTTCACCATGGACCGGCGCCGCGCCGAGGTGGCCGCGCAGCGGCTGCGTGAGAACCGGCCCCGCAGGCACCAGCCCGCGTCCTCGGCTCCGGCCGAGCCGGACGAGGAGCCGGAAGCGCCGGCGCCCGCTCCCACGGTCTCTCCCCAGGAGGCGGGCCGCCGTGCCCTCGTGGAGCAGACGGACCACGCGGAGTGGGTCGACCAGCAGCGCGAGCGCGGTCCGGCCCAGGGCGACAGCTGGGAGCCGGTCCCGGTCCCGCTGCCGACCTACGTCACCGCCCCCGTCGCCCCGCGTGCCACGGGCGGGGTGGAGGTCGGCGACCCGGAGACCTGGAGTGCCGCACGTTCCAGCCCGGCCGAGCCCACCCGGACGGGTACCCGCGACGCCCAGGACACGGCCACGCCCGATGCCGACCCGGTCCCGCGCCGCCGCGGCAACGGGGCCCGGCGCACCCGTGACCGCGGCCGGACGCCCCTCTTCGACCAGTACGACGACGAGGACCGGCCGCGCGCGGCCAACGAGTGAGAGTGACGGTGAACCCGACTCGGTGACCTGCCGGGATACGGATTTCCGAGCACCCCGATGAGGGTGCTAGAGTTTCACTCGTTGCAAGGGCCTGTGGCGCAGTCTGGTAGCGCACCTCGTTCGCATCGAGGGGGTCTGGGGTTCAAATCCCCACAGGTCCACCGCAGCTAAGAGCCCCTGCCGGGGAAACCCGGTAGGGGCTCTTCGGCGTCGTACGGCAGCGAGTACAGCGACTGCACAGGGACGCCCGTCGACATGAGTGTCCGGGCGGACGGTGTCCTGTCGGCAGGGCGCCCGCCAGTCGTGTCGACGGCCGGGCCCCCGTGCAGCCGCCAGCGATCGAAGCAGGCAGCACCGACGATCCCCAGCTCGGTGGCTGCCTGGCATCTCCTGGTCATCCGCGTGCCGGCCGCGTCCGGTGAGGGGTTCCTTCGGAGGGGGCTATCGGTGCTCAGGGTTGCTGAAGCCGGGACGGCAGCCCGCGTCCCACTCGCTGCGCCGGTTGCCGTAGGCCGGGATGCCGCCGGCCGCACGCAGCATCGATGCCAGGTGCAGCATGTTGTAGGTCATGAACGTGGTGTTGCGGTTGGTGAAGTCGTTGTCGGGTCCGCTCGAACCGGGGTCGAGATAGGACGGGCCGGGGCCGGCCTCGCCGATCCACCCCGCGTCGGCCTGCGGCGGAATCGCGTAGCCGAGGTGCTGGAGGCTGTACAGCACGTTCATGGCGCAGTGCTTGACACCGTCCTCGTTGCCGGTGATCAGGCACCCGCCGACCCGCCCGTAGTACGCGTACTGGCCCGCATCGTTGAGCAGGCTGGAACAGCCGTAGAGCCGCTCGATCACCCGCTTCATCACCGAGCTGTTGTCGCCGAGCCAGATCGGCCCGCACAGCACCAGGATGTCCGCGTCGAGCACACGCTCGTACAACTGAGGCCAGTCGTCGTGATCCCAGCCGTGTTCGGTCATGTCCGGCCACACTCCGGTGGCGATGTCGTGGTCGACGGCCCGTACGGTCTCGACGTCCACTCCGTGTCGCCGCATGATGCCGACACTGCGTTCGATCAGCCCGCCCGTGTTGCTGACCTCCGGCGACCGTTTGAGCGTGGCGTTGACGAACAGCGCTCGCAAGCCGTCGAACGATGGTGTCGCGCCGTTCTCCTCGGCGGTCTGCTCCATCGGCGGTCCTTCCGGTGTCGAGTGCGGCCTCTACGGGTCGGACCGCGCGTTGGCACTTCCGCGGCGGCCGACCGCTGACGCGCGCCGGTCGCGGCCTGCTTCCTCCACGGAGGCGCGACGTCCATCCTGTGGCCGTCCACGAGCGGCCGCCACAGCAGCCGCACGGCGGGCGGGGCCCCCTGTCCTCCGGCGTCCGAGCCTGCTCTCCCGGGAGATGCGTCCGAGCCTGCTCTCCCGGGAGATGAGCGTGAACGCGGCCCGGACCAGGCGGTCCTGACCCGCCGGGCATCGGGAGGAGGAACTCGCGGTCCCGGGCCCTGCCCCGGCGTTGTCCGTCGAGACAGGCGACGCGTACCCCTGACCAGCCCCGTCCCCGGAGAGGGACCCCGCGATATCACAGGAACAACAAGACCGATCGGCAGTCTCGCTGAAACAGGACGAGGCCCTTGCCCGGGGAAATGCACCCCAACGGCGCCAATCAAGGTTCTCTGTTGAGCACGTCGCCATCACGGCCGCTAGCGTTTTCGCTTGACGGAGGGTCCGTCGTGAATGAATGCGGACGAAATCCGTCGCGACCGGAGTGCGTTCTCGTGCACGGTCCCCAGACCTTCTCAGGTGCTTTGCCCTCTGTGGGCCGACCCGGGACCGGGCGGCCCTGACTCTGTTCGTTCTCACAAAACGGAGGCGGCCATGGGCTTCGCTCACCGGCCTTTCGTACTCCTCGCTGTTGCGCTTCTCGGTGGCTCCGCCGGGCTCGCCGTCATCGGATCCGCGTCGGCGGACGTGGCACCGCAGGAGCCGACCGCGACTGCGGCAGCCCACGCTGCCGACAGCTCCTCGGCGAAAACCCGCACCATCCGCGTGGAGGCCCGGCTGCAAGTCGGCGAAGAGCTGGATCTGGGCGCAACGGGCCGCAGCATCGGCGACCAGTTCATCTTCAGCGGGAATCTGGTGTCGACCGGGGGCCCGGAGGAACGCTCCGTCGGACGCTTCGGCGGGTTCTGCGTCATCACCGACCTCGAACGGAACGCGGGACAGTGCTCGTCGACCGCGATGCTGCCGGAAGGGCAGATCACCGTCCAGGGCGAGCAAGCCGGAATTCCGGCACCGAGAACGGTCGTCAGCGCGATCACCGGAGGCACCGGGGATTTCAGTAAGGCGCGTGGCCAGATGACTCAGCGGGTGTTGACGCCGGCGACCTGGCAACTCGCATTCGAGGTATTCGACGTGCAGCCTCATCGGGCCGGGGGCGGTCGCACTCCGTCCGAGATGCCGATGCCTCCGTCCTTCCCCGGCAAGTAATTGCGCCAGGCGGTATCGATGCGCCCGGGAATCAGCGCCGAGAGCAGCGGTTCCGCCCGCGCGAGGTATCGGACAGTCCCTGCCATGAACCCGGTCCGGTTTATCGGCCACGGGGAATGTAGCGCTACACCGGGCGGAGGTGCGTCACCCCGGGATCAGTGTCGAACCGGCTGCCGACCAGGCGTGACACCCACAAGCCGGGGACTACGCGAAGCGCCTCCGCAGCCCCCCGTCGATCACCACACATGGAGACGTCGTGTTCAAGAACTTCCGCACACTCATGAGCTGGGGCGTCGTCCTGGCCACGGCCACGGCCGCCACCGTTACGAGCGGTGCAGCCGCCGGTGGCCCGCCGAACCCTGTGCCGGCCGACCCGCAGACCCGCCCGACGGCACGTCAGGGGAAGGAACCGCAGACCAAGCCTCGGGTGGCGGAACGCCGACGGATCGCCACATCGGTCCTCGACGGAGACTTCAAGTTCACACTCACTGCGCTGAGGTCGCAGACCGATCCGATCGCGGCGTCCGTGCGCCTTCAGGTCTTCACCTTCGAGAACGGCGCGTGGAGGGAATCGGACCGTGCTCAGGTCGGTGAGGCGGACTCCTGGTTCTGGTTCCCGCTGACCGGCCGTCACGCCGTGTGCGAATTCTCCACCGCGAGCACGGAGCCCGCGCCGGTGGCCGTCAGCCTGCTGATCACGCCCTCGATCGGCTGCTCACCGACCGAGAACTTCCAGATCGAGAACGGGCAGATCGTCCCGGCCTGACAGCGGCCGGTGGCTGCCGTGCCGGCCACCGCTCGCCAGGGAAAGCCAGGTCTTGGGAGAGTTTGATCCTGACCCGCAGGGAAATCCGATTCGAACCGCCGCCATGCCCGGGTCGAGGCCCGGGCGAGCGCGGCGCGGAACCGGGCCTTCATGCACAGGGCCTCCGCATGGCCGGCCCGGCAGGGCATCGATCAGTTCCTGGACATCGGGACCGGCTTCCCACCGCCGAAACCTCCATCAGATCGTCCGGGCCGTCACCCCGCGCGCAGGGTCGTCCACGCGGACAACGACCCCATTGTGCTTCGTCACGCGGAGGCTGTGCCGTTGAGCAGTCCCGAAGGTGCGACCGCCTGCATCCACGCGGATGTGCGCCGACCGGAGGTGGTCCTCGAACGGGCGGCGGAGCCACTGGACTTCGGACGGCCCGCCGCGCTGTCCTTCGTCGCGCTGATGCACTTCCTGCCCGGCGAGCAGGATCCGTACGGCATCACCCGGACGCTGGTCGACGCGCAGCTTTCGGGGAGCTGTCCGGTCCTCTCGCACGGGACCGCCGATCAGCACCCGGAGCTCAGGCGGGAGACCGAGTCCGCGTACGAGAAGGGTGCGATCACACTGCGCACGCGCACGCGTGAGGAGGTCGGGCCCTTCTTCGAAGGGCTGGAGCTCGTCGAGCCGGGGCTGGTCACCGCACCCGAGTGGTACCGGGACGAGCCCGCGCCCGTGTACGAACTAAGCGGGTTCCACGCGGGGGTGGCGCGGGTGGCCTGAGCGGCGGTCACAGAGGCTTGGCCATGTGGATCGCGCTGTCGTACGTGCGGTAGTGGCCGAACTTCTCACAGAGTGCGTAGCCGCTCGACGTGTAGAGCGCCACTGCCTCGGGCTGCTGGTCTCCGGTCTCCAGGACCATGCGCTTGCGGCCCGCCGCACGGGCGTCGGCCTCCAGGGCGGCCAGGATACGGCGTGCCAGGCCCCGGCCTCGGCCCTCGGTGATCACGAACATCCGCTTGATCTCGGCGTCGCCGTCGGAGTAGCCCTCGGCGTTCTGCTCCTGGCTGCGCCAGCCTCCGGTGGCCAGGGGGCGGCCCTGCTCGTCGTAGGCGAGCAGATACAGCCCGCGAGGCGGAACGAACATCGTGGCGTCGAGCGGTGTGATGTCGCCCTCGTCGCCGTAGCGCTCGGCATATTCGAGCTGCACGAGGTCGTTGAGTTTGACGGCATCGGGGTGATCGAAGGACTGAGGGTGGATATTCATGCGATCTATGGTACAGGTATGCGTAGTCGGTATGTAGGTACTGTACCGGGATGCTGACTGTTACCACCGTGAACGTGAACGGGCTCCGTGCCGCCGCGAAGAAGGGCTTCGTCGAGTGGCTGGGGCAGACCGGGGCCGATGTGATCTGCCTCCAGGAAGTCCGCGCCGAAGCGCAGCAACTCCCTGAAGAGGTGCGTGAGCCCGAGGGGTGGCACGTCGTGTACGCCCCGGCCGCCGCCAAGGGGCGTGCGGGAGTCGCCCTCTTCACGCGGCGTGCGCCGGAGCGCGTCCAGATCGGGTTCGGCGGGTTCGAGGTCCCGGGGAGTGAGGAATTCGATACCTCCGGCCGTTACGTCGAGGTGGATCTCCCGGGTGTGACGGTCGCCAGTCTCTATCTGCCCTCCGGTGAGGTCGGTACGGAGAAGCAGGAGGAGAAGGAGCGCTTCATGGCGGCCTTCCTCCCCTATCTCCAGGGGCTGAAGGTGCGGGCCGCCGCCGATGGGCGCGAGGTCGTCGTCTGCGGCGACTGGAACATCGCCCACCGTGAGGCCGACCTGAAGAACTGGAAGGCCAACAAGAAGAACTCGGGCTTCCTGCCGGAGGAGCGGGAGTGGCTCACCCGGGTCTTCGACGAGGCGGCGTACGTGGACGTGGTCCGCGCGCTGCACCCGGAGGAGGAGGGGCCGTACTCCTGGTGGTCCTACCGGGGCAGGGCCTTCGACAACGACGCGGGCTGGCGGATCGACTACCAGGTGGCCACCCCCGGCCTCGCCGGCCGTGCCGTCAAGGCCTGGGTCGAGCGTGCCGCCACGCACGGCGAGCGGTGGAGCGACCACGCGCCGGTGACGGTCACCTATGGACGCCCGTGACGCATCGGCCGGTGTCTGCCCGCGGAGTGGCGGTGTCCGGGCCGGTGGACCTGCGCCCCGGTCCGGCCTGGGTCCCCCGTCGGCAAAGGCCCGGTCCGGCCTGGATCCCGTTCGGTAAGGGCCCCGGTCCGGCCTGGATCCCGTTCGGTAAGGGCCCCGGTCCGGCCTGGATCCCGTTCGGTAAAGGTATCGGCCAGGGCTGGATCCCGTTCGGCAAAGGCGCTGCACCGTAGGGCGCGCCCGCCCTGCGGTGGCGCCATGAGTGATCACTCGTCATGACCCGTCGCGCCTGTCGAGGCCTTTGAACCGCCCTCTTACGTGGCGGTCTTCACCGCGCTTCGAACCTTGAGCCAGGGCGGCTGCAGCGAGACCGACGCACGCATGGAAGACCTGGTGAAGGAGATCCCCGGCTGCTTGGGGGCGGACCACGCGCAGACTCCCGGTGGGCTGGGCATCACCGTCGGGTACTTTCGTGACGCCGACGCGCTCACGGAGTGGTGGACCGACGCCGAGCACCGCGCGGCCCAGGAGCGCGGACGGGCCGAGTGGTACCGGAGCTACACGCTGCACGTTGCGAAGGTGGAGCGGAGCCACGGGTTCGTGCGGCCACCGGAGCCGCAGGGGCCGACGGCGGGCTGACCGGAGTCACTCCTGGGACTCGTCCGGGGTCTTGTCCTCGCGCAGTCTGCGGTCCAGGGCCATCGACAGCTCGGCGTCCACCACCGCGTGGGCGAGCGTGCGCAGTTGCTCCGGCTCGGTGTGCGCGGTGTGGGTGCGCAGGACGCGTACGAAGAGGTCGGCGAGGGCGTCGGCGTGCTCACGCACCTGGCGGCCCGAGGAGAGTACGGCGTCGAGCGGGACCCCGGCCCGCACCAGCTCGGACGACGCGTCCAGCAGGCGGCGGCTGATGTGGACGATCTCGTCGCCGTCGACGCCGAGATAGCCCAGCTCCATGGAGGCGGCGAGGTTCTCCGCCGTGGCCTGGTCCTGGAAGTAGTCGGCGAGCTGCTCGGGTGTGAGCCGGACCGGGGTCTCCTCCGTCGGCTCTCCCAGGCCCAGCACCTCGGCGACATCGCGGCCGCTGTCGAACGTGCTGGCGAGGTCGGCGATCCCGTTGAGGGTGTGGCCGCGCTCCAGCAGGCCCGTGATGGTGCGCAGTCGCGCCAGGTGATGGTCGTCGTACCAGGCGATGCGGCCCTCGCGGCGGGGTGGCTGGATCAGGCCGCGCTCCCGGTAGAAGCGCAGGGTGCGCACGGTGATGCCGGCCTCCTCGGCCAGCTCCTCCATGCGGTACTCACGGTGCTCGCGTCCTTCAGCCACCCCCGCACCCTATGTTGTACCGCCGGTAACTTTCCTCGCCCCGCCCCCTACCCATCGGTACGGAGCTGCTCTACCCTCCCAACCATGCCAGTGATTGCTGGCAGAGTCGTGGCACGTACCGCGGGGAGGCGGCAGCATGGCCCAGCACGAGCACGTACGAGTGGCGGTGATCGGATCCGGATTCGGGGGCCTCGGAGCCGCGGTCCGGCTCCGCCGCGAAGGCATCACCGACTTCCTGGTCCTCGAACGTGCCGGTGCGGTCGGTGGCACCTGGCGGGACAACAGCTACCCGGGCTGCGCCTGCGACGTACCGTCCCACCTGTATTCCTTCTCGTTCGCGCCCAACCCCGACTGGCCGCGCACCTTTTCCGGACAGCAGCACATCCGCGCCTATCTGGAGCACGTCGCGGACACCTTCGGGCTGCGCCCGCACATCAGGCTCGACCACGAGGTCTCGGTCATGCGCTGGGACAACGACGAGCTGCACTGGGTGATCGAGGCGGCGAACGGCTCCACGATCACCGCCGACGCGGTCGTTTCCGCCACCGGTCCGCTCTCCGACCCGAAACTGCCCGACATCCCGGGGCTCGCGGACTTCCCCGGCAAGGTCTTCCACTCCGCGCAGTGGGACCACGACTACGACCTGGGCGGCAAGCGCGTCGCCGTGATCGGCACCGGCGCCTCCGCGATCCAGATCGTCCCGGAGATCCAGCCGAAGGCCGGCCGGCTCACCCTCTTCCAGCGGACCCCGCCCTGGGTGATGCCCCGCATGGACCGTGCCATCAGCGGCGCCGAGAAGTGGCTGCACCGCGCGCTCCCCTTCACCGCCACCGCGCGCCGCGGACTCCTCTGGGGAATCCGGGAGTTGCAGGTGGGCGCCTTCACCAAGCACCCCAACCAGCTCGGGCTCGTCGAGTCGATAGCCAAGTCCAACATGGCCCGGGCGATCAAGGACCCGGCTCTGCGGGCCAAGCTGACGCCCTCGTACCGCATCGGCTGCAAGCGCATCCTGCTCTCCAACGCCTACTACCCGGCGCTCGCGCAGCCGAATGTGGACGTCGTCGACTCCGGGCTGTCCGAGGTGCGGGGATCGACCCTGGTCGGGTCGGACGGCTCGGAGACCGAGGCCGACGTGATCATCCTCGGCACCGGCTTCCACGTGACGGACATGCCGATAGCCAGCCGGGTCGTCGGTGCCGACGGCATCACCCTCGCCGAGTCCTGGAAGGACGAGATGCAGGCGCTGAGGGGTGCGACCGCGGCCGGCTTCCCCAACTGGATGACGATCATCGGCCCCAACACGGGGCTCGGGAACTCCTCCATGATCCTCATGATCGAGTCCCAGTTGAACTACATGGCCGACTACCTGCGTCAGCTGGACGTCCTGGGCGGGCGCGCCGCGCTCGACGCACGGCCCTCCGCCGTCGGCGCCTGGAACCGGCGGGTCCAGGACCGGATGAAGCGGACCGTCTGGAACACCGGTGGCTGCACCAGCTGGTACCTCGACGCCAACGGGCGCAACACCACCGTCTGGCCGGGCACGACGGCCGAATTCAGGCGGGCCACGCGCTCGGTCGACCTGGGGGAGTACGACGTCGTCCGTCCCCCCGCGATCCACTCCACGGCGCAGGCCGTGACCGAGGAGGCCGCACGATGAGCCGGCTGACGCGGACGGCGGACAGCGTGTCCGCACCCGTACCCGTACCCGTACGTGAACTGAGCGTCGTCTCCGCGGACGGTGCGCGCATCCACGTGGAACTGCACGGCCCCGAGGACGCGCCCGCCGTGGTCCTGGCCCACGGCTGGACCTGCAACACCCGCTTCTGGGACGCGCAGGTGCGAGACCTGGCGGTGGACCACCGGGTCGTCGTCTACGACCAGCGGGGCCATGGGCGTACGCCCGAGGCCGGACCCGACGGGTACAGCACGCGTGCGCTGGCCGACGACCTCGAAGCGGTCCTGAAGGCCACGCTCGCGCCGGGGCGGAAGGCGGTGCTCGGCGGGCACTCCATGGGCGGGATGACGTTGATGGCGGCGGCAGGCCGTGACGCCGTGCGGGAGCACGGGGCGGCGGTGCTGCTGTGCAGCACGGGCAGCTCGCGGCTGACCGCCGAGTCGCTCGTACTGCCGCTGCGGGCCGGAGCCCTCCGCACCCGGATGACCGCTGCGGTCCTCGGTGCGCGTGCGCCGCTCGGGCCCGTCAACGCGGTGTCGAAGGTGATTCTCAAGTACGCCACGATGGGGCGCGGTTCTGCCCCGGAACGCGTGGATATCTGTGCCAGGATCGTCCATGCGTGCCCTCGTGGGGCACGTGTCGCCTGGGGGCACGTGCTCGCGGAGCTGGACCTGGAGGCGCGGCTGCGCGAGCTGCGGCTGCCGACCGCGGTGATCGCGGGCACGGAGGACCGGCTGACGCCGCCCGTGCACGCGAGGGCCATCGAGGCGGCGCTGCCGCACAGTCTCGGGCTCACCGAACTGGCGGGCATGGGGCACATGACCCCGGTCGAGGCGCCCGAGGCGGTCACGGCGAAGCTCCGCGAGCTGGTGGCCTCGTACGTCACTCTTGAAGGTGCGGGCAGCACGGCGGAAGCCGTGAGTGAGGAGGAGGTCGCATGAGCGGCAGGCGGAGTCTCGAAGGACAGGTCGTCGTCGTCACGGGCGCGGCGCGGGGAGTGGGCGAACTGCTGGCCCGCAAGCTCTCGGCGAGGGGCGCCAGGCTGGCGCTGGTCGGCCTGGAGCCGGACGAGCTGAAGAAGGTCTCGGAGCGGCTGCACTCCGAGAGCGACCACTGGCACGCGGACGTCACCGACCACGAGGCGATGAGCCGGGTGGCCCAGGAGGTCAAGGCGCGCTTCGGCAAGATCGACGTCGTCGTGGCGAACGCGGGCGTCGCCACCGGCGGTCCGCTCGTGGACTCCGACCCGGAGGCCTGGCGGCGGGTCATCGAGGTGAACCTCATAGGCGGTGCCGTGACGGCGCGGGCGTTCCTGCCGGTGCTGATGGAGAGCCGCGGCTACTTCCTCCAGATAGCGTCGCTGGCCGCGATCACCCCCGCGCCGATGATGAGCGCGTACTGCGCGTCCAAGTCGGGTGTGGAGGCGTTCGCGCACTGCCTGCGGGGCGAGGTCGGCCACCGGGGCGTGAAGGTCGGGGTCGGCTATCTGTCCTGGACCGACACGGACATGGTGCGCGGCGCCGACGAGGACGACGTCATGCGGGAGTTGAGGCAGCGGCTGCCGTGGCCGACGAACCGCACCTACCCGCTTGGCCCGGCGGTCGACCGGATCGTGGCCGGGATCGAGCGGCGCTCACCGCATGTGTATGCCCAGTGGTGGCTGCGCGGGATGCAGTCGATCCGGGGGTATCTGCCCACGGTGATAGGGACCGTGGGGCAGCGCGAGATGAAGCGCTTCGGGTCCCGGCTCGACGGCGTGAGCAAGGGGCTCGTGGGGGCCGGTGGCGAGGCCGATCAGAAGGCACAAGTCTCCCGCGGATGATCGAAATGCGGTGAATGTCCGGGTGTGTAAGTCTGATCGAGGTCCCACCGGGGCCAACCCCACGCACCCACATAGGAGTGAACAGCATGGGTATCGCAGACCAGTTCAAGGACAAGGCGCAGGAGCTTGCCGACCAGGCCAAGCAGCAGAAGGCGGGCGGCAAGCGGGACGAGGCGCGTGAGCGTTCCTCCGACCCGTCGTCGCGTCGCGGCGCGGACCAGGCGCAGGGCCGTCGGCCCGAGGCGCGGGACCGTGCGCAGGACGCTGCGGAGCGGGCGCGTGAGCGTTCTGAGCGCTGACGGCCGACGCGTCTGAGCGTCTGTGGTCTGTCGGGGCGTACCCGGGTGCCGGGTACGCCCCTTCCGCGTGCGTGCGTGCGTGCCGGTGCCGGTGCCTGTACCTGCGGGGCGGGCACGGGGGGTGCGAGGGCATGCGCGGTGCGGGAGTTCGGGGCTCCGCCCCGGACCCCGCTCCTCAAGCGCCGGAGGGGCTGGATTCGGCTGAGGTCGGCTGGTGCCGGAGCGGGGGCCGGGATCGGTCGGTGGTCACCTCGGGGGGAGCGGGGGCCTGCGCAGGTTGGGGGCCGTGTCATAGGTCGGAGGGGTGGCCGCCGGGTGGGCGGCCAGGAGGTCCAGGGCGACCCTGACGGCGTCGTCCAGCACCGCGTGGCGTCCCTCCGCCCAGTCCAGCGGGGTGCGCAGCGCCTCCAGGTCGGGCTCCACGCCGTGGTTCTCGACGGACCAGCCGTACGTGTCGAACCAGGCCGCGTTCATGGGCACCGTGATCACCGTGCCGTCACCGAGCCGGTGCCGCCCGGTCATCCCGACCACACCGCCCCAGGTGCGCTGGCCCACCACCGGCCCCAGCTTCAGCAGCCGGAACGCGGCCGTGATCATGTCCCCGTCGGAGGACGTGGCCTCGTCGGCGAGGGCTACGACCGGCCCCCGGGGCGCGTTGGACGCGTAGGAGACCGCCTGGGCGTTGCGGGTCAGGTCCCAGCCGAGGATCGTGCGGGTGAGCTTCTCGACGACCAGCTCGCTGATGTGTCCGCCCGCGTTGCCCCGTACGTCCACGATCAGCGCGGGGCGCGACACCTCCAGCCGCAGGTCCCGGTTGAACTGCGCCCAGCCGGAGCCGCCCATGTCCGGGATGTGCAGGTAACCGCACTTGCCGTGGCTCAACTCCCGCACCACCTCGCGGCGTTTGGCCACCCAGTCCTGGTAGCGCAGCGGGCGTTCGTCGATCAGCGGGACGATCGCGATACGGCGGGAACGGCCGCCGCACTCGCCCCCGGCGGGGCGGAACGTCAGCTCCACGGTGGTGCCGCCCGCCGCCGTCAGCAGCGGGTACGGTCCCGCCACCGGGTCGACCGGGCGGCCGTCGACATGGGTGAGTACGGCTCCCTCCCGGACGCCCGTACCGGCCAGCGGTGAACGGGCCTTGGAGTCGGAGGACTCGCCGGGCAGGATGCGCTGAACCGTCCAGTCACCCTCCCGGCACACGAGGTTGGCGCCCAGCAGGCCGATCGCCCGCTGGTAGTGCGGTGGGCCCTCGTTGCGGCGGGCGGGAGAGACGTAGGCGTGGGAGGTGCCCAGCTCGCCGAGCACCTCTCGCAGCAGGTCGGCGAACTCGTCGGGGGACGCGACCCGTTCGAGGAGGGGGCGGTACTGCTCCAGCACCTCGTCCCAGTCGATGCCGCACATGTCCGGTTCCCAGAAGTAGGACCGGATGATGCGCCCCGCCTCGCCGTAGGCCTGACGCCATTCGGCGGCCGGGTCGACGTCGTGCAGGATGCGGCGCAGGTCGAGGAAGACCGTCGTGTCGTTGTCGCCGGGCTCGTTGGACGGTACGGCGCGCAGCTCGCCGTCGTCCATGACGACGAGCCGGGTCGCGTCCCCGCTGACCGCGAACCAGTCCAGGTGGCCGACCAGTTCGGTCTTGCGGGCCTTGGCGATGTTGAAGTGCTCCAGGGTGGGCCGGCCTGACATGTCCGCCGGATTCGCGAACGTCTCGCCCAGTGCGCCGGAGATCGGCCAGCGCAGCCAGACGAGGCCGCCGCCGCTGACCGGCTGTAGCCCCGAGTACTTCGACGCGGAGACGGGGAACGGGGTGACCCTGTTCTCCAGCCCTTCGAACTCCACCATGACCGTCGACCCCTCGACCGGGCCCTCGGGAATGTCGACCGGGTCCAGGCCGCCCGCCGCGGGCCTGCCGTCCGGGAGCAGGGCGAAGGGGGAGGGCGTGGCCGAGGAGAGGGGGACCAGATAGGGGCGGCAGCCCAAGGGGAAGGAGAGGTCGCCGGTGTGGACGTCGTACACCGGGTCGAATCCGCGCCAGGAGAGGAAGGCGAGATAGCGGCCGTCTCCCGTGAAGACCGGGTTCTCGTCCTCGAAGCGGCCGTTGGTGACATCTACTATCACCGGAGCGTCGGGGCCGGTGATCCGGGCCAGTTTGATCTGCCGCAGCGCCCGGCCTACGCCGGGGTGCGACCAGGTCAGCCAGTGGCCGTCCGGGGAGAAGGCCAGATCACGGACCGGGCCGTTGACGGAGCGGATGAGCTCGGTGAGGCCGTCGTCCGGAGGCCCACCGCTGTGGGGCCTGGGCCCGTCGCTGGTGGTGCTGTCGTCCGGGGTGCCGTCGCTGGTGGTGCTGTCGTCCGGGGTGCCGTCGCTGGTGGTGCTGTCGTCCGGGGTGCCGTCGCTGATGGCTTCGCCCTCCGGTGGGCCGGTGTCGGAGCTGTCCGTCCGGATGAGGGCCTCCAGCGGGGCGACGGTCCTCGGAGGGGCCACGCCCTCGGCCGGCGCCGGGGAGCCCGAGGGGGCGGACGGGTCCGAGGCGGCAGGTTCCGGGGAGCCCTCGTCCGGGGGCAGGAGGTCCACGGCCGGTTCGACGGCGTCCTCCGCCGTGTCCAGCAGCAGCAGCCTGCCGTCGTTCGACGCGATGGCCAGCCGCTCGCCCTCCGGGTCGGAGATGATCTCGTGGACCCTGCCCAGCCGCCCCGCGGCCAGCCGGCGTGGCGGGCGGTCGCCGCTGGCCCGGGGGAGGTAGGCGATCTCGATCGCGTCGTCGCCCTCGGCGTCCGTGACGTACGCGACCTGGCCGCTGCTGCCGAGCATCAGCGGCAGCCGGACCCGTACCCCCGGGGTGTCCGCGATGGTGCGGGCGGGGCCGTCGCGGTGGGTGAGCCAGTACAGGCTGCCCCGCACGGAGACGGCGCTCGCCCGGCCCGTCTCGTCGACGGACAGCGAGTCGACGTGGCTGGACGCCGGTACCTGGTACGTACGCCGGCCCGTCCGCGGCCCCCCGAGCCGTACCTCCAGCTTCCGGGGCGTCGCGTCCGGCGACTCCAGGTCGTCCACCAGCCAGAGATCGCCGCCGCACTGGTAGACGACCCGGCTGCCGTCGCTGGAGGCGTGCCGGGCGTAGAACGCGTCATGGTCCGTGTGCCGGCGCAGATCGCTGCCGTCCGCCAGGCAGGAGTACAGGTTGCCGACCCCCTCGTGGTCGGAGAGGAAGGCGATCCGGCGCCCCACGAACATCGGCGCTTCGAGGTGCCCGCCGATGTCCGGCAGCAGCCGCTCGCCGTGCAGCCACAGCCGGCCGGTGGCGCCGCCCCGGTAGCGCTTCCAGGCCGCGGGCTCGTGCGGTGGCTTTCCGGTGAGCAGCAGGGTGCGCCGTGTGCCGTCGATGTCAGCGACCGCGATGTCGGAGACGGGCCCCCAGGGGAGTTTGCCGCCCGGGCTGCCGTCGGTGGGGACGCTGTACGCCCAGGAGAAGTACGAGAACGGCTGGTTGTGCGAGGACACGGCGAGGATCTGGGAGGACTCCCCGGGGTCGGGGCTCCAGCCGCAGACCCGGGCGTCGGTCGAGCCCCAGTAGGTGAGTCTGCGGGCGGGGCCTCCGTCGACGGGTGCGATGTGGATCTCTGGATCGAGCGTGCGCCAGGTCGTGTAGGCGATACGGCTGCCGTCGGGCGAGAAGCGCGGATGACCGACCCTGGTCCGGTCGACGGTCAGCCGCCATGCCCGGCCGGGCCGCTGCCCCGCCGGGGCGAGGGGGGCGACCCAGAGGTCGTCCTCCGCCGCGAAGCAGAGCAAGTCCTTGTGGATGTGCGGGAAACGGAGATACGCGACGTCGTCACTCACCCTCCAATGCTTTCCGTGTGAAGGGCCCGCGGCAACTTGTGGTGCAGGACACAGGCGAAACCGTCTCGTTTCGCTCGCGGAGGGGGTACCTTCGAAGTGTACGAAACAGTTTCGTTCCGTTAGTTGATCTTCGACTGACGTACCATCCAGCAGGCGCAACTACGAGGAGGTCGACACATGGCACGCAGCCGGCTCACGCCCGAGCGTGAGGGTGAGCTGTACGCCGCCGTGCTCGATCTGCTCGGCGAGGTCGGCTATGAAGCCCTGACCATGGACGCCGTTGCCGCCCGTACCCGTTCCAGCAAGGCCACCCTCTACCGCCAGTGGGGGAGCAAGGCCGAACTCGTCGTGAAGGCGCTCCGGCACAACAAGCCGATGGAGCTCGGCGAGATCGACACCGGTTCGCTGCGTGGTGACTTCCGTGCCGCGCTCCGGCGGACCGACGACTGTGAGATGGAGAAGAGCTCCGCCCTGATGCGGGGGCTCGGCCAGGCGGTCCACAGCAACCCCGACCTCCTGCAGGCGCTGCGTGAGCTGATGATCGAGCCGGAACTCACCGGCCTCGGTCTGATGATCAGACGCGCCGTGGACCGGGGTGAGGTGCGTCCGGACAATCCGGCGCTGTCCTATGTCCCGCACATGATGATCGGTGCCTTCGCCGCTCGTGAGCTGGTCGACGGCCGTGCCGTCGACCAGGCGTTCCTCACCGACTACGCGGAAGCCGTGGTGTTCCCCGCCCTCGGCGTCTGACGTCCCCGTTCTCCGTTTCCGATCGCACGACCATGCACGCAACCCTCCGCGCGACCTTTCACGCGACCCTCCGTACGGATTCTCGTGCGGCCTTCCGTACGGCCTTCCGTACGGCCTTCCGTGCGGCCTTCCGTACGACCTGACTCCCCGACGCTCCACCTGACACGCCGCTCTCGTCGTCGGGCTGGTCCCTCACGCCCTTTTCCACTCAACGACCTGACCGGGAGTACCCCCTCCGTGGCTACATTCCTGTACAAACTGGGACGGCTCGCCTTCCGGCGGCGCCGTTACGTCGCCCTGATCTGGGTGGCGCTGCTGGCGCTGGCCGGTTTCGGGGCCGCGTCCGCGTCCACCGCCACCTCCAGCTCCTTCTCGATCCCCGGCACGGAGGCCCAGCGGGCCTTCGACCTGCTGGACGAGCGTTTCCCCGGAGGCAGCGCCGACGGCGCGACCGCCCGGGTCGTCTTCAAGGCACCCGAAGGTGAGAAGGTCACCGCGGCGGCCAACAAGGCGGAGATCCAGGAGATGGTCGGCGAGCTGAAGTCCGGCTCGGACCAGATCGCCTCGGTCGCCGACCCGTACGCGGCGAACGCCGTCAGCGAGGACGGCTCGACCGCCTACATCTCCGTCTCCTACAAGGTCAGCTCCATGGAGCTGACCGACGGGACGCGGGAGGCGCTGGAGGAGGCCGGCGAGGCCGCGCAGAGCGGCGGGATGACGGTGGAGATCGGCGGTGACGCGCTCCAGGTCATGCCGCACACGGGGGTCACCGAGGTCATCGGTGTCGCCGTCGCCGCCGTCGTGCTCGTGATCACCTTCGGTTCACTGATCGCCGCGGGGCTGCCTCTGCTGACCGCCCTCATCGGCGTCGGCATCGGTGTCTCCGTGATCACAGCCCTGGCGAACGTACTCGACCTGGGCTCCACCACCTCCACGCTCGCGATGATGATCGGCCTCGCGGTCGGCATCGACTACGCGCTCTTCATCGTCTCCCGCTACCGCGCCGAACTGGCCGAGGGCCGGGAGCGCGAGGAAGCCGCCGGCCGGGCTGTCGGCACGGCGGGATCGGCGGTCGTGTTCGCGGGCCTGACCGTCGTCATCGCGCTGGCCGGCCTCGCCGTCGTCAACATCCCGATGCTGACGAAGATGGGCTTCGCCGCCGCCGGCACCGTCGTCATCGCGGTCCTCATCGCGCTCACTCTGGTGCCCGCCATGCTCGGCTTCGTCGGAAAGCGGATCGTGGGCCGCAAGGCTCGCAAGGCCGCCGAGAGGGACGACAAGGTCGAGGCGAAGCCGAACATGGGCACCCGCTGGGCGCGGTTCGTGCTGCGCAGGCCGGTGTGGGTGCTGCTGGCCGGAGTCATCGGCCTCGGTGCCATCGCCGTACCCGCCGCCTCGCTGGAGATGGGTCTGCCGGACGACGGCTCCCAGCCGAAGAGCACCACTCAGCGGCAGGCCTACGACCTGCTGTCCGACGGCTTCGGTCCCGGCTTCAACGGCCCGCTGCTGGTCGTCGTGGACACGAAGAACAGTGCGGACGGCAAGGCTGCGGTGAACCAGGTCTCCCAGGAGATCGAGTCGATCGACCACGTCACCGCCGTCACCCCCGCCACGTTCAACAAGGCCGGTGACGCCGCGACCATCACGGTCATCCCGCAGGACCGGCCGAGCTCCACGGACACGGAGGACGTCGTCCACTCCATCCGTGACGCGGGCGCGGACATCAAGAACGACACGGGTGCCGAGGTGCTGGTCACAGGTGCCACGGCGATGAACATCGACTTCTCGCAGAAGATGAACGACGCGCTGGTGCCCTACCTGGCACTCGTCGTCGGACTCGCCTTCCTGCTGCTGATGCTCGTCTTCCGGTCGGTGCTGGTGCCTCTGAAGGCGGCCCTCGGCTTCCTGCTCTCGGTCGTCGCGGCCCTGGGTGCGGTCGTGGCGGTCTTCCAGTGGGGCTGGCTGGCCTCGCTCTTCGGGGTCGAGCAGACCGGGCCGATCATGAGCATGATGCCGATCTTCATGGTCGGCGTGGTCTTCGGTCTCGCGATGGACTACGAGGTCTTCCTCGTCACGCGGATGCGTGAGGCGTACGTCCACGGGGAGACGCCCGGCCAGGCGGTCGTCACCGGCTTCCGTCACGGTGCCCGGGTGGTCGTGGCTGCTGCGGTGATCATGATGGCCGTCTTCGCCGGCTTCATCGGCTCCAGCGAGTCGATGATCAAGATGATCGGCTTCTCGCTGGCCATCGCCGTCTTCTTCGACGCCTTCGTGGTGCGGATGGCCATCGTGCCGGCGGTGCTGGCCCTGCTCGGCAAGCGTGCCTGGTGGCTGCCGCGCTGGCTGGACCGCGTCCTGCCCAACGTGGACGTGGAGGGTGAGGGCCTGCGCAAGGACCTCGCCGACGACCCGGCCGAAGGCGGCGGGGAGCGAGAGCTGGTCCGCGTGTGACGCACGGTGCGCGTCGTGGTGCGAGCCACGGCGCGAGCCGCGAGTACCCCGGGGCCCGCGTCTGAGCGGAACGCGGCCCCGGAGCGCCGGTTACCTGTGGGGACGGGGGACCGGGGCGCAGGAGGGCCCCCGTGCACGCGGCACGGGGGCCCTCGTCGTGCTCAGGCGCGGGTGGCGGTGGGAGCGGCGGCCGGCCGGCGCTTCGCCGCCTTGGCGCGGGTCCGTGACAGGAAGCGGATGAGCGGTGCGTTGTCGAACTGGAGGACGGCGACGCCGTCCGGCGAGTGCAGTTCCACGACCAGCTGGGCCCGGCCGCACGGCCATATCCGTACGTCGTCCCGGGTGGCGGGGGAGCGCAGGCCCCGTTCCAGCAGGTCGAGGCCGAAGGCCCAGTCGGCCCCGCCGGGGAGCCGGACGTGGACGGTCTGCGGCTGCTCGGGGTCGTAGCGCAGTTCGACGGGGACCGGCCGGGGGTCGGGGCCGTCGGTGATGAGCCGGGCGCGGGCGTGTTCTTGGATCACGAGGGACATGGGCCGGCTCCTCCTGTGTGTAAATCTCTTCCCCCAATGTCCCATATATTCCCATTCGGGCATTTTGGGGGGTGGGTAGTTGTCCTCCCTGTGCTCTTGCGAACTATTTGCAACAGGGCTCTATCATGGAGCGTTTTCCGACCCCGCCAGCAGTACGCCCGAAAGCGGAGCCACTCCATGCATGTACCCGACGGATTCATCAACGCACCCGTCTCCGCTGCCGCAGGTGTCGTCGCCGCGGGCGCGGTCGCCGTCGCTCTCCGGGGCGCGCGGCGGGAACTCGGGGGAGAGAGGGCGGCCCCGCTGGCCGGGCTCGTCGCCGCGTTCGTCTTCGCCGTGCAGATGCTGAACTTCCCGGTGGCCGCCGGTACCAGCGGCCACCTACTGGGAGGGGCCCTGGCCGCGATCCTGGTCGGACCGTACACAGGGGTGCTCTGCATAGCCGTCGTCCTGCTGATGCAGGGCATCCTCTTCGCCGACGGCGGCCTCACCGCGCTCGGCGTGAACATCACGGTCATGGGGGTCGTCACCACCGTCGTCGCCTACGCCCTCTTCCGCGGGCTGACCCGTGTGCTGCCCCGCACCCGCCGCTCGACGACCTTCGCGGCCTTCGTGGCCGCGCTGGTCTCGGTGCCGGCCGCCGCCGTCGCGTTCACCGCCGTCTACGCGATCGGCGGCACCACCGACGTGCCCATCGGCAAGGTCCTCACCGCGATGGTCGGCGTCCATGTCCTGATCGGCGTCGGGGAAGCGGCCATCACCGCGCTGACCGTCGGCGCCGTGATCGCGGTGCGCCCGGACCTGGTGCACGGTGCCCGTGGACTCGCCGCCCCGCTCAAGCTCCGGGTCGGCGGCGAACTCGTCGACGCCCCGGCCGCGACCCCCTCGCCCGCCCCCGCCGCGGCCCGCTCCACGCGCAAGGTCTGGGCCACGGGCCTGGCCGCCGCGCTCGTACTCGCGGGCGTCGTCTCCTTCTACGCCTCCGCGAACCCCGACGGCCTGGAGAAGGTCGCCGCCGACAAGGGCATCGACGAGAAGGTCCAGGAGCACGGCGCGGCCGATTCCCCGCTGGCCGACTACGGCGTCAAGGACGTCAGCAACGCGCGCGTCTCCGGAGGCCTCGCCGGAGTGATCGGCGTCGGCGTCACCGTCGCCGTCGGCAGCGGTGTGTTCTGGGCCGTGCGCCGGAGCCGCACGCCCGAGGCGCCCGCGTCCCGCCCCACCGAGTCCGTCTGACATGGGCGCCGGTCACGCGCACACGCTCTACCGGCACGGGCACTCGCCCGTCCACGCGTCGCCCCCGCACTGCAAGCTCGCCGCCGTCCTCTGCTTCGTGGTCGTCGTCGTCTCCACCCCGCGCGAGGCCGTCTGGGCCTTCGCGCTGTACGCGCTGCTGCTCGCCGCCGTCGCCGCGGTGGCCCGCATCCCGCCCGGTCTGCTGCTGAAGCGGCTGGCCATCGAGGTGCCGTTCGTCGCGTTCGCGTTCCTCATGCCCTTCGTCGTGCCCGGCGAGCAGACCGAACTGCTCGGTGTCCCCGTCAGTGTCCCCGGCCTCTGGGGCGCCTGGAACGTCCTCGCGAAAGGCACCCTCGGCGTGGCCGCCTCGGTGATCCTGGCCTCGACCACCGAGCTGCGCTCCCTGCTGCTCGGCCTCCAGCGCCTCCGGCTGCCACCCCTGCTCGTCCAGATCGCGTCGTTCATGATCCGGTACGGCGACGTCATCACCGACGAGCTGCGCCGGATGTCGATCGCCCGCCGCTCGCGTGGCTTCGAAGCCAGGGGCGTACGGCACTGGGGTGTCCTCGCCAGGACTGCGGGCGCCCTCTTCATCCGGTCCTACGAGCGCGGTGAACGCGTCCACCTCGCGATGGTCAGCCGCGGCTACACCGGCACCATGCCGGTGATCGACGAGGTGACCGCCACCCGCGCCCAGTGGGCGCACGCCGCCGCACTCCCCGCGATCGCCCTCGTCATCTGTCTGCTGGGATGGACCCTATGAGCATGCCCACCGCCCCTGTGCCGTCCCTCGAGGTCAGCGGTCTTGCCTACGCCTACCCCGACGGCCACCAGGCCCTCTTCGGCGTCGATCTGACCGTGGCCCGCGGTGAACGCGTGGCGCTCCTCGGCCCCAACGGCGCGGGCAAGACCACTCTCGTCCTCCACCTCAACGGCATCCTCGACGCGGGCGCCGGCACCGTCCGGGTCGCCGGGCTGCCCGTCGGGAGACAGCACCTCGCCGAGATCCGGCGCCGGGTCGGCATCGTCTTCCAGGACCCCGACGACCAGCTCTTCATGCCGACCGTCCGCGAGGACGTCGCCTTCGGCCCCGCCGCGGCGGGACTGCGCGGCCCCGAGCTGGAGGAGCGCGTCATGACCGCACTCGCCCGGGTCGGCATGGAGGAGTACGCGACACGGCCCCCGCACCACCTCTCCTTCGGCCAGCGCCGACGGGTCGCCGTCGCCACCGTCCTCGCCATGGAGCCGGAGATCCTCGTCCTGGACGAGCCCTCCTCCAACCTGGACCCGGCCTCCCGCCGTGAACTCGCCGACATCCTGCGCTCCCTGGACGTCACCGTGCTGATGGTCACCCACGACCTGCCGTACGCCCTCGAACTCTGCCCGCGTGCCGTCATCCTCAGCGACGGGGTGATCGCCGCCGACGACCGGACACAGGACCTGCTGTGCGACGACGAACTCATGCGCAGGCACCGGCTGGAGCTGCCCTTCGGCTTCGATCCGCGTTCCGTGTCCGTTCCGCGTCGGTGAACAGACGGTGACCCGGCCCCCGTTCCACCTGCGGCGCGATGCACCATGGGGGGATGAGCGGGAGCGCGGGAGCAGGCGTGGATGTGCGGGGCACGGTGGCACCGGGATTCGAGGCGGTACGGGACGCTTTCGTCCGTAACTTCGAACGGCGCGGGGAACGGGGAGCGGCCGTGGCCCTCTACCACCACGGCCGCAAGGTCGTGGACCTGTGGGCCGGTACGAGAGACGTCGACGGCACCGAACCCTGGGCCGTGGACACCGTGCAGGTCGTCCGCTCGGCCGGGAAGGGCGTCGCCGCCGCCGTGCCGCTGCTCCTGCACCAGCGGGGACAGGTGGACCTCGACGCCCCCGTCGGCACGTACTGGCCGGAGTTCAAGGCGAACGGCAAGGAGCGCGTCCTCGTACGCCACCTCCTCGCCCACCGGGCCGGACTCGCCGCCCTCGACACGACACTGACGCCCGAGGAGGCCGCGGACCAGGTTTCGGGGCCGCGGGCCGTCGCCGCACAGCGGCCCCAGTGGGAGCCCGGCACCGACCACGGGTACCACGCCCAGACCTACAGCTGGCTCATCGGCGAGCTGGTGCGCAGGGTCACCGGGCGGACGATCGGCCGCTGGGTCGCCGAGGAGATCGCGCGCCCGCTCGGACTGGACTTCTGGTTCGGACTCCCGGCCGACGAGGCCCACCGCATCGGGCGGATCGGACCGGTCGAACCCCCGCCCGCCGAGGGCGGCGGAACCCTGCGTGTGCGTCCCAAGCGCTCCGTCGTCGACGCCTACGCCGACCCGGCCTCCCTCACCCGCCGCGCTTTCGGGGCGATCGACCCCTTCCCCGACGAGAACGCCCCGGCCTACCGCGCGGCGGAACTCCCCGCGTCCAACGGTGTCGCCACCGCACGCGGACTCGCCCGTTGCTACGCCGCGATGATCGGCCAGGTCGACGGACAGCGGCTGTTCGCCCCCGCCACCCTCACGCTGGCCCGCACCGAGGAGTCCGCGGGACCGGACCGCGTGCTCGTCGTCAGCACCCGCTTCGGCCTCGGCTACATGCTGCACGGACCCGCCGCGCCGCTGCTCGGCCCCGGTTCGTTCGGGCACCCCGGCCGCGGCGGTTCGCTGGGCTTCGCCGACCCCGAATCGGGCATCGCGCTCGGCTATGTGACGAACGGTCTGCAGAAGGGAGTCACCGCCGATCCCCGCGCCCAGGCACTGGTCAGGGCAGTACGGTCGGCGCTATGACTTCTCCTCGCTTCCACGGGTACGCCGCGCTCCTCACCGGCGCGGGACAGGGCATCGGGGCGGCCACCGCCCGCCGGCTCGCCTCCGAGGGCGCGGCCGTCCTGGTCACCGACCTGGACGCCGGGCGCGCCGAGCGCACGGCGGCCGGGATACGTGAGACGGGCGGCACCGCCGAATCCCTGGCCTGCGACGTGGGCGACGGGGCGGCGGTCGGGGCGGCGGTGGCCCACGCGGCCGCCGTCTTCGGGCGGCTCGACGTCCTGGTCAACAACGCCTACGCCAACCATGACGACGCCGCTCTCTTCGAGGACGAGGACGACGCGTCCTGGGAACACACCCTGGACATCACCCTGAGCGGCCCCTACCGCTGCTCGCGCGCCGCGCTGCCGCACCTCGTGGCGTCCGGCCGGGGAGCGATCGTCACCATCGGATCGGTCAACGGGGAACAGGACTTCGGCGGGCACGCGTACAGCGCGGCCAAGGCCGGCCTGGCGAGTCTGACCCGCACGCTCGCAGGTCACGCCGGACCGAGAGGCGTCCGCGTCAACCTCGTCGCGCCGGGCACGATCCGCACCGAGGCGTGGGCCGGCCGGGACGCGGCGCTGGAGCGGGCGAGCGCCCTCTACCCGCTCGGCCGGATCGGCGAACCGGAGGACATCGCGTCGGCCGTCGCCTTCCTCGCCTCCCGGGACGCGGCGTGGATCACCGGTACGACGCTGCGCGTGGACGGTGGCCTCCTCGGAGTCAACACGGGCTTCCGCGCGGCGATGACCGGGGAGCGGGCGGCCGGGGAACGCGTGGCCGGGGAGCGCTGAAATGGGGTCGCCGGGTCCGGTGAGCGCCGCTTAACCTGCCAGGATGACCCACCACGGACTCATCGACCACGGCCTGACGGACCGGACGGGCCGTCACGTCACCCTGCGCGGGGTGGACGGCGACAACTGGCGTGCGGTCGCCGACATCGCGCCGCTGGACGGCCAGCGCGACCACGTCGCCGCGCTGGCCGGCCGCTATCTGCTGCTGTCCCTGTACGAGGACACCTGGCACTCGCTCGCCGTGTACGGGGACGACACCGTGACCGGGCATGTGATGTGGGCCCGGGACGACGACGGCTCGTACTGGATCGGCGGGATGGTCGTGGACGGCCCCGAGCAGGGCAAGGGCCTCGGCCGCGCAGCCGTACGCACCCTCACCGGGTGGCTGGCACGGCGCGAGGGCTGCGAGGCGATCCGGCTCTCCTACGACCCGGCCAACACGGTGGCCGGGAGCCTCTACGCCTCGCTCGGCTTCCGTCCCACGGGCGCGCGGGAGGGCGACGAGGTGGTCGTGGAACTGGCCGCGCCACTCGTCCGGTGACCGGTTGTCGTACCCCTGTGGCACAGTGATGCGCCTTCGTCCGAGGTGAGTCGACGAGAGGCATGGGTGGTACCGATGGGTGACTTCTTCGAGCGGATCGTCGATCTGGAGGTGACCGGCGAGCAGGCCGGGCCACTTGCCGGGCAGATGGTCGACTGGATGGTCGCCGAGGGCGTCATCACGCGTGAGATGACCAAGGACGCGATGTACAGCCTGCCCGTGGACCTCGGGCACGTACCCGGCCCCCAGTGGGCCCGGGCCGTGGCCGACGCCTCGGACCCCTCGTGGCTCCCCGGACCGGTGGCGGTCGTCGTCGGGCGCGAGTACCACGTCGGCGGCCAGGGCCAGGACGTCGCGGACTCGGCGGCCTGCCCGCGGTGCGGGGCCGGCACCGTCGTCATCGACTGGCCGGAGACGTCCGAGCCGGACGAGGAGGTCTGGCGGCCGTTCAGGGACGGCATCGCTTCGTGGCGGGAGACGGGGCGGGGCGAGGTGCCCTGCCCCGCCTGCGGTGTCTCCGTACCGGTCACCGAGTGGGAATTCGGACCGGGGTTCGATCTCGGGGCGCTCGCCTTCGACTTCTGGGGGTGGCCGCCGCTCTCCGTCCGCTTCCGCGCGGAGTTCCGCGCCCGGCTGGGGCACCGCACCGAGGAGCAGTCCGGCAAGTTCTGATCCGGCCCGGTCAACTGGTGTGCAGCATCAGCCCGATGCCGACCACCATCAGTCCGGCCGCCGCGATCCGTGGGGCCCCGAACCGTTCCTTGAAGAACAGTGCCCCTATCGCGGCACCCACGATGATCGAGGACTCACGGAGCGCGGCGATCGGGGCCAGCGGCGCCTTCGTCTGCGCCCACAGGACGAGACCGTAGGCGGAGACGGAAAGGGCCGCGCCGAGCAGTCCTCGTGCCATGAACGGCCGCAGCTGCGGCACCAGTTCGCCCCTTCTGCGCCAGTAGGCGTACGCGGGGATGACCACTCCCTGCACGGTCATCAGCCAGCCGATGTAGCCGACCGGCGTTCCCGAGGCGCGTACTCCGACCCCGTCCACCGTCGTGTATCCGGCGATGGCGAGACCCGTGGCGAGGGCGGCCAGGACCGCCGGCCGGTGCGGCCGGCTCCCGGAGCCGCGGATGCCCCACAGCGCCAGTCCGACGAGCCCCGCCGAAGCGACGGCCACCCCGGCCGTCGCCCAGCCGTCCGGGCGCTCCCCGATGAGGACGGCGGCCAGGACCGTCACGACGAGCGGGGCCGTACCCCGGGCGATCGGGTACATCTGGCCGAAGTCGCCCAGGGTGAACGAGCGCATCAGCAACAGCATGTACGCCACGTGAAGGCCCGCGGAGACCAGCAGATACGGCCAGGCACCGCCCGCGGGAAGCGGCGCGAAGCAGACCAGTACGGCTCCGATCAGCGCTCCGCCGCCGGAGATCAGGGTGAACGACAGCAACTGGTCGCGTATCGCGTGGGCGATGGCGTTCCAGCTCGCGTGCGTGATCGCGGCGGCCAGGACGGCCGCCGCCACCAGCGGTGTCACGCGGTCCGCTCGCGCACGTCCACGAGGGTGCCGCCCGCGAGCTCCACGAGCCGGGTGGGACCGAGCCGGAAGACGGCGTGCGGATGGCCAGCCGCGGCCCACACCTCGGCGTGCCCCAGCAGGCCCCGGTCGGCCAGCACCCGGGTCTTCGTGAGGTGGCCGAAGGGCGGCACGCCGCCGATCGCGTACCCGGTGGTGGCCCGGACCAGGTCCGCCCGCGCCCGCTCGACCTTCCCGGCGCCCAGTTCGTTCCGTACGAGCTCCACGTCGACCCGCGAGGCGCCGTCCATCAGGACCAGGACGGGTACGCCGTCCGCCTCGAAGATCAGGGACTTGACGATCTGGCTGAGTTCGCAGCCGATCGCCGCGGCGGCCTCGACCGCGGTGCGCGTGGCGTCGGGGAAGCGGCGTACCTCGACGTCCAGGCCCAGCTCACGCAGGGCTTCGGCGAAGCGGGGATGGGCATCGGAGGAGGCGGTGGAGGGGGTGGTCCCGGAAGTACTCATGCCCCGCACGCTACTGAACGGCCGCGGGGGCGGACCACAGCGTTTCCGGCGGCTGTGCCGATCGTCGATCCCGGCCTGACGGCCGCCCCGGTCCGGCGCCCCCGGGCAGCGGGGCCCCCGGGGCGAGGGCATCCCGCTCCGGTCGCCGGGGTCAGCCGCTGAGGTCGATCACGGTCCCGGTGCGCCGGGCGTGGGCGGCATCGATCAACAGCCGTGCCACCGCCAGGTCCTGGAGGCCGACACCCACCGAGTTGAAGAGGGTGAGATCGGTGTCCGAGGTCCGGCCGGGCTCGGTTCCCGCGAGGACGTCACCGAGCTCGCAGCGGAAGTCGTCCTCGCCGAGCGCGCCCTCGGCGAGCGGGATCAGCACCTCGCCCGACTTCGCGCGGGCCGTCGTCCAGGCGTCGACGACGATCCGGCAGCGTACGACGCCCTCCGTGTCGATCTCCCGGTGGTCGGGGCGCGGAGGAGCGCCCACCGCGTTGATGTGCTGGCCGGGGGACAGCCACGCGCCCCGGATCAACGGTTCCCGGGACGGCGTCAGCGTGCACAGGACGTCCGAGGCCTCCGCGACGGCCTGCGGCCCGGCCAGCACGCTCGCCTCCACCCCCAGCTCCGCGCGGATCCAGGCGGCCAGCTCGCCGCTGCGGCCGGGGTCGCGCCCCCACAGCACGATCCGCTCGTACGCGCGGCCCGGCAGCAGTGCGCGGGCGTGGGCCCGGGCCAGCGGGCCGGTGCCGACGAGCCCCAGTACGCGCGCGTCCTTCCGGGCGAGGGCCCGGGTCGCGACGGCGGTGGCGGCTGCGGTCCTCGCACGGGTGACCTCGGCCCCGTCGAGCAGTGCCTCGCACGCACCGGTGTCCGCCGACACGGCCAGGACGGCCGAGCGCTGCACGGGCAGACCCCGTTCGCGGTTGGCGGGGAGGTCCGCGAGGAGCTTCACGGTGGCGAGGCCGGCCGGGGCGGAGGCCGACGCCATCGCGAGGAAGGTCCCGTCCGACCCCGGGAGCGGCATGGCCGGCGGGGGCGGCAGGACGGCCCTGCCCAGTGACAGGTCCAGGTGGCAGTTCTCCACCGCCCTCTCGACGTCCTCCCGTACGTCCGCGAGCAGTGCGGCGATGTCGGAGCGGGTCAGGATCAGCGTCATGTCGTGTGTCCTCAGGGGTGCGGATGCGGGTGCCGGCGGGTGGTCAGGTGCCGCGCAGGAAGGGGACGGTCAGCCCCGAAGGTGCCCGGCTGCGGCCGACCAGTCCGCTCACCGCCAGCAGTGCGATGACGTAGGGCAGCGTGGTCAGGAGGGGCGCGGACAGATGCAGCCCCAGGGCCGGTGCGGCGAACTGCAGTGACTGCGCGACGCCGAAGAAGAGGCAGGCCACGATCGTGGGCCAGGCCCGCCAGCGGCCCGCGATCACCGCGACGACGGCCAGGTATCCGATGCCGCCGGTGATGTTGTCGCTGAACGCGTGGACCTCCGACAGGGCGAGCTGCGCACCCGCGAGGCCCGACACGGCCCCGGTCAGCAGCACGGCCGCGAACCGGACGGCGCGCACCGGGAGACCGCAGCGGTCGGCGGTGGTCGCGTCCTCCCCGATGGCGTCGACCGCCAGGCCCCACGACGTGCGCCTGCTGAATACCAGGGCGAGGACGGCGGCGACGGCGAAGGCGGCGTAGCCGAGGGCGGTCTGTTCGAACAGGGCGGGTCCCAGCACGGGGATGCTGTGCAGGCCGGGCACGGGGACCGGGTCGAATCCCGGCACGGAGTCCGCCGCCCCGTCGCCGAAGAAGACACGGGAGCCGTACGTCGTCGCACCGAGGGCAAGGGCGTTCGCCGTGATGCCGGTGACGATCTGGTCGGCACGCAGGACGACGCTGAGCAGCGCCTGGAGGGCGGCGAAGAGCAGCCCCGCGGCGAGCGCGGCCAGCACGCCCACACCCGCGTTCCCCGAGGCCAGCGCGCCTGCCGCGCCCGCGAAGGCGCCGGTCAGCATCATGCCCTCGACGGAGAGGTTGAGGACTCCGGCGCGTTCGCTCAGCAGCTCTCCCGAGGAGGCCAGCAGGAGCGGCACGGCCAGGCGGACCCCACCGGAGACGAGTTCCTCCACGACCGCGCTCATGAGGTCCTCCCGTTGCGTGTGGTCCCGAACATGGCCGCGGCGACGAACAGGACGAGCAGGCTCTGCACGATCTGTACGGAGGAGGCGGGAACCCCGGCCGCGAGCTGGAGGTTGATGCCGCCGTTGGTGAGGAAGCCGAAGAGGAGCGACACCGCCGCCACTGCGGTGAGCGAGCCGCGGGCGAGCAGGCCCACGACCAGCCCGGAGAAGCCGTATCCGGAGGAGAAGTGCTCGGCCAGCACGTACGGCGCGACGGCGACGAGGGCCGCGCCCGCGAGTCCCGCCGCTGCGCCGGCGAAGGCCAGACCGCCCGTCTCCAGGCGTGCCACGGGAAGTCCGAGCCGGGCCGAGGCGGCGGGGGAGTGGCCGACGGACCGCAGCCGCAGTCCGACGGCCGTGTGCCGCAGCACCACACCGGTGACCACGGCGGCGACCGCGGCGATCACGATGATCGCGGTCGCGGGCGACTCGATGCCGCCGATCAGCGGCAGCCGGGCGCCCTCGGGCAGGGGCGCGGACTGGGGCAGCGTCTCGGACGAGGTCACGGGCTGGCGCAGCAGCGCCTCCTCGTGGACGGCGACCGAGACGAGCCCCACGCCGACGAAGTTCAGCAGCAGCGTGGTGATGACCTCGCTGGTGCCCCTCTTCGCCCGCAGCAGGCCGGCGATCCCCGCCCAGGCGCCGCCCGCCACGCATCCGGCGACGAGGACCAGCGGCACACCGAGCGCGGCCGGGACCCCTGCGGGCAGTGCCATTCCCACGGCGGCCGCCGCGAGGCCTCCCGCACACAGCTGCCCCTCGCCGCCCACGTTCACCAGCCCCGCACGGTGGGCGACGGTGAACCCGGTGGCGATGAGGGCCAGTACGGCGGCCGAGTTCAGGGAACTCCCGACGGCGTACGACGAGCCGAACATGCCCTCGACGAGAGCGTCCCAGGCGGTCGCGGGCTCGGTCCCGGCCCCCTTCACGAGCCCGAGCCCGGCCGCGCCCGCGAGCAGGACCGCGAGGACGCCGACGGCGACGGGGTGCCTCAGGACGGGGGTGATGCGGGTACGTGCCGTGCGCAGTGCGGGGGCGGGGGCGGGCGCGGACAGGGTGGGAGGTGGGGGCGACATGGCGGCTCCTTGAGATTTCGGGTGCGCGCGTCCTGGCCGAGGGCTGGCGACGGCCGGGACGCGGGTGCTGCGACGGCCGGGACGCGGGTGCTGCGACGGCCGGGACGCGGGTGCTGCGACGGCCGGGACGCGGGTGCTGCGAGGGGCGGTTCAGCGCAGGGCTTCGGGGGCGCGGCCCGCGCTCTCCGGCTCGGAGCGCGAAGCGCGCGCGCCGAGCATGAGGGCTCCGATCCGCTCCCGGGCGTCCGGCTCCGCAGGGTCGACGGGGCCCAGCAGCCTGCCCCGGTAGGCCACGGCGATCCGGTCGCACAGGACGAGGAGTTCGGACAGCTCGCTGGAGACCACCAGCACACCTGTCCCGGCGGCGGCCGCGTCACGGATACGGGAATGCACGGCGCCCACCGCTCCGATGTCCAGACCGCGGGTGGGCTGGGCCGCGGCCAGGCAGACCAGCGGGTCGAGCGCCAGCTCCCGGGCCAGCACGACCTTCTGCTGGTTGCCGCCGGACAGCGACGACATCAGGGCCCCCGGGCCGCCCGCCCGGATGCCGTGCCCGGTGAGCACCGAGTCCGCGGCGCGGTCCATGGCCCGCCGGTCCAGGAGCACCCCGTAACGCCGGAAGCGGTCGAGCCGGCCGAGGAACAGGTTGTCGGCGACCCGCAGTCGCGGCACGCAACCCTCGTGGAGCCGGTCCTCCGGCACCACGCCGAGGCCGGCCCGGCTCCGCTCGCGCGGTGTCGCCCGGGTGAGGTCCCGCCCGTCCAGCTCCACGTGTCCCGCATCGGGCGTGAGCGAGCCGCCGAGCAGCGCCATCAGCTCGCTCTGACCGTTGCCCTCGACCCCGGCGATCCCGACGATCTCCCCGTACGCGACGTCCAGGGAGACCCCGTCCAGGGCGGAGGTCCCGTCCGCGCGCCGCACGCTGACGTCACGCACGCTCAGCGCCTTCGTCGTACGGGCGGGGGCCTTGCCGCCGGACGCCGCTCGCCCGCCGGCCTCCGAGGGGCCGTCGGCCCGGGAGCGGTCACCCGGTGCCGCCGGCCCGCCGGCCGCCCCTGTCTCCGGGGCGCCTTCGTCCGAGGGGAGCCCGATCGTCCCGGCGAGCCCCGCGTCCAGCGAGTCGGCGGGCCGGCCGATCATCAGCGGCACCAGCCGCTCCGGCGGCAGTTCGGCCAGTGGCCCGCCACCGGACACCCGGCCGCCGCGCAGCACGGTCGCCGCGTCCCCGGCCCGCGCCACCTCGCCGAGCTTGTGCGTCACCAGGACCACCGCGTGCCCAGACTCGGCGATCCGGCGGCAGGTCGCCAGCAGGGCGTCGGTCTCGGCCGGTCCGAGGACGCCCGTGGGCTCGTCCAGCACGAGGAGCCGGGGCTCCCGCAGCAGCGCCTTGACGATCTCGGCACGCTGGCGCACGCCGACGGGCAGTTCACTCACCCGTGCGTCGAGGTCGAGTTCGAGCCCGTACTCCTCGCGGACCCGTGCAACCCGCCGCGGCAGGTCCCGCAGCCGCAGCAGGCGCATGTTCTCGCCCACGGTCAGGGTCGGTACGAGGCTGAAGTGCTGGTGGACCATGGCGATCCCGGCGGCGAGCGCGTCCGCGGGCCGGCGGGGGGCGTACGGCGCGCCGTAGAGGCGCATACCGCCCTCGTCCGGCACCAGCGAGCCGCCCACGACATGGCACAGGGTCGACTTGCCCGCGCCGTTCTCCCCGAGCACGCAGTGGACGGTGCCGGACTCGACGACGAGGTCCACGTCCTCCAGGGCCCGCATCGTGCCGAAGGACTTGGTGAGTCCGGAGATCTCCAGCGCGGGAGCGGCCGTGTTCATCGGGTGGTGATCTCGCCGGTCGTGATCTTCCGCTTCAGCTCGTCGAGCTTCTCGCCCACCGAGGGGTCCGTGGTGTCGCAGAGCACGATGTCGTTGTGCGGTTCCGCGAAGGTCAGCCCGAAGTGGACGGATTCCGCCTTCCAGTCGCCTGCGACCAGGTGGTCCACCGCGTACTCGATCTCCGCGCCGATGTCCGTCTCCACGTAGCCGGCGTACGCGGGGTCGCTGCCGCACTTGTGGGCGATCGGGCCGCCGATGAGCTTGCCGTCGCGTCGGCTCGCCGCCTGGGCGACGCCCTTGTGGCCGAGATTGAGGACCTGCCCCAGGACGTCCGCCCCGGCGCCGAAGTCGGCGAGCGCCGACTGCTTGGCCTTGGCCACGTCGTTGAAGTCGCCGACGTACTGCGGAGCGAGGACCTCGACCCCGGGGTCGGCCGCCGCCGCGCCCTTTTCGAACTCCTCGGCGGCGTTCACGATCGCCGGGAGTTCCGCGCCGCCGATGAATCCGACCGTCCCGGTCTCGGAGAGCAGCGCGGATGCCGCCCCGGACAGGAAGGCCGCCTCGGCCTGCTGGGGGTCGTACAGCGAGAGGTTCGCGAGCGGCTTGCCGTCGGCGGGGCCACCGATCTCGGCGAACTTCACCTGGGGGAAGCGCGCCGCGACGTTGCGCACGTCGGCGTCCGTCTGGCCGCCGATGGAGATCACGAGGTCGGACGTGGTGGCGAAGCGGACCAGCGCCTTCTCGTAGTCCGCGGTCGCCACCTGCTCGACCTTGCTGAACTCGACGGTGCCGGCGTGCTGCTTCTCCGCCCGCTGGTAACCGAGGTGGGCGGAACCCATGAAGCCGTCGTCGGAGAGCGAACCGGGGAAGAGGACGCCGACCTTGAGCTTGCCGTCGTCCTTGCCCCCGCCGTCGGCCGCGGAGGACCCGCCGCAGGCGGTCAGCAGGAGCAGCCCTGACACGACGGTCGCGGCGACCGCGACGGGGGAGGGGAGAGGTCGGGAAGGTGCCACTGGGATGCCTCCAGGGAACGGGGCCCGCGAGCCGGTTAGTGGTATACCGCTATGGCGCCCCAGTTTCCGGGTCGTTTGTTGCCACCGTGTCACCGAGCGGTTAGCAGTAGCGGACCCGGTGCGGGATCCGCATACGGTGGGACCGTTCCGAAAGCGGAGGAAAAGCCTTGGTGACAGCAGCCCGACCGTCCGACGCGGGGCGCCCCTCGTTGCGCGATCTTGCGTACGAGACCCTGCGGCGGCGCATCATCGAGGTCGAACTCCAGCCCGGGGAAAGGCTCGTGGAGCGCGACCTGGCCACCGAGCTGGAGGTCTCGCGCATCCCGCTGCGCGAGGCCCTGCGGCTCCTGGCGGCCGACGGGCTCGTGCTGCTGGTACCGCACCGGGGAGCACTGGTCGCACCCTTCACCCCCGGCGACGTACGCGACCTCTTCGACGTACGCGAATCGCTGGAGTCCCTCGCCGCGCGCCTGGCCGCTGAGCGGGCGGACGAGGAGGGGCTGGCCCGGCTGGCGGCCGGCCTCGACGCCGCGCGGGCCGCGACCCGCGCGCACGACCGTGCCGCGATCGCCGCCGCCAACGCGGCCTTCCACACCGACATCGTCGATCTCGCGGCCAACGCGCTGCTCAGCGGTGTGATGCGGCCCCTGGAGGCGCGCATGCACTGGCTCTTCCGTCTGACGGCACAGCGGGACCCCGCCCAGCAGTGCGCGGAACACCAGCGGATGTACGAGGCCATCGCCGCCCGCGACGCCGACCGGGCGGCCCGCCTCGCGCACGAACACGTGGCGGACGGCCGCGCCAGCAGTCTCGCCCTCGCCGAGCAGTGGTCCCGCCCGGACATCGACCCCGAGGCGATCGCCGCGCGCCGGCGGCGCGGACGGGGCGACACGGGAAAGCAGGCCGGGCCGGAGGCGTGATCCGCCTCCGGCCCGGCCGGTCCTGCCCTCCTGCGGACCCGCGCGTCGCTACCCCGCGCTCAGCACCGCCGCCACGACCGGGCCCGCCGCGTCGCCGCCGTGGCCGCCGGACTGGACGACCGCCGCTGCCGCGAGGTCGTTGCTGAATCCGGTGAACCAGCTGTTGGACTTGCCCTGGCCGTCGACCTCGGCAGAGCCCGTCTTGGCGCCCTTGTCGCCGCCGACCGGGGCCATCGCCGACTTGCCGGTGCCCCAGGAAGCGGTGGCCCGCATCATGTCGTTCAGCTGCCGGGTGACGTTCTGCGACAGCGAGCGTGACGCGGTGGCGAGCTGACGGTCGTCCAGGGACTGCGGGACGATGACCGGCTGACGGAACGTTCCCGTGCGGGCGGTGGCCGTGATGGACGCGATGTTGAGGGCGTTCATCTGGACGGTGCCCTGGCCTATGTACTGCGCTGCCGCCTCACCGCCGGTCTCGTCGGGCACCTTGCCGTCGAAGGACGTGATGCCGGTCTTCCAGTCGAGGCCGATCCCGAAGACCTCGCGCGCCTCCTCGGGCAGCGCGGAGTCGTTCTTCGTGTCGTCGATCAGCTTGATGAAGGCGGTGTTGCACGAGCGGGCGAAGCTGGTGGTGAAGCTGCTGGAGGCCGGCAGCTCGAAGTGGTCCAGGTTGTGGAAGGTACGGCCTTGGTACATCACTTCCCTGGGGCACTCCGCGGAGCCGTTCGCCGAGACGAGGCCCTTCTCCAGGAGCATCGCCGCGGTCATGATCTTCAGCGTGGATCCCGGTGCCTGCGTGCCCTGCATCGCCGCGTTGAAGCCGGTCGCCGGGTTGTTGGCGACGGCGCGGATCGATCCCGTGGAGGGCCTCACGGCGACCACGGACGCCCCGCTGAACTGCTTGACCGCCTTCTCGGCAGCCGCCTGGGCGTCCGCGTCGAGCGTCGTCTGCAGCTTGCCGGGCTTCCCCTCGGCGAGCGTCAGCAGTGTGGTGTCCGGCTGCTGCTCGTCGGCCTGTTCGATCCAGGTCTCGATGCCCGGTGAGCCGCCGGCCTTGTCGCCGTACTTCTCGCGCAGGCTGTCCAGGATCGGCCCGAGCGACGGGTACTTCTCCTTGTCGAGCACCTTGCCGTTGTGGTCGACGGCCTCGATCGCAGCCGTCGAGGACTCCCCGGTCCTCAGCGCCGCGCCCTCGGTCAGCTGCGGGTGGATCAGCGTGGGCTGCCAGTCGACGAGGGCCTTGCCGGTCGTCAGACCGCGCACCACGGTCAGCTCGGAGGAGTACGACCAGGGCTTGGTCTTCCCCTCGTAGGACACCGTCGCCTTCACCGTGTACGGCACCTTCGCGCCGACAGCGGGACCCGGTGTGATCACGGCTTTCGTGACGTGGGCCTCTGCGGCGTAGCCGGCCAGCAGCGGCTCGGAGGCCGCCTCGTTGTTCGTGAGCAGGGCGGCGGCGGACGCGTCGCCGGACGCCCATGCCGCCAGGAAGTCCTTGGCGGTCTCCCGGATCTCATCCTTGTCGGGCGGCCCGGTCCTCACCTCCGCCGACGCGGACGCGGTCTCCGTGCCCCCTGCCTCGCCGCCTCCCAGCACCACCTCGTACACGCCGTAGCCGAGCCCTCCGGCCACCAGCACGAACACCCCGCCCACTACGGCGACTTTCGCTCCACTGCGCATCTGTGCGGTCCCCCTCCCCAGGAGCTCATCTTGAACGTGTTCAAGTGAGCCTTCCTCCGGCACTTTACGTGACACCCGTGCACCCTGAGGCGGTTGTTACCGGACCGCGATACACCGCGAGAGAGCGCTTTCCGGCGCGCGTCCGCCCCGCCGCCCGGCTCCGGTGCCGCCGGTGCCTGCCTGCCCGTGTGGTCGGTGTGGCCCGCCGGCCGCCGGGTGCGCGGCCTCGGTCATCACCATTGCCGACGGTGGCACGGCTCGCTATGTTAATTGAGAATCACATTATTCAGCATGATCGGAAACGTGGTGGTAACCCAACAGGCAAGCCAGAAACGGCAGATGGTGCCGTCTGGTCCAGCATGGAAGTGGGTAAGTAAATGCAAAATCTCAACAGGCGAAGCCTTCTGTCCCTCGGTGTGGCGCTCGGCCTCGTAGGTGTGGCGAACCCCGCCAGGGCGTGGTCGTCGACGGACTCGCTGGCCGGAACCGGCTCGGGCGTCGACCCGGAGTACGTCTGGGACAGCGCCACCGATCCACTGATGGTCTCGCTGCTCGAGAAGGGCCAGGTCCCGTCCGTCAACACCGCGATGGCGAAGTGGGTGAACAACGGCGACGCGCTGCCCAGCGGCCTGCCGGCCGAACTGGCCGCCCACCTGAGGACGGTCAACAAGCTGCCCTCCTGGGCCGACCCCGCCAAGCTGGCCCGCGCCGCCGACTTCAACCGGCGCAAGGACACCTACCTGTTCATGCTGTACGGCCTCGGCAGCGGGATCATGAGCACCGTCATCCCACGGGAGGCCAGGAGCGTCTACTGGTCCTTCGGCGGAGCCGACATGAAGGACCGCGCGGCCAAGACGTTCACCTTCGGCTACGACCTGTCCCAGCTGGACGCCTTCAAGCCGACCGGGCAGTTCGTCGTCACCGCCAACAAGACGCGACTGGTGCACGGCGCGGTACGCCACCTGCTGCCGCAGTCGCCGCACTGGAAGGCGGGCGCCGACCAGGCCGTCCCGATCAGCGTCGCCGACATCCTGGTCACCTTCCACAGCCTGGGCACCTACGTCCACAGGAAGATGCTCGACTGGAAGATCCCGATGTCGGCCGCGGACCAGGAGGCCTTCCTGCATTCGTGGCAGGTCGCCATCTACCTGCTCGGCGTGCCGGAGGAGTACATCCCGAAGACCTGGGCGGCCGCGGAAGCCCAGTCGGCGCAGGTGCTCACCCCGATCCTCGCCCCGACGCCCGAGGGCCTGGACCTGGCCGAGGTGCTGCTCGGACTGACGGCGGAGATCGATCTCGGCGTCACGCGCGGGTTCCTGAACGAGTTCGTGCGCTACGCCCTCAGCAACGAGGTCGGCGACTGGCTGAAACTGCCACGCGACTACGCGGCGGCGGCCCTGGTCCGCACCGTGTGGCCGGCCTTCATCCTGTTCCGCGAAGGGCTGTCGCCCGTCATGCCCGGGACCTTCTACATGTTCGACCAGTTCGTGCGCGCCCTGGCCATGCTGTTCCTCAACAAGGGCTCGTCCTCCACCACCACCCCCATCACGATCCCCACCGGGAACAGGCCGGCGGGCTGAGCCGCCGATCCGGTCCCGGACACGCCCGTCCCCCGGCAGCCGCGCCGTGGGGCGGGCACCCGGGGGACCTCCACGCGAGACGTCTCACCCGGAGCCTCGGCGCGTGCCGGGACCCGATGCCCGTTCAGAGGCCCAGGGAACCCACGACCAGGGCGGTCACGGCGTCACGGTGGTCACGGCTGTCCTGCCACCGCAGTCCGCGTCCGGCCTCGACCGCCACACCGAAACCCGCGTGCACCAGGACCCGGGCCTGGCGCGGGTCCAGCTCCGGACGCGCCAGCCGCAACTGCTGCTCCCAGACGGCGATGTGTTCACGCTGCGCGAGGACCAGGGACCGCCGCAGGCCGTCGGGCAGGCCGGCGAGCTCGGCCTCGGCGACGCTGTTGAGCGCGGTGTACTCGAAGCTGTAGGCCACGTACGTCGCCGCCAGCGCGACGATGGCGTCGTGCGGGCCGGCCACCTCGTGCAGGCTCTGGTCGACCCCCTGGGCCAGAAGTCCCGCCGCCTGGAGGCACGCCGCCGCCAGGATGTCGACCTTGCCGGAGTAGTGGCGGTAGAGCGCGGACGGGGCCAGCCCCACCGCCTCCGCGATCTGTCCGTTCGTGACGCTGGCGAACCCGTCCCGTGCGAACAGGGGGACGGCGGCCGCGAGGATCTCCGCGCGCCGGGTGCGCGGCACCGGCTGGGCGGGCAGCTCGACGGGACGCGCGTCCCCCCGGACCGCCGTGGGGTCGGTCGCGGCGACGCGCAACGCGGTTTCCGACAGCAGCTCCTCGGCACGCCGTTGGGCGATCGAGGTGTGATGCATCGCGATGGACCCGATCGCCCCGAGGGCCGCCGCGGCACGCAGCCGCTCGCCGGGCAGCGGGTGCGCGCGCTGCACCGCCTCGTCGACCCGTCCCACGATCCGCCCGAACTTCGCCCTGAGACGCCGGCGGTCCTCACGGTTGAGGTACCGGGCCTCCCACCGGTACACCCCGCCCGACGCGCGGTGTGCGACGGAGACCCGGGTGACCGCCGAGAGCACATCCGGCAGGTCCGCCGTCGGCGGCACCTCGTCGAGCGCGGTGACGAGCCGGTCAGCCATGAGGTCGGCACACTCGGCGAACAGGGCGTACTTGTTCGGGAAGTGCCGGTAGAGGGCCGCCGCGGTGATGCCCACGCCGGCGGCGATCTTCTCCATGGACGCCGTGTGGTAGCCGTGCTCGCTGAAGACCCGGCCGGCCGCCTCGACGATGAGCTGCTTGCGGTTGCGGGGACGGGTGGCCGCGATCGGATCGGTCACGGCCGGACGGGCAGACGCGGAGACGGAGCCATGCGGAGGAGTCAACCACACGTGAACAGGAAGGCCCGGGCTCCCTCGGCGCGGACACCGGGGGACGCGGAGCTTCCGCTCGCTGAACGCCTCCGGGGCCCTCCCGGACGGCCTCCCCAGTGGCCCGGCGTGCTGCCGGGCCCCGGCCTCCCTACACCCAGGTGTCCAGCCACATCCGGTCGCGCCAGGAGTCCTCCGGGATCGACGTGCCCGTGTAGAGCGGCCAGAAATAGACGAAGTTCCAGACGATCAGCAGTACCAGGACGCCCGCCGCGATCACCCCCAGCGTGCGTCTGCGTTCCCCGGTGGGGTCGGCTGTGTCCACGCCGAGGCGGTGCTTGGTGCCCGTGCCGGCCGCCGGGCCGATGAGGGCGCCGATCATCATCGTGACGGCCAGGCACAGGAACGGCACGAACACGACCGCGTAGAAGAGGAAGATCGTCCGCTCCTGGTAGAAGAACCAGGGCACCCAGCCCGCCGCCACACCGCACGCGATCGCGCCCGCCCGCCAGTCACGGCGGAAGAGCCAGCGCCACACCACGTACAGCAGCGCCACGCACGCCGCCCACCAGAGCAGCGGGGTGCCGAGCGCCAGGACCTCGCGGGCGCACTTGCCGGTCTCCGACGTGAGGCAGCCGGTCTTCTCCTCGTAGAAGTACGAGACGGGCCGGCCCAGGACGATCCAGCTCCATGGATTGGACTGGTAGGTGTGGCCGGAGGTCAGGCCGATGTGGAACTCGTAGACCTGGTACTCGTAGTGCCACAGGCTGCGCAGCCAGTCGGGCAGCCAGGTCCAGTTGCCGCCCTTGCCCTCGGTGGCGGCCCAGTTGCGGTAGTACCCCTTGTCCGTGACGATCCAGCCGGTCCACGAGGCGACGTACGTGCCGATCGCGACCGGCACCGTGGAGACGAACGCGGGCAGCAGGTCCCTGAGGACGACGGCCCGGTACGGCTGCACGGCGCCCGCCGTCCGCCTCGCCCCGACGTCCCAGAGCACCGACATCACACCGAAGGCGGCCAGGATGTAGAGCCCGTTCCACTTCGTGGCGAAGGCCAGGCCCAGCATCAGACCGGCCGCGATCCGCCACGGGCGCCACCCGAGGCGGAGCGTTTCGGCGATGTGGGCGTCCGGGCGCAGGAGCCCCTCCTCGTCCACCGGCAGCGCGTCGGCCAGCCTGCGGCGGGACCGGTCGCGGTCGACGAGGAAGCAGCCGAAGGCGGCCAGCACGAAGAACATCAGCACCAGGTCGAGCAGCGCGGTGCGGCTCATCACGAAGTGCAGACCGTCGACGGCCAGCAGGGTGCCCGCCAGGCAGCCCAGGAACGTCGAGCGGAACAGCCGGCGGCCGATGCGGCACAGCATCAGGACCGAGACGGTGCCGAGGAGCGCCACCATGAAGCGCCAGCCGAACGGGGTGAACCCGAAGAGCTGTTCGCCGAATCCGATGATCCACTTGCCGACCGGCGGATGGACGACGTAGCCGGGGTCCACCGGGATGTCCACCGAGGACGGGTCCTTGAGGATCAGCTTGTCGACGTCCTTGGGCCAGGACCCCTCGTACCCCTGGTTGACCAGTGCCCAGGCGTCCTTGGCGTAGTACGTCTCGTCGAATATCACCGCCTTCGGGCTGCCCAGGTTCCAGAACCGCAGCACCCCGGCCACCAGGGCGACCAGCAGCGGCCCGCCCCAGGCGGCCCAGCGCACCAGGCGGCCGGCGAGGCCCGGAGGAACGGCGAGAACGTCCCAGAACTGGCGTCCGGGGCGTGTGTAGGGCGGGACCAGGCGCTCGCGCAGCCCCGTCTCCGGCCGTGGGGAATGGCCGAAGCGGCGCAGCCGCTGCTGCCAGGAAGGCGGCTGGTCGCCGGCGTGTTCCCCGGCGTCGTTGCCCTGCTGGGCCTCGGGCGCAGTACTCGTCACCGCGCCATCGTAGGGAACGCATCTGTGCGAGTGGTGCCGTCCGTGCTGGGAGGATGGCCGATGTGACTGGAACGACTGGAACGCTCGTACTCGCAGGGACCCCCATCGGCGACGTGGCGGACGCCCCGCCACGGCTCGCCGCCGAGCTGGAGACGGCCGATGTCGTGGCCGCCGAGGACACCCGGCGGCTGCGCAGGCTCACCCAGGCGCTCGGCATCCACACGACGGGGCGTGTCGTGTCCTACTTCGAGGGCAACGAGTCGGCGCGCACGCCCGAGCTCGTCGAGGCGCTGGCCGGAGGCGCGCGTGTACTGCTCGTCACCGACGCCGGGATGCCGTCCGTCTCCGACCCCGGTTACCGGCTCGTCGCCGCCGCCGTGGAGCAGGACATCAAGGTCACCGCCGTACCGGGCCCGTCGGCCGTGCTGACCGCGCTCGCGCTGTCCGCCCTGCCCGTGGACCGCTTCTGCTTCGAGGGCTTCCTGCCGCGCAAGGCGGGCGAGCGTCTCGGGAAGCTGCGGGAGGTCGCCGGCGAGCGCCGCACGATGGTCTTCTTCGAGGCCCCGCACCGGCTGGACGACACCCTGGCCGCGATGGCCGAGGTGTTCGGTGCGGACCGCAGGGCCGCCGTGTGCAGGGAACTGACCAAGACGTACGAGGAAGTGAAGCGCGGCCCCCTGGGCGATCTGGCCGTCTGGGCAGCCGAAGGCGTGCGCGGAGAGATCACCGTCGTGGTCGAGGGAGCCACGGAATCCGGCGACGAGGGACTCGACGCCGCCGAGCTGGTGCGCAGGGTGCAGGTGCGCGAGGAGGCGGGGGAGCGGCGCAAGGAGGCCATCGCGGCGGTCGCCGCCGACGCCGGGCTGCCCAAACGCGAGGTGTTCGATGCGGTGGTCGCGGCAAAGAACGCGGCTCGGACCGGCCAGGAACAGGGCAAGGGACTAGCCTGAAATGTAAAGCCCGAGCCGCGTTCCGGGGTCTTTGTCCACGAATCGGCCAAGACCGTTCCAACACTCGGCAGACCTGGTGCGTTGCCGCCGGTGAAGGCGTCCACTTGACGGTGGGACGCACCACCCGGAGTGCTTGTCCGGAGTGCTGGTCCGCGGACAAGGGAGCAGGCATGAGTGAGATCGCAGCAGCCACCGTCCACGAGGCGTACGCCTTCGCCTGCATGAGGTGCGGCTACGGCTGGGAACAGGCCTACGAGATACAGCACCACGTCGACGGTTCGGGCAACGCCTTCGTGGTCTACGAGGCGGACGGAGAGCGTGTGCCCTCACCGCTGTCCACACCCACCTGTGCGAACTGCGGCGGCCACGTGGTCCGGATCATGCGGGCGGGCCGTGTCTCCACCGTCCAGCAGCTGCTCCGGCCCCAGCAGACGGTCCGCCCGAAGAGGGCCGGTGAGGAGACGGCCGCCGAGGAGATGGCGGTCGCGGCCGCGCGGGCCCCGGGCCCCGAGTCGCACCACTGGCAGCTGTCCGACCTGCTGCGCCCCTTCCACCGGCGGTGAGCCCTTCCACCGGGGGTGAGCCCGTCCACCGGGGGGAGCCCGTCCACCGGGGGTGAGCCCGTCCACCGGGGGTGAGCCCGTCCACCGGGGGTGAGCCCGTCCACCGGGGGTGAGCCCGTCCACCGGCGGTGAGAGAGGGCTCGTGCCCTCGTAGAGTCGTGGGCATGAGCCGTACCGAAGCCCCGCCGCTCCCCGAACCCCTCAGGGTTCCGGTCGCCGATTCGCACACCCACCTCGACATGCAGGACGGAACGGTCGAGGAGGCGCTGGCCCGCGCCGCGGCGGTCAACGTGACCGCCGTCGTCCAGGTGGGCTGCGACGTGAAGGGCTCCCACTGGGCCGCCGAGACCGCCGCCGCCCACCCGTCCGTGCACGCCTCCGTCGCCCTGCACCCCAACGAGGCGCCCCGCATCGTGCACGGCGACCCCGACGGCACGGCCCGCCAGGGGGCGCGAGAGCCCGGCGGGCAGGCGGCACTCGACGAGGCCCTCGCCGAGATCGACGCCCTGGCCGCCCTCGCCCACGTACGCGCGGTCGGCGAGACCGGCCTCGACTACTTCCGTACGGGCCCCGAGGGCGTCGCCGCCCAGGAGGAGTCCTTCCGGGCGCACATCGAGATCGCCAAGCGGCACGGCAAGGCCCTGGTCATCCACGACCGGGAGGCCCACGCCGACGTGCTGCGGATCCTCGCCGACGCGGGCGCGCCCGAGCGGACCGTCTTCCACTGCTATTCCGGGGACGCCGAGATGGCCCGGATCTGCGCGGCCGCCGGGTACTTCATGTCCTTCGCCGGCAACGTCACCTTCAAGAACGCCCAGCCGCTGCGCGACGCGCTGGCCGTCGCCCCCGCCGAGCTCGTCCTCGTCGAGACCGACGCCCCGTTCCTCACCCCCGCCCCCTACCGCGGACGGCCCAACGCGCCCTACCTGATCCCGGTCACCCTCCGTGCCATGGCAGAGGTGAGGGGCACCGACGAGGACACCCTGGCCGCCGCCGTCTACGACAACACGGCGCGGGCGTTCGACTTCTGAGTGCCGCGACCCCTCCCCGGGCGCACGTTGGGTAATCGTACGACTTTGTACGGTGACGAGGGCTCCGCTATCGTGCCCGCGCAACGGGGTCGGCAGGCCGAACGTCTGGAGCGTCGTGGGCCATTCGCAGGGCAGTCACCGCGCGGCGCGCGGCAGTCGGCGCACGGGGCGGGGCCCGGCGCGCGTCCCCGCCCCGCCGTCGGCGCCGCCGCGCTCCCTCCACGAGGAGCGGACGATCGTCGCCACCCTGTGGCCGGGCCCTCTGCCGGTCCACGATCCCACCGTGCTGGACACCCCGCTGGTGGCCCGGCAGGCGGCGGCCCCGCCGAGGGAGACCCCCGGACACCGGGCGGCCCGGCGGCACCGCGCCGCCCCGGAGAGCCTGCGGCGGATCGTCCCGCGCGCCCTGGTCGTCGCCGTCCTGGCGGGCGGCACCGCGGCGTTCCTCGCCCAGGACAAGGCCGTCAGCGTCAGAGTCGACGGGACGTCGCGCACCCTGCACACCTTCGCGGACGACGTCGGGGAGCTCCTCGAAGACGAGGGCGTCACGGTCGGCACCGGCGACACCGTCGCCCCCGCCCCCGCCACGGGCCTCGACGACGGCGACGAGGTCGTCGTCCTCCGGGAGGCGCACGGCTCCGGCCCCGTGCCGGGCGGCGGGCCCCGGGCCCCGCGGCGGCCGTAGGCTTAACGGGTGAGCACCACAGAGCCCGACGCCCTCCTGGGCCCCGCAGACATCCGCGAGCTGGCCGCAGCGCTGGGCGTACGCCCCACCAAGCAGCGCGGTCAGAACTTCGTCATCGACGCCAACACGGTCCGCAGGATCGTACGGACCGCCGAGGTGCGGCCCGACGACGTGGTGGTCGAGGTCGGGCCCGGCCTGGGCTCGCTCACCCTGGCCCTGCTGGAGGCGGCCGACCGGGTCGTCGCCGTGGAGATCGACGACGTGCTCGCGGGCGCCCTGCCGGCCACGGTCGCCGCACGGCTGCCCGGCCGCACCGACCGCTTCGCGCTGGTCCACTCGGACGCGATGCTGGTCACCGAGCTGCCCGGCCCCGCGCCCACCGCCCTGGTCGCCAACCTTCCGTACAACGTCGCCGTGCCGGTCCTGCTCACGATGCTGGAGCGCTTCCCCACCATCGAGCGGACCCTCGTGATGGTGCAGGCCGAGGTCGCCGACCGGCTGGCGGCCAAGCCGGGCAACAAGGTCTACGGGGTGCCGTCGGTCAAGGCCAACTGGTACGCCGACGTCAAGCGCGCCGGGTCCATCGGCCGCACGGTGTTCTGGCCCGCGCCGAACGTCGACTCGGGGCTGGTGTCCCTCGTGCGGCGCACCGAACCGATCCGGACCACCGCGAGCCGGACCGAGGTCTTCGCCGTCGTGGACGCCGCCTTCGCCCAGCGCCGTAAGACACTGCGCGCCGCACTCGCGGGCTGGGCGGGTTCCGCACCGGCCGCCGAGGCCGCCCTGACCGCTGCGGGGATCTCGCCGCAGGCACGGGGCGAGGCGCTCACCGTCGAGGAGTTCGCCGCCATCGCCGAGAACAAGCCGGAGCCCTCCGAATGACCGACAGCGTCACCGTCCGTGTACCCGCCAAGGTCAACGTGCAGCTCGCGGTGGGCGCGCCCCGGCCCGACGGCTTCCACGACCTGGCCAACGTCTTCCTCGCCGTCGGCCTGTACGACGAGGTCACCGTCACCCCGGCCGACACCCTGCGCGTGACCTGCTCCGGACCGGACGCCGGTCAGGTCCCGCTGGACGCCACCAACCTGGCGGCCCGCGCGGCGATCGCCCTGGCCGCCCGGCACGGCATCGCCCCCGATGTGCACATCCACATCGCCAAGGACATCCCCGTCGCAGGCGGCATGGCGGGCGGCAGCGCCGACGGCGCCGCGGCCCTGCTGGCCTGCGACGCCCTGTGGGCCACAGGCGCGAGCCGGGACGAACTCCTGGAGATCTGCGCCGAACTGGGCAGCGACGTGCCGTTCAGCCTGGTCGGCGGGGCGGCACTCGGGGTCGGCCGGGGCGAGCAGCTGACGGCCGTCGAGGTCGGTGGCACGTTCCACTGGGTCTTCGCCGTCGCCGACGGCGGACTCTCCACCCCGGCCGTGTACGGCGAGTTCGACCGTCTGACCGCCGGCACCGACGTTCCCGAGCCGGCCGCGTCCCCCGCGCTCCTGACCGCCCTGCGCAAGGGGGACGCCACGGCGCTCGCGGACGCCCTCGGCAACGACCTCCAGGCCGCCGCCCTCTCCCTGCGCCCCTCACTGGCCGGCACCCTCGCGGCGGGCACCGACGCCGGCGCCCTGGCCGCGCTGGTCTCGGGATCCGGGCCGACGACGGCCTTCCTCACCGCCGACGAGGAGTCGGCGCGGAAGGTGGCCGACGCCCTGCTGGCCTCGGGCACCTGCCGGGAGGCCCGCGTGGCGGCGTCCCCGGCGGCGGGCGCCACCGTCGTCTGACAGCAGAATACTCAGACGCGAACTGAGTACGGTCGCGCTGCCGCCCTCCCGGGCTCCGGCGCGACCGTATGCGCATGGGATCACCTGTTCGTGAACTGGCCGAGGCCACACCCGTCACCCGGGACCGCTACATCGACCTGCTGCGCGTCGCCTCGCTCGGCACGGTCGTCCTCGGCCACTGGCTGATGGCCGCCGTCACCACCGAGGGGGTCGGGAACCTCCTCGCCGTCGTGCCGGGACTCCAGCTGCTCACCTGGGTCCTCCAGATCATGCCGGTGTTCTTCTTCGTCGGCGGCTTCTCCCACGCACTGTCCTACCGGTCCCTGCTCCGCAGGCGGCCCGAGGGCTCCACGGTCTCCGTGTACCCGTCCTTCCTGCGCGCCCGGCTGCAACGGCTGCTGAGGCCGACGATGGTCTTCGTCCTCGTGTGGGGCGTCGCCGCACTCGTCGTCCAACTGCTCGGCGGTGGAGGCGGGCTGACCGGTGTGACGCTGCGGCTGGTGACCCAGCCCCTCTGGTTCATCGGCATCTACCTGGCGATGGTCGCTTTCACCCCGGCCCTGCTGAGGCTGCACGACCGCTACGGCTGGGGCGCGTTCGCCGCACTCGCGGGGGCCGCCGCCACGGTGGATCTCCTGCGCTTCGCGGCAGGCGTCCCGTACGTCGAGTTCCTGAACTTCGCGTTCGTCTGGCTCGCGGTGCACCAGCTCGGCTTCCTGCGCGCCGACGGCCGCATCCGCCGGCCCGCGCTCCTCGCCGGTGCCGGGCTCGCCGCGGCCGTCGCACTGGTGGCCTTCGGCCCGTATCCGCTCTCCATGGTCGGGATGCCCGGGGAGAAGATCAGCAACATGGCGCCTCCCACGCTCGCCCTCCTCGGCCACGGCCTGTGGCTGGTCGGGGCGGTCGAGCTGCTGCGGGCGCCCGGCGCCCGGCTCGCAGCCCGGCCCCGCGTCTGGCGCGCGGTCGTGGCCGCCAACGGCGTCGCGATGACCGCGTTCCTGTGGCACCTCACCGCGATGCTGGGCGTGTACGGGGCGATGCTCGCCCTCGGCCTCCCCCTGCCCGAGCCGGCCACCGGCACCTGGTGGGCGCAGGTGCCGCTGCGGATCGCTGCCGCCGCCGCGGTCACCGCGGTCCTGGTCACGGCCTTCCGCACCTTCGAGCGCCCCGTCCGTGTCACCCCGGGCAGGGGCGCGAGCGGCGCGGGAGCCGTGTCGGCGATCGGCGTGACCTTCGCCCTGCTCGGCGTGCTGGGGCTGTCCATGGTCGGCTACGCGGGGCTGCTGGAAGGGCACACCGCACTGCTGATCGCCGTCCACGTCAGCGCCCCCGCGGCCGTGGCGATGGCACTCGGCGGCTGGCTGCTGGTCGAGCGTGCGGGGCGGTGAGGGCCGGGCCGGGGCCGCGCTCGCGGGAGGCCGTTCAGCGACCGTATTGATACCGGCACGCGACGATACGCACCTCGTCGTCGACCACGCGGTAGATGAGCCGGTGTGCATCGTTCGCACAGCAGCCCCCTCGGTACGTACGGAATCCTGTACGTGCCGGATGGCGTACGCACGAGTCCTGGGGGGCGGCAATGGACGCGGCAGCGGGTGGGGCGCCCTGTCAGTTCAGCTTCAGGGTGTTCCGAGCCAGCTCGTACGCGGGGAGCATCTCCTCGTGCTCCTGGGAGTCCAGCCCGCCCAGGTGCACCACGACCGGCCCTTCGGGCGTCGCGACGGCGAAGGCCCTCTCCTTCTTCCGCTCGTCCGACAGCTCGGGGCGCACCGTGTAGGTGACCTCAGCGGCTGCCACCGCTCCCGCCTCCGTCACCTCGTACGACGCCGCGGACGCGTTCGCGTCGCCGGCCACGAAGTCCTCCAGCGCCGCTCGCGGTGCGGTGCCGGACCCCTCGGCCTGCCAGACCCGGATGTATCCGATGTTCCCGGCGGGCTTGGCGTCGATCTCGCAGACCATCGTGGCCGAGCCCTGCTGTCCCAGTTCCGCGAACTCGGAGCCTGGATCCACCTCCACGGTCTCCGGCTTCCAGCCCGTCGCCAGGTCGAAGGTCACGGGCAGCTCGCAGGCCGAGCCGGGGGCGCCGAGCGTGACACCCTTCTCCACGGCGCCGCTCTTCGCGGCCCTCGAAGGTGCACCGTCCCCGTTCTTGCCCGTGTCACCGCCGCCGGACTGCGACGAACAGCCGGCCAGCACCATTGTCGCCAGTGCCGCCGGCAGCAGAGCCCGTATCGCGCAGCGCATCATGAAGTCCCCACCCCAGAGATGTTCCGAACCGCTCCGACCTGGGGTTACTCCCCATGATCGATCGCCGCACGCTATCGCACCCCGCGCGGCGACTACTCTGGGACGTCGAGCGGTCCCCGACGCAGGGATCCCCGACGCAGGAGTGAAATGGCCGTCAATCTGGTCAATGTCGAGCAGGTCAGCAAGGTGTACGGCACCCGTGCCCTGCTCGACGGTGTATCCCTCGGGGTGTCCGAGGGCGACCGGATCGGCGTCGTCGGCCGCAACGGCGACGGCAAGACGACGCTCATCCGGATGCTCGCCAAGCTGGAGGAGGCGGACACCGGCCGGGTCACCCACAACGGCGGGCTGCGCCTCGGCGTCCTCACCCAGCACGACTCGCTGGACCCCCAGGCCACCATCAGGCACGAGGTGATCGGCGACCTCGCCGACCACGAGTGGGCGGGCAGCGCCAAGATCCGCGACGTGCTGACCGGGCTCTTCGGCGGCCTCGCCCTCCCCGGCTTCGAGCACGGTCTGGACACCGTCATCGCCCCGCTCTCCGGCGGTGAGCGGCGCAGGATCGCCCTGGCGAAGCTGCTCATCGCCGAGCAGGACCTGATCGTCCTCGACGAGCCCACCAACCACCTCGACGTCGAGGGCATCTCCTGGCTGGCCGGACATCTGCGCGCCCGTCGCTCCGCTCTCGTCTGCGTCACCCACGACCGGTGGTTCCTGGACCAGGTCTGCACCAGCATGTGGGACGTCCAGCGCGGCTCGGTCCACGAGTACGAGGGCGGCTACAGCGACTACGTGTTCGCCCGGGCCGAGCGGGAGCGGATCGCCGCGACCGAGGAGTCCAAGCGGCAGAACCTGATGCGCAAGGAGCTGGCGTGGCTGCGGCGGGGTGCCCCCGCCCGTACGTCCAAGCCGCGCTACCGCATCGAGGCCGCGAACGAGCTGATCGCGGACGTGCCGCCCCCGCGTGACACCAGCGAACTGATGAAGTTCGCCAACGCGCGGCTGGGCAAGACCGTGTTCGACCTGGAGGACGTGACCGTCCAGGCCGGCCCCAAGACCCTTCTCACGCACCTCACCTGGCAGCTCGGCCCGGGTGACCGCATCGGCCTGGTCGGCGTGAACGGCGCGGGCAAGACCTCGCTGCTGCGGGCGCTCGCCGAGGCGTCCCGCAGCCAGGGCGACGTACAGCCGGCCGAGGGGAAGGTCGTCGTCGGCAAGACGGTCAGGCTCGCCTACCTCTCCCAGGAGGTCGCGGAGCTCAACCCGAACCTGCGGGTGCTCGAAGCGGTCCAGCAGGTGCGCGACCGGGTCGACCTCGGCAAGGGCCGGGAGATGACGGCCGGGCAGCTCTGCGAGCAGTTCGGCTTCGCCAAGGAGAAGCAGTGGACGCCGGTCGGTGACCTGTCCGGTGGTGAGCGGAGGCGTCTCCAGATCCTGCGTCTGCTGATGGACGAGCCCAACGTCCTCTTCCTCGACGAGCCCACCAACGACCTGGACATCGAGACCCTGACCCAGCTGGAGGACCTCCTCGACGGCTGGCCCGGATCGATGATCGTGATCTCCCACGACCGGTTCTTCATCGAGCGGACCACGGACAAGGTGATGGCCCTGCTCGGCGACCGTGCGCTGCGGATGCTCCCGCGCGGCATCGACGAGTACATCGAGCGCAGGCAGCGCATGGAGGAGACGGCCACCCCCGCTTCCGCCGCCGGGGCCTCCTCGCCGAAGGCGGCGCCTGCCGAGGCCGTGTCGCCGCAGGCGGCCCGTGCCGCGAAGAAGGAGCTCCAGAAGGTCGAGCGGCAGCTCGACAAGATGTCGACCAGGGAGACCGCGCTGCACGCGCAGATCGCCGACAACGCCACCGATTTCGGGAAGGTCGCCGAGCTCGACGCCGAGTTGCGTGAGCTGGTCGCGGAGCGGGACGTGCTGGAGATGCGCTGGCTGGAGCTGGCCGAGGACGCCTGAGGGGCGGTTCGGCCCGGCCGGGAGGCCGGGCCCGGGCGGGTGGTAGAAATTAGGCCCGCTCGGGTTGGCGTGACCCTGCGGAGCCATGACCGTACGAGGGGACTCCGCCGATGACTCAGCCTTCCGGCCATCAACCGCAGGAGGGCTTCGGGGCACCGTACGACCCGTATCCGGGTGCGGCCCCCGGGCACGGCTACCCGCAGGGGGCGGGCCCGGCCGCCGGCCCCTACGCCCAGCAGCCCGGGCCCTACGGGCCCTCGGCGCAAGGCGGTCACGCCTTTCCGCCGCAGCAGCCGACCGCGGCGCCGGGCGGACCGGCCGGGCCCGGTGGCGGTGGCCGCTCCAGGGGCAGGACCGGTGTGATCGTGGGCGCCGTGCTCGCCCTGGTCCTCATCGCCGGCGGTGGCGTCTGGTTCGGCCTGAGCGGCGACGACGGGAAGAAGCCGGCCACGAGCGAGGCGACTGGCCCGTCCCCCACTGCGGACAAGGGCGACGGCAAGGGCGTCGGTGCCGGCGACGCGGAGCTGGCGGCGCGGCTCGACGCCCGGCGTGAACCGGGTGAGGCGAAGGTCCGGTGGCTCCAGAGCCTCGGTGCCGACCTCCCCGGGCGGGCCATGGGCGTGTACGGACCCTGGGAAGCCGGAGACGTCGTCGCCAGGGCCGTGTACCGGACGGTGTCGGGCTATTCGATGGCCGACGGCGAGCAGCGGTGGAGCCTGCGGATGCCGGACGACATCTGCGCGGCCCCCACCAGGCCGACCGAGGACGGCAAGATCGTGGTCGCGGTCCAGGCGAAGGAGTCCGACAACGGCACGGACTGCACCGTCCTGCAGATGATCGACTTGCGGACGGGGAAGCCGGGCTGGAAGAAGACCCTCCCGGAACCCGCTGTCGCCGACGTCGAGAAGCGCGTCGTCATGGCGTCGAACGGCGACACCGTGACGTACTCGCGACCCGGCCACGTCCACACCTACCGGGCGGGCGACGGGCAGGAGCTGTTCGGCACGGAGCCCCGCGGGTGCCGGTCCTACGCGTTCCTCAGCGGCCCCCGGATGATGGCGGTCGCGGACTGCCCCGGAGGTAACCAGGTCCAGGAGTTCGACCCCGGGTCCGGGCAGAAGAAGTGGGAGTACGCGATCGAGAAGGACTGGGCCGTCGACCAGGTCTACTCCATCAGCCCCCTGATCGTCTCGGTGCAGAAGGGCGACCGGTGGCGGGCCATCGCCCTGCGTGACAACGGCACCCTCCGGTCGCACATCGAGCTGGGCACCCGGGACGTCGGTCTCGGCTTCGCCGACTACGAGGTGAGGTGCGGGGGTTACCTGGTGGTGACCCGCAACAGGGACGACTGCGCGGGGGTGGCGGCGGACAGCGACACCTTCTACGTGTCGACCAAGCGGAAGCACGTCGCCTTCGACGTGGACAACCGGATCGTCGCCTTCGACCTGAACACCGGCAGTCAGAAGTGGACGGCCGACGCCCCGATGGGGCGCAGGATCGAACCGCTGCGCATGGACGACGGGAATCTGCTGCTCCACGTGGCGGCGACCAGGACCGAGGGAGGCGAGATCGCCACACTCGCGCCCACGGGAGGGGCGCTGCGGACGGTGCTCACCCATCCGGCGTCCACGGCGGGGATCGAGTCGGGAATGACCGCGGCTGAGGTCCGCTACGAGGACGGCCGGTCCCTCCTCACGCTGCCGCTGGTCGGCATGGACGAGGACGACGAAGCCGAGGCGAACCTGAAGACGATGATGGCCTTCGGTGAGTGAGCAGGAGGCCGTCACGGTGAAACGGCAGGGCACGGACGCCGGTTGACGGTATGCCGAGCGGGGCGCCGCGGCTCCGGCCGGACGTGCGGCGGGTGGTACAAAGAAGCTCCGCTCGACCGCTTGGACGAACCCGGCGCCGGACCGCACGAAGGGGGACGTGCTGATGACCCAGCCGCCCAGCCAGCCACCGCAGCAAGGGGGCTTCGGGGCACCGTACGACCCGCCGCCGGGGGCTCCGCAGCCATCGCCGGGGTACGGATACCCGCCTCAGCAGCCGGGTCCTCACGCCCAGCCGCACCCTCAGCAGCCGGGGCCTCACGCCCAGCCGCACCCTCAGCAGCCGGGCCCGTACCCCCAGGCGCCGGGTCCGTACGCCCAGCCGTTCCCCCAACAGCCTGGCCCGTACCCCCAGGCGTCGGGTCCGTACGCTCAGCCGTACCCCCAGCAGCCCGGCCCGTACGCCCAGGCGCCGGGTCCGTACGGCCCGCAGCCGGGATACGGCTACCCGCCCCAGCCGCCCACGGTCACGGCGCCCCCGACGGGCGGGCCCGGTGGCGGCGGCCGGTTCAAGGGCAGGACCGGCGTGGTCGTCGGTGCCGTGCTCGCCGTGCTGCTCCTGGCCGGCGGCGGGGTCTGGCTGGCCACCGGCGACGGCGGGGGCGGGCAGAAGAAGCCCGTCGCCGGGCCGGGCGGCGAGTCCGAGAAGTCCGGCGGCTCCTCCGGGACGGACAAGGACGAGACGTTCACCGGACCGACCGCCGCCGAGCTCAACGCCGGGCGCAAGCAGGGCGAGGCGAAGGTGGCCTGGCTGGCGGCGAACGGGGTCGACCTCCCGCAGTACGGGGAGAAGACGCACGGCCCGTGGTTCTCCGGGGACATCGTCGCCAAGGCCATGTACCGCAAGGTGACCGGCTACGCGGTTACCGACGGGGCCGAGAAGTGGAGTCTGCGGTTGCCCACGGACATCTGTGCCTCACCCGCCGCCCCCACGGCCGACGGCAAGGTCGTCGTCGGCATCGAGGACAACGTCTCGGAGAAGAAGGCGACCTGCTCCGTCCTCCAGATGATCGACCTGCGCACCGGCAAGGCGGGCTGGAAGAAGACGGTCGACAGGTCCGCCTCGCAGGACGGCCTGTCCCACGTCGCCATGTCGATCAGCGGGGACACTGTGACCTTCGGGCGCAACACCGCCTCCGACGCCTTCCGGGTCAGTGACGGCAAGGAACTGTTCGGCAAGCGGGAAGGTGTCTGCCAGCCCTTCGCCTTCACCGGCGGCGCCCGGATGATCGCGGCCGTCAGCTGCCAGGCCGAGCCCGCCGATCCCGTGAGCCAGCAGGTCCAGGAGGTCGACCCGGTCACCGGGGCACCGAAGTGGACCTACGCGCTGAAGCCCGGCTGGTCGGTGACACACGTCTTCTCCGTCCGGCCGCCCGTCATCTCGGTCGCGAAGGAGGAGGAGTGGGCGGTCGTCGTCCTGAACGAGAACGGGACCTACCGCTCCCAGATGGCGGGCGGCGACGAGGACTACGGCTTCCGGTGCGGTGAGGACTCCGTGCAGGAGGGCGGCAATCTGGACGGCTGCGCGGGGGTCGCGGCGGACACGAGCAGGTTCTACTTCTCGACGCAGCCCGAGCCCGTGGCGGACGCGGAGACCAACAAGGTCGTCGCCTTCGACCTGGCCACCGGCAAACCGGTGTGGAAGACCCCCGCACCCGGCGGGCGCCTCATGTTGCCGCTGCGCATGGAGGGCGGGAAGGTGCTGGTGCACGTGCAGGCCGGGTACCGCAAGGCCGGTGAGATCGGCACGCTGGACGCCTCGACCGGGACGTACGCGACACTGCTGAAGCACCCGGCGTCGGCAGCCGATACCGAGGACTCGCTCTTCCTGCCGAGGGTCACCTACCGCGACGGACGTTCCTTCCTCCTCCCGCAGCGGATCGGCGCGGACGAGGACGAGGCGGAGATGGCCGCGACCGGCGTGCTGGTCTTCGGCCCGTGACCGCGCGACCGCGAGCGCTCCGCCGACCGCGCGAGTGCTCCGCCGGCGGCGCGACCGCGAGTGCTCCGCGAAACTCGCACCGCTCGCACACAGTTGACGGAGCGTCGGGAACGGGCGCCCCGTACGGCCACGGCAGGTGCGTAACGACGGCATCACGGCCCGGTTCTCCCTTGGGAACAGGGGGTGGACCGATCCGGTGCCCGGTGTGGTGCGGGTGGTACAAAGAAGCCCCGCTCGACTGTCGTAACGCCGCGGAACCCATGCCCGATTCGCTCCATTCCGGGGGGAATTCAGAGATTCGCTGCACGTGATCCTCTGAGCCCAGCGGAATCGCGGGGGAGTCCGGACCGGGCACCGGACCGCACGAAGGGGGACGTGCTGATGACCCAGCCGCCCAGCCAGCAACCGCCGCAGGGGGGCTTCGGGGCTCCGCAGGAACCGCAGGGCACTCCTCAGCCGCCGCAGCAGCCGGAGACACCACCGGCCGCGCCTCCGCAGATGCCGCCCGCACCCCCGCAGGCGCCGCCCCCCACGCAGCCGGGCTACGGCTACCCGCAGGCCCCCGGGGCGCAGCCCGGTTACGGCTACCCCCAGGCCCCCGGCCAGCCGGCACCCGGACAGCCTGCCGCCGGCCCGTACGCGCAACAGCCCGGCCCGTACGCCCAGCAGCCCGGACCGTACGGAGCCCCGTCCGGCCCGTACGCGCAGCAGCCCGGTCCGTACGGCCAGCAGCCCGGCTACGGCTACCCGCAGCAGCAGTACCCGGGCGCGCCGGCGCCCGGCGGTTCCGGCGGAGGCCCCTTCAAGGGCAAGCCCGCCGTCGTCATCGGCGCGGCGCTCGCCGTGGTCCTCGTCGTCGGCGGCGGCGTCTTCTTTGCCGTGAGCGGCAGTGACGAGGTGAAGAAGCCCGTCTCCAAGTCCAGCGGCGGCGCCGTGGACCCCAGCTCCTCGCCGAGCGTCGACCAGGGTGACGGCAAGGGCGACGGGCGCGAGGCGGACGACGACCTGAACGCCGGGCGCAAGGAGGGCGAGGCGAAGGTCCTCTGGCTGACGAAGAACGACGTCGACCTGCCGCGCAACGGCGCTGACGTGTACGGCCCCTGGATCGTCGGGGACACCCTCGTCAAGGGCATGTACCGCTCGGTCTCCGGCTACTCGTTGGCCGACGGCAAGCAGAAGTGGAACATTCCCCTGCCGGCCGACATGTGCGCGGCGCCCGGTACGGCCACGGCCGACGGCAAGATCGTCATCGGCGTCATGAACGGCACCACGGACAAGGCCGACTGCGCCGATCTGCAGATGATCGACCTCAACACCGGCAAGACCGGCTGGAAGAAGTCGGTCAAGAAGAACGGCACCTGGGACATGATGTCCGACATCGGCCTGGCGATCAGCGGTGACACCGTGACCGTCGGCCGCACGAGCAACTCCAACGCCTACCGGGTCAGCGACGGTACGGAGCTGTTCGGCAAGCCGTCGGGCAACTGCCAGCCGTTCGCCTTCGCGGGCGGCCCCAAGCTGATCGCCGCGACCAGCTGCCGCACCGACGACGCGAGCAACCCGCAGCACCAGGTCCAGGAGATCGACCCGACCACCGGGAAGGCCAAGTGGTCGTACCAGCCCAAGCGCGGCTGGGAGATCGACAAGGTCTACTCGGTGAGCCCCCTCGTCGTCTCACTGACCCAGCGGGAGGAGAAGAAGTGGTCCATTCTCGCGCTCAAGGAGAACGGAACGCTCCGCTCCCAGCTGGTCGGTGACAAGGAGGACAAGTTCAGCGTCGACTGCGGCAACGACTTCTCGATCTTCGGTGCGAACCTCGAAGGCTGCAGCGGTCTCGCCGCCGACGCCAACACCTTCTACATGATGACCGAGGACGACACCAGCGGCAGCGGCCGCACCAACAAGGTCATCGCGTTCGACCTGAACACCGGCAAGACCAAGTGGAAGTCCCCGGCGCCCGCCGAGCGCACCATGAAGCCGCTGCGCATGGAGGGCGGGAACGTCCTGGTCTACCTGGAGCCCTCGTACGACAAGGGCGGGGCGATCGCGACGATCGCACCGACCGGAGGCGCGCCCAAGGTACTGCTGCAGCACCCGGACTCGACCACCCAGATCGAGAACTTCTTCTCCTCCAGGACCGTCTACGCCGGCGGCCGCTCCTTCGTCGTCAGCGACCGCGTCAGCGCCGGCAGCGACGACGAGGAGAAGGAGCAGACGATCATTATGGCCTTCGGCAAGTGACGGCCGACCACGGCAGCAGCCGCTCCTCCTTCTCAGACCCCGCAGAGGTACGTACGCCATGACCCAGCCGCCCCAGCCGCCCAACGAACCGCCCCAGGGCGGATTCGGCGCCCCGCAGGACCCGCCGCCCGGCGGATTCGGCGCGCCCACCCCGCCGCCCTCCGACCAGTTCGGCAAGCAGCCCCCGGCCACGCCGCCCACCCCTCCCGCAGGCGGTTACGGCAGCCCGCCCACCCCTCCCGCGGGTGGATACGGCAGCCCGCCTCCCCCTCCCCCCGGTGGCTACGGCACCCCGCAGCCGACCGCGCCCGGACAGCCGCCGCAGGACCCCGCGTACGGCTACCCGCAGGGGCCGCCGGCCGGACAGCCCGGCTACGGCTACCCGCAGGGGCCGCCGCCCGGACAGCCCGGCATGGCGCCGCAGCAGGGGTACGGCTACCCGACCGCACCGATGCAGCCGCAGTACGTCGCACCCCAGCCCGGCGGCGGCAAGAAGTTCAGCACCCAGATGCAGATCATCGTCGCCGCGGTCGTCGCCGTGGTGCTGATCATCGGCGGCGGTGTCTTCTACGCCTCCAGCGGCGGCGACGAAGGCAAGCAGGACGAGGCGTCCTCGGCCGGAGCGGACGGCGGGGGCGAGGGCAAGGGCGGCAAGGGAGACGGCCTGGCCGGCGGCACCGAGAAGGCCCCGGCGGACACCAAGGCCAAGGTCGGCTTCCAGCTTCCCCACCCGAAGGTCACCGACACCACCCTCGTGGCCGGCTCCTGGGTCACGGACAAGGTGTACGTGAAGACCGGCGTGTACGAGATCGTCGGTTACGACCTCGCCAAGGGCACCAAGCTCTGGTCGATCCCGCTGACCGGCCAGGTCTGTGCCGCTTCCCGGCACATGAGCAAGGACTTCAAGACGGCCGTCGTCTTCGAGGAGGGCAAGGCGACCGCCGAGGACAAGTACCCCTCCTGCACCCAGGTCGGCGCGCTCGACCTGGCCACCGGCAAGCTCATGTGGAGCAAGTCCGTGACCTCCACCCGCAGCGGTGACGAGCCCGTCAGGTTCGGTGAGATCACACTCAGCGGCTCCACGGTCGCGGTGGGCGGGACCAGCGGCGGCGCCGCCTTCAACCTCGCCGACGGCGCCGAGCTCTGGAAGCCGAAGGCCGACACCAACAACTGCTTCGACATGGGCTACGGCGGCGGCGAGGCCCTCGCGGTGGTCCGCAGGTGCGGCTCCTACGACGATCCGCAGCTGATCATCCAGGCACTGAATCCGGCCGACGGCGCACCGCTGTCCTCGTACACCATGCCGGCCGGCGTCAAGTACGCGGGCGTCGTCTCCACCAAGCCGCTCGTGGTCGCGGCCAACGTCGGCGACACCGCCGACGACGGCAGCGCCGTCTCGGACTTCTTCTCCATCGACGCGGCGACCGGCAAGCTCATCGTCCGCATCTCGGCGGACTCGGACAAGTACGCGGCGGAGTGCGACTCCACCGAGGTCGAGCAGTGCAGCGCCGTGGCCGTCGGCAACAACAAGCTCTACGTGCCGACCGAGGAGCACGAGGGCGGCGGCGAGTACGGCGACACCAACGAGATCGTCGCCTTCGACCTCACCACCGGCAAGCTCGTCGGAGGCAGGGCGGACGCGGGCGACAAGTACACCCTGACCCCGCTGCGCATGGACGGCTCCAACATCATCGCGTACAAGACGCCCCCGTACGACAAGGGCGGACAGATCGTCTCGATCAACGGATCGACCTTCGAGCAGACCGTGCTGATGGTCAATCCGGACGACGAGGCGGTCCGTGACGCGGAGGGTTCCTTCTCCGTCGACTACTCGGAGTTCATCTACGAGAAGGGCCGGCTGTTCATCTCCGAGCAGATGGTCAGTGAGCCCAGCAAGTCCAGCTCCTTGGACGACAAGCAGTACCTCGTCGTCTCCTTCAGCACCGTCTGACCCACCCGGCCCGTTCCCGGGTCAGCAGTGACGGCCCTGCCGGTTGATCAACGACCGGCAGGGCCGATCGTTTTCCGACGGGCAAGTAGCCCTGAATGACGCAGAATTCGGCATCTTGGGGGGCTTCTGGCCGGTAGAGGGCGCGAAGCGTCGAACAAGCGTGTAACTTGCCGGGTCAGAAGGGCCGGGGGGCCTGTTCAGGTTTACGCAGCGGTACGGTGCTGCACACATGGGGGCGTTTCCGATGGGCGTGCGGCTCATGGTGGTGGATGACCACCGTCTGCTCGCCGAGGCACTCGCCTCGGCACTGAAATTGCGCGGGCACCGGGTGCTCGCGGCAGCCGCGCCGACGTCCGGAGCCGCGGAACTGGTCGTCAGCAGGGCGCCGGAGGTCTGCCTGTTCGGCACGGCGGCGCCCGCCGAACCCGGGGCGTTCGACCCGATCGTACGGATCGGGCGGGAGCGCCCGCAGGTGGCCGTCGTGGTGCTGGGCCCGGTACCGAGCCCGCGCGGGATCGCCGCGGCCTTCGCCGCGGGAGCGGCCGGTTACGTCCGCCACGACGAACGCATCGAGGGCGTCGAACGCGCCATGATCAAGGCCCGGGCGGGAGAGGTCGCGGTCGCCCCGCAGCTGCTGAGGGGCGCTTTCGCCGAGCTGCTGCACCCGGCGGCCCAGCCGGACGACGAGGGCCAGCGGCTGCTGCGCATGCTGACCCCGCGCGAGGTCGAGGTGCTGATGCGGGTCGCCGACGGTGAGGACACCCGGCTGATCGCGGCGGGCATGAGTATCGCCCCGAGCACCGCGCGCACGCATGTGCAGCGGGTTCTGATGAAGCTGGGCGTCGGCTCGCGGCTGGAGGCCGCCGCACTCGCGGCCCGTACGGGGCTGCTCGACAGGGCGGCGGCGGGAACGCCGCGGGGGCCGGACGGCCTCGTGTGAACGAGCGGCCGTCCGGCCCCCGCGGGGCCGTCGGTCAGCCCTCCGGCGTACCGGGGGTCTCGTCCGGTGCCTGGGCCGGGCGCAGCTTCATCCAGATCAGGAAGAAGAGCCCGAGCGCCAGCATGGCCAGGCCGGTCCAGAGGTTGATGTGGACGCCTTCGGCCTTCTTCAGGTCGGCCTCGGAGGGGTTGATCCCCGCGATGGTGACGATCACTCCGTAGACCACGAAGAGACCGCCGATGATCCGCCGGATGTCGAAGAGCCGGGCCGCGGTCGCGGACTTCCGCTCCAGTTCGGAGACTTCCTTGTGCAGTTCGGACATGGTGAGTGCCTCCGATCAGAGCGAGTAGGGCAGGTAGCAGAGGGCGGCGAGGACGATCGCTCCCCAGCCGAGCAGGGCGGGCTTGCGGTACCAGGCGCTGTCGCCCTCGTCCGGCGCCTCGTCGGCGTCCGGGGACTCCGTCCCGTAGACCAGACCGGCCAGTTCGGCCTCCGGCTTGGGAGCGGTGAAGAGGGTCACGGCGACCATGACGACCGCGCCGGCCACGAATCCGACGATGGCGGAGACGAAGTTGGCGCCCTGGTCGGACGGGATGTCGATGATGCCCTGCTCGTAGAAGACGAAGTAGTTCAGCATCGCGGCGGTGGTACCCGCGACGAGGCCCCAGACACCGGACTTCATCGAGGCGCGCTTCCAGAACATGCCGATGATGAAGACGACGAACATCGGGACGTTGAAGAACGAGAACAGCGTCTGGAGGTACGTCATGATGTTGGAGAAGCTGGCGGCGATGAACGCCGTTCCGATCGAGGCCAGCACACCCACCGCGGTGATCACCCGGCCGAATCGCAGGTAGTACGCGTCCGACTGGTCCTTCTTCACGTACCGCTGCCAGATGTCCGTGGTGAACACCGTGTTGAACGACGACACGTTGGCGGCCATACCCGCCATGAACGCGGCCAGCAGCCCGGTCACCGCGATGCCGAGCACACCGTTGGGAAGCAGTTCCCGCATCAGCAGCGGGATGGCGTCGTTGTACGTGAGGTCCGAACCGGGGGTGCCGATCTGGGGTACGACGACGGCGGCGACCAGGCCCGGGATCATCACCGCGAAGACGATGAAGATCTTCGGGAAGGCGGCGATCAGCGGGGTGCGCTTCGCGGCGGACAGGTTCTTCGCCGACAGGGCACGCTGCACCTCGGCGAAGTTGGTGGTCCAGTAGCCGAAGGAGAGCACGAAGCCGAGGCCGAGGATGATCGTCAGCCAGTTCGCGCCGAGCGGGTTGGCGTCACCGATGCCGGTACCGCCCCAGGCGGACATGAAGTCCGCGCCGTGCTGCTTCTCCAGCGAGCCGCTGAGACCGTCCCAGCCGCCGACGCGCTTGAGGCCCAGCAGGGTGAGGGGGATCAGCGCGGCGAGGATCACGAAGAACTGCAGCACCTCGTTGTAGATCGCGGAGGAGAGGCCGCCGATGGTGATGTAGAGCAGCACGAACACACCGGCGACGACGATCGCGACCCAGCGGTCCCAGCCCAGCAACGCCTCCACGACGATCGAGAGGGCGTAGAGGTTCACGCCCGCGATCAGGATCGCCGCGAAGGCGAAGAGTATGGAGCTCAGCAGGTGCGCCGACCTGTCGAAGCGCTGGAGCAGGAACTCCGGCACGGAGCGGACCTTCGACCGGTAGTAGAAGGGCATCATCACCAGGCCGAGGAAGACCATGGCGGGGATGGCGCCGATCCAGTACCAGTGGACGACCGCGACGCCGTACTGCGCGCCCGTGGCCGCCATGCCGAGGATCTCGGTGGCCCCGAGATTCGCCGCGACGAAGGCGAGACCGGTCACCCAGGCGGGCAGCGACCGTCCGGAGAGGAAGAAGTCGAGACTCGTCTTCACACTGGCCCGGGCGGCGAAGCCGATGCCGAGCACCACGACGAAGTAGATCGCCAGGATTGTGTAATCGAGCCCGTTCGTGGGGAGCCGGAGCCCTTCGGCCAGATATTGCATGGGGGGTACTCGCTTCGTTGCGCGAACTGAACCCGACGGAACCTACGCTCATGTGTTCAGAAAATGAACAGGCCGAGTGGCGTTCTTTGTTTGATCGTGATCGGACAGGTTGAAATGTCCGGGTCTGGTCATCGTTTCTCCACGGTGCGGTCACAGGATCCGTCGCCATTGACGCCTCTGTTGAGTTGTGATTAGTTATGTGCGGTTCTGTTTAGAGGGCGTTGCATGGAGGAGCCTGGTGAAGAAGACGGTTACGACCCTCGCCGACGGCCGGGAGCTGATCTACTACGACTCGGCGGACGACGTCGTCCGCGACGCCGCCGATCAGCGGCCGCTGGACGCCGTCTCGACCTCCTCGGAGATCCGCCACGACCCCCTGCTCGGTGACTCCGTGGCCATCGCCTCGCACCGGCAGGGGCGTACGTACCACCCGCCGGCCGACGAGTGCCCTCTGTGTCCCTCGCGGGAGGGCCGGCACAGCGAGATCCCCGACGCCGACTACGACGTCGCCGTCTTCGAGAACCGCTTCCCCTCCCTCGCCGGCGACTCCGGCCGCTGCGAGGTCGTCTGCTTCACCTCCGACCACGAGGTCTCCTTCGCCGGCCTCACCGAGGTCCAGGCCGCCCTGGTCCTGGAGGCCTGGACGGACCGCACGGCCGACCTCGCGGAGCTCCCGCAGGTCGCCCAGGTGTTCTGCTTCGAGAACCGGGGCGCCGAGATCGGCGTCACCCTCGGCCACCCGCACGGGCAGATCTACGGCTACCCCTTCGTCACCCCGCGCACCGAGCAGATGCTCCGCTCCATGGAGACCCACCGCGCGGAGACGGGCCGCAACCTCTTCGACGACGTCGTCGCCCGCGAGCTGGCCGACGGCGACCGGATCGTCCTGGAGGGCGAACACTGGGTCGCCTTCGTGCCGTACGCCGCGCACTGGCCCTACGAGGTCCACCTCCACCCGCGCCGGCGCGTCCCCGACCTGCGGGAGCTCGACGCGGGCGCGCGGACAGAGTTCCCACAGATCTATCTGGAACTCTTGAGGCGATTCGACCGGATCTTCGGCCCCGGTGAGCCGCCCACCCCGTACATCTCGGCCTGGCACCAGGCCCCCTTCAGGGTCCCCGGCCGTGAGGAGTTCGGGCTGCACCTGGAGCTTTTCACCATCCGGCGCACCTCCGGCAAGCTGAAGTTCCTCGCGGGTTCCGAGTCCGGCATGAACGTGTTCATCAACGACGTGCCGCCGGAAGCCGCGGCCCAGCGACTGCGAGAGGTAGCGAGCGAGTGAGTAACACCGGCAAGAAGTACCTGGTGACGGGCGGCGCGGGATACGTGGGCAGCGTCGTCGCCGCGCACCTGCTTGAGGCAGGCCACACCGTGACCGTCCTCGACGACCTGTCGACCGGCTTCCGCGAGGGCGTCCCCCAGGGCGCCGACTTCATCGAGGGCCGCATCCAGGACGCCGCCGAGTGGCTGGACGCCTCCTACGACGGAGTGCTGCACTTCGCCGCCTTTTCCCAGGTCGGCGAGTCCGTCGTCGACCCCGAGAAGTACTGGGTCAACAACGTCGGCGGCACCACCGCCCTCCTCGCGGCCATGCGCGACGCCGGGGTGCGCACCCTCGTCTTCTCCTCCACCGCGGCGACCTACGGCGAGCCGGTCTCCAGCCCCATCACGGAGACCGACCCTACCGCGCCCACCAGCCCCTACGGCGCCTCCAAGCTCGCCGTCGACCACATGATCACCGGCGAGGCGACCGCCCACGGCCTGGCCGCCGTCTCCCTGCGCTACTTCAACGTCGCGGGCGCCTACGGCAGCTGCGGCGAGCGCCACAGCCCCGAGTCGCACCTCATCCCGCTGGTCCTCCAGGTCGCGCTCGGACAGCGCGAGTCGATCTCCGTCTACGGCGACGACTACCCGACCCCGGACGGCACCTGCGTACGCGACTACATCCACGTCGCCGACCTCGCCGAGGCCCACCTGCTGGCCCTGGAGGCGGCCACCGCGGGCGAACACCTCATCTGCAACCTCGGCAACGGCAACGGTTTCTCCGTCCGCGAGGTCATCGAGACCGTCCGCCAGGTCACCGGCCACCCGGTGCCCGAGACCGCCGCACCCCGGCGCGGCGGCGACCCCGCCGTCCTCGTCGCCTCCGCCGCCACCGCCAGGGAGCGGCTCGGCTGGCAGCCGTCGCGCGCGGACCTGGCAGCCATCGTCGCCGACGCGTGGACGTTCGCCCGCCGAGAGGAGCCCACCGCACCATGACCGACAACGCCGAGCTGACCGCCTCCTTCACCGAGCTGTACGGGACCGCCCCCGAGGGGATCTGGGCAGCACCCGGGCGGGTGAACCTGATCGGTGAGTACACCGACTTCAACGACGGCTTCGTCATGCCGCTCGCCCTCCCGCACACGGCGCGCGCGGCCGTCGCCCGCCGCACCGACGGACAGCTGCGCCTGCACTCGACCGACGTGCCGGGCGGGGTCGTCTCCCTGCGAGTCGACGAGCTGGCCCCGCACTCCGGCCACGGCTGGGCCGCCTACCCGGCCGGTGTCGTCTGGGCGCTCCGCGAGGTCGGCCACCCGGTCACAGGCGCGGACATCCAGCTCACGTCCACCGTCCCCGTCGGCGCCGGCCTGTCCTCGTCGGCCGCCCTGGAGGTCGTCACGGCGCTCGCCCTGAACGACCTCTTCGAGCTGGGCCTCGGCGCCCCGGAGATCGCCGTGCTCGGACAGCGGGCCGAGAACGCGTTCGTCGGCGTTCCCTGCGGCGTCATGGACCAGATGGCCTCGGCGTGCTCCACCGAGGGCCACGCGCTGCACCTCGACACCCGCGACCTCACCCTGCGCCAGGTCCCCTTCGACCTGCCCGCGCACGGGCTCCAGCTGCTCGTCGTCGACACCCGGGTCAAGCACGCCCTGGGCGACGGGGCGTACGCGGAGCGCCGGGCCGGCTGCGAGGCCGGCGCCCGGGCGCTCGGCATCGGGACCCTCCGCGACCTTCCGTACGAGAACCTGGCCGCGGCCCTGGAGACCCTCACCGCGGCCGGTGAGGACGAGTCGGTCGTGCGCTACGTCCGCCATGTGGTGAGTGACAACCACCGGGTGGAGCAGGTCATCGCGCTGCTCGACGCGGGCGAGGTGCGCGCGGCGGGCCCGGTCCTCAACGAGGGCCACGTCTCGCTCCGCGACGATCTGCGGGTCTCGTGCCCGGAGCTGGATCTCGTGGTCTCGGCGGCGAACGCGGCCGGGGCGCTCGGCGCCAGGATGACCGGCGGCGGCTTCGGCGGCTCGGCGATCGTGCTGGTGGAGGAGGCGATGGCGGACACCGTCGCCAAGGCCGTCACGGAGGCCTTCACCGCGGCCGGTCACGCCGCCCCGGGAGTCTTCCCCGCGGTTCCCTCGGCGGGGGCCCGGCGGATCGTTCCAGCTGCTTGACCAGGATGAACTCCGCGACTCCGGGCGGGTAGTCCTCGACCTCGCCGACCACCTCGTACCCCTGCTTCCGGTAGAAGTCCGGGGCCTGGAAACCCCAGGTCTCGAGCCGGGAGCGGGTACAGGCCCGGTCGTCGCGGGCGAGGCGTTCCGCCTCGGAGAGCAGTCGCGAGCCGAGACCGAGGCCGCGGTGGCGGGTGTCGACCCACAACAGGTCCACATGGAGCCAGTAGGCCCAGGTCCGCCCGCTCAGCCCGCCGGCCAGGGCTCCCTGGTCGTCCAGGAGCCAGACCTCCAGCGGGACTTCGTGTTCCGCGGAGGTGGAGCGCAGGGCGCGTAGCTCCGGTGATCCGTCCCAGTTGTCGTCGTGCAGCCGTCGGCCCAGCAGAATACGACGTTCCTTGTCCACTTCGGTCTCAAGACGGAACATGAACAACACCCTAAACACCTTGGGCGGTCAGTTCCTCGAATCGCCTTCCGCCGCCCGCCGCCCGCCGTACGCTGATGCTCAGCACCGGTGGGGGCCGGTGTCGTTTCAGGGGACGAGACAGTCGGATGCGACGCCCGGGGCGGGTGGCGGCCGGCACACGGCGGCGGCCGTGCGCCGGCGGTTCACCGGAATGCTCCGGGCGTCGTGTCCGCCGTGGTCCGTCCCCGCCGGGGCCGGCCGGTAACGGGGCGCCCCAGGAGCTCGCACAGCGTGGGGGTGTCTGTGGCTCGTATCCGGGTTCTGGTGGTCGACGACCACCGCATCTTTGCCGAGTCCCTCGCCGCGGCACTCGCGGCAGAGCCGGACGTCGACGTGTCGGCGGCCGGCAGCGGTCCCGCCGCGCTGCGATGTCTGGAGCGCGCGACCGCCGAGGGGCGCCGTTACGACGTGATGTTGGTCGACGCCGAACTGGGCACCCTCGCCACGGGCGGTACCCGTACCGTTCCCGCGCCGCGCGCACCGGACGGCGGGAGCGGCCCGGTGGACGGCATCTCGCTGGTGGCCGGGGTGCGTTCGGGCCAGCCCCACATCCGTACGGTGGTGCTCGCCGAGAAGGACGACCCGTTCAGGGCCGCGACGGCACTGCAGGCCGGTGCCTCGGGGTGGGTCGCCAAGGACTGTTCGCTGCAACGGCTGCTGACGGTCATACGCGGCGTGCTGCGCGACGAGACGCACCTTCCGGCCGCTCTCCTGACCGGGGTCCTGCGGGAGCTGACCGCGGCCCGGAAGCACCGCACCGAGAGCGAGCAGCTCGTCGAGTCGCTGACGCCGCGCGAGCGCGAGGTGCTGCGCTGCATGGTGGCGGGCCTGGGCCGGAAGGCCGTCGCGGAGCGGCTCTTCCTGTCCCCGCACACGGTGCGTACACACATGCAGAACGTGCTGGGGAAGCTGGGCGTGCACTCGACCCTGGCGGCCGTGGCGCTGGCCCGGCGGGCCGGGGTGGGCCCGGCCGCGCTAACCGGGGATGTTGTCGAACGGGGCGGTCAGCTGGCGTAGCAGCCCGGCCAGTTCGGACCGCTGCCGACGGGAGAGCTCGCCCAGGATGGCCCGCTCCTGGGCGAGCAGGCCGGCCAGTGACTGGTCGGCCTTGTCGCGGCCCAGGTCGGTCAGCCGGACCAGGACACCGCGGCGGTCGTTCGGGTCGGGCAGCCGTTCCACCAGGTTCTTCTTGGTCAGCCGGTCGATGCGGTTCGTCATCGTGCCGGAGGTGACCAGCGTCTGGGTGAGGAGCTGACCGGGGGAGAGCTGATACGGGGCACCGGCACGGCGCAGGGAGGTCAGGACGTCGAACTCCCAGGGCTCCAGCTGGTGCTCCGCGAAGGCGATTCTGCGGGCCCGGTCCAGATGCCGGGCCAGGCGGGAGACGCGGCTCAGGACCTCGAGTGGTTCCACGTCGAGGTCGGGGCGCTCGCGGCGCCATGCAGCGACCAGTCGGTCGACCTCGTCCTCCATGTCGATCAGTGTAGAGGGTCCCTCGACATGAAGTCTCTTGAATTCAAGTGTCTTGACATCAAGAGATCCTCGTGGTGATCCTGGCCCCATGACCGCACCGACCTGGGACCCGCAGCAGTACCTCCGCCACGCCGACCACCGCACCCGGCCCTTCCTCGACCTCCTGGCCCGGATCGGACCCCTGCCGCACGAACCGGCACCCCGGATCGCAGACCTCGGCTGCGGCGCGGGCAACGTCACCGCCCTCCTCGCGGAACACCACCCCGGCGCGCGCATCACCGGCTACGACAGCTCACCCCAGATGCTCGAACGCGCCCGCACCCACGCAGGCCCCCTCCTCGACTTCGCCGAGGCCGACGCCGGCACCTGGACACCCACCGAGACGTACGACCTCATCGTCTCCAACGCCCTCCTCCAGTGGGTCCCCGGTCACACCGCCCGCTTCCCCCACTGGCTGGACGCCCTCGCCCCCGGCGGAACCCTCGCCTTCCAGGTACCCGGCAACTTCGACGCCCCCAGTCACACCCTCATGCGCGAACTGGCCGGGTCCCCCCGCTGGCACGACCGCCTCGGCGGCCTCCTGCGCCACGGCGACGCCGTGCACACCTCCGCGGAATACCTGGCACACCTCACCGCACCCGGCCGCACCGTGGACGTCTGGGAGACCACCTACCTGCATCTCCTCCAGGGCGAGGACCCCGTCCTCGACTGGGTCAAGGGCACCGGCCTGCGCCCCGTCCTCGACGCCCTCGCGGATGACCCCGAGGCCCACGAAGCCTTCCTCACCGAATACCGCGCCTTGCTGCACACCGCCTACCCGGCGGGCCCGCACGGCACGGTCTTCCCGTTCCGCAGGATCTTCGCCGTCACCCGCACCGCAGGGTGACCGCTCAGAGCCGGTCGAGGGCCTCCGGCGAGATGTCGACGTCGACGGGGAAGGGGACACCGGCCTTGAGCCGGTCGTGGTGGATGCCCGTCAGGGCGTACGTCTTGTTCACCGGGTCCAGCTCGTAGACCCGCACGACCGGGTGCTTGTCGCTGCCGGCCATCTCGACCAGCCAGAAGTTCGGGATACCCGCCGTGGCGTACTTCTGCGGCTTGGTGTCACGGTCGCGGGCCTCCGAGTCGGGGGAGACCACCTCGACGGCGAGGAGCACGTCGGCGGCCTCGAAGCGGGTCTGCTCCCGCCCGGTGACCGCTTCTGCGCGGACGACGCAGACGTCGGGCTCGGGGGCGTTGCGCCGGTCGAGGGCGACGGTCATCTCGCGGCGCGCCTTCAGCTCCGGCGGAGCGCTGTGACGGAGGCCGCTCGTCAGAAGGTCGATCATCGTGCTGTGGAAATCTCGCTGCGGACTGACAAAGACCAGGCTCCCGTCGAGCAATTCCGTGTGCGGCGGGAGATCAGGCAGCGTGAACAGGTCGTCCACGGTGTATCCGTCCTGCGGGGGCACCGGCCAGCGGCTGCTGTGCCCGGTGATCGGCTCGGCGGTCATGGTTCCTCCCATGGACGGGATTCTGTGCCCTGCCGACCACAGTACGGCCGGGAACCAGCAGGCGTCATCACAACGAGTGATCACGCGCTGACCGGCGGGATCAGCTCTTCCGGTGGCCTATCAGCCGCGGCTTCGGCTCCAGGTTCTCCAGTCCGTGCCACGCCAGATTCACCAGATGGGCGGCGACCTCGGCCTTCTTGGGCTTCCGCACGTCCAGCCACCACTGGCCGGTCAGCGCCACCATCCCGACCAGGGCCTGGGCGTACAGCGGGGCCAGCTTCGGGTCGAAGCCCCGGGCCTTGAACTCCAGGCCCAGGATGTCCTCGACCTGCGTCGCGATGTCGCTGATGAGCGACGCGAAGGTGCCCGTGGACTGTGCGACCGGGGAGTCACGGACCAGGATCCGGAAACCGTCCGTGTACGTGTCGATGTAGTCGAGCAGCGCGAACGCCGCCTGCTCCAGCAGCTCACGGGGGTGACCGGCGGTGAGTGCCCCCGTCACCATGTCCAGCAGCTGGCGCATCTCGCGGTCGACCACGACGGCGTACAGGCCCTCCTTGCCTCCGAAGTGCTCGTACACCACCGGCTTGGAGACCCCGGCGCGCGCCGCGATCTCCTCCACCGAGGTTCCCTCGAAGCCCTTGTCGGCGAACAGGGCGCGGCCGATGTCCAGGAGTTGCTCGCGGCGCTCCTTGCCCGTCATCCGGACCCGCCGGGCCCGTCGCGTGGGGGCAGGCATGCTCTTCTCGCCGCTTGTGCTTCCGTCGGTCGCCACGTCGTCAATCATGCCGGGTCGGCGGCCGGAGCCTTGCGGCGGGCGGCGATACGCGAGGCGTCGGGCCACCGGACATCGTGTGCCCAGCCCAGCTTCTCGAACCAGCGGATCAGCCGGGCGCTGGAATCGATCTGTCCCCTCATCACCCCGTGCCGCGCGCTGGTCGGGTCCGCGTGGTGCAGGTTGTGCCAGGACTCACCGCACGACAGCACCGCCAGCCACCACACGTTCCCGGACCGGTCGCGGGACTTGAACGGCCGCTTGCCGACCGCGTGGCAGATCGAGTTGATCGACCACGTCACGTGGTGGAGCAGCGCGACCCGCACCAGCGAGCCCCAGAAGAAGGCGGTGAACGCACCCCACCACGACATCGTGACCAGGCCGCCGACCAGCGGCGGGATGGCCAGCGAAAGGATCGTGAAGCTGAGGAAGTGACGCGAGATGCCACGGATCGCCGGGTCCCTGACCAGGTCCGGGGCGTACTTCTGCTGCGGCGTCTGCTCCTCGTTGAACATCCAGCCGATGTGGGCCCACCACAGGCCCTTCATCAGCGCCGGGAGATTCTCGCCGAACCGCCACGGGGAATGGGGGTCGCCCTCGGCGTCGGAGAAGCGGTGGTGCTTGCGGTGGTCGGCCACCCAGCGCACGAGCGGACCCTCGACGGCCATCGAACCCGCGACGGCCAGGGCGATGCGGAGCGGACGCTTCGCCTTGAACGAGCCGTGCGTGAAGTAGCGGTGGAATCCGATCGTCACGCCGTGGCAGCCCCAGTAGTACATGGCGACCAGCAGACCGAGGTCGAGCCAGCTGACACCACGGCCCCAGGCGAGCGGCACCGCCGCGACCAGGGCCGCGAAGGGCACCACGATGAACAGCAGCAGTGCGATCTGCTCGATCGAACGCTTCTTGTCGCCGCCGAGCGTGGCGGAGGGGGATGCGGGGTTGCCTGCCGACGCCGGCAGGCCGTCGTCGATCACATCGGGGCTGGTGGGCATGTGGGGAGTCCCCCGTGAGGTGAGGAAATATGACGGTATGAGCGGGCTACGCTTCCGTAACCTACGGCAACGTAAGTATTGCAGCGAAACGTGCCGGGACAAGAGAGCGCCGCCGCCACAACCCTTGTGGGGGAGGCCCTCACCCCCCACTTACCCCGGATCCGTCTCACCCCCGCAGGGCAGCGAGCACGCCGGACCCCCGGACACCTATCCTGGGTGGGTCGGACAGCGCGGTCCGCACTCTGCACATCCGGGGTGACCCGTCAGCACCGCGAGCGCCCCGGCCCCCCTGACAGACGTGCTCAACCACTGCAAGGAGCCGCACACTGTGAGCAGTGCCGACCAGACCCCTGCCGCCAACACCGAACTGCGGGCCGACATCCGCCGCCTCGGCGACCTGCTGGGCGAGACCCTCGTACGACAGGAGGGCCAGGACCTCCTCGACCTCGTCGAGCGCGTCCGCGCCCTGACCCGCGAGGACGGCGAGGCAGCGGCCGAGCTCCTCGGCGACACGGACCTGGAGACCGCCGCGCAGCTCGTGCGCGCCTTCTCCACCTACTTCCACCTCGCCAACGTCACCGAGCAGGTCCACCGCGCCCACGAGATGCGCGACCGCCGGTCCGCCGAGGGCGGGCTCCTCGCCCGCACCGCCGACCGCCTCAAGGACGCCGACCCCGAGCACCTGCGCGAGACGGTCAAGAACCTCAACGTCCGGCCCGTCTTCACCGCACACCCCACCGAGGCCGCCCGGCGCTCGGTCCTCAACAAGCTCCGCCGCATCGCCGAGCTCCTCGACACCCCGGTCATCGAGGCCGACCGCCGGCGCCAGGACATCCGCCTGGCCGAGAACATCGACCTCATCTGGCAGACCGACGAGCTCCGCGTCGTACGCCCCGAGCCCGCCGACGAAGCCCGCAACGCCATCTACTACCTCGACGAACTCCACGCCAACGCGGTGGGCGACGTCCTGGAGGACCTGGCCGCGGAACTGGAGCGCGTCGGCGTCGAACTGCCCGCCGGCACCCGCCCCCTCACCTTCGGCACCTGGATCGGAGGCGACCGCGACGGCAACCCCAACGTCACGCCCACCGTCACCTGGGACGTGCTCATCCTCCAGCACGAGCACGGCATCACCGACGCCCTCGAACTCGTCGACCAGCTGCGCGGACTGCTCTCCAACTCCATCCGCTACACCGGAGCCACCGACGAGCTCCTCACCTCGCTCCAGACCGACCTGGAGCGCCTCCCCGAGATCAGCCCCCGCTACAAGCGGCTGAACGCCGAGGAGCCCTACCGGCTCAAGGCCACCTGCGTCCGCCAGAAGCTCGTCAACACCCGCGAGCGCCTCGCCTCCGGCACACCCCACCGCCCCGGCTGCGACTACCTCGGCACCGCCGAGCTCATCGCAGACCTGGCCCTCATCCAGACCTCCCTGCGCGAACACCGCGGCGGACTCTTCGCCGACGGCCGCATGAACCGAACCATCCGCACGCTCACCGCGTTCGGCCTCCAGCTCGCCACCATGGACGTCCGCGAACACGCCGACGCCCACCACCACGCGCTCGGCCAGCTCTTCGACCGCCTCGGCGAGGAGTCCTGGCGCTACACCGACATGCCGCGCGACTACCGGCAGAAGCTCCTAGCCAAGGAACTCCGCTCCCGCCGCCCCCTCGCCCCCACCCCGGCACCGCTCGACGCCGCCGGCGAGAAGACCCTCGGCGTCTTCCACACCATCAAGCAGGCCTTCGAGCGTTTCGGCCCCGAAGTCATCGAGTCCTACATCATCTCGATGTGCCAGGGCGCCGACGACGTCTTCGCCGCCGCCGTCCTCGCCCGCGAGGCCGGCCTCATCGACCTCCACGGCGGCTGGGCCAAGATCGGCATCGTGCCGCTCCTGGAGACCACCGACGAGCTCAAGGCCGCCGACGTCATCCTCGACGAGATGCTCGCCGACCCCTCCTACCGCCGCCTCGTCTCGCTCCGCGGCGACGTCCAGGAGGTCATGCTCGGCTACTCCGACTCCTCCAAGTTCGGCGGCATCACCACCTCCCAGTGGGAGATCCACCGTGCCCAGCGCCGGCTCCGCGACGTGGCCCACCGCTACGGCGTACGCCTGCGCCTCTTCCACGGCCGCGGCGGCACCGTCGGCCGCGGCGGCGGCCCCTCGCACGACGCGATCCTCGCGCAGCCCTGGGGCACCCTCGAGGGCGAGATCAAGGTGACCGAACAGGGCGAGGTCATCTCCGACAAGTACCTCATCCCCGCCCTCGCCCGCGAGAACCTGGAACTGACCGTCGCGGCCACCCTCCAGGCCTCCGCACTCCACACCGCACCCCGCCAGTCCGACGAAGCGCTCGCCCGCTGGGACGCGGCCATGGACACCGTCTCGGACGCCGCCCACGCGGCCTACCGCAAGCTGGTCGAGGACCCCGACCTGCCGACGTACTTCCTCGCCTCGACCCCGGTGGACCAGCTCGCCGACCTGCACCTGGGCTCGCGGCCCTCCCGCCGCCCCGGCTCCGGCGTCTCGCTCGACGGCCTGCGCGCCATCCCGTGGGTGTTCGGCTGGACCCAGTCACGGCAGATCGTGCCCGGCTGGTTCGGTGTCGGCTCCGGCCTCAAGGCCCTCCGCGAAGCCGGTCTCGACACCGTCCTGGACGAAATGCACGAACAGTGGCACTTCTTCCAGAACTTCCTCTCCAACGTCGAGATGACCCTCGCCAAGACCGACCTGCGCATCGCCCGGCACTACGTCGACACCCTCGTCCCCGACGAGCTCAAGCACGTCTTCGACGTCATCCAGGCCGAGCACGAACTCACCGTGCAGGAAGTCCTCAAGGTCACCGGCGGCAAGGAACTCCTCGGCAGCAACCCGGTGCTCCAGCAGACCTTCGCCATCCGCGACGCCTACCTGGACCCGATCTCCTACCTCCAGGTGTCCCTGCTCGCCCGCCAGCGCCAGGCCGCCGAACGCGGCGAGGAAACCGACCCGCTGCTCGCACGGGCCCTGCTGCTCACCGTGAACGGTGTCGCCGCGGGCCTGCGCAACACCGGCTGACCCTCACCCGGGAGAACCGAGCGGGTGCGGGCCCGTCAGAGGGCGACGAACGTCGCCGTCAACAGGACCGCACCCGCGATCCCCGCACCCCACGCGGTCCGCGTCAGCCGCATGCCGCCACCGATCACCAGGGCGGCAAGCACCAGCGCACCACCCAGCGGCACCCAGGCATGCAGAAAGCCCGGCGTCCCGGTACGCACGACATCCCCGGTCCCGGGCTTCACCACGACGGGGAAACGGTCCCCCTTCTTCGCCGCGACGGACCGCTCGACGCTCACCTCGGACCGCTTCGACGAGTCCGCGTCCGGCGCGAACGACCCCGTGCACGCGTCCTCACCGCACGCCGTCACCGTCATCGTCCCGTGCTCACGGCCCTTGGCGAGGACGATGTGGTGCGCGCTGTTCCACGACGACCACACCCCCGCGACCAGCAGCAACAGGACGACACAGCCCGCGGCGAACGTACGGCCATGGGCCAGCAGGCGGTGGGAGGAACTCCGTTTCATGGGGGCCGATCCTTGGGCAGAGCCCTGCCCTCGGTCAACCTGTGGCCGAAAACAGCCCAACTAGCAGCAGGAATGTCAGGAGTTGTACGTGGACTGCGCCCGCTCCAGCCCGTCCGCCAGCAACGACTCCACCGCATCCGCCGACCGGTCCACCAGATACGCGAGCTCCTTGCGCTCCGCCGACGAGAAATCCTTCAGTACGAAATCGGCGACCTGCATCCGCCCCGGCGGGCGCCCGATCCCGAACCGCACCCGGTGATAATCCGGACCCATCGCCTTCGTCATCGACTTCAGCCCGTTGTGCCCGTTGTCACCGCCGCCCAGCTTCAGCCGCAGCATGCCGAAATCGATGTCCAGCTCGTCGTGCACCGCCACGATGTGATCAGTGGGCACCTTGTAGAAGTCCCGCAGCGCGGTGACCGGCCCGCCCGACAGATTCATGTACGACATCGGCTTCGCCAGCACCACACGACGGCTCGACGGCCCCGGTGGACCGATCCGCCCCTCCAGCACCTGCGCCTGCGCCTTCTGCGCCCGCTTGAACTTGCCGCCGATCCGCTCCGCCAGCAGATCGGCGACCATGAAACCGACGTTGTGCCGGTTCGCCGCGTACTCGGGGCCGGGATTGCCGAGGCCCACGATCAGCCAGGGGTCGGTGACGTCGGACATCTGGGTTCGGTCTCCTCGCGTACGGGCCAGCGGTAACAGGGAAACGGGGCGGCGGATCCCCGGAAGGGAACCGCCACCCCGTCAGTCAAGCAGGTGGGGCGAGGCTCAGGCCTCGGCGCCGGCCTCCTCGGCGGGGGCCTCCTCGGCCTGCGCGGCGACGACCTGGAGCACGACGGCGTCCTCGTCGCCCGCCAGCACCGAACCCTTGGGGAGCGGGATGTCCTTCGCGAGAATCGAGTCACCGGCGTCCAGGCCCGCGATCGAGACCGTCACGGACTCGGGGATGTGCGTGGCCTCGGCCTCGACGAGCAGCGTGTTCTGCACGTACTCGAGCAGGTTGCCGCCCGGCGCCAGGTCGCCCTCGACGTGCACCGCGATCTCGACGTTGACCTTCTCGCCGCGCTTCACGGTCAGCAGGTCGACGTGCTCGATGTTGCCCTTGAGGGCGTTGCGCTGCACGGCCTTCGGGATCACCAGGGCGTCCTTGCCGTCGATCTCGAGACCGATCAGGACGTTGGCGGTACGCAGGGCGAGAAGCAGCTCGTGGCCCGGCAGGTTGATGTGAACCGGCTCAGCACCGTGGCCGTAGACGACCCCGGGAACCAGGTTGGCGCGACGGGTGCGACGGGCAGCGCCCTTGCCGAACTCCGTACGGACCGTTGCGTCGAGCTTGATCTCAGCCATGCTGCACTCCTCGTAAGGTGACGAAAAACCGATGGTCACCCGGCCCACGACAGGCCTGCTACGAAGAGCGCGTCGATAACGGACCGCCGATTCCCATGACCAGGCATGAGAACGGCCTCCCTCGCCGAGCAACTTGTCCAGTCTACCCGGCGGGGAGGCCGCTCCCAAAGTCGATCACCCGGAGGTGGCCGCACGGAGGTCATCACCCGGAGGTGGTCACTCCTGCTCCTCGAAGAGGCTCGTCACGGAACCGTCCTCGAACACCTCACGTACCGCACGGGCGATCGTCGGCGCGATCGAGAGCACCGTGATCTTGTCGATCTCCAGCTCACCCGGCGTCGGCAGCGTGTCCGTGAAGACGAACTCACTGACCTTCGAGTTCTTCAGCCGGTCCGCCGCCGGACCCGAGAGCACGCCGTGCGTGGCCGTCACTATGACGTCCTCGGCACCGTGCGCGAACAGGGCGTCCGCTGCGGCACAGATCGTGCCACCCGTGTCGATCATGTCGTCGACCAGGACACACACCCGGCCCTCGACGTTACCGACGACCTCGTGGACGCTGACCTGATTCGGCACGTCCTTGTCGCGGCGCTTGTGCACGATCGCCAGCGGCGCGTCCAGACGGTCGCACCAACGGTCCGCCACCCGCACCCGGCCGGCGTCCGGCGACACGATCGTCAGCTTCGACCGGTCCACCTTCGCACCGACGTAGTCCGCCAGGATCGGCAGCGCGAACAGGTGGTCCACCGGACCGTCGAAGAAGCCCTGGATCTGGTCCGTGTGCAGATCGACGGTGAGGATGCGGTCCGCACCCGCCGTCTTCATCAGGTCCGCGACCATGCGCGCCGAGATCGGCTCGCGGCCACGGTGCTTCTTGTCCTGACGGGCGTAGCCGTAGAACGGCACGATCACCGTGATGGACCGCGCCGACGCGCGCTTCAGCGCGTCCAGCATGATCAGCTGCTCCATGATCCACTTGTTGATCGGAGCCGTGTGGCTCTGGATCAGGAAGCAGTCGGCGCCGCGAGCGGACTCCTGGAAACGCACGTAGATCTCACCGTTGGCGAAATCGAAGGCCTTCGTCGGCACGAGACCGACACCCAGCTGATGTGCGACCTCCTCGGCCAGCTCGGGGTGGGCGCGGCCGGAGAAGAGCATCAGTTTCTTCTCGCCGGTCGTCTTGATCCCGGTCACAGCACAGTCTCCTCAGACGTGTATCTGGCGCCGCGCGCAGGTGTCCCGATGTGCGACTAGCCAGCCGAAATGGGTGAGCATCTATCACGGTACGCCGCCTTTGGCGCACCTGTTTCCGGTCAGCTTTCGCCGTCGGACTCCTGCACGGCTGCCTGAGCAGCCTGCGCCGCCGCGCTCCCGGGACGCTTCCGGGCCACCCAGCCCTCGATATTCCGCTGCTGGCCCCGTGCGACAGCCAGCGAACCGGACGGCACATCCTTGGTGATGACCGAGCCCGCCGCCGTGTAAACGCCGTCCCCGACCGTGACAGGCGCCACAAACATATTGTCCGACCCGGTCCGGCAGTGGGACCCGATCGTGGTGTGGTGCTTGGCCACCCCGTCGTAGTTCACGAACACGCTCGCCGCACCGATGTTGGTGTGATCACCGATCGTCGCGTCCCCGACGTAACTCAGGTGCGGCACCTTCGTGCCCTCGCCGATCGTCGCGTTCTTCATCTCGACGTACGTGCCCGCCTTCGCCTTCGCCCCCAGGCGCGTCCCCGGCCGCAGATACGCGAACGGGCCCACGGTCGCTCCCGGGCCCACCTCGGCGCCGTCGGCGACCGTGTTGTCCACCCGGGCGCCCGCGCGGACGACGGTGTCCCTCAGACGGGAGTTCGGGCCGACCTCGGAGTCCTCCGCGAGGTGCGTCGACCCGAGCAGCTGGGTCCCCGGGTGCACGATCGCGTCACGCTCGTACGTCACCGTCGCGTCGATCAGCGTCGACGCGGGGTCCACGACCGTCACGCCGGCGAGCATGGCGCGCTCCAGCAGCCGCTCGTTGAGCAGGCGCCGCGCCTCCGCCAGCTGGAGGCGGTTGTTGATCCCCAGGATCTCCCGGTGGTCGCCGGCGACCGAGGCCCCCACGCGGTGCCCGGCCTCACGCAGGATCGACAGCACGTCGGTGAGGTACTCCTCGCCCTGGCTGTTGTCCGTACGCACCTTGCCCAGGGCGTCGGTCAGCAGGCGGCCGTCGAACGCGAAGACGCCCGAGTTGATCTCCCGGATCGCACGCTGTGCGGCGGTGGCGTCCTTGTGCTCGACGATCTCGGTGACCGCGCCGGTGGCCGCGTCGCGCACGATCCGGCCGTAGCCGGTGGAGTCCGGTACCTCGGCGGTCAGCACGGTGACGGCGTTCGAGTCGGCGGCGTGGGTCGTGGCGAGCGCGGAGAGGGTCTCGCCGGAGAGCAGCGGGGTGTCACCGCAGACGACGATCACGGTGCCGTCCACGGTGCCGCCGAGCTCCTCGAGGCCCATCCGGACCGCGTGGCCGGTTCCGTTCTGCTCGGCCTGGTAGGCGGTGCGCACGGAGGTGTCGCCGGCGGACAGGTGCGCGGTGACCTGCTCGCTGGCGTGACCGACGACCACGACGAGGTGCTGGGGGTCGAGCTCACGGGAGGCGGCGACGACATGTCCGACGAGCGAGCGCCCGGAGATCTCGTGCAGGACCTTGGGGGTCTTCGACTTCATGCGGGTGCCCTCACCCGCTGCGAGGACGACGACTGCTGCCGGGGGGTTGGCGCTCACGGATGTGCCCTTCGGCTTCGGGTGGTGGACATCCGCAGGATACCGGGGGCGTATATGCCCGAAACGAGCGCGGGCCCCGACCGGTGAGGTCGGGGCCCGCTGAGTTGCTCCGCCGCTAGGACTCGAACCTAGACCGAACACCTCCAAAGGGTGCCGTGCTGCCAATTACACTACGGCGGAACGCACGTCAGCCGGGCAGAGAGTGGCCCTGCCCGAAAGCGCTGCCGACCACTATGCCGCACCACCAGCCTTCGATGCGACGGTAGAGGTCCGCGCTCTGCTGTACGTGGATCACGAGGCAACCACGATAGTGCTCCCCGGTGTTCTTGCGGGTGGTCTTGGGGTTGTGCTTCTTGAGCGTGGTCTTGCCGAATGCCGAGAGGTCCGCGCCGGTGAGACCGGCCCAGTAGCGCTCAGCCGAGGCTACGTCCGCGGATTCGTGGATCATCACGTGGAAGCGCAGCCTGTCCGGAGTGATGTCCAGCAGGGCGAGCCAGGTCAGAAAGATCTGGATCATGCCGGGATCGCTGTTCACGAAAGCGACGCGTTCGCGACGCGCATGGGGCTTGTCCTTGGTTCCCTCGGCCCAGTACAGCCCTACGCCTAACAGGAACAGCTCGCGCTCGGTCAGGGGGCCGATCTCACGCCGGGCGGAGCGCTTCACCTCTTGGCGCTCCTGCTCCCGTTGTCGAAGGATGACCTCCCAGCCCCGCTTGGCGATCGCCGAGGCTTCCTCTCTTGTCCGGGGAGCAGGCCTCGGCAGGTCCCGTACCCAGAGCGAGATCGAGCTCTTCGAGCAGCCGAGCTCCATCTGGATCCGGTCGTAGGTCATGCCCTGGAGACGCAGCTCGCGGGCCCTGTTCCGCAGGTCGTCCTTCGCTCGTGGGCGCTTCGTCCACTCCGGGGCGGGCTCTCCTCTCAGCATGCGGTCGAGGATGTCGTTGTTGAACACCTTCAGCCGGTCCCGGATCTGGCGGCGGCTGAGGCCTTCCCGTCGTAGCGCGATCGCCTTCTCGCGCAGCCCCTCGAAGTCCGCGTACTTGCCGTCGGCATGTGTCATACGGACAGCGTCGTCCGGAATGCGGACGTCCGGGTCGAAAGGGTGCTCGGTTCACCGGATCGTGCGATTACCTGCGTTTACGGCGTGACCGGTTGCTTTCCGTGCTGATGGAGTCTCCGGAAATTGGGATGCGTCCGCCCGTAGGCTGGATGCCATGACCGCAACGGGGGCAGACCTGGAAGCGGCGGGTCCGACCACCCGCGGCTACTGGTGGTGGGAGCGGCGGCGCAGTGCCGCCCTGGACGTGGGGGTGGCGCTGCTTTCGGCGCTGGAGTGTGCGCTGGAGGGGGTGGCGTTCGCCGGGGACACCGGGCTGCCGGTGCCGTTCGGGGTGCTCTTCGGGCTGCTGGCGGGGTCGGTGCTGGTGCTGCGCAGGCGCTGGCCGATCGCCGTGGTGCTGGTGTCGATAGCGACGACGCCCGCCGAGATGGGCTATCTGATGGGGATCGTCGGGCTGTACACCCTGGCGGCATCCGAGGTGCCGCGCAGGATCACGGTGGTCCTGACGGGGATGACGCTCGTCGGCACGTTCATCGTGTCGTACGTGCGGCTGCGGCAGAGCGTGGACGCCGACGCGGAATTCGGGCCGGGTGTCTGGTACGTCCCAGGGGTGTCCCTCTTCATGTCGCTGGGGCTGACGGCGCCCTCGGTGCTGTTCGGTCTGTACATCGGGGCGCGGCGCAGGCTGATGGAGAGCTTGAGGGAGCGCGCGGACTCGCTGGAGCGGGAGCTGTCGCTGCTGGCTGACCGGGCGGAGGAGCGGGCCGAGTGGGCGCGTACGGAGGAGCGGACTCGGATCGCCCGGGAGATGCATGACGTGGTGGCGCACCGGGTGAGCCTGATGGTGGTGCACGCGGCGGCGTTGCAGGCGGTGGCTCCGAAGGATCCCGCGAAGGCGGTGCGCAACGCCGCGCTGGTGGGGGACATGGGACGGCAGGCGTTGACGGAGCTCAGGGAGATGCTGGGCGTTCTGCGGAGCGGGGATGCGCTGGTGGCTCCCCGGGCCGGGCAGGTGCCGCTGGCTTCGGTGGGGCGGGTGGCGGCCGCGGCTGTGGTGACGGTGGTGGAGGACGGGCCTCGGCTGCGCGAGGTGGAGGCGCTGGTGGCGCAGTCCCGTGAGGCGGGGATGACGGTGGAGCTGTCGGTGCAGGGGGAGCCGCGTCCGTATGCGCCGGAGGTGGAGCAGACGGCGTACCGGGTGGTGCAGGAGGCGTTGACGAACGTGCACAAGCATGCGGCGGGTGCGAAGACGTGGGTGCGGCTCGCGCATCGGGGGGCGGAGGTGGCGATGCAGGTGGAGAACGGTCCTACGGACGGTGTGACGGCGGACGCGGGGCTGCCGAGCGGTGGCAACGGTCTGGTGGGGATGCGGGAGCGGGTGCTGGGGCTCGGGGGCGTTTTTGTGTCGGGGCCGACGGACGCGGGGGGTTTCCGGGTGTCGGCGGTGCTGCCGGACGCCGGGGATGCGTGAGGGGCTCAGCCCGGGGTGGTGCGTGCGGGGTGGACGCCGGGGGCGTGAGGGGGGCGTGAGGGGGGGGCTCAGCCTGAGGTGAGGCGGGCGGGCTGGACGCCGGTCATGAGGGTTTCCAGGGCGCGGTCGATGTCGGAGCCGAGGTACCAGTCGCCGGTGTGGTCGATGGAGTAGACGCGTCCTTCGTTGTCGATGGCGAGGACCGCTTGTCCGTCGCCCTCTTCGCCGAGGGGGGCGACCTCGGTTTCGAGTGCGCGTCCGAGGTCGCCGAGCGTGCGTGCCAGGTGGAGTCCGCTGAGCGGGTCGATGCGCACGGTGGTGGTGGCGATCTGCCGGCCGGGTGCGGACGGATTGAGGCGGAGTCCGCCGAATTCGGCCCAGGCTTCGACCGCCGCGGGGAAGACGGCGTGCTGGTGTCCGGCGGGGGAGGCGTGGGAGCGGAGGGCGTCGGCCCATTCCTCGGCCTGGCGGATGTCCCAGCGGCCGGGCTGCCATCCGGCGTCGCGGAGTGCGGCGTCGACGGCGACGGGGAAGCGGGTGGTGGAGGTGCGGCTCTGTTGGCCTGGTCTGTCGTTCCGGTCGTGCATGGTGGTGTGCTCAGCCCTTCTCGGCGGTGGTCGCCGTGCCCGTGGTGAGGTCGACGGGGCGTACGCCGAAGTGGGCGAGCATCGCCGTGCAGGAACGGCAGGGGGGTGCGTAGCTGCCGTGGAGGGGGTCGCCGTCCTCGCGGATGCGGCGTGCGGTGATCCGGGCGTGCTTGAGTGCCCGGCGGGCTTCACTGCTGGTGAGGGGCTTGCGCTGGGCTCGTTTGGACCGGCTGTCGTCGGCCGCGGTGAGCTGTCGTGACAGGAGTATGGCTTCGGGGCAGCGTCCGGTGAAGCGTTCGCGCTGGTTGCTGGTGAGGGTGTCGAGGAAGTCCTGTACGAGCGGGTGGAGGACCGGTGGCTGGTCGCCCTTGCCCGCGGTGCAGGTGAGCGTCTCTCCGCGTACGGACAGGGCTGCGGCCACCGCCGGCAGGATGCCGTCGCGGCGGTGGTGGAGGTGGGGTGCGCGGCTGGGCTCGGTGCTGCTCCAACTGAGTCGCGGATCTCCGGATGTGACTGCTTGTGCTGTGTGCATGGTGCTGGTGTCCCTCCCTGCAATCCCCCGAGTTGCGGGGACAGCCTGCCAAATATGCAGGGTGGTGGGGAAGCTGGGGCGGTGAAACGTGTCTGCGTGTCGCGGCTCGGTGGCCCCGTTGTCGCGTGTCCGTCACCCCGCGGTGACGTTCGGTGAGAGGGGTGCGGGGGAGGGGGGCCTTGTTGCGTCACCGCATAGGCTGTGCGGAACACCGGACGCAGCAGGGGGCAACCGCCATGACGACAGGTCGGCTCGGGCAGCAAGCCGCGCCACCGAATGCGGCCTATGCCGGGCAGGTCGTGCATTTCCCGGATCCTGTCCGGGCGTCCCGCCATCCCAGGGGTGTGCGCGTGGACGGCAACGGCTATCCGGTGCTTTCGCCGTACGCGCGTGCGGCTGCGGAGATCGCCGATCCTCCTCCTGGTTTCGGTGTCGACGAGTTGCGGCTGACGGATTACGTGTCGGCGAACGCGGCGCTGGCGGCGAGTGGGCATGAGCTGTGGGACACGATTCCCGCGGTGGCGACTCCGCACGGCTGGACGTGGCACCACGTGGCGGGTGGCCGGCGGATGGAGTTGGTCCCGGTCGAGGTGAAGGCGTTGTTGCGTCATCACGGCGGTCTGGCGACTGCTTCGGTGGATCAGAACCGTCGGGGGACGCGGCCGCTCCAGGAGACCCGCCCCGCTCATTTCCGGCTGCCCAAGGGGTCTGTGGCTGTGGGTGAGCAGCAGATCCTGGGTGTCGAGGAGGATCTGGGGTATCGGCTTCCGGGTGCGTACCGGTCGTTCCTCAAGGCGGCCGGTGGTTCGGCTCCGGTGGGCGCGGCGCTGGACGCGGAGCTCGGTCTGCTGGTGGACCAGCCGTTCTTCACGGTGCGTGAGGAAGCGGCTGTGAATGACCTGGTGTACGTCAACAAGTGTCTGCGGGATCACTTCACGAAGGATTTTCTGGGCGTGGCTTTCGTCCAGGGCGGCATCCTGGCGGTGAAGGTGCGCGGTGGTGGTCTGGGGTCGGTCTGGTTCTGCGCCTACGACGACGCGCGGGATCAGGACGGCTGGGGTGTGCAGGAGCGGGTGGACCGGCTTCTGCTGCCGTGCGGTGAGGATTTCGATGCTTTCCTCCAGCGTCTCGCCGGCAATCCGCCGGAGCTGGAGACGGTGGCGAACCTGATGGTGGACGGTGGCTTCGCGCGGGCCGTCCCGGTGGAGGGGTGAGCGCGGTGGTGACCTTCGCGCAGGCGCAGGAGCGGGCGGACGAGTGGGTCAACGGTGACGTGCCCGCGTATCAGCACCGTGAGGTCCGGGTCCGTGAGTTCGAGCTGGGTTTCGTGGTGTGGGCCGAGGACCGTGCGGAGGGCCCTGTTTCGGACGGGGGCCGTCAGCGGCTGGTGATCGCCCGGGACAGTGGTGAGGCCACGTTGTGGCCGGGGCTGCCGGTGGGTGAGGTGATACGGCGGTACGAGGAGGATTACGGGGCGTCCGCGGAGGTGCGGGCGGCTCCGGAGCCGGCGCGGCGCATCGATCTGAACCAGACGTCGTTCCTGCTGACTCCGCCGGAGTGGCTTCAGGAGGCGGCGGACAAGCTGGGGATTCCGGACCGGCGCCCGGAGGCGGACGAGCCGTCTTCTGCTCCTGCGCCGTCGTCGTCCTCCGTACCGACTCCTGCGCCGTCGTCGTCTTCTCTTCCGACTCCCGCGCCGTCGTCCGTTCCGGTCTCTCCTTCTCCCTCTCTTCCTTCCGTTCCCGCGCCGGGTCTTGCCGGTTCGGGGGCGGCGTGGCCGGCTGCCGGTGGGCAGGCGGACCATGAGCCGACGGCGAACGACGGGGTGCCGGCCGGGGGTACCCCCTGGGCTGGTACCGATACGAACGCGAGTGCTGACGAGGGCGGGGTGCCCCTGCCCGCGACGGTTTTCGCGCCGCCGCTGTCGGGGTCGGACGATGACGGGACCCCGCCGCCGGTCGTCCCGGCGGAGGCGCCTACCGCGCTGATGTCGGGTGGCAGTCAGCTGCCGCCGACCGCGGTCGTGCCGGGGCTGGACCCGCAGGCTCCGCCGCCTCCTGCCCGTGTTGCCGGGGCTCCGGCTGCCCCTGCGGCTCCCGTCGCTCCGGGCCGGGGCGCGGAGGACATCGCGGACGCGGCGACGAGCAAGGCGGTCGTGCCGCCGAGGGGTGCGCGGGGGTCGGGGCCGACGACTCCGCCGCCGCCCGGTGCGCCGGGTGTGCCGCCGGGGGCGACTCCGCCGCCTTCGGGGCCGGGTGCGCCGGGTGCGCCGGCAGGTGGCTATGTGCCGACGCAGCTGGTGTCGCAGCTCGGCCCTCCGGGTGCGCCGGCTCCGGGGGCGACTCCGCCGCCGGGTGCTCAGCCGCCCGCGCCTCCTGGGCCTCCCGGGCCTCCTGGTGCCACGCCGCCTCCGGGTGGCGGGATGCATCACGCCGCGACGATGTTCGCCGATGCGAGCATCGGGGGCCCGAACGCGCCGCGTCCTCCGGGCCCGCCCGGGCCTCCGGCTCCTCCCGGCCCCCCTGGTGCTCCGGGTGCTCCGGGCGTGATGCCGCCGCCTCCGCCGGGTTCGACGCCGCCTCCCGGGCCGCCCGGCCCGCCGCCGGGTGCGACGCCTCCTCCGGGGGGCGGGGTGCACCATGCCGCGACGATGCTTGCGGGTCCTGGGCAGGTCGGCCCGGGGGCGCCGCAGCCGCCCGGTCCTCCCGGTCCTCCCGGGATGCCGGGGATGCCGGGGCAGGGTCCGCACACCCCGCCGCCCCCTGGGGCGTACGGCTATCCGCAGCAGCCGACGGGCCTGCCGACGGTCGGCCCGGGTTATCAGGCCGTGCTGCGTTTCCGTGCGGCCGACGGCAGCGAGCAGCAGCTGATCCGGCGTTCGGCGCCGGGTACTCCGCATCCGGAGTGGCAGATGCTGCATGAGCTGCGTGCGATGAACGTGCCGCCGCAGCAGGTCATCGAGCTGCATACGGAGCTGGAGTCGTGCGAGCTGCCGGGTGGTTACTGCGCGCGGATGATCCGTGAGACCTGGCCGCAGGTCCGGATCACGAGTGTGGCGCCGTACGGGACGGATCACGCGAGCCGGCAGCAGGGGATGCAGCATCTGCTGACGCACCAGGGTGAGCTGCACCAGGTGGCCGACGGTCCGGCACGGCCGGCTCCGGTGCGGGCGCCGTTGCCGCAGATGCCGCCTGCCGCCGCGGTGCCTCCGGAGGCGTTGGCGGAGGAGCTTCACGGGGCGTTCGGTCCTGGTGTGCTGCGCTTCGATCAGCGTGCGGTGTCCCGTCAGGGTGTGCCCGAGGTGGTGGCGCGGACCCTGGTGTGGGCGGGGCTGCCCGCCGATTTCGGGCCGTTCTTCTGGGCGCAGCCGGGTCATCCGGTGGTGCCGACGCTGGCGGAGCTCGCGGCGCAGCGTCAGGTGCAGCCGGCGTCGGACGCGGGTTCGTACCTGGTGATGGGGTCGGACTTCGGCCGGGCGATCTGTGTGCAGTACGGGACTGCGAACATCGTGGCCGTGCCGGTGGAGGCGGGGCCGGGTGGTGCGCCGGTGCCGCCGCAGTTCGTGAACACGGGGCTGCCGGAGTTCGTGCGGTCGATGGCGTTGCTGGGCCGGATGTGGCGGCTGCGATTCGGGCTGAACCCGGAGCAGGCGGGCCGTTGGACGGTCGACTTCCAGGCGCAGCTCGTGGCGATCGATCCTGCGGCGCTGGCGTCGCCGGAGGGCTGGTGGTCGGTTCTGCTGGAGCAGATGTGGGACGGGCTGCTGTGAGGCGGTCCGGCCGGGTCTGATCTGTTGTGTGCGAGAGGCGCTCGTTCCCTGGTGGGGGCGGGCGCCTTTTGCGCGGGGTCCTGTGATGCGGGTCGCTTCCGTCCTGAATACGGCTGATCGATTCCGACTTCTTGGCCAATTACCGCATCCTTGACGTATTGCTTCATGGCCGGGCGTCGGAGAGCGGGAAAGAGGGCTTCAGGGATGAGTGGTGGACCGGTGTCCGCGTACGGTTTTGTCGGTGTACGGGGGCGTGGTTACCGTCCTGAGCAGGTGGACCGCATGGTGGCCTCGCTGTCCGCGGAGCGGGACGGGGCTCGGGAGCGGTTGTCCCGGCTGACGGCGCTGGCCGAGGAGTTGACGGCGGAGTCCGAACGGCTGGGTGAGGTGGTGGCCTCGCTCGCGCCGCAGACGTATCAGTCGCTGGGGGAGCGGGCGCAGCAGATTCTGGCTCTGGCGGAGGCCGAGGCGGAGGCGGCGCGGGGTGCGGCGCTGGAGGAGGCGCAGGCGCTGCGGGACGCGGCGGGCGAGGCGGGCCGGGAGGCCCGTGAGGCGGCGCGTGGGCAGGCGGCCGCTGTGCGGGCTGCTGCGGACGCCCGCGCGGAGGAGCTGCTGGCCGAGGCGGGGAGTGCCGCCGGGGTCCTTGTGGAGGAGGCGCGCCAGGAGGCCGGTGAGGTGCGGGGAGCCGCGGATGCGGAGATGGCCGGTACCACCAGGCGTACGGCGGGGGTCCTGGCGCATCAGGAGCAGGAGCATGCCGAGCGGGGCAAGGCGGCGGATGCGGAGATCGCCGGTGCGGAGGCCGCGGCGGCGCGGGGTGAGGCGGAGCTGACGGCCCGTGGGGAGGCGCTGCTGGCGCGGGCGCGGCGGGAGCTCGCGGATGTGGAGGAGGCGGCGCGGCACGGCCAGGAGGATGCGGAGGCGCGTGCGGCGGAGCTGCTGTCCGGGGCCAGGATGGCGGAGGAGCGTGTGGTGCGGGAGACGGAGCGGGTCCTGAGGGAGCACGAGGAGGGCCGTGAGGAGGTGCAGGCGCACATGGCGCATGTACGTAATTCGCTGGCGGCTCTGACGGGGCGTGCGGCGGTGGGCCCGGCTGAGTGATGCCGTGCCGGGTTCCCGGCGTGGTGTTGTCCGGCCGGGCTACCGGTCAGCGGCCGGGTTCCCGGTCTGCGGCCGGGTTCCCGGTCTGCGGCCGGGTTCCCGGGCTGCCGGTCAGCTGTCGGGTTCCGGGCCCGGTGTTGTCCGACCGGGCCGCCGGTCAGCGGCCGGGTTCCCGGTCTCTCCGTGTGTGCGGCACCCTCGCGCGCGGGAACGGCTCCCGTCGTCGCGTGTGAGCGGGCGGGGAGCTGAAGGGTCCCTGCCCCGTGGGCCGGTCAGCGTCGTCCAGCGGGTGGGGCTCCCGCGAGGATCCAGGGTTCGACGGCTTCGTAGCGGCGGCGTTGGCCGGTGGTGTCCGTGTCCCGGCCGCACACGGTGCCCAGCCAGCCGGCCAGGAAGCCGAAGGGGATGGAGACCAGGCCGGTCGTGGTGAGCGGGAACCAGTTGAAGTCGCGGTGGGGGAAGACGGATCCCGGGGAGCCGGAGACCAGGTTGGTGCCGGTGATCAGGACGAGCACGCAGGCGGTGCCGCCGATGAGGGTGCAGAGCAGGCCGGTGCGGGTGAAGCGGCGCCAGAACATGCTGTAGACCAGGGCCGGGGCGATGGCGGACGCGCCGATGCAGAAGGACAGGGTCACCAGCGCCTGGACGTTCCAGTGCCGGGCCAGTACGGCGAGGGTGACGGCGAGTGCCCCTACGCCGACGGCGGCGCCCTGGGCGGTTGCCATCTCGGTGCGGTTCTTCACCGGCCTGCGGGCTCGCAGGCTGTGGGCGAAGAGGTCGTGGGCGAGGGAGTTGGCGCAGGCCAGGATCATTCCGGCGACGGAGGCGAGCAGGGTCAGGAAGATCGCGGTGGTCATGGTGGTGACGACGAGCGCCCCGGCCCCGCCGCCGCCCGCCACGGCGCCGGTGACCTGGAGGATGGCGCTGTTGCCCTGGGCCCCGGCGGCGGTGATGCGGTCGTGTCCGACGAGGGCGGCGGCTCCGAAGCCGATGACGGCGAGGAGGAGGCAGAGGCCGACGACCACGCAGACGGCCCAGGACATGGAGCGGCGGACCGCCCGGGCGCTGCGGACGACGGTCATCCGCATGGTGATGTGGGGCAGGCAGGCGGCGCCCAGTACGACGGTCAGTTCGGAGCTGATCATGTCGAGGTCGTTGCCGTCGAACTGGAGTCCGGCGTGCAGGTAGGCGGTACCGGCGCCGCTCCCGGTCTCGGCGGCCCGGAGTAGCGCGCCGGTGTCCCAGTCGAAGCGGTCGAGGACGAGTACGGAGACGAGGAGTCCCGCGCCGAGTAGCGCGACGGTCTTGATGATCTGGATCAGGGCGGTGCCCTTCATGCCGCCTATGGCCGCGTAGCCGATCATGACGATGCCGAGGGCGACGATGGATCCGGTGCGGAATCCGGAGCTGTCGAAGCCGAGGATGAAGGCGAGCAGACTGCCGCTGCCGGCGAGCTGGACGACCATGAGCGGCAGCAGCGCGGCGATGGTGACGGCGCAGGACGCGATGCGGGCGGCCCGGCCGGGGGCCCGGCGGGCGAGCATGTCGCCCATCGTGAACCGGCCTGCGTTGCGTAGGGGTTCGGCGAGCAGGAACATCAGCAGGACCAGGGACAGTGTCGTGCTGAGGGCGAGGACGAGCCCGTCGTGGCCGGTGAGGGCGATGACTCCGGTGGTGCCGAGGACCGTGGCGGCGGAGAGGTAGTCGCCGGCGATGGCCAGGCCGCCCCGCAGGGGTGAGAGCGAGCGGTAGCCGGTGTAGAAGGCGTCGAGGTCGTCGCGGTCGGGGCCGGTCATGACGCAGAGCAGCAGGGTGACGCTGGCGACCGCGATGAACGCGGTGAGGGACAGCGTCTGGGCGGACTCGTCGAATCCGTTCACCGGCCCGCTCCCGTCCTGCGGTCCGCTGCCGGGGTGTGCCCCGTGCCGTGGCCCGCCCGCTCGCGGAGTCCGGCGCTGAGCGGGTCGACGGTGCGGCGGGCGGTCCATTCGTATACCGCGATGGCCGCGAGCGCCACGGGGAGCTGGCACAGGCCGAGAAGGAGGCCGGTGGTGAGTCCGCCGTCGCCCACGGGGCGGGTCATCAGGGCCGGGGCGTAGCCGGACAGCAGGAGGAACAGGGTGAAGTAGCCGAGTGCGGTGAGGGTCGAGACGCGGCGCAGCACGCGGTAGGCGGCGCGCAGCCGTCGCAGGTCGCTGTGGTGGCCGGGTGCGGGACGTCGTGCGGGGGCCGGGCGGCGGGGTGGTGGCGGGGGCGGTGAACTCTGCCAGGGCATGAGGTAGTCGCCGGGGTACGGGGGTGGGGCCGGGCGTGGCGGGTGCGGGGACTGCCGGGGCGGATGCGGGGGTGGCTGCGAGTCGTGCGGCATGGCAGTGCTCCTTGCATGGCTCGGGCCCGGTGGCGGGCTGCAAGGCAGGTGCGCGGATGCGCTCTCGGGAGCGCGTACGTTACTCGCGGGTATCGCGGAGGGGGAGGGGTACCGGTGAACTACCTGGGGTAACCCGCCAGTTGTCTAGTCCTTGGGCGCCCGGGGGGCGCTTTCGTGTTCGTCCAGTACCGGGAAGCGGCGCGGTGCCATGAGGACGAGCACCAGCAGTGCGAGCGCGGCGGCGACCGCGGCCCCGGTGAACACGTGGTCGACCGCGGTGTCGACGGCCCTCCGCAGATGGTCCGTCGCGGCGGCGGAGAGAGCCCCCGGGTCATCGAGGGCGTGCGAGATCGCGTCCAGGTCGCCGGGCAGCCCCGGGACGGGGGAGTCGGCCAGCCGGGAGGCGAGTACTCCGTTGGCGACGGCGCCGAAGAGGGCGGCTCCCAGGCTCTGGCCGACCTGACGGCAGAACAGTACGGACGCGGTCGTCGTGCCCCGCTCGGTCCAGCCGACCGTCGACTGGACCCCGACGATCAGCGGGAGCTGGAAGAGGCCGAGCGTCGCACCGAGCAGCAGCATGAGCAGGGCGGGCTGCCAGGCGGCACCGGGATAGGGCAGCAGGGGGAAGCAGAGCAGGACCAGCAGGGCACCGGACATGCCGATGATGGCGGTGCGGCGGAAACCGATGCGGTTGTAGACCCGGTCGGACAGGGCGGCGGAGACGGGCCAGCTCAGGGTCATCACGGACAGGACGAAACCGGCGGCGATCGGGCCCAGTCCCAGGACGGACTGGGCGTAGGTCGGCAGGAAGACGGTCGGCGCGACCATGAGCAGTCCCATCGCGCCGAGGGCGAGGTTGACCGAGGCGATGGTGCGGCGCCGCCATACCCAGCCGGGTATCACGGGTTCGGCGGCGCGGCGCTCGATGAAGACGGTCAGGGCCGCCAGTGCCGCGCTCGCCCCCAGCAGCCCCAGTGAGGGGGCGGAGAGCCAGGGCCAGGCGACGCCGCCCTGGACGAGAGCGGTCAGCAGGAGAGCGCCCGTGGCGAAGACCGCGAGGGCGCCCGCCCAGTCGGTACGGGGGCGGGTGGCGGGGCGTGGCCGGGCGGGCTCGTGGAGGTGACGGACCACCAGCCAGAGGGCGACGGCGCCGACCGGCAGGTTGATCAGGAAGATCCAGCGCCAGTCGGCGTAGGCGGCGAGGAGCCCCCCGACCGCCGGCCCGGCCACGGCCGAGGTGGCCCAGACGGTGGACAGCTTCGCCTGGATCTTCGGCCGTTCCCTGAGCGGGTACAGGTCGGCGGCGATGGTCTGCACCGTGCCCTGGAGGGCGCCGCCGCCGAGGCCCTGGACGACGCGGAAGGCGATGAGGGCGGCCATGTTCCAGGCGGCGGCGCAGAGCAGGGAGCCGGCCAGGAAGAGGATGATGCCGGCGATCAGGACGGGCTTGCGGCCGAAGGTGTCGGAGAGCTTCCCGTACACCGGCAGGGTGACGGTCACGGCGAGCAGGTAACCGGAGAAGAGCCAGGAGAAGACGGAGAAGCCCCCGAGGTCGCCGACGATCTGCGGGACCGCGGTCGCGACGATGGTGCCGTCGATGGCGGCGAGGCCCATGCCGAGCATCAGGGCCGCGACGACCGGGCGGCGGCCGCGGTCGGTGTCCCGCGCCGCCTCCGGGGCTGCCGTCCCGGGCACTGCTTCCGGGCTGTCCGTGCCGCCGGTGCCGTCCTTGCCGCCCACAGGGGGTCCCTTCCCTATGCATCTATTTCCTGGGGGTCACTGTCTCACCGCCGGTGGATCCGTGGGAGCCGCACGGCCGAAAGCGTGAGCCCCTACTCAGGTCTCGTCCTGAAGGCGCGGACCCCTAGGGGGAGCTACGTAGTTGTGCCCAGGGGTCGTTCCTCCCGGCGGAGGACGAGACATGGAGGGTCCGTTCCTTAACGTGTTCTTACATCGCTGATGTGGCCCGCCGCAGGGGGAGGGGTGGGGAAAACCCCACATGAAGACTGCGCCGGGCACCAGCGCGCTCGACCCCCTTCGCACCCGAGACTCGGAACGTACACAGGGACGTCCGGGCATCGACCGACATAGGAGAAAAACCGTGACAACGGCTGTAACCATTCCCAGGCACGGGGACACTGGAGGGCGTACGGCCGTAGCTGCGCGGGCGCGGCAGGTCGTCAAGGCGTACGGGGCGGGGGAGACCCGGGTCGTGGCGCTCGATCACGTCGACGTGGACATCGTCCGCGGGCAGTTCACGGCGATCATGGGCCCGTCCGGGTCCGGCAAGTCGACCCTGATGCACTGTCTGGCAGGGCTGGACACGGTGACCTCCGGTCAGATCCACCTCGCCGACACCGAGATCACGGGCCTCAAGGACAAGAAGCTGACGCAGCTGCGCCGGGACCGGATCGGTTTCATCTTCCAGGCGTTCAACCTGCTGCCCACGCTCAACGCGCTGGAGAACATCACGCTGCCCATGGACATCGCGGGCCGCAAGCCCGACGCCGGCTGGCTGCAGCAGGTCGTGGAGACCGTCGGCCTCTCCGAGCGGCTCAAGCACCGGCCCACACAGCTGTCCGGCGGCCAGCAGCAGCGCGTCGCGGTGGCCAGGGCGCTCGCCGCCCGCCCCGAGATCATCTTCGGGGACGAACCCACCGGGAACCTGGACTCCCGGGCCGGAGCCGAGGTGCTGTCCTTCCTCCGCAAGTCGGTCGACGAGCTCGGCCAGACCATCGTCATGGTCACCCACGACCCGGTGGCAGCCTCCTACGCCGACCGGGTCCTCTACCTCGCGGACGGTTCCATCGTCGACGAGATGAAGAACCCGACGGCCGAGCAGGTCCTGGACCGGATGAAGGACTTCGACGCGCGCGGGCGGACGTCATGACCGTCTGGAAGACCTCGATGCGCAACTTCCTCGCGCACAAGGGGCGGATGGCGCTCTCCGCCGTCGCGGTCCTGCTGTCGGTGGCGTTCGTGTGCGGCACGCTCGTCTTCACCGACACGATGAACACCACCTTCGACAAGCTCTTCGCCGCTTCGTCGGCCGATGTGACCGTGAGCCCGAAGGCGGCCGGGGGCGCCGACGACATGCCGGAGAACGGCAGGCCCGAATCGCTGCCCGCCGCGACCGTCGCGCAGATCGGGAAGGCCGACGGGGTGAAGGCGGCCGAGGGCGGCGTCTCCAGCATGTCCGTCACGGTCGTCGACAGCCGCAACAAGAACATGGGCTCGGAGACCGGCGCCCCGACGATCGCCGGCAACTGGACGCGCAACGACCTGCGTTCCATGGAGATCGCCTCGGGGCACGCGCCGCGCGGCCCGACCGAGGTCATGGTCGACGCCGACACCGCCGAGAAGCACCACCTGAAGATCGGTGACGAGCTGCGCACCATCGCGGTCACCGGTGACATCAAGGCGAGGATCAGCGGCATCGCCGCCTTCACCGTCACCAACCCGGGCGCGGCCGTCGTCTTCCTCGACACGGCCACCGCTCAGCAGAAGCTGCTGGGCGCCCCCGGCCTCTTCACCCACATCTCCGTCACGGCCGAATCCGGCTTCAGCGACACCCAGTTGAAGAAGAACGTCGCTGCTGCACTGGGCGACGGCGCCGCGTACAAGCTGCAGACCCAGGACGAGGCCGCGGCCGCCAACAAGGACTCGATGGGCTCCTTCCTGGACGTCATGAAGTACGCGATGCTCGGATTCGCGGGGATCGCCTTCCTCGTGGGCATCTTCCTGATCGTCAACACCTTCTCGATGCTGGTCGCACAGCGCACCCGCGAGATCGGCCTGATGCGGGCCATCGGTTCCAGCCGCAAGCAGGTCAACCGGTCGGTGCTCATCGAGGCGGTACTGCTGGGCATCGTCGGATCGGCCCTCGGTGTCGCCGCCGGTATCGGCCTCGCGGTCGGGCTGATGAAGGTCATGGGCGCCATCGGCATGGAGCTGTCCACCGGCGACCTCACCATTGCCTGGACGACACCGGTGACCGGGCTGGCGCTCGGCATCGTCGTCACCGTCCTCGCCGCGTACGTCCCGGCCCGCCGGGCCGGCAAGGTCTCCCCGATGGCGGCCCTGCGGGACGCCGGGACCCCGGCGGACGCGAGGTCCGGCTGGATCCGGGCGGTGATCGGCCTGGTCCTCACCGGCGCCGGTGCCGCCGGCCTGTGGGCGACGACCAGGGTGGACGAGGCGAGCGAGGGCTCGCTCTACCTCGGCCTGGGCGTGGTGCTCACCCTGATCGGCTTCATCGTGATCGGCCCGCTGCTCGCCGGAGCTGTCGTCCGGGTGCTCGGGGCCGTCGTCCTGCGCCTGTTCGGCCCGGTCGGGCGGCTGGCGGAGCGCAACGCCCTGCGCAACCCCCGGCGTACGGGAGCGACCGGAGCGGCGCTGATGATCGGCCTGGCCCTGGTGGCGTGCCTCTCGGTCGTCGGCTCCTCCATGGTCGCCTCGGCCACCGACGAGCTCGACAAGTCGGTGGGCACGGACTTCATCGTCCAGTCGAACACCGGTCAGCTGATCGTGCCGCAGGCCGCCGACGCCATCGAGAAGGTGCCCGGCATCGAGCACGTCACGAACTACAAGGTGCTCGCCGCGAAGCTCACCAACCCCGACGGTTCGACGGCGGACGAGCACGTCACCGCCGCCGACCCGACGTATCCGCAGGACCTGCGGCGCGAGACCACCGCCGGTGACCTGTCGGAGGCGTACGGCGCGGACTCCATGTCCGTCGGATCGGACTACGCCACGCTGCACGGGATCGAGGTCGGCGACGAGCTCACCGTCGCCTTCAAGGCCGGCGAGACCGCGAAGCTGAAGGTCGCCGCGATCACCTCGGACGACACGAGCGTCGACCAGGGCGCGATGTACACCAACGTCACCACCGCAGAGCGCTATGTGGACGCCGACAGGATGCCCGAGAACATGATCATGTTCGCCGCGGCGGAGGACGGCAAGGAGAAGGAGGCGTACGCCGCACTCAAGAGCTCGCTCGGCGCGTACCCGCAGTACAAGGTGCAGAACCAGGCCGACTTCAAGCAGGACCTGAAGGACCAGATCGGCCAGTTGCTGAACATCGTGTACGGACTGCTCGCGCTGGCGATCATCGTCGCTGTGCTCGGCGTGGTGAACACCCTGGCCCTGTCGGTGGTCGAGCGGACCCGTGAGATCGGCCTGATGCGGGCGATCGGCCTCTCCCGCCGTCAGCTGCGGCGCATGATCCGGCTGGAGTCCGTGGTCATCGCCCTGTTCGGCGCGCTGCTCGGACTCGGCCTCGGCATGGGCTGGGGCACCTCGGCCCAGAAGCTGCTGGCCCTGGAAGGACTCGGGGTCCTGGAGATCCCGTGGCCGACGATCATCACCGTGTTCGTCGCCTCCGCCTTCGTCGGACTGTTCGCCGCCCTGATCCCGGCCTTCAGGGCCGGCCGGATGAACGTCCTCAACGCGATTGCCACGGACGGGTGACAGCGCCGGACGTAGCATGACTGATCCGGCCCCGGGGCGTTCCTCCAGACGCCCCGGGGCCGGATCGCGTCGTCGTCGCCCCGTCAGGCGTGCATGACCGGTACGTCGTACTGGGGAATCCACTTGTCGCGGGTGACGATCGTCAGCCCCTCGGTCTGGGCCTGGGCGACGAGGATGCGGTCGAAGGGGTCGCGGTGGAGCGGGGGGAGACGGCCGGCCTTGACGCCGTGCTCCGCGGTGATCGGCAGGGGCCTGAACTGCATGTCCCTGGCTCGTTCGGCGAGATCCCCGGCGCCCTTCAGCTTCCCGAGGTTCTGTTTGATCGCGATCTCCCACGGTGTCGCCGCGCTGACAAGGACCTCGGGCTCGGTGCGCAGGAGGTCCCGGACGTCATCGGGAAGTTCCGGCGAGGCGTCCAGCCACCACAGGACGACGTGCGTGTCGAGCAGGAGCCTCATCCGCGCATCCCGAAGGCTTCGGCGATGTCATCCGGAAGTTCGTCGAAGTCCTCCGGGATGTGGATCTGTCCCCGGAGCGAGCCGTAGTCGGTCCGGTTGACCTTGGACCGGAGGGGCACGACCTTCGCGATGGGCTCGCCCGCCCGGCTGATCACGACCTCCTCACCGGTCTCGACCTGTTGCAGTATCCGGGAGAAGTGGGTCTTCGCCTCGTGCACGTTGTACTGCCGGGCTGCTTCCATGACGCCTCGCTCGGGCCAGATGCGGACTAGCTACCGGACTAAGGCTAGCCCCGCTGCCGCCGTACGGACAACGGCGTTCCCTCGCGCGAGTGACACACCGGCGTCGTACGCTGGACACCCCGGCCCGTCCCACGTGTCGGGTCCTTCGCGTTGCTCACTCGCCACACCGGACGGAACCTTCATGAGCCTGCACGGTCTGCTGGACGTCGTCGTCACCGACCCGGCGCTCTCCGAGGCGGTGAAGGCCGCCGCCGACGGCCACCGGGCCCATGTCGACCTGGTCGGCCCGCCCGCCGCGCGTCCCTTCGCCGTGGCCGCGCTGGCACGTGAGGCCGGGCGTACCGTGCTCGCCGTCACCGCGACGGGCCGCGAGGCCGAGGACCTGGCGGCGGCGCTGCGGACCCTGCTGCCGCCCGACACCGTGGCGGAGTTCCCCTCCTGGGAGACCCTGCCCCACGAGCGGCTCTCGCCCCGCTCGGACACCGTGGGCCGCCGCCTCGCCGTGCTGCGCAGGCTCGCTCACCCCCGGCAGGACGACCCGGAGACCGGGCCGGTCTCCGTCGTCGTCGCCCCGGTCCGTTCCGTGCTCCAGCCGCAGGTCAAGGGCCTCGGTGACCTGGAGCCCGTCGCTCTGAGCAGCGGGCGGACCGCGGATCTGGGTGAGGTCGTGGACGCGCTCGCGGCAGCGGCGTACGCGCGTGTCGAGCTGGTCGAGAAGCGTGGCGAGTTCGCTGTGCGCGGCGGGATCCTGGACGTCTTCCCGCCGACCGAGGAGCACCCCCTCCGGGTGGAGTTCTGGGGCGACGACGTAGAGGAGATCCGCTACTTCAAGATCGCCGACCAGCGGTCCCTGGAGGTCGCCGAGCACGGGCTGTGGGCCCCGCCCTGCCGTGAGCTGCTGCTCACCGAGGACGTGCGCACCCGGGCGGCGGCTCTCGCCGAGGAGCACCCGGAGCTGGGCGAGCTGCTCGGGAAGATCGCCGAGGGGATCGCCGTCGAGGGCATGGAGTCCCTGGCCCCCGTGCTCGTCGACGAGATGGAGCTGCTGCTGGACGTCCTGCCGAAGGGCTCCATGGCGCTGGTCTGCGACCCGGAGCGGGTGCGCACCCGGGCGGCGGACCTCGTCGCGACGAGCCAGGAGTTCCTCCACGCGTCCTGGGCGGCCACGGCGGGCGGGGGAGAGGCCCCGATCGACGTCGGCGCGGCCTCCCTGTGGGGCATCGCCGACGTCCGGGAGCGGGCCCGTGAGCTGGGCATGATGTGGTGGTCCACCTCCCCGTTCGCCGCCGACGAGGACCTTGACGGGGACACCCTGAAGCTCGGGATGCACGCCCCGGAGGCCTACCGCGGTGACACCGCCCGGGCGCTCGCCGACACCAAGGGGTGGCTCGCCGACGGCTGGCGCACGGTGTACGTCACCGAGGGGCAGGGCCCCGCCTCCCGCACGGTCGAGGTGCTGGGCGGCGAGGGCATCCCGGCCCGCCTCGACCAGCACCTGGCCGAGATCACGCCGTCGCTCGTCCACGTGTCGTGCGGAGCCATCGACAACGGCTTCGTCGACCCGGCGCTGAAGCTGGCCGTGCTGACCGAGACGGATCTGACCGGGCAGCGCACGGCCAGCAAGGACCTGGGGCGGATGCCCGCCCGCCGCCGCAAGTCCGTCGACCCGCTGACCCTGCAGGCGGGCGACTACATCGTCCACGAGCAGCACGGTGTCGGCCGCTACATCGAGATGGTCCAGCGCGCCGTGCAGGGCGCGACCCGTGAGTACCTCCTCGTCGAGTACGCCCCCGCCAAGCGCGGCCAGCCCGGGGACCGGCTCTACATCCCCACCGACCAGCTGGAGCAGGTCACCAAGTACGTCGGCGGCGAGGCCCCGACCCTGCACCGGCTCGGCGGCGCCGACTGGACGAAGACGAAGCAGCGCGCCAAGAAGGCGGTCAAGGAGATCGCCGCCGACCTGATCAAGCTGTACTCGGCGCGGATGGCCGCTCCCGGCCACGCCTTCGGAGCGGACACCCCGTGGCAGCGCGAACTGGAGGACGCCTTCCCGTACGCGGAGACGCCCGACCAGCTGTCCACGATCGCCGAGGTCAAGGAGGACATGGAGAAGTCGGTCCCCATGGACCGGCTGATCTGTGGCGACGTCGGCTACGGCAAGACGGAGATCGCGGTGCGGGCGGCCTTCAAAGCGGTCCAGGACGGCAAGCAGGTCGCGGTGCTCGTGCCGACGACGCTCCTGGTCCAGCAGCACTTCGGCACCTTCACCGAGCGGTACGCCCAGTTCCCCGTCAATGTGCGGGCGCTGAGCCGCTTCCAGTCGGACACCGAGTCGAAGGCGACGCTGGAGGGGCTGAAGGACGGGTCCGTGGACCTGGTCATCGGCACGCACCGGCTGTTCTCGTCGGAGACGAAGTTCAAGGACCTGGGCCTGGTCATCGTCGACGAGGAGCAGCGCTTCGGCGTGGAGCACAAGGAGCAGCTGAAGAAGCTCCGCGCCAACGTGGACGTGCTCACGATGTCGGCGACGCCCATCCCCCGTACGCTCGAGATGGCCGTCACGGGCATCCGCGAGATGTCGACGATCACGACGCCCCCCGAGGAGCGGCACCCGGTCCTCACCTTCGTCGGGCCTTACGAGGAGAAGCAGATCGGCGCGGCCGTGCGGCGTGAACTGCTGCGCGAGGGCCAGGTCTTCTACATCCACAACCGGGTCGAGTCGATCGACCGGGCGGCCGCGCGGCTGCGTGAGATCGTGCCCGAGGCGAGGATCGCGACGGCGCACGGGCAGATGGGGGAGAGCCAGCTGGAGCAGGTCGTCGTCGACTTCTGGGAGAAGAGGTTCGACGTCCTGGTCTCCACGACGATCGTCGAGTCAGGCATCGACATCTCCAACGCCAACACGCTGATCGTGGAGCGCGGCGACAACTTCGGTCTGTCCCAGCTGCACCAGTTGCGAGGCCGTGTCGGCCGTGGCCGGGACCGGGGTTACTCCTACTTCCTGTATCCGCCGGAGAAGCCGCTGACGGAGACCGCGCACGAGCGTCTGGCGACGATCGCCCAGCACACCGAGATGGGTGCGGGCATGTACGTGGCGATGAAGGACCTGGAGATCCGTGGCGCGGGGAACCTGCTCGGCGGTGAGCAGTCCGGGCACATCGCGGGGGTCGGCTTCGACCTGTACATCCGGATGGTCGGTGAGGCGGTGGCGGACTACCGTGCGGCGGTGGACGGCGGGGTCGAGGAGGAGCCGCCGCTGGAGGTCAAGATCGAGCTGCCGGTCGACGCGCACGTCCCGCACGACTACGCCCCGGGGGAGCGGCTGCGACTCCAGGCGTACCGCGCCATCGCCTCCGCGAACTCGGAGGACGACATCCGGGCGGTGCGCGAGGAGCTCACCGACCGGTACGGCAAGCTGCCGGAGCCGGTGGAGAACCTCCTGCTGGTGGCTGGCCTGCGGATGCTGGCCCGGGCCTGCGGGGTGGGTGAGATCGTGCTGCAGGGGCCGAACATCCGCTTCGCGCCGGTGGAGCTGAGGGAGTCGCAGGAGCTGCGGCTGAAGCGGCTGCACCCCAAGACGATCTTCAAGCCGGCCACGCGCCAGATCCTGGTGCCCCGGCCGACCGCGGGCCGGATCGGCGGGAAGCCGGTGGTGGGGCGCGAGCTCCTCTCGTGGACCGGAGAGTTCCTCACGACGATTCTGGGTTCGTAGCTCCCGAACCCGGGAGAACAGGAGGCCGGCGAGGACGCGGAAGACGTCCTCGGGGTCCCTGTCCCCCACCGGCTCGTCGAGGTTTCCGCTGAGCGGCGTGGCGAAGCCGTGGGCGAGGGGCAAGGCCGCGACGCCCTCGAGCCGTTCGTCGCCGCCGCGGCGCCCGTCGGCCGGGCCGCTGACGCCGGCGCGCAGCGCGCCGGTGGTGCGGGTCCCGGCGGCGAGCAGGGCAGGCTCGTCGAGCTGCTGGGGCCGCTGTGGGGGCGAGGTCCTCGGTTGGGGCTCGCTGCCGTCCGGGACGACGCCGGGCATCGGCAGCGGCAGCGGTGCGAGGCCGCACGGCGGACGGCGTGCGGGTGGTGCCGAAGGCGCCTGAGGCGCTCCGCCCGCGCCGCGTCGCCCGGCGTCGTGTTCCGGCGGGGGCAGGGGACGCCGCCTTCACGGCCGGATCACCTCACGCCTAACCTGGTGCGCTGTGACCCCTCTTCGAGCCGTTCCCCATCGACACCGACTGCTCGCCTGCGCCACGTCGGCGCTGGTGGGCGCGTTGGCCCTGACCGGCTGCGAGGCTGTGGGCGGCCTCGGCGATCCCACGCCGGCCGGCACCTCCCCGGCTCCGGGCGGATCGGCGTTGCGGGCTGTCGAGGGCCTGACGGTGAAGGGCCGTGCGCCGAGAACCGGTTACGACCGGGACGAGTTCGGATCCGCCTGGGCGGACACCGACCGCAACGGGTGCGGCACCCGCGACGACGTCCTCGCCCACCAGCTGGACGACGTCTCCCGGGACGCCGACGGCTGCAAGGTGCTGAGCGGCGTCCTCGATCCCGACCCCTACACCGGGACCCGGATCGCTTTCGAACGCGGCCGCAGCAAGGTGGACATAGACCACCTCGTCGCCCTGTCCGACGCGTGGCAGAAGGGCGCCCAGCAGTGGAGCGACGGCAAACGCCGGGCCTTCGCGAACGACCCGCTCAATCTGGTGGCGGCCGACTCGTCCACCAACCGCCGCAAGGGGGACGGGGACACCGCGACCTGGCTGCCCCCCAACAAGGCGTACCGCTGTACGTACGTGGCGGGGCAGGTGTCGGTGAAGAGCAAGTACGGGCTCTGGGTGACGACGGCCGAGCGGGAGGCGATGCGTAAGGTGCTGTCCGCCTGCCCCGCCGAGAAGCTGCCCACGGGCGGAAGCCCGACCGAGGCTCCCACGCGTTGACGGCGCCCTTACCGGCTCTCCGCATACTGGGCGCATGTGGAAGTGGCGGCTGACGGCTGCGGGGATGAATCTGCTGCTCGGGGTTCCGGGCGTAGTGCCGATGTTCCTGGTCTGGTACTACCTGTCGAACGGGCCGCTCGCGGATGCAGGCTGGACCTCCCGTGAACCGACCGAGAACGACGGCATGCAGCTGTGGCTGCTGATCGTCGTGCCCGTGGTGGCGGTGTTCGGGATCATCTGGTGGCTCGCCAACGACTGGGTGCAGCGCCGGGCGGCGTTGTCGCCGGGGACGTACTGGACGGCCGGGGTGCTGCTCACGCTCTGGCCGGTGTGGGCGGCCGCCGTCGGTTCGGCCGCGTGAGCCCGGAAATGTGTTGGCCGGGCCCCGGGCGGTGCATACCGTGACCGCATGGACCTGAAGATCACGACGCTGGCCGAGCGGCCGCAGCTGGCCGGTGCGCTGGAGGAAATGCCCGACATCTGGCCCGAGTTCGTGCTGGAGGACCTGGTCGGCTGGGCCAACTTCCCTCGCATAGCCGCCGAGTTCCCCGAGTTCGTACTCGTCGCCACCGACCCCGAGGGCGCGGTGGTGGCACGGGGTTACAGCGTGCCCTTCGCCCTCGGCGCGCCGGGGCGGGGGAAGCTGCCGGAGGGCGGCTGGGACCAGGTGCTGTTGTGGGCCTTCTCCGACCTGAGGCACGGGCGGACTCCGGACACGGTCAGCGCGATCGAGATCGCGGTGACGACCGGGCGGCTCGGGCAGGGCATCTCCGGGCACATGGTGGCGGCGATGCGGGAGAACGCCCGGCGCCTCGGCTTCCAGGAACTCGTCGCCCCGGTCAGGCCGAGCGGCAAGCACGCCGAGGCCACGGCACCGATGGAGGAGTACGCCCGGCGCGTCCGGGAGGAGGACGGGCTGCCCTACGACCCCTGGCTGCGGGTCCACGTGCGGGCCGGCGGCGTCATCGAGGCGGTGGCGCCGGTGTCGATGACAGTGAGCGGATCCCTGGAGCAGTGGCGGAGGTGGACCGGGCTGCCTTTCGACACGGAGGGTTCCGTGGAAGTGCCGGGTGCCCTGGTGCCTGTCCACTGCTCGCCCGCACACGGTTACGCCGTCTATGTCGAGCCGAACGTCTGGGTGCGGCACCGGGCGGCGTGATGCCGTCCATGTCGGGCCGAACGTCTGGGTGCGGCACCGGGCGGCGTGACGCCTCAGGGCCGGCCCGCCCCTGAGGGGTGGCCGGCCCTGAGGGGCGGGATGCTGCGGCGCGGGCTCCCGCGCGTCCCCCGGGCCGGCGGAGGGACGCACCTGCCGGCCGAGGTGGGTCGCGCGGGCCGCAGGAGGGGCGCCGCGGTCTGCGGGGAGGCGTCGGGGAGCCGATGGAGGGGCGTGGCACGCGGCCCGTCCGTCAGAGCTTCAGGTCCCACTGGCTCGCGTCCCACTCGAAGCCGGGGCCGACCTCGACGGTCAGGTTCTTGGCGTCGGCCGGGACGTCGAAGGCGTACTTCGCCGTGACCTTCTTGCCCGGCAGGACGGTGCCGGTGAAGCCTTCGCCGACCGTGCCGTCGAAGATCTGCTCGGCGTTCACGCCGTCCTCGCCCGCTCGGGCGTCGACGCTCACGAGCGTGGCGTCGAACTTCTCCTTGCCATTGTTCTCGATGACGACCGAGACCGTGTAGGCGCTGTTGCCCTTGGTATGGCCGATCGCGAACTCGTCGGCGGTGTAGGAGGCCGGGTCGCCCACGGTGACCTCCAGGCCGTCGTCGTACGCCGCGGAGTCCCCTGCCGCCAGGGTCTCGCCCTTGCCCTCCGTTCCGCCGGCGGCCCCTCCGCCGGCGGCCGGCTTCGCGGAGGCCGAGGTGTCCTCGACCGCCTTGTTGATGTCGGTCACCACGTCGTCCACGGCCTTGAACGTCAGGACGGCCCCGACGACCGACAGGATCAGCGAGACCAGGCCGAGGACCGCGCCGAACGTCGTCACGCCCTTGTTCGTGGCCTCGCCGCGCTTGGCGCGGCCCCGCCCCGCGAGACCCAGGATCAGGGCGATGAGGCCGAGGATCCCCGCGAGCCAGAAGAAGAACGGGATCAGCCCCGAGACCGTCCCGATGATTCCGAGGACGAGGGCGGAGATGCCGAGGCCGTTGCGAGCGGGCCTGGTGCCCGGTGTCTGCGTGGGGGCGTACGGCTGCTGAGGCTGGTGCGGCTGCGTGTACTGGGACATGGCTGTGCCCTTCCGGTGAGGAACGCGAGAGTGTGAGCGGTCCGATGTGAAGCATCGGTGTGCGACGGGTCAATAGAAGCATCAGCTGTGAACCGAGTCAACAGAACAATCTCTGTGAACCGCTCTTGAGGGTGTGTCGGTATGCTCACCCACACACACCAGGCGAGACACCGACGTGCGTGGAACGGGAGACAGGCCAGTGCCGGACAATTCGACAGAGGTCACCGCGGCCGGAATCGCCAGGCTCGCGGGCGTGGGCCGCGCGGCCGTCAGCAACTGGCGCCGTCGGCACACCGACTTCCCGAAACCTGTCGGAGGCACCGAGGCCAGCCCGTCCTTCGCGCTGCCCGAGGTCGAACAATGGCTCCGCGACCAGGGGAAACTCGCCGAGGTGCCGCTGCGCGAGCGCGTCTGGCAACAGGTGGCGGGCCACCCCGACGGCGCCGTCACCGCGCTTGTCCACGCGGGGTGCGCGCTCCTGATCGTCCGGGACAGGCCCACCGCCTGGCTCGAGATCACCGCCGTCTCGGACACCCGGATGGCAGGTGTACTGCCGGGTGCGCTGGACCACGTACTCGCCGACCGCTTCGGAGCGCGGCGGGCAGTCCCCACCCCCACGGCGTCAGCCCTCCTGCCTTCCGTCCCCCTTCTGCGCGCCGTGGCCGAACTGGCCGCGGAGACCGGCGCCCGACAGGCCTTCGACTTCCTCTTCGGCCGCCAGCTGGACGCCAACCCGCGTCAGTACACGCTCACACCCCCCGGCCTCGCCGAGCTGATGGCCGACCTCGCACAGCCGGTGAGGGACGCCGCCCGGCAGAGCGGCAACAGGGGCTCGCTCTCGGTCCTCGACCCCGCCGCCGGGACCGGCGCCCTGCTGTGCGCCGTCGGCCGGCCCACGGCGCTCCACGCGCAGGAGGCCGATCCCGACCTGGCGGCGCTCACCGCGCTCCGTCTCGCCCTCGACTCCACGGGATGCGGGGCCGACGGGTCCACGCTCGCGGTACGGACCGGCGACACCCTGCGCGCCGACGCGTTCCCCGGGCTCACCGTGGACGCGGTGCTCTGCCACCCGCCGTTCAACGAGCGCAACTGGGGGCACGACGAACTGGCCTACGACCCACGCTGGGAGTACGGCCTCCCCGCCCGCACCGAGTCCGAACTCGCCTGGGTCCAGCACGCCCTCGCCCACCTCCGTGAAGGTGGCACCGCCGTGGTGCTCATGCCCCCGGCCGCCGCCTCCCGCCGGTCGGGACGCCGGATCCGCGCCGATCTGCTCCGCCGTGGCGCGCTCCGCGCCGTCATCGCTCTCCCGGCGGGCGCCGCACCCCCGTACGGCATCCCGCTCCACATCTGGGTCCTCCGCAAGCCGGGCGCCGAGCAGCCCCCGGCACCCGAACTCCTGGTCGTCGACGCGGCGGAACCCGAGACCGCCCCAGCCCCCTCCGGCCGTGACCGGCTGGACTGGCCGGCGGTGCGCGGCGCGGTGCTCGACGCATGGACCCCCTTCGACGCGCCGGGCCGCCGTGCGGCCGTCGAGGAGCGTCCGGGGACCAGCCGGGCCGTACCCGTCATCGAACTCCTCGACGACGACGTGGACCTTGCCCCCGCCCGCCATCTGCCCCCGGCGGCCGGCGGCGGGGCGGCCGAACTGGTCCGCGTACGGGAGCGGCTGCGGGAAACCCTGCAATTGACCGCCCGGATCACGCCGCCGCCGGCCGTCCCCTGTGAACCGGCCAGACGTCCCTTCACCACGGTCGGTGAACTGGCCCGTGCGGGCGCCCTGCACCTGCGGACCGGATCCGGCGCCGGCGGAGGCGAGGTGCCGGTCCTGACCGAGCACGACGTCATCGCGGGAACGGCCCCCAGCGGCACGCCCTCCATGTCCGCGGGAGCCCCCGAGGACGAACCGCTCCTCCTCGAGGCGGGGGACGTCATCGTGCCCGTGCTCGGCGGCGGTTCGGTCGCCAGGGTCGTCGACGACGCCACCGCCGGTGCCGCGCTCGGTAGGAACCTCCAGCTGCTGCGGCCCGACCCGGCCGCACTTGACCCCTGGTTCCTCGCCGGATTCCTGCGCGGCACCGCCAACAGCCGGCAGGCCAGCAGCTACGCCTCCACCGCGACCCGGCTCGACGCCCGCCGCCTCCAGGTGCCGCGCCTGCCGCTGGCCGAACAGCGGAAGTACGGTGAACAGTTCAGCGCCCTCGCGGCGTTCGAGGACGCGCTGCGCACGGCGGGGCGGCTCGGAGGGCAGTTGGTGCAGGGGATGTACGACGGGCTCACGGACGGTTCGGTCGCCCCGAAGTGACGTGAAGCACAACGGTTGTGCACAACCCGGGACCGGTTGTCCGTGTCGGTGTATACGCTCACTGCCATACGTCCGATCCACGCCCTCCGGGAGCAGCACATGCACGGCTACGGCTATCCGCCGGAGCAGCAGCCGAAGACCGGCCCCTCGTCGGCCACGCTGGTCACGCTGCGCGTGGTCTTCGTCGCGCTCGCCCTGCTGAGCTGCGGACTCCTCGCCTGGGCGGCCATGCTGCGGCTGGCGATCGTCACCCGCAAGCAGCGCGACTGGTGGCTGTTCGGCCTGGTGCTGGCGCTGAACACCGGACTCGTCGTGTACCTCGACGCGTTGCCCGACGAGGAGGAAGTGCTGACCGACGGGCAGGCGGTCATCACCCTGACCTGGATGCTGGTCGTCTTCGTCGGGACGGTCACCTACTACCTGTACGCGGAGATACGGCACTTCGATCCGTACCGAGGCCAACGGGGAGGGCCCGGCACCGGTCCGTACGCCGGACCCTACGCCGCCCGGTACCCGGGCGCGCCCTCGTACGCGGCGCAGCAGACCGTGACGGCGCCACCCGTGCCTTCGTACGGTTACCCGCCCGCGCCGCGGCAGAGCCCCACCCCCGTCCCCACGCCGCCCGCCCCGCCGCGGAACCCCGCCTCCACGCCGCCCCCCGCCGCCCCGCCGGCCGAAGCGCCGAGGGCGGCCGCGCCCCAGCGCCTCGACCAGGTGCGCGCCGAGCTCGACGAGCTGAGCGACTACCTCCGCAAGGAGGGTGACAGTCGGTGAACGGGCGTGTGATCGCCGGACGTTACGAGCTGGCGACCATTCTCGGCCAGGGCGGCATGGGGCAGGTCTGGACGGCGTACGACCAGCGGCTCGACCGCAGGGTCGCGGTGAAGCTCCTGCGCCCCGACCGGGTCGCGGGCCCCTCCGGCAGCGTGGCCGCCGACGACCTGCGCCGCCGGTTCGTCCGCGAGTGCCGGGTCACCGCGCAGGTCGACCACCCCGGGCTGGTCACCGTCCATGACGCGGGGAGCGACGGCGAGGACCTCTACCTCGTCATGCAGTACGTCGAGGGCGCCGACCTCGCCGACCACCTGGCAGAGCACGACCCCTATCCGTGGCCCTGGGCCGTGGCGGTCGCCGCCCAACTGTGCGCGGTGCTCTCAGCGGTGCACGCCGTGCCGATCGTCCACCGCGACCTCAAGCCGCGCAACGCGATGGTCAAGCCCGACGGCACCCTCACGGTGCTCGACCTGGGCATCGCCTCCGTCATGGACACCGACACCACCCGCCTGACACACACCGGCTCCCCGATCGGTTCCCCGGCCTACATGGCCCCCGAACAGGCGATGGGCGGGGCCGTGGGCCCGTACACCGACCTGTACGCACTCGGTGTGCTCCTCCACGAACTCCTCAGCGGTGACGTGCCGTTCGCCGGATCCACCGCCCTGGGCGTCCTGCACCGCCACCTCTACGAACCGCCCCTCCCGGTCCGTCATCTCAGGCCGGAGGTCCCCGAGGCGCTCGAAGCCCTCGTCCTGCGGCTGCTCTCCAAGGACCCGCAGCACCGCCCCGCCTCCGCCCAGGAGGTCTACGAGTCGCTGCGGCCCCTGCTGCCCGTCGGCGGCGCTCCCTCCGGCCCGCTCGACCCGACCCGCCCCTTCCTCCGCCCGCACGCGCCCTGGCCCGACCGGGCGGCCGTCCCGGCATCGGTACCCGTCCCCGCCCAGCAGGCGCCCCCCGCACCTCAGGAGCCGCCCTCCCGGCCGAACGTGGCACAGGCCGTCGACGACGTGAAGCGGCTGCTCGGCGAGGGCCGCATCACCCAGGCCGTCGACATCCTCGGGGGGATCCTGCCGGCCGCCGCCGCGGAGCACGGCGAACACTCACCGGTCGTACGGATCCTTCGCAAGCAGTACGCGGCGACGCTGATGGACGACGGCCAGTACCGCCGCGCCCTCCCGGAGCTCCGCAGGCTCGCCGACGACCGCGCGGCGGAGGCGGGGCCCGCCGACTCCCAGACCCTGCAGTTCCGTTACGACGCCGCGCAGTGCCTGGAGCAGCTCGGCGAGGCGGCCGCCGCCCTCGTCGAGTACCGGGCCGTCCTCCCCTACTACGAGAACGGCTACGCGACCTCCACGGGCCCCGGCCGGGCCTTCGACATCCGGCACCGGATCGGCCATCTCCTGCTCGGTGTGGGCGACCACACGGCGGGCCGCGCCCAACTTCAGGCCCTTCTCTACGACACGGAACGCGCCTACGGTCCCCACCACCCGCTCCCCACGGAGCTCCGCCGGCAGCTGACCCACCACCAGGACGTACGCGGTTCGAGATGAGGCGGACGACGGCCGCGAAAAGGGTGCCGACGGCGATTTCGTCCCCGACCCCACACTGACCGGTCCGGAAATCGTTGGTCGAAGCAGTGGCCCGAATCACGTCCACTGCCTAACATCGATCACCGCAAGGCTTTGTGCACTGATGCACAAACTCTCCCCGGGAGGCTCCTTTGCACCGCCGTCGTCGCACCGCGCTCGCACTCTCCGCCGCAACGCTCCTCGCGGCGCCGCTCCTGACCGCCTGCGGCAGCGAGGCCCATCCCGGTGCCGCGGCCGTGGTCGGCGGCGACCGGATCGACGTGGCCACGGTCCAGTCGCAGGCGGCCGACGTGCGCAGCGCGCAGCAGGAATCGGAACAGGCCGAGGAGGCGGTGACCAAGTCGGGTCAGCTGATCCGGGCCAAGCTGTCCGGTCTGATCCTCGGAAAGGTCCTGGACCGGGCCGCCGAGGACGCCGGGGTGAGCGTCAGCCGCAAGGAGGTCCAGCAGATCCGCAGTGCCTTCGCCGAGCAGTCCGGCGGGGACGAGGGGCTGCGGACACGGATGCTGGACCAGAGCTGGGTGGCGCCCGGCCAGATCGAGGAGACCCTGCGCACCGAGGTCCAGCTCCAGAAGCTGGCCCAGGCGCTCGGCGTCGACCTCCAGAGCCCCGAGGGCATGCAGGCCGTCGGGGAGGCACTCACCGAGGCGTCGAAGGCGCTGCACATCGACGTCAACCCGCGCTACGGCAGCTGGGACAACCAGAAGGTCCAGCTCAGCACCTACAAGGCGCCGTGGATCAACCAGGTCACCCCCGTGCGGGGCCAGGAGCCCGAGGCCGGCGCCTGACCCCGCCCGCCCGGGGGTAGGTTCGGGGCGTGAACGCTGAAGATCCCGGCCGTATCGTCCTGCTCACCGCCAGCCACCGGGTGGCTCCCGGCCTGTTGTCCTGGCCCGCCTGGCAGACGCTCCACGCCGCCGACCGGGTGCTGTGCGCAGAGCGGGACCACCCGCAGCTGCCGTACCTGGAGGAGGCAGGGGTCGCCGTCCAGCACGCCGCGCCCTCCGCCGAGGAGCTCGTGGACGACTGCGCGGGCGGCAGGACCGTGGTGGTGCTGGTGGGCGGCGAGGGCAATCAGCCGCTCACCGACGGCCTGGCCCGGCTCGGCGGCTCGGGCCGGGTGCAGATGCCGGACCTGGAGCTGCTGCCCGGTTCGTACGACCTGCCCGGCGCGCGGCTCCTGGATCTCGTCCAGGTCATGGACCGGATCCGGCTCGAATGCCCGTGGACCTCGCAGAAGACGCACGAGGGCCTCGCCAAGTACGCCATCGAGGAGGCGTACGAACTGGTCGAGGCCATCGAGGACGGCGACCGCGAGGAGCTGCGAGAGGAGCTCGGCGACGTACTGCTCCAGGTCGTCTTCCACGCGCGCATCGCGCAGGAGGACGAGGAGGAGCCGTTCGGCATCGACGACGTCGCGGCCACGATCGTCGAGAAGCTGATCCACCGCCACCCGCATGTGTTCGGTGACGAGACCGCCGAGACCCCGGAGGACGTCCACGCGCACTGGCTGCGGACGAAGGCGATCGAGAAGCAGCGCGCATCGGTCACCGACGGGGTGCCGCTCGGCCAGCCCGGTCTGGCGCTGGCGGCCAAGCTGGGCAGCAGGGTCCGTGCCGCGGGCCTCGGCACCGCGCTCCCCGAGGGCGACGGGGTCGGCTACCGGCTGCTGGCCCTCGCCGTACGGGCCGAACAGGACGGCATCGACCCGGAGGCCGCGCTGCGGGCCGCCGCCCGCGCCTACCGGGACGCGATCCGGGCGGCTGAAGGGCTCGGGACCGGTCCGGATAGCGTCGAGGAGTGAACGACAGCCCCGACACGCCCTCCGCGCCCGACGCAGCACCCGAACTCTTCACCTGGGAGTTCGCGACCGACCCCTACCCCGCCTACGCCTGGCTGCGCGAGCACAGCCCCGTGCACCGCACGTCGCTGCCCAGCGGTGTCGAGGCCTGGCTGGTGACCCGGTACGCCGACGCCCGGCAGGCCCTCGCCGACTCCCGGCTCTCCAAGAACCCGGCCCACCACGCGGGCTCCGCGAACGCCAAGGGCAAGACGGGCATCCCGGGGGAGCGCAAGGCGGAGCTGATGACGCATCTGCTGAACATCGACCCCCCGGACCACACCCGGCTGCGCCGGCTCGTGTCCAAGGCGTTCACCCCGCGCCGGGTCGCGGAGTTCGCACCGCGCGTGCAGGAGCTGACGGACCGCCTCATCGACACCTTCGTCGAGGAGGGGAAGGCGGACCTCATCCACGACTTCGCCTTCCCCCTTCCCATCTACGCGATCTGCGACCTGCTCGGTGTGCCGCGCGAGGACCAGGACGACTTCCGCGACTGGGCGGGCATGATGATCCGGCACGGCGGGGGGCCGCGGGGCGGGGTGGCCCGATCGGTCAAGAAGATGAGGGCCTACCTCGCCGAACTCATCCACCGCAAGAGGGAGGATCCCGGCGACGACCTGATCTCCGGGCTGATCCGGGCGAGCGACCACGGCGAGCACCTCAGCGAGAACGAGGCCGCCGCCATGGCGTTCATCCTCCTGTTCGCCGGCTTCGAGACCACGGTGAATCTCATCGGCAACGGCACCTATGCCCTGCTGCGCAACCCGCCCCAGCGTGAACGCCTCGAACGCTCGCTGGCGGCCGGCGAGACGGAGCTGCTCGCCACGGGCATGGAGGAGCTGCTGCGCTACGACGGGCCGGTGGAGCTCGCCACATGGCGCTACGCCACCGAACCCGTGACGCTGGGAGGGCAGGACATCGCGGCGGGGGACCCCGTTCTCGTGGTGCTGGCCGCCGCGGACCGGGACCCGGAGCGATTCCAGGATGCGGACACCCTGGATCTCGCGCGGAGTGACAATCAGCACCTCGGTTACGGGCACGGCATTCATTACTGCCTGGGGGCGCCACTGGCCCGGCTGGAAGGTCAGGTGGCCCTGGCGACCCTGCTGAGACGCCTCCCCGACCTGCGGCTCGCTGCGGAACCTGCCGATTTGCGCTGGCGCGGCGGGCTGATCATGCGTGGACTGCGCACCCTTCCCGTGGAGTTCACTCCGGGGCGCCCGGCCGGAAAAAGTGACAGCCTGTCAACTCTGTGACTTTCACGTGATCTCCGCTGCATCGACTTGTGACACACGTTCGAGTAGGGCTAGGTTCACCGTTCGACTCACCCGTCACATGTCAGTCACACGGAAGGCAATCCCATGGGCTCCGCGACCGGCAGACACCGTCGCCCTCGCCAGGCACCCGCCATCGTCGTCGCCGCAGGCGTCACAGGATCGGCCATCGCGATCCCGCTGCTCGGTGCGGGCGGCGCGCAAGCCGCCGAGGCGTCGACCTGGGACCGGGTCGCCGAATGCGAGAGCGGCGGCATGTGGAGTGCCGACCTCGGCAACGGCTACTACGGCGGCCTGCAGTTCTCGCAGGACACCTGGTCGGCCTACGGCGGCACGGCGTACGCGCCGCGTGCCGACCTCGCGAGCCGCTCGCAGCAGATAGCGGTCGCGGAGAAGATGCTGGACGACAAGGGCCCGCAGGCGTGGGCCAGCTGTGCGGTGATCTCCGGGCTCGCCCTGGACGGGACGCTGCCCGGCATCGACCCGGGCGGCGATCCGTCCGCCGAGCCCTCGGACACCGCGACACCGTCCGGGACCCCCTCTCCGGAGGCGTCGGACCCCGCGGACACGCAGGACGAAGCGGATGGCACCGGCGCGAAGGACAAGGCGAGCGGGAAAGCGTCCGGCGGCGCGGCGGACAAGGGCGACGAAGCGGGCGAGGCCGACGCGTCGCCGTCCGCCACCCCGTCCCCCGAGGCCTCGGACGCGTCGAAGGGTGACGGGGCGAAGGGCGGGAAGCACCGCGGCACGCCGGCCCCCGAGGCGAGTGCGGGAGCGGAGCTGGGTGAGGGGCGCGAGTCCGGCCGCCACGCGTCGCGCGGCGACTCCGAGGCGCGTCAGGGCGCGGAGGGGACGTACACCGTCCGCGAGGGCGACAACCTCTGGGCGATCGCCGACGCGCAGGAGCTCCCCGGCGGCTGGACCGCGCTCTACGAGGTCAACAAGGACGAACTGGGCACCGACCCCGACCTCATCCTTCCCGGCCAGAGCCTGGAACTCGGTCTCGGCCTCGGGGCGGACGCGAAGGGTGCCGACGCGAAGGGCGCGGACGCGAAGGGCGCGGACGCGAAGGGTGCCGACGCGGAGGCGGCGGCCAACTGATCAAAAGCGGGAAAACACCCCGAAATCAAGGGTAGTTCAGAGGCCTATGTCCACTTATGCGTAAGTGAGACATGGGTCTCTTTGCTTCAATTGGGGCGCCCTGTCCGTCCGGTCCGTCCAAATTGGCTCCGACCTGCGGAAACGATCCCCCATGCCGGACCGTTACGGGCTGATTAGCCGTTATGTCCATCTTTGAATGTGGGGGTTGCGTGTGATTACGGTCGGAGCCGCTCGCACCGCGGGCACCTTCGACCGTCACGCCGAATCCTGCCGTCGGCCGAAGGGGACCGACGCGTAAAGCGCCGTAGGCAGGAGCGGGGGACCCAGGTAAGCGCCGGACCCGGCCGTCGGAAGACGGGCGAAGGTACGGCTAGGGGTGAAGCCGTCCGCGAGTGCGGGCGACCGGGCAACTCACAGGCCCGAACCCGACAGCTCACCTCGTAGGCGTCGGTGAGGAGAACCATGCTGCTTTCCAGCAAGGGCAAGCACCGTCGCCCGTCCAAGGCCGTCCGTATCGCGACCCTGGCCGGTGTCACCGGTGCCGCCGTCGCCGTGCCGCTCATGGGCGCGACCGGCGCCTCTGCCGCCTCCGTCGACACCTGGGACGCCGTCGCCCAGTGCGAGTCCGGCGGCAACTGGTCCATCAACACCGGCAACGGCTACTACGGCGGCCTGCAGTTCTCGCAGTCCAGCTGGGCGGCAGCCGGCGGCACGCAGTACGCGGCCCGCGCCGACCTGGCCACCAAGGGCCAGCAGATAGCCGCCGCCGAGAAGCTCCTCGACCTCCAGGGCCCGGGCGCCTGGGCCTGCGCCGGTGCCGGCGGCCTGACGAACGACGGTGTGGACCCGGGCGTCGACACCGGCTCCGCGAAGAACGGTGACACGGCCCCGCAGGCCGCGCCGGAGCGCAAGGCCGAGCAGCCCACCACGCGCAGCGAGAAGCGCACGGCCCCCGAGAAGACCGTCACCACCCCGACCGGCGAGAAGGTCGAGAAGGGCGACGGCGAGTACAAGGTGAAGGCCGGCGACACCCTCAGCAAGATCGCCGACGCGAAGAAGGTCAAGGGCGGCTGGGAGAAGCTGTTCGAGCTGAACGACGACATCGTCGACGAGGCCGACCTGATCTTCCCGGGTCAGCAGCTCCACCTGAAGTAGTCGGAAGCGTTCCGGGGCCCTCCTCCGCCCCGGCGTCCCGGCCCGGCGCGCCGACCCCCCGCGCGCCGGGCCGGAGCCGCTTCCGGCACCCCTGGCGGGGCGCGGTCGCGGGCTCGCCGCAGCGCGAGCGTTCAATTCTTGTGGTTACTTGCCAGTAAAATTCTGGAGCTTTGCCCGGAATGCAGGTCCTTGGGTCCTTTTTCGTCCCACGGGACGGGCGGACGGCCGACGGAGCGGGCGGAGCCGGTTAGGCTCGTGGCGCAAGGCCACAGTGACCCTGCACAAACAGTGTCAGATCCCAGAAGGAGATGCCTCGTGCCGTCCATCGACGTCGTCGTAGCCAGGGAAATCCTCGACTCCCGGGGCAACCCCACGGTCGAGGTCGAGGTTGGCCTCGACGACGGCAGCACGGGACGTGCTGCTGTTCCGTCCGGCGCCTCCACCGGTGCGTTCGAGGCCATTGAGCTTCGCGACGGTGACCCCAACCGCTACCAGGGCAAGGGCGTCGAGAAGGCCGTCCTCGCCGTGATCGAGCAGATCGGCCCGGAGCTCGTCGGCTACGACGCCACCGAGCAGCGCCTCATCGACCAGGCGATGTTCGACCTGGACGCCACCGAGAACAAGGGCTCCCTCGGCGCCAACGCCATCCTCGGTGTCTCGCTGGCCGTGGCGCACGCCGCGTCCGAGGCCTCCGACCTCCCGCTCTTCCGCTACCTCGGCGGCCCGAACGCGCACCTGCTGCCCGTTCCGATGATGAACATCCTGAACGGCGGCTCGCACGCCGACTCCAACGTGGACATCCAGGAGTTCATGATCGCGCCGATCGGCGCCGAGTCCTTCTCCGAGGCCCTTCGCTGGGGCGCGGAGATCTACCACACGCTGAAGAAGGTCCTGAAGACCAAGGGCCTGTCCACCGGTCTCGGTGACGAGGGCGGCTTCGCCCCCAACCTCGAGTCCAACCGTGCCGCCCTCGACCTCATCCTCGAGGCCGTGAAGGAGGCCGGTTACGTCCCGGGACGCGACATCGCGCTCGCGCTCGACGTCGCCGCGTCCGAGTTCTACAAGGACGGCGTCTACGAGTTCGAGGGCAAGTCCCGCTCGGCCGCCGAGATGACCGAGTACTACGAGGAGCTCGTCTCCGCGTACCCGCTGGTCTCCATCGAGGACCCGCTGTACGAGGACGACTGGGCGGGCTGGAAGGTCATCACCGACAAGCTCGGCTCCAAGGTGCAGATCGTCGGTGACGACCTGTTCGTCACCAACCCCGAGCGTCTCGCCCGCGGCATCGAGGAGGGCTCGGCCAACGCCCTGCTCGTCAAGGTCAACCAGATCGGTTCGCTGACCGAGACCCTGGACGCCGTCGAGCTGGCCCAGCGCAACGGTTTCAAGTGCATGATGTCCCACCGCTCCGGTGAGACCGAGGACGTCACCATCGCCGACCTCGCGGTCGCGGTGAACTGCGGCCAGATCAAGACCGGCGCCCCGGCCCGTTCGGACCGCGTCGCCAAGTACAACCAGCTGCTGCGCATCGAGGAGATCCTCGACGACGCCGCGGTCTACGCCGGGCGTTCGGCGTTCCCGCGGTTCCGCTTCGAGGGCTGACAGCCCGAGTCCGGAGCACCAGCCTCCGTCCGTCCCCGCATCCGGTCCCGTACCGTGTGCGGGGACGGACGTGCGTAACGGGGAGGCGTGAGACATGGCCGGGAAGGACCGCGACCGGTTCTCCACCGCGACCAGGCTGCGACTGCTCGGGGAGCAGACGGCGGCCCGCGTCTACCGGTCCCAGAACCGGCGCCAGGCCCGCCGGTCCCGGCTCACGGGCCGGGCCGCGTTCCTCGCGCTGATCGTCTGCTCCCTGGTGGTCGCCCTCGCGTATCCCATGCGGCAGTACATCTCCCAGCGCGACCAGATCGCGGAACAGGAGAGGCTCTCGCAGGAGGCCCGCCAGCGGACCGAGGAGCTGCGCGACGAGAAGGCGCGGCTCAGGGACGACGCGTACATCCGCCGTCTCGCGCGCCAGCACCTCCACTACGTACTGCCCGGCGAGACCGCATACACGGTGGTCGATCCGGACGCGGCCGAGGTGCGCCGGGGCGAGCCGGGGTCGACGGGGCGGCCCTGGCACTCGAACCTCTGGGACGGCGTCGACAGCGCGGACCGCGAATGACCCCGCACCCGCACCGGGTTCGGTGAGCGTGCCGGGCCCTTCGCGCCGAGCCCTCTCCCCGCACCGATTCATACAGTCCGACCGATGACATTCAAGGCAGGCATGGACACGCCCCCTCCGCAGACCGAATCCACCACGCCCACCGATGCGGACATCGCCGCGTTCGAGCTCCAGCTCGGCCGGCCGCCGCGCGGGCTGCGTGCCATCGCGCACCGCTGTCCGTGCGGCAATCCGGACGTGGTCGAGACACAGCCCCGCCTGGAGGACGGCACGCCGTTCCCGACGACGTACTACCTGACCTGCCCGCGTGCCGCGTCCGCGATCGGCACGCTGGAGGCCAACGGGGTCATGAAGGAGATGACCGAGCGGCTCACCACCGACCCGGAGCTGGCCGCCGCCTACCGTGCCGCGCACGAGGACTACCTCGCGCGGCGCGACGCCATCGAGGTGCTGGAGGGCTTCCCGAGCGCGGGCGGCATGCCGGACCGGGTGAAGTGCCTCCACGTCCTGGTCGGCCACTCGCTGGCCGCCGGCCCCGGAGTGAACCCGCTGGGCGACGAGGCGATCGCGATGCTGCCGGAGTGGTGGGCGAAGGGGCCGTGCGTCACGCCGTGCGGCTCCGACGCCGGACCCGACGCGTCCTGACCCCGCGCGCTGCCCGAACAACCACAGGAGCCCCATGACCCGCGTTGCCGCCATCGACTGCGGTACCAACTCGATCCGCCTGCTCGTCGCGGACGTGGACCCCGCCACGGGGGACTTGACGGAGCTCGACCGCCGGATGCGGATCGTCCGGCTCGGCCAGGGCGTCGACCGGACCGGCCGGCTGGCCCCCGAGGCGCTGGAACGCACCTTCGACGCCTGCCGTGAGTACGCGGCTGTGATCAAGGAGCTGGGTGCGGACAAGCTCCGGTTCGTCGCCACGTCTGCCTCCCGTGACGCGGACAACAGCGACACGTTCGTACGGGGTGTCCTGGACATCCTGGGTGTCGAGCCCGAGGTGATCACGGGTGACCAGGAGGCGCAGCTCTCCTTCGACGGTGCCACCAAGGAGCTGGTGGGCGGCGACCACCTGGAGAAGCCGTATCTCGTCGTGGACATCGGCGGCGGCTCGACCGAGTTCGTCGTCGGTGACGACCGTGTCCGGGCCGCCCGGTCCGTGGACATCGGCTGCGTACGCATGACCGAGCGTCATCTCGTCCTGGACGGGGCCGTCGTGGATCCGGCCACGCCCGACCGTATCGCCGCGATCCGGTCGGACATCGATGCCGCTCTGGATCTGGCGGAGGAGACCGTGCCGGTCTCCTCGGCGGCGACACTCGTCGGCCTCGCGGGGACGGTCACCACCGTCGCCGCGATAGCGCTGGGGCTAGAGGAGTACGACTCCGAGGCGATCCATCACTCGCGGGTCTCCGTCGGGCAGGTCCGGGAGATCACCGGCCGGCTGCTGGCCTCGACGCACGCGGAGCGAGCGGCGATCCCCGCGATGCACCCGGGCCGGGTCGACGTGATCACGTCGGGGGCGCTCGTCCTGCTCGCGGTGATGGAGCGGACCGGGGCTCGTGAGGTCGTCGTCAGCGAGCACGACATCCTCGACGGCATCGCGCTCTCCGTGGCGGGCGAGTCGCGTTCGTAGCCGGCTGATGGACCGGAGCTGGCGTTGTGCCGCCGTGGTGAACCGGAGCGCGCCCTTCACGCCGCGCCCTCACCGCGCTCGCCGAACAGGTCCGCCGGTAGCCCGGCCGTCGGGACGGTGGGCCCGCCATCGGCGAGGACTGCTTCCGCCTCATGGGCCGGCATCACGTCGGCCGCCTCCTCCGGCGCCTCGGAGCCGGTGACCGGTACGACCGCGGCCACCGGTCATGAGGGCCGCAGGCGGGGTGGTCCCGACGGGATCGCCTGGTCGGCCGCCTGATCACAGTGCGGTGGCGGGTGCGGTGAGAAGTTGCTCAAACGCATTCCCGCCTGCACCTTTGAGCCTGCGAAGGCCTCTCCGGACCCGTTCGGAGGGGCCTTTCGCACGGCGCCGCGAGAAACTTCGTGAACTTCTTCACAAGGAATTCGGCCCTACTGGGCGAAGTTCTGCCCTTGGAGGCCCGAGCGAGCCCTTCGCGGGCCCGTCGGGCGGTGATGCGCGGGCGTTTCAAGGGTGTGGCGTGGGTATGTCACGGGGCGGCGGTTCATCCCGCCCGAGGGCCCAAGGGCCAGCTCACAAGTGGTGAACAACGTTCGCCGGGGTGTCGTGGTTCCCCATCCGCACCATGACCTGGGTCACGTGGGCGGCGAAGTGTAGCAGAGGGTGGCGCATACCTTGTGAAGGGGCTCACGAGCATGCCCCCCGAGGGGGGTGGATACTCGATGGCATGAGCACCACGGAGCGTCCCAGGATCCTCGTTGTAGGCGGTGGGTACGTAGGCCTGTACGCAGCTCGTCGCATTCTGAAGAAGATGCGGTATGGAGAGGCGACCGTCACGGTCGTCGACCCGCGCTCGTACATGACGTACCAGCCCTTCCTCCCCGAAGCTGCTGCCGGCAGCATCTCGCCTCGGCATGTCGTCGTCCCGCTGCGACGCGTGCTGCCCAAGGCCGAGGTTCTCACCGGCCGTGTCACGACCATCGATCAGGACCGAAAGGTCGCCACGGTCGCGCCGCTCGTCGGCGAGGCCTACGAGCTGCCCTTCGACTACCTGGTCATCGCGATGGGCGCGGTCTCCCGTACCTTCCCGATCCCCGGCCTCGCCGAGCAGGGCATCGGCATGAAGGGCATCGAGGAGGCCATCGGTCTGCGCAACCACGTCCTCGAGCAGCTGGACAAGGCCGACTCGACGACCGATGAGGACGTCCGCCGCAAGGCTCTGACGTTCGTCTTCGTGGGCGGCGGCTTCGCCGGTGCGGAGACCATCGGCGAGGTCGAGGACATGGCGCGCGACGCGGCCAAGTACTACACGAGCGTGAAGCGCGAGGACATGCGCTTCATCCTGGTCGACGCCGCCGACAAGATCCTTCCCGAGGTCGGCCCGAAGCTGGGCGCGTACGGCAAGGAGCACCTGGAGAGCCGTGGCGTCGAGGTCTACCTCTCGACCTCGATGGACTCCTGCGTCGACGGCCACGTGGTCCTGAAGAACGGCCTCGAGGTCGACTCCAGCACCATCGTGTGGACGGCCGGCGTGAAGCCGAACCCGGCGCTGGCGCGCTTCGGTCTGCCGCTCGGCCCCCGTGGCCACGTGGACACCTCCGAGAAGCTCCAGGTGCAGGGCACCGACTACATCTGGGCCGCGGGCGACAACGCCCAGGTCCCGGACATGGTCGGCCGCCGCGCGGGCAACCCGAACGCCTGGTGCCCGCCGAACGCCCAGCACGCGCTGCGTCAGGCGAAGGTCCTCGGTGACAACGTCATCTCCGGCATGCGGGGCTTCCGGCAGGCGGAGTACAGCCACGCCAACAAGGGTGCGGTCGCCGGTCTCGGCCTGCACAAGGGCGTCGCGATGATCGTCATGGGCAAGGTGAAGATCAAGCTCAAGGGCCGTCTAGCCTGGTACATGCACCGTGGCTACCACGGCATGGCCATGCCGACCTGGAACCGCAAGATCCGGATCTTCGCCGACTGGACGCTGGCGATGTTCCTGAAGCGCGAGGTCGTCTCGCTCGGCGCCATGGAGACTCCGCGCGAGGAGTTCTACGAGGCCGCCAAGCCGAGCCCCGCTCCGGTCGCGGCCAAGGCCGACGACAAGAGCAAGGCCGGCGAGAAGGCCAAGGCCTCCTAGCGCCTGTACGTCACCGAAGGGGTCGTCCGCCATCCGTGGTGCGGACGGCCCCTTCGGCGTTCCCGGACGCCGATAGATGGTCGGTACAAGTATTTTGCCGTTCCGTTGCCGACGAGGGGGATGGTGCGGGGGTCGCGCGGCGTTGACGCCGGTGTACCTCGCCGCGGCCCCGAGGTGTCGCGGCCCGGTTCGGGTGCGTATATGCGAATTTAGGCACGTTCGGAAACACCACCACGGAGGTGTGCACCATGGCCGACGCCGCATCGCGGCTGACAGCTCTCGCCGAGGAGTTGCTGGGAGAGCCCCTGCCGGTCCGGATCCGGGCCTGGGACGGCAGTGAGTCAGGGCCGCCGGGTGCCCCCACCCTCGTCCTGCGCCATCGCCGCGCCCTGCGCCGGCTGCTCTGGAAGCCGGGCGAGATGGGCCTGGCACGCGCCTGGGTGGCCGGGGAGATCGATGTCGACGGCGACCTGTACACCGCCCTCGACGCCCTGGCCGGTCTGCTCTGGGAGCGTGGCGCCGACGCCAAGGACACCGTGCACCCCGTCCGTGATCCGAAGGTGCGGGCGTTCGCCCGCGGGCTCGTCGAGCTGGCCGGACCCTGGCCGCCACCGCCCCCGCCGGCCGAGGAGGTCCGCCGCCGCACCGGGCCGCTGCACACCAGACGCCGTGACAAGGAAGCCATCAGCCACCACTACGACGTGGGCAACGACTTCTACTCGATGGTCCTCGGCCCTTCCATGGTCTACTCCTGCGCCTACTGGCAGGACGGCTCCTCGCTCGAGGACGCCCAGCGCGACAAGCTCGACCTCGTCTGCCGCAAGCTCGCTCTGAAGGAGGGCGACCGCCTCCTCGACGTCGGCTGCGGCTGGGGTTCCATGGCCATCCACGCCGCCCGTGACCACGGTGCCCGTGTCACCGGCGTGACCCTCTCCACCGAACAGGCCGCCTTCGCCCGCAAGCGCATCGCCGAGGAGGGCCTCACCGACCGGATCGAGATCCGGGTGCAGGACTACCGGGACGTCCGGGACGGCCCGTACGACGCCATCTCCTCGATCGGCATGGCCGAGCACGTGGGCTCGGTCCGCTTCCGCGAGTACGCCGACGACCTGTTCGCCCTCCTCAAGCCCGGCGGCCGGCTGCTCAACCACCAGATCGCGCGCCGCCCCGAGCGGGACGAGGCGGCCTACCACGTCGACGAGTTCATCGACGCGTACGTCTTCCCCGACGGCGAACTGGCCCCGGTGGGCCGCACCGTCGCCACCCTGGAGGAGGCGGGCTTCGAGGCGAGGGACGTCGAGGCGATCCGTGAGCACTACGCGCTGACCCTGCGCCAGTGGGTGGCCAACCTGGAGAAGCACTGGAAGGAGGCCGTCCGGGCCACCTCGCCCGGGCGGGCGAGGGTGTGGCGGCTCTACATGGCCGCGTCCGCGCTCTCCTTCGAGCACAACAGGATCGGCGTCAACCAGATCCTCGCGGTGCGTCCGGAGGAAGGCGGCGCCGTGGGCATGCCGCTGCGGGCCCGTGACTGGAAGGCATGAACGGCTGATCCGGAAAGCGGCGAGGGGCGGTACCCGCACCGCGGGTACCGCCCCTCCGTGCTGCTCGGTTACTCCGTGCTGCCCCGCTACTCCGTCTTGATCGCGGTGAGCATGTTCAGCTTCGCGCCGCTGCGGGCCGGCCACAGGGAGGCCAGGACGCCCACGAGGCCGGCGAGGACCAGGAAGAGGGCGAGCCGGTCCCACGGGATGACCAGGGCGTATCCGGGGATGTCGGCGGACAGGCTCTTGCCGATGGCCCAGCCGAGGAACGTACCGAGGCACACACCGACCACCGCTCCGAAGAGCGAGATGACGACCGCCTCCAGCCGGATCATGCGCTTGACCCTGCGCCGGTCCAGACCGATCGCCCGCAGCATGCCGATCTCCTGCTGGCGTTCGAAGACCGACATGGCCAGCGTGTTGACGACCCCGAGGACTGCGATGACCAGGGCCATGGCCAGGAGCCCGTACATGATGTTCAGCGCGATGTTGATGAACCCGCCGAACATGTCCCGGATGCCCTGGCGGTCCACGACGCTCATCGCCGGGTTGTCGCCGAGCGCGTCGATCACGGCCTGCTCGTTGGCGTCGCTCTGGCCGCCGTCCATGGTCAGCCAGATCTCACGGATGTCGGAGAGGGTCTCGTGCGGGGCGACGACGTCCTCGGGGATCAGGACCGAGGAGAGGAACTCGTTGCCCTCGTAGAGCGCGCCGACCTTCAGGGTCTCCGTCTTCTCGTCCTGGAACGTCACGGGGACGCTGTCGCCGGTCTTCCAGCCTCGCGACTTCGCGGTCTTGCGGTCGACGGCGATCTCGCCGTCGTTCAGTGAGGACAGCGAACCGGAGACCGTCTTCAGGTCGAAGACCTTCTCGACGTCGCCCGGGGTGACTCCGGAGGCCGAGACGGCCTCCCCGTCCTTGTCGCCGACGTAGAACCAGACGGACCGCTGCGGGGATGCCGCCGCGACGCCGTCGGCCTTGCGCAGGGCGGTGACGGCCGCCTCGTCGAGCGGGTCCCCGCTGGCCATCGAGATCATGTAGTCGGCCCGGATGTTGTCCGTCGTCATCTTGTCGATGGCCTGGCCGAGCGTGACGCCGAGCACGGAGATGCCGGTGACCAGGGTGAGCCCGATCGCCAGGGCGGAGGCAGTGGCTCCGGTGCGGCGCGGATTACGGACCGCGTTCTGCGCCGCCAGCTTGCCGGAGACACCGAACAGCTTCCGCAGCAGCGGGCGCGCCAGGGCGATGACCGGCCGCGAGAGCAGCGGGATGAGGACGATGACACCGATCAGGGCGAGGAAGGCCCCGCCACCGATGAGCCAGCGGCCGTTCTCGTCGCCCTGGGCTGCACCGGCGACGATCGCGGCGGAGCCGAGGAGGGTGAGTACCGCGCCGATCGAGTTCCGTACGACCAGCGACTTCGTGCTGGCCACCGCGTGCACGCTGTTCATGGCGGCGACCGGCGGGATCTTGGCGGCGCGACGGGCGGGCAGCCAGGCGGCGAACACGGTGATCAGCACGCCGACGGCGAACGCGGACACGACCGCGGTGGGGGAGACGACCAGCGGACCGGCGGGGATCTTCCCGCCGAGCAGGCCCATCGCGGAGCGCAGCCCCGTCGCGAGACCCACGCCGAGCAGGAAGCCGATCACCGAGGCGATCAGGCCGACCACGCCGGCCTCCAGCAGGATGGACCGCTTGACCTGCCGACGGGAGGCGCCGACGGCGCGCATCAGGGCGAGTTCCTTGGTGCGCTGGGCGATGAGCATGGTGAACGTGTTGGCGATCAGGAACACACCGACGAAGAGCGCGATGGCCGCGAAGGCCAGCAGCATCGCGTTGAGGCTCTTGAGACCGGACTCGGTCATCTCGGCCTCCTCGTCCGCGAGGACCGCGCCCGTCTTGGCCTCGGCGTTCTCGGGGAGCAGAGGCTTCACGGCGTCCAGCAGCTGCTGGTCGGACGCCCCGGCCGCGGCGGTCACGGTGACGTCGCTGAACTCGCCGGGCCGCAGGTACAGCCTCTGGGCGACCTCGGTGTCGAAGAGGACCAGGCTGCCGCCGGCGTTCACGGCGCCGTCCTCGGTGGTGAAGACACCGGAGAGGGTGTACTCCTTCACCGGCCCGTTGGTGGCGACCCGGACCTTCTCGCCGACCTTGTAGTCGCCCTTGTCCGCGCTGGTCCTGTCGAGGGCGATCTGCCCGGCCTCGACAGGTCCCGTGCCCTGGGCGAACGTGTACTGCGCGTCCTTGCCGTCGGTGCCGGGGGAGAAGTTGGAGCCGGTGTTGGACCAGCCGTCGCCGATGAGCTTGCCGCCGGTGTCGGCGACGCCGGCGAATCCGGAGACGCGTCCGGTCGCCTCGGCCACCCCGTCGAGGTCCTGGATCTTCTCGAGCGTGGCCTCGTCGACGGCCGGGGTCTCCTCGTCACCGCGCTCGGCCCAGGTCTTGACGGCGACGGCGACGTCGTCGTAGCTCTTGGCGGACTGATTGCGGAAGGCGTTGCCGAGGGTGTCGGTGAAGACCAGGGTGCCGGAGACGAAGGCGACGCCGAGCATCACGGCGAGCACGGTCATCAGCAGCCTGGCCTTGTGCGCGAGGACATTGCGCAAGGCGGTACGGAACATGTCGTCAATTCCTGGGGGAGTGCGGGATGCGGAGGGGAGGAGCGGACAGCCGTCTCGTCAGCTGGTGCGGCCCTTCGCGTCGAACGCCTTCATCCGGTCGAGGACCCCGTCGGCGGTGGGGCTGATCATCTGGTCGACGACCGCCCCGTCGGCCAGGAAGATCACCCGGTCCGCGTAGGAGGCGGCCACCGGGTCGTGGGTCACCATCACCACGGTCTGGCCGAGCTCGCGCACCGAGTTGCGCAGGAAGCCGAGGACCTCGGCGCCGGAACGCGAGTCGAGGTTCCCGGTCGGCTCGTCACCGAAGATGATCTCCGGCTGCGAGGCCAGGGCGCGGGCCACCGCGACGCGCTGCTGCTGGCCGCCGGAGAGCTCCGTGGGACGGTGCTTCAGCCGTTCGGAGAGGCCCACCATGTCGATGACCCTCTGGAGCCAGGCGGCATCGGGCTTACGGCCGGCGATGTCCATCGGCAGGGTGATGTTCTCCAGAGCGGTCAGCGTCGGCAGCAGGTTGAAGGCCTGGAAGATGAAGCCGATCTTGTCCCGGCGCAGCTGCGTGAGCTGCTTGTCCTTCAGCGTCCCCAGCTCGGTCTCCCCGATGCGCACGGAACCGCTGCTGAAGCTGTCCAGACCGGCCACGCAGTGCATCAGCGTGGACTTGCCGGAGCCGGACGGGCCCATGATCGCGGTGAATTCCCCCTGCGGGAAGTCCACGGTCACCCGGTCGAGCGCGACGACCTGGGTCTCACCCTGGCCGTAGACCTTCGACAGCTCCGTGGCGCGGGCGGCGACCGCGGTGGTGCGGTGAACGGTGGTGGTGGTCACAGGGGTACTCCAGATTCGGACGACAGGTTCGCGGGGACCCCTCCATCGTCTCCGGCGTACCGTGCCAGGTCGTCAGTCCTCGTGCCCGTTCCCGTGGCCCTCTTGAGTCGCACCCGCCGGGCGGCCGTGTAGTCCTGAGGTAGGAGACCGGCCCGGAGTTCCGACGAGCGCTCAGCGGGGTGGGGCGGTGGACCCGCGGGGCACCAGCCGGGCCGTCGCGTCCTCGAATCCGGGGGCCGATCCGTCGGCCACCATCGCCAGCAGGGTGCGGGCCGCATGAGTACCGTACGCGGGGATGTCCCTGCTCAGCGCGGTCAGCGGAGGACGCACGACACGGGAGAGCTGGGAGTCGTCCCAGGCGACGAGCGAGAGGTCGGCCGGCACGTCCAGCCCCATCTCCTGGGCGACGGACAGTCCCGCCACGGCCATGATGTCGTTGTCGTAGATGACGGCGGTGGGCCGTGCGGCCGAGCTGATCAGCCGTCTGGTGGCGTGCGCGCCCTCCTCGCCGGAGTAGTCGGTGTGCACCACCACCGGCTCGTCGAGCCCGAGTCCGGCGCTGATCTCGCGCTGGGCACGGTCGCGCAGCTGTGTGTGGATCAGCTCGGGCAGCCCGGCGACCCGGGCGACGGACCGGTGGCCGAGCGCGGCCAGATACGTCAGGGTGTCCCGCAGCGCCGCCGAGTCGTCCGACCACACCGGGGTGAGCGACCCGGCGGCCGAGGGGTGGCCGATCACGACGGCGGGCATGCCCAGCTCGGCGATGCCCTCGATGCGAGGGTCCGGCGAGCGCACGTCGGCGAGGAACACCCCGTCCACCCGGCCCTCGCCCCACCAGCGGCGGTACATCTCCAGCTCCTGCGCCGGGTCGGTGACGACCTGGAGGAGCAGGGCGCAGCCGCGGGCGGACAGCTCGGTCTCGATGCCGCTGATCAGCTCCATGAAGAACGGCTCGACGCCGAGCATCCTCGCGGGCCGCGACAGTGCGAGCCCCACGGTGTCGGCGCGGGCGTGGGTGAGGGCCCGGGCCGCGCTGTTGGGGCGCCAGCCGATCTCCTGGGCGATTGCCTTGATGGAGGCCCGGGTCGCGGGTGAGACGCCGGGGCGGTCGTTCAGGGCGTAGGACACCGCGACCTTCGATACCCCCGCGCGGCGCGCGATGTCGGCGATCGTGGGGCGGTGCTTGGACATGAGGACCTCGCTTAACCGGTTCGTGTTCAAGGGGCATCCTAGCCGCAGGCCCCTGACCTCTGTCTTCCCCGGAGCGGTCCAGACCTCTTCGGAAGTCCCTGGAAAAACTGGAATGGGAGCGCTCCCTCTCTATTGACACCGCTTCGCCGCACCCATACCTTCACGGGCACTTACCCGGTTCAGTAACTCCGCTCGGCAGGGACGGCGCGGGGGAAAAGGAGGGGCTATGGGTTCGCGTACCCGGCTGCGGGTCACCACCGCACTCGCCGTGTTCACACTCGCCGCGACCGCATGCACGGGAGGTGGCTCGGGGGCGGGAGGCACCGGCGGACCGGTCGGCAAGGGCGGCTCGCTGCCGCGTGGCGAGACGCTCTACACGACCGGCACCCAGTGGGGGCCTCCGGCCAACTACAACCCGCTCCGCAACTGGGACCACGCGACCGGCACCAAGGGGCTCGTCTACGAGACCCTTTTCCACTTCGACCCCGACAAGGGCGAACTGACGCCCTGGCTCGCGGAGTCGGGCGGCTGGACCGACGACAAGACGTACGAGCTGAAGCTGCGCCAGGGGATCACCTGGGCCGACGGCAAGCCGCTGACCGCCAAGGACGTGGCGTACTCCTACGGCATCGGCAAGATCGAGGCGTCCGCCTTCCACTCGCTGTGGAGCTGGCTCTCCGACGCGAAGGCGGTGGACGACTCGACGGTCCGCTTCACCTTCAAGGAGGCCCGCTACCAGGAGTGGGACTACACCCTCTACGGCCAGCCGATCGTCCCCGAGCACGTCTGGGGTCCGCGCACCGACGAGGACATCCTCAACGGTGTCAACGACAAGCCGGTCGGCACCGGGGCGTACAAGCTGAAGAGCAAGTCCCAGGACCGGGTCGTGTGGGAGCGGCGCGACGACTGGTGGGGCACCAAGGCGCTCAGCATGACGCCTGCTCCCCGCTACATCGTCGACGTCTCCAACCCGAGCAACGAAGTGGTGATCGGCCAGCTGGGTCAGGGTCAGCTGGACCTCAGCAACAACTTCCTGCCCGGAGCGTCCTCGTTGATCAAGAGCAAGAAGGTCGTGTCGTACTACGACGAGGCCCCCTACATGCTCTCGGCCAACACCGCCTGGCTGGTGCCCAACACCACCAAGAAGCCGATGGACGACGCGGCCTTCCGCCGTGCGCTCGCCGCGTCCGTCGACACCGGGAAGATCGTAAAGGGCGTGTACGGCGACCTGGTCAAGCCGGCGTCCCCGACCGGTCTGCTGCCGCAGTGGGAGCAGTTCGAGGACAAGGCCCTCATCGAGGAGAAGGGCTTCACGCACGACGCCGCCGCGGCGAAGAAGGAGCTCGCGGACGCCGGCTACAAGGACGAGGACGGCGACGGCTTCGTCGAGAACAAGGACGGCTCCGCGCTCAGCCTGAAGCTGGCCGTGCCCTCGGGCTGGACCGACTGGATGGAGGCGGCCAAGGTCATCGCCGCCGGGGCCAAGGACGCGGGCATCAGGATCAGCACCGAGTTCCCGGACCAGAACGCGCTGAACGAGCAGCGCGGCAAGGGCGACTTCGACCTCGTCATCAACAACGAGCGCCAGCTGTCCAACACCCCCTGGACGTACTACGACTACATCTTCCAGCTGCCGGTCCAGAAGCAGCAGAACACGGTCAACTTCGGGCGCTACGAGAACGAGGAGGCCTGGAAGCTGGTGCAGGCGCTCGGCGGCGTGAAGACCGACGACACGGCGGGCATGAAGGCCGCCGTTTCGAAGATCCAGGACATCCAGCTGACCGAGATGCCCATCATCCCGCTCTGGTACAACGGCCTGTGGTCGCAGTCCACCACGGGGACCTGGAAGAACTGGCCGTCGGACGCCGCCGGAGCACCGAAGACCGCACCGGCCCTGTGGCGCAACTGGCTGGAGATGGGCGGCTTCGAGACGCTCACGCAGCTGAAGCCCGCCAAGTGACGTCGCCGACTCCATGACCGCCCCGCCGCGCGCACCACCTGACCCGTGCGCGCGGCGGGGCTCTCCACCAGGGGAGCACCCTTGCGCCGCTATTTCGCCCGCAAACTTCTCATCTACGGACTGACCTTCGTCGTCGCCGTCACCGTCAACTGGATGATCCCGCGCTTCATGCCCGGCGATCCGGTCTCCGCCATGGTCGCCCGTGCCCGGGTCTCGCAGCCGGAGGCGGCCGAGGCGATGCGCACCTACTACAACAACCTGTTCGGCTTCGACGAACCCCTGTGGCAGCAGTACCTCCACTTCTGGGGCGCGCTGCTCCAGGGCGACTTCGGGATCTCCATCTTCGTCTTCCCCACGCCCGTCGGTGACGTCCTGCTCGACGCGCTGCCGTACACGCTCGGCCTGATGATCCCGGCCGTCCTGCTCAGCTGGTTCGTGGGCAACTGGATCGGCGCGCTGTCCGCCCGCCGCAAGGTCCTCGACAACACGGTGCTTCCGGCCGGCTACGTGCTGACCGCCATGCCGTACATGTGGATCGCCGTCATCCTGGCCTGGGCGCTCGGCGCCAAGGCCGGCTGGTTCCCCATATCGGGGGGCTACAGCCTGGACATCCAGCCCGGCCTGAGCGCCGACTTCGCGCTGGACGCGCTGCACCACTGGGTGCTGCCGTTCCTCTCGCTGTTCCTCGTCGCGCTCGGCGGCTGGGCCATCGGCATGCGCAACATGATCATCTACGAGCTGGAGTCCGACTACTCCTCCTACCTCTCCGCGCTCGGCGCACCCCAGCGGCTCATCCGCCGCTACGCGTTCCGCAACGCGGTCCTGCCCCAGATCACCGGTCTGGCCCTCCAGCTCGGGGTGCTGGTCGCCGGAGCGCTCGTCACCGAGATCGTCTTCGCCTATCCGGGGCTCGGCTCACTGATCCTGGCCGCGATCCAGAACCAGGACTTCTTCCTGCTTCAGGGCGCGTTCCTGTTCATCGTCATCGGCGTACTGATCGCCAACTTCCTCATCGACATCGTGTACGTCGTCGTCGACCCCCGCACCCGTACGGGCATGGCAGGAGGCACGTCATGAGCACACTGCCCGACCCGGCGCCCGAGGCCCCCTCCGCCGACGCGCCCGTCGCCAAGCCCGGCCGCGAGTCGCTGCACTACGCGGTGCGCAACCCCAAGCTGATCATCGGTGTGACCCTGGTCGCGATCCTGCTGGCGGTCGGCGTCATCGGCCCGATGCTCCTCGACAACGGCAACCCCAACGAATACGTCGGCCCGCAGGCGTCCGCGCCGGACGGCACCTACTGGATGGGCACCACGACCTTCGGCCAGGACGTGTACGCGCAGTTCGTGCACGGGCTGCGCGCCACCTTCCTGGTGGGCGTCGTCGGCGGAGCCATCGCCGCCGTCATCGCCATGGTCGTCGGCTTCCTCGCCGGCTACCGGGGCGGAGTCACCGACGAGATCCTCAACATGCTCACCAACGTCGTCCTGGTGATCCCCGCACTCGCCGTCCTGCTGATCATCAACGCCTACATGGGAGTGCGCAGCGTCGCCGTGCAGGGCCTGTTCATCGGCCTCACCTCCTGGCCCTGGGCGGCGCGGGCGATCCGTGCGCAGACCTTCTCTCTGCGCACCCGGGAGTTCGTGGACCTGGCCCGGCTCAGCGGGAGCGGCACCTGGCGGATCGTCTTCCGCGAGATCGCGCCCAACATGAGCTCGTACCTCTTCATGACGTTCATCCTGCTCTTCGGCGGGTCCATCCTGATCGCCTCCTCCCTGGACTTCATCGGGCTCGGCCCGACCGAGGGCGTCTCGCTCGGCCTGATGCTCCAGAGCGCCCAGCAGTGGAGCGCGCTACAGCTCGGCATGTGGTGGTGGTTCGTTCCCCCGGGCGCCGGGATCACCGCGATCGTCGGCGCGCTCTACGTCGCCAACGTGGGCCTCGACGAGGTCTTCAACCCGAAGCTGAGGGAGTCCTGAGCACATGACCCTGACCGTCAACGATCTGCGGGTCCACTACCGCACGCTGCGTGGCGAGGTCCGGGCCCTGGACGGCGTCGGCTTCGACCTGGCGGACGGCGAGATCCTGGGCCTGGCGGGCGAGTCCGGCTGCGGCAAGACCACCCTGGGCAAGTCGCTCATCCGGCTCGACGGCCGGATGCGGCACGTCGGCGGCACCGTGACGCTGGACGGCGACGAACTGCCGCTCTCCGACGACCGGGCGATGAACGCCTACCGCTTCCACAAGATCTCGCTCGTCCCCCAGTACTCGATGAGCGCGCTCAACCCGACCCGCCGTGTCGGCCGCATGATCCGTGAGCTCCTCGCCTCGCGAGGCGTCACCGTCGACACGGACGAACTGCACCGCCGGCTCGCGCTGGTCGGCCTGGAGCCCGGAGTCCTGGACCGCTACCCGATCGAGCTGTCCGGAGGCATGAAGCAGCGCACCGTCATGGTGATCTCCACGCTGCTCGACCCGTCCGTCCTCATCGCCGACGAGGTCACATCGGCCCTGGACGTCTCCAACCAGCAGGCCGTCGTGGGCGCCCTCACGGGGCTCCGCGACAAGGGGCTGGTCACCAGCATGATCTTCGTGACCCACGACCTCGGGCTCACCTCGCACATCGCCGACTCGATCATGGTGATGTACGCCGGCAAGCTCGCCGAGAAGGCCCCCACGAAGGTCCTGACGACCGAGCCCCGCCACCCGTACACCAAGATGCTGATCGGCTCGCTGCCCCAGGTGGGCGCCCGCTACAAGGACAAGCCGCTCAGCGGCATCGAGGGCTCCCCGCCCTCCCTGCTGAACCCGCCGGCCGGCTGCCGCTTCCGCGACCGCTGTCCCCTCGCCGACGCCCGGTGCGCCGAGGAGCCGCCGGTCGTCGAGATAGCCCCCCGCCACTCCGTCGCATGCTGGAAGGCGGCCTGATGCTGACCCTCGACCGTGTCACCAAGACCTTCCGGGCCGGCGCCTTCGGCGGTGGCTCCGTCACCGCGGTGGACCGGGTGTCCTTCGAGGCCGCGCCGGGAGAGCTGGTCTCGCTCATCGGCGAGAGCGGCAGCGGGAAGTCCACCATCGGCCGCATGGTCCTGGGGCTCACCCGGGTCAGCGCGGGCAGTCTCACCCTGGACGGCGAACAGGTCCGGCCGGGCAAGGACTTCTACCGCCGGGTCCAGGGCGTCTTCCAGGACCCCTTCAGCTGCTACAACCCCGTCTTCAAGGCCGACCGCGTCTTCGCCCTTGTCCGTCGTGCCTACCACCCGGGCCTCTCCGACAAGGAGTGGGACGAGCGCGTGGAGAAGGCGGTACGTGACGTACGCCTGGACCCCGGACAGGTGCTCGGCCGCTACCCGCACCAGCTCAGCGGTGGTCAGCTCCAGCGCCTGCTCATCGCCCGCGCCCTCCTCCTCGACCTGCGTTTCCTGGTCGCCGACGAGATCACCAGCATGCTCGACGCCTCCACGCGCATCGATGTGCTCAACCTCCTCGCCGGCCTCAAGGAACGCGGTCTCGGCGTCCTCTACATCACCCACGACCTCTCGCTGGGCACCTATCTCGCCGAGAAGACGGTGGTGCTGAGGAACGGGCGGGTCGTCGAACGGGGCGACACGCAGAAGGTGTTCGGCAACCCCCTCCACCCCTACACCCGCACGCTCCTGGCCGCGGTGCCCCGGCTGAACCAGCCCTGGACGTCCGCCGAACCCGTGGAGGCCTGTGCCTACCACGAGGGGGGCGCGCGGGACACCGACCTCCACGAGACCGCGCCCGACCACTTCGTCGCCTGCGCCGGACTCCCCGACTGCGGAAGGACCTCCGCGTGACCCCTCGCCACCTGCCCCTGCACGACGGCTGGACGCTCCGGGCCGAGAGCGCCGTACCGGTGGGGCTCCCCGCAGGCGGCGTCCCGGCGGCCGTCCCCGGCTGCGTCCACACGGACCTGCTGGCCGCCGGGCTCATCGACGACCCCTACCTGGACGACAACGAGAAGCGGCTCGGCTGGATCGGCCGCACCGACTGGACGTACGGCACCACCTTCGAGTGGCAGGCCGACGGGCACGATTTCACCGACCTCTGCTTCGACGGCCTCGACACCGTCGCCACGGTCCTGCTCAACGGCACGGAGATCGGCTCCACCGCCAACCAGCACCGCAGCTACCGCTTTCCCGTCCGGCCGCTGCTCCGCGAGGGCCCCAACACCCTCGTCGTGCGCTTCACCGCCCCGTACACCTATGCCGAGGCGCTGCGCGACAAGCTCGGCGACAGGCCGGGCGCGTACACCGAGCCGTACCCCTTCATCCGCAAGATGGCCTGCAACTTCGGCTGGGACTGGGGCCCGACCCTGGTCACCTCGGGTATCTGGCGGCCGGTCGGGCTGGAGTCCTGGACCGGCCCGCGCATCGCCGAGGCCAAGGTCATCGGCGACCTCGACGGGGACGGGGTGCCGCGCCTGGCCCTCACCCTCGCCGTCGAGCGCGCCGGGGACGGCCCCCTGGAGGCGTCGGTGGAGGTGGCCGGCGAACGGGCTGTGTTCACCGTCCCGGCCGGGGAGGACCGCGCCGCCGTCACCCTCTCCGTCCCCGGGGCCGCCCGCTGGTGGCCGCACAGCCACGGCGAGCAGCCGCTGTACGACGTGACGGTGCGCCTCGGCGACAAGGCGTGGAGCGGCAGGACGGGCTTCCGGGGTGTCGGCCTGGAGCGCGAGGCGTTCCGTATCTCCGTCAACGACGAGCCCCTCTTCGTGCGAGGGGTGAACTGGATCCCCGACGACTGCTTCCCGGCGCGGGTCACCCGGCAGCGGATCTCCGACCGCTTCGACCAGGCGATCGCCGCAGGGGTCAACCTGATCCGGGTGTGGGGCGGAGGCCTCTACGAGAGCGACGACTTCTACGAACTGGCCGACGAGAAGGGGCTGCTGGTCTGGCAGGACTTCCCGTTCGCCTGCGCGGCCTACCCGGAGGAGCAGCCGCTGTACGACGAGGTGGCCGCGGAGGTCCGCGAGAACCTCGTCCGGCTCGCCCCGCACCCCTCGCTGGTGCTGTGGTGCGGCAACAACGAGAACCTGGAGGGCCACGCCGACTGGGGCTGGCAGGAGAAGCTGGAGGGCCGCAGCTGGGGCCACGGCTACTACCACGAGCTGTTGCCCGCCCTGTGTGCCGAGACCGACCCCTCCCGCCCCTACTGGCCGGGTTCGCCGTACTCGGGCTCCCCGGATCTGCCTCCCAACGACCCCGCCCGGGGCACGGTCCACCTGTGGGAGGTGTGGAACCGGGTCGACTACAGCCACTACGCCGACACCGCGCACCGCTTCGTCGCCGAATTCGGCTTCCAGGGCCCGCCCGCGTACGCCACCCTGCGCCGCGCGGTCAGCGGACCGCTGGGCCTGGGCGCCCCGCTGATCTCCCACCACCAGAAGGCGGAGGACGGTGACGCGAAGCTGCTGCGCGGCCTCGGGGACCACCTTCCGCAGCCCGCGTCCTTCGACGACTGGCACTGGCTCACCCAGTTGAACCAGGCCCGCGCGGTCGCCTTCGGCATCCGCCACTTCCGCTCGCACAGTCCGTACTGCATGGGCTCGATCGTGTGGCAGCTCAACGACTGCTGGCCGGTCGTCTCCTGGGCGGCCGTGGACGGGGACGGCCGCCGCAAGCCGCTCTGGTACGCCCTGCGCTCGGTGTACGCGGACCGGCTGATGGCCGTACGGGACGGAGCGCTGCACCTGGTCAACGACTCCCCGCGCCTGTGGGAGGGCACGCTGCGGCTGACCCGGCGCTCCCTGGAAGGTGCCGTCCTGGCCGAGGAGACGGTCGTGGTGGGCACGGCGGCCCGCGGAGTCACCCGGGTGCCCTTGCCGGCCTCGGTCGCCGAGCCGGGCGACAGCGCCCGGGAGGTACTGGTGGCGGAGCTGGGTGAGCTGCGGGCGGTGGAGTTCTACGAGGAGGACACCCGTCTCGCGCTGCCGCCGGCGCGCTATGAGGCCACCGTCACCCAGGGTGACGGTTCCGGCATCGGGTACCGCGTCACGGTGACCGCACGGACGCTGCTGCGTGATCTCGCGCTCTTCCCCGACCGGCTGGATCCGGCGGCCGAGGTGGACGACATGCTCGTCACCCTGCTGCCCGGCGAGAGCGCCGTGTTCCATGTCACGGGTGCCGTGCTGAAGGATCCGGAGGCGCTGGCGTCGCGGCCCGTGCTGCGGTGTGTCAACGACGCCGTCGACGGGTGAGGTGGCGAGCCCTGGCGAACGGTGGCGCACCCCATGGCGAATGGGCCGTACGGGTGCGGCGAGTTTCCGTCATTCCCGTTTGCCGGGGTTCGTACCCCTCTACCTGTCCGGGCGTGTGCTGATGCGGTGTGCGAAGTCTGACGGACCCTCACACAGTCAATAAAATAAGACAACATCGAGTGGATGTTCCGCTGTTCGAGGGATGCCCCCGGATAGGGTCATGTGCCAGACGCGGAGCCCCGCGCCACGCCCGGGTGGTGGAATGCAGACACGGCGAGCTTAAACCTCGCTGCCTCCTCGGGGGCGTGCCGGTTCGAGTCCGGCTCCGGGCACCACCCGCACAGCCGGTGGGCCCGATCGGCCTCTCACTGCTTCAGCCGTCAACTTCTCTCACCGCCTCCGCCGCGGGCGCGCCCGCGGACCGTGTGATCACTGCGCGTGCGGGTCACTCGTCCCGGCTACCCCCGATGGCGCGCCGGATGCCTCCCGCCGGTGTGCGGGAGTTCCCGTTCCCGCCGTTCTTTTGCGGATTCACCCCGGGGGTAGGAGGGTTTCGGTACCGCGCGGGAGGTGGCGGGGCCGCCGGCTCCCACGAAGATCCTCCTCCGGTACTAGGGTGATTGTTTTGCCTACCCATTACTCTTGTGGCAAGGCCACGCACGGTGGCCATGGAGGAGTGAAATGAGGAGCAGCAACCCGGTCTTCTCGCGACGGGGGTTCAGCCGCGACAACGGCTACGCGGGCTTCAACGCGGCGCCGCAGGCCGGGGCCCCCGCGGCGGGTACCAACCCGTACGCGCAGGGCACCGCCGCCAACCCGTACGCCACGAACCCCTACGCACAGCAGGACGTCCAGTACGGCGCCCCTCAGGCGCCCGCGCGCTCCGGCGCGATGACGATCGACGACGTCGTCACGCGTACGGCCATGACGCTGGGCACCGTGGTGCTCACCGCCGCGCTCTCCTGGGCCCTGCTGCCCGTCGACGAGGCCAATCTCGGCAAGTCCTACGGCATCGCCATCGGCGCGGCCCTTGTAGCGTTCGTCTTCGCGATCATCCAGTCCTTCAAGCGCAAGGCGTCGCCCGCGCTGATCCTTGCCTACGCGGCCTTCGAGGGTGTCTTCCTCGGAGTGATCTCCAGCACGGTCAGCACCTACATCAGCCCCGGCACGGTGATGCAGGCGGTGATGGGCACCATGTGTGTCTTCGCCGGTGTCCTCATCGCGTACAAGATGCGCTGGATCCGCGTCACCCGCCGCTTCTACGGCTTCGTGATGGCCGCGGCAGTGGGCTTCGTGCTCCTGATGATGGTCAACCTGCTGTTCAGCGTGTTCGGTGGCGGTGACGGCCTCGGCTTCCGCAGCGGCGGCCTCGGCATCCTCTTCGGAGTCATCGGCATCATCCTGGGTGCGTGCTTCCTGGCCCTGGACTTCAAGCAGGTCGAGGACGGCATCAACTACGGCGCACCGCGCGAGGAGTCCTGGCTGGCGGCCTTCGGCCTCACCCTGACCCTGGTGTGGATCTACCTGGAGATGCTGCGTCTGCTCTCCATCATCAACGGGAACGACTGACCCGTAGACGTACCCGTAGGTACGACCAGGTACGACGACGGAACGGCCCGCAGGCACTGCCTGCGGGCCGTTCCGTCGTAGCGGGGTGCGCGGGGCCTCGGAGGAGCTTGCGCGCGGCCCGCCTCAGGCCGTACTCGTGGATGATCGCCTTGGCGTGGCCGTAGGCGAGGTCGTGTCCGCTCCGCAGCCGGCTGACCTTCTCCGCGAAGCGGAAGAGGGAGGGGGTCTTCGTCGACTGCGCGGAGCCAGTCCGCGATGTCGCGGCCGGTGCGATGGGGAATCCGGGAGAGCAGGTTGCGGTGGGTTTCTTCGGAGAAGACTTGAGACATCGGCGCATCGGACGCGGTACGCGGTGCTGGTCCTTCCCGGCGCCGTGCCCGAGCGTCGACGCGTTGGCAACCATCCTGGCGGGGCGCGTAGGGTCACGGCGTGCTCGATACGACGCCCTTGATCACTGCCGTGGACCGATTCGCCGACCGCCTGCGGAGCACTCCGCAGAGCCGGCTGCAGCGAGGTGTGGCCGCCGAGGCCCTGGAGACGGCCAGGGAGCTGTCCGCCCGGGCCCAGCGCGTCGAAGCGCCGGACCGGGAGCCTAGGACCATGCCGGACGTCGGGATATTCGCGGTCGGTGACCAGCTCGCGGTCGCGGGGCGGGATCTGGCCGTGGCACTGGAAACGGCCTCGTCCCAGGAGTTGGACGAGGCCGTGCGGCGTGTCGACGATGCGGCGGTGAGGGCGTTCGCGCCCGGGTCGCGCTAGAACGAGGCGATGACGCGGTCGGCGAGGATGTAGACGTTCTCCTCGCCGCACGAGAACGTCAGGGCGTAGGCACCCGAGACCCCGGAACCGCCCAGCAGCACCGGCTGCTGACCGGAACGCAGCGAGTCGGCGAGCCGCTCCGCGGTCTCCCGGTGCCCCGGGGTCATACAGAGCGTGGTGCCGTCGGCGAAGACGTAGACATCGAGGGTCCCGAGGGGGCCGGGGCGCACATCGGTGAGCTCCGTACCGGTATCGGCGAGCCGCTCCAGGCGGTTGACGGTACGCTCATGGTCGGTGACCACCGGTGTCTGAACGGGGACGAAGTCCGGGTGCGAGGGGTGGCGGCGCCGGGCCGCGGCCAGCTCGGGGGACTCCTCGGGGAACTCCGCGTACCCGGTGACCTCGGGCATGTCGGTGAGCTCCGCCAGCTCTGCCAGCTCGTCGAGGGCTTCGCCCGCTTCGAGGTCCATCGCGTCGAGACCCGCGAAGTCGCTCTGCCGTGGCATGAAGAACGGGGCGTCCTCGCCCAGCCCGCCCAGCAGGGACGGGGCGTCGGCGGCGTCGCGTGCCTCCTGGGCGGCCCAGAAGGCACGGGCCTCCGCGAGCTCGCGCTCCCGTTCCTCGGCGAGCGCGTCGGCGACGGCCGCGCGTATCTCCTCGGCGGGCGTGCCGGAACTCCGGTTCTGCTGCTCCGGCAGGGATGCGTGAAGAACTCGTCCCTCCACCAGCTCCGTGCGCAGGGCTGTGACCTGCTTGCGCAGCCCGTGAGCAGCGTGCAGAGCGGCGGCGCCGACAGCCGTGGCAGCGGCGGTGGTCAGCAACAGGGCAAACGGCATGGCGCTCACTGACATACTCCCGGTTTCAATCGACACCCCCGACTTCCTACATCAGCTTGTCCTGTACCGGTGCCTGCTGTCAGTGCATTACGTCACGAATTGGACAGGTCTTTGGGCCCGGTGTTTAGCCCCGTGGCTGGCGTGACCTGCAGAAACGACTCTCCCCCGGGACGTAGATCACATCCTGGGGGAGATTCGGTCACGATCGGAGCTCGGCCGGTTCAAGACTGCCCTCGCGCGGGAGGGCGGGCCGGTCGCGGACGCGGTGCCGGCGGGCTTCTTCGCGCCCGGCTCAGCCGCTCTCGTTCCATCGGGCGACCGTGTCCCAGCCTTCGGCCGGGGCGCCGGCCTCTGCCCTCAGCCGCTCGGTGCTTGTGGTCGCGCCGAGCCTCGCCTCCGCTGCGGGCAGGTGCCGCCCTCGTTCCTCGGGCGGCCCTCCCCCAGCCTTCGGCCGGGGGTGCCCCCAACCCTCCGCTGCGGCTCAGCTCAGCCGCTCGATGACCATGGCCATGCCCTGGCCGCCGCCCACGCACATCGTCTCCAGGCCGAACTGCTTGTCGTGGAACTGCAGGCTGTTGATCAGCGTGCCGGTGATGCGGGCGCCGGTCATGCCGAAGGGGTGGCCGACGGCGATCGCGCCACCGTTGACGTTCACCTTGTCCAGCGGCAGGCCGAGGTCCCGGTAGGACGGGATGACCTGGGCGGCGAACGCCTCGTTGATCTCGGCCAGGTCGATGTCGTCGACGGTCAGACCGGCGCGCTTGAGCGCCTGCTTGCTGGCCTCGACCGGTCCGTAACCCATGATCTCGGGGGACAGGCCGGAGACACCCGTCGACACGATGCGTGCCAACGGGGTCAGGCCCAGCTCGCGAGCCTTGGTGTCGGACATGATCACGAGTGCGGCCGCGCCGTCGTTCAGCGGGCAGCAGTTGGCCGCGGTGACGAGTCCGTCGGGGCGGAACGCCGGCTTCAGGCCCTGCACGCCCTCCAGGGTGACGCCCGCGCGGGGGCCGTCGTCCTTCGAGACGACCGTGCCGTCCGGCGTGGTGACCGGGGTGATCTCGCGCTCCCAGAAGCCGTTCTTGATGGCTTCCTCGGCCAGGTTCTGCGACCGCACGCCGAACTCGTCCATGTCCTGACGGGTGACGCCCTTGATCCGGGCCAGGTTCTCGGCGGTCTGCCCCATCGCGATGTACGCGTCCGGGACGAGCCCCTCCTCGCGCGGGTCGGTCCAGCTCGTGCCCTCCTGCTCCGCCCGGGCTGCGGTGCGGGCCTCGGCGTCGGCGAAGAGCGGGTTGTGCGTGTCCGGCAGGCTGTCGGAGTTGCCCTTCGCGAAGCGGGACACCATCTCGACGCCGGCGGAGATGAAGACGTCACCCTCGCCGGCCTTGATGGCGTGCAGCGCCATGCGGCTGGTCTGGAGCGAGGACGAGCAGTAGCGGGTGACCGTGCAGCCGGGGAGGTGGTCCATCCCCATCTGCACAGCGATGATGCGGCCCAGGTTGTTGCCCTGCTCGCCGCCGGGGAGGCCGCAGCCGAGCATCAGGTCGTCGATGTCCTTCGGGTCCAGCTCGGGGACCTTGGCCAGCGCCGTCTGGATGATGGTGGCGGTCAGGTCGTCCGCGCGCAGGTCCTTGAGGGACCCCTTGAAGGCCCGGCCGATCGGCGAACGGGCAGCAGAGACGATCACGGCTTCGGGCATCACGCGGCTCCATGAGGGCTGGAAGGCAGGAAGGCTGGGCTGCCTTGGAAGTTACCCGGACGTATAGCTGAGGTCACCCAACAGACGATGTGATGCGGACCTCTTTTCTAAGCAACCGCTCAGTCGCCCGCAATGTTCCCCTGGCCGGAGGTCGGAGAGTGGCGCGGAGGCCGGAGAGCGGCGCCGAGGGCTGAGGGCGGCGCGGAGGGCGGCGCGCTCAGGCCCGCCGCCACGTCGCGCCCGACCCGTGCCCCGGCAGGGGGCCGCCGTCCGAGCCCGTCTCCGGGTCCTCGTGCGGCACGGGTTCCGTGTGGGCGGGCAGGCGCCGCCGCCTGCGGTGCTTGAGCAGGGCCCATGGCGCGCGGGCCGCCGTCACCTCGGTGCCCGCCTCGCGCGCGGCGCGGGAGGCCGCCTTGGCCACCGGCAGCATGCCCTCGCGGCGTGAGCCGTCCAGCCGGTCGGACTCCGGCCACAGGCCGAGGGCCGCGCAGAGGGTCGGCAGCATCGCCATGGAGGCGGTCGCGTACCCCTCGGCCGAGGGGTGGTAGTTGTCGGGGCCGAAGAGCTCCCGGGGGTTCGCCTCGAACTCCGGACCGAGCAGGTCGCCCAGCGAGACCGTCCGCCCGCCTTGCTCCACCGCGCCGATCGTCTGGGCCGCCGCCAGCTGCCGGCTCACCCGCCGGGCCAGCCACCGCAACGGCTGGTAGACCGGCTCGATCGTGCCCAGGTCCGGACAGGTGCCCACCACCACCTCCGCGCCTGCCGTGCGCAGTCTCCGGACCGCCGTGCTGAGGCAGCGCACCGACTGGGTCGCCGGCATGCGGTGGGTCACGTCGTTGGCGCCGATCATGATCACGCAGACGTCCGGCACCCCCGCCGGATCCGCCAGCACCAGGGACACCTGCCGCTCCAGATCGTCCGACCGCGCACCCGGCAGGGCCACGTTCCGGAGATCGACGGGCCGTTCGGCCACCGCCGCCAGTCCGGATGCCAGCAGCGCCCCCGGGGTCTGTCCGGCCCTGCGCACGCCCTGGCCGGCCGCCGTCGAGTCGCCGAGCAGGATGAAGCGAAGCGGATCGGACGGGCCGGCGAACGCTACGCCGTACCGTCCGTCCGCACTCGGCGGGACCGGTGCGTTGCCGCCGCCCACCTGCCGTTTCGCCAGCTGCACCTCGGCCAGTACCAGGCCGAACGTCGCCGCTCCGATCAGCCCTACGCTGCCGCCCCCGTAGGCCGCGCCTGCTGCGATCCGCCGCGCCACCCTCGCTCTCGACACAGTCCGGTCCACCTCCTCCGTGCCGTACAGCCGTACACAGCACTACCTGCCCCGTGGAGGGCGTAGCTCAATCGCTTCGTCCAATCTCCTGCCCGTACGCATACTCTTGCCTGACCATCACGGAGATCCCGGAGTACACGGTGCAATTCCACGATTCGATGATCAGTCTTGTCGGCAACACCCCGCTGGTCAGGCTGCGCAATGTGTCGGCAGGCATTCAGGCGACGGTCCTGGCCAAGGTCGAGTACTTCAACCCCGGCGGGTCGGTGAAGGACCGCATCGCGCTGCGCATGATCGAGGCCGCCGAGCAGAGCGGCGAGCTGAAGCCCGGCGGCACGATCGTCGAGCCCACCAGCGGCAACACCGGTGTGGGCCTCGCGATCGTCGCCCAGCAGAAGGGCTACAAGTGCATCTTCGTCTGCCCGGACAAGGTGTCCACGGACAAGATCAACGTGCTGCGCGCGTACGGCGCGGAGGTCGTCGTCTGCCCGACGGCCGTTGACCCCGAGCACCCGGACTCGTACTACAACGTCTCCGACCGGCTGGTCCGGGAGACGCCGGGGGCCTGGAAGCCCGACCAGTACTCCAACCCCAACAACCCGCGCTCGCACTACGAGACCACGGGCCCCGAGCTCTGGGAGCAGACGGAGGGGCGGATCACCCACTTCGTCGCGGGCGTCGGCACGGGCGGCACGATCAGTGGCACGGGCCGCTATCTCAAGGAGATCAGCGAGAACCGCGTGCAGGTCATCGGAGCGGACCCGGAGGGCTCCGTCTACTCCGGCGGTTCGGGACGCCCGTACCTCGTGGAAGGGGTCGGCGAGGACTTCTGGCCGAGCGCCTACGACCGCACGGTCACGGACGAGATCGTCGCGGTCTCGGACAAGGACTCCTTCCAGATGACCCGCCGCCTCGCCAAGGAGGAGGGCCTGCTCGTCGGAGGTTCCTGCGGCATGGCCGTCGTCGCGGCCCTCGAGGTCGCCGAGCGCCTCGGCCCCGACGACGTGGTGGTCGTCCTGCTGCCGGACAGCGGCCGCGGATACATGAGCAAGATCTTCAACGACGAGTGGATGGCGGACTACGGCTTCCTCGAGGACGCCGGCCCGTCCGCCCGGGTCGGCGCGGTGCTCGACTTCAAGGAGGGGCCGCTCCCCTCGCTCGTCCACATGCATCCCGAGGAGACGGTCGGCGAGGCCATCGACGTACTGCGGGAGTACGGCGTCTCCCAGATGCCGATCGTGAAGCCGGGCGCGGGACACCCGGACGTCATGGCCGCCGAGGTCATCGGCTCCGTCGTGGAGCGTCAGCTCCTGGACGCGCTGTTCACCCAGCGTGCCACGCTGTCCGACCCGCTGGAGAAGCACATGTCGGCCCCGCTGCCGCAGGTCGGTTCGGGGGAGCCGGTCGAGGACCTGATGGCCGTGCTCGGTGGGACCGACGGTGCCGACGCGGCGATCGTCCTCGTCGAGGGCAAGCCCACAGGCGTCGTGAGCAGGCAGGATCTGCTGGCCTTCCTCGCGAAGGGCGCAACGCCCAAGCAGTAGCGCCGGTTTCCGGGCTTCGCGCAAATGGTACGAGCGCGACACGTCGACGCAGCACCGGCTTAACACGGCTCCGGCAGAGTGATGGGTGTCGGCAGGGAAACCCGCCGGCCCCACATACGGCGACACGGACTACGGAGCGGCTCCCGGACCTCCACCGTCGCCAGGACGCGGCACCCGGCCCTGACCCGGGCCCGCGTCCCTCGCGGGGACCGCCGTCGTCCCGCCCCCTGGGCAACCGGGGGTGCGGCGGTCCCCGCGATTACTCGTGCGCGCGGACAGTGGGCCTTCCCTGTTCCCACAACGGTCTCAGCGGGCACAGCGGTCTCCGTGGCCTCAGCGGACACAGTGGTCTCAGCGGACACAGTGGTCTCCGTGGTCTCAGCCGTCCCAGTCGGACGAGGTCCGCCCCTTCCCCCGGGCCCACGGCCACATGCGGGCGGCGTGTACGGCGTTCACGCCGAAGATCCCCAGCCAGGCCACGACGAGCCCGTCGATCCCGGCGTTCGCGACGCCGATCGCGGACAGGGGGACGGCCAGGACCAGCGAGACGACCCCGAAGCCGAACCGCTCCCCGAAGGTGCCGGCCGGCCCGACGGGCCGCACACCCCGGGCGGCCGCCATCTGCTGCTCGGCGAGCTGTCGCCTCATCCGTCTGTCGTGAGTCCCGTCGAGCCTCTGCTCGACCTTCTCCAGGAACGAGTCGATGAGCGCGGACTCGTACTCCGGGCCCAGCTCGCTGCGGGCCTTCAGGGTGGCGTCGAGCTCTCGCCTGAGCTCAGGGTCACGGGCTTCCATACGCCTTACGGTACGAAGTCCGGCCGCCCCGGTCAGTGGGGTTAGCCCCCCTGTTCGGGCGGCCCGCAGCGGAGGGCATGCCTCCGTCCGTCGGCGTAGCGTGGATGCCGGGAGACGGGAGGCGCGCCCATGGCCACCACGACATCGTCCGCCCGTGCCATCCCCCGCGCGTACGGCACGAGGGCCCGCCTGGTCAACGAGGCCGAGCTGCGGGCGACGCTCTCGACCTTCCGTGAGCTGTCCGACGAGGACTGGCGCCGCCCGACCGTCTGTACCGGCTGGACCGTCCGGGACATGCTGGCCCACACCGTCGGCCAGTACGAGGAGCTGCCGCGTCCCTGGGTGGCCGTGCGCCGGATCCGGCAGGCCGCGCGTACCCATCCGCACCTCGGCCGGCTGGACGGTCACAACGAGATCCAGATCGAGGACCGGAAGGCCGTACCGGGACGCGAACTGATCGGTGCCCTCGCCCACTTCGCGCCCCAGGGCCTCATCGCCGTGCGCCGCACGCCGGCCGCCGTACGCCGCAGGATCCGGCCGAGCTGGCTCTATCCGGAGGCGAAGGCCCTGCCCGAAGACTCGATGGACTACCTGGGAAACGTCATCGTCGCCCGCGACACCTGGATGCACCGGGTGGACCTCAGCGACGCCACCGGCGCCGAGCTGGTCCTCGACGGGCACGACCGGGAGATCGTGGACCAGGTGGTGCTGGATCTCGCCCTTTCCTGGACGGGCCCCGCGGTGGAGATCGACCTCCACGGCCGCGCCGGGGGACGCCGGCTGCTGGGCATCGGCACGCCGGCCGCCACTCTCCACGCCGACGCGGTCGACTTCGCCCGCCACCTGTCGGGGCGGCCGTCCCGCCGCCGCCCGGAACTGGAGGGCGATCCCCTGGTGCGGGACGCCCTGATGGCGGCACGCGTCGTGTTCTGACCACCCGCCGGCCGGCGCCCCCGGAGGGACGTAACAGGGATGTGCGGGTCGCGCGTCGCCCATGCGCCCGATCGCCACCGGGTCCGCCGTGCACAGCACGGCGGACCGGATCGACACGTCGCGGCCCCGCACCGTCCGGATCCGGAACTACTGGCTGGGTGGCGAGGACGACTGTGGTCGGACGGCGTTGCGGCAGGCGGGCCGGGTGTTCACGGGGGTGTCACCTCGGCGAGGAAGGCCTCGGGGGTGATCGCGTATCCCAGGGCGTTGATGACGGGGACCGGGGTGCGGTCGATCAGGACCGTCGGGGTGGACCGGACACCGCTCGTCCCGAAGGCCGCGGACACCTGTGCCGCCCAGGGCAGATACGTGCGCTCCATGACCTTCTGCCGGAAGGCGTCGCCGTGCAGTGCCTCGATCTCGCCGGTCAGCCGCAGCAGGGTGTCCCGGTCGGCGAAGGCGTCCACGTCCTCGCTGGGCTGATCGGCGTACAGCGCCCGCAGGTAGTGCATGAACGGCTTCTGTCCCTCGTCGGCAGCGGCTCCCAGCGCGGCCAGGGCCTCCAGGGAGCCGCTGCCGCCCGCGGCGTCGTCGATGAACGTGCCGAAGTGGTGGTCCACCGCGAATCTGCCCTCGTCCGCGGCCTTCTCCATCACGGCTCCGAGACCGAGTTCCATGCGCTTGCAGTAGGGGCAGCGCAGATCGGCGTAGACGCTCAGCACGTGCGCGGCATCGGTGTCGCCGTAGCGGAGGATGACGCCGCCCGGACCTCTCGTATTGGCTGGGATCATGATCCCAGGGTCGGCAGGGGAGAGCGGTCCCGCAATGCGAGCGGCCGGCGGGGCCTCGTAAGGCGTCCGGGCCGTGTCCGCGCCCTGGGCTGTATATGGACATGCAGACGGCTTGCTGGCTGAATGGATTCCTCGGCGCCGGACCGGTGCGGCGGAACTCTGGAGGGGACAGCATGAGCGGGAGCAGCCCGGCCGCGCGGTTGCAGCGGCTCTTCGAGGGGCAGCGGCTCACGCCCACCCAGCGGCGGATCGCGCACTCCATGGTGCGGCGGGCCGCCGACGCTCCCTTCCTGTCGAGTGTGGAGCTGGCCGAGCTCGCCGGAGTCAGCCAGCCGTCCGTCACCCGCTTCGCGGTGGCGCTGGGGTTCGACGGGTACCCGGCGCTGCGCAAGCACCTGCGGGAGTCCACGCCGGACGGGGCGGCCGACGGCCGCGGCGTGGAGGAGAGCTTCAACGAGTACCAGCAGGCGGTGCGGGCGGAGATCGAGAATCTGCGGCAGCTGTCCGAGCTGCTCGCCGATCCGGCCCCGGTGGAGCGGGCCGGGCGGCTGCTCGCGGGGTCCAGGCCCCTGCCCGTGCTCGGGCTGCGGGCCGCCTCCTCGCAGGCCCGTGGGTTCGGCTACTTCGCCGCCAAGGTGCACCCGGACGTACGGGTGCTCGACGAAGGCGGCAGCATGCTGCACGACCGCATCGATGCCGCCAGGCGGGCGGGCGCGAGCGCCCTGATGTGCTTCGCGCTCCCGCGGCACCCGCGAGAGGCCGTGGACGCGCTTGCGTACGCGCGGGAGCAGGGGCTGACCGTCGTGACCGTGGCCGACTCGGCGTTCGCGCCGGTGGCGGCCCACAGCGATCTGCTGCTTCCGGCCGCCGTCGGGACCGGGCTGGCCTTCGACACGGCGTGCGCGCCGATGCTGCTGGGGCGGGCACTGCTGGAGGCCATGTGCGACGCGCTGCCCGAGGCGCAGGCACGGCTGGAGGAATTCGACGCGCGGGCCGCCGCGCGGGGCCTGTTCGTCGAGTAGCCGGTGCTTCGGATCGGTGGGGCGCCTGTCCGTCGGACAGCCGGTGCTTCGGATCAGTGGGGCGCCTGTCCGTCGGACAGCCGGTGCTTCGGATCGGTGGGGCGCCTGTCCGTCGGACAGCCGGTGCCTCGGATCGGTGGGGCGCCTGTTCGTCGAGTGGTCGCAGTTCGGGACCGGCCGGGCCGGTTCGTCGAGGGCCGAGCTCCTGGCGGGCGGCCGGCACTTCGGGCGGCCGTCTTCCGCCGATTCTCAGACGTCGCTCATCTGTGCCTATTAATCTCCGCGCCCAGAAGGTCCACAGGGAACCGTGGGAGAGGGGTACGGACGTGGGGCGCGGAGCGCAGTCGTTGGCGAGAGTGGCCGTGATCGTGCGGGCCGGGGCGGCACCGTTGTGGTGGCCGGGGCTGCTGGCGGCGGCCGTCGGGGCGTTCGTACCGGGCCTCACCGGGCGGCGGATCGGACTTCTGGCGGGGGCCGCCCTGTTCCTGGTGGCCCTGGCCGCCGTGGCATTCGTACGGACGGGGCGTTACGCGGAGCTCGCGAAGGGTGCCGTGCGGGCCGGGCGCGGCGACTTCCTCCAGGACCGGGACGTGACCGTGCGGAACTGGCGGCGCGGCCACCGCTGGTGGCTGGCAGGTGCGTTCCTCGTGGCGGTCGCGAGCGCGTACGTGCTGCCGGGGGCCGGCGGGCTCTTGCTGGCCGGGGCCGGTGCCGGGCTCTGGCTGAAGGCCGTACGGCTCGGGCAGCGGGAGCGGCGGGACGACGTCCTGTACTGGGTGCGGACCGACTGGGTCGAGCGTGGCCGCCCCACGGGGAAGCAGGTGAAGGCCTACCGGACGACCGGGCCCGTGGCGGGGGACGCCGCACCCGGAGGGGCGCGGCGTCGCCGCCGGTGAGGAACCGGGTCAGACCTCCAGTTCCGCCTCGATCTTCCGCAGCTGGTGGCGGGCCATCGCGAGGTTGGCCCGGCCGCCGTCCAGTACGAGGTAGAGGAACAGGCCGTTGCTGCCACGGGTCTTGAGCAGCCGGATCAGGTGGTACTGGGTGCCGAGGGTGATCAGGATGTCCTCGATCTCGTCCTTGATGCCCAGGTGCTCCATGGTCCGGAGCTTCGCCCGTACGACGTCCGTGTTGCCGGCTGCCGCGACCTCCAGGTTGAAGTCCTTGCCACCGCCGAGGGTGCCCAGGGCCATGCCGCTGGTGTAGTCGACGAGTGCGACACCGAGGGTCCCCTCGATCGACGCCATCGCATCCTTCAGTGAGGCTTCGGTGTTGGCCATAGTGCTCGTTTCCTTTCCCTGGCCGGCCCGGTGGCCGGTCCGTTACTGGCTGGTGCGTTGCCCGCCGGCGGCGGGCGCGTGTCCGGCTGGTACGGCTGTCATGTGGAATCCGGGGTGGGGGTGCGGCGGGGCAGGGCCCGGGACTGCTGCGGACGCGGAGGCGGCGCGGGGCGGTCGGCGCGGTCCTGTGCGGCATCGACCAGCTCACCGATGCGCGCGCCGGCGCGGCGGCCTTCGAGGTGGAGACGGCCGACGTTGATGCGGTCCTCGGCCAGCAGCGTGAGGACGGCGGACGAGCCGGCCGCGTAGGTGGCGACGTAGCCGCTGCCGCCGCGGATCAGGAGCTCGCGGAAGCCGCCGCGACCGGTGGCATCGGTCATGCGGATCGAGACGCCGAGTGCGGCGGCGGTCAGCGCGGCGACGCCTTCGGCCTCGATGCCTGGGGTGTCCTGGGCGACGATCAGGCCGTCGGTGCTGGCGGCCAGTGCGCCGGTCAGGAGCGGCACCCGGGCGCGTAACCGTTGGAGCTCCTCGAGGACGTCCTGTGTCTCGGCCTCGGGCACCATCAGCTGTCTCCTCCCGGCACGCTGCCTGAGCGCGCGTATCACAGGGCCTCCAATGCGTCTCTGAGCCTGCGCAACAGAGCGACGTCCGGGTCGGTCGTGACCTCGGGCAGCGTGATGCGGCTCTCCCCGGAGGCCGAAGTGGATCCGGCCGTGGTCGGGCGGACCGCTTCGACCAGTCCGGCGGCCGCCAGCCGGCGCAGGTCGACCAGGGTGTGGAAGGCCGAGCGCCCGAGCTCCTGGGCGATGTCCGTGGCCGTGCGTCCGCCGTTCACCAGGGCCAGGACGCGGCGCTGGCGTGGGGGGACCGGGGCGTCGACCGGGTGGGACGTGCGGGTCAGCGGGGCGCTGTCGGTGAGCGCGTCCGGCCAGATCCGGTCCAGGAGTTCCCGGCGCCTGAGCGTCTCGCGCTGCACGGCGTGCACGGGCACGGGGCGGACGGGGCCGATCCAGTGGGACACCCCGTAGCGGAAGCGGGCCGGCGTACGGGTGGGGGCCAGGGCGAAGAAGGCCGCGTCGTACAACGCCCCCAGGTGGCAGAGCTCCAGCGCGCCGCCCGGGACCCGGCCGCTGTCGACGAGGTAGCGGCCGACCCGCTGTCCGGCACCCGCCTGGGCGACCGCGTCCCACCAGCCCTCGGAGCGCAGGGCGCCGCCCGTGGTGAGCAGGACGTCGATCCCGGGGGTCGCGGGGCTCTCCGCGTGGACCACCTGGCCGTCGGCGAGGTACAGGGTGCCGCGGTCCCGCATCAGCGCCCCGGTCGCACGTTCCGCCGCGAGCCGTTGCAGCATCGGGGAGGGGGCGGCCCCTTCGAGTAAGCCGGGTCCGGCGGTGGCGGTGGGTCTCATGCCAGGACCAGCCGCTCCGCCATCTCGCCGAGCCGTATGCGTGCCAGGGCGAGGTTGCCTTCACCGCGGTCCAGCCAGAGGTGGAGGAAGACGCTGCTGTCGAAGGCCGTCTCGACGAAACGGAGGATGTGGTAGCCGGGGGCGGTGGTGACGATGACGTCCTCGACGGCGGGGGAGGCCTGGCCCGGGGAGCCGCCGGGCGCGTCCGCCTGTGCGAAGACCGGCTGTTCGGCGGCCATCCTCGCCACCTCGGCCGTCTCGGCCGCCGTGGCCTCGTGGTCGCCGTTGGGCGATTCCCCGATGGTGCCGAGCGCGAGGCCGCTCGTCCAGTCGACCACCGCGGCCCCCCGGGCACCGGGCAGTCTCATGACTTCGATCAAACACTCGTCGATTCCGGGCAACGCGAACTCCCCTCCCGACGTGGCGTACGGATGTAATGGAGAGGCTACGCAACGTGTGTGCGCCTGGTGGGAGTTCTGGCATTTTCCACAGGTACATGCGGCAGGCCGTGTAGAAGGCGGCAGGTGGACGCGCGACAGCCGACCGGAATGTGTCCGGCCGGCTGTCGTTCCGCGGCGGATCCGGTCCGCTGCCGATCGTTGTCAGGTCTTCTCGCGGGCCGGCATCACCGCTCTGTTGACCGCCCAGAGACCGATTCCGATCAGTACGAGGACCCCGGCCCTGATGTAGACGTCCGCGGCACGGTCGGCCAGCGGACTGGCCAGGATCAGGGACGTGACGGCCCCCAGTACGGGCAGCGCCGTGGGCGTACGGAAGTGCGCGTGGTCCACCCGGTCCTTGCGCAGCACCAGTACGGCGATGTTGACGACGGCGAAGACACAGAGGAGGAGGAACGAGGTGGTGTCGCCGAGGCCCTCGATCTCGCCGGTGGAGACCAGGCCGACGGCGAGTGCGGTCACGAAGACGATGCCGGCCCACGGGGTGCGGCGCCTGGCGAGGACGCGGCCCATCGCCGGTGGCAGGATGCGTTCGTTGGCCATGCCGTAGCAGAGGCGGGAGGCCATCATGATGTTGATCAGCGCCGAGTTGGTGACCGCGAACAGGGCGATCAGCGCGAAGAGTTCGGGCGGGAAGTCGAGGCCGCCCGCCTTCACCACCTCCAGCAGCGGGCCGCTGGACCCCTCCAGGGTGCGGGAGTCGACCAGCAGGGACGACACCATGGCCACCAGGACGTAGACGGTGCCCGTCACCGCGACGCCGATGAAGATGGCGCGCGGGAACGTCCGGGCCGGGTTCTGCGTCTCCTCGGCCATGTTCACGGAGTCCTCGAAGCCGACGAAGGCGAAGAAGCCGAGTGCGGTCGCGCCGAGGACGCCGGTGATCAGGGCGTACCCGGTGCCGCCCGTCTCCAGGTCGGTCAGCCGGGATGGCTCGCCGCCGCCCGTGAGGACGGCGTAGGCCCCGATCGAGAGGATCACCAGGAGGCCGCTGAGCTCGACGAGCGTCAGGACGACGTTCGCCTTCACCGATTCGGCGACGCCTCTCAGGTTGATCGCCGCGAGGGCCAGGATGAAGAGGATCGCGACGAGTGTGGGCGGCAGGGCGTCGGTGAACTCGCCGAGGTAGTCGCCGCTGAAGGCGCGGGCCGCGGCGCCGGCCGAGGAGAGGCCCGAGCACATGACCATGAAGGCGACGACGAAGGTCAGGAACGGGACCTTGAACGCCTTCTGGGTGTAGAGCGCGGCGCCTGCCGCCTTGGGGTACTTGCCGACCAGTTCGACGTACGAGGCCGCCGTCAGGACCGCCACCACGAACCCGATGAGGAACGGCAGCCAGAGGGCCCCGCCGACCTTGCCCGCGACCTTGCCGGTCGTGGCGTAGATGCCGGTGCCGAGGATGTCGCCGATGACGAACAGTATGAGGAGCTTCGGGCCGATGACCCGCTTGAGCGCGGGCTCACCGGCCGGGGTCGTCGCTTGCGGTGCGGACACGGGGCCTCCCCGGGAGTCGGTGGAGGGAGGCCTGCCCCGAGTGGCGCGGACCGCACCTGTTGACTAGGACTATTCAGGCGGACAGGATGTGAATAGGAGAGTCACATTCGCGAGGAGGCACCGCCATGTCAGGACCCCGCCCCGTACGGGCACCGCGCGGTACGGAACTGAGCGCCCTGGGATGGCAGCAGGAAGCCGCCCTCCGCATGCTGCAGAACAACCTCGACCCCGAGGTCGCCGAACACCCCGACAAGCTCGTCGTCTACGGGGGCACCGGCAAGGCCGCCCGTGACTGGCGCTCCTTCGACGCCATGGTCCGTACCCTGCGGACGCTCAAGCAGGACGAGACGATGCTCGTCCAGTCCGGGCGGCCGGTCGGCGTCATGCAGACCCACGAATGGGCGCCGCGCGTCCTGATCGCCAACTCCAACCTGGTGGGCGACTGGGCCAACTGGGAGGCGTTCCGCCGCCTGGAGGCCCTCGGGCTCACCATGTACGGACAGATGACCGCGGGTTCCTGGATCTACATCGGGACCCAGGGGATCCTCCAGGGCACCTACGAGACGTTCGCCGCCGTCGCCGCGAAGCGGTTCGGCGGGACGCTGGCGGGGACCATCACGCTGACGGCCGGACTCGGCGGCATGGGCGGGGCCCAGCCCCTGGCGGTCACCATGAACGACGGCGTCGCCCTCTGCGTCGACTGCGACCCCCGGGCCATCGAGCGCCGCATCGAGCACCGCTTCCTGGACGTCCGGGCCGACTCGCTCGAACACGCGCTCCAGCTGGCGGTCGAGGCCCGCGACGCACGGCGGCCGCTCTCCATCGGCCTGCTCGGCAACGCGGCGGAGCTGCTGCCCCGGATGCTCGCCGAGGGTGCTCCCGTCGACATCGTCACCGACCAGACCAGCGCACACGACCCGCTCGCCTATCTGCCCGTCGGCGTCGACCTCGACGACATGGCCTCCTACGCCGCCGAGAAGCCCGCCGACTTCACCCGGCGCGCCCGTGAGTCGATGGCCGCGCACGTCGAGGCGATGGTGGGCTTCATGGACGCGGGCGCAGAGGTCTTCGACTACGGCAACTCCATCCGGGGCGAGGCCCAGCTCGCCGGATACGCGCGCGCGTTCGACTTTCCGGGTTTCGTGCCGGCGTACATCCGGCCGCTCTTCTGTGAGGGCAAAGGGCCTTTCCGGTGGGCGGCCCTGTCGGGTGAGGCGTCGGACATCCATAAGACGGACAAGGCGCTGCTCGACCTCTTCCCGGAGAACGAGTCGCTGCACCGCTGGATCAGGATGGCCGGTGAGCGGGTCCACTTCCAGGGCCTGCCCGCCCGGATCTGCTGGCTCGGTTACGGCGAACGCGACCGGGCCGGCGAAAGGTTCAACGACATGGTCGCGAGCGGTGAACTCGCCGCGCCCCTGGCCATCGGGCGCGACCACCTGGACTGCGGATCGGTCGCCTCGCCCTACCGTGAGACCGAGGCAATGCTCGACGGCTCCGACGCCATCGCGGACTGGCCCCTGCTCAACGCCATGGTCAACGTGGCCTCGGGCGCGTCCTGGGTGTCCCTGCACCACGGGGGCGGTGTGGGGATGGGGCGCTCGATCCACGCGGGCCAGGTCACGGTCGCCGACGGCACGGAGCTCGCGGGCGAGAAGATCCGGCGGGTCCTCACCAACGACCCCGGCATGGGTGTCATCCGGCACGTCGACGCGGGCTACGACATCGCCGGGTCCGTGGCCTCGGACAAGGGCGTGCGCGTCCCGATGGCGGAGGGCGAAGGCCGGTGACGGGGACCGCGGACGACGGCCCGGGAGCGGCGGGGCAAGGGCCGAACGGCGGGGCGGGTTCACCAGGGCGGAGCGGCGGGGCGGGTGCACGGTCCCGGTCCGGCGGGGCCGAGTCGTTCCAGGAGATGTGGCGCGGCCTCGCGCCGCTCGGGCTGGATCCGGGGAGCGGGGGCTATCGCCGGTACGCCTGGACCGGTGCGGACCTGGACTGCCGGGAGTGGTTCCGGGCTCAGGCGGAGTCCCGGGGGCTCGTCCACGAGGTCGACCGCAACGGCAACCAGTGGGCCTGGCACGGTGATCCCCTCGCGGGGGACGCCGTGGTCACCGGGTCGCACCTCGACTCGGTGCCTGACGGCGGAGCCTTCGACGGCCCTCTCGGTGTGGTTTCCTCCTTCGCCGCCCTGGACGAACTCCGCCGCAGGGGAGCGGAGTTCACCAGACCCCTCGCCGTCGTCAACTTCGGCGACGAGGAAGGGGCCCGCTTCGGGCTCGCCTGCGTCGGCTCCCGGCTCGCCGCCGGACAGCTGACCGCCGAGCACGCACACCGGCTGCGCGACGGTGACGGCGTCTCGCTGCCCCGGGCCATGGAGGCCGCTGGGTACGACCCCGACGCCATCGGCCCCGATCCCGGACGCCTCGCCCGGATCGGCGCGTTCGTCGAGCTCCACGTGGAGCAGGGCCGCGCCCTCGACCTGACCGGGGACCGGGTCGGGGTCGCCTCGGCCATCTGGCCGCACGGCCGCTGGCGGTTCGACTTCCGGGGCGAGGCCAACCACGCCGGGACCACGCGCCTCGCCGACCGGCGGGACCCGATGCTCACCTACGCCGAGACCGTGCTCGCGGCCCGGCGCGAGGCGGAGCTCGCCGGAGGCCTCGCGACCTTCGGCAAGATCGCCGTCGAGCCGAACGGGGTCAACGCGATCCCCTCCCTCGTGCGGGCCTGGCTCGACTCGCGGGCCGCCGACCAGGCCACTCTCGACGCCGTCGTGAGCGGCGTCGAGTGCGCCGCGCGGGAGCACGCGGAGCGGGCGGGGATCGATCTCGACGTCGTACGCGAGTCGTTCACGCCGGTGGTGGACTTCCAGCACGCGCTGCGGGACGAGATCCGCCGGGTACTGGAGAAGGACGGTCCGGACGGCCCGGGGCGAACCGTGCCCGTGCTCGGCACGGGGGCGGGACACGACGCGGGTATTTTGTCCGCTTCCGTGCCGACCGCCATGCTGTTCGTACGGAACCCCACCGGGATCTCGCACTCACCCGCCGAGCACGCGGCGGAGGACGACTGCGTGGCCGGGGTGAGGGCACTCGCCGACGTACTGGAGGGTCTCGCGTGCAGCTGACAACGCAACCGACGGGCACACCGGTCACCGCGACGTACTGGATGTCGCACGCCTGGCTCGGCACCCACGTCGAGCCGGGTGTCCTCCTCGACGTCGCCGGCGGGCGCATCGCCGGTGTCCGGACGGGCATCGACACGCCGCCGCCCGGCGCCACCGCCCTCCACGGGCTGACCGTCCCGGGGCTGGCCGACACGCACTCGCACGCCTTCCACCGAGCGCTTCGCTCCACCGTCCAGGTGGGATCGGGCACCTTCTGGACGTGGCGCGAGCTGATGTACCGGACGGCCTCCCGCCTCACCCCCGACACCTATTACGACCTGGCCCGCGCCACGTACGCCGAGATGGCCCTGGCGGGCATCACCGCGGTGGGCGAATTCCACTATCTGCACCACGCGCCCGGCGGCACGCCCTACGACGATCCGAACGCCATGGGCGAGGCGCTCATCGCCGCGGCGGCGGAGGCCGGTATCCGCATCACCCTGCTCGACACCGCCTATCTCGCCGCCGGATTCGGGGAGAAGCCGAGCCGGCACCAGCTGCGCTTCTCCGACACCACCGCCGACGCCTGGGCCGAGCGTGCCTCCCGCCTGAAGGGTGACGGCGACCTGGTGGTGATCGGCGCCGCGATCCATTCCGTACGCGCCGTACCGGCCGGACAGCTGTCCACCGTCGCGCGGTGGGCACAGGAGCGGGGGGCCCCGCTCCACGTCCACCTGTCCGAGCAGACCGCGGAGAACAACGCCTGTCTCGCGGCCCACGGCCGCACCCCCGCCCGGCTCCTCGCCGACCACGGTGTCCTCGGCCCGCGCACCACCGGGATCCACAACACACACCTCACGGCCGAGGACATCGAGCTGCTGGGCTCCTCCCGGACGGGCACCTGCATGTGCCCGACCACCGAACGCGACCTCGCCGACGGCATCGGCCCCGCCGCGGCCCTCCAGAGTGCGGGTTCACCCCTCTCGCTCGGCAGCGACAGCCACGCCGTGATCGACCTCTTCGAAGAGGCCAGGGCGATGGAGCTCAACGAACGCCTGCGCACCCATGTGCGGGGTCACTGGACGGCGGCAGCCCTGCTCAGGGCGGCTTCCGCCGATGGGCACGCCGCGCTGGGACGCCCGGACGCGGGCGTCCTGGAGCCGGGCGCGCCCGCCGATCTGGCCACCGTCGCGCTGGACTCGGTCAGGACGGCGGGACCGGTGCCCCGGCTGGCAGCGGAAGCAGCCGTATTCGCCGCGACGGCCGCCGATGTGCGGCACACAGTGGTGGCGGGCCGGCACATCGTCCGGGACGGCAGGCACACACGGATCGAGGACGTGCCCGGAGCGCTCGCGTCGGCCGTCGCCGCCCTGTACGCGTGAGCGCGGGGCCGAGCCCCGCGCCGACGGCCGGGCGGTGCGGCACGCCGGGAACCCGCCCGAGCACCGCACCGCCGCTCCGTCCCCGGCCCGCGCCGAAGGCGCGACGGCCGAAACCCCCGGCGGTCCAGCCGGGCGAACCCGACGAAAGCTGTCCCCCGATGACGACGACCACCACGACCGCCATCACCCACATCGCGAACCTGGTCACCAACGACCCCTCCCTCGGAGACGGGACCCCCCTGGGCCTGATCCGGGACGCGGCCGTCGTCATGGACGGCGACCGCATCGTGTGGACCGGTGAATCAAGCAAAGCACCCGCCACCGACAACGCCGTCGACGCGGGCGGCCGTGCCGTGATCCCGGGCTTCGTGGACTCCCACTCCCACCTGGTGTTCGCCGGCGACCGCACCGCCGAGTTCAACGCCCGTATGTCGGGCCGCCCCTACTCCGCGGGCGGCATCCGGACGACCGTGGCCGCCACCCGCGCCGCCTCCGACGACGAGCTCTCCGCCAACGTCGCGCGCTATCTCGCCGAGGCGCTCCGGCAGGGAACCACCACCTTCGAGACCAAGTCCGGCTACGGCCTCACCGTCGAGGACGAGGCACGCGCCCTGCGCGTCGCCGCCCGCCACACCGACGAGGTCACCTTCCTCGGCGCCCACATCGTGTCCCCCGACTACGCGGACGACCCCGCCGGTTACGTGGACCTCGTCACCGGCCCGATGCTGGACGCCTGCGCCCCGCACGCCCGTTGGATCGACGTCTTCTGCGAGCGGGGCGCCTTCGACGAGGACCAGGCGCGCACGGTCCTCACCGCGGGTCTGGCGAGGGGCCTGCACCCCCGCGTCCACGCCAACCAGCTCGGCCACGGCCCCGGAGTCCGGCTCGCCGTCGAGCTCGACGCGGCGTCCGCCGACCACTGCACCCACCTCGATGACGCTGACCTCGAAGCGCTCGGGCAGGGTTCCACCGTCGCCACCCTGCTCCCCGGCGCGGAGTTCTCCACCCGCGCGGCCTGGCCCGACGCCCGCCGAATCCTCGGCGCCGGTGCCACCGTCGCCCTGTCCACGGACTGCAACCCGGGCTCCTCCTTCACCTCCTCCATGCCGTTCTGCGTCGCCCTCGCCGTACGGGACATGGGCATGACCCCCGACGAAGCGGTCTGGTCCGCCACCGCCGGAGGCGCCGCCGCACTGCGCCGCACCGACATCGGCCGCATCACCCCCGGCGCACGCGCCGACCTCGTGATCCTCGACGCGCCGAGCCACGTCCACCTCGCCTACCGGCCGGGAGTCCCGCTCGTCGGCGCGGTGTGGCGAGGAGGCAGGAGGGCCGTGTGATCCGGTATCCACCGGTCGGTCACATGATGTCGCGGCTGTCTACCGCCGAGTGACTCCTCCCGGTACCGTTCTGGGGCAGCGTGGCTCAGGGGGTAGGACCGGGGGGTCTTGTGAGCGGCAGGCGCATACGTGTGGTCAGGCCCGGGGATCTGGGCGCGGGGGACATGGAGACCTGGCGGGAGCTGCGGGCGAGGTCCGGAGCCCCGGCCCATCCGTTCATGGAACCGGAGTTCACTCTCGCCGTCGGCCGCGTCCGGCCGCACGCGCGGGTGGCGGTGATCAGCGAGGGAACCGGGGGGACGGCCGGCTTCTTCCCCTTCGAGCGGGGACGCCTCGGCCACGGCCGCGCGGTCGGCTTCGGGGTCTCCGACGTCCAGGGCGCGGTGCTGCGCCCCGGCCTCCCGCTGGAGGCGAAGGAACTGCTGCGGGCCTGCGGGCTCTCCGCCTGGGAGTTCGACAACCTCGAGGAGCGCCAGGGCCTGTTCGAGCCGGATGCCGTCCGCGCGTACGCCTCGTACGTCATCGACGTCGGCGACGGATACGAGAGCTACGAGAAGGCGCTGCGCGCCCGGTCGCCGAAGTTCCTCAGGACCACCCTGGCCAAGGAGCGCAAGCTGGGCCGCGAGGCCGGGGAGGTGCGGTTCGTCCTCGACGAGCGGGATCCGGCGGTGCTGCGGACCCTGACGGAGTGGAAGTCCGCCCAGTACCGCAGGACCGGCCGCCGCGACCGGTTCGCGAAGCGGTGGATCCGCGACCTGGTGGAGTTCCTCTTCCACACCCGGGCGCCCGGGTGCTCCGGTCTGCTCTCCGTCCTGTACGCGGGTGACCGGCCCGTGGCCGCCCACTTCGGGCTGCGCTCGCGGTCCGTGCTCTCCTGCTGGTTCCCTGCGTACGACCCCGGGTTCGCGAGGTTCTCGCCAGGTCTCGTCCTGCATCTGAGGATGGCGCGGGCGGCGACGGACGAAGGCATCGGCATGCTCGACATGGGGCGCGGGGCCGCCGAGTACAAGGAGGCCCTGAAGACCGGGGAGCTCACGGTCCACGAGGGTGCCTCGGTCAGGCCGGGCGTGGGAGCGGCCGTGCAGTGGCTCGGCCGCGAACCGTCCCGCCGCGCCCACGGCTTCGTGCGTGACCGGCCCCGCCTGGCGGGCCTGGCGCAGCATGGTCTCGAACGGGCCGGCCGGCTGCGCGAACCGAAACGTCCATAGCGGTCACGACCGGGGGGACCGGATGCCGTACGGGAACGGACAGACAGGGAACACGCCGCGGTCACCGGAAATCGGCCGGCTCACCGGTCTGGTGGTCGCCGAGCTGGAGCTCGACGCGGCCGACGGCACGGGCGTGCGGATCACGCCCGCCCCCGGCGGGCCGTCGCCGGACACCGCCGCGCGGGAGGGGGACGACCGGCGGATCTTCGCTCTCGTACGGCTGCGCGGGCGCCCGGTCGGCACCGTCGTGGGACGTGTCAGGGCGGGCGAGGACCCCGCCTCCGTCCTCGCGAAGCAGGCGGCGGACGAGATCACCGTCCCGGACGCCCCGGAGCGCCCGCCGACCGGGGAGGTGCCCAGGGCCACGGTGGTCGTCGCGACCCGGGAGCGCCCCGCGCAGCTCGCCCGCGCCCTCGATTCGCTGCTGGCGCAGGACCACCCGGACTTCGAGATCGTGGTCGTCGACAACGCCCCGGCCACCGGCGCCACCCGGGAGTTGGTCACCTCCGGCTACGCGGACCGGGGCGTGCGCTACGCGCTGGAGCCGCTGCCCGGTCTGGCCGCCGCCCACAACAGGGGCGTCGCCGTCGCCGGGGCCGACGTCATCGCCTTCACCGACGACGACGTCATCGCCGACCCGCACTGGCTGACCGCGCTCACGCGCCCCTTCGGCGAGTACCCCAGGCCGGCCTGCGTCACCGGCCTGATCCTGCCTGCCAGGCTGACCACCCCGGCGCAGGTCCTGCTTGAGAGCCACGGCGGGTTCGCCAAGGGGTTCGCCGCGCGCCGCTACGACCCCGCGCACCCGCCCGCCGACGAGCCGCTCTTCCCGTTCACCGCCGGACGGTTCGGATCCGGCGCCAACATGGCCTTCCGCGCGGGGCCTCTGAGGGCGGTCGGCGGGTTCGACCCCGCCACCGGCACAGGTACGGCGGCCAAGGGGGGCGACGACCTCTACGCCTTCGTACGGCTCCTCGCGGAGGGGTACCCGCTGCACTACACGCCCGACGCGATCGTCTGGCACCACCACCGGGAGCGCTGGGAGGACCTGTGCGGGCAGGCGTACGGTTACGGCGCCGGGCTCACCGCCTGCCTCACCGCTCTCCTGGTCCGCAGGCCCGCCCTGCTGCCTTCCCTGCTGTCCCGGCTGCCGCGCGGGCTCGCCCACGCCCGCTCGATGACGGCGCCGCGTGCCACCGGCGTGGCGGGGCGCGCCGGTGTTCCCGGCGAGCACGGTACGTACACCTATCCATGGCCCCGACATCTGTCCCGGCTGGAGCGGCGTGGCCTGCTGTACGGCCCACTCGGATACGTGCGCGCCCGGCTCGCGGTCCGTGGCACGTCCCGCCCCTGGGAGGGGAGATGAGCACACGCGGATCCGCGGTGCCCGGCAGGCCGGAAGGGTACGCGTCCGCCTCCCGGATACCCGTGCTGCTGTACCACGCGGTGATGGACGACCCGCCGGACTGGATCGCCGAGTTCACCGTCACACCGGCGGAGTTCGCCGCCCAGCTGGACGCGATCGGCGCCTGCGGCCGGACTCCGGTCCCCGTCGGTGCCCTCGTCGCTCATCTCGCGGGACGTGAGCCGCTTCCGGACCGGCCGGTGGTGCTGACCTTCGACGACGGCTTCGCGGACCTGCCGGGGCCGACCGCCGAGGCGCTGGCCGGACGGTCGATGCCGGCCACCGCGTACCTCACGACCGGTGCGCTGACACGGTCCGGCGGAGGCAGTCTGCTGCCGCCGGCGCCGATGATGTGCCTGGAACAGGCGCCGCTGCTGGAGCAGTACGGCATGGAGGTGGGCGGGCACACCGTCACCCATGCGCAGCTGGACACGCTGCCGGGTGCGGTACTGCGGTCCGAACTCGTCGACTCGAAGAAGGCGTTGGAGGACGTGCTGGGCCACGGGGTGTCCCACCTCGCCTACCCGCACGGATACAACAGCGGGCGCGTACGGCGTGCCGCCCGTGCCGCGGGTTACGAGAGCGCGGTGGCCGTCCGGCACGCGCTGAGCTCCGGCCGTGACGAGCCGTTCCGGATCGCGCGGCTGATCCTGCGCCGGAGCCACACGGTGCGTGACGTCGAGCTGTGGATGGCGGGCGAGGGCGCGCGCGTGGCGCCGTTCCGCGACTCGCCGCCGACCGTGGGGTGGCGGTTGTACCGGCGGGCGCGCGCCGTCGTGAGGGGACCGGTGTTCGCGGGGTGAGGCTTCCTGCGGAGAAAGTGCCGAGAGCGCCACAAAGGCGAAGCACGTTCCTATAATTCGCTTAACGGGACAGCGGCGTGACGGCCGCGACCACATCCGTGGGGGGAGTCGCACCGTGCCACAGCATGTGCCCGCGCCGGTCAGGGGTGGCACCGCGGGGAGCGCCGAGCCCGCGCATCCGCCGGGGCGGCGGCCCGCCGCCCCCCGGCGGACGGCGGGCCGCTGCCCCGGAGCGCTGAGACCCTGGACGCTCCTCACCTGGTTCCCGTTACTCCTGGCAGCCGCTCTCTGGGTCTCCTCGCTGCCGCACATCGGGTTCCGCTCGATGGGTGAGTACGGCCTCCTGGACCGGCTGCCCCTCACCTACTACCTCTCACTGCTCGTCCTGACCGCGGGCTTCCTGGTCAGCCTCCGCCGCGCGGGCACGGCACCGTGGTGGCCCGCGGCGTACTCCGCCGGACTGCTGATGGCGCTCAAGGGCGTGCCCGCCGTCCTGTACGACTCGGAGCGCTATCCCTGGGCCTCCAAGCACGACGCCGTCATCGAACACCTGCTGGCCAACGGCGAACTGCGTCCGGACGAGGGCCTGTCCGGCAACATGTCCGCCTACGACCAGTGGCCCGGCTTCTTCACGCTCAACGGCGGACTCGTCCGCACCTTCGGTGCCGACAGCGCCGCCGCCTATCTGAACTGGGCGCCCGTCGTCCTCGGCCTGCTCATGATGCCGGTCCTGATCCTGATCTACCGCACCTTCAGCGAGGACCGGCGCCTCGTCTGGACCGCCGTCTGGATCTTCCAGCTCGCCAACTGGGTGGGCCAGGACTATCTCGCCCCGCAGGGCCTCGCCTTCCTCCTCCATCTCGCCGTACTCGCCGTCGTCGTCAGGCACTTCGTGCGGCCGGGCTCCGCCGGTGAGCTGCGCTCGCGCGCCTTCCTCGACCCGGCCGCCGCAGCCGTGCCGCCGTCTGCGGGCACCCGCCGTCGGGCGGTCTGCGTCGTCGTCCTCGTGCCCTTGATCGCGGCCGTCAACGCGATGCACCAGCTCACCCCGGTGATGCTCTGCGTCACCCTGTTCGCCTTCTGCCTCACCCGCCGCTACCGCAACCTCGGGCTCCTCGCCGTGGCCGGGCTGATCATGCTGGCCTGGGACCTCACCATGGGCCGCCCGCTGTTCACCGAGACCCTGGGCACCCTGCGCGACTCCCTCGGCGAACTCACCCGGAACTCCCGCGCCGGATACGCCGGACAGCTCACCGGGGCGGGCCCCGAGCTCGCCGGGCGGGCGAACATCCTGATGGTGCTGGCCGTCGCCGCCCTCGCGGGCGCCGCCCTCCTGCTGCGGCGCCGCCTGGCGCACAGCGCCCTGCCGCTGCTGCTGGCCTCCGCCGCGCCCGTACCCCTGTTCGTGGTCAACGACTACGGCGGCGAAATGCTCTTCCGCGTCTACCTGTTCGCGCTCCCGGGAGCAGCCTTCTTCGCCGCAGCGGCGCTCGTGCCGGCAGCCGGAGGCACCGGGGCGCACCGGGTCCGGCCCGCCGTACGGAGGATCTGCGCGGTCACCCTCCCGGTGACGTTGACCGCGCTGCTCGCCGGCTTCATGCCCTCGTACTACGGCAAGGAGCGGATGAACTACACCCCGCCCGCTGAGACGGCGCTCGTCACCCGCGCCATCGACAGGGCTCCCGAAGGGGCGCTGATCCTGGCCACCACGGGCTCCTTCCCGAAGGCGCTGCACCGCTACGACAGGCTGGAGCACTGGTTCTTCGCCGAACAGGAGCTGCCCGAGAACGTCGAGATGCTCAAGGACCCGGCGCACTACCTCTCGACCCGGCTGCCACCCGGAACCACGGCCTTCGTCATCCTCACGCGCACCCAGGACATCTACACGGCCGGTGAGGGGCTGCTGCCCCCCGGTGGATTCGCCGGACTGACCCGGGACCTCACAGCCTCGCCGCTCTTCCGTGTCGTCGAGCGGACCGAGCACGGCGTCGTCCTGCGTCACGACAGTCCCTGAGGCCCGTCCGCACGGCAGACCCCAGACCAGGAAAGGCCAGTCACGTGTCCGAGAACCGGCAACCGGCACTCCCCGTCCGGCAGACCCTGACCAGAGCCGCCCTGGCGCTCTCCGGGTGGGTGGCGCTCGCCGCGACCTGGCTGCCCGGGGGCTCGCCCCTGCGCTGGACACCCGTGCTCCTCTTCGTCTGCTTCGGCCCGGGGCTCGCCCTGTTGTACCCGCAGCCCCGACCGCTCGGGCCCGGGGCCCGTCTGGAGGCGGTCGCGCTCGCCGCGCCCCTCGGACTCTCCCTGGCCGTCATCGCCGCCACCTCGCTGTTCCTGGTGGAGGGCTTCTCGGGGACCGTGTTCCTGGTGTCGCTCGCCACGTGCGCCACGATCGCCTCGGCCCTCCCCGGACTTCCGCTGTCCGGGGCGGCCCGGGGCGCCGTCGAGCGGCCCCGCGCGACACCCGCGAGGCGCCGGTGATCCGCCACCACGCACAGCGGGAGCGCCGCCCCCGTACGCACCTCGTGCTCGCCCTGGTCTCCGTCGCGGCGCTGCTGACGGGGATCCTCGCCTGGTTCGGCCCTCCCGCCCCGGGCGATGACGAGGACGGGGCGCCCTCCGCCGGTGCCCTCCCCGCCGACGCCGCCACCGGCCCGGTGCTCGGTGGGCCGTGCGCCCCGACCGCCACACTCGTACCGCCGTGCGGCGCCTGGTGGGGTGCCTATGTGCCGTACGCCGGGAACGGCTCGCTCAAGGACGCGGTGTACGCGTTCGAGAAGAAGATCGGCCGGAAGCTCGACCTCCTGTACACGTACCACGACATGTCGAACACCGAGCTCGACGGACAGCTCCTGACCCCCGACGAGCAGGTACTCGGCCGGGACCGGATGCTGATGCTGGCCTGGGAGTCGACCGTCTGGCGCGAGCCCCACCACGCCGGCTGGACCGAGGACCAGCTCGGCTGGGCGAAGATCGCGTCGGGAACCTACGACCGCGAGATCATCGATCCGCAGGCGCTCCGCGTCAAGGCGTACGGGAAGCGGGTGTTCTTCTCCTTCGACCAGGAGGTCGACGCCCGGGTCGGCGACGCGGGCACGCCCGAGGAGTACGTCGCCGCCTACCGGCACATCCACGACCGCTTCGAGGAGCTCGGTGTGGACAACGTGGTGTGGGTGTGGACGGTGTCCGGCTACCTCCCGGCGGGGAAGCTCTTCGAGCAGCTCTACCCCGGTGACGACTACGTCGACTGGATCGGCATGGACCAGTACAACTACTTCACCTGCCACGACACCACGGACTGGAAGGACTTCGACCGCAGCCAGCGGCCGACGTACGACTGGCTGCGCGCCCACATCAGCGACGAGAAGCCCGTGATGTTCGCCGAGTTCTCCACCGTGCCCGATCCGGCGGACGAGGACCGCCAGCGCGAGTGGTACGAGGCGATCCCGGAGGTGGCCAGGACCATGCCCGGGGCCAAGGCACTGGTGCACTGGAACCGCGCGGTCCCGGGCGAGGGCTGCGATCTCACGGTCGACGGCGGTCCGGGCCTGGAGGGTTACCGCACGGCAGGCCAGGACGACTGGTTCAAGCAGCCGGTGCCCGGCCGCTGACCCTCCGGCGGACGCCGTGCACCACAGCCGTCACCCCGAACAGGACCAGGAACACCGGCAGTCCGACCGCGGCGAAGGCATCCTGCGCGACCCACCCCGCCACCGCGAGCACCCACACCGTGGCGGCCGCGACCCGCCAGTGGGCCCCGGCGGCCCGCAGCAGGGACGCGGCCAATGCCAGGCAGAGCAGCTGGAGCGCGAACGGCAGAGCCTGGAGCACCGAGGCCGGGGAGGCCGGCCCGGCCGCTCCGGCGAGGAGGCCGGCGAGCGTCCCGTGCCACTCCCGCGAGGCCGAGGCAGGCGGGATGCCGAGGAACAGCGGGGCGGAGTGCAGGGCCGCCACGGTCACCAGCACCGCCGCGCCCAGCAGTACGGGCCGTGGCCTGCGCAGGGCGACGGCCGCGCTGTGGACGATGACCATGAGCACCCCCGCGGTCACGGTGACCGGTGGCAGCGCGCCGATCAACTCCGCTCCGGTCAGCCGGGCACGCCCGGTGAGCGCGGCCCGTGACAACGGAATCCAGAACAGCCCGGCCGCGAGCCCCAGCAGCCCCCACAGCCACTGCGCGTCGCCGCTCCCGGGCCGGACTCGCGCCCGTCCGTGCGGACCGTGGGCGGCGGGACCGTGGGCGGGGGCCACCGGCTCGGGGGCACCCCGCCGACGGACCGCGCCGGAGGGCCGGCCGGCCGCGTACTCCCCGGCCCGGTGCTCCCGGGCACGCTGCGCGGCGAGCCGTGCCCAGCTCGTCCCGAACCCGTCGCTCTCCGGCGCCGGACGCCGGGAGCTCCACGGGGGCCGCCCGGTGAGGGCCGAGCGCAGCCCCAGGGCGGACGCGGCGGCCACCGCGGTCATGGCGATCAGCATCGCCCAGCCGGCTCCGGCGATCCCCGTCGGGCCGAGCAGCAAGGCCGCGCTGCCCAGGACGAGGGCGCACATCGCGCCCTGAAGGACGGCCAGCGCCCCGGTGCGGCCCTGCACCCGCAGCACGCCGATGTAGAGCTCGACGACGACCCGGGGCAGGGCGGCCGCCGCCAGCAGCCGCAGGACCAGGGTGCCGTGCTCGGCGTAGTCGGAGCCGAAGGGGGTGAGGATCTGCGGGGCGAAGAGGACCAGCACGGTGACGACGGGGACCAGCAGTACCGCCATGCGGCGCAGCGCCCCGTGTACGCCCTCGGCCAGCCGGCCGGGGCTGTGCGAGGCGTGCGCGGTGAGGGAGGAGGCCATGTTGATGGCCATGAACTCCATGGTGCCGCCCACGGTGTAGGCGATGTAGAAGAAGCCGTTGTGCGCGGCGTCGAAGCGCACGGCCACCATCACGGGCAGCAGGTTGATCATGGCCAGGCTGAAGAGCGCGCCGACCGAGTCCCCGGCCAGGAACCTGCCGATCTCGCGCAGCCGTGGCGGCTCCCGGTCCCGGTCGGCCCCTGCCTGACGTGGGATCAGCCGACGGAAGACGAGCCAGCCGAGTGGCAGCACGGACAGGGCGATGGCCGCTGCCCAGGACACGAAGACACCGAGGACGGGGAGGGCGGTCGCGAACGCGGCGAGGAGCAGCAGCTTGCCGATGGAGAAGACCGCGTTGCCGACGGGCACCCAGACGGCCTTGCGCAGCCCGGTCAGCACCCCGTCCTGGAGCGTGAGGACCGCCCAGGCGACGCAGGAGCCGGTGAAGACGAGCCCGGCGGACAGTGTGCCGAGCGGGGCGTACGAATCGCCCCACAGATCCAGAGTGAGCAGGAAGGCGACACAGGCCAGGGTGACGACGACCGAGCTGATCAGGTAGGTACGGGCGACCAGGGACCCCGTCGCGCGCCCGGCGCGGGGCACGTAGCGCACCACGGCGCCGATCATCGTGGTCGCGGTGACCGAGGCGAGCAGCCGCATCGCGGCGATGGCGGCGGAGCCCTGGCCGACGGCCTCCTCCGTGTAGTAGCGGGCGGCGACCAGCCAGAAGCCGAGGCCGAGTGCCGCGGAGACACCGGTGGAGAGCATCAGGGCGTAGGCGTTGCGGAACATCGAGTCGGCGCCGGTGCCGTCCTTCGGAGCGGCTGTGCGCGTGGCCTCCGCCTCGGGCGGGCCGACTCTCGTCGTGTCAGTCACCGGACCGCGCTCCCGCGGACCGGGCTCCCGACGCGTTCAGGATCCCGATGACGGGGCCGGCGCGCAGCGGGTCGACGGGGAGGGCGTGCCTGGCGAACCAGGCGGCACCGGCGGGGGCGGGGGACGGGTCGGTGAACGGCTCGCCCGCGTAGGCGTCGAGCGGCGGGTCGTAGAGGTAGCCGACGGTGATGCGGTGGCGGGCCAGCGCGGCGACGGCCGCGTCCCGGTCGGCCACCAGTAACGGCACCCGGAACAGGGGCTGCAACGGCGCCCCGGCGGTGACCGGTGGCGCCCAGCGGGAGGCGAGGAGGCGTCCGGTGCCCGCCCGGTGCAAGGAGAGCCGTTCGTCCAGGCGGTCCAGCAGACGCCGGACGCGGCGCAGCCGTGACCGGCCCGGAGCGATGCGGTAGTCGTGCATGTCGACGCGGACCCAGGAGTGGAAGGCCGCCAGCGAGGGAGCGGCGCCCAGCGCCTGCCGGAGATCGTCGGGCCGCAACGGCATCCGGATCCCCTCCCGTTCCTGGAGCCCGAGGAGCCGCAGGGCCCACCAGGCGGCCGGTGCGAGCCGCAGTCCGCGTACGGCCGACTCCGCGTACGGGCGTAAGGCGTAGGTGAGTTCGGCGGTGAGCCGCGCAGGGTCCAGCAGCGCGTCCCTGGCCTGTTCCAGCGGGGCGCGCAGGGCCGGGTCGGCGACGGCGAGGAAGCCCCCGGCCTTCGCGCCGACGTGTTTGGAGAGGCTGAAGACCGCCGCGTCCCCGAACGAGCCGACCGGCTTGCCGTCCGCGGTGCTGCCGATGGCGTGGGCGGCGTCCTCGACCAGCGGGATGCCGAGGCGGTCACATCGCTCGCGCAGCTGCCGGGCCGGGTCCGGATTGCCGTACAGATTGGTGGTGAGGACGGCGGAGAGGCCGTTCCACACGGCTTCGGGCACGGCGTCCACGTCTATCGACCCGTCCGCGGCCGACAACGGGGCCTGGACGGGCCGCAGTCCGGCGGCGAGGACGACGAACAGGATGACGTCGTCGTTGACCGGGGACATCAGGATCCTGCCGCCTGGTTCGCACCAGTGGCGGAGTGCCAGGTAGAGGCCCATCCGGCAGGACGGGACGTACAGGCAGTCCCGGCCGAGCCGGGTGCCCATCGCCGCTTCCAGCGTTTCCGTCACGGCACGGTCCGTCGGACCGCTTTCCCCACGAGCCATGTGTTCCCCCCAGAACCCCGCCCAATGTGGCCCGGTCCGTGGCACTTCGTCAACAATGCGTAAGGACCCGCAACAATGCGGAAGGACCCGCCCGAGACCGGGCAGGTCCTTCCGCAACGGCGTACCGGTGGTGCCGGTGGTGCCGGTGGTGCCGGGTCACTCCTCCACTGTCAGGCCCTTCCTGAGCTTGACCAGGGTCCGGGAGAGCAGCCGGGACACGTGCATCTGCGAGATGCCGAGCTCCTCGCCGATCTCCGACTGCGTCATGTTGGAGACGAACCGCATGGAGAGGATGGTGCGGTCGCGCAGGGGGAGCGAGGCGATGAGCGGCTTGAGGGACTCGACGTACTCGATGCCCTCGATGCCGTGGTCCTCGTAGCCGAGGCGGTCCGCGAGGGCGGCCTCGTTGCCGTCGCCGTAATCGTCGGGCTTGGCGTCCAGCGAGCTGGCGGTGTACGCGTTGCTCGCGGCCATGCCCTCGACGACCTCGTCCCTGCCGATGCCGAGACGGTCGGCGAGCTCGGCGACCGTGGGCGCGCGGTCCAGCTTCTGGGCCAGCTCGTCGCCGGCCTTGGCCAGGTCCAGCCGCAGTTCCTGGAGCCGGCGCGGGACGCGCACGGACCAGCTGGTGTCACGGAAGAAGCGCTTGATCTCGCCGACGATCGTGGGCATCGCGAACGTCGGGAACTCCACGCCCCGGCTGAGCTCGAAGCGGTCGATCGCCTTGATCAGGCCGATGGTGCCGACCTGGACGATGTCCTCCATGGGTTCGCTGCGGGTCCGGAACCTGGATGCGGCGAACTTGACCAGGGCCAGGTTCAGTTCGACGAGGGTGTTGCGGACGTACGAGTACTCGTGGGTGCCCTCCTCGAGCACTTCGAGCCGCGCGAAGAGTGTCTTCGACAGGGCCCTCGCGTCCAGCGCGCCGATCTCGGCGTAGGGCGGGATCTCGGGAAGGCCGTCGAGGCCCTCGAAACCCTCGCCCGGAAGGAGGTCGTCGGAGGTCGGGTCGGTGGTGGTGCGGGTGGTGCCGGTGCTGGTGCGCGGGCCGGGTACGGCGTTCGCGGCAGCGGAGTCGGAATCGGTCGGTCCCTGAGGACATGCCGACGTCGCGATGTGGGTACGCGATACGTCGAGCCGGGGTGACATGGTTCTCCTCCATCGTTCTCGGCATATGGCTGCCGATGCCCATACGTCTTCCTGCGGTGAAGCGGCGCCTCCGAAGCCGATCGAACTTCCTTGGGTGGATGTCCCTTCTACCCTTACCCGCTTCCAGCCGTGAGTTACAAGCGCCAAATGCGCCTATATGTCTGGTTTGTTGAGTTCTTCGACTACCGTGTGGCGAGGGAAACGCGTAATGTTTTACGCACGTCGGGGGCAGCCACGATGAAGCCGCGTACAACAGGGGCGCGGGTAGTGACGGACGGCGAAGAGGGACGGGCATGGACCGCGGGACGGTCGGCAGTGCGAACCGGGGTCGGCTACAGGTCGAAGTCCGGACCGAGGGCCGCAGTGAAGTCGTGACACCGGTGGGTGAGCTCGATCACCACACCGCCGATCTGCTGCGGGAGCCTCTGGAGAGCGCGGTCGAGCAAGGACACACGCGCCTGGTGGTCGACTGCGCGCGTCTCGACTTCTGTGACTCCACCGGACTCAACGTGCTGCTCGGTGCGCGCTTGAAGGCCGAGGCCGCCGGCGGAGGGGTTCACCTGGCCGCCATGCAGCCCGTGGTGGCCCGCGTCTTCGAGATCACGGGGGCGGAGGCGGTCTTCACCGTCCACGCCTCGCTCGAAGATGCCCTGGCCGGCTGACGGCGGGTCCTCATGCGTATCCCCGGCCCCGGGAGCCCCGGTCATCGCGCGAGTCACGCTCATGGCGTAGCCGAAACCGGGTGTCGTCACCATGCGGCAGGGCAGAAGACACCCCGTCGGGACCTTGAAGCCCGCACAATCTGTATCTGATCAGTATCTGTTCGATGGCAACACACGGTGAATCGGTGAGGTGAAGCGCTGATGAGCACCACCCGGCAGCATCCGCCGGGCGGCCTCGGCCGCGAGCCGGACGGCATGGGCACCGCCTCTGCCGTGCCCGCTGACCGGCAGTGGCGCACGCTCTCGCTGAGACAGGCCACCGGCATCGTGCCCATGGCCCGTGACTTCGCCAGGCAGGCGCTCCACGACTGGGGCTGGCTGCCCGCGTCGGGCGCCGACCGGCGGGCCGCAGCGGAGGACGTCCTGCTGGTCGTCTCCGAGCTCGTGACGAACGCCTGCCTGCACGCCGGCGGCCCCGAGGAGCTCCGTATCGCCTGCTCGGCCAAGGCGCTCCGGGTCGAGGTCGTCGACAGCGGCGCGGGTCAGCCTGCGCCGCGTACCCCGCACCGCGCGGGGCGGCCCGGCGGGCACGGCATGTTCATCGTGCAGCGGCTGTGCCTCGACTGGGGCGTGACGCGTGCCCCGGACCAGCCCGGCAAGACCGTCTGGGCGGAGCTCGCGGCGCCCGCGTAGCCCGCCCACACCCTTCCGTCCCCGCGCGCACAAGGCTCAGGGCCCCGCACCGACCGGTGCGGGGCCCTGAGTCGTATCGGCGGGGTCCGTGTCAGCGGACGTTGCCCATGAGCTCCTTGACCTTGCCGCGGTACATGAAGATCGCGACACCCGCGAGGACCGCGAGCGTGGCCTGGAGGGCCACCACCCCGGTGCCGTTGAGCTCGACACCCGCGAGGGAGAGCAGGCCGGTGGTGCAGTCACCGGCGGTCACGGCCAGGAACCAGACACCCATCATCTGGCTGGCGTACTTGGCCGGGGCCATCTTCGTGGTGACCGACAGGCCGACCGGGGACAGCGTCAGCTCGCCGACGGTCTGCACGAAGTAGATCGCGACCAGCCACATCGCGGCGGCCTTGTGGCCGTCGCCCGCGATGGTCAGCGGCGCCAGGAAGAGGAAGAACGACGCTCCGACCAGCACCAGGCCGGAGCTGAACTTCACGACCGTGCTCGGCTCCTTGCCCCGCCGGTTCAGCGCCATCCAGAAGGCGGCGAAGACCGGGGCCAGAGCCATGATCAGGACCGGGTTGACCGACTGGTACCAGGAGACCGGGAAGTCCCAGCCGAGGACCGAGTTCTCCGCGGAGGAGTCGGCGAAGATCGCCAGGGTCGAACCGCCCTGGTCGTAGATCATCCAGAAGATGGCGGCGGCCACGAAGAACCAGATGTAGCCGGACATCTTCTTCTGCTCGGTCTGGCTGAGCTCCTTGTCGCGCTTGATGCGCACCAGGACCATGACCGGGATGACCAGGCCGGCGATCGTGATCGGGACCAGCAGCCAGTTCAGCGTGTAGACGCCGGTGACGACGGTGCCGATGTAGAAGAGGGCCGCGATGCCCAGCCAGATCATCGACTTGCGCAGGGTGGAGGCGCGCTCGTCCGCGGAGAGCGGCTTGGGCACGACGAGGCTGCGCTCGTTCAGGTGGCGGGTGCCGAGCAGGAACTGGGCGACGCCGAGTCCCATGCCGAGTGCCGCCAGGGCGAAGCCGAGGTGCCAGTTCACGTTCTCGCCGACGGTGCCGATGACCAGCGGGGCGGCGAAGGCACCCATGTTGATGCCCATGTAGAAGATCGTGAATCCACCGTCACGGCGCGGGTCGTCCGGGCCGTCGTAGAGGTGGCCGACCATCGTCGAGATGTTGGACTTCAGCAGACCGGAGCCGATCGCCACCAGGCCGAGCCCGGCGAAGAAGGTGCCCTCCGAGGGCAGGGCCAGCGTCAGGTGGCCGAGCATGATGACGCCGCCCGCGATGGCGACGGTCTTGCGGGGTCCCCAGACGCGGTCGCCGAACCAGCCGCCGGGCATGGCGAGCAGGTACACCAGCGACAGGTAGACCGAGTAGATCGCCGTGGCCGTGGCGGGGTTCATGTGAAGCCCGTTGGGAGCGATCAGGTAGAGCGGGAGAAGGGCGCGCATGCCGTAGTAGCTGAAACGCTCCCACATCTCCGTCATGAAGAGAGTGGCCAGGCCGCGGGGGTGGCCGAAGAAGGTCTTCTCCGAACCAGAAGTACTGGCCGAGTCCTTCGTCAGGCTGGACGCCATGGTCGATCCTTGCTGGTCGGGACGCGCCGCCTCGTGAGCGGTACGCGCCCGGTGGGGGGTGGCCGGCACCGGAGCGGATGCGCCCCACCCCTGACGCCTCGAGGGATTCGATCCGGCCACCCGCTCCGTAGGGAGTGCGGGGGCGGGCTCGTGGGACAGACCGCTCCGGGATCCACGCCCGGTACGCGTCCTCGCGCTCCGGGCCCGGCCCACAGGTCATTCACTGGTCGGGGCCGGCAAGAACCGGCCCGTACACAAAAGTGACCCTTGGCGCGAAAAGCTGCCAAAGGTCCTTCGGCGGTGCAACAGGCGTCGAGCAACCATACGACATGACACACGGGGATATGGAAGGACTTGAGATATGGATCACAGGTTTACGTGGAACCACAGTCCCATATTCAAAGGAGGATGACCGATTCGTGGCCCTGACTCGCAGGGCTTGACCAGCGCCTCACTCCAGCAGGCCTGCGCGGACTACCATCACTGCATGACCCGTGTACTGCTCGCCGAGGACGACGCATCCATCTCGGAGCCACTGGCTCGCGCCCTGCGCCGTGAGGGTTACGAGGTCGAGGTCCGCGAGGACGGTCCGACCGCGCTGGACGCCGGACTCCAGGGGGGCGTCGACCTGGTCGTCCTCGACCTGGGGCTGCCCGGGATGGACGGCCTCGAGGTCGCCAGGCGGCTGCGCGCCGACGGTCACGCCGTGCCGATCCTGGTGCTCACCGCCCGGGCCGACGAGGTCGACACGGTCGTCGGCCTCGACGCCGGGGCCGACGACTACGTCACCAAGCCCTTCCGCCTGGCCGAGCTCCTCGCCCGGGTCCGCGCCCTCCTGCGCCGCGGCGCCACCGAGCACGCCCCGCAGCCCGCCACGCACGGCGTCAGGATCGACGTCGAGTCCCACCGGGCCTGGATGGGTGACGAGGAACTCCAGCTCACCGCCAAGGAGTTCGACCTGCTGCGGGTCCTCGTGCGGGACGCGGGCCGGGTCGTCACCCGCGACCAGCTGATGCGTGAGGTCTGGGACACCACCTGGTGGTCCTCCACCAAGACCCTCGACATGCACATCTCCTGGCTCCGCAAGAAGCTCGGCGACGACGCGGCCAATCCGCGCTACATCGCCACCGTCCGGGGCGTCGGCTTCCGGTTCGAGAAGAGCTGACGTACAGAACAGTCATGCGCCGCCGACTGATCAACTCCACACTCGCAGTGGTGCTCGTCGTGATCGCCGTCTTCGGCGTCTCCCTCGTCATCGTCGAGACCCGCACCATCAGCAACAGTGCCCAGGAAAGTGTCGACTCCGAAGCCTTCCGGCTGATCAGCGTCGTCGAGAGCCGGCTGCTCGGCGCCGAGCGGATCACCCCCGAGGTCCTCGCCGAGCAGGTGGACCCCAGCCGCTACGCCCGCGTGGAGATCCCCGGGCGCGCCCCCATCGAGGTCGGCGAGCGTCCCACGGACAGCGACGTCACCCGGAGCACCGAGACGGGGGAGCAGGGTGAGAAGGTCACCGTCGAGGAGTCCCGCTCCGCCGTGACCCGCGAGGTGGGACGCACCCTGCTGATCATCGGCGCGGTGGCGCTGCTCGCCATCATCTCCGCCGTACTCCTCGCCGTACGCCAGGCCGACCGGCTGACCTCGCCGCTCACCGACCTCGCCGAGACCGCCGAACGCCTCGGATCGGGCGACCCCCGCCCCAGGCACAAGCGGTACGGGGTCACGGAGCTGGACCGGGTCGCCGATGTCCTGGACTCCTCCGCCGAGCGGATCGCCCGGATGCTGACCGCGGAGCGGCGCCTCGCCGCGGATGCCTCGCACCAGCTCCGCACACCCCTGACCGCGCTGTCCATGCGGATCGAGGAGATCTCCGTCACCGACGACCCGGAGACGGTGAAGGAGGAGGCGAACATCGCGCTCACCCAGGTCGAGCGGCTCACGGACGTGGTGCAGCGGCTGCTGACGAATTCACGTGACCCGCGCACCGGCTCCGCCGTGGCCTTCGACCTCGACGAGGTCGTCAAGCAGCAGATCGAGGAATGGCGTCCCGCCTACCGCAGCGCCGGCCGTGCCGTCGTCTGCTCGGGCAAGCACGGGCTGGAAGCCGTCGGCACCCCGGGGGCCGTCGCCCAGGTCCTCGCCGCGCTGATCGAGAACTCGCTGATGCACGGGGGCGGCACGGTCGCGCTGCGGACCCGCATCACCGGCAACCAGGTCGTCGTCGAGGTCACGGACGAGGGGCCCGGTGTCCCCGCCGACCTCGGGGCGCGGATCTTCGAGCGCACCATCAGCGGCCGCAACTCCACCGGAATCGGTCTCGCCGTCGCCCGGGACCTCGCCGAGGCCGACGGCGGCCGCCTCGAACTGCTCCAGCAGCAGCCCCCGGTCTTCGCGCTCTTCCTCAGCCGGGTCGCGCCGAGCCGCAAGGAATCCGTACGCCCGGTGCGCTGAGCGTCAGTGGGGCACGGGGCCGGGCGCTACTTCGTCGGAGGGTCGCCGCTGTTCCAGAAATCGTTCCGCGTTGAGCACGGCCTCCTTGGCGGGCAGCGTCTTGAACACCCAGGTGCGGTAGGACCAGAAGCGGAACAGTGTGGCGACCCCGATGCCGACGATCTTGAAGACGTTGCTCTGGACCGGGCTGTTCCACCCGAAGCCGTACGTCGCCGCGTAGAGCACGCCCGTCTCGATGACCGCGCCGACGGCGCTGAACAGCAGGAACAGCGTCAGCTCCCGGGTCCGGCCGGTCTTGTCGCGGTCCCGGTAGGTCCAGTAGCGGAAGCCGACGTAGTTGAAGAGGATGGCGACGACCGTCCCCATCAGTCCGGCGCGCACCACCGGAATGTCCGTGGTGCGCCAGATCAGGTTGGAGACGACGATGTTGACGACAAGACCGAGTGCGCCGACGGCGCCGAACTTGGCGACCTCCCGGGCCAGCAGATCAAGCCGGGTCCGCAGTGCGCCCCGTTCGCTCATGGTGATCGATCAGCCCCGTCCGGTCGGTTTCGTCAACCCGGCCATGCTAACCAGCCCTCCCGTGTGATGCTGTGAGTCGGAAGGCCCCGCGTGACGAGGCCTCCTTCCCGGCGGGGCGGGGCCCCGGCCGGAGAGGGTGAGGGGAGCTCCCGGGCGCCCGATATCCTGGACATGTGACGTTCCCTGTAGTCGGCATGGTCGGCGGCGGTCAGCTCGCCCGTATGACCCACGAGGCCGGCATCCCCCTCGGCCTGAAATTCAAGCTCCTCAGTGACACCCCTCAGGATTCGGCCGCCCAGGTGGCCGGTGAAGTCGTCATCGGCGACTACCGCGACCTGGAGACGCTGCGCGCCTTCGCACGCGGCTGTGACGTGATCACCTTCGATCACGAGCACGTGCCGACCGAGCACCTGCGTGCCCTGGAGGCGGACGGCATTCCCGTGCGCCCCGGCCCCGACGCTCTGGTGCACGCCCAGGACAAGGGGGTGATGCGCGCGAAGCTCACGGAGATCGGCGCGCCGTGCCCCCGGCACCGCCTCGTCGCGGACCCGGCGGACGCCGCTGCCTTCGCCGAGGAGGTGGGCGGCTTCCCCGTGATCCTCAAGACGGTCCGGGGAGGATACGACGGCAAGGGCGTCTGGGTGGTCCGGTCCGAGGCGGACGCCGCCGAGCCCTTCCGGGCCGGTGTCCCCGTCCTCGCCGAGGAGAAGGTCGACTTCACGCGGGAGCTGGCGGCCAACATCGTCCGCTCGCCCCACGGCCAGGCCGTCGCCTACCCCGTCGTCGAGTCCATCCAGGTCGACGGGGTCTGCGACACCGTCATCGCCCCGGCGCCCGACCTGGACGAGGGCCTCGCCGGTGAGGCCCAGCAGCTCGCGCTGCGCATCGCCGCCGAGCTCGGTGTGGTGGGCCACCTCGCCGTCGAGCTCTTCGAGACGCGCGACGGCCGCATCCTCGTGAACGAGCTCGCGATGCGCCCGCACAACTCCGGGCACTGGACCCAGGACGGTGCGGTCACCTCACAGTTCGCCAACCACGTGCGGGCCGTCCTGGACCTCCCGCTCGGCGACCCGCGCCCGCGCGCCGGCTGGACGGTCATGTGCAACGTCCTCGGCGGCGACTACCCGGACATGTACCAGGCGTACCTGCACTGCATGGCCCGCGATCCGCAGCTCAAGATCCACATGTACGGCAAGGACGTGAAGCCGGGCCGCAAGGTGGGCCACGTCAACACCTACGGCGATGATCTGGCGGACGTGCGGGAGCGCGCCCGGCACGCAGCCGACTACCTGCGAGGAACGATCACCGAATGACCGCACCAGGCTCCGCCCCCGTCGTCGGCATCGTCATGGGCTCGGACTCCGACTGGCCCGTGATGGAAGCGGCCGCCAAGGCACTCGACGAGTTCGAGATCCCCTACGAGGTCGACGTCGTCTCCGCGCACCGCATGCCCCACGAGATGATCGCGTACGGCGAGAGGGCCGCCGGCCGTGGTCTCAAGGCGATCATCGCGGGGGCCGGCGGAGCGGCTCACCTTCCCGGGATGCTCGCCTCCGTCACCCCGCTGCCCGTGATCGGCGTCCCGGTCCCGCTGAAGTACCTCGACGGCATGGACAGCCTGCTGTCCATCGTCCAGATGCCGGCCGGGGTCCCCGTCGCCACGGTCTCGGTCGGCGGCGCCCGCAACGCGGGCCTGCTCGCGGCCCGCATCCTCGCCGCCCACGACGGCGTGCTGCTGGAGCGGATGAAGGACTTCCAGCAGGAGCTCAAGGAACAGGCCACGGAGAAGGGCAAGCGGCTGCGCGCCAAGGTCCAGGGCGCGGACTCCTTCGGCTTCGGGAAGTAGGCGGTCACGATGGACAACCTGGACCGCGCGCGGCTGCTCCTCGCCGACCACCCCGTCGTCGACGGCCACAACGACCTCCCCTGGGCGTTGCGCGAGCAGGTCGGCTACGACCTCGACGCCCGCGACATCTCGCGGGACCAGACCGGCTCCCTGCACACGGACATCCCGCGGCTGCGGGCCGGCGGCGTCGGTGCGCAGTTCTGGTCCGTCTACGTCGCACCCCGCCTGGCGGGGGACGCCGCGGTCAGCGCCACGCTGGAGCAGATCGACGTGGTCGGCGAGATGCTGGCCCGCTACCCCGGTGACCTGCGGCGCGCCCTGACGGCCGACGACATGGAGAAGTCCCGGGCCGAGGGCCGTATCGCCTCCCTGATGGGTGCCGAGGGCGGTCACTCCATCAACAACTCGCTGGGCACCCTGCGGGCCCTGCACTCCCTGGGCGTCCGCTACATGACGCTCACGCACAACGACAACACCGACTGGGCGGACTCGGCGACCGACTCCCCGCGGGTCGGCGGCCTGTCGGAGTTCGGCCGTGAGGTCGTACGCGAGATGAACCGCATCGGGATGCTGGTCGACCTCTCCCACGTGGCGGCCACCACGATGCGTGACGCGCTCGCCACCTCCGTGGCGCCGGTGATCTTCTCGCACTCCTCCGCCCGCGCGGTCTGCGACCACCCTCGCAACATCCCCGACGACGTGCTGAGGATGCTCGCGGCCAACGGCGGCGTGGCCATGGCGACCTTCGTACCGAAGTTCGTCCTCCCGGCGGCCGTCGACTGGACGCTCGCCGCCGACCGCAACATGCGGGAGCACGGCCTGCACCACCTGGACACCACACCGGCCGCGATGCGGATCCACGCGGACTTCGAAGCGGTCAACCCGCGCCCGATGGCCACCGTGGCCACGATCGCCGACCACCTCGACCACATGCGTGAGATCGCCGGGATCGACCACATCGGCGTCGGCGGCGACTACGACGGAACGGCGTTCCTCCCGCTGGAGCTGGAGGACGTGTCGGGATACCCGTATCTGATCGCGGAGCTGCTCACACGGGGCTGGTCGGAGACCGACGTGGCCAAGCTGACGTGGCAGAACGCCGTGCGGGTGCTGCGCGACGCCGAAGGGGTGTCCCGCGAGCTGAGCGCCCGGGTCGGCCCGTCCCACGCGACGATCGAAGAGCTGGACGGCCCGGCGCACTGATCCGCGCGACAGGCAGACAGGGGGAGGCGGCGGCCCGGGGGCCGCCGCCTCTCGCGTCAGGCCTTCGGGCGGCCCATCGCCCGGTAGGTCCAGCCGGCCTCGCGCCACACCGTGGGGTCCAGCGCGTTGCGTCCGTCCAGGATGATCCGGCGCCCCGCGGCCTCGCCCAGCGCCGCCGGGTCCAGCTCCCGGAATTCGCGCCACTCCGTCAGGTGCAGCACCACGTCCGCACCGCGCACCGCGTCCAGAGCGGTGTCCGCGTAGCCGAGCGTCGGGAAGAGCCGCCGGGCGTTGTCCATGCCCTTCGGGTCGAAGACGGTCACCTGGCCGCCCTGCAGATGGATCTGCCCGGCGACGTTCAGGGCCGGCGAGTCACGTACGTCGTCGGAGTCCGGCTTGAAGGTGGCGCCCAGCACCGCGACGCGTGTGCCCAGGAACGACCCCCCGCCGACGGCCTCGCGGGCCAGCTCCACCATGTGGCCGCGCCGGCGCATGTTGATGGAGTCGACCTCCCGCAGGAAGGTCAGCGCCTGGTCGGCGCCCAGCTCACCCGCGCGGGCCATGAAGGCCCGGATGTCCTTGGGCAGGCAGCCCCCGCCGAAGCCGATCCCGGCCCGCAGGAACTTGCTCCCGATGCGCTCGTCGTGGCCGATCGCCTCGGCGAGCTTCACCACGTCGCCGTCCGCGGCCTCGCAGACCTCGGCCATGGCGTTGATGAACGAGATCTTGGTCGCGAGGAAGGAGTTCGCGGAGGTCTTCACCAGCTCGGCGGTCGGGAAGTCCGTCACCACGAAGGGCGAGCCCTCCGCGATGGGGCCCGCGTACACCTCACGCAGCAGCTTCTCGGCCCGCTCGCTCTCGACCCCGACCACGATCCGGTCCGGATGCAGCGTGTCCTTCACCGCGAAGCCCTCGCGCAGGAACTCCGGATTCCAGGCCAGCTCCGCGTCCGCGCCCACCGGCGCCAGCTCGGCCAGCCTCGCCGACAGGCGCGCGGCGGAACCCACCGGGACGGTGGACTTGCCCACGACCAGCGCGGGCCGGGTCAGCTGCGGGGCCAGTGACTCGAAGGCGCTGTCCACATAGCTCATGTCGCAGGCGTACTCGCCGTGCTTCTGGGGAGTGTTCACGCAGACGAAGTGGACATCGCCGAACGCGCCGATCTCCTCCCAGGAGGTGGTGAACCGCAGCCGTCCCGTGGATCCCTCGATGCCTGCCACGTGCTTCTGCAGGATCTCCTCGAGCCCTGGCTCGTACATGGGCACCCTGCCGGCCGAGAGCATCTCGATCTTCTCGGGCACGACGTCGAGTCCGAGGACTTCGAAGCCCAGCTCCGCCATGGCCGCGGCATGGGTGGCGCCGAGGTAGCCGGTGCCGATCACGGTGATCCTGAGGGCCATGGGTGCTCCTGAACGATGCGGACAGACGTGCGGAGCCGAGCATAACCGGGCGTGCGGAACGCCGGTTTCCGGCCGCCTCGGGTCCGTCCCCGGGGCAGTCTCCGGGGCTGTCGGCAAGCTCACGTGCCCGGCCCGTATGCCTTCGCTCGGCAGGACCACTAAAATTGGGTTACTTAACGGTAGTTAGCATCCTTGGGGAGTGAACATCTTGGCGGGTTCGACCGATTTCGACCTGTACCGTCCGGCCGAGGAGCACGACATGCTCCGCGAGACGATCCGTTCGCTCGCCGAGGCGAAGATCGCCCCGCACGCCGCCGCGGTCGACGAGGAGGCCCGCTTCCCGCAGGAGGCGCTGGACGCCCTGGTCGCCTCGGACCTGCACGCGGTCCACGTGCCGGAGGAGTACGGCGGCGCGGGCGCCGACGCGCTCGCCACGGTCATCGTGATCGAGGAGGTGGCCCGCGTCTGCGCGTCCTCCTCCCTGATCCCGGCCGTGAACAAGCTGGGCTCGCTGCCGGTGATCCTCTCCGGTTCCGAGGACCTCAAGAAGAAGTACCTCGGCCCGCTCGCCAAGGGCGACGCGATGTTCTCGTACGCCCTGTCCGAGCCGGACGCCGGCTCCGACGCGGCGGGCATGAAGACCAAGGCCGTCCGTGACGGCGACTTCTGGGTCCTCAACGGTGTGAAGCGCTGGATCACCAACGCGGGCGAGTCCGAGTACTACACGGTGATGGCCGTGACGGACCCGGAGAAGCGTTCCAAGGGCATCTCAGCGTTCGTCGTCGAGAAGTCCGACCCGGGTGTCTCCTTCGGCGCCCCGGAGAAGAAGCTCGGCATCAAGGGCTCGCCGACGCGCGAGGTCTACCTCGACAACGTCCGTATCCCCGCCGACCGCATGATCGGCGAGGAGGGCACCGGCTTCGCCACCGCGATGAAGACCCTGGACCACACTCGCATCACGATCGCGGCCCAGGCCATCGGCATCGCCCAGGGCGCCCTCGACTACGCCAAGGGCTACGTCCAGGAACGCAAGCAGTTCGGCAAGCCGATCGGCGACTTCCAGGGCATCCAGTTCATGCTCGCCGACATGGCGATGAAGCTGGAGGCCGCCCGTCAGCTCACCTACTCCGCGGCCGCCAAGTCGCAGCGCGTCGACGGCGACCTGACCTTCTTCGGCGCCGCGGCCAAGTGCTTCGCCTCCGACGTCGCGATGGAGGTCACCACGGACGCGGTGCAGCTGCTCGGCGGTTACGGCTACACGCGTGACTACCCGGTCGAGCGCATGATGCGCGACGCCAAGATCACGCAGATCTACGAGGGCACGAACCAGGTCCAGCGGATCGTCATGGCCCGCAACCTGCCGTAGTCCCCCCGCACGTCGGACGAAGGAGCCCCCGCTTCGGCGGGGGCTCCTTCTCGTCGCGTCCAGGGGGGATCGGCTAGCCGGAGGTGCGTCGCCCCTCGTCGAAGATCCCGTCGGCGGAGGTGGCGGTGGCGGCTCGGCGGAGCCATCGGCGCAGGACTTCGAGGTCGCGGCAGCCGGTGATTCTGCTGCGGATCCCGTCGGGCACATTGATGCCGCGCTCGTCGAACACGAGCAGGATGTCTTCCGCACGGCCCCGCGCCTCGCCCTCGGCACGGCCTTCGTCCCGGATTTCTTCCGAGAGGGGGGAGATGTAGAAGGAGAGATCCACGGCCACCAGGTTCCTCCACTGTTGTGCGGCGGGGCGGTTGCCCAGGCCTTGTGCGGTCAGTTCGACGATGGGGGCGGCGATGTCGTCCGGGGCGTCCCGAAGGGCTGCGGACAGCGTTTTCAGTATGGCACCGACGTCCGGTTCGCCCGCGTGTGTGATGGCGGACAGCGTGGCGAGTGCCAGGTCCTTGCGGGCTTCGGCCACATCGGTGACGGCGGGGATGTTGTGCGGGCCCGCGACGAGCGGCTGGAGGGTGAGCACCGGCCACTGGGGTGACCCGAGCGGCACCGGGCGGGCAGCCCATGCGGCGGTGGCCCGGTCCTGGCAGACGACCAGCAGTGTGGTGGGCAGCCGGTACCTCTCCAGCAGGTAGGCGACGTAGTACGCCCAGCTCGTCGGCTTGTCGGGGTCCTTCTTGCCCTGGGCTTCCACAGCGAGGAGGAAGGGCCCGTCGTGCTCCGTCTCGATGCGCAGCAGGGTGTCCACGCGGCGTTCGACAGGCCGGGACTCCGTGAGGTCGGTGGTCACGACGTCGGCGGAGACGAATGGCGGGAAGGCGACTCCGAGCACTTCGGAGACACGGGAGAAGAGCTCCGGGTACTCCTGGAACACGCGGTGCATCGCCTCGTGGGGTGAGCTGACCATGGAGGTCCGTTCGGGTCGGTGGATGATGTGCCGGGTCAGGCCGCTGCTTGTGCCTCCGCACGGCAGTCGCGGCAGTGTCCGGGGTGCCGGGAGCGGAAGGCACGGTCGCAGCGGTCGCAGTTCTGGAGCGGGATGACGATCACGCCGGGGCGTGGCGGGGGCGCGAGATCGTGGGCGCCGGGCAGTGGGGGCGGCAGGAGCGTGGTGATGCGGTGGCGCAGGAGCTTCGCCGGATGCCGGAGCGGGGCCGGCAGGTCGTGGGTCAGGGCGTGGCGGATGGTGTCGGGGTGGGCGTCGCGTTCGAGCCAGGTGGCGACACCGGGAGCGAGGGTGTTGACGTCCTGCTCGGAGAGCGTGAGCTGGGGTGCGTGGCGGCGCAGGTCGGCGAGGAGCGCGGAAGCCGCCCGCTGGAGCTCCTGGGTGAGCGCCTGAGGCTGGGGCAGCGGGGGTGGTGCGGCGATGCGTGCCGTGGGAGGCGGTACGAGGACGGGGGCGGGTTGCGCGTGCGGTGCGGGTGCGGAAGCCGCTGCGGGTTCCGGCTGCGGCACCGTGACCGGCAGGGGTGCGGGCGGCTTCGGCGCAGGGTCGGGGGCACCGGCGCCCGCCGGCTCGGGCAGCTCCCGGAGCGGCTCGGGTGCGGGAGTGGGCCCGCTCTGACGGGCCGCGTGCGGTGGAGGTGCGGCCGGCCTGGGCCTGGTCCGCGGCCGGGGCGTGGCGGTGGGCGCGTCCGCGCCCGGCTGGTTGTACGAGAGCGTGCGCGTCACGATACGTCCGCCGGGGAGGCGTACGCGGCTGCGGTGGAGGTAACCGGTGGCTTCCAGCTCCCGCAGGGCGGCGGCGATGCGGGTCTCGCTCTCCGGGAAGCGCTCGGCCAGGCGCTTGATGCCGATCCTCGCTCCGGCGGGCAGCGACTGGATGTGCGCGGCGAGCCCGATGGCGACGAGCGAGAGACCTCGGTGCTGGGCCAGGTGGTTGCCGATGACGGTGAAGCCGCCGGTGTGCCGGACATTGACGTGGATGACGCCGGACGACGGTGTGGAGCCCCTGGAGGCAACGGGCCGGGCGCACGGGGGCGCGGTAATCTGCTGGGTACCCATCGGGAAGCGTTCTCTTCCTCGGTGGTCAGGCCCTCGATCGGGATTCGCAGTCCCGGCCGGGGGCCGTCGCATGTCTGTGGTGGTCGGGGCGAGCATATGCCGGACAACCCACTCGAAATCCAGCCCAGTTGCCCTATGTCACCCGCGCGAGTGATGTGGGCGATGTGGGGCCGGGTCGGGGTGGGAAGGGTAATTTCTCCAGGTTCTTCAAAAGCCCTATGCATCGCGGGATACGGCGTCGCGGCCCACCGGGTCGTGGGTTCCCGCGACCCGGTGGCGGTGGTCACGGTGCGAGGTCGAGTTCGGCCCACACGGTCTTGCGCGGCACGGGCCCGACGTCCACACCCCAGCGGTCCGCAAGTGCCTCGACGATCAGCAGACCGCGCCCGGATTCCGCGTAGTCGGCTGGTGGTGCCGGGAGTGGTAGCCGCTCGCCCCGGGTGTCGGTCACCGCGATGCGAAGGAGTTCGTCGTCGTGGACCGCGAGGCTCAGTCGGAAGTCCCGGCCCGGTACGCGGCCGTGAACGGTGGCGTTCGCGGCCAGCTCGGAGACGATGTGCGCGGCCGACTCCGTGGGCAGCCCCCAGTCACTCAGGTGCGCAGTGGTGAGCAGGCGGGCGAGCCTCGCGCCCCGGCGGGTGGGGGACAGCAACACGGTGAACTGCCGGGTGGGAGCGGAATGTTCGGTTCGGGTGATTTCTTGACTCACATCACTCAGCGTGGCCGCGCGTGCGTACCGTGAACAGCGACGAGGCCCTTACGTACGGTGATTGTCCCGCGCTTGTCCAGTGCTGTCCCGGCTGTCCGGGGTGACCGGCTGGGGACGTACAGGTTGAGCAGGAACGGCATGCACGTCGGAAGTGGGGCACGGATGAGCGTGGATGAGGCCGGTACACAGCGCGTGGAGGACGGCGGGGCGGACGAGCCCGGCTGGGACGTCGATCCCGACGACGAGTCGGGTGTGGCGGTGGTCGCCGCGGTGGGCCGTCAGATCAAGGCGTGGCGGGAGTCGGCGGGCATGCGAGCCGGCGAGTTCGGGGCGGCGATCGGGTACGGCGAGGACCTGGTCTACAAGGTGGAGGGCGGGCGGCGCATCCCCCGGCCCGAGTTCCTGGACAGGGCCGACGAGGTCCTGCGCGCGGGCGGCAAGCTCGCCGCCATGAAGCGGGACGTGGCGGAGGTGCGGTACCCGAAGAAGGTGCGGGACCTGGCGAAACTGGAGGCCAAAGCGGTCGAGTTGGAGGCGTACCACCACCACAACATCAACGGCCTGCTCCAGACCGAGGAGCACATGAGGGCCCTCTTCGCGTCGTGGCTGCCTGCCTACTCGGCGGACGACACCGAGAGGGTGGTGGCCGCCCGTATGGCCCGGTGGTCCATCTTCGACAGGGACCCCCTGCCCGTACTCAGCTTCGTCCAGGAAGAGGTGACGCTCCGCCGCCCCGTGGGCGGCACGGCGGCGTTGCGCAGACAGCTGGAACGCCTGTTGGAGATCGGGCAGTTGCGGAACGTTTCGATGCAGATCATGCCGACCCACCGCGAGGAACATCCCGGGACCGGTGGCCTGATCGAGGTGCTGAGGTTTCCGAACGGCAGCGCGGTCGGGAGGTCCGAAGGTGCCTTCAGCGGTCGTCCCATCTCCGATCCGAAGCAGCTCCGGATCCTCTCGATGCGCTATGGGATGATCCGGGCTCAGGCGCTCACGCCAAGGGAATCACTGATCTTCATCGAGCGAGTGCTGGGAGAGACATGATCCGCAGAACCTGCGCCGAGGACGCCTCCGAGCTGAAGTGGGCCAGGAGCAGCTACAGCAGCAGCGGTGACGGCAACGACTGCGTCGAGGTCGCTGCCCGCCCGTACTCCGTCCTGGTCCGCGACTCCAAGGACGCGTCCGGACCCCGGCTCGGATTCGCCCCGTCCGCCTGGGAGGCGTTCGTGGAGCACACCTCCCGGGACTGACCGGGCAGCGGGGCAGCGGCGGTACGTACGACGAGGGGCGGGCCGGGGAAAAGCCCCCGGCCCGCCCCTCGTCGTGTGACGCCGTCGGTCAGCTGCCCTTGACCGTGACCTTCTCGTCGTTCTTCAGCTGCTCCACGAGCTGCTTGACCTTGTCCTTGTCCCAGACCAGGTTGCCGTTCACGCTCTGGCCCGAGAGCGGGATGTTCATCGACGTGCCCTCACCGCCGGTGACGCCCTTCATCGCGAAGAACATGTTGCCGAGCGACCAGAGCGACATGTCCCTGTCCACGATCAGCGTGTCCAGGCCCGCGCCCATCGTGGGGTACAGCTTGAACGGGTTGAGGATCGTCGACGGGGTCGCCGTCTGGGAGGCCAGGGCCGCGAGGAACTTCTGCTGGTTCTTCGTGCGGTCCAGGTCGCTGCCCGCGAAGGCGTAGCGGGTGCGGACGAATGCGAGGGACTGCTCGCCGTTCAGCGTCTGCTTGCCCGCCTGGAAGTCGGCGCCGGACTTCTTGTCCTTGAAGGCCTTGGGGATGTCCAGCTCCACCCCGCCGATCGCGTCCACGATCTTGGCGAAGCCGCCGAAGCCGATCTCCACGTAGTGGTCGATGCGCAGCCCGGTGTTGAACTCGACGGTGCGGACCAGCAGCTCCGGGCCGTCCTCGGCGTACGCGGCGTTCAGCTTCACCTGGCGGCCCGTGCCGGCGAACTTCTTGCCGGACTCCGAGCCGACGAAGCTGGGGATCTCGACGTTGGAGTCGCGGGGCAGGGAGATCAGCGTGGGGCCGTTGGAGCCGTCGTGCAGGATCATCATCGAGTCGGTCCGCTTGCCCTCGGCGGAGCCGGTGTGCAGCTTCTTCTTGTCCTCGGCCGTCATGCCCTCGCGGCTGTCGGAACCGACGATGAGGTAGTTCGTGCCGTCGCCCTCGGAGGGGCGCTCGATGACCTTGGAGAGGTCGACCTCGCGCTTGAGCTTGCCGTCGGCCCAGAAGTACGTGCCGATGGAGACCGCGAGCAGCGCGACGACCAGGGTCAGGGTGCCGACCTTGATCCGCCGGCCCCAGTTGGGGGCGGGGCGGGGCTGGACGTAGCCGCTGTCGCCGCCGAAGCCGCCACCGCCGCCGTGCCCGCCGCCGCGCTGGCCGCCGCCGTAGACCTGGCCCGTGTTGTAGCCGCTGTCGTAGCCGGGTGCCTCGTTGTGGCCGTCGTAGCCCTGGCCCTGCTGCGGCGGGATCCGGGGAGGGGACTGCGGAGGCGCGGGGCGCCGCCGGACGTGCGGCATGGCGCGGGCGCTCTCGGGCTGCGGGCTCGCACTGCCCCGCCCGTAGCGCTCGTCGGGTCGGCCGTTCCGTCCTTCGGGCCATTCGCTCATGCCGACCAGTGTGCCGTCTCGACCTGTGGCTCTTACAGGGTGTACCGGGGATCGGGTCACGGCTGTTGCGAATCTGATGCAATGCAACCGGGGGCAAGCCCCCGCATAAGGTGGACCGTATGACAGATCAGCCCCAGCTGCCGGAGGCCGATATTCCGGTCAAGCCGACCTCGGCCTCCCGGACCACCCTCAGCCACATCATGACCGGTAACGACACCAACCTCCTGGGCACGGTGCACGGCGGCGTGATCATGAAACTGGTCGACGACGCGGCGGGGGCGGTCGCGGGCCGTCACTCCGGCGGCCCGGCCGTGACGGCCTCGATGGACGAGATGGTCTTCCTGGAGCCGGTCCGTGTCGGTGACCTCGTTCACGTCCGCGCCCAGGTGAACTGGACCGGCCGTTCCTCGATGGAGGTCGGCGTCCGCGTGATGGCCGAGCGGTGGAACGAATCGACCCCCGCCCAGCAGGTCGGCAGTGCCTATCTGGTGTTCGCGGCGGTCGACGAGGACGGCAAGCCGCGCCGCGTGCCGCAGGTGGCCCCGGAGACGGAACGTGACAAGCGGCGCTACCAGGAGGCGCAGATCCGCCGCACGCACCGCCTCGCCCGGCGGCGGGCCATCAAGGAACTGCGGGAGCAGCGGGCGGCCGAGGGCATCGACGACTGAGGACGCCCTACGACGATGTCGTACCGGTCCGGTCAGCGGGGGACTCCGAGCCGTTCCAGCAGCGCGTCCTCGGCCCTCTCCGCCTCCGGTTCCTCCCAGAACGTCACGGGCACGCCCCTTATGTGGCGGCCCCGGGGGTCCAGGAGATGGCCGGCGATCTTGAGCTGCCACAGAGCGACCGCCCGGTCCACGACGGCGAGTTCGGGGAAGCGGTCCGCCGGCCTGGCCTCGAAGGCCCCGATGTCCTCGGGTGAGCGCAGCCAGACGGTGAGCACCAGGTCCCGGGCACCGGTGACGTGCTCGATGGGATCAGGTGCGGATCGTCGGCGATCTCCGCCGCCACCTCGCGCAGTGCGCCGGCAGCGCAGTCCACCTCGATGAACGCGATGATCGGCACGTGGGCCCCGCCGCCACCGTGTAGCAGCTGAGTCAGGCGTGGCCCGCCTCCGTGAGGCGGTTCCAGTGGCGGGCCGCCGTCGACGCGTCCACCCCGAGCGCCCTACCTGTCTGCGCCCACTCCGCCCGGGGGAGGTCTGGAGGGCGGTGATCAGGAGGTAGTCCAGCTCGTCCAGGGGGCGGGCTGCTCGGTGCACAGCAGTCGCTCGGGGAGGCCGGTGGATTCGCAACCGGGCGAGGGCGGGTACACGGCGCTCTGGCTGACCGCGTCCGCGGCGGCGGTCGTCGCCCTCGCGGCGACCGCGTTCTCCAGGCGCCGCGAGGGGTGAGCGCGGGAGGGCCCGGTCAGGGGCAGACCACCTGGTCGCCCGTCACCGTGCCGAATTCCCCGCGCTCCGGGTTCTCGGCCTTCACGCGCTGCACCTTGGTGAAGTCCGATCCAGCGGTGACCTTCATCGTCCCGCCCTGGCCCTGCACCGCCTTGAGCTCGCACCCCGGCAGCGCGGTGGCCAAGGACTTCGCCGACCGGTCCCAGCGGGGGTCGTACGAGACCACCGTCCTGCGCAGATCCTGCGGACCGCCGCTCAGCGGGGCGCGGGTCGTGTTGAATCCGGTGCTGCGGAGTGCCGCGTCGACGTCCTGGCCGAGCCCGTCCCTCGGGGTCCCGTTGTAGACCTGCACCCGGATCTGTTCCGGAGCCACATCGACGAGCTTCGCCTTGGGCTGTTTCGGCAGGTGCGGGGCGAGCGGCCGGTCCTCGCGCAGGGCCTCGAACATCCTCTTCGACTTCTCGGCGTCCCACTTCACCGTGGAGCCGATGCCCTTGACCTGGTGCCCCTTCTCCTCCAGGGGGACGGAGGCGAACTCGGACGAGGCCGGGGTGAAGCCGCGCATGGCCTTGCCGAGCTCCAGCATCTGCTCCGTACCGAAGCCCTTGTCGGCACGGACCGATTCGAGCATCGAGGTGGCGACCTGCTGGAATTTCATCGGGTTCATCAGGACGCCGCTGCTGGTCGTCTGCTTGATGAGCGCCGCCATGAACTTCTGCTGGCGCTGCATCCTGCCCAGGTCGGCCGCGCCGTCGAGGTGCCGGGAGCGTACGTACTGGAGGGCCTGGCCACCGTCCAGCTCGTGGGTGCCGGCGGTCAGGTTCAGGCCGGTGTAGGAGTCCTTGAGCGGTTTCGCGGTGCAGATCTCCACCCCGCCGAGGGTGTCGACCGTCTTCATGAAGCTGGTGAAGTCGACCTCCAGATAGTGGTCGATCTTGACCCCCGTCATCTGCTCGACCGTCCGCACCGTGAGATGAGGTCCGCCTTCGGCGTAGGCGGCGTTCAGCTTCACCGGGTGAGGGGCGTGCTCCTTGCCGGTGGTGCCGTCCTTGTGGGCCGGGAGCTCGGCGTAACTGTCGCGCGGCAGGCTGACCACACTGGCACGCTGTCTGTCGGCCGAGAGGTGGACGAGCATGAGGGTGTCGGTGCAGTGGCAGGGCGCGCCGCCCAGCTTGTACTTCTTCTTCTCCGCCGCTGAGATCTTGTCGCGGCCGTCGGTGCCGACGAGCAGGACGTTCAGGCCGTGACCGCCCGGCGGGCGGTTCTTCATGTCCTTGAACGGGTCGACGCGGTCGATCCCCGTCTCGAGACCGCTCACCACGGCGTGGCCGATCCCGCCGGCGCCCAGCACCAGCACGGACAGCCCGGTGGCGACCCGCATACCCCAGCGGGGCGGCGGCTTCCGCCCTCCGGCCCGGTTCCGCCCGGCGGCCCCGCCGCCGGCTCCGGGCTGCCGTGAGGGCCTGCGCTGCGGTGGAGCGGTGCGGGGGTGCGGTGGACGGGGCGATCGGTGCGGCGTGGGCACGAGGGACACCTCCGCGCGAGCGAGTGGGACTTTCGCACGTTAGGCCCATACGATCTGCAGACCGGGGAGAGACCCGGCGGCGCGCGCCGCTGTCCCCCGTTCGCGGTAACGTGGCGGCCGAGTCACGCCGCCTCCTGGGGTGCGAAATCCCCCGGAACCCTGGCACCCCCGAGGACCCCCCGAGGACCACATGTCTGCCGCGCAGTACCCCGCCGTCTCCGTGATCATGCCGGTACTCAACGAGGAACGCCATCTCAGGAACTCGGTCCGGCACATCCTGGAGCAGGAGTACGCCGGTGAGATGGAGGTGGTGATCGCCCTCGGCCCCTCCGGCGACCGTACGGACGAGATCGCCGCCGAGCTGGTCCGGGAGGACTCCCGGGTCCACACCGTCCCCAACCCGACCGGCCGCACCCCTGCCGCCCTCAACGCCGCGATCAAGGCATCGCGTCACCCGATCGTGGTACGGGTGGACGGTCACGGCATGCTGTCGCCGAACTACATCGCGACCGCCGTGCGGCTCCTGGAGGAGACCGGCGCGCAGAACGTCGGCGGCATCATGCACGCCGAGGGTGAGAACGCTTGGGAGGACGCCGTCGCCGCCGCGATGACGTCGAAGATCGGCGTCGGCAACGCGGCCTTCCACACGGGAGGCGAGGCGGGCCCCGCCGAGACGGTGTACCTGGGTGTCTTCCGCAGGGAGGCGCTGGAGCGTGCGGAGGGCTACAACGTCGAGTTCATCCGTGCCCAGGACTGGGAGCTGAACTTCCGTATCCGCGAGGCGGGCGGCCTGATCTGGTTCTCGCCGGAGCTGAAGGTGCAGTACCGGCCGCGGCCCAGCATCCGCGCCCTCTCCAAGCAGTACAAGGAGTACGGCCGCTGGCGCCACGTCGTCGCCCGCTACCACTCCGGCTCGATCAACCTGCGCTACCTGGCCCCGCCGACCGCCGTCTGCGCGATAGCGGCGGGCATCGTCGTGGGCGCGGCCGTCACCCCGTGGGCGTTCGTCGTGCCGGCCGGGTACGCGGCGGCGATCGTCGCCGGGTCGCTGCCCGCCGGCAAGGGCCTGCCGCTGAAGGCGCGGGCGCAGATCCCCATGGCGCTGGCCACCATGCACATGTCGTGGGGGTACGGCTTCCTGACCAGTCCCCGCTCGCTGGCGAAGAAGGTCATCGCCAGCCGCCGCCCGGCCGTGCGGGAGCAGACGGTCTGACCGCCGCAGCCACGTGTGAGAGGGGCCCCGCCGACGGCGGGGCCCCTCTCACACGTGTGACGTCACCAGGTGAAGCCCGGGTTGACCTTCATGCACGCCTTCTCGTCGGCGCCGTTCAGCGGGTTCGCCGAGTCCGGTGTCTTCTCCTCGGCGGCCTTGGCGGGATAAGCCCCGTCCTCACGCCAGTCGGCTCCCACGGCCAGGACGATGCCCGAGACATCGGTCGACTTCTTCACCTGGGACGCGGGGATCCCGAGTGCCTTGGCCACAGCCTGGGCGTCGCCCTCGAGATCGGTACTGGGATACAGCACACCGGTCCTGGCAGCCGGCTCGACGTCCTGCGAATCAACCGTCGTCCTGGTGAAGCCCGCCTCCGTGAGCAGCTCCTTGACGGTGCTCGCACGGCTCGGGGCAGGGCCGAGCGTGTCCGTGGAGGTCGCGTTGCGCACGCTGACCGCGATCTCGGCGATGGGAGCGGCCTGGTCCTTGGCGACGGGTGTCTTGCGCTTGGACGCCTTGCCGTCCAGCGGGATGTCCTCACGCACCATCCGGAACACCTGCTCGGCCTCGTCGGGCTTGGGGTAGACCCGGCCGGCGAAGTTCCCCGTGCCGTAGACGTTCGGCATGGTCGTCATGGTGATGCGGTCGGTGGGGGCCTTCTTGAGCTCCTCCGCCAGGTCGTAGAGCTTCTTGACGGTGTCGAGGCCCTTGTCGACCGTCAGCGCGCTGGTGGCCGCCTCCGCGAGGTCCATCAGCTTTCCGGGGTCGGTGAGCTTGGTGCCCTTGCGCAGCTCGCGGACCATCGAGTTCAGGTACTGGTGCTGGGCCTTGGTCCGGCCGAGGTCCGTGTTGTCCTCGAAGCCGTACCGGGTGCGCAGCCACTGGAGGGCCTGCTTGCCCTTGACGGAGGTGGTGCCCTTTTCCAGCTTCAGCCCGGAACCCTTGCCGTCGCTGGTGTGCGAGTAGACGTTGGCGTCGACACAGACGGGGACGCCTCCGACCGCGTCGGCCATGGAGACCACACCCGCGAAGTCGATCATCATGAAGTGGTCGATGGTGATGCCGGTGAGCTCGTACCAGGCGGCCACCGTGCAACCGGGGCCGCCGCGGCCCAGGCTCGCGTTGGTCTGCACGTCGACCGTGCTGGCCGGATACACCTCGCCGGAGTCCGGGTCGGTGCACTTGGGCATCTTCAGCATGGTGTCGCGGGGCATGCTGATGACCGACATGTTGCTGCGGTCGGCGGAGAGGTGGAGCAGCATCTGCACGTCGGCGAGCGGCGTGCCTCCGAAGGTCTCCTTCGCGCCGCCCAGCTTCTGGTTGGCCGCGGAGTCCCGGGCGTCGGACCCTATGAGCAGGATGTTCAGAGGCGTCTGACCGGCGGCGTTGGCCTTGTGGTCGGCCATCGGTTTGTCGCCGAGCGTCAGGTCCTCTTTCCTGAGGTTGCCGTTCAGGTGCTTGTAGTAGACGTAACCGGCGCCGCCGGTGCCGAGTATGAGCAGCGAGAGGACGGACGCCACCCAGCGCAGTACGCGCCGTCTGCCGCCTTTGGCCGCCCGCCGCGTACGGCGGCCGGGCCCGGCCGCACCCTGTCCGCCCTCCGCCGGGAGGGGCTGCTCGCGCCGGCCGTGACCGCCGCGCCCGGACCGTGCGCCGGACGCGTCACCGGCTTCGCCGCCCGGCGGCCCGTCGTGCCGGCCGCGCGGTCGTGTCCGCTCCCCGCGCATGCTGCTCCGTCCCACCAGGATCCCCCTGCTCCTCAGAATTCTGCTGTGGCGCGACGACCCGTCGTCACTTCGCGCGTTCCGCCTTGCCGGCGCCGGCCCTCTGCGTGTTCCACGGCACGTTCTCCGTGCGGCACTGCCCGGCCGGTCCGCGGATCCGACGAGCCGGTACCTCGCGGCGCGGCGCCGGGAAAGCGGCCCGGCCACCGGGCCGGTCCGGTGCACGGGAAAAGCCGGGCGACTCTTTTCCGGAGTCGTACGGTCGCAATTCGTGATGGCAGGTCCGCGAGTCGAGGACCGGACCGATTTCGTCCGCCCGTTCACGGCTCTGCGCGTCCACGGTTGCCTGAGTCCTCCGTCGGTGCCAGACGAAGCGCCTCCCCAGGGCGCTCGGTTGTCCGCTCCGGGCGTGCGCGGCCTGTTGGCCGCGTGCACCGGATCGCGTCACACTATCGGGCGGAATCGGCCACGGGGGATGCGCGTGACACACTGCACGCCCCTTACAACCGGGCATTCCGGCTATTCCGCTCCGATCGTCGCCCATGGCCCGGGAATTGTTTTACGAACCGCACAGGTCGTCCGCCGCATTCGACCCCGAATAGGTGGGGGCGGGGGTCGGACTGTCGCCGTTGTCGTCGGGCTTTTGGGCCGTCGGGTCATTCCCGGAGCTGTGATCCGCCTGTGAATCCTCGGAATTGTTCGTCTCGGCGGGGACCACGGTGACCGATTCGTCCTTACGCAGCTGCGTGAACAGCCGGTCCGCGTCGGGCTGAACGAGCTCGTCACGATTCGGATCGGCGTGGTAGGACGTCCGGGGCACGGTCAGGAACTGCACCTTCTCCGTCGGCACGTTCCGCATCCCCCGGACCAGGTCGTACAGGTCCCTCAACGAGTCGAGGTCCGGGTCCGTGGTGAGCGACTTGGTCGCCGCGTCCAGCACCGGGTAGAGCCGCGTCGGGTTGAGCAGCACACCGTTGCTCTGCATCTTGTTGACCAGCGCGCCCAGGAACTTCTGCTGACGGTCCATGCGCTCGGTGTCGCTGCCGTCGCCGATCGACTTACGGGCCCGCACGTATCCCAGGGCCTCCTCGCCGTCGAGCTTCTGGCGGCCCGCGGGGAGCTTGAGACGGGCGTCGGTGTCGTCGACCGGTTCCTTGAGACACACCTCGACACCGTCGACGGCGTCGACCATGTCCTTGAAGCCGTTGAAGTCGATGACCATGTGGTGGTCGACGCGAATGCCCGTCATCTTCTCGACCGTTCGGATCGTGCAGGCCGTTCCGCCGAGCTCGAAGGCCGAGTTGAACTGCGCGAACTGCTTCCTCGTCTCCTTGCCGCCGTCCGTGTGGCAGCTGGGGATCTCGGCCATCAGGTCGCGCGGGATCGAGACCGCCGTCGCGCTCCCGCGGTCGGCCGCGAGGTGCAGCAGGATCGTGGTGTCCGAACGCTGACTGCCGCCGTCGTCACGTCCGTACTCGCTGTTGTCCCCGGAGCGGGTGTCGGAGCCGATGAGGAGGATGTTCTGCGCGTCCCTCGCGACCGGCAGCGGGCGCTCCTTCTCGTACGCCTTGAGCTCGGCGGCGGCGCTCGTGTCGGTCGTGATGTTGCCGTCGAGCTTCTTGTACAGCCACCAGCCCGCCCCGGCGGCGACCAGGACGACGAACGAGGCGCCGAGAGCGGTCCAGCGGAGCCAGTGACGCCTGCCGTCCACCTGCCCGCGCTCGGGCCGCGCGTCCCAGGTCCCGGCCCCGCCGTCGCCGTCGCTGCCGTCCGTGGCCGGTCCGCCGTCGCCGGCTGTGGACGCCCGGGGGGCCTCGCCGGTGGTGCCGTCCTGCGGGGCCGCCCCGGGCGTGTCCTGCGGCTCGTCCGCCGGCCCGCCCCCGGCCGAGTGGTCCGGGCGGTCCGGTTCGGCCGGGGTACCGGGGCTGTCGCTCACGTCTGCGTCCATCCTTCACGTTCGGCGGCGCGATGGGCCGCCGGTCGCAGGAGTAGACGGCTGAACCTCACGCTTGGTTGTGCATTCGGGCGGCGTTCCCGGTGGTGCTTCCTACCGCCCGATCATGTACCGCCGCCGGTGCCCAGTCCCGGGGGCTCGGCCCGCCGTGGGCCGGACGGGTGGCCTTCGGAGCGCTTGTCATACCGCGGTGAAGGTGATCCGTTCACTTTCGACACGTTTGGCCAGTCCGTCCTCGTCCAGCCGGTCCAGGTGACGGCACAGGACGACGGAACTCCCTGCGGCCAGCGGCGCGAAGAGCCCGGCGGACAACCCCTCCCAGGTGTCGTACGTACGGCCCGTCAGCAGCCTGGAACCCGGGACGAGTCCCATCTCCGCCGCGTCCTCACGGGCCCGTGCGACCAGCTGGTCCGCCGTCAGGCCGACGCCGCCGACGGTCAGAGCGGGGGCCGCCGGGTCCACCGGGGCGTACGGGGCGAAGCGGTCGCCCTGGCCCGGCACCTCCACGGCGTAGTCCGCGAAACCCTCGGGGGCCTGCGGGAAGCGGCCGCCCATCGGGCGCAGGGCGAGCGCCACCCGCTCGCCCCGGCAGGCGCGGGCCAGGTCGAGCGTGTCCGGTCCGCTGACGGTCAGATCGGCGGACGCCGGGTCGCCCTGCACCTCGGCGACGACCCCCACCGACGAGCAGGCCAGCAGCCAGACGGCCGACTGCCAGTGAGCGGGGAGCAGCAGAGCCAGCCGGTCGCCCGGCTCGGCGGCCAGGTCGCCCTGGAGCAGATTGGCGGTCTTGGCCACCCAATTGGCGAAGGTGGCCACCGACAGTTCGACGCGCTCTCCGGTTGCGTCGTCGTAGAAGGTGACGAGTGGACGGGCAGGGTCCGCGGCGAGCGCGGATCGCAGCAGGTCGGCGGGGGTGCGATCACTGGCGTTCATCCGCGCAAGGGTACGCGCCGGGTGCCGGAGCGACAGGGCGTGACAGGTGCCTCGTACACCGGTTCGGCAGACGGTGCGTCAACTGGAGGCGGCTTTACTCCAGTAGCCGGGAATGCCGGACTCTGTCAAGGATTTCCTGTATGCGTGCACTTCTTGCAACCTCCATCGGCGTCACCTGCGCGACGGCACTCACCCTTCCGCTCGCCGCGCCCGCACCCGCCGCCCCCACCCGGACCCCGGTCGCACAGGCGCCCGCGGCAGCTCCCGTCGAACCCGCCGGCTCGACCCAGTCACTGTCCTTGCGGCCGCTCACCGACGCGGCCCCGAGAACCACCGGTGAACCCACCGAGTCCCTGCCCCCCGAGACCGCGCGGGGGCTGCTCCGCCGCGACTCGCACCGCTTCTCGCTCGTCGGCGTGGTCTGGGACGACGCCGACGCCGAACTGCACGGCACCGTCCAGGTCCGCACCCGTGCGACCGGTACCGACAGGTGGTCCGGCTGGCAGTCCCTGGAGACCCACAACGCCGACCACGCCGCCGACTCGGGAAGCCCCGAACGCGAGTCGGGCACCGTGCGCGGCTCCACCGCACCCCTCTGGGTCGGCGACTCGGACGGCGTCGAGGTGCGCGTGCGCTCCGAGAACGCCGGACCGCGGAGCGGCGCCGTCGCCGCGCCCCTGCCCGCCGGGCTCCGGGTGGAACTCGTCGACCCCGGCGACGACCCGGAGCAGCCACGCGCCGAAGGCACCCCGGCCCCCGGCACCCCGGGTGCCGTCACCGTCGGCACCCCGGCGGCGGGCACCGCGACGCCCGCCACCGCGACGCCCGCCGCCGCCCAGCCGGGCGCGCTCCCGGAGTCCGCCGGCCTCACCCTGGCCGCGGCCGAGAGCTCCGCTGTCAACGCCGACCTCGCCCCGCTCGGGGCCACCGAGATCACCGCCCTGAGCAAGGCCGAGTCGGAGGAGCAGGCCGTCGTCGGAGCGGGCGCCAAGCCGTTCGTCGGACCGCGCCCGGGCATCGTCACCCGCAAGGGCTGGGGTGCCGACGAGAGCCTGCGCGAGCGCAACTTCGCCTACACCTCGACGGTCAAGGCCGCCTTCGTCCATCACAGCGCCACCGGCAACAACTACACCTGCGCCCAGGCGCCGTCCGTCCTGCGCAGTATCTACCGCTACCACGTCAAGAGCAGCGGCTGGCGGGACTTCGGCTACAACTTCGCCGTCGACAAGTGCGGAAAGATCTACGAAGGACGGGCCGGGGGCGTGTCGAAGGCGGTCCTCGGAGCCCACACCCTCGGTTTCAACACGAACAGCATGGGCATCGCGGTACTCGGGACGTACAGCTCGAAGAACCCGCCCGCCGCCGCTGTCACGGCCGTCGCCAAGCTCACCGCCTGGAAGCTGGGTCTGTTCGGCCGCAACCCCAAGGGGAAGATCACGCTCGTCTCCGGAGGCAGCGGCAAGTACAAGAAGGGTGCGAAGGCCAAACTCCACGTCATCTCCGGCCACCGCGACGGGTTCGCAACCGAATGCCCCGGAATCCGTCTCTACAAGAAGCTCGGCACCGCCCGGACCAGTTCGGCGAAGCTGCAGGGCCGCTGACCGGGAGGGCTCCGACCGGTCTGCATACACTGGCCAGCCGAAACGAGGCCCGGCCCCAGCAGGAAGCAGAGACGGTGCTGTGACAGAGGCAAGAGAAGCGATCCTCCTGGTCGGTGGCAAGGGCACCCGGCTGCGTCCGCTCACGGTGCACACCCCGAAGCCGATGGTTCCGGCGGCGGGGGTGCCGTTCCTCACGCACCAGCTGGCGCGTGCCAGGGCGGCCGGGGTGGAGCACATCGTGCTCGCGACGTCCTACCTGGCGGAGGTATTCGAACCGTACTTCGGTGACGGTTCGTCGCTCGGCCTCTCCATCGAGTACGTCACGGAGGACGAACCCCTCGGTACCGGGGGAGCCATCCGGAACGTGGCGTCGCGGCTGGCCTCGGGCCCGGACGAACCCGTCATCGTGTTCAACGGGGACATCCTCACCGGCCTCGACATCCGGGCCCTGGTCGCGGCGCACGCCACCTCGGGGGCGGACGTGTCCCTGCACCTCACCCGGGTCGAGGACCCGCGCGCCTTCGGTCTCGTACCGACGGACGCCACGGGCAGGGTGACGGCCTTCCTGGAGAAGCCGCAGACACCCGAGGAGATAGTCACCGACCAGATCAACGCGGGGGCGTACGTCTTCCGGCGGTCGGTCATCGACACCATCCCGGCCGGCAGGCCGGTCTCCGTGGAACGCGAGACCTTCCCCGGCCTGCTGGCCTCGGGCGCCCACCTCCAGGGCATGGTGGACTCCACGTACTGGCTGGACCTCGGCACCCCGCAGGCCTTCGTACGCGGCTCGGCCGACCTGGTCCTGGGCCGCGCTCCGTCCCCCGCGGTCCCGGGCCGCTGCGGTGACCGGCTGGTCCTGCCCACCGCCTCCGTGGCCTCCGACGCCAAACTCACCGGCGGCACGGTCGTCGGCGAGGGCGCGCTGATCGGCGAGGGCGCCAGGATCGCGGGTTCCACCGTGCTGGACGGCGCCGTGATCGAGCCGGGCGCAGTGATCACCGACTCGCTGATCGGAGCCGGTGCCCGCGTCGGCAGCCGTTCCGTCCTCACGGGCGCGGTGATCGGCGACGGAGCCCAGGTCGGCGCCGACAACGAACTGCGCGACGGTATCCGCGTCTGGTGCGGCGCGGTCCTCCCGGACGCCTCGGTCCGCTTCTCGTCCGACCAGTGAGCGGCTCCTCGGGCCGGTGGACGGGCTGCCGGGCAGGTGGAGGCTCCTCGCACCTTGGACGGGCTGCCGGGCAGGTGGACTGCTCCTGGCGCCGGTGGACGCGTCCTCGGCCCTGCGAACGGCTCCTCCGACAGGTGAACGGCCCTCGCCGACCGGAGAACGGTGCGCGTCGGCCTTACCCTCGATAGGCACCCCCGACGACCGAGGACTCACCCGTGGCAGGACGCTTCGTACCCCGCACCACCGCCGTGCCCCGTCAGGAGCCGGGCTCCGGTGCCGGCTCCGCGTCCGCGCCGCCACAGACCCGGACCTGGACCCCGCCGGGGCCGCTCGACCTGCGGCTGGTCCTGAGTCCGCTGCGGCGCGGCCCGGCGGACCCCACCTACCGGGCGCTGCCCGACGGCACCTTCTGGCGCGCGACCCGCACGCCGGCCGGCCCCGGCACCCTGCGCGTCTCCGCGTCCCACGACGGCGGGATCTCGGCGACCGCCTGGGGGCCCGGCGCACAGTGGCTGCTCGACGGGCTGCCCGCGCTGCTCGGCGCGGGCGACACCCCCGACACCTTCCGCCCGCGCCACCGGCTGGTCGCCCTGACCCAGCACCGCCGGCCCGGACTGCGTCTGCTGCGCACCGGCCTGGTCATGGAGTCCCTGATCCCGTCGATCCTGGAACAGAAGGTCACCACCGACGAGGCCTACCGCGCGTGGCGGCTGCTGCTGCGCACCTACGGCACCCCCGCTCCCGGCCCCGCCGACGCGGCGTTCGGCACACACGGCCTGTACGTCATGCCGGACGCCAGGACCTGGTCGCTCGTCCCGTCGTGGGAGTGGCACCGCGCGGGCGTGGACGCCAAACGATCCGCCACCATCCTGCGCGCGGTCCGGGTGGCCCGGCGCATCGAGGAGGCCGCCGCCATGGAACTCCCCGAGGCCATGGCGAGGCTTCAGCTGATCCCGGGCATCGGCCCGTGGACCGCGGCGGAGACCCTGCAGCGGTCGAACGGTGCGGCCGACGCGGTGACGGTCGGAGACCTCCACCTGCCCGGCATCGTCGGCCACGCGCTCGCGGGCAACAGGAACGCCGACGACGAGGAGATGCTGGAGCTCCTCGCCCCCTACGCGGGCCAGCGCCACCGGGCGACCCGCCTGATCATGCTCTCGGGCCACACCCCGGCCCGCCGCGCACCGAAGATGACGCCGCGCGACATCGCCCGGCTGTAGCCCGTGGACCTCGGCGCACCGCACCGTACGGTTCTGCGCACGGCGCACCGCAGGACCTCGGCGCACCGCAGGGCTCAGCTCACGGCTCAGCGCACGGTGATGAACGCCCCGGCGTCCCTGGCCGCCCGCGCCGGCGGTGCCGCCTTCGGGTGGCCCACGGCGACCGCGCCCAGCGGATCCCAGGAGTCCGGCAGGTCCAGCACCTCACGCACCACGGACCGGCAGAACATCGTCGAGGACACCCACGCCGAGCCGAGCCGCTCACCCGCGAGCGCCACCAGGAAGTTCTGCACGCCCGCTCCGGCCGCGACCACGAACATCTCGCGCTCCGCGGCGTCCCGGCGCTCGTCGCCGTAGGTGTGCGATCCGTCCATCACGAGGCACGGCACCGCCAGGTACGGCGCGTTGCGCAGGACGTCGCCCCGCCGCACCCGCTTGGCCACCGACTCCTCGCTGCGCCCGTCCCGGCGCAGATCCGCGATCCACGCGTCGCGCATGGCGTCCAGCAGCCGGGTCCGCGCGTCCGCCGACTCCAGCAGGACGAACCGCCACGGCGTGGTGTGGTGGGGTGCGGGAGCGGTCACGGCCGCCGCCACCGCACGCCGTACGGCCCCGGGGTCGACCGGCTCGTCGGTGAACTCCCGCACGGTGCGCCGGAGATTCAGCGCTTCCCGCACCGCCTCGGACGTACCCAGCCGGAACATGTCGTCGGCCGCGACCCGCACCATCGCGCGGGCGCCCTCGTCGGCCGGGCCGGGTCCCGCCACCACATGCGGGAGCCCGCGCACCACGGCGACGGGCAGTCCGGCCGCCTTGCCCTTCACCAGGTCGCCGGCCGAGGCCAGCTCGTCCGCCGTGGCCACGACCGTGGCGCTCAGCGGATTGCCGTACCCGTCGGTGCCGCCCCGGAGGTCGTCGAGGACCCTGACCCCGGCCGCTCCGATCGCCACGTCCGTCAGGCCGTTGCGCCAGGGGCGGCCGAAGGTGTCCGTGACGACGACTCCGACCTCGACGCCGAGGGTGTCCCGCAGCCCGTCCCGGATCGTCCGGGCAGACGCGTCCGGGTCCTCGGGCAGCAGCAGGACCGTCCCGGCCGGGGTGTTCGAGGCGTCGACCCCGGCGGCGGCCATGACGAGGCCCTGCCGGTTCTCCACGATCCTGAGCGTCCCGCGCCTGGCGACCACCCGGACGGTCTCGGCGTCGATCGCCGCCTCCCGGTCCGTCGCCTCGACGATGCGGCCCTCGGCCTTGGAGACGATCTTCGAGGTGACCAGCAGGACGTCACCGTCCACCAGCCCCGGCTCCGTGGCGGCGATCAGCTTCGCGAGGTCGTCGCCCTCGCGCACCTCCGGCATCCCGGGCAGGGCCCACACCCGGTACGAGGGAGCCCCGTCGGCCGGTCCGCCGCTCATGCCCGTACCTCCTCGGCCAGCGCCAGGGCCTGGCGGGCCATCTCGGCGGTGGCGTCCACGTCGGTCATCATCAGCGGGACGGCACGACAGCGGATCCCCGCCGCCTCGACCTCGTCGACCACTCCGGCGTCCACGCTGTCGACGAGCCAGCCGTCGAGCAGTCCCGAACCGTAGTGCTGTGCGACCGCCGCGGCGGTGGACTCGACGCCCACCGCGGCCAGCACCTTGTCGGCCATGCCCCGCACGGGCGCGTCGCCGACGATGGGGGAGAGCCCGACCACGGGCACTCCGGCCTCGGCGATGGCCTCCCGGATACCGGGCACGGCGAGGATGGTGCCCACGGAGACGACGGGGTTGGACGGCGGGAAGACGATGACGTCGGACTCGGCGATGGCCTCCAGGACACCCGGCGCCGGCTTGGCCTGCTCCGCGCCCACCGGGACGACGGCCTGGGCGGGTACGGAGGCGCGCAGCTTCACCCAGTACTCCTGGAAGTGGACGGCCTTGCTCTCGCCGTCGATGTCCACCGCCACATGCGTCTCGACGCGGTCGTCGGACATCGGGATCAGCCGGACCCCGGGCTTCCACCGCGCGCAGAGCGCCTCGGTGACCGCGCTCAGCGGATAGCCCGCGCCGAGCATCTGCGTACGGACGATGTGGGTCGCGAAGTCACGGTCGCCGAGGCCGAACCACTCGGGGCCCACGCCGTACGCCGCGAGCTCGTCCTTGACCCGGAAGCTCTCGTCGGTACGTCCCCAGCCCTGCTCCTCGTTGATGCCGCCACCGAGGGTGTACATCACGGTGTCGAGGTCGGGGCAGACCTTCAGCCCGAACAGATGGATGTCGTCGCCGGTGTTGCCGATCACCGTGATGTCCGCGTCGGGCGCGGCCTGTTTGAGGCCACGCAGGAAACGAGCACCACCGATACCGCCGGCCAGAACCACAATGCGCATGCACAACAGTCTGTCAGGCGGAGCCTGATCGTTGTGGGGGTGGTGGCGGGCGACGGGTGGGGCTGTCAGGCGGAGCCTGATCGTTGTGGGGGCGGTGGCGGGCGTACGGAGTCGTGGGCCGTCAGGCCGGGACGACGTCCTCGGCGGCCGGGGCGCACCGAGCCGAATGCATCGGCATGTCGGTCAGGCCCGGGAAGTAGACGTGCAGGCTGACGGAGGGTTCCAGCGAGTCGTTGGCGACCTCGTGGACGTACCCCGGAGCGAAGACCCGCTGCGCGCCGGAGCCCAGGGACTGCGCTCCGCGCGCCGTGTGCTCGGTCAACTCGCCTTCCAGGACCGTGAGTACGCCGGAGGAGAGGCCGTGGTCGTGGAGCCCGCTCCCCTGGCCGGGGACCCAGCTGAGCAGCCAGACCTCATAACCCGGTCCGGTCTGCAGCCGGTGGTACCACCGGGTGGAGGTGTCGTACCGGACGAGCGGGGCCCACCGGGCACGGTCGGCGGCGATGGAGCGGGCGAGTCCGGCGAACCCGGCCACGGTGGAGGGGTGAGGGCTGGCCGGCTGCAGGAGGTGCTGGACCTCGAGGATGTCGCCGGCGATCGAAAGGTCGCTGTCGCTGTTCATGGGTGCGGTGGTTCCTCGGCATGTGGATGCGCGTACGTGGGGGTGTCGCGAAGACCGGAATGCGGTGGAGAGGGCTGGATCAGAGCTGGAGCGCCAAGGCTTCAACAGCTGTGACAGCTGGAACAGCAACAGCGGGCCTGGACAGCGGTACGGAACCCACGGACGTGGGTCGTGTACATCGCTGCGGTCGCTGGCATGTTGTCAAGGAGACCGGCCCGATGTGCGTTCTGTCAACTCAATGCCCGATTTGGCGGCAATGTTTCACCCCATCCGGTTGCAGGTGATGGAGAAAGGTTTTGGCAGCTGTCTGAGCGGCAAGGTGGCGCATCAACCTTGTCCGTAAACGCGACTGACGGCCCGTGACCCTACTGTGATCTTGGTCGCTTCGGTGATCAAATCGAAACATCGGGACAGCCCCGCTCGTCTCACTCGGTGAGAAGTGATGCCGGGTGACGCCGATGGCATATGTCAGGTTTTTGGTGATTTGAACACTTTGCGCATAGGCTTGGTTCCGCAGAGTGAATCCCGAGGCCAATAGCAGATCTTCGCTTGACTGGCCCGAAGCTACACACTTGTAATTTCACTCGTGTCGTTCGGTCGCATCGGTAACGGCCGCATCACGGGGACGCAAGAGACAGACGAGGGGCGCACATGACCGAGCTGTTCCAGCAACTGCTGGTCGAGGACGCGGACGAAGAGCTCGGCTGGCAGGAGCGCGCGCTGTGCGCCCAGACCGACCCCGAGTCCTTCTTTCCTGAAAAGGGCGGCTCCACCCGCGAGGCCAAGAAGGTCTGTCTCGCCTGCGAAGTCCGTTCCGAATGCCTTGAGTACGCCCTCAACAACGACGAGCGCTTCGGGATCTGGGGCGGCCTCTCCGAGCGCGAGCGGCGACGCCTGAAGAAGGCGGCCATCTGACGCGGCTCGCCCTAGCCGGTACCGCGATGGCCTGTGGGCCGCACCCTGCGCACAGGGTGCGGCCCACAGGCCATCGGCATGTCCGGCCATCTCCGGCATGTCCGGTCGCCTCCTCTTCCCGCCGGTCAACCGTCCGGGGCGGGGCACGCATCCGTACCGTTAGTGTGGGGCCCCGTCCGAGAGACGCGCCAACGCCCCGCCGCGGCGCGCGTGTACACCGATGCAGCCCCCGGGGGGACCCCCTCCGGACCCGGCCGGAGGGCCCGAACCCCGATGTCCGTGCACAGCCACCCGGCGGCGCCGAACGCGGCCGCCGCCGCCCCTGAGTTCCCCCGGCACGTCGTCACCGCCGTGCTCGTCTCCCACGACGGCGCACGCTGGCTGCCCCACGTGCTCGACGGACTGCTCGGGCAGGAGCGCCCGGTACAGAACGTCGTCGCCGCCGACACCGGCAGCGCCGACGACTCCGCCCGCCTGGTCACCGAGGCGCTCGGCGACGAGCGCGTCCTCCATCTGGCACGGCGCACGAGCTTCGGCACCGCCGTGGAGGAGGCGATGCGCTCGGCCGGAACCCTCACCCCCGAGGATCTGCCCTACCTGAAGCGGCCCAGCGGCTGGGATCCGGTCACCCGCAGCTGGCGCGACGACGCCTACGAACTGCCGGAGCTTCCGCACGGTGAGCCTGTCCAGTGGCTCTGGCTGCTGCACGACGACAGCGCTCCCGAACCGGACGCGCTCGCAGAGATGCTCCGGGTCGTCGACAACGACAAGCACGCCGCGATCGTCGGTCCCAAGCTGCGCGGCTGGTACGACCGCAAGCAACTCCTCGAGGTCGGCGTCTCCATCGCCAACAGCGGCCGCCGCTGGACCGGACTGGACCGTCGCGAGCAGGACCAGGGGCAGCACGACCAGGTCCGCACGGTGCTCTCCGTCTCCTCCGCGGGCATGCTGGTGCGCCGCGACGTCTGGGAGGAACTCGGCGGCTTCGACCGCAGACTCCCGCTGATGCGCGACGACGTAGACCTCTGCTGGCGCGCGCACATGGCCGGTCACCGGGTACTCGTCGCCCCCGACGCAGTCCTGCGGCATGCCGAGGCCTCCGCCAGGGAACGCCGCCCCATCGACTGCGCCGGGCGTTCCGTCGCCAGCCCCCACCGTGTCGACAAGGCGGGCGCCGTCTACACGATGCTCGTCAACGCCCGCGGCAAGCAGCTGCCGTGGGCCCTGATCCGCCTCGTCGTCGGTACCCTGCTGCGCACCATCGCCTACCTCGTCGGCAAGGTCCCCGGGCAGGCGCTCGACGAGGTCGCCGGGCTCCTCGGCACCCTGTTGCGCCCCGGACGGATCATCGCCGCCCGCCGCGCGCGGGGCAGAGCGACGGTGGACGCGGCCGATCTGCGGTCGCTGTTCCCGCCGCCCGGTGCCACGGTCCGGGCGACCGTCGAACAGGTCGCGGGCAACTTCGGCAGCCGTACCGACTCCGACTCCGGGGGCTCAAGGCACGGAGCGGTCGAGTCGGGGCCCGGCGGTGACGACGCCGACTTCCTGGAGATCGAACAGTTCGCGCGGCTCAAGAAGGTCGGCCGCAAGCCCGGCCCCGTGCTCTTCGCGCTCCTCCTCGTCGTCTCGCTGGTGGCCTGCCGGGGGCTCCTCGGCAGCGGCGCCCTCGCGGGCGGCGCACTGCTGGCCGCACCCGCCGACGTGTCCGACCTCTGGGGGCGCTACGCGGACGGATGGCACCCCGTCGGTACCGGCGGAACCCAGTCCGCGCCGCCGTACCTCGGCGTGCTCGCCGCGCTCTCGGCACTGTTCCTCGGCTCCACGGGCTTCGCGCTCACCCTCCTGCTCGTCTGCTCGGTCCCGCTCGCCGGACTCACCGCGTACTTCGCCTCCCGGCCGCTGCTCGAGTCCCGGCTGCTGCGGGCCTGGGCGAGCGTCGCCTACGCCTTCCTGCCCGCCGCCACCGGCGCGCTGGCCACCGGGCGCCTGGGCACAGCCGTCCTGGCCGTCCTGCTTCCGCTGATCGCCCGCGCGGCCGTCGCCGCGCACGGGCTGCGGGGCGACGGGTCCACCGCACGCGGCAGCTGGCGCGCCACCTGGGCGTACACCCTGCTGCTCACCGTCACCACGGCCTTCACCCCGGTCGTCTGGCCGCTCGCGGTGGTCCTCGGCATCGGGGTGCTGGTGCTGCGCCGGAGTGACATCACCGCCTACGGGCTGCGTTTCCTGGCCACCGCCGGCACTCCGATCCTGGTCCTCGCGCCCTGGTCGCTGTCCCTGCTGACCAGCCCGTCCGGCTTCCTGAAGGAGGCCGGACTCGACATCGGCACGGGCACGGCGTCCGCTCTCGACCTGCTGGGCATCAGCCCCGGCGGCCCCAAGGCCGCGGGCGGTGTCCTGCTGCTCGGCATCGTCCTGGCCGCGCTGGCCGCCCTGCTGCGCGGGGAGCGTCAGTTCGCTATCCGCGCCGCCTGGGTCGTCGTACTCGTCTCCCTCGTCTTCGCGGGCATCTCCAACGGCTCCACCTGGGCGGGGCCCGCCACGCTCGTCTACGGCATCGCGCTGCTCGCCGCCGCGCTGCTCGGTGCGGACGGTGCCCGGATCAGGGTCGCCGCGCTGAGCTTCGGCTGGCGTCAGCCGGTCGCCGCGCTGATCGCCCTGGCCGCCGGGCTCGCCCCGGTCCTGGCCGCTGCCGGCTGGATGATCGGCGGTGCGGCAGGACCGTTGGAGCGCCGGGACCCCGTGCAGGTGCCCGCCTTCGTCGCGGAGGAGAGCAGCACGCAGGACCAGGCCCGCACCCTGGTGCTCGGCGGCACGTCACCGGCCGCTGTCTCCTACAGCCTGGTCCGCGGTTCCGGCGCCCGTCTGGGCGACGCCGAACTCACCGAGACGGGCGGCAGCAACACCCGCCTCGACAAGGTCGTCGCCAATCTGGTCGCGGGCTCCGGCGCGGACCAGGGCAGCCAGCTCAGCGGCTTCGCGATCCGCTACGTCCTCGTACGGGACGGCGCGCCCCGCCAGATGAGCCGGGTGCTGGACTCGACCCCGGGCCTGAGCCGGCTCAGCCAGCTCGACGGCAGCGCCCTGTGGCGGGTCGACCGCCAGGTTTCCCGGGTCGCGATCGTCCCCGCCGGCGCCGGTGCCGAACCCGTGCCCGTCGGGTCGCTGGCCGTCGAGGCGCACGCCAAGATCCCCGAGGGCGATTCCGGCCGGGTGCTGAGGATCGCCGACGCGGCGGACGCGGGGTGGCAGGCCACGCTGAACGGTCGCGCGCTGACCCCGAAGACCGTGGACGGCTGGGCACAGGGATTCGAGCTGCCCACCGAGGGCGGCCGGCTCGACCTGACGTACGACGCGCCCGTCACGCACACCGCCTGGGTCTGGACACAGGTGGCGCTCGTCGTCGTCCTGGTGGTGCTGGCTCTGCCTGGCCGCCGCCGGGAGATCGACGACGACCTGCCCGAGGAGACCGAGGCCGTCGCGGCCGAGCCGGTCTCCGGGGAGGGGCGCAGGGCCCGCAGGCTGCGCGCTGCCGCCCAGGTCGAAGCGGCGGCGGCAGGCGAGGACGCCGCAGGGACGGCGATCGCGCAGGACGGCACTGCGACCGGACACGCCGAGGCGGCTGCCGGCAATCCGGGCCAGGCGCCGGGGGAGTACATCCCGGCGCAGCAGAGTGCCGACCCGTACGCGCCGGTCCCGGGTGACCAGGACGGCACCGGTACCTACGCCGGGGTGCCCCAGGGGCAGGACGGTACCGAAACCTACGCGGCGGTTCCGGGTGACCAGGACGGCACCGGAACGTACGCGGCGGTGCCCCAGCAGAACTACGGGGAGTGGGAGGCGCAGCAGTACCAGGGCGCCGACTACGGCGGCCAGTACCAGGGCGGGCAGGATGCCGGCCAGTACTACCAGGCCGATCCGTACCAGCAGGACCCCTACCAGCAGCAGGGCGCCTACGACCCGTACGGCTACGCCCAGCAGCAGCCCTACGCCACGGGTGCGGGCGAAGCCGCCCCGTACGACGGGCATGACGGGCACGACGAGAACGCGACCCCGGGCCAGGGCCCGTGGTCGACCGGCAACGGCAACGGCAACGGCAACGCATCGCGAGGCGAGTCCGAGTGAAGTCCACCCCCATTTCCCTCATCGCGGGCGTCGTCGCCCTCGCAGCCGTCACCGGTTTCGCCGCGCTCACCGTGCCCGGCGACGACGACGTGGCGGAGGCGAAGGCCTCCGCCCGGCTTCCGGTCGAGCGTTCCAGCCTGCTCTGCCCGGCGCCGAGCATGTCCGAGGTCGCGGAGACGACGTACACGTCGTTCACCCCGGCGGGGAAGGGCGGAGGAGAGGCCGGCGCCGCCGAGCTGGAACCGGCCTTGCCCCTTCCGGCGGACGAGGACGCGCCGGCGGACAAGGGCGACGAGAAGGACGACGCGGACAAGGGCGACGAGAAGGGCGACGCGGACAAGGGGAAGGCGGCGGACGGCAAGCCCGTCATCTCCCTGAAGGATGCGGGCAAGCCGGCGACCGCCGATACCGCCGAGACTGATGCCCCCGCGCTGGTCGGCACCGCCACCGGCAGGCTCGCGCCCGGCTGGACCGCGCAGCAGACCACCACGGCCGCCGCGGGCGGCGCCCGCGGCCTGCTCGGTGTCAGCTGCACCGCCCCCGACACGGACTTCTGGTTCCCGGGCGCGAGCACCGGGAAGACCCGGCAGGACTACGTCCACCTGACCAACCCCGACGACACCGCCGCCGTGGCCGACATCGAGCTGTTCGGCGCAGAAGGCCCCCTCGAATCCGCCGTGGGGGAGGGCGTCACCGTTCCGGCGAGGTCGAGCGTCCCGATGCTGATCTCGACCCTGACCAGCGAAGCCGCCGAGAACGTGACCGTCCACGTCACCACCCGGTCGGGGCGTGTCGGCGCGGTCGTGGGCGCCGCCGAGGACAAGGTGGGCAGCGACTGGCTGGCCGCCTCCGCCGACCCGGCGGCCACGCAGATCCTGCCCGGTATCCCGGCGGACGCCACCTCCGTACGCCTGGTGGCGTTCGCGCCCGGGGAGGCCGACGCCGACGTCAAGATCCATGTCCTGGGCAAGAACGGGCCACTGGCACCAGCAGGGAACGCCACCCTGCACATCAAGTCGCAGATGACGGCGAGCGTGGACCTCAAGGACGTCACACGGGGGGAGCCCGGATCGATCCGGCTGTCCCCCGCCGACGGGAGCACGACTCCCGTGATCGCCGCGCTGCGTGTGGTGCGTGGTTCGGGTGCCGGGCAGGAGGTCGCCTTCATTCCGGCGACCGGTCCGGTGGGCGAACGGGCGAGCGTCGCCGACAACCGGGCGAAGGGCTCCGTGCTCTCCCTGACCGCACCCGGCGAAACCGCGAAGGTGAAGGTCACGGCGTCGGCGGGCAGCAAGGGCGGCGAGGCGACGGTCAAGACCTACACGGTCAAGGGCGGTACGACGGTCGACGTCGAGCCCGAGGTCCCGGCCGGCCTCAAGGGCGGCTACGCCCTGACGGTGGAGACCGAGTCCGGCGGCCCGGTGCACGTCGCCCGCACACTCACGATGGCTGAGGGCGGGGTCGACATGTTCACGGTGCAGACGCTGCCGGACGACGGGGGAACGGTCGAGGTGCCCGGCGTGGAGCAGGACCTGTCGGTCCTGGACGACTGAGGCCGTGACGGGGCTGCCTCAGTCCTGCCCGTAGCGCGGGTCGACCGACTCGGGGGAGAGGCCGAGCAGCTCCGCGACCTGCTCCACCACGACCTCGTGCACCAGCAGAGCGCGCTCGTCGCGGCTCTTGGTGCGGATCTCGAGCGGCCGGCGGTAGACGACGATCTGCGCGGGCTGCCCCTTCGCGGCGGACAGGGCGCGTCCCAGCGGCACGGTCTCCTCCAGCGAACCCGGCACGTCGAGGACCAGGAAGTCGACGTCCGCCAGCTGCGGCCAGCGCCGCTCCAGCCGCTCCACCGAATCCTGGACGAGATCGCGGAAGCTCTCCGCCCTGCTGACGGACAGCGGCACCTGGGGCGGGGCGACCGGTCCGCGCATACCGCGGCCATGGCGGTCGCGGCGGCGGGGCCGTGGCTCGGACGGGAGGGGCGGTACGGGACTGTCCATCACCGACGCAGCGTAACCCTCCTCGGCCCGGGGCGATCACGGCTTCTCCGCAGGCCCGCCGGATGTCTCAGGATGAGCATTCGGGCCAGGCTCAAGAGCGGTTCCGTCCTTGCTGTGATCGCGGACCGTCCGCCGAATGACCGCTTATGTTCTGCCCCGATGACCGCGAATCACCCGGCGCGCACCGGCTGCCGCGCAGGTCGGAGCGGTCGCGCCGGTGCCCTGCCGGGCGTGGCTCACGGGGCGACACGAGGGGGTGAGCTGAGGGAGAGTCGTCGCAGCCCGCTCAAGAGTGCGGTACCGTCCAACATCGTGAGCCCTGTACGTCGCTGTTCGCGAACTGCGTGCGGCCGTCCCGCCGTCGCGACACTGACGTACGTCTATGCCGACTCGACCGCGGTCCTCGGCCCGCTCGCCACCTATGCCGAGCCCCACTGCTACGACCTCTGCGCCGAGCACGGTGAACGGCTCACCGCGCCGCGCGGCTGGGAAGTCGTCCGGCTCTCCGACCCGTCGGCTCCCACCCGCCCCAGCGGTGACGATCTCGAAGCGCTCGCCAACGCCGTGCGTGAGGCGGCCCGGCCCCAGGACCGGCCGCAGGGCGGCAGGGGACCACGAGCGGCGGACCCGGTGGAGGTCGCGCGCCGGGGGCATCTCCGGGTGCTGCGCTCGCCGGACTCCTGACGCGTCCTTCGCATCTCCGCGCGTCGGCTGCTTCTGCCCGATTCTTTCGTGTCTCCGTGCGTCGGCTGCTTCTGACCGCGTCTCCCGTGTCTCCGTGCGTCGGCTGCTTCTGACCGCGTCTCCCGTGTCTCCGTGCGTCGGCTGCTTCTGACCGCGTCTCCCGTGTCTCCGTGCGTCGGCTGCTTCTGACCGCGTCTCCCGTGTCTCCGTGCGTCGGCTGCTTCTGACCGCGTCTCCCGTGTCCCCGCGCGTCGGCCGCTTCTGACCGCGTCTCCCGTGTCCCCGCGCGTCGGCCGCTTCTCCCTCGAATCTCCCGCGGCTCCGCGGGCCTTCCGCTGCCGTGGGCCAGATGCTTCTGTCCCCCTCGCTCCGGCGCTCCGGTCCTCACCCCTCGGCCGCGGGTTCCTGGTGTGCGTGCCCCCTGGTTCGGGTCTTCGGTACACCACCTGCCCCACCGGTCCCACTCGTCACTTCTCCGACCGGAATGCAGTTTTCCGGTACCAAGCATTGACGGTGGCTTGTCACGGACACGACCATTCCTCCACCCGTGAGAGATCGCTTCCGCATCACGGAATCCGGGGAGGTCTGTGTGTTTGTCCAGCAACTCGAACCCGTAGCCGATTCGCTCGCTCTGTCCGCTCTTGTCGCTTCCTTGCCGCTGGTGACCGTTCTGGTGCTGCTCGGCGCCGTCCGCATGAAGGCCCACCGTGCCGGACTCATCGGTCTCGCCGTCGCCGTGCTCGTCGGATGGCTCGCCTTCGGCATGCCCGTCGGGCAGACCCTGTCCGCAGGGGCGCAAGGCGTCCTCTTCGGGCTCTTCCCCATCATGTGGATCGTCGTCAACGCCCTGTGGGTGTACCGGATGACCGTCCGCACCCAGCACTTCGACATCCTGCGACGCTCCTTCGGGCGGGTCTCCGACGATCCCCGCATACAGGCGCTGGTCATCGCCTTCTGCTTCGGCGCGCTCCTGGAGGCGCTGGCCGGCTTCGGCGCACCCGTCGCCATCTGCTCGGTCATGCTCGTCGCACTCGGATTCGACCCGGTGAAGGCCGCCGTCGTCTCCCTGGTCGCCAACACCGCGCCCGTGGCCTTCGGAGCCATGGGCACGCCCGTGGTGACGCTCGCCCAGGTCACCGGGCTGCCCCTGGACGACGTCGCCACGGTCGTCGGCCGCCAGACACCCCTGCTCGCGCTCGTCGTCCCGCTGATCCTGGTCTTCCTGGTAGACGGCAAGAGGGGGCTGCGGGAGACCTGGCTGCCCGCCCTCGTCTGCGGAGTGGCCTTCGCGGTCGCGCAGTTCGCCGCGTCCAACTACGTCTCCGCCCAGCTCGCCGACATCGCGGCGGCCCTGGTGGGCGCGGGCGCGCTGATCGCCCTCCCGAGCGCCCGCAGGCCCGCCGCCGAACCCGTACGCACGGCCGTGCTGACGGGAGCGCGCAGCGAGGACCTGGACCAGGAGGACCCGCGCCGAGAGGTCCTGCGCGCCTATGCCCCGTACGCGCTGATCGTCGCCGTGTTCTCCGTCGCCCAGATCCCGCCCGTCAAGCGGCTGCTCGCCGAGGCCACCCGCGTCTTCGACTGGCCGTTCCTCGATGTCGCGGGACCCGACGGCGAACCGGTCGGAGCCAACGTGTTCTCCCTTCCGCTCCTCGGCACGGGCGGCACCCTGGTCCTGCTCGCCGGCCTGGTCACCGCCGTCGTGCTCGGCGTACGTGCGGGCACCGCCGCGCGGGAGTGGGCGGCCACCGTGCACGAACTGCGCTACGCGATCCTCACCGTGACGTCCGTGCTCGCCCTCGCCTACGTCATGAACCTCTCCGGGCAGGCCGCCACCATCGGGCAGTCCGTCGCCGCGGCGGGTGCCGGACTCGCCTTCCTCTCACCGGTGCTCGGCTGGTTCGGCGTCGCCGTCTCCGGCTCCGACACGTCGGCCAACGCCCTCTTCGGTGCCCTCCAGGTGTCCGCCGCACGGGAGTCGGGCCTTTCGCCGGAGCTCCTCGCCGCCGCCAACAGCTCCGGCGGAGTGCTGGGCAAGATGATCTCCCCGCAGAATCTGACGATCGCCTGCGCGGCCGTCGGACTCGCCGGGCGCGAGGGCGATCTGCTGCGCAAGGTCCTGCCCTGGAGCCTCGGCCTGCTGCTGGTGATGTGCCTCGTCGTGATGGCCCAGAGCACGGCCGTACTGGGCTGGATGCTCCCCTGACAGGCGGCCCGGGGCCGCCGGGTAGTTTGGGCGGTCCGTAAAGACCCCAGGAGGACCGGCCGTGGTTGCTGACCTGTCGCAGCTCGTGAAGGCGTACGACGTGCGCGGAGTCGTGCCCGACCAGTGGGACGAGCCGCTCGCCGAACTGTTCGGCGCCGCCTTCGTCCAGGTCACCGACGCGGACGCCATCGTGATCGGCCACGACATGCGGCCGTCCTCGCCCGGTCTGGCGGCCGCCTTCGCCCGCGGTGCGACGGCGCGCGGCGCCGACGTCACCCTCATCGGGCTCTGCTCGACGGACCAGCTGTACTACGCGTCCGGGGCGCTGGACCTGCCCGGAGCGATGTTCACGGCCTCGCACAACCCGGCGCGGTACAACGGCATCAAGCTGTGCCGCGCCGGGGCGGCGCCCGTGGGCCAGGACACCGGCCTGACCGAGATCCGCACGCTGGTCGAGCAGTGGTCGGAGCACGGCCTCCCCGCCACCACCGCCACCGCCCCGGGCACGGTCACCGAACGCGACACCCTCACCGACTACGCCGCACACCTGCTGGGCCTCGTCGGCCTCGACGGGATCCGGCCGCTCAAGGTCGTCGTGGACGCGGGCAACGGCATGGGAGGCCACACCGTCCCCACCGTCTTCGCGGGCCTCCCCCTCGACCTCGTACCCATGTACTTCGAGCTCGACGGCACCTTCCCCAACCACGAGGCCAACCCCCTCGACCCGAAGAACATCGTCGACCTTCAGGCCCGTGTCCTGGCCGAGGGCGCCGACCTCGGCCTCGCCTTCGACGGCGACGCGGACCGCTGCTTCGTCGTCGACGAGCGCGGCGAGGGCGTGTCCCCGTCCGCGATCACGGCCCTGGTCGCCGCCCGCGAGCTGGCCCGTAACGGCGGCAAGGGCACCGTCATCCACAACCTGATCACCTCCTGGTCGGTCCCCGAGGTCGTACGCGAGAGCGGCGGAACCCCCGTCCGTACCCGCGTCGGACACTCCTTCATCAAGGCCGAGATGGCCGAGCACGGCGCGATCTTCGGCGGCGAACACTCCGCGCACTACTACTTCCGCGACTTCTGGAACGCCGATACGGGCATGCTCGCCGCCCTCCACGTCCTCGCCGCGCTAGGCGGACAGGAGGGGCCGCTGTCAGGGCTCCTCGACCGCTACGACCGTTACGCGGGATCAGGCGAGATCAACTCCACCGTGGCCGACCAGGCAGGCAGGCTCGCCGCGATCAGGGTGGCGTACGACAAGCGCGACGACGTGCGGTTCGACGAGCTCGACGGACTCACGGTCACCGGCACCGACTGGTGGTTCAACCTCCGCGCCTCCAACACCGAGCCACTGCTGCGTCTGAACGTCGAGGCCCGGGACGAGAGGACGATGGCAGCGGTCCGCGACGAGGTCCTCACGGTCGTCCGCGCGTGACGGACGAGTGCGATCGGCGCGCGTGACCGGCGGGTGCGACCCGCGCGTGTGGCCGGCGGGTGTGGGGCGCGGGTGTGACCGGCGGGTGCGACCCGCGCGTGTGACCGGCGGGTGTGGCGCCCGGGTGCGACCGGCGCGTGCGACCGGTGGGTGTGGCGCGCGGGTGTGGCCAGCGTGTGTGACCGGGTTGGGTGTGGCGCGCGGGTGTGACCGGCGCGCGTCGTGGGCACCCGCGCTGCGGGCACCCACGACCCGTACCGCCCCGCCCGCCGAGTGCATGCCGCCCGACGCATGCCCCGTCGTGCGGCGTCTGCCGGGCCGCGACCCTCTCGGCCCGGCGGTAGGCTGACCACGCTCCAAGCTCCGGGGACCCGAACGGGGTCAGGACCGGATCCGCACCGCATGCCCGAAGGGACCCACCCCATGCCGCTCGAAGCCGGCCTTCTGCAGATCCTCGCCTGCCCGGCCTGCCACGCAGGGCTCGACGACCGGTCCGCAGCCGAGAGTCCCGAGCTGGTCTGCACCGGCACGGACTGCGGTCTCGCCTACCCGGTACGTGACGGCATCCCGGTACTCCTCGTCGACGAGGCCCGCCGCCCCGCGTAACCCGCACCCTGATCAGCACGGTGATCGGAGGCCCACCACCATGCTCGACGAGTCGCTGCTCGACGCACCGGACGCCCTGGCCCGAGCCGACCGGAGAGGGCTGCTGCGCGGCGCCGCCGAGGCCGGAGCCCGAGTCCGCACCGCCACCCGGCATGCAGCCGAGGCCGGAATCGGCGCCCTGGCCCCCGAAGGCCGGCCACGGGCCGTCCTCGTCGCGGGGCCCGGCACCGCCGCGTCCGGGGTCGCAGACCTGATCGGCGCCCTCGCCGGCGCATCGGCACCCGTCACCGCCATCCGCCCCACCGGGGTCGCGGCGGCGGCCGGAGCGCTGCGCTGGGCACTGCCCGGCTGGGCAGGATCCGTGGACCTGCTGCTCATCGCCACGGCCGACGGTTCGGAACCCGGTCTCGCGCTGCTCGCCGAGCAGGCGTACCGCCGCGGCTGCACCGTCGTCGCCGTCGCACCCGTCCGCTCCCCGCTGCGCGAAGCCGTCGACGGGGTCCACGGACTCGTCGTGCCCATGGCGGCCGCCCCGCACGGTGAGTACGACGCCGAGACCTCTGCTGCGGGACCCGGCACGCTCTGGGCCCTGCTCACCCCGCTGCTCGCCCTGCTGGACAGGGTCGGCCTGATCGACGCGCCCCCGGACACGCTGCAGAAGGTCGCAGACCGCCTCGACCGCACCGCCGAGCGCTGCGGGCCGGCCATCGCGACGTACAGCAACCCGGCCAAGACCCTCGCCGCGGAACTCGCCGACAGCCTGCCCCTCGTCTGGACCGAGGGAGAGGCCGCCGGCCCCGTCGGACGTCGCTTCGCCGCTGTTCTGGCCGAGCTCGCCGGGCGCCCGGCCCTCGTGGCCGAGCTGCCGGAGGCGCTGCCGTCCCACGGAGGACTGCTCGCCGGAGCATTCGCCGCAGGGGCTGACCCCGACGATTTCTTCCGCGACCGGGTGGACGAGCCCGAAGCCATGAGGGCCCGCGTCGTCCTGCTCCGCGACCGGCCCGCCGGCGGCCTGACCGCGAGCCCGGCCGCACGCGAGCTCGCCCTGAGCCACGACACCGCCATCAGCGAACTGGAACCGGAGGAGGGAAGCGAGCTCGAAGCCCTCGCCGAGCTCCTCGCGGTCACCGATTTCGCCGCCGTCTACGCCTCCCTGGCCTCCGACAACCGGGCCTGACGGCCCGACTCCCCCCGGGCACCACGCCCCGCGCATCCCACGAGGACGAATCTCCATGGACCGGCTCTCCAACACCGTGCGCCCCTACGCCTGGGGGTCCACCACAGCCATCCCCGAACTGCTCGGCACAGCCCCGACCGGCGAACCGCAGGCCGAGATGTGGATGGGAGCCCACCCCGGAGCCCCTTCGCGCCTCACCCGCGCAGCCGGTGAGGGGACCCTTGGCTCCGGGACGGGGGAGCAGTCCCTCACGGACGTCATCGCGGCCGGCCCCGAGCGTGAACTCGGTACCGCTGCCGTCCGAGCCTTCGGCCCCCGACTGCCCTTCCTGCTCAAGCTGCTCGCAGCCGGTGCCCCGCTGTCCCTCCAGGTCCACCCCGACCTCACGCAGGCCCAGCAGGGCTTCGAGGACGAGGAGCGCCGGGGCGTCCCCATCGACGCGCCGCACCGCACCTACAAGGACGCCAACCACAAGCCCGAGCTGATCTGCGCGCTCACGCCCTTCGAGGGGCTGTGCGGCTTCCGCAGGCCGGCCGAGGCCGCCGACCTGATATCGGCCCTCGGCGTCGACTCCCTGAAGCCCTACGTCGACCTGCTCCGCGCCCGGCCCGAGGACGGGGCACTGCGTGAGGTCCTCACGGCGATCCTCACCGCCGACCCCGACGAGATGGCTCACACGGTCGCCGAGGCGGCGGAGGCCGCGGAACGGCTCGGCGGCGCCCACGCCCCGTACGCCCAGATCGCGCACCACTACCCCGGCGACCCGGGCGTCCTCGCGGCCATGCTGCTGAACTACGTACAACTCCAGCCCGGCGAAGCGATGTTCCTCGGCGCGGGCGTGCCGCACGCCTACCTCGGGGGCCTGGGTGTCGAGATCATGGCCAACTCCGACAACGTGCTGCGCTGCGGTCTCACCCCCAAGCACATCGACGTGCCCGAACTGCTGCGCATCGTCCGCTTCGAAGCCACCGAGCCCGGCATCCTGCGCCCCGAGGCCGCCCCCAGCGGCGAGGAGCTGTACGAGACGCCGGTCGACGAATTCAGGCTGTCGCGTTACGTCCTGCCGCCCGGTGGCGCCTCCGTCGACCTCACTGCCGCCACCCCGCAGATCCTGCTGTGCACGGCAGGCACTCCGAGGGCGGGGGAGATCGCCCTAGCACCCGGCGAGTCCGTGTTCGTCCCGGCGGACGAAACAGTCGAAGTCACCGGTACGGGAACGCTGTTCCGCGCGACCGTGGTGGTCTGACGTACGGTCTGCCCCGGCGGCTGCAACAATGTCCGGCCGTACCGCGGCGTCCGAGCCGCAGCACCGATGAAGGGACACCAGGCACCCATGAGCGCGTCAGGCGGAACCAAGGCGATCGTGGCGGCTCTAGCCGCCAACCTCGCGATCGCAGTGGCCAAATTCGTGGCGTTCCTCTTCAGTGGCTCGTCGTCGATGCTGGCGGAGAGCGTCCACTCGCTGGCGGACTCGGGCAACCAGGGACTCCTGCTGCTCGGTGGCAAGAAGGCCCAGCGGGAGGCGACGCCTCAGCACCCCTTCGGGTACGGGCGCGAACGCTACATCTACGCCTTCCTCGTCTCCATCGTCCTGTTCTCGGTCGGTGGCATGTTCGCGATCTACGAGGGCTACGAGAAGATCAAACACCCGCACGAGATCGAGGCCTGGTACTGGCCGGTCGGTGTGCTGGTCTTCGCGATCATCGCCGAGAGCTTCTCCTTCCGTACGGCCATCGCCGAGTCCAACGCGACGCGCGGCAAGCTGTCCTGGACACAGTTCGTCCGCCGGGCCAAGGCCCCCGAACTTCCCGTCGTCCTCCTCGAGGACCTCGGCGCGCTCGTCGGTCTGATCCTGGCCCTCGGCGGCGTCGGACTGGCGCTGGGCACCGGCAACGGTGTGTGGGACGGCATCGGCACCCTGTGCATCGGCATCCTGCTGATCGTGATCGCGATCGTTCTCGCCGCCGAGACGAAGTCGCTGCTCCTCGGTGAGGCGGCCGGCGTCGAGGACGTCGAGAAGATCCAGGCCGCGGTTGTCGACGGCGACACCGTCACCCGCATCATCCACATGCGCACGCTCCACCTCGGCCCCGAGGAGCTGCTGGTGGCCGCCAAGATCGCGGTGCGGGCCGAGGAGTCCGCCGCCGAGGTCGCGGAAGCGATCAACGCCGCCGAGAACCGGATCCGCGACGCCGTCCCGATCGCCCGGGTCATCTACCTCGAGCCCGACATCTACGACGAGGCGGCAGCCGCGGCCGGCTCCAACCCGGGCAAGGCCCCGGCCGGCCCCGGGTCGCCCGACGCACCGGCGGGATCCGGCCACTGATCCGCTGAAGATCGGCCCCGAACGGCCCAGCGACCCACTCCGCCGCCCAGGCGGGCTGGGGCTCACTGGGCCGTTCGGTGTAGATTCGGGGGAGTACCAGACGTCGCTGCTGATGGCGGTCGATCGGTTCGCGGAAGCGGGCCGGCCGAGGGAGAGAGGGCCTCCGACGGACTGCACTGCGGATCGCCCGGGCATTCGTGTGCCCGTGGCCGCCGCAGAGCCAGCCAGTCCACCCTCGACCCACTACGAGGAGCAGCCCGTTATGACGACGGCCGCCAATCGCCAGGACTTCAAGGTCGCCGACCTTTCTCTCGCCGCCTTCGGGCGCAAGGAGATCACCCTCGCCGAGCACGAGATGCCCGGCCTGATGTCGATCCGCAAGGAGTACACCGACGCCCAGCCGCTGGCGGGTGCCCGGATCACCGGCTCCCTGCACATGACCGTGCAGACCGCGGTGCTCATCGAGACCCTCGTCGCCCTGGGTGCCGAGGTCCGCTGGGCCTCCTGCAACATCTACTCGACCCAGGACCACGCCGCCGCAGCGATCGCGGTCGGTCCGAACGGCACCCCGGACGCCCCCGCCGGCGTCCCGGTCTACGCCTGGAAGGGCGAGACCCTGGAGGAGTACTGGTGGTGCACGGAGCAGGCCCTGACCTGGCCCAACACCCCCACCGGCGGCCCGAACATGATCCTCGACGACGGTGGTGACGCCACCCTCCTCGTCCACAAGGGCGTCGAGTTCGAGAAGGCCGGCGAGGCCCCGGACCCGTCGACCGCGGACAGCGAGGAGTACGCCTACATCCTCACCCTGCTGAACCGGACCCTCGGCGAGGCACCGCAGAAGTGGACCCAGCTGGCGTCCGAGATCCGCGGCGTGACCGAGGAGACCACGACCGGTGTGCACCGGCTGTACGAGATGCACCGCGACGGCACCCTCCTTTTCCCGGCGATCAACGTCAACGACGCGGTCACCAAGTCGAAGTTCGACAACAAGTACGGCTGCCGCCACTCGCTGATCGACGGCATCAACCGCGCCACCGACGTCCTGATCGGCGGCAAGACCGCCGTCGTCTGCGGCTACGGCGACGTGGGCAAGGGCTGCGCCGAATCCCTCCGCGGCCAGGGCGCCCGGGTGATCATCACGGAGATCGACCCGATCTGCGCCCTGCAGGCAGCGATGGACGGTTACCAGGTCACGACGCTGGACGACGTGGTGGAGACCGCGGACATCTTCGTCACGACGACGGGCAACAAGGACATCATCATGGCCTCCGACATGGCCCGGATGAAGCACCAGGCGATCGTCGGCAACATCGGCCACTTCGACAACGAGATCGACATGGCCGGCCTGGCGAAGATCGACGGCATCGTCAAGGACGAGGTCAAGCCGCAGGTCCACACCTGGAAGTTCCCGGACGGCAAGGTCCTGATCGTGCTGTCCGAGGGCCGTCTGCTGAACCTCGGCAACGCCACCGGTCACCCCTCGTTCGTCATGTCCAACTCGTTCGCGGACCAGACCCTGGCCCAGATCGAGCTGTTCACGAAGCCCGAGGCGTACCCGACCGATGTCTACGTGCTGCCGAAGCACCTGGACGAGAAGGTCGCCCGGCTCCACCTCGACTCGCTGGGCGTGAAGCTCACGACCCTGCGCCAGGAGCAGGCCGACTACATCGGCGTCCCGGTCGACGGCCCGTACAAGTCGGACCTCTACCGCTACTGAGCCGGCCGTCGGCCGACGGCCGGCACAGCTCTCAGCAGCAGGTCCGAGCGCAGGCCCCCGCACCCCCGTGTCGGGGGCCTGCCCCGTACCGCACCCGCACAGCCCGAGGAACCCGAAGGACCCCATGCCCCGCGGCCGTTATTCGCTCCACGATGTCCACGACCACACCCCCCTCGGCGAAGAACACTTCCACTGCGCGCCCGGCCCCTCCGGCTGGCGCTACGTCTCCCAGACCACGGGCCCCTCGGGTGCCCACCTGGGTTCCGTCGATCTGGCCCTGGACGAGCTCGGCCGCCCCATCCGCCTCGAACTGCACGCCGCCAGCTGGCAGATCCGCGGCGCCGCCCTCGACGGGGTCACCTGGGTACGGACCGATCCCACCGGCACCCATGCCACCGAAGGCAATGTCCGCGCCCATACCTTCTCCGGCACATCCCCCGCCTTCCTCGTCTCCACCGCTCGGCTCCTTCGCCTCACCCCCGGTTCCCCCGCGACCCGCGTCCGTCTGGTCACCTTCACGGACCCGGTTCTCGCCCCCCGCACCGTCGACCAGTCCTGGTCACTGCTGAACAGTGAAGCGCACGCCACTGACAACGGACCTCTGGTCGTGGACGAATACCAGGTCAACGCACTGGACACCGGTGATCAGCACATCGTGCACATCGCAGGGGACGTGGTGCTGGCAGCGCCGGGCATCGAGCTCGAGCACCTCGAATCCCCACCCTCGGCCATGCCCCGCCCGACGGACGGGGCATGAGACGGACGGGCTCGGGACGGACGGAGCGCGAGGCCGCACGCCGATGCGGACCGGGGCCCCACACCGGGCCGGGCGACAGCGCGTGGCCGAGCGGGCGGCGCTCACGGGGGCGGGGTCCGGGGGGCCGAGCCGGCTCACGCCCGGGCTGTCCTGTGCCCCAGCTGTCCCATGCCGGGCCGTCTGATGCCGAGCTGTCTGACGCCCGGGCCCGCTCCGGCTCAGGTGATCCCGGGCTGAGCCTGTCCTACGCTCAGGCGGGCGGGGCGAATCCTGTCGGAGCCGGTCCGTCTGCCGAGCCCTTGACCTCGGCCGCCGTAGTGGTTGGGGGAACCACCGTGGGCGTGCCGGGCCCGACCTGCCAGGCCGCCACCTCCCGGTCACCGGAGAACGCCCGGTGCACCGGTACGGGCAGGGCTCCCGGCACCCTGCCGGCGCGGCCCGCTCCCGCGGTCACCCGCCGGACGTCCCGTGTCTGTCGCTCGTTCACCACAGCCGCCAGGTAGGCGGCCGCCGGAACGCCCTGCGGTGCCGGAGCACCCGTATGCGCGGCAAGGTCGGTGGACAAGCGCTCGGCCATGGACCCGCGCACCGTGGCATCGAGCTGGTTCATCCGAGTCAGGTACTGCCGAATCGCCAGCCAGAGACCGTCCGGCACGCCGGAGAGGTCCAGCTGCGCGAAACGTCCCACGAGCCAGGGCGGTGGCGGCGGCACAGCGAAGGACCGCCCGGCCGGGACCCGCTCACGTACGACCAGCGTTCCCGCGAACACGTCACCGAGCCGACGGCCCCGGGCGGACACCAGAGAGGCGACGCAGCCCACGACTCCGAACGTTCCCAGAATCTCGACCATGCCCATCGCTCCCCGCACGAGCGCGTGCCTGAAGCGGATCGGCCCGCCGTCGTCCCGCACCACACGAAGCCCGCAGGCAAGCTTTCCGAGCGAACGCCCGTGGGTCAGCGTCTCGACCGCGACCGGCCCGCCCACCAGCACCAGAAGAAACGTGGCGACCGCGATGGCGGCGGTCGCGGCCTCGTCGAGCGTCACGGTCGCCACGGCCAGGCCGACGGACAACAGAACGAATACGGTCAGAAGCACCGCAAGATCGATGGTGATCGCCAACGCCCGGCTGGGCAGCCTCGCAGGCTGCACACCCAACACCACCGCGTCTCCGGTCACGAGTTCATTCATCGCCGCCCACCCCTCGCCGCCCTTCCCTGCCCCTCGGGACCACAGTCTGCCAAGCTGACCCGCAGCGCACCGCCGTAGTACGGACCCGTACGCACCCATGCCTGGAGCAGCAGCCGACCATGGATCTCGACGTCTTCGTGACCACCCACCGCATCGAGTGGGACCGCCTGGACCATCTTCTGCACCGAGGGCGCAGCCTGACAGGTGAAGAGGCGGATGAACTCGTCGCTCTGTACCAACGCACCGCCACCCATCTGTCCCTGATCCAGTCCAGCGCCCCGGACCCCCTGCTGACCGCGCGCCTCACCCAGCTCGTGGCCCGTGCGCGCTCGACCGTGACCGGGACACGCCGTGCTTCGTGGCGGGACGCCGCCCGCTTTCTGACCGCCGGCTTCCCCGCGGCCGTCTACCGCTCGCGGCACTGGTGGATTCCCACGGCGGTGCTCTCCACACTCCTGGCGGCTCTCATCGGCTGGTGGATCGGCGCGCATCCGGAGGTCCAGGCGTCGATCGGGGCTCCGGAGGACCTGCGAGCTCTGACCCGCCCCGGCGGTGAGTACGAGACGTACTACTCCAGCCATCCGGCTGCCTCGTTCGCCGCCCAAGTCTGGACGAACAACGCTCAGGCGGCTGCCATGTGTCTGGTGCTGGGCGCGTTCCTCTGCATACCGGTGATCTACATCCTCTTCGTGAACGTGCTGAACCTCGCCGTGGGTATCGGCCTCATGTCCTCCGCCGGCCGTCTGGACACCTTCCTCGGACTCGTCCTGCCACACGGGCTGCTCGAGCTCACCGCGGTGTTCGTCGCAGCGGGCACAGGCCTCCGTCTCGGATGGACGGTCATCGACCCGGGGCCACGCACCCGGCGCTCGGCCCTGGCGCAGCAGGGCCGAGCAGCGATAGGCATGGCCATCGGCCTGGCCCTGGTCCTGTTCGTCTCCGGAGTCATAGAAGGCTTCGTCACCCCGTCGGGCCTCCCCACCTGGGCCCGGATCACCATTGGTGTCGTGGCTGAGCTGGCCTTTCTCGCCTACGTCTATGTCCTCGGAGGCCGGGCGGCCCGAGCGGGGAACACAGGAGATCTTGAGGCCGAGGGGCGCAGCGCGGAGCTTCCTGCTGCGGCCTGAGGGCCCGATGTGCGAGCGAGGGCTCTGACCTGCTAGTCTTCAGTTCGCCCACAAAGACTGTTGACACAGTCTGCGTGGAGAGGTAGATTTTAACGGTTCCAGCAAGCTGGACAGCTTGCTTGGGAACGTCTAGAGTTCATCTCGCTCTTGCAGGGGACGTGATCCTCGCAGAGCCGATTGATTCTTCTCTTTCAAGCAAGAAGCCGGATTCGCTTCGGCCGAATTGCTTCTGATAAAGTCGAGTCAGCCGAAAGGCAAAGGCCTTCTCCATGGGTCACCTGATTCAAATTCGGACCGGAAACGGAACGGAAAAGGGTCTGGTAAAGTTGGAATCGCCGGAAAGGGAAACGCGAAAGCGAAGAACCGGAAAGCGAAACAAGCAGTAACCCGCTTCGACCGGGAATCGGACACGAAAGAGTCTGATAGAGTCGGAAACGCAAGAACGAAGGGAAGCGCCCGGAGGGCCCCGGTGAAACGGGACCGAAGGAAGCGTCCGTTCCTTGAGAACTCAACAGCGTGCCAAAAGTCAACGCCAGATATGTTGATACCCCGGCCTGCTTCATGCAGGTTGGTGGTTCCTTTGAAAAGTCCTACCGGTCCTTCGGGTCGGGTAGGCAACAACAGCGAGGACGCTGTGAACAACCGGTCATATTCCGACCTGGTTGTTCCGCTCTCGTGTTGTGATCCCGATTACGGGAAAACATTCACGGAGAGTTTGATCCTGGCTCAGGACGAACGCTGGCGGCGTGCTTAACACATGCAAGTCGAACGATGAAGCCCTTCGGGGTGGATTAGTGGCGAACGGGTGAGTAACACGTGGGCAATCTGCCCTTCACTCTGGGACAAGCCCTGGAAACGGGGTCTAATACCGGATAACACTCTGTCCCTCATGGGACGGGGTTAAAAGCTCCGGCGGTGAAGGATGAGCCCGCGGCCTATCAGCTTGTTGGTGGGGTAATGGCCTACCAAGGCGACGACGGGTAGCCGGCCTGAGAGGGCGACCGGCCACACTGGGACTGAGACACGGCCCAGACTCCTACGGGAGGCAGCAGTGGGGAATATTGCACAATGGGCGAAAGCCTGATGCAGCGACGCCGCGTGAGGGATGACGGCCTTCGGGTTGTAAACCTCTTTCAGCAGGGAAGAAGCGAAAGTGACGGTACCTGCAGAAGAAGCGCCGGCTAACTACGTGCCAGCAGCCGCGGTAATACGTAGGGCGCAAGCGTTGTCCGGAATTATTGGGCGTAAAGAGCTCGTAGGCGGCTTGTCACGTCGGATGTGAAAGCTCGGGGCTTAACCCCGAGTCTGCATTCGATACGGGCTAGCTAGAGTGTGGTAGGGGAGATCGGAATTCCTGGTGTAGCGGTGAAATGCGCAGATATCAGGAGGAACACCGGTGGCGAAGGCGGATCTCTGGGCCATTACTGACGCTGAGGAGCGAAAGCGTGGGGAGCGAACAGGATTAGATACCCTGGTAGTCCACGCCGTAAACGTTGGGAACTAGGTGTTGGCGACATTCCACGTCGTCGGTGCCGCAGCTAACGCATTAAGTTCCCCGCCTGGGGAGTACGGCCGCAAGGCTAAAACTCAAAGGAATTGACGGGGGCCCGCACAAGCAGCGGAGCATGTGGCTTAATTCGACGCAACGCGAAGAACCTTACCAAGGCTTGACATATACCGGAAAGCATCAGAGATGGTGCCCCCCTTGTGGTCGGTATACAGGTGGTGCATGGCTGTCGTCAGCTCGTGTCGTGAGATGTTGGGTTAAGTCCCGCAACGAGCGCAACCCTTGTTCTGTGTTGCCAGCATGCCCTTCGGGGTGATGGGGACTCACAGGAGACTGCCGGGGTCAACTCGGAGGAAGGTGGGGACGACGTCAAGTCATCATGCCCCTTATGTCTTGGGCTGCACACGTGCTACAATGGCCGGTACAATGAGCTGCGATGCCGCGAGGCGGAGCGAATCTCAAAAAGCCGGTCTCAGTTCGGATTGGGGTCTGCAACTCGACCCCATGAAGTCGGAGTTGCTAGTAATCGCAGATCAGCATTGCTGCGGTGAATACGTTCCCGGGCCTTGTACACACCGCCCGTCACGTCACGAAAGTCGGTAACACCCGAAGCCGGTGGCCCAACCCCTTGTGGGAGGGAGCTGTCGAAGGTGGGACTGGCGATTGGGACGAAGTCGTAACAAGGTAGCCGTACCGGAAGGTGCGGCTGGATCACCTCCTTTCTAAGGAGCACTTCTTACCAGGTTCGCTTGGTCAGAGGCCAGTACACCGGCGAATGTTCGGTGCTGGTTGCTCATGGGTGGAACGTTGACTATTCGGCACGACAGGTTGGTCATTGCTAGTACTGCTTCGGCGTGGAACGTGGTGAGTGATCGGTCGGGTCGGGCACGCTGTTGGGTATCTGAAGGTACGGGCTCGTTGAGTCTGTTCCTTTGGTTGCCGGCCCCAGTGCACTCACCTGTAAGGGTGGGGTGATGGGTGGCTGGTCGTTGTTTGAGAACTGCACAGTGGACGCGAGCATCTGTGGCCAAGTTTTTAAGGGCGCACGGTGGATGCCTTGGCACCAGGAACCGATGAAGGACGTGGGAGGCCACGATAGTCCCCGGGGAGCTGTCAACCAAGCTTTGATCCGGGGGTTTCCGAATGGGGAAACCCGGCAGTCGTCATGGGCTGTCACCCGCTGCTGAACACATAGGCAGTGTGGAGGGAACGAGGGGAAGTGAAACATCTCAGTACCCTCAGGAAGAGAAAACAACCGTGATTCCGGGAGTAGTGGCGAGCGAAACTGGATGAGGCCAAACCGTATGCGTGTGATACCCGGCAGGGGTTGCGTATACGGGGTTGTGGGAGTTCTCTTGATCAATCTGCCGATTGGTCGGCAAGTCAGAAACCGTTGGTGTAGGCGAAGGACATGCGAAAGGTCCGGCGTAGAGGGTAAGACCCCCGTAGCTGAAACATCAACGGCTTGCTTGAGAACCACCCAAGTAGCACGGGGCCCGAGAAATCCCGTGTGAATCTGGCGGGACCACCCGCTAAGCCTAAATATTCCCTGGTGACCGATAGCGGATAGTACCGTGAGGGAATGGTGAAAAGTACCGCGGGAGCGGAGTGAAATAGTACCTGAAACCGTGTGCCTACAAGCCGTGGGAGCGTCGCTGTGTGTGCTTGCACATGCAGTCGTGACTGCGTGCCTTTTGAAGAATGAGCCTGCGAGTTAGCGGTGTGTAGCGAGGTTAACCCGTGTGGGGAAGCCGTAGCGAAAGCGAGTCCGAATAGGGCGATTGAGTTGCACGCTCTAGACCCGAAGCGGAGTGATCTAGCCATGGGCAGGTTGAAGCGGAGGTAAGACTTCGTGGAGGACCGAACCCACCAGGGTTGAAAACCTGGGGGATGACCTGTGGTTAGGGGTGAAAGGCCAATCAAACTCCGTGATAGCTGGTTCTCCCCGAAATGCATTTAGGTGCAGCGTCGTGTGTTTCTTGCCGGAGGTAGAGCACTGGATAGGCGATGGGCCCTACCGGGTTACTGACCTTAGCCAAACTCCGAATGCCGGTAAGTGAGAGCGCGGCAGTGAGACTGTGGGGGATAAGCTCCATGGTCGAGAGGGAAACAGCCCAGAGCATCGACTAAGGCCCCTAAGCGTACGCTAAGTGGGAAAGGATGTGGAGTCGCAGAGACAACCAGGAGGTTGGCTTAGAAGCAGCCACCCTTGAAAGAGTGCGTAATAGCTCACTGGTCAAGTGATTCCGCGCCGACAATGTAGCGGGGCTCAAGCGTACCGCCGAAGTCGTGTCATTCATACACATATCCCCAACGGGAGTATGGATGGGTAGGGGAGCGTCGTGTGCCGGGTGAAGCAGCCGCGGAAGCGAGTTGTGGACGGTTCACGAGTGAGAATGCAGGCATGAGTAGCGATACACACGTGAGAAACGTGTGCGCCGATTGACTAAGGGTTCCTGGGTCAAGCTGATCTGCCCAGGGTAAGTCGGGACCTAAGGCGAGGCCGACAGGCGTAGTCGATGGACAACCGGTTGATATTCCGGTACCCGCTTTGAAACGCCCAATACTGAATCAGGCGATGCTAAGTCCGTGAAGCCGGCCCGATCTCTTCGGAGTTGAGGGTAGTGGTGGAGCCGACGAACCAGACTTGTACTAGGTAAGCGATGGGGTGACGCAGGAAGGTAGTCCAGCCCGGGCGGTGGTTGTCCCGGGGTAAGGGTGTAGGCCGTGTGGTAGGCAAATCCGTCACACGTTAAGGCTGAGACCTGATGCCGAGCCGATTGTGGTGAAGTGGATGATCCTATGCTGTCGAGAAAAGCCTCTAGCGAGTTTCATGGCGGCCCGTACCCTAAACCGACTCAGGTAGTCAGGTAGAGAATACCGAGGCGTTCGGGTGAACTATGGTTAAGGAACTCGGCAAAATGCCCCCGTAACTTCGGGAGAAGGGGGGCCATCACTGGTGATCCGATTTACTCGGTGAGCTGGGGGTGGCCGCAGAGACCAGCGAGAAGCGACTGTTTACTAAAAACACAGGTCCGTGCGAAGCCGTAAGGCGATGTATACGGACTGACGCCTGCCCGGTGCTGGAACGTTAAGGGGACCGGTTAGTGCACTTTCGGGTGTGCGAAGCTGAGAACTTAAGCGCCAGTAAACGGCGGTGGTAACTATAACCATCCTAAGGTAGCGAAATTCCTTGTCGGGTAAGTTCCGACCTGCACGAATGGCGTAACGACTTCTCGACTGTCTCAACCATAGGCCCGGTGAAATTGCACTACGAGTAAAGATGCTCGTTTCGCGCAGCAGGACGGAAAGACCCCGGGACCTTTACTATAGTTTGATATTGGTGTTCGGTTCGGCTTGTGTAGGATAGGTGGGAGACTTTGAAGCGGCCACGCCAGTGGTTGTGGAGTCGTCGTTGAAATACCACTCTGGTCGTGCTGGATGTCTAACCTGGGTCCGTGATCCGGATCAGGGACAGTGTCTGATGGGTAGTTTAACTGGGGCGGTTGCCTCCTAAAGAGTAACGGAGGCGCCCAAAGGTTCCCTCAGCCTGGTTGGCAATCAGGTGTTGAGTGTAAGTGCACAAGGGAGCTTGACTGTGAGACCGACGGGTCGAGCAGGGACGAAAGTCGGGACTAGTGATCCGGCAGTGGCTTGTGGAAGCGCTGTCGCTCAACGGATAAAAGGTACCCCGGGGATAACAGGCTGATCTTCCCCAAGAGTCCATATCGACGGGATGGTTTGGCACCTCGATGTCGGCTCGTCGCATCCTGGGGCTGGAGTCGGTCCCAAGGGTTGGGCTGTTCGCCCATTAAAGCGGTACGCGAGCTGGGTTTAGAACGTCGTGAGACAGTTCGGTCCCTATCCGCTGTGCGCGTAGGAATATTGAGAAGGGCTGTCCCTAGTACGAGAGGACCGGGACGGACGAACCTCTGGTGTGCCAGTTGTCCTGCCAAGGGCATGGCTGGTTGGCTACGTTCGGAAAGGATAACCGCTGAAAGCATCTAAGCGGGAAGCCTGCTTCGAGATGAGTATTCCCACCACCTTGAGTGGTTAAGGCTCCCAGTAGACGACTGGGTTGATAGGCCAGATGTGGAAGCCCGGTAACGGGTGGAGCTGACTGGTACTAATAGGCCGAGGGCTTGTCCTCAGTTGCTCGCGTCCACTGTGTTAGTTCTGAAATAACGAACGGCCGTGTTTTTCTCCGGTGTTGGTTAATTTCATAGTGTTTCGGTGGTCATTGCGTTAGGGAAACGCCCGGTTACATTCCGAACCCGGAAGCTAAGCCTTTCAGCGCCGATGGTACTGCAGGGGGGACCCTGTGGGAGAGTAGGACGCCGCCGAACAATTATTCCGGGAAAGCCCCGTGCCCTTGTGGCACGGGGCTTTTCTGCGTTCCGGGCTCCTCTGCCGCCCTGGAACTGAGGCGTCGGGCCCCGTCTGCCCGTCATGACGATCGGCATTTATTCGGGGATTCCGTTGAAAGGGCTACCCGACAGTGGCCGCTTTGTGCCAGCAGTTGCTCGGCTGTCAGCCGACCTTCGTTGCCGAGTGACACGGAGGCACAGACATTGAGGCACAGGCTTTGTGGGAGCCGGCAGAGCACACGGCAATGGCCATCGAGCAGGAACCGCTGTACGCAGCCACGCCACCTTGCACATTTTCTTTGTCGATGACCTGGACACCGTCGTTGCCGAGATCGCCGGCCGGGGCTAGGAGCCCACGAAGCGTGAGATCGATCCGAATGGCGCGCGCAGGGCGATCCATCACGACACGGATGGCAGCCGGATCGGATTCGGAGGCACGCTCTGCACTGAGACGTGACCTGCTGGGTTCTCGCCTTTTGCGCCTTCTACAGCCGTCCTGCGGCCTTCAGCGCGAGGTAGGCGTCTGCCAGTGCGGGTGCGAGGTCGTTGGGTGCGGCATCGACGACCGTGACGCCATGATGCTGGAGCTGGTCCGCAGTGCGTCGGCGTTGGGCCTGTGCCTGCGTGCCGGCTGCGGCCTCGTAGATCGCGTCCACTGAGCCCCGGGCACCGGTCATCGCCTCGACATGGGGGTCCGCAACCGCTGCGACCAGAACTGTGTGGCGTCGGGAGAGCTGGGGGAGAACCGGCAGGAGGCCCTCCTCGACAGGTGCGGCGTCCAGGCTCGTGAGCAGGACGATCAGTGAGCGGCGGGGCGCGTTCGCCAGTGCTGCTGTGCTGAGCCCACGTGTGTCTGTCTCGACGAGTTCAGGCTCCAGCGTGGCCAGAGCGTTGACGAGGGACGACAGGACGTCCCCTCCAGCTGCTTTGCCCTGCACCTGTGCTCGGACACGCCTGTCGTATGCGATCAGGTTCACGCGGTCGCCCGCGCGGGTGGCCAGAGCGGTGAGGAGCAGGGTCGCGTCCATGGCGGCGTCGAGACGGGGCACGTCGCCCACTCGGCCTGCTGATGTGCGGCCGGTGTCCAGGACGACGAGGATGTGGCGGTCGCGCTCGGGGCGCCAGGTACGCACGGCGACCGCGGACTGGCGTGCGGTGGCCCTCCAATCGATGGAACGGGTGTCGTCTCCCGGCACGTAGGCGCGCAGGCTGTCGAACTCCGTGCCTTCTCCGCGCGTGAGCACGCTGGTGCGGCCGTCGAGTTCACGCAGTCGTGCGAGCCGCGAAGGCAGATGCTTCCGGCTCGTGAAGGGAGGCAGCACCCTGACCGTCCAGGGCACGCGATGGTATCCCTGGCGGGCCGCCAGGCCGAGGGGGCCGAACGACCTGACGGTGACGCGGTCGGCTCGGCGGTCTCCACGCCGTGAGGGGCGCAGAAATGTGGTGAGTCGGATGCGCTCCCCTCCAGGTACGGCGAACTGGTGGCGGGACGAGGTCTGTTCGGTCTCCGACGTCCAGCTGCTGGGTGGCCAGGCGTCCCGGAGCTGGGCGCGGAGCCGTCGGGAGGACGGGTTGGTCACTGTGAGTTGCATGGTCGCGGTGTCACCGAGTCGAACGGATGTATCACCGGATCGGGTGAACCGCAGCGTGCGCACTGGCGCGGCCAGGGCGTAGTCGCACAGAATTGCCAGTGAGAGCGGGACATTGACCGCGAGCATGCCTGTCCAGCTGGGGGCCAGAATGCCTACGGGGAGTGACCCCAATGCCGCCACCAGGGCGGCCCGTCCGGTGAGGGCCATGGTCACCGCCTCACCGGGGGACGGGGACGTGGGCGAGTACAGCGGTGATGACGGAGTCTGCGGTGACTCCCTCCATGTCCGCTTCCGGCCGTAGCTGTATGCGATGACGGAGCGTGGGCAGAGCGAGGGCCTTCACGTCGTCCGGGATGACATAGTCCCGGCCCGTGAGCCAGGCCCAGGCCCGGGCGGTGGAGAGCAGAGCGGTGGCTCCTCGGGGGGAGGCGCCGAGAGTGAGCGAGGGGGATTCACGAGTGGCACGGCAGATATCCACGACGTAGGCGGCGATCTCGGGGGAAACCGAGGTTCGGCCGACGGCGGCACGGGCCGCTTCGAGGTCGGCAGGTCCGGCCACGGGCTGTAGGCCTGCTGCGTTGAGGTCGCGAGGGTTGAACCCCTCCGCATGGCGAGTGAGCACGTTGATCTCGTCCTCGCGTGAGGGCAGGGGGACTGTCAGCTTGAGGAGGAAGCGGTCCAGCTGGGCCTCGGGCAGCGGATAGGTGCCCTCGTACTCGACAGGGTTCTGAGTGGCCGCCACCAGGAAGGGGTCGGGAAGCGGTCGGGGAGACCCGTCGATGGTCACCTGACGTTCCTCCATGGCCTCCAGCAGGGAGGACTGTGTCTTGGGAGGGGTCCGGTTGATCTCGTCGGCGAGCAGCAGGTTGGTGAACACCGGTCCTGGCTGGAAGGAGAATTCGGAGGTACGGGCGTCGTAGACGAGTGAGCCCGTGACGTCGCTCGGCATGAGGTCGGGGGTGAACTGGACGCGCTTGGTGTCCAGTTCGAGGGATGCGGCAAGTGCGCGGACCAGAAGGGTCTTTGCGACGCCGGGTACGCCTTCCAGAAGCACATGGCCCCGGCAGAGGAGAGCGACGACCAGGCCGGTGACCGCCGAGTCCTGGCCGACCACGGCCTTGGCGATCTCGGAGCGCAGCGCTTCCAGGGATGCGCGGGCACTGTCGGAATCCACGGGGGTCGCGAGGGTCGCTGCGGCTGCCGGAAGCTCAGCGGTCTCCGGGGTCGGGGCGCTCATGAAGTGCGTACCTCTCTTTCGAGGGCGTCGAGTTGATCGGTCAGGAGGACAAGCGCGGCGTCATCGGCCGGGGCCGGGCCGAAGAGGAGGAGGCCGAGGTCGGTGCCCGGCTTGCTGAGGCGTGCGGCGACAGCGGGCAGGAGCACAGCGGGGGAATCGGCGTCACGGGGGGACACACCGAGGAGGGGGGAGACGCGGGTCCGCGTGGCCGAGCGCAGTGAGTCTGCGGCGCGGTCCCGGGCGTCTGCCTTGCGGTAGAGCCGGGCCCGTCCTTCGACGGACTCGGAGGCCCGGATGGCTACCGGCAGTCGCTCGGTGACCAGGGGGCCGAAGCGGCGGCCGCGCCAGATCGCGGCGAGTACGGCGGCGAGGGCCAGTTGAAGGGTGCCCCAGAGCCAGCCCGAGGGGATGAGGCTGATGAATCCGCTCTCTCCTTCGGCTCCGTCGTCGCTGCTGTCGTCCTGACTGCCTCTGCCGCCTTGGGCGGCGGAGGGATCGTCGAGTGAGGGGAGGTACCAGACGAGATGCGGGTGGGAACCGAGGAGTTGCAGGCTGAGCGATGCGTTGCCCTGCTGGTCGAGACGGTCGTTGTAGAGGAGGTCGGGGGAACCGAGCAACACGGTGTCGCCTGCTCCTTGTCCCGGCAGAACGAGGAGGGACGCGTGCCCGTCGTCGTCCGGGTAGCAGGCGGTTGTGCCGCGCGCAGCCGACGCGTAGTGGATGCCACCCATGTCGGCGGTTCCCGCGGCGCGTGCTGCAGGGAGTTCACAACGTGGGGTAAGGGCGGCCACCGGCCCGTGCGATTCCGCGTGCACTCCAGGGGCGAGCCGGGCCACGGAGGGGCTGCCGGGTGCGATGAGGACGGTACGGCCGGCGGAGTCGGCAGTCGCCGCGTAAAGGCGCCGCTGCTGGTGAGCGGTGAGCATGTTGGGGCCTGCGACGAGCAGGGTGGTATCGGGGCCGGCAGCACCGGTGGCCTCGTCGAGCGTGGTGGCGATGTCGACGGACACACCGCGGTCCTTGAGGAGTTCGGCGACTGCCCGGCCGCCGTGCGGATCCGCGGAGCGGGGATCGAGTCGGCCGTGCTGGCCGCCCGAGCGGGCGGCGGCGATAGCGACCCCGGCGACGACGAGGATGAGAACGGCCAGCAGCAGCCCGCGGACGCGATGCCAGATCTGCTGCGGGGTACGGGACGCGGATGTGGTGGGAGCGGCCGCGGTTGCGGTCATCCGGCAGCTCCTGGGGCTGTGTCGGTGGTCAGCAGGGGCTTGGCGGCCTCGATGTCCAGGTCAAGGGCGCACAGGGTCCGGTACGCAGCCGCGTCGGCGGTGCGGCCTCCGTATGTGACGTCGTCGAAGGCCCGGGCGGCGGCGCGGAGTCGGTCGGCGTGCGCGGACATCAGCCGGCCGGCTTCGGCGGCCGCCTCGTCCGCGGTGCGGCCGGGGCGCGGGTCGAGTACGGCCCGGTCCTCCAGGGAGCGGACGAGGGCGCGCATCCGTTCCTGGACGGCCTCGGTCCAGCGATTGGCTTCGGCGTGTGCGGCGGCCGCGGTGCGGTGGTCCGCAGCGCTGCGGGTGGTGCTGCCGAAGAGTGCCTCCGGGTTCGGGGCGGCACGCCGAGGTGTGCCGAGCCTCCACCACAGCGCGGCGACCAGGCCGACGACGGCCAGCACGAGCACGACGAGCCCGAGCGGGCCGCCGGGGGCTGCCCCGGCGGCGCCGGCGAAGAGGTCACCGATCCAGTCCCAGAAGTGGTCGAGGCCGCGTTCGAGAAGGTTCGGGTCGTGCTCGTGGTACATCGGGTCGGACAGTTCGTCCTGCGCCGCTTCCCGGGCGGGGACGCGTGGAGTGTCCACGGGTATGTCCACGTCCGCCCGGATGAGTCGTACTGCCGTGCTGGTGCCCCCCGGCCCCGTCACCGCATCAGCTCCTGGGGTTGTCGTAGCCGGGCACGCCGGCGGCCCGGGCGAGGTCCAGGTCGAGGGCCTCGCGGCGGATGCGCTGGTCGACGTAGAGCAGGGCCATCACTCCCGCGGTGAACGGGTAGGCGAGCGTCGAGATGATCACGTCGCCGATGCCCGTGACGATGAGGAAGGGCCAGCCGAAGTCTGCCGCGCTGCCGTTGAGCAACTCGCTCAGGCCGTCGCTGTCCATGGTCACGGCGATGATGCCGAACGGGATCGTGATGATCAAGGTCAGGACGATGACCAGCAGGTAGGTGAGGGCCAGAATGCCGAAGGTCCGCCACCAGTTGCCCTTGACCAGCTTGGCGGACCTGCGCAGCGCGGTGAGTACGGGCTGGCGCTCCAGCATGAGTGCCGGTGCTGCGAGCGTGAAGCGGATCATCAGCCAGAGAACGACGGCACAGGAGGCGAGGAAGCCCAGGAAAGTGAGCGCGATCCCGCCGGCCCCGCTGCCCAGTGCCAGGCCCGGAAGAAGGCCCGCTGCCATGATCGCGGCGCTCATCAGGCTCAGCAGAAGGGTCAGCCCGAGAAGCGGAAGAAGCCGGGGCCGGGCCTCGGACCATGCTTCGGAGAGTGTTACGCCACGGCCCAGTACGGAGCGGCTGATCACCACGGTGAGGATCGAGGTGGTGAAGAGTGTGGCGATCATCGCGATGAGCGTGCTCGGTGCGCTGGTGATCAGCTGCGACTGCGCGGAGTCGGTGGCCTGGCGGATTGCTTCCGCGCCGGTCGCGTTCGGGTCGATCGACTCCTGCTCGGGCAGGAGGTAGCGCTGCACGAGAATGATCACGATCTCGGCGATCACGGAGACGGTGAGGCTGATACCGAGCACCGTGCGCCAGTGGGTGCGCATGGTGGACACCGCGCCGTCGAGGATTTCGCCGACCCCGAGAGGACGGAGCGGGATCACCCCGGGCTTCGCGGCCATGGGGGCACGTCCCCACCCCGGCCCTTGTGGCATGCCGCCCCAGCCCGGAGCGGGTGGGGGCGCGCCTGGGCCGTTGCCGGGGGCGCCGGGCGGGGACCACTGCCCTGGAGGCGGCTGTGCGGGAGACCACTGTCCGGCGGCGTTTCCGTCCACGGGCGAGGAGGGCTTGGGGATGCCCGTCTCCTGGCCGTCGGAGGGGGCGGATCCGGGCGAAGCCCAGCCCGGAGAGTCGTTCATCGTCGCTCCTTCACAGTCCTGCCCGCTCATCGGGGCGGCAGGTTGTCAGCCATCGTGCCACGCGTCGGTCCGGTGCGGGCCTGGCGCTCTATCTCCTTCTTGCCTTCGTGCGCGGGCGGTTCAGCGGGCAGACTGGGCAGATGGATGATCAGGACGCACAAACGCCGGTGGGTAACGGGCCTCTGCCTCTCTCCGTACTCCGCTGGGACGATCCTCCGGGAGGTCCTGCGGTGGTCCTCCTCGACCAGACGCGGCTGCCCGCCGAAGAGGCGGAGCTGGTGTGCGCCGACGTGCCCGCGCTGGTGGGAGCCATACAGACACTGGCGGTGCGGGGGGCTCCCCTGCTGGGTATCGCCGGGGGCTATGGGGTGGCGCTGGCCGCGGCGCGGGGTGAGGACGTGGAGCAGGCCGCGGAGCGGCTGGAGCAGGCGCGGCCCACCGCGGTGAATCTCGGGTACGGGGCGCGGCGGGCGGCGCGCGGGTACGAGGCGGCTGTCAGGAGCGGGGCGGGCCCGGAAGCGGCCGCCGCGGCGGCTCTGGCCGAGGCGCGCGCTCTGCACCAGGAGGACGCGGCGGCCAGCGGGCGCATGGCGCAGTACGGTCTGGAACTGCTGGCGGAACTCCTGCCGGAAGGAGGCGGGCACCGGCTGCTGACCCACTGCAACACCGGGGCGCTCGTGTCCGGTGGCGAGGGTACGGCCTTCGCGGTGGCTCTGAGGGCGCACAGGGAGGGGCGCCTGCGGCAGCTGTGGGTGGACGAGACGCGTCCGCTGCTCCAGGGCGCCCGGCTCACGGCGTACGAGGCGGGCCGCAACGGGATGCCGTACAGCTTGCTGACGGACAGCGCGGCGGGTTCGCTGTTTGCGGCGGGGGAGGTGGATGCCGTAATCATCGGGGCGGACCGCATTGCCGCGGACGGCTCGGTGGCCAACAAGGTGGGGAGCTATCCGTTGGCGGTGCTGGCGAAGTACCACCATGTGCCGTTCGTCGTGGTGGCGCCCACGACCACGGTCGATCTGGAATCGGTGGACGGCACATCGATCGTCGTGGAGCAGCGTTCCGCGGCCGAAGTGACGGAGTTCACATCGACGCCGGGTGCTCCGGCCGGAGGTGGAGGGGGCCGGACGGCCGTCGCACCCCCGGGAACCCAGGCGTACAACCCCGCATTCGACGTCACGCCGCCCGAACTGGTCACGGCGATAGTCACGGAGGAGGGTGTCATTTCCCCGGTCACGGGGGTCGGACTGGCAGAGCTGTGTGCCAGGTCATCGCAGGTAACGATTAGCTAATGGGATGATGTCGTTTATGAAGGGACGCGTCCTTGTCGTCGACGACGACACCGCACTGGCCGAGATGCTCGGCATCGTGCTGCGTGGAGAAGGTTTCGAGCCGTCGTTCGTAGCGGACGGCGACAAGGCACTGGCCGCATTTCGTGAGGCCAAGCCGGACCTGGTGCTGCTGGACCTCATGCTGCCCGGACGGGACGGCATCGAGGTCTGCCGGCTGATCAGGGCCGAGTCGGGTGTGCCGATCGTCATGCTCACTGCCAAGAGCGACACGGTGGATGTTGTGGTGGGCCTGGAATCCGGGGCCGACGACTACATCGTCAAGCCGTTCAAACCGAAGGAGTTGGTTGCCCGGATCAGGGCGCGTTTGCGGAGGTCCGAAGAGCCCGCGCCGGAACAGCTGGCGATCGGGGACCTGGTCATCGATGTGGCCGGTCACTCGGTGAAGCGGGAGGGGCAGTCCATCGCCCTCACGCCGCTGGAGTTCGATCTGCTGGTCGCCCTCGCCCGGAAGCCGTGGCAGGTGTTCACCCGTGAGGTGCTGCTCGAGCAGGTGTGGGGCTATCGCCACGCCGCCGACACCCGTCTGGTGAACGTGCATGTCCAGCGGCTCCGCTCGAAGGTGGAGAAGGACCCGGAGCGGCCGGAGATCGTCGTGACCGTCCGTGGTGTCGGTTACAAGGCCGGACCGAGCTGACATGACCCTGGGCAGCGCTGCTCCGCCACCCGGGGTGCCCGGGGCCCGTACGGAGCGGGCTGCCGGTCCGGCCCGGAGCACTTCTCGTTTGGGCAAGGTCCTGCTGGGCGGCCGGTTGTTCCGCAACCGGACGCCCGGTGGCCCCGTGCCGCGTCTGCTGATGCGGTGGATCCGCGGGCCGCTGTTGCCGGCGGTCCGGCTGTGGCGGCGCAATCTGCAGCTGCGCGTCGTGGCGGGAACGCTGCTGATGTCGATCGCGGTGGTGCTGCTTCTCGGCTTCGTCGTGATCGGTCAGGTCAAGAACGGTCTGCTCGAGGCAAAGGGCAAGGCCGCGCAGACCCAGGCGGCCGGTGGTTTCGCGGCCGCCCAGGCCAATGCGAACGCTCCTCTCGTCCCGGGCGGCCAGGGTGAGGAGGGCGCCGACGGCGTGACGGCCAACACCTCTTGGCGCACGGAGCTCGTCGACCAGCTCGCCAGCGGTGGCGCGAACGCTTTCAACGTGGTCGCGCTCAGTCCCGAATCCGTGGGCCAGGGCACGAGCCGCGCCCCGCGTGGATCGGGCCGTGTGGAGGCGTCCAGCATTCCGCAGCGGCTCCGGGACGACGTGGGCAATGGATCAGGTGCCTTCCAGACGTACTCGTTGATCCGGTACTCGTACGGGAAGGACCCGGAGCCCGGGCTCGTCGTGGGCAAGCGGCTCTACGACGTCGACCACAACCCTTACGAGCTCTATTACCTCTTCCCGCTCACGCAGGAGGAGAAGTCGCTGACCCTGGTCACGACGACGCTGGCCACGGCCGGCCTGTTCGTGGTCGTGCTGCTGGGCGCGATCGCCTGGTTCGTGGTGCGCCAGGTCGTCACGCCCGTCCGGATGGCGGCAGGGATCGCCGAAAGGCTTTCCGCGGGCCGGCTCCAGGAGCGGATGAAGGTCACCGGTGAGGACGACATCGCCCGCCTCGGTGAGGCCTTCAACAAGATGGCGCAGAACCTCCAGCTGAAGATCCAGCAGCTGGAGGAGCTCTCCCGGATGCAGAGGCGTTTCGTCTCGGACGTCAGCCATGAGCTGCGCACTCCCCTGACGACCGTGCGGATGGCCGCCGATGTCATCCATGAGGCGCGCGTCGACTTCGACCCGGTCACGGCCCGGTCCGCGGAGCTGCTGGGCGACCAGCTCGACCGCTTCGAGTCGCTGCTGTCCGACCTGCTGGAGATCAGCAGGTTCGACGCGGGTGCAGCGGCGCTGGAAGCCGAACCGATAGACCTGCGCACGGTCGTCCGGCGGGTGATCGGCGGTGCCGAGCCGCTGGCGGAGCGCAAGGGGAGCCGAATCCGGGTGGTGGGTGATGAGCAGCCCGTCGTCGCGGAAGCCGACGCGCGCCGGGTCGAGCGGGTCCTGCGCAATCTCGTCGTCAATGCCGTCGAGCACGGTGAGGGCCGTGATGTCATCGTGCGGATGGGCGTCGCGCAGGGTGCCGTGGCCGTCGCGGTGAGGGACTACGGCGTCGGGCTCAAGCCGGGCGAGGCGACGCGGGTCTTCAACCGCTTCTGGCGGGCGGACCCGGCGCGTGCCCGTACCACCGGTGGTACCGGCCTGGGGCTGTCGATCGCGGTCGAGGACGCCCGGCTGCACGGCGGCTGGCTGCAGGCCTGGGGCGAGCCCGGTGGCGGATCGCAGTTCCGGCTGACCTTGCCGCGCACGGCGGACGAGCCGCTGCGCGGATCTCCGATACCGCTGGAGCCGGAGGACTCCCGGCGCAACCGGGAGGACCGCGAGCGTGCGGAAGCCACGTCGGCGGCCGGTGATCACCGGCTTATGTCCGTACCGAACCAGTCAGGGTCCACGGCGCGTTCGCACATGGCCGTGCAGGCCCACGGACAGGCGGCGCAGCGTACGCCGTTGTCGGTCCATCCGGCGGCCCTTCCGGGCAGTGGAGCACGTGTGGTGTCGCGTCCGGCCGGGGACCGGCCGGACGCGGGCACCGACCCAGTGACGCAGGATCCGGAGCAGCAGGAGGACACGACTCGTGGACACTGACCGCCGTCGGGGCGGCCACGGCCGGGCGGTGCGGTTGTCCGCGCTGCTCGGCTGCGGCGTCGTGGTGCTCGCCGGATGCGGAGCGATGCCGGTCACCGGTGACGTGAAGGCGGTCGACGCCTCACAGCCGGGCGATTCCCAGGTCCAGGTGTACGCCGTGCCGCCGAGGGAGGGCGCTTCGCCCATCGAGGTCGTCGACGGCTTCCTGGAGTCGATGACCAGCGACGACCCCGATTTCCGGACCACTCGCACCTACCTGACCGCGGAAGCGGCCCGGACCTGGCAGCCGAGCGAGGGCACCACGGTGCTCGCGAAGGCGCCCAACCGCAACGGGCCCACGATCCGGGACGAGGAACAGAAGTCCGACGAGACGACCTACACGCTGGCCGGTGAACAGGTGGCAGCGGTCGACGCGCAGAGTTCCTACCGGCCGCTGGCCCCGTCGGAGTACTCCCAGATGCTTCATCTGATCCGGGAGAAGGGTGCGGACGGCAAGCAGGAATGGCGCATCGACATCGTGCCGGACGGCCTGGTGCTCGGGCAGTCCGACTTCAAGCGCCTCTACCGGTCCGTGAACAAGTACTACTTCGCCGCCGGCCGGACGGATGACGAGTCCACGCTGGTCGCCGACCCCGTCTACGTGCGGAACCGCACCGATCCCATCACTCGGATGGACACGGCCACGCAGACGGTGCGAACGCTGCTCGAAGGCCCGTCGAACTGGCTGCGGCCGGTCGTCGATTCGCGTTTTCCCACCGGTACGGCGCTGAAGAAGGGAGTCACCTCTCTGGCGCCGGACGACCAGAACGTCCTCAAGGTGCCGCTCAACAAGAAGGCCGACAAGGCCGGGCAGGGTGCCTGCCGGATGATGGCGGCCCAGGTGCTCTTCACCCTGAGGGACCTGACGTCCGCCAGGGTGGGGCAGGTGGAGTTGCAGGGGGAGCGGGGTCCGCTGTGCTCCCTCGGGGCCGATGAGGCCGCGGACTTCGCCTCGGACAACGGTTCCGACGGTCCCGACAGCCAGTACTTCGTCGACGACGAGGGACATGTGCAGCGCATCTCCGTGACCAGCAAGGACAGCGGTGACGCGGAGCCGGTGATCGGACCGCTGGGCAGCGGGACGGTGGCGATGAGCGCCGTGGGGGTGGCCCGGGACGAACAGCAGGCGGCCGCGGTCTCGGCGGACCAGCAGCAGCTCTACGTGTCCTCCCTCGTCGAGGAGAGCGAGCCGGCGGCTCCTGTGGTGACCAGTCGGGCGAGGAAGGCCGCGGACAGGCTGTCGGTACCGAGCTGGGACGGCCGGGGCGATCTGTGGGTTGCCGACCGTGATCCGTCGGACCCCAGGCTGCTGCGTCTGGTGGACGGTGCCGGGGAACCGCAGGAGGTCTCGGTGCCCGGATTGAACGGCGGGCGTATCGAGGCGCTGCGGATGTCCGCCGACGGTGTCCGGATCGCCCTGCAGGTGTCGCGGGACGGGCACACGACACTGAACATCGGCCGGGTCGAGCGTCACGGTTCGGGGGAGACCGAGCAGGTCTCGGTGGAGGACCTGCGACAGGCGGCGCCCCAGCTGGCCGATGTGACGGCTGTTTCCTGGTCCGGACGCAGCCGTCTGGTGGTGGTCGGCAAGGAGGAGGGCGGCGTGCAGCAGGTGCGTTACGTGCAGGCCGACGGGTCCACGTCGTCCTCCGGGGTCCTGCCGGGTGTGAACCAGGTGACGGCGGTCGCGGCCGCCGACGACGAGCAACTGCCGCTGATGGCGGACACCGAGAGTGACGGGATCGTGAAGCTGTCGCCCGGGGACAACTGGCAGACGGTTCTCAAGGAGGGCTCCTCGCTGGTCTACCCGGGCTGAGCGGAGCGGCGGACGGAAGGCGCCGGCCGAGGCCGCCGTGCCGCCCGTGGTCACGGCTTTCCGGTTGTCCACAGGGGTTTCCCACAGGCGTGGCGGGGTGCCCGTCGGCGGGGCACAGTGGGATTGTGCGGACTTGGTGGCCGGAGATCGTGGGGCTGGTGCTGCCCGTGGCCTGTGGGGGCTGCGGCAGGCCGAGGACAGAGTTGTGCGTGGAGTGCGCCGCCACATTGTCGGCCGACCCACGTCGTGTGCGGCCGACGCCCGAGCCCGAGGGTCTCCCCGTGGTTCACGCGGCCGCTCCGTACGAAAATGCCGTACGCGCGATGCTGCTGGCCCACAAGGAGCGAGGGGCGCTTGGCCTTGCCGGAGCGCTCGGCGGGGCTCTGGCGGCCGCTGTGAGGGCCGGAGCGGGGCATCCGGCCGATGCGGGGGCGCTGCTGCTGGTCCCCGTGCCGTCGGCGCGGCGGGCGACGGCGGCACGGGGACACGATCCGGCGCGCAGGATCGCTGCCGCGGCTGCGGCAGCGCTGCGTCGTGGGGGCACGCGGGCCCGGGTGCTCGCCGTTCTGCGGCAGCGGCGTGAGGTGGCGGACCAGGCAGGGCTGGGGGCCCGGGACCGGCAGGCGAATCTGAGGGGCGCCCTCGTCGTCGCGGACAGCGGGCGGAGGCTGTTCGGGGACGGCCGGGTCGTGCTGGTGGACGACCTCCTGACGACGGGCTCGTCACTGGCGGAGGCGGCACGCGCGATCCGCGCCACGAGCCGCTCCGGAGACGGCACGGAGGAGACGCTCCGGGCCGCGGTCGTCGCAGCCTCTCCGTCTGCTTTCGAAATAAACCGGAACTGACAGATAACTTGCATCGTTGCAGGTAGTGAGTGGGCGAACGGGCCCGATCGGAGGTACGCGTGAGTAGCGGGTGCCGACACGGTGGTGGTCAGGCTATGTTCGGTTGTGAGGAGCGGTGAATTCCACACCTCGACGAATGCACCACCAGGTTTCGGGCAGGTAACTCACCGGTACGCCAGAAGCATGGAAATCGGTGGGGTGGAGACCCTGCCGATGGGGGAGGAGGAGGTGACACCACCGAGTCCGCGGCTCCGGCGATCACCGGGGCCTGGTGCAAAAGGGAGATGCTCCGCCACCGAAGCGGAGCGATCCGGGAACGGAGTTCTGCGTGGACATCGTCGTCAAGGGCCGCAAGACCGAGGTGCCCGAGCGGTTCCGCAAGCACGTGGCCGAGAAGCTGAAGCTGGACAAGATCCAGAAGTTCGACGGCAAGGTGATCAGCCTCGACGTCGAGGTGTCCAAGGAGCCGAATCCCCGTCAGGCCGACCGTGCGGCAAGGGTGGAGATCACGCTCCGCTCGCGAGGGCCGGTCATCAGGGCGGAAGCGGCAGCAGGCGACCCGTACGCAGCGCTTGACCTCGCCACCGACAAGCTGGACACCCAGCTGCGCAAGGAGAACGACAAGCGCCACAGCAGGCGCGGTAACGGCCGGCTGTCGGCAGCCGAGGTCGGAGAGGTCGTGCCGGGTGTCGCCTCCTTCAACGGGGACGGCGAACTGATCCCCGAGGAGCCGGAGCCGTCCGTGCCCACCAAGAGGATCGGCTCGCTCGAGGTACAGGGCGAAGGGCCGCTCGTGGTGCGCGAGAAGACGCACGTCGCAGCGCCGATGACGCTCGACCAGGCGCTCTACGAGATGGAGCTGGTCGGGCACGACTTCTATCTGTTCGTCGACTCCGAGACCAAGGAGCCCAGTGTCGTCTACAGGCGGCACGCCTACGACTACGGTGTCATCCACCTGAGGACCGACCCGCTGGCCTCCGACGAGGCGGGCGGCGCGGGCGGTGCGCTCGGCGGCTGACACCCACCACTCACAGCCGATACGCGGTGCCCCTGGAAGCTTTCGCGCCCCCAGGGGCACCACGTGCGACCGCGGGGGGCACCGCTTCGGCGGCCGGGCATGAAAGCATGGCGTTCCAGGCCAATCAGTGCTGTGTGCACTGCCGTTGGCGGACAGCCTGTGACCTCAGGCAGTGGCCTTCAGGGGGAGGAACGATGGCGGACACCTTCGGGCCCGTGCGCGGGACGAACGATGCCGACAGCGCTGCCGGTACGGATTCCTTTGCGGACGGCGGTGGTTCTCGCAAGGAGCCCATCAGGGTCCTCGTGGTGGACGATCATGCGCTCTTCCGCAGGGGGCTTGAGATCGTCCTCGCGCAGGAGGAGGACATCCAGGTCGTCGGAGAGGCCGGGGACGGGGCGGAGGCCGTCGACAAGGCGGCGGACCTGCTGCCCGACATCGTGCTGATGGACGTGCGGATGCCCAAGCGCGGTGGCATCGAAGCCTGCACCTCCATCAAGGAGGTGGCCCCCAGCGCGAAGATCATCATGCTGACGATCAGCGATGAGGAGGCCGACCTCTACGAGGCGATCAAGGCGGGAGCCACCGGCTACCTGCTCAAGGAGATCTCGACGGACGAGGTCGCCACGGCCATTCGCGCGGTGGCGGACGGCCAGTCCCAGATCAGCCCGTCGATGGCCTCCAAGCTCCTCACCGAATTCAAGTCGATGATCCAGCGCACCGACGAGCGCCGGCTCGTTCCGGCACCGCGGCTCACCGAGCGGGAGCTGGAAGTGCTCAAACTCGTCGCCACGGGTATGAACAACCGCGATATCGCCAAGGAATTGTTCATTTCCGAGAACACGGTGAAGAACCACGTCCGCAATATCCTGGAGAAGCTCCAGCTGCACTCCCGGATGGAAGCCGTGGTCTATGCCATGCGGGAGAAGATCCTCGAGATCAGGTAACGGTCCGGGGGGCGGGGCAGCCGGTCGGGGGCCTACGGCAGGACGCGGGCGATCTCCGCCATGAGCGGCTCGCGCAGCTCAGGTGCGTCGACACGCTCCAGCCGTACATCTGTGCAGCCGACCCAGGACGCCGCCTCCACGAGGGCCTCGGCCATCGGCGTCACGGACTTCCCGCTGTCCAGGGACACCTGGCGGGCGACCAGCGTCGTCCCTTCCCTGGCCGGATCGACCCGGCCGCGCAGCCTGCCGCCCGCCAGCAGCGGCATGGCGAAGTAGCCGTGGATCCGCTTGGGCCGGGGGACGTAGGCCTCCAGGCGATGGGTGAATCCGAAGATCCGCTCCGTGCGTGCCCGCTCCCAGATGAGCGAGTCGAACGGCGACAGCAGCGTCGTGCGGTGCCGTCCGCGCGGTTCCGACGCCAGGGCCTCGGGGTGTGCCCAGGCAGGCTTCGCCCAGCCCCGCACCGACACCGGGACGAGTCCCGAGTCCGCCACCACGGCGTCGAACTGCTCGGCCCTGAGCCGGTGGTAGTCGGCGATGTCCGCCCGGGTGCCGACGCCCAGCGACTGCCCGGCCAGGGCGACCAGCCGGCGCAGGCACTCCCTGTCGTCCAGGTCGTCGTGGAGCACGGCGTCCGGGATCGCACGCTCCGCCAGGTCGTAGACCCGCTTCCAGCCGCGCCGCTCGGTACACACCACCTCGCCGTACATCAGGGCCCGCTCGACGGCGACCTTGGACGCGGACCAGTCCCACCACTCGCCGCCGTTCTTCGCGCCTCCGAGCTCCGTCGCGGTCAGAGGGCCCTCGGCGCGCAGCTGCTTGATCACGGTCTCGTACGCACCGTCGGGCAGGTCGTGGCCCCAGTGCGGCCGTGCACGGTAGGCGCGGCGGCGGAACGCGAAATGAGGCCACTCCTCCACCGGCAGGATGCACGCGGCATGCGACCAGTACTCGAACGAGTGGCCCCCCGACCAGTAGGCCTCGTCGACGGTGCGGCGGCCGAGCGCGCCGAGACGGGCGTACGGCACGAGCTCGTGCGATCTGGCCAGGACCGAGATCGTGTCGAGCTGAACGGCTCCGAGGTGGCGCAGCACCCCCCGGACCCCGCCCCGGCGGTCCGGGGCGCCGAGCAGTCCCTGGGCACGCAGGGCGATGCGGCGTGCCTGGTCGGCGGAGATTTCCAGAACGGGCGGCGGCGCTGACGTCATGCGTGGAACCCTAGAGCGCGCCACTGACATCCGGGGCGGGCCGGTGGGGACAGGTGCCGGGCAGTCCCAGATCGGCCGGGAGCAGGGCGCCGGTCCAGGTGTCACGCCGTATGCCCTTGTTGAAGAGCGCCGACCGCTGCTCACCCTCCATACGGAAGCCGGCACGCAGGGCGACCGCTCGGGACGGGGTGTTGCCGACCTCCGCCCGCCACTCGAGGCGGTCCGTGGCGAGGTCCGTGAACGCCCAGCGGGCCGCCGCGAGCACGGCCTCCGTCGTGAGACCGGCGCCACGGTGCGCCCTCGCCGTCCAGAAGCCCACCTCGTACGTGCCCGGCAGGCCGCTGCGGTTCACACCGAGCGCGCCGACGAGCGGCCCGCCGTCCCGCAGCAGCACTGCGAAGTTGTACATCGTGTCGTCCTGCCAGCCCGCGGGTGAGAGCTTCCGGGTGAACAGCTCTGCGTCCGCACGCGTGTACGGCGAAGGGACAACCGTCCAGCGCTGGATCTCCGGGTCCTGGCAGGCGGAATGGACCGCGTCCGCGTCCTCGGGCGTGAAGGGCCGCATGAGCAGGCGTTCAGTGGTGAGTGTGGTGGGCTCCATGCAGGGATTGTGGTGACGGCGAGCGTGGGAAGCGAGCACTTTTCGGTGCTTCCCGGCACCTTCCGACCGCCCCAGCCGTTGTCCTGGAAGGGTGCGGTGGGGAGAACGCGGCGGCAGCCCTCCCGGCGTGGCGGGGTCCTCGCTTACGATGGCCGTTGCGGTGGGGCCCACCTGCCGTGCCCGCGCCAGAGTCCATCACACGACCCAGTGCCAGGCCCGACCGGCAAGGAGACCAGCCTCAGTGTCCGTCTTCAACAAGCTCATGCGTGCAGGCGAAGGCAAGATCCTGCGCAAACTGCACCGCATCGCGGACCAGGTCAGCTCCATCGAAGAGGACTTCGTCAACCTCTCCGACGCCGAGCTGCGGGCGCTCACCGACGAGTACAAGGAACGGTACGCGGACGGCGAGAGCCTGGACGACCTGCTTCCCGAAGCATTCGCGACCGTCCGTGAGGCCGCCAAGCGCGTTCTCGGACAGCGCCACTACGACGTCCAGATGATGGGCGGTGCCGCCCTGCACCTCGGCTATGTGGCCGAGATGAAGACCGGTGAGGGCAAGACCCTCGTCGGCACGCTGCCCGCTTATCTCAACGCGCTCTCCGGCAAGGGCGTGCACCTGATCACGGTCAACGACTACCTGGCCGAGCGCGACTCCGAGATGATGGGCCGGGTGCACAAGTTCCTCGGGCTCGAGGTCGGCTGCATCATCGCCAACATGACTCCGGCCCAGCGCCGCGAGCAGTACGCCTGCGACATCACGTACGGCACGAACAACGAGTTCGGCTTCGACTACCTCCGCGACAACATGGCGTGGTCCAAGGACGAGCTCGTCCAGCGCGGCCACAACTTCGCCATCGTCGACGAGGTCGACTCGATCCTCGTCGACGAGGCCCGTACCCCGCTGATCATCTCCGGCCCGGCCGATCAGGCCACCAAGTGGTACGGCGACTTCGCCAAGCTGGTCACGCGTCTGACCAGGGGCGAGGCGGGCAACCCGCTGAAGGGCATCGAGGAGACCGGCGACTACGAGGTCGACGAGAAGAAGCGCACCGTGGCCATCCACGAGCCGGGTGTGTCCAAGGTCGAGGACTGGCTGGGGATCGACAACCTCTACGAGTCGGTGAACACCCCGCTCGTCGGTTACCTCAACAACGCGATCAAGGCCAAGGAACTCTTCAAGAAGGACAAGGACTACGTCGTCATCGACGGCGAAGTCATGATCGTCGACGAGCACACGGGCCGTATCCTCGCGGGCCGCCGTTACAACGAGGGCATGCACCAGGCCATCGAGGCGAAGGAAGGGGTGGACATCAAGGACGAGAACCAGACCCTCGCCACGATCACCCTTCAGAACTTCTTCCGCCTGTACGGCAAGCTCTCCGGCATGACCGGTACGGCGATGACGGAGGCGGCCGAGTTCCAGCAGATCTACAAGCTCGGCGTCGTGCCGATCCCGACGAACCGGCCGATGGTCCGCGCCGACCAGTCGGACCTGATCTACCGCACCGAGGTGGCGAAGTTCGCCGCGGTCGTCGACGACATCGCGGAGAAGCACGAGAAGGGGCAGCCGATCCTGGTCGGCACGACCTCGGTCGAGAAGTCCGAGTACCTCTCGCAGCAGCTCTCCAAGCGCGGTGTCCAGCACGAGGTCCTCAACGCCAAGCAGCACGACCGTGAGGCGACGATCGTCGCCCAGGCGGGCCGCAAGGGCGCCGTCACGGTCGCCACGAACATGGCAGGCCGAGGCACCGACATCAAGCTCGGTGGCAACCCGGACGACCTCGCCGAGGCGGAGCTGCGGCAGCGCGGTCTCGACCCCGTGGAGCACGTGGAGCAGTGGGCGGCCGCCCTGCCCGCCGCGCTGGAGAAGGCCGAGCAGGCCGTCAAGGCGGAGTTCGAAGAGGTCAAGGATCTCGGCGGGCTCTACGTGCTCGGTACGGAGCGGCACGAGTCGCGCCGCATCGACAACCAGCTGCGCGGTCGTTCCGGCCGTCAGGGCGACCCGGGCGAGTCCCGGTTCTACCTGTCGCTCGGCGACGACCTGATGCGGCTGTTCAAGGCTCAGATGGTCGAGCGCGTCATGTCGATGGCGAACGTGCCCGACGACGTCCCCATCGAGAACAAGATGGTGACCCGGGCGATCGCGTCCGCGCAGTCGCAGGTCGAGCAGCAGAACTTCGAGACGCGTAAGAACGTCCTGAAGTACGACGAGGTGCTCAACCGTCAGCGCGAGGTCATCTACGGCGAGCGCCGCCGCGTCCTGGAGGGTGAGGATCTGCAGGACCAGATCCGTCACTTCATGGACGACACGATCGACGACTACATCCGGCAGGAGACGGCCGAGGGCTTCGCGGAGGAGTGGGACCTCGACCGGCTGTGGGGCGCCTTCAAGCAGCTCTACCCGGTGAAGGTCACGGTCGAGGAGCTCGAGGAAGCCGCGGGCGACCTGGCCGGCGTGACTGCGGACTTCATCGCCGAATCGGTCAAGGACGACATCCACGAGCAGTACGCAGAGCGTGAGAAGACGCTCGGCTCGGACATCATGCGCGAGCTGGAGCGGCGTGTGGTCCTGTCCGTCCTGGACCGCAAGTGGCGTGAGCACCTCTACGAGATGGACTACCTTCAGGAGGGCATCGGCCTCCGGGCCATGGCGCAGAAGGACCCGCTGGTCGAGTACCAGCGCGAGGGCTTCGACATGTTCAACGCCATGATGGAGGGCATCAAGGAGGAGTCCGTCGGCTACCTGTTCAACCTGGAGGTCCAGGTCGAGCAGCAGGTCGAGGAGGTTCCGGTGCAGGACGGCGCGGAGCGGACCTCGCTGGAGAAGCAGGACACGCCGGTGGCGGCGGGTTCCGGGCGTCCGGAGATCCGGGCCAAGGGCCTGGACGCGCCGCAGCGTCCCGACCGGCTGCACTTCTCCGCCCCCACGGTGGACGGGGAGGGCGGCGTCGTCGAGGGCGACTTCTCCAACGGTGACAGCGCGCGGTCCGAGGGCGACGGCATGACGCGTGCGGAGCGCCGTAAGGCGCAGAAGAGCACGGGCGGACGGCGCCGCAAGAAGTAGCGCGGCAGCACGTCTGAACGAGCCTGGCCCGGACACCGAGTGGTGTCCGGGCCAGGCTCGTTCTCCGGGCCTCTCAGGGTTGCGGGTCCGGGTGGCGGCTACCTGGGCGGCAGGGGTCGTCCGAGGCCCGCAGAGGGCCCGTGTGGTGCTGTGCGGCGGCAGTGTGGTGACGGGAGTGCGCCCGCAATCGTGTGGACGGGCTGGTTCCGCCTGCCGGGTCCCGGGTGCGGAGCGGCGGTCCGCCGGCGGTCCTTGGGCGGGACCCGGCCGGTCGCCGGACCTGGCTCGTTCTTCGCCGATGCCGGGGCCGGGGCGGGCCAGGGCGGGCCCGGGCTGGCCAGGGCCAGGGGCAGCGTCAGGCGCCGGTTGGCGGTCCCCGTGCGTGGCCGGGGGCTGCCTCGACCGACGGCGGGAGGGGCTGCCTCGACCGACGGCGGGCACGGCGGGCCGGGCATCCGGCCGTCAGCCGCTCCGGGGCTCTCCGCGCCTCGCACAGGTCTCCGGGGTGCTCCTCCGGCAGGCCTGTACGGGCCCTTGGGGCCACTCCGGTCCCTGTGCGGGTCGTACAAGGGCTCGGGGGTCATTCCGACCCCGCGTACGACCCGCAGAGGTCCTCAGGGGTCCTCAGCGGTCCTCAGGTCGCTCCGGGCCCGAATCAGTGGCCCTCGGATCACCTGACCGCCGGGAGGCGTTCGCCGCCCAGGTCGATCGCGGCGCAGCGCCAGCGGAGATCGGCTCCCTGCTCCAGGCGGAAGGCCATGGCACGGACCTGGTCGCCCGTGGCGATGCTGGCGAAGGCCTCGACCACGCCGGTGGCCGGCTGGCTGCCGTGGCAGGCACGGACGACCGGGCGCCTGCAGCCCGCGCCCAGCGGCGCGTCGGGTGCGAGTTCGGCGAGCTGGTCGTAGGCCTCGCCGATCGTGTGGCCGAGCATCCAGTGCACCGGGCGCTGGCCGCTGAGGACGGCGAGCAGGCGCTCGGCGAACCAATGGTGCGGGCGCAGCGGCCGGCGGGGCCGTTGCGGAGGTACGGTGCCCGGCCTGCTGCGGTCGCGTCGTCCGGCCGGCCTCGTCCTGTCCGCGCTCATGCTCATGCTGGTAGCCCCCGTGGCTGCTGTCCGGAGCCCGGTCGAATACCGGGCGGTAACTTCTGCTGGGGATCTTCTACGGGGCCGGTCACCGGACCCGCAACCGGCGGAGCGGGCAGGTCCGGCGTTTGGCGGGACCACCTATCCGGGTGACGGGCCGCGCGCCGCAAGGGAACGGCGGGGGTGACGGGCGTTGCACGGTGGACGTCAGCGGGTGGATCGGCAACCCCGAAGGGGGACGTCGCACGTATCCTGAGTGCGTCATCGACTACGAAAGCGGTCAGCCATGCGTGTGTACGTCCCCCTGACCCTCTCCGATCTCGCCGCGGTGCACGGGGCCGGCGAGGTCGGCCCGGGGCCGCTGACCGCCTATGCCGTGACACCCGGTCTGCGCGAGTGGTACGTCTCCGACGACATCGAGGAGCTGGAGTACGCGGCGCTCAACCGGGCCGCCTCCGCCTCGCTGCGGCTGATCGCGGGCCGGCCGGAGGAGATCCGGCGCCGGGTCGTCGTCGCTCTCGATGTGCCGGACGGGGCGGCGGTCGCCGATCCGGACCACATCCTGGACGCGTCGTCGCTCGGAGAGGTCCGGATCTTGGACGCGGTGGCGCTGTCGAAGGCCGCCGCCGTGCACGTGGACGCCGACGACGCGGAGAAGGACGTCGCCGCGGCGGCGGCGGCGCTGGGTGCGGCGGACCTCGGCGACGACGACGCCCAGTTCACCGTGGACGGCGCCGAGGACCACGAGCTGCTGTGGTTCGGGATCCAGGAGATCCCCGGCCTGATCGCCTGATCGCCTGATCGTCTGATCAGCAGGGCGCCCGGGCCCCCGGGCCTTGGGTGGCTCCCGCACCGGGCGAGTATTTTCTTTCCATGGCGACATCGGGGAAGCACCGCACACATCTGGTCTGGGACTGGAACGGCACACTGCTCGACGACATCCACGCGGTGCTCGGGGCGACGAACGCGGCCTTCGCCGAGGTGGACCTGGCGCCGCTCACGCTGGAGCAGTACCGCGAGACGTACTGCGTGCCGATACCCAAGTTCTACGAGCGGCTCATGGGCAGGCTGCCGACTCCTGCCGAGTGGGAACGGATGGACGGTCTCTTCCACCGCCACTACAGCGAGCAGCGGGTGGCCTGCGGGCTGACCGAGGGGGTCGAGGAGCTGCTGGTCCGGTGGCAGGCCGGCGGCCGCAGCCAGTCGCTGCTCAGCATGTACGGCCATGAGCACCTGGTCCCGGTGGTGCGGGGATACGGCATCGAGCGTCACTTCGTGCGCGTGGACGGCCGGACCGGCCCCTCCGGTGGCAGCAAGGCACAGCACATGGAGCGCCACTTCGAGGTGCTCGGGCACATCGCTCCCGAATCCGCGGTGGTCATCGGTGACGCGGTGGACGACGCGGTGGCCGCGGCCCACGTCGGCGCGCGTGCCGTGCTCTACACGGGTGGTTCGCACAGCCGTAGGAGCCTGGAGGCGGCCGGTGTGCCCGTGGTGGACACCCTGGCCGAGGCCGTCGCTCTGGCCGAACTCATGGCCGACTGACGGGCAGGGCGGCCGACGGGGCGAACGGCGGGGCGGACGTGACCAGCCGGTGGCCCGGCAGGCGCCCGGCTGGTGTCCCGGGCAGTGTCCCGGTCGGCGCCCGGCAGGTCGCTCGTACGGCGCCCAGCAGGTCGCTCAGGCCTTGCACCCAGCAGGTCCGCCCCGACGCGGGCACACAGCAGATCTGCCCCGACGTGGGCACCCAGCAAGCCCTCCCGACGCGGGTGCCCGGCCGGTTGCCCGCCCGGCGGCCCAAGCAGGTCCGCCCGTACGCCGACACCCGGCCGGCGCCCGGCGGGGCGCTCCGAAGCCGGCGCCCGGGGGCTTCTGCGCGGCGGGAGTCCCCGGCCCGGTTGTCCTGCGTGTGTCGCCGAGTGGTCGCGGGTGTGTCCTTACGTGCCGGAGCGTTGCCGTGCGATGTCCAGAGTGTCAAAGTTCGGGGTCTTCTTTTGTACATATGCGGCTCATGACGGTTGTGGGTGCAGGAGGGATAGCCTGGTGCAGTGATCAGCGCGATACGCCTCGGGGGCAGCGAAGCCCCCGGCCTGCGCCCGGAGTGCCACAGCACCCGGGCTACGCGTGATCTCCGCGTCCCGGGCCGTCTGCCGAAAATGGCCGATATGGTCCCGGGCATCTCCCCAGGCGGCATAGCGTCGACCCAGACCGGAAACCCCGCGTCGTGGCGTTACGTCGTCTTTCTCACCTACGTCACGCAACGGCGCGCGACAGGAGCCAGAGGACATGCAGACCAAGCTGGACGAAGCCAAGGCCGAGCTGCTCGCACGGGCGGCCCGGGTAGCTGACAACAGTCCGGGCGGTGGTGTCGGTGGCCCGGGAGGCGGCCTCCGGGTGCACCTCGCCGAAGGGACCGGCACCGAAGCAGAGGACGGCACCCAGGCCGGCCGTGACGAGCGGCCTGGCCGGGACACGCTGCTCGCCTATCTCCAGCGCTACTACCTGCACACTGCTCCGGAGGACATCACCGACCGTGACCCGGTCGACGTCTTCGGGGCTGCTTCCTCCCACTACCGTCTCGCCGAGAACCGCCCGCAGGGAACCGCGAACGTCCGGGTGCACACCCCGACCGTCGAGGAGAACGGCTGGACGAGCAGCCACTCCGTCGTCGAGGTCGTCACCGACGACATGCCCTTCCTGGTCGACTCAGTCACCAACGAGCTGTCCCGGCAGGGCCGCGGCATCCACCTGGTGATCCACCCGCAGGTCGTCGTCCGCCGTGATGTCACCGGCAAGCTGATCGAGGTCTTCGCCGACGACCCGGCCAGGCGTACCGCGAAGCGGTCCGGCGGCCGTAAGGAGGCCGGCGCCGAGCTGCCGCACGACGCGCTCGTGGAGTCCTGGATCCACGTCGAGATTGACCGTGAGACGGACCGCGCGAACCTGAAGCAGATCACCGCCGATCTGCTCCGCGTCCTGTCCGACGTACGGGAGACCGTCGAGGACTGGGACAAGATGCGCGACGCCGCCCTGCGGATCGCCGACGACCTGCCGTCGGAACCGCTCGACGAGCTGGGCGACGAGGAGGTCGAGGAGGCCCGTGAACTGCTGCGCTGGCTCGCCGCCGACCACTTCACGTTCCTGGGGTACCGGGAGTACGAGCTCCGTGAGTCCGACGCACTGACGGCCGTCCCCGGGACCGGTCTCGGGATCCTGCGCTCCGACCCGAAGCACAGCGAGGACGAGGCACACCCCGTGAGCCCGTCCTTCGACCGGCTGCCCGCGGACGCCCGGGCCAAGGCCAGGGAGCACAAGCTCCTCGTCCTGACGAAGGCGAACAGCAGGGCGACCGTGCACCGCCCCAGCTACCTGGACTACGTCGGGGTGAAGAAGTTCGACGCCGACGGCAACGTCGTCGGTGAGCGGCGCTTCCTCGGGCTTTTCTCCTCCGCGGCGTACACCGAGTCGGTGCGCCGGGTGCCCGTGGTGCGCCGCAAGGTCGCCGAGGTGCTGGAGGGCGCGGGCTTCACGCCCAACAGCCACGACGGCCGCGACCTGCTCCAGATCCTGGAGACCTACCCGCGTGACGAGCTCTTCCAGACGCCCGTCGACCAGCTGCGCTCCATCGTCACCTCCGTGCTGTACCTCCAGGAGCGCCGCCGGCTGCGGCTCTACCTGCGCCAGGACGAGTACGGGCGCTACTACTCCGCCCTCGTCTACCTGCCGCGTGACCGCTACACCACCGGTGTGCGGCTCCGCCTGATCGACATCCTCAAGGAGGAGCTGGGCGGCACCAGCGTCGACTTCACGGCCTGGAACACGGAGTCGATCCTCTCCCGGCTGCACTTCGTCGTCCGTGTCCCGCCGGGCACCGAGCTGCCGCACCTCACCGACGCGGACGCGGACCGCATCGAGGCTCGCCTCGTCGAGGCCGCACGCTCCTGGGCCGACGGCTTCCAGGAGGCGCTGAACGCCGAGTGCGGCGAGGAGCGCGCCGCCGAGCTGCTGCGCCGGTACGGCCATTCGTTCCCCGAGGGCTACAAGGCGGACCACTCGCCGCGAGCCGCTGTTGCCGACCTGGTCCACCTCGAGGCGCTCAAGAGCGAGCGCAAGGACTTCGCGCTCAGCCTGTACGAGCCGGTCGGCGCGGGCCCTGGCGAGCGCCGGTTCAAGATCTACCGGATCGGCGAGCAGGTCTCGCTCTCCGCGGTCCTCCCCGCCCTACAGAGGCTCGGCGTGGAAGTCGTCGACGAACGTCCGTACGAGCTGCGCTGCGCCGACCGCACACACGCCTGGATCTACGACTTCGGGCTGCGCCTGCCGAAGGCCACGGGCAACGGCGACTACCTCGCCGACGACGCCCGGGACCGCTTCCAGGAGGCGTTCGCCGCCATCTGGACCGGCGAGGCGGAGAACGACGGCTTCAACTCCCTGGTCCTGGGCGCCGGTCTCGACTGGCGGCAGGCCATGGTGCTGCGCGCCTACGCGAAGTACCTGCGCCAGGCGGGCTCGACCTTCAGCCAGGACTACATGGAGGACACCCTCCGCAACAACGTCCACACCACCCGGCTGCTGGTCTCGCTCTTCGAGGCCCGGATGTCCCCGGCCCGGCAGAAGGCGGGCACGGAGCTGATCGACGGGCTCCTCGAGGAGCTGGACGGTGCCCTCGACCAGGTCGCCTCGCTGGACGAGGACCGGATCCTGCGGTCGTTCCTCACCGTCATCAAGGCCACGCTGCGGACCAACCACTTCCAGCTGGCCGACGACCACGAGCCGCACAACTACGTGTCGATGAAGTTCGACCCGCAGGCCATCCCGGATCTCCCGGCGCCGCGCCCGGCTTACGAGATCTGGGTCTACTCGCCGCGCGTCGAGGGCGTCCACCTGCGCTTCGGCAAGGTCGCCCGGGGCGGGCTGCGCTGGTCGGACCGGCGGGAGGACTTCCGTACGGAGATCCTCGGCCTGGTCAAGGCGCAGATGGTCAAGAACACCGTGATCGTGCCCGTGGGCGCCAAGGGCGGATTCGTCGCCAAGCAGCTGCCGGACCCGGCCGTGGACCGTGACGCCTGGCTCGCCGAGGGCATCGCCTGCTACAAGATCTTCATCTCGGCGCTGCTCGACATCACCGACAACATGGTGGCGGGCGAGGTCGTCCATCCCGCGGAGGTCGTCCGCCACGACGAGGACGACACCTATCTCGTCGTCGCCGCCGACAAGGGCACCGCGAGCTTCTCCGACATCGCCAACGACGTCGCGGTCGCCTACGGCTTCTGGCTCGGCGACGCCTTCGCCTCCGGAGGTTCGGCGGGCTACGACCACAAGGGCATGGGCATCACCGCCCGCGGTGCCTGGGAGTCCGTGAAGCGGCACTTCCGCGAGCTGGGCCACGACACCCAGACCGAGGACTTCACCGTCGTCGGCGTCGGCGACATGTCCGGTGACGTGTTCGGCAACGGGATGCTGCTCTCCGAGCACATCCGGCTGGTCGCGGCCTTCGACCACCGGCACATCTTCATCGACCCGAATCCGGATGCCGCGACCTCGTACGCCGAGCGGCGCCGGCTGTTCGACCTGCCGCGCAGCTCCTGGGCGGACTACGACAAGGACCTGTTGTCCGCGGGCGGCGGCATCCACCCGCGCTCCGCGAAGTCGATCCCGGTCAACGCGCACATCCGCGCGGCGCTCGGCATCGACACGAAGGTCACGAAGATGACGCCCGCCGAGCTGATGCAGAACATCCTCAAGGCGTCGGTCGACCTCGTGTGGAACGGCGGCATCGGTACGTACATCAAGTCGACGTCCGAATCGAACGCCGACGTCGGCGACAAGGCCAACGACTCGATCCGGGTCGACGGGGCGGACCTGCGGGCCCGTGTCGTCGGTGAGGGCGGCAACCTCGGGGCCACCCAGCTCGGCCGGATCGAGTTCGCCCGGGCCGGCGGCCGGATCAACACCGACGCGATCGACAACAGCGCCGGTGTGGACACCTCCGACCACGAGGTGAACATCAAGATCCTGCTCAACGGTCTCGTCCGGGACGGCGACATGACCGTGAAGCAGCGCAACAAGGTGCTCGCGGAGATGACCGACGAGGTCGGACAGCTCGTCCTGCGCAACAACTACGCGCAGAACACCGCGCTCGCCAACGCCTGCGCCCAGGCCCCGTCGCTCCTCCACGCACACCAGCGCTTCATGCGCAGGCTCGGCCGCGAGGGGCACCTGGACCGGGCGCTGGAGTTCCTGCCGAACGACCGCCAGATCCGCGAACTGCTGAACCACGGCAAGGGCCTCAGCCAGCCGGAACTGGCCGTGCTGCTCGCCTACACCAAGATCACGGCAGCCGAGGAGCTGATCTTCACCAGCCTGCCGGACGACGCGCATCTGCAGAGGCTGGTGCACGCCTACTTCCCGAAGCAGCTGAGTGAGCGGTTCCCCGAGGCGGTCGACGGGCATGCGCTGCGCCGAGAGATCATCACGACGGTGCTGGTCAACGACACCGTGAACAGCGGTGGTTCGACGTTCCTGCACCGGCTGCGCGAGGAGACCGGCGCTTCGCTCGAGGAGATCGTGCGGGCCCAGTTCGCCGCGCGCGAGATCTTCGGCCTCTCCGCCGTGTGGGACGCCGTGGAGGCGCTCGACAACAAGGTGGCCGCCGATGTGCAGACCAGGATCCGGCTGCACTCGCGCCGGCTCGTCGAGCGTGGCTCGCGCTGGCTGCTGGGCAACCGGCCGCAGCCGGTCGGGATCGCGGAGACCATCGGGTTCTTCCGGGACGGGGTCGAGCGCGTCTGGAGCGAACTGCCCAAGCTGCTCAGGGGCGCCGACAGCGACTGGCACCGCTCGATCCTCGACGAGCTCACCTCGGTCGGCGTTCCGGACGAGCTTGCGGGGCGGGTGGCGGGGTTCTCGTCGGCCTTCCCGGCGCTGGACATCGTCGCGATCGCGGACCGTACGGACAAGGACCCGCTGGCCGTCGCCGAGGTCTACTACGACCTCGCCGACCGGCTGGGGATCACCCAGCTGATGGACCGGATCATCGAACTGCCGCGGGGCGACCGCTGGCAGTCCATGGCCCGCGCATCCATCCGCGAGGACCTGTACGCCGCGCACGCCGCGCTCACGGCGGACGTGCTGTCCGTCGGCAACGGCACGTCGTCGCCCGAGCAGCGGTTCACGGCCTGGGAGGAGATGAACGCGGCGATCCTGGCGCGTTCCCGCGCCACCCTGGAGGAGATCCGCAGCTCGGAGTCCTTCGACCTGGCGAACCTGTCGGTGGCCATGCGGACGATGCGCACCCTGCTGCGTACACACGCCTGACCCCCGGCGGCCGCAAGGGCCGTGACACATGACGCCGTCCGCCGGACGGGCCTCTGCGGCCCGTCCGGCGGACGGCGTCAACGCTTCACTTCTTGGGCTTGGGCTTCGCCGGTCCGGTGAACTCCTCGTACGCGGCCACGACCTCCTTGGCCGGGCCGTCCATCCGCAGGGTGCCTGCCTCCAGCCAGATCGCGCGGTCGCAGGTCTCGGTGATCGACCGGTTGCTGTGGCTGACCAGGAAGACCGTTCCGGCCTCCTCGCGGAGCTCCATGATCCGGTCCTTGCTGCGCCGCTGGAACTTGGCGTCGCCGGTGGAGAGCGCCTCGTCGATCAGCAGGACGTCATGGCTCTTGGCGGCGGCGATGGAGAACCGCAGCCTGGCCCCCATGCCCGAGGAGTAGGTGCGCATCGGGAGGGTGATGAAGTCGCCCTTCTCGTTGATGCCGGAGAAGTCGACGATGGACTGGTAGCGCTCGCGGATCTGCTCGCGCGTCATGCCCATGGCCAGGCCGCCGAGCACGACGTTGCGCTCCCCGGTCAGGTCGCTCATCAGGGCGGCGTTCACGCCGAGCAGCGAGGGCTGGCCCTGGGTGTGGACCCGGCCCTTCGACGGGGGCAGCAGCCCCGCGACCGCCTTGAGGAGCGTGGACTTCCCGGATCCGTTGGAGCCGATCAGGCCGATGGCCTCGCCCTTGTACGCGGCGAAGCTGACGCCCTTCACGGCGTGCACCTGCCGTGCGCCCCGCGGCTGGCGGCGGGACACGATCCTGTTCAGGGCGGAGGTGGCGCTGCCCTTCCCGGTGCGGGCGCCGTTGACCGTGTAGGTGATGTGGACGTCGTCGACGACGACGGTGGGCACACGCATGTCGGGGGTGTCAGCCACGTCCGTACCGCTCCTCGGCCTTCCAGAAGTACACGAAACCGCCGATGCCGCAGACGAGGGCCCAGCCCGTTGCGATGGCCCACACGTGCGGGGGCAGCTGCGCGCCGGTGAAGCTGTCGATGAGGGCGAAGCGCATCAGGTCGATGTAGACGGCCGCCGGGTTGCACTCCAGGGCCAGCAGGACGAGGCGCGGGACCCGGTCGGCGGTGAGCAGGGTGTCGAGGCTCCACATGACGCCCGAGGCGTACATCCACGTGCGCAGGATGAAGGGCGTCAGCTGGGCGATGTCGGGGGTCTTGGCGGCCAGTCTGGCCATGACCATCGAGATGCCGGTGTTGAACATGGCCTGCAGGACGAGCGCGGGGATCGCCAGCAGCCAGGCCGGCCGGGGGTACTGGCCGAAGACGAGAAGGATCAGGAACAGTGCGCCCAGGGAGAACAGCAGCTGCTGGAGCTGCTGGATGGCCAGGGCGATCGGCAGGGACGCGCGGGGGAAGTGCAGGGCCCTGACGAGTCCGGTGTTGCCGCTGATGGCGCGGGTGCCGGCCGTGATCGAGCTGGCGGTGAAGGTCCAGATGAAGACGCCGGTGACGAGGAAGGGCACGTAGTCGGGGACTCCGTGCTTGGTGTTCATCAGGACGCCGAAGATGAAGTAGTAGACCGTCGCGTTCAGCAGCGGGGTCATGATCTGCCAGATCTGGCCGAGCTTCGCCTGGCTGTACTGCGCGGTCAGCTTCGCCGTGGCGAAGGCGGTGATGAAGTGCCTGCGCCCCCAGAGCTGCCGGACGTACGCACCGAGCGTCGGTCGGGCCCCGCTCACGGTCAGTCCGTGCCGGGCCGCGAGCGCGGCCAGCTCGCCGGGTCCGTACACGGGGAGGAGGTCGGGAGATGCGGTGTCCACCGTGGCCGGCGGGGCTGCTGTCTGGCTCACCACGATCGCTTTCGAGGAAGGGGCGGGGAATCAGGGCGGACAGATCCGGTTCGATGGGACGGCACCGTTTCGTCGCAACGCTGACAGTAGGACGTTTGTACGTCGCAACGCAACCGTTTCGTCGTTACGGTCTATCATTCGGGCCATGACCACCGAACGGCGAACCGGGCGCCGCACCCCGGCAGGTGCCGCGGTGCTGCGCGAGGACGTGACCGACGCGATCCGCGGCGCCGTCTTCGAGGAGCTGGCCGCCGTCGGATTCGCGCGGATGTCGATCGAGGGCATCGCCCGGCGGGCGGGGGTGGGCAAGACCGCCGTCTACCGGCGCTGGAAGTCCAAGCTCCATCTCGTCCTGGACCTGGTCGCGGCCGTCGCCGCGCAGGGCATGCCCGCGCCCGCGACGGGTTCGCTGTACGGGGACGTGCGCGCCGTGCTGGAACTGGCCGCCTACGCCCTGCGCCACCCCGTCGCCTCGCAGGTGATCCCCGACCTGCTGGTCGAGGCGGCCCGCAACCCGGACATATCCGATGCCATCAAGGCCGCCCTGCTGGATCAGCAGCAGGGCGTGGCCGCAGTGGTCGTACGGGCGGCGGTGGCCCGCGGGGAGCTGCCCGAGGGCAGCGATCCGGACCGGGCGCTGGACCTCATCGTCGGTCCCCTGTACTGGCGTCTCGTCGTGGTCCGAGGCGATCTTCCCAAGGGGTACCTGGACGACCTCGCGGCCTCGGCGGTCCGGGCGCTCAAGGCCTGAGGCGCTAGGGGGAGCCGGGGTCCCCGCCGAGCAGCCGGTCCGCGACGCGTCGGGCGGCGTCACCGCCGGCGGGGCCGCAGAAGTCCCGCCGGAAGCTCTCGTACGCCTCGGCGTGGAGGTCCGCCGAGGCCTGTGTGTCCCGCAGTGCCCGGGCCACCTCCCGGGTGGTGACGAGCAGCGGGCCGGGAGCCCGGGCCTCGAAGTCCAGGCAGAAGCCGCGCACGGTGTCGCGGTAGTGCTCCAGGTCGTAGGTGTGGAAGAGCATCGGACGGCCGGTGTGCGCGAAGCCGACCGCCAGGCCCGAGTAGTCGGTGACCAGCACATCCGCGATCAGCAGGAGCTCGGTGGCATCGGGGTGTGCTGACACGTCACGCAGGGCGGGGTGTGCCGGCACGCTGCCCGTCACCCGTGGGTGCCTGCGGACCAGCACGGTGGTACGGCCGTCCAGCGACCGTGCCAGCGCGGCCAGGTCGAGCGCCGGATCCCAGCGGTACAGCGGGGCGGATCCGAGTGGGACGCCTGCCGGCGCGTGCACGAGATGGTCGCGGTACGTCGGCGCGTACAGCACCACGCGGTGTCCCTCCGGGACGCCCAGCTGTCGGCGTACGCGCTCGGCCGTCTTGTCCCGGCCGGGTGCGAACAGCAGGTCGTCGGCCGGAACACCGGCCTCCAGCACCTCGCCGTGGTAGGCCAGCGCGCGGCGGAGACGCGGGGTGGCGAAGGCGCTGGGGGAGACCAGGACCGACCACTGGGCGGAGCGGTGCTCCAGCGTGGCGAGGTACTGGTGGTCGGCGTACAGGGATCCGGTGAGGTCAAGGCCGAACCGGCCGAGGGGGGAACCGTGCCAGGTCTGTACGACCGTCTGGTCCGGGCGGCGCTCGAACCACGCGGGCAGCCGCCCGGCCGCGACGATCCGGCGGGCCCGCGCAAGCGCCTCGTACCAGGCGGTGCTGTGTGCCACTACGGGAACGGCGGTGGACGGGACGCGGGCCGCGGCGCCCGCTGATCCGTCGGTGACCCAGAGGTGCTCGGCATCGGCGCTCCGGCGCACGAGCTCGGCGTGCACGGCGCGCGGTGACCCCTCTCCGGTGTAGAGCACGACGTCCCGGAGAGGCAGCCGCCGCTGCGCCGGGTGGTGCGCCGTCCGCAGACGGCCCTGGCGGTACGCGCTCCGCTCGGCGTCGTCGAGCACCGGCGCGCAGTGCACGGTCAGCCGGTCGCCGTGACGCCGGTCGAGCCGGAATCGGGCGTCGGTGGCGTCGAGCGGCAGGAGGGCGGCGAGCGCCGCCCCCACGCGTACGGGCCGGCCGTCCAGGAGCACCTCCCAGTCGCCCTCGCGGGGAGGCGGCGCGAGCACGGCGGTGAAGCGGTCCTCCCGGTGCCCGGGGGACTCCTGCCGGCCGGGGGGCTGCTCCTGCGGGTCGGAGGGCGCTTGGCGGTCTGGGGCCTCCTGCGAACCGGAGGGCGCTTGTCGGTCTAGGGGTTGCTCCTGCCGTCCGGAGAGCTCCTGCGGTCCGGAGGCCGCTTGCCGGTCTGGGGTCTCGTGCGGTCCGGAGGCCGCTTGCCGGTCTGGGGTCTCGTGCGGTCCGGAGGTCTCCTGTCGGTCTGGGGTCTCGTGCGGTTCGGAGGGTCCAGACCGTTCGGAGGGTCCAGACCGGCCGCCAGTCCCCAGCTGTCCGTCAGTCCCCAGTAGTCCGCCAACTCCCAGCTGTCCGCCGACCCTCAGCTGTCCACCAACCTGCAGCTGTCCGCCGACCCCCGGCCGTCCGCCGCCCCCCAGCCGTTCGATGTCGACGCTCACCGTCTCGCCGAGGCTGCTGTGCCGCAGTACGAGCGCCCCGGCCCCCGTCCCGTCGATGCGCAGCCCGCCGTCCGGCGCAGGCCCGGCGCGGTCCACGTGAGGTCGGGAGGCCACCTCCACCACCAGGTTGCCCGCCGCGTCCGCGAAGGCGGGCGGCGGCAGTTCCGGCGCCGCGGCGAGCGGCACGCGGACGCCGTCGGTCAGGAGCGCCGCCCGCCAGCGGCCCCCGGGCCCCGGGGCGGTCCCGTGGGCCGCTACCGTGGGTTCGGTGGTGAGCGCCGCGAGCGGGATCCGTGCGCTGAAGCCGTCCCCGTAGCCGCCTCCGCCCCCGTCGCCGCACCGCACCGGACAGATGTGCTCCGCGGCTCCGTCGTGGGTCAGTACGAGGGCCGTCGGCCGGGCGCCCCCATACAGCCGGCCGGTCAGCTCCAGTGCGTCCGCACCCCGGTCGTGGCCGGTGGCCACCGCGGACAGCCTGGTCACAGCCAGCTCCAGCCGGCCGTCCCGGTAGCCGAGCACCGCCCGCCGCCCTCCGCCCAGGTCACGCACCAGGGGCTGCGCGGCGGCCGCCTCCACCGCGCGCAGCGCCGCCCGCCGTACGACGCCGTGTCCGGCCACCACCACACCCACCAGCCAGTTGCCCGGCCCAAGCCGCCCCGGGTCGAGGACCATCTCGAAGCCCGCGTGGTCGTAACGGTGCAGCTCCTGGCCGGAGTCGGCGGTCGCCCGGTCGGTCCGGACGGTGCGCACCGGCACCGGCCGCGTCCTTCTGCCCGACGCCTCCCGTACCAGGCCCGCCTTCAGCGACTGCCGGGCCGTCCGGGCCGGGAGATTGCGGATGTACGCGTATCCGCTGAGCCGCAGCGTGCCGTCCTCGCTCCACGACGACTCCACCAGCCGGGCCACGGCGGGCAGATCACCTTTGCCGAGGCGGGCCGAGACGCTCCTGCCGCCCGCGATCCCGGGGTGCACGGCGCGCCGCCGTCCCGGGAGGCCCGCTACGGCGAAGGTGCCGGCTCCGTTGGCCCGTTCGAACTCCAGGAGGGCCAGCAGTTCTTCGCCCCTGCGCTCGCGCACCAGTTGCCAGCGGATGCGCGCCTCGGCAGGCAGGCCAGCCAGGGCCGCGTCGCCCGCCCGGTCGAGGAACGCGCCCGCGTCCCTCATGAACGCGGAACGGTAGGAGGGGCCACCCATCGGCAGCCCCTCCAGGAAGTACACGAAGTCGTCGCGCAGGCACGAGGCGTCGTAGCGCAGCCGCTGCCCGGCGCCGCGGTCCGCGAGGAAGGCGCTGACCTGCTCGCAGGCGGCGATCCGGTCCCGCACTCCCCTCACGTCCGTACGCCGCCGGGTGATCGACCCCTCCCGCACCCGCCAGTGGTAGACGTGCTCGTGCAGCACGTCCACGGTCCCGGCGAGGTAGTGGGCCGGGATCATCACCGGGGTGTCCTCGTAGAGCTTGCCCACCGGGAAGGCGAAGGCGTGCCGGTCCCAGAAGGAGCGCCTGAACACCTTGTTCCAGGCCACACGGTCGGCCAGCAGCCGGGCGTCGCGGGTGATGTGCGTGCGGGGGCGGTCGGCGGTCAGCCAGCGGTACTGCCAGGCCTGCTGCCTCCCCTGCTCGTTCAGCCGCCACACATTGCCCGTCACCAGATCCGAGCCGGTCGACTCCAGGGACGCGACCATCCGTTCGTACGCGTCGGGGACGAGGACGTCGTCGCTGTCGGCGAACGCCAGGTAGGGAACGCCGCTGGTGGTGCGTGCGACCCCCGCGTTACGGGCCGCGCCGAGGCCCGCGTTGGGCTGGTGGAAGCAGCGGAAGCGTTGGTCGCGGTCGGCGAAGTCCTCGGCGATCCTGCGGCTTCCGTCGGTCGAACCGTCGTCGACGAGCACCACCTCGATGTCCTTCAGGGACTGTCGGGCCAGCGAGACGAGGCACTCCTCCAGATAGTCCTCGACGTTGTGCACCGGGACGACGACGCTGAGGAGTGGCTTCATGTACGGCTCAACCCGGGGGAGCGCCCCGGGTCACGCCGCTGACCCGAACGGGTGAAGATCACTGGGGTGGACCGGGCGGTCCGCATTACGCTCCGCTCCCATGCTTCTCAGTGTCGTCGTGTCCGCCCACCGCGCTCAGGGGTACCTGAGGGCGACCCTGGAATCGGTGACCGGACAGTCCCCGCCGGCGGGGAGCGGGACGGCGGAGCTGGAGCTGATCGTCGTCGGTCCGCCCGACGGCGGCCCGGAACCGGCCGTCGCGCGGGAGTGCGCCGAGCGCGACCCCCGGGTACGCGTGCTGCTCCCCGCCGGCCCCTGGGACGTGGGCGCGGCACGCAACGCCGGTGCGGCGGCGGCGCGCGGGACCTATCTGCTCTTCCTCGACGGCGACGACCTGCTCCTTCCGGGAGCGGTGGCGGAGATCTCCGCGCGGCTGACGGAGGACAGGCCCGACGTGCTGCGCCTGGGCCACGACCGGATCGACTGGTGGGGCACGGTACAGCCGGGGGACGCCTTCCCGGCCGCCCGGAAACAGCTCTTCCGCCGCGCCTTCTGGGAAGCCCGCCGGCTCCGTTTCACCGAAGGCCCGTACGACGACGTCGTTCCCGTCCACCGCGCCGCCTTCCTCGCGTCCGACGCGGGCACCCTCGGATCGCTCGACCGGACCTGCGTGCGCCAACGGCTGCGCAGGGCCGGCACCTTTGCCACGACACCGGGCCGCGCGCACTTCGCGGTCATCGGCGCCTACGAACGGCTCACCGCCGAGACCGGTGGCGACCCGCGGATCCCGGCCGCGCGCACCGCGCACCTGACGGCCGTGCTCGACGACCCCGGCAGGATCGTCCCGGGTGACCGTGCCCCCTTCTTCCGGGCGGCGGGGCTTCCCGGCCGCTACACCGCGCACCGGACCCGGCGGACCGCCGCCGCCGGGCGCGCCCGGGCGCGAGCCGCCGTGCGCGCCGGCAGGAAGTCGCTGCGCGCCCGCATGATGAGGGCCCTCTACCGCGCCGACCTGCACCGGCCGCTGGACCCCTCCCTCGCGGTCTACGGGGCTTACTGGAACAGGGGCGTCGCCTGCAATCCGGCCGCCGTCTACGCCAAGGCCCGCGAACTGGTCCCGCACATCCGGGGTGTCTGGGTCGTCTCCTCCCGCCACCGCGACCGGATGCCGCCCGGTGTGCCGTACGTCATCGAGGGATCCCGCGCATACTGGCGGACCATGGCCACCGCGACGTACCTGGTCAACAACTCCAGCTTCCCCGGCGGCTTCACCAAACGGGCCGGCCAGATCTACCTCCAGACCCACCACGGGACCCCGCTGAAGACCATGGGCCTGGACCAGCTGCCGTATCCAGCCCTCACCGGAGGCGTCAGCTTCGAACGGGTCGTCGCCCACACCGACCAGTGGGACTTCAGCCTCTCCGCCAACCCCCACAGCACCGAGGTCTGGGACCGGGTCTACCCCTCATCGTACGAACAACTGCCCTATGGCTACCCGCGCAACGACATCCTGTGCACCGCCACCCCTGAGCAGGCCGACAGGATCCGTGCGGAGCTCGGCATCGCGCCCGGATCGACCGTGCTGCTGTACGCGCCCACCCACCGTGACTACCGCAAGGGCTTCGCCCCCCGCCTCGACCTGGAGCGCCTCACCCGCGATCTCGGTCCCGGCTGTGTGCTGCTGGTGCGCGCCCACTACTTCTACGGGCGTTCGGCCCGGACGGCGGCGGGGGACCGGGTCGTCGACGTCACCGGCCACCCCCGCGTCGAAGAACTCTTCCTGGCCTCGGACGCGTTGATCACCGACTACTCGTCCCTGATGTTCGACTACGCTTGCCTCGACCGCCCGATCATCACCTACGTACCCGACTGGGACGCCTACCGCGCTGCCCGCGGTGTCTACGTCGACCTGCTGTCCGGACGCCCCGGTGACACCCCCGGCGCGGTCGCCACCACGGAGGGAGAGCTGCGGGAGGTGCTGCGGAGCGGCGCCTGGAGGTCTCCGGAGGCCGACGCGCTGCGCGCCGCGTTCCGCAGCCGCTTCTGCCCGTACGACGACGGGCGCGCGGCGGAGCGCGTGGTGCGGAGGGTCTTCCCGGTGTCTCCGGACTGACCGCGGGGGTCACCCGTACGGGGCGACCCCTCCTCACCCCGCCGTCGTTGTGCTCAACAGCGCGCGCACACGGCAACGTCGGGAGACACTCATGCACCGGTCCGCCTACGAGCAGATGCAGCTCTGCATCGACGAGTATCTGCCCAGGACCCGCAGGTACCGCGTCGTGGACCTCGGCTCACGGATCTCCGGAAAGCAGACCCGCACCCACCGCGGGCTGCTGGCGGACCACGACATCGACTACTTCGGCGTCGATGTCCTCGACGGCCCCAACGTCGACGCGGTCATGACCCGGCCCTACCGGATCCCCGCGAAGTCGGGCAGCGCGGACGTGGTGCTGTCCGGCCAGGCGTTCGAACACATCCCCTTCTTCTGGGTGTCGATGCTGGAGATCGCCCGGGTGCTCAAGCCCGGCGGTCACGCCTTCATCACCGCGCCCTCGCGCGGTCACGCCCACGACGCGCAGGACTGCTGGCGCTACTACCCCGACGGCTTCCGGGCGATGGCCGCCCACTCCCGCCTGGAGCTCCGCGAGGCCTACACGGACTTCCCGCCCGCCAGGGGCATCTGGCACGACTATGCGTCCATCGACTCCAAGGCCGCCTACTGGGGCGACTCGGTGGGCGTCTTCCGGCGGCCGCAGCCCCACCGGCGGCCGGTGACCCGGCTGAAGAACACGCTGGCCGATCTCGCCGTACGGGAGACGGCGGTGTGGTGGGCCAACCGGGCCGGGGGAGTGGACCGGATTCCGCTGCCGCGTCCGCTGGACGGCCGGGAGCGGTGCGGGCGGCCGGACGACCGCACCGCCGCATCAACTACAGGTTGACGAAAGATGACATGAGCCGCAAAGCGCGCGTACTGTCCGGCCCCATGGCTTGGCGCAACGCCGTCAACGGCGTCCTTCAGCAACTCACCGGATACCAGCTCAGGCGCGCGACCCTGCCCGCTCCCCGCTCCGCCCCCGAGCCCGAGCGGGCCCCGGCCGTGGCGAAGCCCGTCGTGGCGAAGCCGGCGGCGGCGAAGAAGCCGGCCCTCCCCGCCGACTACGACGACGAGGCGAAGGACATCATCCGTGCGGTCAAGCCGTACACGATGACCTCCCCGGAGCGCCTCAACGCCTTCGTCCTCGCGACCCGGCACATCGTCAAGCACGACATCCCGGGAGACATCGTCGAGTGCGGTGTCTGGCGCGGCGGTTCCATGCAGGCCTGTGCGAAGACGCTCCTGTCACTCGGCGAGACCGACCGGGACCTCTACCTCTTCGACACCTACGAGGGCATGACCCCGCCCACCGCCGAGGACCTGCGGCGGGACGGCAGGCCGGCCCAGGAGCTGCTGGACGCGCAGGGCAAGGACCGGCCGATCTGGGCCGTGGCCTCCCTGGAGGACGTACAGGCCGGGTTCGAGCAGGTCCCGTACCCGGAGGACCGTGTCCACTACGTGCGGGGCAAGGTCGAGGACACCGTCCCGGAGCAGGCACCGGAACAGATCTCCATCCTCCGGCTGGACACCGACTGGTACGCCTCGACGAAGCACGAGCTCAAGCACCTGTACGGGCGTCTGGTGAGCGGCGGTGTGCTGCTGATCGACGACTACGGCTACTGGCAGGGATCGCGCCAGGCCGTGGACGAGTTCCTCGAGGAGACCGGCGAGCAGCTCCTGCTGCTGCGCATGGACGAGGGCCGCGTCGCGGTCAAACCCTGAGCGGGCAGTGCCCCGTTACGAGCCCCGTGCCTCCCCGGCACGGGGCTCGTTCCATACAGAGGAAGTCCGTTCGTCAGTCCGGAAGGATCGTGCGCAGCGTCATGGCACCCCGTCTCACCGTCGTCGTCCCGCTCTACAACGTCCAGGAGTACCTCGGAGCCTGCCTGGAGTCACTCGCGGGGCAGACCATGACCGGCCTGGACGTCGTCATGGTCGACGACGGTTCGACGGACCGAAGCGCCGATGTCGCGCTGGAGTTCTCCCGGCGGGACCCGCGCTTCCGCCTGATCAGGCAGAAGAACGCCGGGCTGGGGGCCGCGCGCAACGCGGGGGCCGGACAGGCCCACCCGGACACCGAGTTCCTGGCGTTCGTCGACAGCGACGACGTCGTGCCGCCGGGCGCCTTCGCGAGGATGCTCGGCGAACTCGACGCCTCCGGTTCGGACTTCGCCACCGGCAACGTCCTCAGGCTCCGCGCAGGCGGGGCGCTCGAACAGTCCCCGATGTTCCGCAGGCCGATGGAGAAGCCCCGCCGGGCGACCCACGTCACCCGGGACTGGATCCTGCTCGGCGACCGCATCGCGTGCAACAAGGTGTTCCGCAGGTCCTTCTGGGACCAGCACGCCTTCACCTTCCCGACGGGTGTCCTGTACGAGGACATCGCCGTGGTCCTGCCCGCCCACTTCCTGGCCCGGAGCGTCGACGTCGTGGAGGAGCCGGTCTACCACTGGCGGGACCGCGACGGCTCGATCACCACCCGCCGGGCGGTCGCCCGGGGCATCCGCGACCGGGTCACGGCGGTCTCCACGGTCAGCCGGTTCCTGGCGGAGCGGGGCATGACGGAGGCCAAACGGCGCTACGACGAGCACGCGCTCTCCGGTGATCTGTGGCTGTTCATCGAGGCCCTCCGGGACGGCGACGAGAGCTTCCACGAAGCCTTCCTCACCCACGCCAACGCCTTCGCCGACACGGTCGAACCCGCCGTCCTCGACGCGCTTCCCCTGCATCTGCGGGTCAAGTGGCAGCTCATCCGCGAGCGCAGGACGCCGGAGCTGCTCGCCCTCCTGGCCCACGAGTCCACCGACCGTGACACCTTCCACGTCCGGGGGAGGCTGCGGCCCCGGGCCGAGTTCCCGGGCGTCGAAGCCCCGCTGCCGGTCAGGGCCACCGCGCTGTCCGCCGAGGACCTCCCCGTGCACTCTCACCTCACCGAGGCGGTGTGGCGGGACGGGCTGCTGCACCTCAAGGGGTACGCCTACGTCCGCAACGCCCCGGGCAGGTCGGCCGGCGCCGGCTGGCTGAGGTCGGGCCGCCGGATCGTCCCGCTACGGCTGCGCAGGACGGTGACGGACGAGGCGGCGGCGGGATCGGGCCGCTCGCTGCACCGCTACGAACGGTCCGGCTTCGAGACCGTCGTCGACCCGGGCAGGCTCGTCACCCGGGGCACGGCGCGCGGCGTCCGGACCCTCTGGAAGCTGGAATCCGTCGTCGTCGGCGCGGGCCGGCCGCGCCGGGGACCGATGCGGCTGCTCGGGAGTCCGGCCGCGCCCGCCGTGCGCTACGTCGACGAGCGCACCCGGATCGTCCCGCTGCTCTCCGGGAACAAGCTGGAGCTGCGCGCCGAGCGGGTCGACGCGGTGCTCGCCGGCCACGGGCCGACAGAGGCCGGGGACGGGGTCCGGATCGCGGTGCGGATCCTGGGCGGGGACGCGCCGACGGCCCTGCGGATCCAGGAGTGGCGCACGAAGGAGGCCCACGAGTTCCCCCTGGTGCCGGGCGAGGACACGGACGGCCGCACCGTCTTCGCCGAGGTGCCGCTGGTGGCCTTCCGGTGCTCCGACGGCGACTGGGGGGTCCAGCTGGCCGGCGGGGCGCGGCGGCTGACGGTCGCGGCCCGTCCCGAGACCGACGCCGGACGGTATGCGCTGCCCGGCGGCCGTGAGATCCACGTCGCCGCCAATCCCTCCGGGGACCTGGTGCTCACCGACCGGGACGTGCGGCCCGTCGTCGGCCGGGTGTCGTGGACGGACGACGCCGGACTGGTCCTGGAGGGGACCTTCCCGGCGGTGCCGCACCGCCCGGTCGAGCTCGTCCTGCGCCACAGCGGCCACCAGGAGGAGAACACCTTCGCCGTGGAGAGCACGGATGCAGGTTTCCGTACCGGGCTGTCCCCCGGGGCCGTCGACGGCCCCGGGGGCGCGCTGCCGCTCGCCGAGGGCCGGTGGTACCCATTCCTCCGGGAGCGCGGCGAGACCGAACCGTCGCGCTATCTCCCGCTGCGCGTGGTGCACCAGCTGCACGCGGGACTGCCGCAGGGGCGCGAATCGGGAGGGCGCCGTTTCACCCTGGAGAGGCGGTTCCACGACCGGCTCTCCCTGCATTCGGGCAGCGCGCTGCCTCCGGGGGACCGGGGGGCGTACGGGCAGCGCCGGCTGCGCGAGTGGTACGTGAGCCTGCGTGGCCGGGAGCTGCGGGACACGGTGTTGTACTCCAGCTTCGACGGGCGCCAGTACTCGGACTCGCCCCGCGCCGTCCACGAGGAGCTGGCCCGGCGCGGCACCCGCGTCGAGCACCTCTGGGTGGTCCGGGACCAGCAGGCCACCGTCCCCTCCGGGGTCCGGGCCGTGGCCCTGCACGGCGCCGAGTGGTACGACGCCCTGGCCCGCAGCCGGTGGATCGTCACCAACACCCAGCTGCCCGAGTGGTTCGAGCGGGCCGAGGGGCAGTTCGTCGTCCAGACCTGGCACGGCACCCCGCTCAAGCGAATCGGCCGTGACCTGGCCGGCACCGCGTTCGCGGACACCGCGTACATGGATTCCATGCCTCGGCGGGCCGCCCAGTGGAGCGTGCTCGTCTCACCGAACAGCTTCTCCACGCCCGTCCTGCGCCGCGCCTTCGGCCACACGGGCGAGGTGCTCGAGTGCGGCTATCCGCGCAACGACCTGCTGTACGCACCCGACCGGGCGAAGACGGCCGATGCCGTCCGGCAGTCGCTCGGCGTACCCGAGGGCAGGCGGGTCGTCCTGTACGCCCCCACCTGGCGCGAGGACCGGCCCAGGCGGAGCGGCCGGTACGGACTCGACCTCCGACTCGACCTGGAACAGGCGCGGAAGGCCCTCGGCGACGACCATGTCCTGCTGGTCCGCCGCCACTACCTGGTCGGCGGGAGCATCCCTTCGAGCGACTTCGTCCGGGACGTGTCACGCCATCCCGATGTCGCCGAGCTGATGCTGATCAGCGACGTGCTGGTCACGGACTACTCGTCGCTGATGTTCGACTTCGCGCAGACGGGCCGGCCGATGCTCTTCCACACCTACGACCTGGAGCACTACCGGGACACCCTGCGCGGCTTCTGCTTCGACTTCGCGAACAGGGCGCCCGGCCCGCTCTTCACCGACTCGGCCGCCCTCGTCGAGGCGCTGCGCGACCCGGACGCCGCGACGGCCGGCCACCGTGAGGCGTACGCCGGCTTCCGCGAGGCGTTCTGCGATCTCGACGACGGGACCGCGGCCGCCCAGGTCGCGGACCGGATGCTGAAGGGGGACCAGGCATGAGCACGCCCGACTTCAGCTGTGTGGTCACCGCCGCCGAGGGCGGCGACGAAGCCCTGACGGCGTCCGTGGAGTCCGTGCTCGACCAGAGCCTGGGTGCCGTCGAGGCCCTCGTCGTCCTGCCCGCCGGTGCACCCGGCTCCCTGCGGAAGGCCGCCGGATCGCTCGCCGCGCGCTCATCCGGCCGGATCCGCGTGCTCGACCCCGGAACTGACTCCGTCGCCTCGCTGCGCAACGCCGGCCTGGCCGCGGCGCGCGGCACGTACGTCCTCGTGCTCGACACCGGCGAGCGCCTCCAGCAGCATGCCTGCCGCAACCTCTGGGAGGCCGGGACACGCACCCGCGCCGACCTGGTGGCCGGGCGCTGGAGCCGTCTCACCGGGGACGGGACGAAGGAACGGGAACCTGCCTGGCAGCAACCGCTGTTCCTCCGCTCCCGCACCGTCGGCCGGTTCACCGAGGCGCCCGAACTGGCGGTGCGGGACGCCCTGGTGACCGGATTCTGCGTGCGGCGCGCGGCGCTGGAGCGGCACGCGCTGCGCTACGACGAGGACCTCACCCACAGCGGGATCCTGTTCGGCCCCCTGGCGGCGGCCGTGGTCGGCCGGATCGCGCTCGTACGCCGCCGGATCGTCTCCGGGCGGGCCGCGCCCGACGCCGGCCGGGATCTCGCCGGACTCGTCGAGGCGCACCGGCGGGTGTGCCACGTGCTGGTGGCCCAGGGGCTGTCTGAGCTGCGCGAGGAGCGGGAACGCGCCTTCCTCCTGGACCACCTCGTGCCGCTGGTGCGCAGCTGTCCCGAGCTGCCCGCCGCCGACCGTGGACGCGTCGCTGCGACGGCGGCGCGGGTGCTGCCCGGATGCGTCCCGGAGGCGGCCCTGCTCACCCTGCCGCCCGTAGAGCGCGTCGGCGTCCGGCTGCTGGAACGGGGCGACGCGGACGGGGTGCTCGCCGCGGCGTACGCGCTGCGCAGGCGGGGCACCGTGACCGCTCCCCTCTCCATGGGTGACGAGGGGCGGGTGTACTGGCCGGGCGGTCCCGACCCGGTGCTGGACGTCACCGAGCTCGGGCACCAGCACCGCACATTCGGCGAGCTGAAGCTCATGAACAGGCTCACCCGCTACGAGGCCGACGCCCGCGGGGTCCTGCTCGAAGGCCGGCTCGTGCTGCCCGCGCACACCGGGCCCGACCCGGACGGCACCCTCGCGGCCCATCTGGAGTTCCGCGTCCGCGACGGCTCCCGCGCCTTCCGCGTCCCCGTCGACGAGCTGCGGCCCGACGCCACCGGCATCAGCTGGTCCACCCGCGCCGACCTCACCCGTCTTGTGCGTCCCCTGGGCCCCCGCGACACGGTGTGGGACGCGCGGATGGTCGTGGAGGACGGAAGGACCCGTTCGGTGAGCGACCTCTTCGCCGCCCACGACCTCGTCGGCCCGGCGGACCGTTCCCCCGCCCTGCCCCGGCTCGGCAGGACGGCCGGGGACACCTGGCAGCCCTACATCACGCTCCGGGACCACCTGGCGCTGCGGCTCGAAGCCCGGCACCGGCCCGCCCGCACGGCCCGCCGGCTGGTCCACTACGCGACCCACTTCCGCCCGGCCCGCCGGGCCAGGCTCCTGCTCCGCGCCCTGCGCCGGAGCCGGGACCGGCTGCACGCGAGGGGCTTCAAGGTCTCCGTCTACCGCTCGTGGCTGCTGCGGCTGCCCGTGCGCAAGGGCTCCGTCGTCTTCGAGAGCCACATGGGCACCTGCTACGGCGACAGTCCCCGGGCCGTCCACGAGGAGGTGCGCGCCCAGGGGCTCCCGCTGCGCTGCGTCTGGTCGTACGCCGTTTCCCCGGCCGGCTTCCCCACGGACGCCAGACTCGTGCGCCGCTGGTCCTGGCGCTATCTCTGGGCCCTGGCACGGGCGGAGTACTGGGTCGACAACCAGGGGTTCCCGCAGCACCTCGGCAAACCCGCCGGCACGACCTATCTGCAGACCTGGCACGGCTCGGCGTACAAACGCATGGGATTCGACGAGACCCGGGTGCGCATGCAGAACGCCCCGCAGCGTGAACGGCTCCAGCAGGCGGTGGGGCGCTTCGACCACTTCCTCGTACGGTCCGAGCACGACGAGCGCACGCTGGCCCGCGCCTACCGGCTTCCCGAGGAGACGCTGCTGCGCACCGGATACCCCCGTAACGACGCCCTGCTCGCCGCGCGTGCCAGGGACGAGACCGAGGGGCGGCTTCCCCGTCCGGCGCTCGCGGCCGAGCTCGGGCTGCCCGACCACCGCAAGGTCGTGCTGTACGCGCCGACCTTCCGGGGCGGGCCGGGCAAGCGCAAGCGGCAGCGGCTCCTGCTGGACGCGGCGCGCTTCGCGGAACGCTTCGGCGACACGTACACGCTGCTGGTGCGGGCGCACTACCTGGAGGCGGCGAGCCTGCCCGCCTGCCCGCCCGGCACGGTCGTGGACGTCTCGGGCCACCATGACGTCAGCGAACTGCTCGCGCTCGCCGACGTCCTGGTCACCGACTACTCGTCGATCATGTTCGACTACGCGCTCCTGGACCGCCCGATCGTCCTCTTCGCCCCCGATCTCGACGCCTACGCCGCCGACCGGGGCAGCTACTTCGACCTACGGGAGAAGGCACCGGGACCGGTGACGGAGACCGAGGAGGAGCTGTTCGACGTGCTGGCCCGGCTGAAGACCGTGGACACCGGCTTCCAGGAGCGACGCGCCGCTTTCGCGGCGGAGTTCGGCCGTTACGACCGCGGGGACGCGGCCGGCGCGGTCGTCCGCACCGTGTTCGCCCGGCACGTGTCCCGCAGTGTCCCGTCCCGCACCGTCCCTGCCGGGGAGGCCGGCCGATGAGCCGTAGCAGCCGAGACGTCTTCATCGTCTCCAACAGCACCGACGAACTCGGCGGTGTGACCGGCTGGATGCACCGGACCGCCCAGCTGTTCCAGGGGGCCGGCCACCGGGTGCACACCATCGGCATCCATGCCGCCGAGCGGAAGATGGCGCTGCCCGAGCCGCCCGGATACCCGGTGACCGCTCTGTATCCGGCGCACCCTCCGACGCCCTGGGCGGCCAAGGGCCTGCTGGACCGCTTCCGGATCGCAGCCCGGCGGGCCGAGGCCGGCCGTGTCGCACGGAAGCGGCGTGCGGTCGAGCGGCTGTCGGAGATCTTCCGGGAAGCCCGGCCCGGCGCAGTGGTGATCGTCAGTCAGGTCTGGGCCATGGAGTGGGTCGGCGAGGCGGACACCCGAGGACTGCGGGTCATCGGGATGAGCCACGAGTCCTACGACTACTCCCGGGCGAGCCACCGCTACCGCTGGATCAAGAACCATTACCCACCGCTCGACCACTGGCTCGTCCTGACGGAGGAGGACGCGGACAAGTGGGCGGGGGACGGCATGAACAACGTCGGCTTCATGCCCAACGCCCTGGCGGCGCTGCCCGATGTGCCTTCCCCGCGCCGTGAGAAGTCGGTCGCGAGCATCGGCCGGCTCACCGACCAGAAGGGCATCGACATGCTCCTGGACACCTGGGTGCTGGTGGCTCCGCGACGCCCCGACTGGCGGCTGGACGTCTACGGGACGGGCGAGGACGAAGCGGACCTCAGGGCGCAGTGCGCGGACCTGGGGCTCGATTCCTCGGTCGTGTGGCGGGGGCGCACGGACGACGTTCCCGGTGCGCTCGCCGGTTCCTCCGTCTTCGTCCAGTCCTCACGTGGCGAAGGCTTCCCGCTGGCGCTGCTGGAGGCCATGGCGAGCGGGGTGCCGTGTGCGGCGTTCGACTGCGCGCCGGGTGTACGGGAGATCGTGCGCCACGGCCAGGACGGACTGCTCGCACCGGCGGGCGACATCGGCGCCCTCGCCGACCGGCTGCTCCGGCTCACCGGCAACCCCCGGCTGCGCGACGCGATGGGGGACCGGGCGCGGAACAACGTCCAGCGGTTCTCCGAGGCGGAGACCATGGGCCGATGGGAAGAGCTGTTCGCCCTCCTGGAGCGCTGAACGGCCCGGTAGGCCGTGGCCCCGGCCCGTGCCGGGGCCTCACCCGCCGGTGTACTCCCGCACCGGCACCTGCCGCGGGACCCCGGTGCGCCCACGGCCCGTCAGCGGGGCGGGCAGCGGCGTGCCGGAGGTGTCGTCCAGGAAGACGCGGCGCACCACCCGCTCCGCCGCGTGCCCGTCGTCGTACGGACAGAACCGGGCCCGGAAGGCCGCCCGGCGCTGCGCGGAACGAGGCCCGCGCCAGTGGTCCGTGGCGAAGATCTCGTGCAGCTCGTCCTGGTCACGGGCCACCGCCCCGGGAGGGAAGGCCGCCGGATCGAAGTACGTCCCACGAGCGGCCTCGTACGCCTGCGCGTCCTCCAGGTGCAGGACGACCGGCCGGTCCAGGTTGACGTAGTCGAACATCAGCGACGAGTAGTCCGTGATCAGCCCGTCGGAGGCGAGACAGAGCTCCTCGACGGACGGGTGGGCGCTGACGTCGATGATCCGCGGGTGCCGGACGTGGCCGGCGGTGGCCCGAGCCGTCGCGTCCAGGTAATGGGAGCGGGCCAGGATCACGAAGTGGGGACCCAGGACGCGGACCAGCCGCTCCAGGTCCAGGGAGTGCTGCTGGGTACGCCGGTAGTCGCGGTGGGTCGGCGCGTAGAGCAGGGCGGTGCTGCCCTGCGGGACGCCCAGGCGTTCACGCACCCGCGCGATCGTGTCGGGGCCCGTGCGGTGGAAGACGTCGTTGCGGGGGCTGCCGTACTCCAGCGTCGTGTAGCCGGACGGATAGGTGCGCTCCCACACGAGAGTGGAGTGCTGGTTGGCCGAGAGCGAGAAGTCCCACTTGTCGACGTTGCGCAGCAGTTGCCCGAAGTCCATGGAGCCTGCTGCGGCGGGCCGGTGCACGAGATCGGTGCCCATGGTCTTCAGAGGCGTCCCGTGATGGGTCTGCAGCAGCACCTGGCCGCGTCTCTTCACGAGTCTGCGGTCGAAGTTGACGTTGTTGACGAGGTATTTGGAGCGTGCCAGTGCCGTCCAGTAGGCCGCCGTCCCCGGGTGCAGCACCCGGGTCGGTTCCGGCACGGTGCGGGCGTCCTCGGGACGGCAGATCCAGGAGGTGCGCAGCCCGGGCACGAGGGCCCTTGCCGTGGCCTCCAGCGCCGCCGGGCTGCAGGTGTACCCGCGGTGCCAGTAGGCGGTGAACACGGCCTCCCTGCTCCGGAGGGGCAGGCGCAGCTGGACCCGGTAGTGCAGCTGCATCGCCGCCCCGCGCACCGCCCGGCGCGCCGCGGTGGCCGAGCGCCCGAGCCGGCCGCGCAGCCGCTGTGCGGCCCACAGCGCGCGGTACGTGCGGTGCGCGCCCAGCCGGAACAGGGCGTGCCGCAGCCGGGTACGGCGGGGGACCGGGGCGCCGGGCGTGCGGTATCGGCGGCAGTGGGCGCGGGCGCGGCGGAAGAACCGTGCCCGGGTCCCGCGCGGCAGCCGGCCCCGGGAGGTGAACAGGGTCGAGAAGTGGTCGAGCATCCGTCGGAACATCACCGGTCGCCAGAGGGCGAGTTCGGGCCTGGCGTCGATGAAGGCGAAGACACGGTCGTACTGGTCGAAGACGTCGAAGTGCCGGTGGGTGGTGGTGGAGAGGATGTTGCCCCGGCGGCGCTGGCGGTATCCGACGCAGACGGTGTCCAGCACGGCGATCGACCCTGCCGCCATCAGCACCGGGTAGGTCCAGGGCGTGTCCTCGTAGTAGCCGGGCGGGAAGGTGAAGCCCTCGGCCTCGACGAACTCGCGGCGGTAGGCCTTGTTCCAGACGACCATCAGGACCTTGAGCAGCTCGGGCCGCTCCACGAGCCGGAAGGAGGCCGGGCCGGTCTCGGCGAGGTGCTGGGCGAAGGTGTTGCGCACGCTCTCGCCCGACCAGTACGTGCGGGCGTAGTCGTAGACCAGGACGTCGGGGCCGCCGGTGGCCTCCAGCCGGTCGGCGATGGCCTGGAGCGCCTCGGGGGCGAAGGTGTCGTCGCCGTCGAGGAAGAGCAGGTAGTCTCCGGTCGCCCGGGCCACCCCGGCATTGCGGGCCGGTCCGAGCCCGGAGTTCTGCGGCAGGTGGACGGCGCTGACCCGGGGGTCGCGTACGGCGTACTCGTCGGCGATCGGGCCGCAGGCGTCCGGTGAACAGTCGTCGACCACGATGATCTCGTAGTCCTTGAACGACTGGTTCAGCACGGAGTCGAGGCACGCGTGCAGATACGCCTGGACCCGGTACGCGGGCACGATGACACTGAACCGGGGCACAACACATCCAGGGGTCGCTCGCGGGCGGGCAGGTGGCCCGCAAACGGCCGATGGAGTGACTTGGTTACGCGGGATGTGGCATTCGGGGGAAGTACGAGGTAGGGCGGCCCGATCTCGAGTGATCGGGCCGCCCTGATGTTGACGAACGTATGTCCTGTCGTGCTGCTCGGCAGCGCCCTACTTGACCGCGCCCGCCATCACTCCGGAGACGAACTGCCGCTGGAAGGCGAAGAACACCGCGAGCGGGATCACCATGGACACGAAGGCGCCGGGCGCCAGCACGTCGATGTTGTTGCCGAACTGCCGGACCTGCTGCTGGAGGGCCACGGTGATCGGCGGGGACTCCGAGTCCGCGAAGATCAGTGCGACCAGCATGTCGTTCCACACCCAGAGGAACTGGAAGATCCCGAGCGAGGCGATCGCGGGGCCGCCGAGCGGCATCACGACCCGGGTGAACAGCCGGATCTCTCCCGCGCCGTCCAGCCGTGCGGCCTCCAGCAGTTCTCGCGGGATCTCCGCGAAGAAGTTCCGCAGCAGGAAGATGGCGAACGGCAGGCCGAACGCCGTGTGGAACATGATCACACCGAAGGTCGTCTCGAAGATCCCGATGCTGCCGAAGAGCTCCGACACCGGGATGAGCGCGACCTGTACGGGGACCACCAGCAGTCCCACCACCACCAGGAACCACCAGTCGCGGCCCGGGAAGTCCATCCAGGCGAACGCGTAACCAGCGAACGAGCCGATGACGACCACCAGGAACGTGGACGGCACGGTGATCATGACCGTGCTGAACAGCGAATCGGTGATGGTCGAGTTCTCCAGCAGCCGCTGGTAGTTGTCGAAGGTGAGCTCGGACGGGGCGGTGAAGACCTTCCACCAGCCGGTCGCCGCTATGTCCTCGGCCCCGCGCAGCGACGAGAGCAGCAGCCCGATGGTCGGCATCAGCCAGAAGAGCCCCACCAGGATGAGGAAGACCCGCATCGCGCCACCACCCGCCCGGGCGGCGATCCGTGCGCCGAGGGACTGCTTGGCCTCTGCGGCCGGCTCGGCCCTCGGAACGTGCTCGGCCTGTGCGGCCTGGGTCGTGGTCACCGGCGCCCCTCCTTCCGCATCCGGCGGATGTTGAACAGCATCACCGGGATCACCAGCAGCAACAGCAGGACGGCGATGGCGCTGCCGACCCCGAGGTCCGCGTCCGTGCCGAACGAGGAGCGGTACAGCTGGAGGGCCAGGACGTTCGCGTCGTCCTGGGACGATCCCGGAGCGATGATGAAGACCAGGTCGAAGATCTTCAGGACGTTGATCATCAGGGTGACCAGGACCACCGCGAGCACGGGTGCCAGCATCGGTACCGTGATCCGGCGGAACACCTGCCACTCGTTCGCGCCGTCCACCCGCGCTGCTTCGAGGAGTTCGCGTGGGAGTCCCGCCAGGCCGGCGGCGATCAGCACCATTGCGAACCCGGCCCACATCCAGACGTAGCTGCCGATGATCCCCGGCGTCACCAGCGACGGCCCGAGCCAGTCGACGCCGTTGTACGGCTCCCGGAAGTTGTCCGCCGGAAGCCGGAGCTGGGCCCCGTTCGCCGAGGCGGGCAGGGTGAACACCCCGTCCGCCCCGGCCGTCGCCGTGGCGACGACCTTGCCGTCCTTGACCGCTTCGACGGTGATGCCCTTGAGGCCGAGCTCCTTCGGATCGACGACGTTCGGTCTGCCGCCGCCTCCCTTGGTGAAGTCGAGCCAGGCCGTCCCGGTGATGCCCTCACCGGACGCGGTGGCCGCCTTCGCGGGCTCCGCGTCGCCCGGCATCTTCGCCGGGGCCACCCCGACCAGCGGCAGGCCGGCCGGTTCACCGGCCTTCACGGTCTCCTTCGTCACGAAGGAACCGCCGCCGCCGGGCTTCAGCGGATGGACGGGCAGCGGATGCGCTTTCGGGAACCCCGAGGACTGGGCGAACGTGTCGTGCACGCCCACCGCCACGGCGTTGGCGACACCGCGCTCCGGCGCCTGCTCGTACACCAGCCGGAAGATGATTCCGGCGGCCAGCATGGAGATCGCCATCGGCATGAAGACGATCAGCTTGAACGCCGTACCCCACCGGATCCGTTCGGTGAGCACCGCGAAGATCAGCCCGAGCACGGTGGCGACCGTCGGCGCGAACACGACCCAGATCGCGTTGTTCTTGACCGCAGTCCGGATCGTGTCGTCCGTGAACAGCGCCTTGTAGTTGTCGAGGCCCGCGAATCCGGTGCCCGACTGGTCGAGGAACGAGCGGTAGACCGAATAGACGATCGGATAGACGACGAGGGAGCCGAGCAGCACCATCGCCGGCAGCAGGAACGCCGCCGCGACGGCCTTCCGGGTGCCGGTCACACTTCCGCGCCGGCCCTTGCCCGTGTCTTTGTCAGGACGCTTGTCGGCGGGGGGCGCACTTCCGGCGCCCCCCGCTGTCGCTGTGGTCATCCCGTCAGCTCGTGTACGCCTTGGCCGCGTCGGACTCCAGCTTCGCTTGAGTCCCCGCGATGTCCTTCGGGTTCTTCAGGAAGTCCTGGAGCGTCTTCCACTCACCCTTGCCGGGCGTCCCGCCGAACGACTGCGGGGCCTGGTCGGACATGTCGAACCTGACGTCGTCACCGGCGGCGATCAGTGCCTCGGCGATCTTGCGCTGCACGTCGTTCGGGTACGAGGCCGCGTCCAGTGCCTTGTTGGGGGAGATGAAGCCGCCTGCCTCGGCCCAGATCCTCGCGGCGTCCGTCGAGGCGAGCCAGGTCAGCAGTGCCTGGGCGCCCTTGCTGTCCTTGAGCGCCACGGCCGCGTCACCGCCCGTCACCACGGGGGAGTCCGCGCCGACCGCCGGGAACGGGAACACCTTGGCGTCCGTACCGATCTTCGCCTCGGTCTGCGCGATGTTGATGGAGACGAAGTCGCCCTCGAAGACCATCGCGCCCTTGGGCTGGTCGCCGCCGGTGAACGTCTGGGTGACCGACACCGGGAACTCGGTCTGCAGCGCGCCGTCGGCGCCACCCGAGATCAGGCTCGGCTTGCCGAAGAGTTCGGCGAGTGTGGTCAGGGCGTCCTTGACGGACGGGTCCGTCCACTTGATCTCATGCTTGGCCAGTTGGTCGTACTTCTCCGGGCCGGCCTGGGAGAGGTAGATGTTCTCGAACCAGTCGGTGAGCGTCCAGCCGTCCGCTCCGCCGACCGAGACGGGGGTGACACCGGAGGCGGAGACCGTCTCGGCCGTGGCCAGGAAGTCCTTCCAGGTCTTCGGCTCACTCGCGCCCGCGTTCTCGAACGCCTTGGTGTTGTACCAGATCAGGGACTTGTTGGCGGCCTTGAAGTAGACGCCGTACTGCGTGCCGTCGACCGCGCCGAGGTCCTGCCAGACCTTCGCGTAGTTCTTGGTCAGTTCGGCCTTCGCCTCCGCGCCCACCGGCTTGGCCCACTTCTTGGCGACGGCCTGCTGGATCGCGCCCACCTGCGGGATCATCGCGACGTCCGGGGGCTGGCCGCCCGCGATCTTCGTACCGAGGAAGTTGACGATCGGGTCCTGCGCCGGGACGAAGGTGACCGTCGCGCCCGTCCGCGCCTCGAACTCGTCCAGCACCTTGGTGAAGTTGGCCTGCTCGGGCCCGGTCCAGACCGCGGCGACCGATATCTTCTCGCCGTCGAGCTTCGGCAGAGTGACGCTCGGCGCGCTTCCCTCGCCCTTGCCGGCGTCGTCGCCGGGCTTGTCCTTGCTGCCGCCGTCGTCACCGCACCCGGTGAGGGCCAGCGCCCCGATCGCGGTGAACACCAGTGCGGCCCTACGCATTCGAAGGGTTGTGCGCATCCCTGCCCCGTCTCTCCTGCGCGCGCGTGAGCGTGGACCGCACCGACGGTGGAACCCTGCGGCGGCGGTCACTTCTCACATCGTGCGGTTCACATCGTCCGTGCGCACAGTCCTATGCCCGGCGCACCGGAGCCGCAATACCGCTCTCCACGTCAACTACGTGATCGTGATGGGCTCGTGACGTCGTGACAGCACGCAGCCGGTGCCCGCGCGCGCCGGCCGGGAGAGCGGAGCCCGGGGCGGCGACGCTACGGAATCAGCGGGGGGAGCGGCTCGGCGTTGACCGAACGGGCCGCTCTTTCGAGGGCACTGGCCAGCAGGGCGAGGTCCGTGGGTCCGTTGCCCAGCTCGCGGACCGGGCGACGGGTCGGCGGATCTCCCATCCGCTCCCACTCCAGCGGTACGACGGTCGGGCGCAGGGTCGCCGTGCGCGGGATGCGGCCGGTGACCCGGCCGCCCTGGAACGGCGTCACCCGGCCGTCCGGATGCCCCAGCCGTCCCCGGCCCGGCGCCGCTTCGTCCGAGGACGGGGGGACGACGGGCGGGTCGAGCACGATCCGCAGCCGCGCGCCCCGGGCCAGCTCCGTGTCCTCGGTGCGGTCCGGGCGGGCGGAAGTGGCGACCAGATGTACGCCGAGACGCCCTCCGTCCCTGGCCACGGCCTCCAGCACCCGGACGACGGACCCGGCCGACGGGCGGCCGGGGCTGCCGAGCGCCGGGGCGACCAGGGCGTCGAAGTCGTCGGCCAGGACGACCAGCCGGGGAAGGGGGGACGGTCCGGGATTTACCGGACGGGCCGCCGCGGGCCGCAGCCGCAGGGTGCCGCTGGCCGGCGATTCGAGGTCCCCGCGCTGCTCGGCTGCGCCGGGGCGACGGCCGGTGAGCCCCTGTGATTCCTCGTACCGCGCGTGCCATTCGGTGAAGTCCAGCGTGCCGAGCAGCTCCGCCCGGCGCTTCAGCTCGCCGCCCAGCGCCTGGGCGAACTCCCGCATCCGTACGGGATCGGAGGCCACCAGGTGTGTGAAGACGTGCGGGAGCTCCGTGCAGGGGCGCAGCCCTTCGCCGCGCTCCCCGTGCTCACCGCCCGCCCCGTCGATCAGGAGGATGCCCAGCCGGTCGGGGCGGGCGGCCGAGGCCAGGGAGGCGGCGACGGCGCGCAGAAGCTCCGTACGGCCGCTGCCCGCGGGTCCTTCGATCAGCAGATGGGGGCCCTCGTCGGCCAGATCGACGGAGAGGGGGCCTCGTGGTCCGGCCCCGAGCACGAGCACGGGTCGTCCCGCGTATCCGGAGGACGCGCCCGTGGGCCCGGCGTCCGTGCTTCCGCTGTCGCGCCTCTGGGACCCGATCCGGGGGGAGCCGCTCCCGGCCGCCGGGGCGTACGGGGAACTGCCCGAGCCCGAGCTGGTCGGTCCGCCGCCCCGGAAGGGGGTGCGCCCCGAGTCGGGGGACTCGCGCTGTGCGCCCACCCGGGGCCCGGTGCTCAGCGTGCGGCCGGAAGTCGTCGAGTCCAGGTCCCCCGCGACGGGCGCGGACGTGCGCACCGACGCACCCGGCTGGTCCTCGGCCGTGGACGCCCAGCGGGCCATCAGTGAGGCCGGGGTGGCTCTGGCGAGGCCCAGCTCGTCCAGCAGACGGGCGGACGGAGGCAGGGCCGCAGCCATGGGCCGGCCGGGCAGTGGGGCCGAGCCCTCGTCCCGCAACGGGGCGAGGGCGCGCCCGAACCTCTCGGCCCAGGCCGCCGACACGGCGTCCACGGCGGCGACGGTGCCGTGGCCCGCCGCCTGGCCGCCGGCGGTGCGCAGCAGTCGCAGCGCCGTCGCCACATCGCCGCTCAGCATGGCGACCGCCCCGCACTCGCGGAACGCGATCGAGGCCCGGCACGCCGTGTCGTAGGTCGCGGCGACCGGTGACGTCGGGGAGGCGGCCGGGGTCTCGGCCAGACAGATCAGATGGATCCCGCTCGCGGCTCCGGCGCCGGCCAGCCCCGCCGTGGTCCCGCGCAGGGCCGAGGAGCCTGGATCGCCGTCCACCACCACCACGGTGTACGGCCCGGTGTGCCGGCGGGCCGCGTCGGCCACGGACTGCCGGTCGGCGCTCGCCCAGCCGGGCCCCAGCGGCCCGTCCTCCATGCGGCGGACCAGCTCCGCCGCGCGGGCGCCCGCCTGCTCACGGTCGTACGCGAGGAGGAGGCGGCAGTCCTGGCCGTGCATGGGACGCAGATGGGGCAGCCAGCCGAGCCATGACCACTCGCGGCGCCGCTCCTCCAGGCTCCGGGCCCGGTCCGTGCTGATCAGCACGATCTCCAGGTCGAACGGGGAGTGCAGCGCGGCGAGCTGCGCCACCGTCGAGCGGGCGAGCCCGGACAGCCGGGCCCGGGGGCCCGCGAGCCCGAGCGAGCCGGCCTCCCGAAGACCGACGGTGACCGGCACGGCGGGCAGATCGGCCCGCTCCGTCGTCCCGAGCCGTACGACCAGGGCCTCGGGGTGCGTGGTGTCCCGCTCCCACAGGCGGGGGCCGGGGCCGAGCGCGGTGAGGAGCACGGTCGCGGGGTCCGGCCAGGTACCGGCGGGGGCGGAGGGGGAGTGAAGGGGTGCGGAGGGGGCGTGCGGGGCGGACGCGGATTCCTGCCCGGCCGCCGGTGAGTCACCGCTCGGCGACGCGTGCGCCTGCTCCCCCTTGCCGCCCTTGAGCCGCCGGGCCCAGGCGCCTATGCCGCCGCGTCGGGGGGCCTCGCCTTGGGCGAGCACGGAACCGCGGCCGTGGGTGAGCTGCGGAAAGGGTTCGCCTTGGTATGCGTCGTGGCCGGACGGGCCGTCGGCGTAGGCGTCGTGGGTGCCCTGTCCGGCGGAGGCGGTGCCGTAGGCGTGGCCGTGGTGTCCGCTGTCGGCCGGGCCCGGATCGGGCTCTGCGGCCGCCGGGACGCCGGCTGCCGCCTCCGCGCGGGCCACCCGCAGGTGTCCCTCGCCGTCCGGCGCCGTGGCCAGCGTGGGCGTCCGGGTGCCGGGCGTGAGCCGGAGCGTGGACTCACCGAGCCGGAGCAGGGCGCCCGGGACCAGCCGGACCGGGCGGTCGTCGATGTCCGTACCGTCCAGGGAGGTGCCGTTGGTGGAGCCCAGATCGGCGACGGACACCCGGCCGTCGTCGGAGACCGTCACGGCGCAGTGCAGCCGAGAGACGTCGGGGTCGTCCAGCGGTACGTCCGCCTCCGCGGAGCGGCCGATCCGGATCTGTCCTCCGTGCAGCAGGTGGACCCCGCCGGCATCCGGCCCGGCGATCACATGCAGCCGTGCCGGAACGGCGTCGTCGGTCGCCTCGTCGTCGCCCGGTACCTGTAGCGAGAGCACCGCGCCGTCCACAAGGGGCGGCTCGCCGAGGGCGCAGCGCTGCGGATCGAGCCGCTCGCGCCCGGCGTACAGCACGGTGGCGCCACCGCCCAAGGAGCCCTCCGGGCCGGAGACCGCCGCGGCCAGGCCGGAGGCGACGGCTGCGAGAGCCGTCCCGGCGGGCGCGGTCACGAGCACGTCGCAGGCGCGCGCCGGGGTCTGGCCGCTGTGCGGCGCGAGGACGGTCAGCCGGATCTGCATCGCCGTCAGCGGTCCCTTCTGCGCGGGGTGCCCGGCAGGGGAAATGCCCTGTGATTCCCCCCACCCGGCACGGACGCGTCGTCCGGTACAGGTCGTCACGGTGAGTGAGGCTCCCGACCTCACAGTTCCGTGCTGGAGGCATCCTCGCACCTGACACCGACAACACGCCCGGGGGTGGCCGCTTAGTGATCTTGAATGGCCGAGTGTGGGTGCAAAAGTGCCTGCTTGGTCCTGCCGGGTAGGTGCTGCACACTCGTTCGGCAACCAACTCTTCCGTGGCTGCGTCTTCCCCCTCCCCCGTCTCCACAGCGGGAACGCGACCTGAGGACGACCGACCGGTGCCCCGTACGGCGGCACTAGAGTGGGCCGGAACATCCGGGCGGGCCGGGGGGACCGCAAGCACAACGATCAGCAGGGAGCGCATGACGTGCGGCCGGTAGGCAGCAAGTACCTGCTCGAGGAGCCGCTCGGACGCGGCGCCACGGGCACCGTCTGGCGAGCCCGCCAGCGGGAGACCGCGGGCGCCGAGGCGGCCGTCGCCGGGCAGCCCGGCGAGACCGTTGCGATCAAGGTGCTCAAGGAGGAGCTCGCGAACGACGCGGACGTCGTCATGCGGTTCCTGCGCGAGCGCTCTGTGCTGCTGCGGCTCACCCACGCGAACATCGTGCGCACCCGGGACCTCGTCGTCGAGGGCGATCTCCTCGCCCTGGTGATGGATCTGATCGACGGCCCCGACCTGCACCGCTATCTCCGTGAGAACGGTCCGCTCACCCCGGTCGCCGCCGCACTGCTCACCGCGCAGATCGCGGACGCGCTGGCCGCGAGCCACGCCGACGGCGTCGTGCACCGTGACCTGAAGCCGGCCAACGTGCTGCTCGACGAGAGCAACGGCGAGATGCGCCCGATGCTCACCGACTTCGGTATCGCGCGCCTCGCGGACTCCCCGGGGCTGACCCGGACCCATGAGTTCGTCGGCACGCCCGCCTACGTGGCGCCGGAGTCCGCCGAGGGCCGTCCACAGACCTCGGCCGTGGACATCTACGGCGCGGGCATCCTGCTGTACGAGCTGGTCACCGGCCGCCCGCCGTTCGCCGGCGGCACCGCGCTCGAGGTCCTGCACCGGCATCTCAGCGAGGAGCCCCGCCGTCCCAGCACGGTGCCGGAGCCGCTGTGGACGGTCATCGAGCGCTGCCTGCGCAAGGACCCGGACCAGCGGCCCAGCGCGGTGAACCTGGCCCGCGCGCTGCGTACCGTCGGCGCGGGCATCGGCGTGCACGCGAACTCCGCGCAGATCGCGGCCGCCGAGGGCGTGGGCGCCCTGCTCGCCCCCGACCCGGCGCCCGCCGCCGTCCCGGACACCCCGGGCGCGGCCGACCCGACCCAGGTGCTGCCGAGCAACGCGGGTTCGTACGACCCGGCGGCCCCGACCAGCGTGATGCAGCAGACCCCGGGCGGGGGCGGCCAGGCCGACCCGACGGCGATGATGCCGCCCGTACCGCCGCGCCCCGACGGCCCCCCGCGGCCGGACGAGCCGCACCCCTGGCAGTCGCAGCTCCGGGCCGCCCGGGACCGGAACGAGCAGACGCAGGTCCAGTACCTCGACCCGGGCCAGGACCCCCTGCGCCGTCGCCCCCAGCGTCAGCAGCCGCCGCAGGACCAGCAGCCCCAGCGCGCCCAGCAGTATCAGCAGCAGCCTCAGCGTGCCCAGCCGCAGCAGCAGCCCCAGCACTACCAGCCGCAGAGGCAGCCGCAGCAGCAGCGCCCCCCGCAGCAGCAGCGGCAGCAGTACGCGCCTCCGCAGCAGCCCGCGCCCCAGCCGCCGGCACCGCGCCAGCCCAGGCAGCGCAGCGCCAACCCGATGCGCATCCCGGGCCTCGGCTGCCTCAAGGGGTGCCTCTTCTCGGTGGTGCTGCTGGTCGTGGCCGCCTGGCTCATCTGGGAGCTGACCCCGCTTCAGGACTGGATCGCCCAGGGGCAGAGCTTCTGGGACGCCATAGGGGACGGCATCGGCAATGTCACCGACTGGTTCAAGGAGCTCGGCGAGAGCAGTTCCGGTGGCACGACCGGCCAGTAACGGTCAACAATCTGTGTCTTTGTCGACTTCTGCGGGCCCAATTCGCCCGCAGAAGTGAAGGTTGGCGCCATCCCGGGCACGCAACACCCCGTTCGCCGCGTAACTTTGTCGACCGGGGGTCAACGCCAGCCGCTGAGGGAGCAGTCTTGGCACGGAATATCGGCAGCCGGTACACCGCCCACCAGATCCTGGGGCGCGGCAGCGCCGGCACGGTGTGGCTCGGCGAGGGGCCCGAGGGCCCGGTCGCCATCAAGCTGCTCCGCGAGGACCTCGCGTCCGACCAGGAGCTCGTGGGCCGCTTCGTACAGGAACGCACCGCGCTGCTCGGGCTCGGCCATCCCAACATCGTCGCGGTCCGTGACCTCGTGGTGGACGGCACCGACCTGGCACTGGTGATGGACCTCGTGCGCGGCACCGACCTGCGCACCCGTCTGGACCGGGAGCGCCGCCTGGCCCCCGAGGCCGCCGCGGCGGTCATCGCGGACGTCGCCGACGGCCTCGCGGCAGCGCACCGCGCCGGAGTGGTCCACCGGGACGTCAAGCCCGAGAACATCCTGCTCGACATGGAGGGTCCGCTCGGACCCGGCGGTTCGCACCCGGCGCTGCTCACCGACTTCGGCGTGGCCAAGCTGATCGACACCCCGCGCCGCACCAAGGCCACGAAGATCATCGGAACGCCGGACTACCTGGCCCCCGAGATCGTCGAGGGGCTCCCGCCGCGGGCCGCCGTGGACATCTACGCCCTCGCGACCGTGCTCTACGAGCTCCTCGCCGGCTTCACCCCCTTCGGAGGCGGCCACCCCGGGGCCGTCCTGCGCCGCCACGTGACCGAGACGGTCGTCCCGCTCCCCGGCATCCCCGAGGAGCTCTGGCAGCTCCTGGTCCAGTGCCTGGCCAAGGCCCCGGCCTCCCGGCTGCGTGCCTCCGAGCTCGCGGCACGGCTGCGGGAGCTGCTGCCGCTCCTGTCCGGAATACCCCCGCTCGACGTCGACGAGCCGGACAACGAGACCGAACCGCAGCCGTACGACGAGCAGCAGTACACCCCCGCCCCCGATGAGCCCCGCCGCCGAGGCGCGGTCCCGCTGGTGCCGGGTTCCTCCCCGGACTCCAACCGGGACACCCATACGAGCATGCGGGTCCCCGCCCCCGACGAGCTCTCCGGCGGCCCCCTCGGCACGGCCCGAGCCCCGCGCGCGCCCGGCAGGCCACGGCCGGGCTCGGCCCGCAACAGGGCGGCGGCCGTGCGTAAGCGCCGGATCACCCTGGGCCTCGCCGCAGTGGCCCTGTGCACGGCGATAGGAGTGGGCGGCTGGCTCGCCACCAGCGGTGACGACCCGGGAGCGGCCCCCGAGGACACGCGGAATTCGGCGCCTTCGGCACCCTGAGGGGCGCCCGGGAGCGGCCGGGATCCGGGGGAGGGACAGGTTCACCCGCCCACCCGTTACGCTGGACCCGTGGCAGTCGTCGATATTTCCGAAGAGCTGAAGTCCCTCTCCTCGACCATGGGGTCGATCGAGGCCGTCCTGGACCTGGATGCGCTGAGGGCCGACATCGCCGCGCTCGAGGAGCAGGCGGCGGCGCCGTCACTCTGGGACGACCCGGAGGCGGCGCAGAAGATCACCAGCAAGCTTTCGCACCTCCAGGCCGAGGTCCGCAAGGCCGAGGCCCTGCGGAGCCGTATCGACGATCTCGGCATCATGTTCGAGCTCGCCGAGGACGAGGGCGACGCCGATGCCCTCGCGGAGGCGGAGACCGAGCTGGCGTCCGTCAGGAAGGCGCTGGACGAGATGGAGGTCCGCACCCTCCTCTCCGGCGAGTACGACGCGCGCGAGGCCCTGGTCACCATCCGGGCCGAGGCGGGTGGCGTCGACGCCGCGGACTTCGCCGAGAAGCTCCAGCGCATGTACCTCCGCTGGGCCGAGCGGCACAACTACAAGACCGAGGTCTACGAGACCGCGTACGCCGAAGAGGCCGGCATCAAGTCGACCACCTTCGCGGTGGAGGTGCCGTACGCCTACGGCACGCTCTCCGTCGAGCAGGGCACGCACCGCCTCGTGCGGATCTCGCCGTTCGACAACCAGGGCCGCCGTCAGACGTCCTTCGCGGGTGTCGAGGTGCTGCCGGTGGTCGAGCAGACCGACCACATCGAGATCGACGAGTCCGAGCTGCGCGTGGATGTGTACCGCTCCTCGGGCCCCGGCGGCCAGGGGGTCAACACCACGGACTCCGCGGTGCGTCTGACCCACCTGCCCACCGGCATCGTCGTCTCCTGCCAGAACGAGCGCTCGCAGATCCAGAACAAGGCGTCCGCGATGAACGTGCTCCAGGCGAAGCTCCTCGAGCGCCGCCGCCAGGAGGAGCAGGCGAGGATGAACGCGCTCAAGGGCGACGGTGGGAACTCCTGGGGCAACCAGATGCGTTCGTACGTCCTGCACCCGTACCAGATGGTCAAGGACCTGCGTACGGAGTTCGAGATGGGCAACCCGGAAGCGGTCTTCAACGGCGAGATCGACGGTTTCGTCGAGGCCGGCATCCGCTGGCGCAAGCAGAGCGAGAAGTAGCGCCAGAAGTAAGGCTTTTGGGCCCGGACAGGATTCCTGTCCGGGCCGCTCGCTTTTCACCTCGCCGAGGGTGCGGGGCGGTTGAGGGGAAGATGTGGCGAATGGGTCACAGTCGTGCTTCCGAATAGCCGTCAAGATCCCCCATAGCGGCCTGTATGCCCCTGGAACGTCCTTGACGTAGTCCTTAACTCTGGACAGGGTGCTAGAGCAGCACGCGTATGTCTGGGACAGGTGTGATCGGGGGCGGGCGGGATGACCACGGTACGGCGTGGCCCTGCAGAGAGTGTGACCCCGCAGGGCCGTGGACCGCATATGGCTGCTCCATCGACGAGATCAGCTACTGGGGGTAGCAACAGATGACGAAGAAGACGCGAATCCGCGTCGCGCGTATAGCCGCGGGCGCGGTTATCGCCGCAGGTGCTTCGCTCACGGCGGCGGGTGCCGCACAGGCTGCGGGTATCGGCATCGGCATCGGCCTCGACAGCGAGGATGCCAGCGCAGACGTCAGCATCCAGCTCGGGACCGAAGACGGCGACAGTGGTGCCGGCGGTGTTGACGGCGGCGGCGACAGCGGTGTCGACGGTGGTGCGACCGACGGTGGTGCCACGGACGGTGGCGCGACCGATGGTGGTGCGACGGACGGTGGCGCGACTGACGGTGGTTCGACCGATGGTGGCGCGACGGACGGTGGCGCGACTGACGGTGGTTCGACCGATGGTGGCGCGACGGACGGTGGCGCGACCGACGGTGGTGCGACGGACGGTGGCGCGACCGACGGTGGTTCGACCGATGGTGGTGCGACCGATGGTGGTGCCACGGACGGTGGCGCGACCGACGGTGGTGCCACGGACGGCGGCGCGACCGACGGTGGTGCCACGGACGGTGGCTCCACTGATGGCGGGTCCACGGACGGTGGCTCCACTGATGGCGGGTCCACGGACGGCGGGTCCACGGACGGTGGGTCCACGGACGGTGGGTCCACTGACGGCGGATCCACCGGTTCGCCGGACCCGTCCTACCCGGACGCCGATGACAACACCGACACCGACAGTGTCGGCAACCAGCCGGTCGAGCAGAGCAAGGGCAAGGACGAGCTCGCCGAGACCGGTGCGGCCGAGACCACGTTCCTGCTGGTCGGCGCCGCGACGATGATCGCCGGTGGCATCGGCTTCCGCATCCTGCCGCGCCTGGCCGGCGGCGGGCGTACTGCCGCCTGACGTCCCTGAGCGCACGCTGAAGGGCCCGGGAGAGCCGACATGGTCTCCCGGGCCCCTTCGCGTATCGCGACCGCTCCTGCGGCCGCACGCGCACGTCTTCGGGCCCGCCCGGCGGCGGGGTCTGGCCTCCGGCTCAGATGGCCTGGTGTGCCAGCAGAGCCAGAGCGGCCACCAGGATCACCATCAGCGCTATCAGCATCGCCGGGTTGAGCCCCGCGAACGGCCCCTCCTCCTGCATGCGCTCCCGGCTCGCCCGGCACACACGGCAACGGCCCTCGTTCACAGGCGCCGCGCAGTTCGCGCACACCAGTCGGTCATAGGTCATGCGCAGTCCTCCTCCCGCGCGGCGGGAGCCGCATTCACGTTCTCTCCGCACAACGCTCAGGGAAACGCAACCGTTCCCCCTACCACTGTGCCAGCTCGAACCCATTTCGGCGCGGCCCGCCGGACAAGGTCCGGCCCGTCCGTTTCGTTCCATGCCGCTTTCCGTCACAAATCCCTCATCGCCGGACGCCGACTGCACGCGCTCACCGGCTTCGCGTATGGTCACGCTCACCTACCCCCGGCCGACCGTGGTGCATCCGTGATCCGATTCGACAACGTCTCCAAGACCTACCCGAAGCAGAGCCGTCCAGCTCTCCGGGACGTCTCACTCGACATCGAGAAGGGCGAGTTCGTCTTCCTGGTGGGCTCCTCCGGCTCCGGCAAGTCCACCTTCATGCGGCTCATCCTCCGGGAGGAGCGCGCCAGTCAGGGCATGGTCCACGTGCTCGGCAAGGACCTCGCGCGGCTGTCCAACTGGAAGGTGCCGCAGATGCGCCGCCAGCTGGGCACGGTCTTCCAGGACTTCCGCCTCCTCCCCAACAAGACCGTCGCGCAGAACGTGGCCTTCGCGCAGGAGGTCATCGGCAAGCCCCGCGGCGAGATCCGCAAGGCCGTGCCGCAGGTCCTCGACCTCGTGGGTCTCGGGGGCAAGGAGGACCGGATGCCCGGCGAGCTCTCCGGCGGTGAGCAGCAACGCGTCGCGATCGCGCGGGCGTTCGTCAACCGGCCCATGCTGCTGATCGCGGACGAGCCGACCGGCAACCTCGACCCGCAGACCTCCGTGGGCATCATGAAGCTGCTGGACCGGATCAACCGGACCGGCACCACCGTGATCATGGCGACCCACGACCAGAACATCGTCGACCAGATGCGCAAACGCGTCATCGAGCTCGAGCAGGGCCGTCTCGTACGTGACCAGGCGCGCGGCGTCTACGGCTACCAGCACTGAGCCTCTGCACGAGCATCGAGTACTGAAAGGACGCCATGCGCGCCCAGTTCGTCCTGTCGGAGATCGGCGTCGGTCTTCGTCGTAACCTCACGATGACCTTCGCGGTCGTGGTCTCCGTCGCCCTCTCGCTCGCCCTGTTCGGCGGCGCGCTGTTGATGCGCGAGCAGGTCAGCTCGATGAAGACCTACTGGTACGACAAGGTCAACGTCTCGATCTTCCTCTGCAACAAGAACGACGCCAAGGACGTGCCCAAGTGCGCCAAGGGCGCCGTCACGGCGGAGCAGAAGAAGGAGATCAAGGCCGACCTCGAGAAGATGGACGCCGTCGAGAAGCCGGTCCTCTTCGAGACGGTCGACGAGGCGTACAAGCACTACCAGGAGCAGTTCGGCGACTCGCCGATGGCCGGCAACATCACGCCGGACCAGATGCAGGAGTCGTTCCGGGTCAAGCTGAAGGACCCGACGAAGTACAAGGTGGTCGCGACGGCCTTCGCGGGCCGTGACGGGGTGCAGTCCGTCCAGGACCAGCGGAGCATCCTGGACAACCTCTTCGGGCTGATGAACGGCATGAACGTGGCCGCGATCTTCCTGATGGGGCTGATGCTGGTCATCGCGCTGATGCTGATCGTCAACACCGTCCGCGTCTCGGCGTTCAGCCGGAGACGGGAGACGGGGATCATGCGGCTGGTGGGGGCCTCGGGCTTCTACATCCAGATGCCGTTCATCATGGAGGCCGCGTTCGCCGGCCTGATCGGCGGACTGCTCGCCTGCGTGATCCTGATAGCCGCCAGGTACTTCCTGATCGACGCCGGTCTCGCGCTCCAGGAGAAGCTGAACCTGATCGACTTCATCGGCTGGGAAGCGGTGCTCACGAAGCTTCCGCTCGTCATCGCGATCGGATTGCTGATGCCCGCCGTCGCCGCTCTGTTCGCGTTGCGCAAGTACCTCAAGGTGTGACGATCGCCCCGTCCCGCATGCGGCCAACGAGCCGTGTGCGGACGGGGCGTTGTCCTACACTCGGCCGCATGACGGGCCATACGTACCATTTGAAACCCCGCGGTATCTACCGCGGGGCGGCCCTGACGCTGGTCTTCGCGAGCGTGCTGGCCACCGCCGCGGCCACCGGGTCACTGCCCCGTGAGGACGACGCGGGTACGGAGATAAGGACACGTGCGGTCTCCTCCGACGCCGGCCCGGTGGACCGTGAGGAGATCGCGGACGCGGCCGCCGAGGCGGAGGCCGACGGGAAGTCCGGTACGGACGCCGCCGAAGAGGTCGTGAGCCGCAGCGGGGACCGCTGGGGCGCGGTGTACGACGAGCGGGAGTTCGAGGAGTTCGAGCAGGCGCTCGACGGTTCGTACACCGGGGTGGGGATCTCCGCCCGCCGTTCGGCCCGCGGCGAGGTCACCGTGTCCGGGGTCCAGCCCGGGGGGCCGGCGGACCGCGCAGGCGTGCGCAAGGGTGACCTGCTGCACACCGTGGACGGCCGTCCGGTCGGGAAGCGGCCCGTCGCCGAGGTGGTCGCGATGCTGCGCGGGGACCGGACGAAGGCGGCCGAGGGCTCCTCCGTGGTCCTCGGACTGAGTCGCGGCGGACACTCCTGGACCACGACCATGCGCAGGTCCCGGCTCAGCACGGAGCCTGTGAGCGTCCGGCGTCTGGGCCACGGTCCTTCCTCCGCCGTGCTGATCAAGGTCGCCGCGTTCACCAAGGGTGCCGGTACCGCCGTCCGCGACGCCGTGGACGAGGCGCCCGGGGACGCCGGGATCCTCCTCGACCTCCGGGCCAACGCGGGAGGGCTGGTCACCGAGGCCGTCACCGCGTCCTCCGCGTTCCTGGACGGCGGGCTCGTCGCCACCTACGACGTGCACGGAGAGGAGCGCGCCCTCTACGCCGAGCCGGGCGGGGACACCGACCGGCCCGTGGTCGTGCTGGTGGACGGCGGCACGATGAGCGCCGCCGAGCTGCTGACCGGTGCGCTGCAGGACCGGGGGAGGGCCGTGACCGTCGGATCGCGGACCTTCGGCAAGGGGGCGGTGCAGATGCCCAGCAAGCTCCCGGGCGGATCGGTGGCCGAGCTGACCGTCGGGCACTACCGCACTCCGGCGGGCCGCAACGTCGAGGGAAGCGGCATCACGCCGGACGTCGGGGCCGGTCCGGAGGCCCAGCAGCGGGGCGAGACGGTATTGAGTGGCCTCGGGGGTGGGTCGTAGTGCGAAAATGACCGCACTATGGCCAAGGAAAAAGACACCGGGCGCAAGATGATTGCGCAGAACAAGAAGGCGCGGCACGACTACCACGTCCTCGACACCTATGAGTGCGGTCTCGTGCTGATGGGTACGGAGGTCAAGTCGCTGCGGATGGGCAGGGCGTCGCTGGTCGACGGCTTCGTCCAGATCGACGACGGGGAGGCGTGGCTGCACAACATCCACGTCCCGGAGTACGTGCAGGGCACCTGGACCAACCACTCGGCCAAGCGCAAGCGCAAGCTGCTCCTGCACCGGGCCGAGATCGACAAGCTCCAGTCCAAGTCGCAGGAGACCGGCCACACGATCGTGCCGCTCGCGCTGTACTTCAAGGACGGCCGCGTCAAGGTCGAGATCGCGCTCGCGAAGGGCAAGAAGGAGTACGACAAGCGTCAGACGCTGCGCGAGAAGCAGGACACCCGCGAGACGAACCGCGCGATCTCGGCGGCCCGCCGGCGACAGCGCAGCGCGTAGCCGCCACCCGGTCCGGGGTCCGTGCCCCGGAGCCGCCGGAATACAGTGGCATCCGCGTGCGTTGGTCACGTACGATGGGCCGTGCACCTCACAGAAGGTGCGCGTTTTGAAAAATCAACATGGGGATGATCGGTTTCGACAGCGGATGTCGAAGCAGGGGAAGCGAGTCGAGGAAGCGGCAATGATCTCGTAAACCATATGTCGCAAACAATAATCGCCAATTCCAAGCGCGATTCCTCCGCCTTCGCCCTCGCTGCCTAATTAGCAGCTAAGCGAAGACTCTGCGGAGTGTCAGCCCGGGGGTGATCCCGACCCGGATCCTGGCATCAACTAGGGATCTAAACTTCTAGGCCCGGCCACGGGGCCTAGAAGGAAATCAAACAGTGGCTGGGCCTGTCGGAGGCTTGTTCGCGTGACCTCCGGGGCCGAGAAAAGCGTAGCGAACTGCACTCGGAGAAGCCCTGGTTCCGCACCGTTGGACGCGGGTTCGATTCCCGCCATCTCCACAATTCCCATGTGAACGAGGACCCCGTTGCCCCTGGCAGCGGGGTCCTCGTTTTTGTTCTGCGCGCGTGCTCTTCCGGAATCCGGTCAGGCCTTGCGCGTTCCCACAGCCGCGACGGCCAGGGCGAGGGCGGCAGCGCACATCGGCACCGCGTACCCGGTCGCCGTGCCGGCGTGCTCCACCATCCAGCCGCCCCCCGCCGAGCCCGCCGCTATGCCTCCCAGCAGCGCGGTGACCGCGAGCGTCATGCCCTCGTTGAGCTGCGCCTGCGGGGTGAGCCGCTGGATCAGGGTCATGCCCGTGACCATGGTGGGCGCGGTGGCGGCCCCCGCCAGCAGCAGGCAGGCCGCCAGGACGGGCAGCGAGTCGGTCGTGGCCGTGGCGATCAGAGGCAGGGACATCAGCGCGGTCATGCCGGAGAGGCAGAGCAGCAGCCTGCGCCCGACGCGCGCGGCGGGACGCAGTGAGCCGTACAGCAGGCCGGCCACGCAGGAGCCGGCGGCCTGGAGTGCGAGGATCGCGCCTCCGGCGTGGGCGATCGAGACGACCTCCATCGCTCCGAACACCGCCCCCGTCGCGAGGAACACCGCGAGCAGGGCGGGCACGCCCGGAGTACGCAGGGGTGAGGGTGCCCGTGTGCCGGGGGTCACCGGTGGCTCGGTCGCACGCTGGGCGGCGAAGATCAGGACGCCGGTCATGAGCAGGGCCGCGCCGGTGAGAGTGCCGGCTTCGGGGAAGAGCGTCCCGCACAAGGACGCAGCGATGACCGGGCCGAGCATGAAGCACAGCTCGTCGGCGGCCTGCTCGAAGGAGTTCGCCGTGTGCAGGGCCGTTGCGTCACCGCGGTGCAGATGGGCCCAGCGAGCCCGCGACATACCGCCGGTGTTCGGGGTGGTGGCCGTCGCGGCGTATGCGGCGAACAGCGTCCAGACCGGAGCGTCGTAGTGCACGCAGAGCACCAGGGCCAGCGAACCGAGCACGGCGACCGCGGTGGCGGGCACAGCGATCCTGGCCTGTCCGTACCGGTCGACGAGGCGTGCCGTCCACGGTGCCACCACGGCGGTCGCGGCCAGCCCGGTCGCGGTGACGGCCCCTGCCAGGGCGTAGGAACCGTGTGCCCCGGCGATCATGATGACGGCGCTGACGCTGAACATCCCCATGGGCAGCCTGGCGAGGAGGTTGCCCGCGGTGAACGCGCGCGCCCCCGGGGTGGCGAGCAGCCGGAGGTACGGATTCGAGGGGGCTGTGGCGGGTGTGGCGGTGGGGGCCGGGACGGCGGTTTCATGGGACACGCGTCCACCCTGGGATCGTGCGGTGGACGGCGTCCAACACCTGATCCGGAGCCATTGACGCACTCCTGTTGTAAATTGGGCCGGTGGCCGTACCCGACATCGATCCCAGGCTCCTCCGCGCCTTCGTCGCCGTGGCCGAGGAGCTGCACTTCACCCGTGCCGCCGCCCGGCTCTACGTCGCCCAGCAGGCGCTGAGCCGGGACATCCGCCGGCTGGAGCGCGAGCTGCGCCGGGAGCTCTTCCTCCGTACCACCCGGCAGGTCTCGCTCACCCCGGACGGGGAGCGTCTCCTGCCGTACGCCCGCCGGGTGCTCGACGCGCACACCGCGCTCTCGGCCGCCTTCGCCTATCCGGCGGACCGTCCGCTGCTCGTCGATCTGAACACCGACGGGATGACTGCGGCCCGGGTGCTGGCCCGCGCGCGGGAGCTCGCGCCGGAGTGCGAGCTGATGGCGCGCTTCGAGAGCGGGCTCACCTGGGCGGCGGGCGAGTTGCTCGCCGGGCGGCTCGACGTCTCCTTCGGGCGCGCCGCCGGGCTCGGCCCCGCCGTCCTCTCCCAGCTCTCCGTGCAGCCCGTGCGGTACGAGCCGATGGCCGTTCTCCTGCCGCGCGATCACCCTCTGGCGGGGTGCCAGGACGTCGCCATGAGTGATCTGACCGGCGAGACCGTCTACGCGGGGGCGGGCAATACGCGCACGCTCGAGTGGACGGATCTCGCATCCGCACTCTTCGCGGAGTGGGGCATCGTCCTGGCCCCACCTGCCCCGCTCGCGGTCGGAGTGGCCGAATTCCAGCGGGTCATGGCGAAGACGGGGAACCCCGTACTGGCCGTCTCGGGCTTTCCGCCGCTGCCGGGGACGGTGTTGCGGCCGCTCGTGCGGCCGGTACCGCTCTCTCCGCTGCTCATGGTGTGGCGCAAGGGGTTCGACCACCCGGGGCTCACCGCATTGCGGGTCGCGGTGACCGAACTCGCTGGAAGGGAAGGATGGATGGTGAGGCCACCCACATCCTGGCTGCCTGAAGCCGACGCGTCACTCATGGGTCACTGTTCATGAACAACAGGTGATACCGCCCACTGCGCGTCGCCGGCGTGCGCTACATTCAGGGTTCGGGTGCACGGTGGCATGTGGTGTGCGGACGGGGTGGGGGCCCGGTCCGACAGCAGGATTCCAGTCATTCCTCGCGCATCTGTTTCATTGAGTGGGGGAAGTGCGAACACCTGTGGAAAATTGGCGCGAAGGTACCCGTACCGGGCACACGCATGAGCCGAACGACGTCACCGTCCAACTGGACGGACTGGGCCGTCAGCTCTCCGAACTATCTGTTGAACCCAGCCCTCCGGCCCCCTCCGACGGTCCGGTGTTCGTCGACGAGAGCGGCCGCCGCAGCAAGACGTACCGGCGGGTGGGCTGGGTCCTCGCCGCGATCTGTGCCGTGTACGCGGTGACGCTCGTCGTCGCCGTGCTCGGCGGGAACTCCTCCGCCCCCTGGCTGCCGCTCTCGGGGCAGAACGAGAAGCGCGCGGAAGAGGTCGAGGTACGGCCCGCCCCGAGCGGCGGCGTCGTGTCCGAAAGCCCCGGGGTCACGCCCAGCGCCTCGGCCCCGGCCCCCGGCGACGCCACGGTCTCCCCGTCGGAGGGCGCCGGGGCATCCCGCCGGGCCGAGCCCGGCGCGAGCGCCTCGGCCTCCGCCTCCAGCGAGCCTCCCCGGGGCACCACCTCTTCGTCCCCCGCTCCGGACGACTCCGTCTCCGAGCAGCCGACGGGTGAGCCGTCCCCGTCGGTCACGCCCGATCCGCCCGCCGAAGAGAGTCCGCCGACGTCCCCGGACCCCTCGGAGTCACCGGTGCAACCACAAGAAGGCGCTCAGTAAATGACAACCCCCGTTTCGCGGGGCAGGCACAACCGGAAGAAGAAGCGGACCGTCAGGCGCAGACTTCCCATGCGCTATCTGCTTCCGTCGCTCCTCCTTGTGGCCCTGCTCGCCATGCTCATGCTGCGCGGATACGTGCACAGCGAGATTCTCGCCGACCACCGGATCCAGGCCCCGGCTCCCACCACCCAGGTGCCGGACGAGGTGCTCGAAGGCGGTCCGGTGATCGACGCCCGCAGGGCGGGCGTGCCTGCCGAGACGCTCCGCATACCCGATCACAAGATCGTCCTCACTTTCGACGACGGCCCCGACCCGGTCTGGACCCCGCGGGTCCTGGACGAGCTCAAGAAGCATCACGCGCGCGGCGTCTTCTTCGTCACCGGCACGATGGCCTCGCGCTATCCGGACCTCGTGAAGCGGATGGTCGACGAGGGGCACGAGATCGGGCTGCACACCTTCAACCACCCCGACCTCTCCTTCCAGTCCACCAGCCGCATCGACTGGGAGCTCTCCCAGAACCAGCTGGTGCTCGCGGGCGCCGCCGATATCCGTACGTCCCTGTTCCGGCCTCCGTACTCCTCGTTCTCCGACGCCATGGACAACAAGTCCTGGCCGGTCACGCAGTACATCGGCAGCCGTGGCTACCTCACCGTCGTGAACAACACCGACAGTGAGGACTGGAAGCGCCCCGGCGTGGACGCGATCATCGAGCGCGCCACCCCCGAGCACGGCGAGGGCGCCATCATCCTGATGCACGACTCCGGCGGCGACCGGTCCCAGACCGTGGCCGCCCTGGGGAAGTTCCTGCCGCAGATGCAGGAGCGGGGCTACGACTTCACCAACCTGACCACCGCCCTCGGCGCCCCCAGCGCGCACACCCCGGTCACCGGGTTCGCGCTCTGGAAGGGCAAGGCCTTCATAGGGGCGGTGGAGATCTCCGAGAACGTCACCGGCGTCCTGGTGGTCGGCCTCGCGGTCATCGGTGTCCTGGTGATGGTCCGCTTCGGGCTGATGCTGCTGCTCTCCTTCCTGCACGCGAGGAAGGTGCGCCGCAGGAACTTCAGCTGGGGCGAGCCGTTCACCCGCCCGGTGTCGGTCCTCGTTCCCGCCTACAACGAGCGCGAGTGCATCGAGGCCACCGTGCGGTCGCTGGTGGCGAGCGACTACCCGATCGAGGTCATCGTCATCGACGACGGCTCGACGGACGGAACGGCCGATCTCGTCGAAGCGATGTGGATCCCGAACGTCCGGGTCGTTCGCCAGCGCAACGCCGGCAAGCCCGCCGCCCTCAACAACGGCATCGCGAACGCCCGTTACGACATCGTCGTGATGATGGACGGCGACACGGTCTTCGAACCCTCCACGGTGCGCGAGCTCGTGCAGCCGTTCGCGGACCCCCGGGTCGGAGCGGTCGCGGGCAACGCGAAGGTCGGCAACCGCGACTCGCTGATCGGTGCCTGGCAGCACATCGAGTACGTGATGGGCTTCAACCTCGACCGCAGGATGTACGACCTCCTGGGCTGCATGCCCACCATCCCCGGGGCGGTCGGAGCCTTCCGCCGTGACGGGCTGGACCGGATCGGCGGCATGAGCGAGGACACCCTCGCCGAGGACACCGACGTCACGATGGCGCTGCACCGCGACGGCTGGCGCGTCGTCTACGCGGAGAACGCCAGGGCCTGGACCGAGGCCCCCGAGTCCGTGCAGCAGCTGTGGTCGCAGCGCTACCGGTGGTCGTACGGCACCATGCAGGCCATCTGGAAGCACCGCCGCGCGGTCATCGAGCGGGGGCCGTCGGGCCGCTTCGGACGGGTGGGCCTGCCGTTCGTCTCCCTGTTCATGGTCGTCGCCCCGTTGCTGGCGCCCCTCATCGACGTCTTCCTGCTGTACGGACTGGTCTTCGGCCCGACGGGGAAGACGGTCGCGGCCTGGTTCGGCGTCCTGCTGGTGCAGGCCGTCTGTGCCGCCTACGCCTTCCGGCTCGACCGGGAGCGCATGACCCACCTGATCTCCCTGCCGCTCCAGCAGATCCTCTACCGGCAGCTGATGTACGTCGTCCTGCTCCAGTCCTGGATCACCGCTCTCACCGGCGGCCGGCTGCGCTGGCAGAAGCTGCGCCGTACGGGCGTGGTGGAGGCTCCGGGCGGCACACCGAACCGTCGCAAGGACGCGGGCAAGGACCGGAGGCCGGTGGCATGACCTACCCCGACCGGCCCCGGCAGGACGGCCCCGGATACGACGACGGCGCCTGGCCGTCCTCCGACGCGGCCTGGACGCCCTCGCAGCAGGGCGGCGGCCACCCGGCGCACGCCGGCGCCGCGTACACCGCTCCGCCGCCCGCCCCACACGCCCCGGCCCCGACGGCGTATCCCGAGCGAGCCCCGGCCCCGACGGTGTATCCGGAGCGAGCCCCGGCCCCGACGGTGTATCCGGAGCGAGCCCCGGCCTCCACCGTGTCCGCCCCTGCGGCGTCCCCGGAACAGGGGGCCGCCGCCGAGACCCCCGCGTCCCGCGCCAAGCCCGGGCGGGACCGCTACCTCGACCTGCTCAGGGCCGTGGCCCTCGTCCGCGTCGTCGTCTTCCACCTGTTCGGCTGGGCCTGGCTGACGGTCCTCTTCCCGTCCATGGGTGTGATGTTCGCCCTGGCCGGTTCGCTGATGGCCCGCTCGCTGGCCCGGCCTGCGGGGAGCGTGATCCGCAGCCGGCTGCGCAGGCTGCTTCCCCCGATGTGGGCGTTCTCGCTGATCATCGTGCCGGTGATGTTCGCGCTGAGCTGGAAGCCCGTCCGGGAGGAGGGGCTGTGGTGGTTCATCAAGCTCGGCAGCTATCTCTTCCCGCTCGGCTCGCCCCCCTTCCCCGAGGAGAGCGGCTCGACCGGCGGATGGCTGGAGCTGAGCTGGGCGGACCAGGCGGCGGGGCCGCTCTGGTACATCCGGGCCTACCTCTGGTTCGTGCTCGCCTCGCCCCTGCTGCTCAAGGCGTTCCGCAGGCTGCCGTGGGTCACGCTGCTCGCTCCGATCGGCCTCACCGCCGTGATCGGCACCGGCCTCGTGACGGTCCCCGGTACCTTCGGCGAGGGGCTCGTCGACTTCGCCGTGTTCGGGTCCTGCTGGATTCTGGGATTCGCCCACAACGACGGGCTGCTGAAGGAGATCCCGCGCTATCTGGCGGTGTCGTCCGCCGCGATCGTCATGGGCTTCGGCCTGTGGTGGGCGTCCGGGCACCTCACCGAGGAGGGCTGGAACCTGGACGAGATCCCGCTCGCCCAGGCCACCTGGTCCCTCGGCTTCTGCGCGATCCTGCTGGTCTACGCCCCCTCCTGGCAGAAGCTCCCCGGCAGGCTCGCAGGGTGGGACAGCCTGGTCACGCTGGCCAACAACAGGGCCGTGACGATCTATCTCTGGCACAACCTGCTGCTGATGGCCGCCGCGCACCTCGTGGACCAGCTCTGGTCCGTCCCGTGGTTCGGCGACACGTTCGATACATATATCGAACAGTCGTACGAGGTGTTGATCCTGATCGCGATCTGGCCGCTCATAGGGCTCGCGATCCTGGCGTTCGGCTGGGTCGAGGACGTGGCCGCCAAGCGCCGGCCGCGCCTGTGGCCGAACGGGGCGGGCCGGACGCGCGGGGCCTGACCGGCCGAGGGGGGTGCGGCGGGCCCTGCTCACCACACCCCCCGGGGCGCCCCGCCCACAGCGCCGTGGAGGCCCTGCTCACCGCACCGCGGAGGCCCTGCTCACCGCACCGCGGAGGCCCCCGCCCACAGCGCCGTGGAGGCCCTGCTCACCGCACCGTGGAGGCCCTGCTCACCGCACCCCCCGTGCCCGAGTGAGAGCAAGGTTGCGCACCGGTCACCTCACGGCACCGCACCGAAACGCGGACTCCCTAGCGTCGGCAGGACAACACCCCGACCCCTGTGGAGGCGCGTGATGGCCGGTCGTTGGATCGAGCAGTGGGAGCCGGAGGACGAGACCTTCTGGCGCGAGACGGGCGAGAAGACCGCCCGGAGGAACCTGTGGTTCTCCGTGCTCTCCGAGCACATCGGGTTCTCCATCTGGTCCCTGTGGTCCGTCATGGTCCTGTTCATGGGGCCGGAGTACGGCATCGACCCCGCCGGCAAGTTCTTCCTGATCTCCACGGCCACCCTGGTCGGCGCCGTCGTCAGGGTGCCGTACACCTTCGCCGTCGCGGTGTTCGGCGGGCGCAACTGGACCATCTTCAGCGCGCTGTCCCTCCTGGTGCCGACGGGCGCCGCCTTCTGGGTGATGGAGCCCGGCACCTCGTACACCACGTTCCTCGTCGTCGCCGCGCTCACCGGAATCGGAGGCGGGAACTTCGCCTCGTCGATGACCAACATCAACGCCTTCTTCCCGCTGCGCAAGAAGGGCTGGGCGCTCGGCCTCAACGCGGGCGGCGGCAACATCGGCGTACCGGTCGTGCAGCTCATCGGCCTGCTGGTGATCAGCACGGCCGGAGCCGCGCACCCGCGGATCGTGCTCGGGGTGTACGTACCGCTGATCGTCGTCGCCGCGCTGGGCGCCGCCCTCAAGATGGACAACCTCCGTCCCGTCCAGAACGACACCGGGGCGGCGCTCCAGGCCGCGCGCGAGCCGCACACCTGGATCATGGCGGTGCTCTACATCGGCACCTTCGGCTCGTTCATCGGCTACAGCTTCGCCTTCGGACTCGTCCTGCAGACCCAGTTCGGCCGGACCCCCCTGCAGGCCGCCTCACTCACCTTCATCGGCCCGCTGCTCGGCTCCGTGATCAGGCCCGCGGGCGGCTTGCTGGCAGACCGGTACGGCGGCGCCCGGATCACCCTGTGGAACTTCGCAGCCATGGCCGCGGCGACCGGTGTCGTCGTCTACGCCTCCGCCATCGAGTCCCTGACGGTGTTCCTCGTCGGCTTCATCGCGCTCTTCGTGCTGACGGGACTGGGCAACGGCTCCACCTTCAAGATGATCCCGGGCATCTTCCACGCGCAGGCGCTCGGCAGGGGCCTGCGCGGCGAGGAGGCCGCGGCGTACGGGCGGCGGCTCTCCGGCGCGGCCATGGGGCTCATCGGGGCGATCGGGGCGCTGGGCGGCCTCGCGATCAACCTGGCGTTCCGTCAGTCCTTCGCGACCTCGGGCACCGGGACGGCCGCCTTCTGGTGTTTCCTCGGCTTCTACGCCGTCTGCTTCACCCTCACGTGGGCGGTATACCTTCGGCGTACGGAAGCGGTGGCAGCGAAGCCCCAGCTCAGCTATGCCGAGGTGTGAGGATGGCCACAGCGCGTCGCACGACGTAACGGGCGGGAAATACGGGGGAACCGAGACTGTCACGCAGGGTTGACAGTCTCGGTCCTCCGCATCATCGAGCACCAGCGGGACGAGAGCCGGGTATCACGCCATGCACGACGACGACGCACAGCACGGGCCCCTGGCGGGCTTCACGGTCGGGGTGACCGCAGCCCGTCGCGCCGAGGAGCTCGGCACTCTCCTCACGCGCAGGGGGGCCGCGGTCCTGCACGCGCCCGCGCTGCGGATCGTGCCGCTCGCGGACGACAGCGAGCTCCTGGCCGCCACCAAGGAGCTGATCGACAACGCGCCCGATGTCGTGATCGCGACCACCGCCATCGGCTTCCGGGGCTGGGTGGAGGCCGCCGACGGCTGGGGAATCGGCGACGGTCTCCTCGAACTGCTGCGCGGTATAGAGCTGCTGGCACGCGGCCCCAAGGTCAAGGGGGCCATCCGGGCGGCCGGGCTCACCGAGTCGTGGTCGCCCCAGTCGGAGTCGATGGCCGAGGTCCTGGACCGGCTGCTGGGGGAGGGGGTCTCGGGCCGCCGGATCGCCCTCCAGCTGCACGGCGAGCCCCTGCCCGGCTTCGTCGAGTCGCTCCGGGCGGCGGGCGCCGAAGTCGTCGGCGTACCCGTCTACCGGTGGATGCCCCCGGAGGACATCGCCCCGCTCGACCGCATGCTCGACGTCACCGTCGCCCGTGGGCTGGACGCCCTCACCTTCACCAGCGCCCCCGCCGTCGCCTCGTACCTGAACCGGGCGGAGGCACGCGGAATGCTTCCCGAGGTGCTGGACGCCCTGAGCCACGACGTCGTCACCGCCTGCGTCGGTCCGGTCACGGCGCTGCCGCTGCAGGCCAAGGGCATCGACACCGTCCAGCCGGAACGCTTCCGGCTGGGCCCGCTCGTCCAGGTGCTCTGCGCACAGCTGCCGTCCCGGGCCCGTACGCTCCCCGTCGCCGGCCACACGGTCGAGATCCGCGGCCACGCGGTGCTGGTCGACGGCGCCCTGCGCCCGGTGCCCCCGGCGGGCATGGCCCTGCTGCACACGCTGGCCCGCAAGCCGGGCTGGGTGGTCTCCCGGGCCGACCTCCTCCGGGCGCTGCCCGGCAGCGGCACCGACGAGCACGCGGTGGAGACGGCGATGGCCCGGCTGCGTACGGCGCTCGGAGTGCCGCGGCTGATCCAGACGGTCGTCAAGCGGGGCTACCGGCTGGCCCTGGACCCCTCGGCGGACACCAAGTACGACGGTTCCTGACCGGCCGCTACGGTGCGGGGATGATCAACGACACCCATGCCCTGACCGACGGGGTCCGGCTGAGGCCTGTGACTCTCGCCGACGCGGAGTCCTTCGCCGGGACCATGACCCGCAGTCGCGCGTACATGCGGCGCTGGGAGCCCGTGCGCCCCGAGGCGTTCTACACCCCGGAAGGCCAGGTCCAGCGGCTGACCGGGCTGCTGGCCGACCGGGAGGCGGGGCGTGTCATGCCCTGGGCGCTGGCCGACGACGATGACCGCGTCGTCGGGGCGATGACGCTCGCCTCCATCGAGCGCGGGCCGTTCCGCAACGCCCGGCTCGGCTACTGGATCGACGTCGACCTGGCGGGCCGTGGCCTGGCCACGGCGGCCGTCACCCGGGTCTGCGAGCTGGCCCGGGACGCGCTCGGACTGCACCGGATCGAGGCCGGGACGGTCGTGGACAACGCGGCCTCGCAGCGGGTGCTGGCCAAGTGCGGCTTCGAGCTCTACGGCACGGCACCGCGCTATCTCCACATCAACGGTGCGTGGCAGGACCACCGGATGTTCCAGCGCATCCTGCACGACGGTCCGCCGCAGCGCTGAGCGGTGCCTGCCGGGAGTGCCTGTGGCCGCCCAGCGGATATCGGAGCGGCTGGGCGGGGACGAACTCGGCCGGCGTGAAACCGGCCTTCTCCGCGACCCGGCAGGACGCCTCGTTGCCCATCTCATGGAGCAGGTCAATGCGCCGGAGGCCGTCCTCGGCGAACGTGGCGAACGCCCAGTCGGTGAGCGCCCCGAGAGCCCGCGGCGCCACGCCACGGCCGCGCGCGGACGCCGCCGTCCAGTAGCCGGCCTCGGCGCTCCCGGCGCCAGGAACGCGGTTCAGCGCGAGATTGCCGACGAGCTCCCCCTCCCTGGCCGTGTCGGTCACGGCGAAGCTGAACCGGCGGCCGGACGCCCACCCCTCGTCCTGGACCGTCATCCAGCGTTCCGCCTCCCCGGCGTCGGGGACCTGTGTGCGCAGCCAGCGCCGCATCGCCGGGTCGTCGTACGCCGCGAGCAGCGCCGGTATGTCGTCGTGCCGCCAAGGGCGCAGGAGCAGGGGACCGGCCGTCAGCGTGACCGTCTGGTTGTTCATGCGTAGACGGTACGGCGAGGGCCGGGCCGGCAGGAGGGCTACCGGGCCGGGCCGGATGCGGGCACTCTGGTGGTGACCCTCCCCTCACAGGTGACCCCCGAGGCGGTGACAGGCTCATGGCGGCGGGAACCGGCGCGTCCGGTCGGCGGTTCGAATCCGGTCGCGTCTGTCTGGACCTCGTGGCCACAGGTCCCGCGGCCGCCGGAGGGTGCGAGCAGCTCGGCTGCCCCGCACGTCTCGCCGAGTGGCTGGTGGCCTCGCGGCTGGTCCCGCGCGGGACTCCGCTGGAAGCCGTGGACGAGACCTGGGTGACGCGCTTCCGGCAGTTGCGCGCGGGCGTCGACCGGCTGATGTCGGCCCAACTCACCGGCGGGAACGCCGACAACGCGCTGGAAGGCGTCAACGCGCTGGCTGCGGGCGCCCCGCCGGGTCTGCGGGCCGTACGGGGCCAGGGCGGGGCGCTCGTACGGGCGCTGAGCGCGGACCCGGCGTGCGGGGCGCTGCTCGCCGCGGTGGCCCGGGACGCCGTGGACCTGCTGACGGACCCGGTGGCGCGGGCGGGGCTGCGGCGGTGCGAGGGCGATGCCTGCCGGCGGCTCTACCTGGACACGTCCCGGGGGCGGCGGCGCCGCTGGTGCTCCAGCGAGGTCTGCGGCAACCGGGAGCGGGTGGCGCGGCACCGGCGCCGCGCGAAGGCTGACGCCGTGTCGGAGCCTGTCGTGACGTCGTGACGCACCCTGCGGTGTCGCCGTGAGCCGTGAGCCGTGAGCCGTGAGCCGTGAGCCGTGACGTCGTGACGTCGTGACGCGGTGTCGCTGTGTCGCGGTCAGCGGTGAGTCGTGTCGCGGTCCGCGGTGAGTCGTGAGCAGTGACCCGGCCTGTCGTGACGCTGTGGACCCGGTGCGTCGCCGACGGTCCCAAATCGTCGTTCACGAAGGAAAGTTGCACGCGTTCTGAATGAACCGGCGCCCGCTTCCGTACCGATGGCCACAGAGCTCGACAGGGTCTCGACCGGGAGGTTCGGGTGCGCAAGGATGCGGCCGTGGCCGATGACCGTCCGCACAGGGCTCGACATCGCAGTGCACCGCCCCGCCCGGCCTCCGCCGTCCCCGACGAGGAGCTGATGCGGGCGCTGTACCGCGAACACGCCGGCCCGCTGCTCGCCTACGTCCTGCGTCTCGTCGCGGGTGACCGTCAGCGGGCCGAGGACGTGGTGCAGGAGACGCTCATCCGTGCCTGGAAGAACGCCGGTTCGCTCAACCGGGCCACCGGCTCCGTCCGCCCCTGGCTGGTGACGGTCGCACGGCGCATCGTCATCGACGGCCACCGCAGCCGGCAGGCCCGGCCGCGTGAGGTCGATCCGTCGCCGCTGGAGGTCATTCCCGCGGAGGACGAGATCGACAAGGCGCTGTGGCTGATGACGCTCTCGGACGCACTCGACGATTTGACCCCGGCCCACCGGGAAGCATTGGTCGAGACCTACTTCAGAGGCCGTACGGTCGACGAGGCGGCCGAGATCCTCGGTGTCCCCAGCGGGACCGTACGGTCCCGGGTGTTCTACGCACTGCGTTCCATGAAGCTCGCACTCGAGGAGAGGGGGATCACGGCATGAGCGACCAGGAGTGGCAGCCCTTCGGTCCCCGGCCGTCCGGTCCCCGGCATCCGTCCGGTCCGCCCGTGCCTCCGGGTGCGCCGGAGGACCCGTTCGTGTTTCCCGCCGAGGGCCCCGGTCACGACGCCGCCGGAGCCTACGCGCTGGGCATCCTCGGCGACGCCGAGGCGACGGCCTTCGAGGCCCATCTGGCCGGCTGCGCGTCGTGCGCCGCGCACCTCGACGAGTTCGCGGGCATGGAGTCCGTGCTCGCGATGCTGGCGGAGTCCCCGGCTGCCGTCCCCGGCGCGCGTCCGGTCCCGCACGTACCGGAGCGCCCCGGGCCCCGGCTGCTGGACGGCCTGGTCGACGAGGTGGCCCGGAAGCGGTCCCAGCGGCGGCGGCGTGCCCGGTATCTGGTCGCCGCGGCGGCCGTCCTCGTGATCGGCGGCCCGGTGGTCGCGGTCACCGCCACGGCCGGCGAGGACTCCGGGCGGCAGACCGAGGCGGCCGGCCCGCATCCCACGAGCCCCGCCGAGGACGCCTTCTTCCACCACATGCCGGAGAAGCTGCGGGCCACCGATCCCGTCACCCGGGTCGACGCCACGGTCGGCATGGAGCCGAAGGCCTGGGGCACACACACGGTCCTGGAACTGAAGAACGTCGGGGGACCGCAGAAATGCAGCCTGATCGCCGTCTCCAAGAACGGTGACGAGGAGGTCGTCACCTCCTGGTCCGTCCCGAAATGGGGATACGGCATCGAGGATTCCTCCCACGCGAGCGCCCGGCGCCCGCTCTACGTGCACGGCGGCGCGGCCATGGCGCGCGGGGACATCGACCGTTTCGAGGTCCGCACCTTCGACGGCGAGCGGCTGGTCGAGATCGACGCGTGATCGAAATCCGGGCGGCAGGTGCGCTCGGTGCCCTTTTTCGCGTACGGTTGACGGCTGCCCGATGCACGTCAGAAGGGGGCCTCGGTGACCGCGCAGGATGCCGCTGTCGATTCGTTGCGGGACCGGGAGATCGGTGTCGAACAAGAACATCTGGACCGGGTCTACCGCCGTCTCGAAGAGAAGATCGACGAGGCGGAATTTCTCATGCAGGACGCCAGCAAACGGGGCCAGGTAGGCACCCCCGGGGCACTCGCCGAACGGGACGCGCAGGTCTTCCGTGCCGGAGTCCATCTCAACAGGCTGAACAGTGAGTTCGAGGACTTCCTCTTCGGACGGATCGACCTGCTGCGCGGCAAGGACGGCGAGCGCGGCCCGGACGGCGCCTTCACGTCGGTGGAGGCGGCGGACGACGCCGTGGGGGAGGACAGCACCGCCGAGATCGCGGAGACCCTCCACATCGGCCGCATAGGAGTGCTCGACTCCGACTACGCGCCGCTGGTGATCGACTGGCGGGCGCCGGCCGCCGCGCCGTTCTACCGTTCGACGCCGAAGGACCCGGGACGGGTCGTACGGCGCCGGGTCATCCGCTCCAAGGGCCGCAGGGTCCTCGGGGTCGAGGACGACCTGATGCGCCCGGAGCTGACCGCGGCCCTGAAGGGCGAGGCGCTGCCCGTCGTCGGCGACGGTGCCCTGATGGCCGCCCTGGGCCAGGCCCGCAGCCACACGATGCGGGACATCGTCTCGTCGATCCAGGCCGAGCAGGACCTGGTGATCCGCGCCCCCGCGGCATCCGTCACCGAGGTCTCGGGCGGCCCCGGCACCGGCAAGACGGCGGTGGCCCTGCACCGGGCGGCGTACCTCCTCTACCAGGACCGGCGGCGCTACGCGGGCGGCATCCTCGTGGTCTCGCCGACCCCGCTCCTGGTCGCGTACACCGAAGGGGTGCTGCCCTCGCTCGGCGAGGAGGGCCAGGTCGCCATCCGCGCGGTCGGGTCGCTGTCCGACGAGGCCGCGGGGGTGGAGGGGGCGACCACGTACGACGAGCCCGCCGTCGCCCGGATCAAGGGTTCGTCCCGGATGCTCCACGTGCTGCGCAAGGCCGCCCGCGGGGCGCTGGAGCAGCCCGCGCCCAGGCCGGCCGCCCAGGAGGGGCAGCTGGAGTTCGGGGAGGCCCCGGCAGAGGCCGGCACCCCCACCCGCCTGAGGGTGGTGGCCTTCGGTGCCCGCGTCGAGCTGGAGGCGGACGAGCTCCGCCGGATCCGGCACAACGTCCTTGGCGGCACGGCACCGGTCAACCTGTTGCGCCCGCGCGCCCGCAAACTGCTCCTGGACGCCCTCTGGAGCAAGTCGTCGGGCCGGGGCCGCTACACCGACCCGGAGCTGGTCGCGGAGCTGCGGTCCTCCTTCGACGAGGACGTGTCCACCGAGACCCCGTTCCTCACCTTCCTGAACGCCTGGTGGCCGGAACTCACCCCTCGCCGGGTGCTGGCCGCGATGTCCGACGAGCGGCGGCTGAACAGATGGGCGCGCCGGATCCTCAACCAGGGCGAGGTGCGCCGCCTCGCCCGTTCGCTGAGACGGCTGGACGAGGACGGCAAGGGGCCGCTCTCCGTCCACGACGTGGCGCTCCTGGACGAGCTGCAGACCCTGCTGGGCACACCGGCCCGTCCGAAGAGGAAGCGGGAGGCCGATCCGCTGGACCAGCTCACGGGGCTGGAGGAGCTCATGCCGCAGCGCGAGGAGACGCAGCGCGAGCGGGCCGAGCGGCTGGCGGCGGAGCGCACCGAGTACGCCCATGTCATCGTCGACGAGGCGCAGGACCTGACGCCGATGCAGTGGCGGATGGTCGGCCGGCGCGGCCGGCACGCCACCTGGACCATCGTCGGGGACGCCGCGCAGTCGTCCTGGTCGGACCCCGACGAGGCGTCCGCCGCCCGTGACGAGGCGCTCGGCAACCGGCCGCGCCGTCACTTCACCCTCACCGTGAACTATCGCAACCCGGCGGAGATCGCCGAGCTCGCGGCCAAGGTGCTGGCGCTGGCCATGCCCGGGATGGAATCCCCGGCGGCGGTCCGCTCGACCGGCGTCGAGCCCCGCTTCGAGACGGTGCGCGACGGAGACATGGCCTCGACCGTCCGTGAGGAGGCCCGCAGGCTGCTCGCGGAGGTGGACGGCACCGTCGGCGTGGTCGTCGCGATGAACCGCCGTGCCGAGGCCCGGGCCTGGCTGGAGGAGCTCGGCGAGCGGGTCGTGGCGCTGGGCAGCCTGGAGGCGAAGGGCCTGGAGTACGACGCCACCGTGGTGGTCTCCCCGGCGGAGATCGCCGACGAGTCCCCCGCGGGGCTACGGGTGCTGTACGTGGCACTCACCCGTGCGACGCAGCAGCTCACCGTGGTCTCGGGGGAGCGTGACATGCCGGACGAGGACGGCGTCCCGGACCTCCTGAGGGACTGAGAGGGGCCTGCCCGCGGAGGGGCCTGCCCGCGCCCGCGGCGGGCAGGACTTCCGTCCGCGCGGGCAGGACTTTTCCGAGTCAACGCGTCGCACAGGAATCACTTCTCCGGGGTGTTTGTTAGCCTGGTGTCGGCACCGGCTCGATCCAAGCCCCCGGGCCCAACCTTCGTCGCTACGAGCGACCACTTGCCGCGAGGCGAGCATGGCGGGCCGGTGTCACCTGGCTGCAAGAAGACAGACCCGCGTCACCTGCTGGTGGCGCGGGTCTGTTTCTGTTTTCCGGGTCCCTCCGAGCTCGACCCGTGCTTCCCCCGTCTCTTTTCACAGCCTGCCGGGGTTACGCGGGACGGCCACTTCTCGTATGGTGGAAAAAACTTTCCGAAAGGTGGCAGTCATTACCTGCTACCGGTCGGTAGGTGCGACGATCGGAACGCACGTGCGGGGCCTGTCCCGTGTGCGTGCGGCAATGAAGCTCGGAAAGCGAAGGACTCGGCCATGGCAACGGCGCCCAGCGTCTCGTACTCGATGACGGTCAGGCTGGAGGTGCCCGCGAGCGGCACAGCGGTCTCCCACCTCACCACGGCCGTGGAGTCCTCCGGAGGCTCTGTCACCGGCCTCGACGTGACCGCTTCCGGGCACGAGAAGCTGCGGATCGACGTCACGATCGCGGCCTCCTCCACCTCGCACGCCGACGAGATCGTCGAAGGGCTGCGCGGTATCGACGGCGTCGTCCTGGGCAAGGTCTCCGACCGTACGTTCCTGATGCACCTCGGCGGCAAGATCGAGATGGCGTCCAAGCACCCCATCCGCAGCCGTGACGACCTGTCGATGATCTACACCCCGGGTGTGGCGCGGGTCTGCATGGCGATCGCCGAGAACCCCGAGGACGCCCGCCGCCTCACCATCAAGCGCAACTCCGTCGCGGTGGTCACGGACGGTTCGGCGGTGCTCGGCCTCGGCAACATCGGCCCGATGGCGGCGCTCCCCGTGATGGAGGGCAAGGCGGCGCTCTTCAAGCGCTTCGCCGGTATCGACGCCTGGCCGATCTGCCTGGACACGCAGGACACCGACGAGATCGTCGCGATCGTCAAGGCGATCGCCCCCGGATTCGCGGGCATCAACCTGGAGGACATCTCCGCCCCCCGCTGCTTCGAGATCGAGGCCCGGCTGCGCGAGGCCCTGGACATCCCCGTCTTCCACGATGACCAGCACGGCACCGCGATCGTCGTCCTGGCCGCGCTGACCAACGCGCTGCGCGTGGTGGGCAAGGGGATCGGTGACGTACGGGTCGTCATGTCCGGCGCCGGCGCGGCCGGCACGGCCATCCTGAAGCTGCTCATCGCCGCGGGTGTCAAGCACACGGTCGTCGCCGACATCCACGGAGTGGTGCACGCGGGCCGCGAGGACCTGGTGGACGCCACCCCCGACTCCCCGCTGCGCTGGATCGCCGACAACACCAACCCCGAGGGTGTCACCGGCACCCTCAAGGAGGCCGTTGCCGGCTCCGACGTCTTCATCGGCGTCTCCGCCCCGAACGTCCTGGACGGTGCCGACGTCGCGGCCATGGCGGAGGGCGCGATCGTGTTCGCGCTCGCGAATCCCGACCCCGAGGTGGACCCGGCGATCGCCCGTGAGACGGCGGCGGTCGTCGCCACCGGGCGGTCCGACTTCCCGAACCAGATCAACAACGTGCTGGTCTTCCCGGGCGTCTTCCGCGGTCTGCTGGACGCTCAGTCCCGCACGGTCAACACGGAGATGATGCTCGCCGCGGCACGCGCCCTCGCCGACGTGGTCGCCGAGGACGAGGTGAACGCGAACTACATCATCCCGTCGGTCTTCAACGACAAGGTCGCGGGCGCCGTCGCGGGCGCCGTCAGGGAGGCCGCGAAGGCGGCCGGAGCCGCCGAGGCGGCGTCCGACCCCGCGTAGGACCGTATCGCCGGACGGCCCTGTCACACGCCGTCCGCGGGGGTCGGCCACGGCTCCCGCGGACGGTGCCGTAGCTCACGTCCGGGCGCTGTCCCGCCTCACCTCCGGGCGCTCCGTACGGCGCGTCGCGGGTCGCGGCGTCCCAAACGCCCCTTTAGGGTGGGCGGGCAGCGAGCCCCACAGGCCCGGTATCCGCTGCGGACCGCTCCAACGAGTCGACGGAACGTCATCACAGGCATTCGGTGGTGCATTTCGTGTGACGTCGAGGGGTTCCGGATTGGCGTTAGCGCCGCAGGTGGGGGCAGGATGCGTATTCGGGCGCGAGGGTCTGACAGCAGACCCGGGTCCGGGGACTGTCAGAGGGCCCTGGCAGCATCGGCTTCGATCTCACGCCTCACAGGCAAGAAGAACACGGGAGTACAAACATGAACCGCAGTGAGCTGGTGGCCGCCCTGGCCGACCGTGCCGAGGTGACCCGCAAGGACGCCGACGCCGTTCTGGCCGCCCTCGCCGAGACCGTCGGCGAGATCGTCGCCAAGGGCGACGAGAAGGTCACCATCCCCGGCTTCCTGACCTTCGAGCGCACCCACCGTGCCGCTCGCACCGCTCGTAACCCGCAGACCGGCGACCCGATCAACATCCCGGCCGGCTACAGCGTGAAGGTCTCCGCGGGCTCCAAGCTCAAGGAAGCCGCCAAGGGCAAGTAAGGCGCCTAGGCAGCAAGAAGGGCGGCCGTCCCGACAGGGGCGGCCGCCCTTCGGCGTACCCGGGCGCCGTTCCGCGGCCGCGCTTCGGCGTACCCGGAACAGTGCCCGGGAGAGTCGCGCCCCCGCGCACTTCGCCCGTGCGGGCGCTGTGAGGCCGTCTGCGGCACCCCGGAACCCCGGGCGGGTCTCCGGGCAGGGGCCTGCCCCGTTCGGCTCTGTACGGGCTTTCTGCGGCACCTGTGTGGATACCGCGGCGTGCGACGGAAAAGGCAGCTGCCCCGGTCCCTCGTGCGGGGGACCGGGGCAGCTGCCTTTTCCGTGCGGGTGCGCAATGCTGTGTGCGGCAGCACTGTGCGTGCGCGTGAGCGCGTCAGACGAGTGAACCGCCGGGGAGTTCGACCTTCGCGCCGAGCTTCTCCAGCTTGTCCATGAAGTTCTCGTAGCCGCGGTTGATCAGGTCGATGCCGTGCACCCGGGACGTCCCCTGGGCCGCCAGGGCGGCGATCAGGTACGAGAACCCGCCGCGCAGGTCGGGGATGACCAGGTCCGCGCCCTGGAGCTTCGTCGGCCCGGACACGACCGCCGAGTGCAGGAAGTTCCGCTGCCCGAACCGGCAGTCGGATCCCCCGAGGCACTCGCGGTAGAGCTGGATGTGCGCACCCATCTGGTTGAGCGCCGAGGTGAAGCCGAGCCGGGACTCGTAGACCGTCTCGTGGACGATCGACAGCCCGGCGGCCTGCGTCAGGGCCACCACGAGCGGCTGCTGCCAGTCGGTTTGGAAGCCGGGGTGCACGTCCGTCTCCAGGGCGATGGCGTTCAGCGCGCCACCCGGGTGCCAGAAGCGGATGCCCTCGTCGTCGATCTCGAAGGCGCCTCCGACACGGCGGAAGGTGTTGAGGAAGGTCATCATCGAGCGCTGCTGGGCTCCGCGCACGTAGATGTTGCCCTCGGTCGCCAGCGCGGCGGACGCCCAGGAGGCGGCCTCCAGACGGTCCGGGATCGCCCGGTGGGTGTAACCGTCGAGCTTGTCGACACCCGTGATCCGGATGGTCCGGTCGGTGTCCATGGAGATGATCGCGCCCATCTTCTGCAGTACGCAGATGAGGTCCTCGATCTCCGGCTCGACGGCCGCGTTGGACAGCTCGGTGACGCCCTCGGCGAGGACGGCGGTCAGCAGCACCTGCTCGGTGGACCCCACCGACGGGTACGGCAGCCGGATCTTCGTGCCCCGCAGTCGCTGCGGCGCCTCGAGGTACTGGCCGTCGGCCCGCTTCTCGATGGTCGCGCCGAACTGGCGGAGCACCTCGAAGTGGAAGTCGATGGGCCGGCCGCCGATGTCGCAGCCGCCGAGACCCGGGATGAAGGCGTGGCCCAGGCGGTGCAGCAGCGGTCCGCAGAAGAGGATCGGGATGCGCGACGAGCCCGCGTGGGCGTCGATGTCGGCGACGTTCGCGCTCTCGACGTGGGACGGGTCGAGGATGAGTTCGCCCGGCTCGTCGCCGGGACGGACGGTGACGCCGTGCAGCTGCAGCAGCCCCCGGACCACCCGCACATCGCGGATGTCGGGCACGTTGCGGAGCCGGCTGGGCCCGCTGCCGAGCAGCGCGGCGACCATTGCCTTCGGCACCAGGTTCTTGGCGCCTCGGACGCGGATCTCGCCCTCCAGCGGGGTGCCGCCGTGGACAAGCAGGACATCGTCTGTGCCGGTCATGTATCTCGCGTTCCGGAGTGGTCGGGCAGGGGGCCATGAAAAGGGTAATGGGCTCCGGCCCTCCTTCAGTAAGGCGACGGGGGGTATACGAACGTCATGAATCCGCCACAACACGCTCTGCTCCCCGCGCCTTGCGGAGTGTCACCGTCCGGACGGCCCGTCCGGGGGCCCCGCGATCGTGCGCTCCCCGTGCGCCCGTGCGGCGTCCGTGCGCCCTGAGCTGCGGACGGGCACCGGGCGGGACCGGAGGGACCAGTTGGTCCCCGCGGAGGGCGAAGATGCGGGATCATCTGTGCCATGACGGAGGTGTCCTCGCTCACAGGACGGCTGCTCGTGGCCGCACCCGCCCTTGCGGACCCGAATTTCGACCGCGCGGTGGTGCTGCTCCTCGACCACGACGAGGAAGGCTCCCTCGGTGTGGTCCTGAACCGCCCGACCCCGGTCGGCGTCGGGGACATCCTGGCGTCCTGGGCGGGCCTGACCGGCGAGCCGGACGTGGTCTTCCAGGGCGGTCCGGTCTCGCTCGACTCGGCGCTGGGTGTGGCGTTGATCCCGGGGGACGAGGGTGATTCGGCGAGCTCCCGTGCGGGCGGGGGAGACCCTTCCCGGGGTGCACGGATCCGCCCGGACAGGGCGGAGCCCATCGGCTGGCGCCGGGTGCACGGCGCGATCTGCCTGGTGGACCTGGACGCGCCGCCGGAGCTGCTGGCGGCGGCGCTCGGTTCGCTGCGGATCTTCGCCGGATACGCGGGCTGGGGCCCCGGCCAGCTGGAGGCCGAGCTGAAGGACGGCGCCTGGTACGTGGTCGAGTCGGAGCCCGGCGACGTCTCGTCCCCGCGCCCGGAGAATCTCTGGCGGGCGGTTCTGCGGCGGCAGCGCAGTGAGCTGGCGATGATCGCGACGTATCCGGACGACCCTTCGCTGAACTGATGAGCGGAGCTTTCAGTACGCTTGGCAGTTATGAGCACTCTTGAGCCCGAGCGCGGGGCAGGTACGGGGACCCTCGTAGAGCCGACGCCGCAGGTGTCGAACGGCGACGGTGACCACGAGCGCTACGCCCATTACGTCCAGAAGGACAAGATCATGGCGAGCGCCCTGGAGGGCACTCCCGTGGTGGCACTGTGCGGCAAGGTCTGGGTCCCTGGGCGCGACCCCAAGAAGTATCCGGTCTGTCCCATGTGCAAGGAGATCTACGAGTCCATGGGCGCCGGCGGCGACAAGGACAAGGGCAAGGGCGGCAAGGACAGCGGCAAGAAGTAGCCCACCCGGCCTCATATCCCGTTATCTTTTTATCTCCGTCTACCGAACTCCGACCCCGGCCCCCGGGGTGCGCGTCACCGCGCACCCCGGGGGCCGTTCGCATGCCCGGGTGGGGCGCGGGGGCCGCCCCTGGGGTGTGCGTTGCACGGGCTGCATCACGTGGTCACAGAGTGGTTGAGACCACTTGTCGGCGTGCTGAGGCGCCCTTAGTCTCCTGCAAGTTGTGCAGAACGAAACGCGCGTTGCATGGAATGCAACGATTGACCGGTAGGGGTCCCGGATGAAGCTTTCTGCCCGAATTGCCGCCCCGGCTGCGGCTCTTGTGCTGGCGGGCCTCACCGCCACCGCATGCGCACCGCAGACCTCCGACACCAGCGCCGAGGGTGACGAGAAGACCGGGACGCTCCGCGTCTGGCTCTTCCAGGAGGTCGGCAACAAGCCCAAGGAGAAGGTCGTCGACGCCGCGGTCGCCGACTTCGAGAAGTCCCACGAGGGGGCCGAGGTCGAGGTCGAGTACATACCCGTCGACACCCGGGCCCAGCGCATCAAGGCCGCCTTCAACGACCCGGAGAGCGCACCCGACCTCATCGAGTACGGCAACACCGACACCGCCGGCTACGTGAAGGACGGCGGACTGGCGGATGTCAGCAAGGAGTTCGCCGCCTGGGACGAGGCCAAGGACACCGACCCCACCGCCAAGCAGTCCGTGACGGTGGACGGCCAGGTGTACGGGGCTCCGCTCTTCGTCGGCGTACGGGCGCTCTACTACCGCACCGACGTCTTCGATGAGCTCGGCATCGAGCCTCCGAAGTCCCAGGACGAGCTGATCTCCACCGCCAAGAAGATCCACAAGGAGAAGCCGGACCTGTACGGCCTCGCGGTCGGCGGCGCGTACACCTACGGCGCGATGCCCTTCATCTGGGCGCAGGGCGGCGAACTGGCCGACGAGACCGGTGTGACCTACGAGTCCGCCATCAACAGCGAGAAGGCCCGCAAGGGCATCGAGGCCTACACCTCGCTCTTCGGCGACGACAACTGCCCGGCGGCCAAGTGCGCGTCCATGGGCGGCAACGCGACCGTCACCGCCTTCGCGTCCGGCAAGGCGGCCATGGCGATCGGCGGCGACTTCAGCCACGCCGCCGTCGAGGCGGGCACCGTGAAGGGCAAGTACGCCGTCGTGCCGCTGCCCGGGGTGCAGAAGAACTCGATCGCCCCGGCGTTCGCCGGCGGCAACAACATCGGTGTGCTCAAGAGCAGTTCGCACCGCACGCTCGCCGTCGACCTCATGAAGTCGCTGACCGGCAAGAAGACCCAGGCGAAGATGTTCGACGCGATGGGCTGGCTGCCGACGTACACGGACGTGCTGGACGGCGCCGCGGCGAAGGAGCCCTTCATCGGCCCCTTCGTCGACACGCTCGGCGCGGGCGCGAAGTTCGTCCCGGCCTCCCCGGCCTGGGGCCAGATCGACGCCTCGCTGGTCCTGCCGACCATGTTCCAGGAGATCGTCAGCGGCCGTAAGGACGTGGCCGCCGCCTCGGACGACGCGGCGAAGAAGATGGACGCGGCGTTCGCCGAAGCGGGCTGACGATGACCGCGGACACCACACTGCACAAGGCCCCTGCCGCGCCCGGGGCGAGCGGGGCTCCCGCCCGCAAGCCCCGGCGCCGGCCGGCGTCACCCGCGCGGCGCTCCGGCTGGACCCCGTGGCTCTATCTGCTGCCCGCGCTCGTCCTGCTCGGCGGACTCCTCGTCTACCCGATCTACCAGCTGGGCCTGATCTCCTTCCTGGAGTACACCCAGGCCCAGGTCAGCGGCGGCGAACCGACGACCTTCAAGGGCTTCGGCAACTACGCCACGCTCTTCGGCGACAGCCAGTTCTGGCAGGTGCTCCTCGCGACCGTGCTGTTCGCCGCGGCCTGCGTGCTCGCCACCCTGTTCACCGGCTGCGCGCTGGCCGTCCTGCTGACCCGGATCCGCGCCCTGCCCCGGCTCGCGCTCATGATGGCCGCCCTGGGTGCGTGGGCCACGCCGGCGATCACCGGCTCCACCGTCTGGGTCTTCCTCTTCGACCCGGACTTCGGCCCGGTCAACAAGGTGCTGGGCCTCGGCGACTTCTCCTGGACGTACGGGCGCTACAGCGCCTTCGCCCTGGTGCTCCTCGAAGTGCTCTGGTGCTCGTTCCCGTTCGTGATGGTGACCGTGTACGCGGGCATCCGGGCGATCCCCGAGGAAGTGCTGGAGGCGGCCTCGCTGGACGGTGCCTCGCAGTGGCGGATCTGGCGGTCGGTCATGGCGCCGATGCTGCGGCCGATCCTGATCGTTGTCACCATCCAGTCGGTCATCTGGGACTTCAAGGTCTTCACGCAGATCTACGTCATGACCAACGGCGGCGGCATCGCCGGCCAGAACCTGGTGCTCAACGTGTACGCCTACCAGAAGGCGTTCGCGTCCTCGCAGTACAGCCTCGGATCGGCGATAGGCGTCGTGATGCTGGTGATCCTGCTGGCCGTGACGCTGGTCTATCTGCGCCTGGTGCGGCGCCAGGGGGAGGAACTGTGAGCGCACGTGCGCTTCTGCGCGTCCGCAGGCCCGGACGGCTGGCGGCGGAGGCGGTGGCCCTCGTCATCGCCGCCGCGGTCGCCTTCCCGCTCTACTGGATGGTGCTCTCCGCCTTCAAACCGGCAGGCGAGATCCAGTCCACGGAGGCGCGTCCCTGGACCCTGGCCCCGTCCTTCGACTCGTTCCGACGGGTTTTCGAACAGCAGGAGTTCGGCCGCTACTTCCTCAACAGCCTGCTGGTCGCCGGCACGGTCGTCATCGCCTCCGCGCTGATCGCCTTCCTCGCCGCGACCGCCGTGACCCGGTTCCGCTTCAAGTTCCGCACGACCCTGCTCATCATGTTCCTCGTGGCGCAGATGGTGCCGGTCGAGGCACTGACCATCCCGCTCTTCTTCCTGATGAGGGACTTCGGCCAGCTGAACACGCTGGGATCGCTGATCCTGCCGCACCTCGCCTTCTCGCTGCCGTTCGCGATCTGGATGCTGCGCGGCTTCGTCAAGGCGGTTCCGGAAGCCCTGGAGGAGGCCGCCTACATCGACGGTGCGAGCCGGACCCGCTTCCTGTGGCAGATCCTCTTCCCGCTCGTCTTTCCCGGCCTCGTGGCGACCAGCGTCTTCTCATTCATCTCGACCTGGAACGACTTCCTCTTCGCGAAGTCGTTCATCATCAGCGACACCTCCCAGTCGACGCTCCCGATGGCGTTGCTGGTCTTCTTCAAACCCGACGAGAACGACTGGGGAGGGATCATGGCGGCCTCGACGGTGATGACCATTCCCGTGCTGGTCTTCTTCGTCCTCGTACAGCGGCGCCTGGTCTCCGGACTCGGCGGAGCGGTGAAGGACTGACATGCACAACCTGATTCCCGCACCCGTCCGCACCGGCGGCGAAGGCCGGTGCGGATTCGTCCTCGACGCGGCCACCACCCTCACCGCGGGCCCCGGCACCGGGAGCACGGAACGCTGGCTGCGGGCCACCCTCGGGGCGGCCTTCGGCCTGCCGCTCGCCCCGGGGGCCGTGGACGGCGAGGGGTCGGCGAACACCATCGAGCTGCGCATCGACCCCTCCCTCGAACCCGAGGGCTACCGGCTGGGTGTGGCACCCACCTGGGGCGTAAGGATCACCGGCGGAAGCGCGGCCGGGGTGTTCTGGGGGGCGCAGACCCTCCGGCAGCTCCTCGGACCGAAGGCGTTCCGCCGGGCACCCGTCGACCGCGGGGCACAGAGGGGCGTCCCCTTCACGGAGATCGAGGACGGCCCACGCTTCGGCTGGCGGGGCCTGATGCTGGACGTGGCACGGCACTTCATGCCGAAGGACGGCGTGCTCCGCATGCTCGACCTGCTGGCCGCGCACAAGCTGAACGTCTTCCACTTCCACCTCACCGACGACCAGGGGTGGCGTGTCGAGATCAAGCGCTACCCCCGGCTCACGGAGGCCGGCGCCTGGCGCGCGCGCACCAGACACGGCCACCGCGCCTCCGATTTGTGGGACGAGACCCCGCACGGCGGCTACTACACGCAGGACGACATCCGAGAAATCGTCGCCTACGCCGCCGAGCGGCACATCCGGGTCGTCCCCGAGATCGACATCCCGGGGCATTCGCAGGCAGCCATCAGCGCGTATCCGGAACTGGGCAACACCGATGTCATCGACACCTCCGCTCTTTCCGTGTGGGACACCTGGGGCGTCAATCCGAACGTACTCGCCCCCACCGACAACACCCTGCGTTTCTTCGAGGGCGTCTTCGAGGAACTGCTCGACCTCTTTCCGGCCGACACCTCGCCGTTCATCCACATCGGGGGCGACGAATGCCCCAAGGACCAGTGGAAGCAGTCGCCCACCGCGCAGGCCCGCATCGCGGAACTCGGCCTGGCGGACGAGGACGAACTCCAGTCCTGGTTTATCCGTCACTTCGACCGGTGGCTCACCGGCCGAGGCCGCCGGCTCATCGGCTGGGACGAGATCCTGGAAGGCGGCCTCGCCGAGGGCGCGGCCGTGACGTCGTGGCAGGGATACGCGGGCGGGATCGCCGCCGCCGAGGCCGGGCACGACGTCGTGATGTGCCCCCTGCAGCAGGTGTACCTGGACTACCGTCAGGACGGCGGCCCCGACGAGCCGATGCCCATCGGGTACGTCCGCACCCTGGAGGACGTCTACCGCTTCGAGCCCGTGCCCCCCGGCCTCTCCGAGGCGGCGGCCGGCCACGTCATGGGCACCCAGGCCAATGTCTGGACCGAGGTCATGCAGAACCGGGACCGCGTCGACTACCAGGTGTTCCCGAGGCTCGCCGCCTTCGCCGAGGTCGCGTGGTCCCGGCTCCCCGCCTCCGGTGAACGGGACTTCGCCGATTTCGAACGCAGGATGAACACGCACTACGCCCGGCTCGACGCCCTGGGCGTCGCCTACCGCCCGCCGACGGGCCCACGGCCGTGGCAACGCCGGCCCGGCGTCCTGGGTCGCCCGATCGAGGGACCGCCCCCGACCGTGTGACCGCTGCCGCACGCCCCGGCCAGGGAAACCGAACAAGTCGTACGAACTCTCTGAAGAGCGGCAATTCGTGTGTCAGGAAGAAGGCCCGCCAAACGGGACTTTTCCCCTGGCCGGGGACGGAAACACCCTTCGTGGACCCTCGCGTCGGACAGCCCGGAAGATGTGCCAGAGTTGCCACGTCCCGGCCGTGAGCACGTACCGTACGGCGGACAGGCGAGACTGCCGGGACACCGGGAAGGGGCAGCTGGGTTGACCACGCACGCACCGCAGGCGATGCAGTCGGTGACGCTGCCGGCCTCGCTCGACGAGGCCGTGGCAGCGCTGGGCGCCATGCCCGCCGCAGTTCCTGTGGCCGGCGGCACAGACCTCATGTCGGCCGTCAACAAGGGCCTGCTCCGGCCCTCGGGGCTGGTCGGCCTCGGCCGGATCAGCGAGCTGCGCGGCTGGCACTACCAGGACGGCCACGCCCTGCTCGGAGCCGGTCTCACGCACGCGCGCATGGGCCGCCCCGACTTCGCCGCGCTCATCCCCGCGCTGGCCGCCTCCGCGCGTGCCGCGGGCCCGCCCCAGATCCGTAACGCGGGGACGCTCGGCGGCAACATCGCCACCGCGGCCCCGACCGGCGACGCCCTGCCGGTCCTGGCCGCCCTGGAGGCGGAGCTGGTCATCGTGGGCGCCGGAGGCTCCCGCCGTGAGATCCCCGTCTCGCACCTGCTCGCGGGCCGCGAGATGCTGGAGCCCGCCGAGCTCATCGGCTTCGTCCGCGTGCCGCTGCTGCACGCCCCCCAGGTCTTCCTCAAGGCGACCGGCCGCACCGGACCCGGCCGCGCCACCGCCTCCGTCGCGATCGTCCTGGACCCGGCCCGGCGCGGGGTGCGCTGCGCGGTCGGCGCGATCGCCCCGATGCCCCTGCGGCCCCTGGAGGCGGAACGCTGGATCGCCTCACTGATCGACTGGGACGGCGAACGCGGCCTGGCCCCCGACGCGCTGGCCGCCTTCGGTGAGTACGTCGCGGCGGCCTGCATCCCGGACCAGGCTCCACCGGACGACGGGGGAGAGGCACCTCCGCTGTCGCCCGCCGTCCTGCACCTGCGGCGCACGGTCGCCGCGCTCGCCCGACGCGCACTGGGGAGGGCACTGTCGTGAGCAATGAAGAGAACCCCGAGCAGCGGCACGGGCAGCCCGATCCGTACGCCGGCTGGCAGCCGACCCCGCAGGGCGGTGAGTACGACGCCGAGGCGACCGCCTTCGTCCACCTGCCCCCGGAGGACCTCGCCGACCTCGGGAGCGACCCGCTGGCCGCCCCCGGGCACAGCTACGTGCCGCCGATGATCCTTCCGCTGACCCCGGCCGCCGGACTCGACCCCGCGGTGACGGGCAGCTGGGTCCTGCAGACCCAGAGCCAACAGGAGCGGGCGGCCGGTCACCCCGGGAGCGCGGAGGCCGCGCCGGAGGCGGTGCAGTGGCCCGACCCGAACCAGCAGCAGGATCCGTACCAGCAGCCGTACCCGGACACCTCGCAGTACGCGCAGACGTCGTCCACGACGGCCCAGTGGCACTTCCCCGACGCCGCCCACGCCGAGCCCGAACCCGAACCGGCGCCCGAGCCCGCCGGCCACACCGGTCAGTGGACGATCCCGGTGGCGAACGGCGATCTCCCTGACGAGTCCGGCGAGTTCGCCGCGTCGGCGATGGCGTCCCAGTGGTACGCGGACACGCCGCCGGCCACGCTGCCGGGCGGGGCGCCCGCGCCGTGGGCGACGCAGGTGCCGGTGTCCGAGCCCCGGACACCGGCGGAGGAGACCCGGCCCGGGCCCACGGAGGCCGTGGAGGCCCCCGAGGCCACGGAAGGGGCCGAGGAGACCCCGGCGGTTTCCGAGGCCGCCACGGAGGCCGTGAGCGAGCCGGAAGAGCCCGCGGACGTCACGGCAGCCGAAGCCCCGGCAGCCGAAGCACCCGAATCCGAAGCACCCGAATCCGAAGCGCCCCAATCCGAAGCGCCCGCAGCCGAAGCACCCGCACAGCCGTCCGCAGCCGAGGATCCGGCGGAAGGGGAGGCGCTCGCGGATGCGCCCGCAGCCGAGGCGCCCGCAGCCGAGCCGCCCGCGATCGAGGCCGAACAGGCCCCCGGACACGGCGTCGAACACGGTGTCGCGCTCACGGAGGAGCCCGCCGCTCCCGTTCCCCTGGGTGGCCCCAGCGAGCACCCCTCGGCCTCGTACCTCCTGCATGTGAACGGCGTGGACCGCCCCGTCAGTGACGCCTGGATCGGTGAGTCGCTGCTCTACGTGCTCCGGGAGCGTCTCGGCCTCGCCGGCGCCAAGGACGGCTGCTCGCAGGGCGAGTGCGGTGCGTGCAACGTCCAGGTCGACGGCCGCCTCGTGGCCTCGTGCCTGGTGCCCGCCGCCACGACGGCGGGCAGCGAGGTCCGCACCGTCGAGGGCCTCGCGGTGGACGGCGAACCCTCCGACGTCCAGCGGGCGCTGGCAGAGTGCGGGGCCGTCCAGTGCGGTTTCTGCATCCCCGGGATGGCCATGACCGTCCACGACCTCCTGGAGGGCAACCACGCCCCCAGCGAGCTGGAGACCCGCCGGGCGCTGTGCGGCAACCTCTGCCGCTGTTCCGGCTACCGGGGTGTGCTCGACGCCGTCCGCGACGTCGTCGCGGGCCGGGAGGCTACCGCGGAGGCGGCAGCCACCGCTCCGGACGAAGCCGAACCGCGCATCCCGCACCAGGCCGCCCCCGGCGAGGGCAGCGCCCAGGCACACGAGGGAGACGTCCGGTGAACACCGTGCCGTCCCCCGCACCACCGGTCATCCCCACCACCAGCCGCCGCCGCAGCGGAGCGAACGACAAGGAGGCGGCGTGACCAGCGACGCAGCCACCGCGACCAGCACCACGCGCACGACAGCGCCGCCCGAGGGACCCGCCCCGGACCAGGAGCCGCCCGCATTCGGACTGGGCGCATCGCTGCCGCCCGCCGACGCCCGGGCCAAGACGGAGGGCACCTTCCCCTACGCCGCCGACCTGTGGGCCGAGGGGCTGCTGTGGGCAGCGGTGCTGCGTTCCCCGCACCCGCACGCGCGCATCCTGTCGATCGACACGACGGCCGCCGCGGGTATGCCGGGTGTACGCGCGGTCGTCACGCACGAGGACATCCCCGGGGACGGCTCCTACGGCCGCCGGGTCGTCGACCGGCCCGTGTTCGCCTCCGATCTCGTGCGCCACCACGGTGAGGCGATCGCCGCCGTCGCCGCGGACCACCCCGACACCGCCCGGCTCGCCGCGGCGGCGATCGCCGTGGAGTACGAGGTCCTCGAACCGGTCACCGACCCCGAGAAGGCCTTCGCCGCCGAACCCCTGCACCCCGACGGCAACCTCATCCGCCACATCCCGCTGCGCTACGGCGACCCGGACACCGTGGGCGAGGTCATCGTCGAGGGCCTCTACCGGATCGGCCGGCAGGACCCCGCCCCGATCGGCGCGGAGGCCGGCCTCGCCGTGCCACGTCCCGACGGCGGCGTAGAGCTGTACACGGCGTCCACCGACCCGCACACCGACCGCGATCTGGCCGCCGCCTGCTTCGGCCTGGACGCCGACCGGGTCAAGGTCGTCGTGACCGGTGTCCCCGGAGCGACCGGCGACCGGGAGGACCCCGGCTTCCAGATCCCGCTCGGCCTGCTCGCCCTGCGCACCGGCTGCCCCGTCAAACTGGCCGCCACCCGCGAGGAGTCCTTCCTCGGGCACGCCCACCGCCACCCGACCCTGCTGCGCTACCGCCACCACGCGGACGCCGAGGGCAGGCTGGTCAAGGTCGAGGCCCAGATCCTCCTGGACGCGGGCGCGTACGCCGACTCCTCGTCCGAGTCCCTGGCCGCCGCCGTGGCCTTCGCCTGCGGGCCGTACGTCGTCCCCCACGCCTTCATCGAGGGCTGGGCGGTCCGTACGAACAACCCGCCCTCCGGACACGTGCGGGGCGAGGGCGCGATGCAGGTCTGCGCCGCGTACGAGGGCCAGATGGACAAGCTGGCGGCGAAGCTGGGTGTCGACCCGGTCGAGCTCAGGCTGCGCAACGCCCTTTCCACCGGGGACATCCTCCCCACCAGCCAGACCGTCACCTGCCCCGCCCCCGTCGCCGAACTCCTCGGTGAGCTGCGGGACTTCCCGCTGCCCGCGCTCCCCAAGGACGGCCCGGAGGACGACTGGCTGCTCCCCGGCGGCCCCGAGGGCGCCGGAGAGCCCGGAGCCGTACGCCGGGGCGTCGGCTACGCCCTCGGCATGGTCCACATGCTGGGTGCCGAGGGCGCCGACGAGGTCTCCACCGCCACGGTCCGGGTCCACGACGGCGTCGCCACCGTCATCTGCGCGGCCGTCGAGACGGGCCAGGGCTTCACCACGCTCGCCCGTCAGATCGTCCAGGAGACCCTTGGCGTCGAAGAGGTCCACGTCGCGGCGGTGGACACCGACCAGCCCCCCGCGGGCCCGGCGACACACGGACGCCACACCTGGGTCTCGGGCGGTGCGGTCGAACGCGCCGCCAAGATGGTCCGCACCCAGCTGCTCCAGCCCCTGGCCCACAAGTTCGGGATGTCGACGGAGCTGCTCCAGATCGCCGACGGGAAGATCACCTCGTACGACGGTGTGCTGTCCACGACGGTCATGGAGGCCATGGACGGCAAGGAGCTCTGGGCCACCGCCCAGTGCCGGCCCCACCCCACCGAGCCGCTCGACGAGTCCGGCCAGGGCGACGCCTTCGTGGGTCTGGCCTTCTGCGCGGTCCGCGCGGTGGTCGACGTCGACATCGAACTCGGCTCGGTCCGGGTGGTCGAGATGGCCGTGGCCCAGGACGTCGGCCGGATCCTCAACCCGTCCCAGCTGGTGACCCGCATCGAGGCCGGTGTCACCCAGGGCATCGGCGCGGCACTCACGGAGAACCTCCGCACCGCCCGGGGTCTGATCCGCCACCCGGACCTCACCGGGTACGCGCTCCCGACGTCCCTGGACGCGCCGGACATCCACATCGTCAAACTGATCGAGGAACGCGACGTGGTGGCCCCCTTCGGCGCCAAGCCCGCTTCGGCGGTACCGGTGGTGACGTCCCCGGCTGCGGTGGCGTCAGCGGTCCGCGCGGCGACCGGCCGCCCGGTCAACCGTCTCCCGATCCGGCCCCAGGCGGCGGTGGCCGCGCCCAAGTCCTGACCCCGGCGGCGCCTGCCGGCTCAGCAGGCGCCGTCGTCGACGGTGGCGGTCAGGTCGTACTCGGGGATGGAGCTGCCGCTGCCGCCGTCCGCTCCCGGGACGAAGACACCGCCCTCCGCGGACTTCTCCTCCGTGACGTGCATGCAGACGGTGGTGGCGGCGCCGCCCCCGGATATCTCGTAGTCATGCCCGTCTCCGGCCCGCTCCACGGAGACGCGGTACAAGGGCCCCTGACCCTCGCCCGCCCTCATGACGTCCGCCTTGATCAGCGAGGCGTAGCCATCCGTCGGATCGCGGCGGATCTGCGTGTCGGCGGCCATGGACGCGGCAGCGTCCTCGGCTGCTTCGCGGACCTCGCTCGCGCTCCAGGTGGCCCTGTCGATGCCGGCCTGGACCGAGCATCCGCCGAAGACGAACACCCCGGCGACGCCGAAAGCCGCGATCCGCCCCACGGCGAGAGCCGCGTCCGACGGCTGCCGCGCCGCGTGCGGCCGGGCCTGCCAGTACAGCCGGTAGGGGCCGACCAGTGCGACGACGAGAAAGACGGCGGCTACGACGAACAAGAAGATGACGACGGCCATGCAGGCGCTCCCCGTGATACCGATCCTGTGAACCCGTGCCCGGACGACGGGCCAGATCGTACGCGCCACACCGCGGCCGCGGGGAACGGGGCGGCGCCGGGCGGATGTTCCGCGCCGGCGCCGTAGGTGGAGACCGTGACCGGATTCGAACCGGTGTAACTCGAGTTGCAGTCGAGCCCCTGAGCCTCTCGGGCACACGGTCGGGGGTGTTCCTCCTGTGCTCACGACCCTACGGCCGCCGCCCGAAGATCATCAAGGGACAGGGGGCTGCCGCAACACGACTGCCATACGGCGTTCATGAACGGCGGCGACGACCGAACGCAGGCGGGCGTGACGGCACTCGGCCGCTGGACCGCAGCCTGACTGCCCCACTTCGCCCACCTTCACGGTCCGGCCAAGGCCACAGTCCTACGTCCGAGGGACCAGCCGCATACCGACCACCGACAGGGGTCACCCGGGCTCGTGGCCCTTACTCTGGGGCTCATGACTGCCCTGGAACCCCGTGACGCCGAGGTCACCGCCGCACTTGTGGAGACCACCGTCGCCGAACCGGCGGAAGGCGTCCTCGGGCGGACCTACCGGGCGCTCAGCGTCGGCATCGTCTCCGTCGTCCTGCTCATCGCCTTCGAGGCGACCGCCGTCGGGACGGCGATGCCGGTGGCGGCCCGGGAGCTGCACGGAATCCCGCTCTACGCGTTCGCCTTCTCCGCGTACTTCACCACCAGCCTCTTCGCGATGGTGCTCTCCGGGCAGTGGGCCGACCGGCGCGGGCCGCTCGCACCGCTCGCCACGGGGATCGGCGCCTTCGGCGCCGGGCTGGTGCTCTCCGGGACCGCGGGGGGCATGTGGACGTTCATCCTGGGGCGGGCCGTCCAGGGCGTAGGCGGCGGGCTCGTGATCGTGGCGCTGTACGTGGTCATCGGGCGGGCGTACCCGGAGCGGATCCGGCCGAGCATCATGGCCGGCTTCTCGGCGGCCTGGATCGTCCCGTCCGTCGTCGGGCCGCTGGCCTCGGGGACGGTGACGGAACACCTCGGGTGGCGCTGGGTCTTCGTCGGCATCCCGGTCCTCATCCTTCTGCCGCTGGGCCTCGCGCTGCCCGCGATACGGCGGATGGCGGGCGGTCCCACGGACGCGGAGGCCGCGGCGGAGCCGTTCGACGGGCGCCGCATCCGGCTCGCGCTCGGCATCTCGGCCGGCGCCGGACTGCTCCAGTACGCGGGGCAGGAGCTCAGGTGGGTCTCCCTGGTTCCGGCGCTGGCCGGTGCCGCGCTGCTCGTCCCCGCCGTGCGCGGGCTGCTGCCCAGGGGGACCGTGCGCGCCGCGCGGGGGCTGCCCGCCGTCATCCTGCTGCGGGGGATATCGGCCGGCTCCTTCATCGTCGCCGAGTCGTTCGTCCCGCTGATGCTCGTGACCCAGCGTGGTCTCTCCCCGACGCTGGCCGGCCTCTCCCTGGCCGCCGGCGGGCTGACCTGGGCGCTCGGGTCGTACGTACTGGCCCGGCCCCGGCTGGAGCCCCACCGGGGGACTCTCATGGTGGTGGGGATGGTATGCGTGACGCTCTCGATCCTCGCCGCGCCGAGCGTGCTGATCGAGGCGGTTCCGGTGTGGACCCTGGCCGTGGTCTGGGGCTTCGGGTGCTTCGGCATGGGCATGGTGATCGCCTCGACGAGCGTGCTGCTGCTGAAGCTGTCGGCCCCGCAGGAAGCGGGGGCCAATTCGGCCGCCCTCCAGATCTCGGACGGGCTGGCCAACGCGCTGCTGCTCGCCGCGAGCGGTGCGGCGTTCGCCGCCCTCGGCGGCGGCGCGGTGGGCGCGGCTGCCCACGGGGCGGTGGGCGGCGGTACCGCCACGGCGCATCCGGGGGCGTTCACGGTGGTGTTCCTGCCGATGGCGGCGGTGGCGCTGGTGGGGGTGTGGGTGGCGAGCCGGGTGCAACCTCGCTAGGGCGTGTCCTGTGAATGTTCCCGGCAGCGGTAGCGTGCCGGTCCGTGGCAGGACGTGATGACCTCACCGACGAGCAGTGGGACCTGATCGAGCCGCTCATGCCCTCCTCGGGCCGGGGCGGTCAGTGGAGAAACCACCGGCAGGTCATCGACGGCATCCTGTGGCAGCTGCGCACCGGCGCGCCCTGGCGCGACGTGCCCGAGCGGTACGGGCCCTGGAAGACCCTGCACGAACGCCTGCGCCGCTGGACCGCCGGTGGCACGTGGGACCGGATCCTGGAGCACGTGCAGACCCTCCAGGCCGACGCCGGGAGCATCGAGTGGGTCTTCTCGATCGACTCCAGCGTGGTGCGCGCCCACCAGCACTCGGCCGGGGCCCGTAAAAAGGGGCATCCCGGACGGCCTGGGTCGAGGACCTCGTCGAGCCCGACGAGGCGCTGGGCCGCTCGCGCGGCGGACTGAGTACGAAGATCCACCTGGCCACCGACGCCCGAGGCCTGCCCGTGGTTGTGCTGCTCACGTCCGGGCAGGCCGGGGACAACCCGCAGCTGCTGCGCCTGCTGGACCGGGTGCGGGTCAACACCTCAGGGCCGGGCAGGCCGCGCAAGCGCCCCGACTGCGTGCTGGCCGACCGGGCCTACTCCAGCCCCTCGACACGCAGGGCACTGCGGGCGCGGAGGATCAGGTTCGTCAGCCCGGAGAAAAAGGACCACGCCGCCCACCGGCTGCGCAAAGGCTCCCGCGGTGGGCGGGCCCCGGTCTTCGACAAGGTGGCCTACAAGGGGCGGAACGTGGTCGAGCGGTGCTTCAACAGGCTCAAGCAGTTCCGGGGCCTGGCCACCCGGTACGCGAAACGGGCCGCGTACTACCGGGCACTGGTCGTGATCGCCGCGATCGCGCTCTGGCTTCGTTGACCTGACCACAAGCGCGGCCTATCCCGCACCTGGTCATAGCCAGTGACCGCCAGCGACCTGGACGACCTGGCCGGTGATCCATCTCGCCTGGCGAGAGGCGAGGAAGACCACGGCGTCCGCGATGTCCTCAGGCGCCCCGACTCTTCCCAGAGGGATGCTCGGGGCGACCTGCCCGATCAGGTCGTCGTCCATCCAGCCGGTCTGGACAGGGCCAGGAGCGACCGCGTTGACACGGATCGTGGGCCCAAGGTCTTGCGCGGCCCCACGCGTGAGGGATTCCAGTGCCCCCTTCGAAGCCCCATAGGCGACCTGCCCGGGAAAGCCTCGTGCTGCGTCGGTCGAGATGTTGACTACCGACCTTGTGCCCTTCGGCGGCCCCTCGGGCACTCGGCGCGCGAACTCGGCCATGAGCATCGCCGGGGCTGTCAGGTTCACCCGCACGGTCCGTTCGAATCCGACGTGGTCCAGGAGCGGGAACTGATCGTCCTCCTCGGCGTGCCCGGCGTTGTTGATTAGTACGTCGACCGGGCCGAGTGTGTCTTCGACCTGCTTGAAAAGGTGCGTGGCGGCCCCCGGGTCGAGGAAGTCTGCCTCGACTGCTACCGCCTCTGGAAGTGAAGCCACGAACGCTTCTACCTCAGCCTTCGTAGCGCGGGCGTGCTCAAGCGGGGCAGACGGGCCAGCGGCTACGTAGTGCACCGCCACTCGTGCTCCTTGGGTCGCGAATGCGCGCGAGATCGCGGCACCGATGTTCATCGCGCCGCCCGTGACCAGCACGGTCTTACCCTCGAGCCCTGGATCGATCATGCGAACCACTCTAGGCAACCAGGCACCAGACCCGAGCACGAATTATCGCCCCTCTGGCCGCCCGGCCGAGCTTTCGTCGGGGCGGACCAGACGGTCATCGAGATTCACAGGACAAGCCCTAGACGCTCGTGGTACTACTTTGGCCCCACGCGCTGGTACCGTTCCGGTATGGCTATGAACCTGCGCCTCCGTGACGACCAGACCGAGGCCCTCAAGCAGCGGGCCGAGCAGGAAGGCACCAGCATGCACGCGATACTGCTCAAGGCTGTGGACGATTACCTCGCCCGGACGGCGCAGGAGGCCATCGTCCGCAAGACCGCCAAGGAGCAGGCGGCCAAGTGGGGCGAGCTCATGGACCGGCTCAAGTGACCTGCGTCTATCTCTCCTCCGAGGACATCCTCGTCATCGCCGGATATGCCTGCTCCGACATGCAGGTCGTCGTGCGGGACGCCGGGCTCCTGGAGTCCGCGGCGCACCGCCCTTCCGCTGCCATGTTCGGGGAGGAGGCGTACCCGGACGTGATCGACAAGGCCGCTGCGCTCCTCCAGTCCCTTGCGATCAACCGTCCATTTTTCGACGGCAACAAGCGGACGGCGTGGCTGTCCTGCGTCTCGTTCCTGGCGATGAACGGAGTGGATCTGCACCCGGACATCGATGCGGCGGAACGGCTGGTCTTCGCGGTGGCCACCGGAGAGACGGACGAGGTGAAGGTCATTGCCCAAGTTCTGCGGGAGCTGGCCGTCTCCGAGGTGTGACGGCTGTCGCACTATCCTCCGGGGCGGCGTCGTCCAGGGAGGGTTCCGCCCCGCCCGCCGGTAGGGTGGCCCGGTTGTCGTATCGCGTAGGGGTCGGCTCAGGCCCGTACGGACAGCGCCCCACGTACCCGAGTGCCCCGAACCGGAGACCGTGACTACTACCGCCTCCCACCACCTCTCACCCGCCTTTCCCGGCCGCGCCCCCTGGGGGACGGCCGGGAAGCTGCGCGCCTGGCAGCAGGGTGCCATGGAGAAGTACATCCAGGACCAGCCGCGCGACTTCCTCGCGGTCGCGACGCCCGGCGCCGGAAAGACCACCTTCGCGCTGACCCTCGCCTCATGGCTGCTGCACCACCACGTGGTGCAGCAGATCACCGTCGTGGCGCCCACCGAGCACCTCAAGAAGCAGTGGGCGGAGGCCGCCGCCCGCATAGGCATCAAGCTCGACCCCGAGTACAGCGCGGGACCCGTGAGCAAGGAGTACCACGGGGTCGCGATCACGTACGCCGGTGTCGGTGTGCGCCCCATGCTGCACCGCAACCGCTGCGAGCAGCGCAAGACGCTCGTCATCCTCGACGAGATCCACCACGCCGGTGACTCCAAGTCCTGGGGCGAGGCCTGCCAGGAGGCGTTCGACCCGGCGACGCGAAGGCTCGCGCTGACCGGTACGCCCTTCCGGTCGGACACCAACCCGATCCCCTTCGTCGCGTACGAGGAGGGCAACGACGGCATCAGGCGCTCCTCGGCCGACTACACCTACGGCTACGGCAACGCCCTGGCCGACGGGGTCGTCCGTCCCGTGATCTTCCTCAGCTACAGCGGCAACATGCGCTGGCGGACGAAGGCCGGGGACGAGATCGCCGCGCGGCTCGGTGAGCCGATGACCAAGGACGCCATCGGGCAGGCCTGGCGCACCGCGCTGTCGCCCACCGGTGACTGGATCCCCAACGTGCTGTCCGCCGCCGACAAGCGGCTCACAGAGGTACGCAAGGGCATTCCGGACGCCGGCGGGCTCGTCATCGCGACGGACCAGGAGTCGGCGCGCGCCTACGCCAAGATTCTCAAGTCGGTCACCGGGGAGAAGCCGACTGTGGTCCTCTCCGACGAGAAGGCCGCGTCCAAGAACATCGACAAGTTCAGCCAGGACGAGTCGCGCTGGATGGTCGCGGTCCGGATGGTGTCCGAGGGCGTCGACGTGCCGCGTCTCGCGGTCGGCGTGTACGCCACGACCATCTCGACGCCCCTCTTCTTCGCCCAGGCAGTCGGCCGTTTCGTGCGGTCCCGGCGTCGCGGCGAGACCGCCTCCGTCTTCGTGCCGACCATCCCGATGCTGCTCGACTTCGCGAACGAGATGGAGGTCGAGCGCGACCACGTGCTCGACAAGCCGAAGAAGGGCAGCGACGAGGAGAACCCGTTCGCCGAGGAGGACCAGCTCCTCGCGGACGCGGAGAAGCTCGAGGACGAGGAGACCGAGGAACAGCTGCCCTTCGAGGCGCTGGAATCCGACGCGGTCTTCGACCGGGTGCTGTACGACGGCGCCGAATTCGGCATGCAGGCGCACCCGGGGAGCGAGGAGGAGCAGGACTACCTGGGTATCCCGGGCCTCCTCGAACCGGACCAGGTGCAGCTGCTGCTCCAGAAGCGGCAGACCCGGCAGATCGCTCACAGCAGGCAGAAGCCCGCGGCGGAGGCGGACCTGCTGGAGAAGCCGGCCGAGGGCCGGCCGGTGGTCACCCACAAGAAGCTGCTGGAACTGCGCAAGCAGCTCAACACGATGGTGTCGGCGTACACGCACCAGAGCGGCAAGCCGCACGGCGTGATCCACACCGAACTGCGGCGGGTGTGCGGCGGGCCGCCGAGCGCGGAGGCGACGGCCGGGCAGATCCAGGACCGGATCAAGAAGGTCCAGGAGTGGGCCACCCGGATGCGGTGAGCCCGGCCTGATCGGCCCCGGTGCGCGGGCGGCGTGATCCGCCCGCGCACCGGGGCCGCGTTGTCATCCGGGCAGGGCGTCGGGCACCTCGGCGGGCAGCTTGGCCTGTGCGGCGCAGCCCAGTTGCTCGGCAAGGGCGCGTGAGACGGCGTTGAGTACGACCATCCGATCTTTGGCCGTACTCACGGCATCGACCTGTTTCCTGTTGACGAACATGTTGGCCGCCACGTAGGGCGTGCTCCCTTCGGGACCTTTCGTGGTGCATGAGAAGAACAGGGAGGCGCCGTCGTCCTCGGGAACATAGGCGTAAAGGCCGAGCGGGAAGACCGACCGGTCGTCCTTGGCGCTGTTCTTACGTGAGGCATTCTCCGGGTCCGGGCGGCTGGCCGTGGGTTCAAACTGCATCTTGATCATGTAGTACCCACTGTCGTCGTCAGCCTTGTAGAGACTGCATTCGCTCCGCTGGCCGAGTTCGGTATGAAGGCGTTTGGCGGCCCTGCCCAGGGAGAACTTGACCGGGTCCCCAATGTCGTTGGTGCTGGTGAGCTCCTCGAACCGGTCTGTGCCGCCGATACGTTCGAGCGCCTTCGCCGCAGGCCCGGTCAGTGTTCCGTCGCACACCTCAGACGTGGCCAGCCCTTCCGGCTCCTGTCCGCCATCGCCGCTGCATCCGCTCACCGCAGCCGCCACCAGCGCTCCGCACACGCTCCAGCGCAGTATGTTCCTCATCGGTCCTTCGTCTCCGTGGGCTCGGCGGTCCGCTCCATCTGTCAGTCCTCGTACGGGGCGCGCCCGCGGAAGTCGTCTTGATTGGAGCCGGTGTTGATGTAGCTGCTTTCGATATCCCGCGCCCACTCGGTGCGGTCAGGGTTGTCCCACTTCGGATTGGCTTCGCTATAGGTGTCGTAGGCCTTGCCCAGGTCCTCTGCGCCCTTTTGGTAGAACTCAGCGCTGGTCGTCTGCGCCTGCTCCGTGGGGTCTTCCTCGGCCGCGTCGACACCTTTGTCGACCTGGTGCCCGATAAAGGTGTTGAGAGCCTCTCCTGCCGCGTCCGCCACCACTGGTGCGATGACCACTGCTGCCGCGGTACTGCCGGGTACGGGGATCGCCGCGATACCACCTCCGACCACCACTCCGGCACCCAGCGTGATCCAGTCTCCGGAACGGCCAAGCGACTTATTGGCGTCTTCGGAGTCCTTGGTGAAGTCGGTCTCGGCCTGCTGCACGCGTGCGTGGTCCAGGATGCCGCGCGCCTCGCCGCCCGTAGTCAGGGCGTCCTTGGCGTAACTGGTGTTCTCGTCACTGGTGGCGGGATAGGCATCCAGTGCACTCAGCGTGTACAGGTGCTGGGCCGCCGATACGACACCGTGCGAGGTCTCGTTCTGGCCCAGGACGCTGAGGAAATTGATGGCGCCCTGCTCGCTGAAGTTTGCGCGCCCGTCGTACTTGGCCGGAAACGCGCTGTCGGTGTCCTTTTGGTCGCCGAGCCCCGACAGGCTGTAGTCGATGTCGTCGATGTACGCCGCGCCCATCTTGCCCAGGCTGTCCGCCAGCTCCGACTGCTTGTGCAGCATCTCGGGGCCCTTCTCGCTCCCGTACAGGTACGCCACCTGTTCCATGACGCCCGCCGTCGCCGCCGTGCGGTGGTCCCCGCTGCCGGGGTGCAGGGGGTCCTTGCCCGTCATCGGGTCGGAGTCGTACGCGTATCCGGTGGTGGCCGACTCCAGCGCGTGGCCCAGGGCGTCCTTGCCCGCGTTGAACTTGTCGTCGCCGTCGAGCGTCGGGTCCGCGAGCCAGATGCGGTCCTGGGTCAGGTACTTGAGGTGCTCGTTGACCTCGCCGGCCTTGTCGACCGTTTCCCCGGAGCCCTCCGGCTGGGCGAAGAACTGGGTAGAGGCGTCGGGGTTGTGGCCCAGGGCTTCCATGAAGCCCGTCATCGGATCGCGGCCCCGGTCGTTCTTGTCCCAGAAGTTGAGGTCGCCCTGGTTCCAGTTGTTGACCCAGGGGCTCTGGTGCTCGACGTTGCGTTCCTTGTCGTACGCGATGAGCTTGTCGCCGTAGGATTTGAGGAACTGGTCGTCGTAGTCGCCGAAGCGCATCAGGTTGCTCATGACCCCGAAGCCCGTAGGGTCGTTGGCGTCGTCGATGCCGAGCCGGTCCGGGCCCAGCTCGACCATCTTCGCTTCCCAGCCCTGCATCTTGTCGCTGTCGGAGAGCGTGGCCGTGCCCAGGGTGATGCCGAGGTTCTTCTGGAGCTGCTTCGCCTGTTCGAGGAACTTCGGGTCCCTGCCCATGCCCTGGTAAGGGTCGGCGACCCCGGCGTAGAACTCGAGCACCTTCTTCGGCTCCACCTGGGTGGCGAACCGCTCGGCGAAGAGCGGGTCGTTCTTGTAGGTGGCCAGGGTGGTGTTGAGGGTGTTGAGCTCTGTCAGCGTGACGTCGTGAGGGTCCTTCTTGAGGATCTTGGCGAGCTTCTCCGCCTCCTCCACGGCCTTGGCCGCGGAGTCCCGGTCCGCGTAACTGGCATCGGAGAAGCCGTGCTTGGCCTGGTCCACCAGGAGCGTGAGCACCTTGGCCGCCGAGGTGTCGCTCTCCGTGGCGTTCTTCAGAATGTTCTGGATCTCGTCCCGGAACGTATCGACGTCCGCCTGGGTGTGCTCGGGCACCGAGGTGCCTTTCGCCGCGCGGTCGGGGTGGATGTTCATGGTGACGGTGAAGGACCCCTCGCCCGTGTCACGCACGGTGAGGTTCTTGTTCAGGCCACGCTCGATGGCCGAATTCAGCTGCTTTCGATAACCGACCAGTTCACCGCGGGTATCGGTGATGATTTTCTTGATCGTTTCGGCCTGGGTGTGGGCGTCGCCGAACTCGCCGGCCGTCTTGTCCACGAAAGCCCGGGTGACGGTGGCATTGTCCCCGGCCCAGTTCGCTTTGTCCGACTTCGCTTTGAGGTCGTCCTTCGCGTCCCCCTGGAGAACCTTGAGTTTGGTGACCATTTGTTCCCAGTCGGTGATCGCCGTGTCCAGATCGGAGAAGTTCGCGAAACGGAGGGAGTCGAGGTCCATCAGCTTCCGGCCCTTTCGTCGAAGCCCTTGTCGAGGGTGTCGATGTTGCTGATGACCGTGCCGATGTAGACCTCGTCGCCGGCGTGAGCGCCCTTGGTGTAGTCGAGATGGTTCGAGATGTGGGCGCAGGCGTCCAGCAGGGAGCGGACCTGGTCGATCCAGCGTGAAGCCACGTGATCGAGGGCGCCGCCCAGGGCGAAGGTCTCCGCCTTCAGGGTTCCGGCCGCCTTCTGCGTCGATGCGCGGGCGTGGTCACCGGCCTTCTCGAGATCGCCGTACAGCTTGTACGCGCTGTTGCCGATCGCCGCCAGGTCCTGCTGATCGACTTTCAGATCCCCTTGGGGTGGTGGGCCTCCACCTGCCTCCGGCGGCACCTGGTTCAGTTGCGTCCGCGCAGAGTGCTTCTCCGCCGCCTCGGATTTCAGCTGCTCCCATTCGTCCCACGCCATTTACGGTTTCCCTCCCCGTAGCACCGATAATTCCCGTACGGCTCCGTTGTGATGGGTATACGACGGATCAACCTACCAATTGCTTGCGTGGGTTGCCTCAAGAGTTGACCATGAATCAAAATGATCCATTGCAGCTGGTGTGTGGAGAATCTGTGACGCCGGGAGGTGAGGTCCGGCGCGAGGGGGCCCGGCAGACTCGCGTCACGGTGCGTGATGCCGACGTGCGGCCTGGATGTCGGAGGGCGTCCCGGGCTCCGATGGGAGGGGTGTGGGCCGTGTCATCCGTCCGGGCGGGGCGCGCGGGAGGTGTGCGAGCGCCCGTAATGAAAAGTTTTTTGGCGCAACTATTCACAGTGGGTTAACAATCGTTCACGTGTCATGCACGGAGCGTCGTCGTCGAGTCACCCGACTTGAACGCGCGTAGATGTTCGCGTTCCGGACGGTTTCGCGCTGACCGGCGGTTATGCGGGGCCGTTCCGGGGGGAGACCGGATTCTGGACGAGGTCTTCCGCTGAGCGGACCCTCTCGCTAATCTCCCCGAAACATGAACGCCCCGTGGCAGTGTGGCCGCGGAGCGCAGCCGGTGCCATGGCCAGTCGGCGGCCTCTCGGTGCGTCGCCGCGGGACCGGCGTCGGCACCTCGGAGACAACCGCCCCGCTCACCAAGAGGGAGAGGGCGTCGTGACCGCGGAGACTTCTCAGACGCTCGACCGGGGACTGCGTGTCCTCAAACTGCTCGCCGATACCGATCACGGCCTGACCGTCACCGAGTTGTCCAACAAACTCGGAGTCAACCGCACCGTGGTCTACCGACTGCTCGCCACCCTGGAACAGCACGCGCTCGTCCGGCGTGATCTGGGCGGCCGGGCCCGAGTGGGCCTGGGTGTGCTGCGCCTGGGCCGGCAGGTGCACCCGCTTGTCAGGGAGGCGGCGCTGCCCGCGCTGCGCTCCCTGGCCGAGGACATAGGGGCCACCGCCCACCTCACGCTCGTCGACGGGTCGGACGCGCTCGCGGTCGCCGTCGTCGAGCCGACCTGGACCGACTACCACGTGGCCTACCGGGCAGGCTTCCGTCACTCCCTGGACCGGGGCGCCGCGGGCCGGGCGATCCTCACCGCCCGGCAGAAGACGGTCGGCCACCCGGGCTACACCCTCACCCAGGGCGAGCTCGAAGCCGGTGCCTGCGGGGCTGCGGCGCCTCTGGTCGGGGTCTCCGGCGTGGAAGGCAGCGTGGGCGTGGTGATGCTCGCGGACGCCGTACCGGAACGGGTCGGCCCGCGGGTCCTCGACGCGGCCCGTGAGGTCGCCGACGCACTGCGCTAGCGGGCGGGTGCGCCCGGGCACCGACCGCCTCCGGCACCAGTCGCCACCGGGCCGGACGCCACGGGCCGGGCGGCCCGTACGGGCCCCCGGCGCCGACCGCCCCGGTGGCGCCGGGGCGGTCGGAGCCGGAGGCGTGCGGCGGATAGATTGGGCGGGTGGCCATTCGTCTCTCTCGCCCCCGCGCTCTCGCCCTCTGCGCGCTGCCCGTCCTCGCACTGTTCGGTACGGCCGCCTTCGCGCCGCTGCCGTTCACCGTGGCGCAGCCCGGCAGCACCGCCGATGTCCTGGGGGACGACAAGGGGAAGCCGGTCATCACGATCAAGGGCACGCCGACCCGCACCACCGACGGTGAGCTGCGGATGACGACGATCATCGCGACGGCCCCGACGGCCGACATCGGGGTCGGGGATGTGGTGGACAGCTGGTTCAGGGCGGACCGGGCGGTCATGCCGCGCGACTCCGTCTATCCGACGGGCGACTCCGAGAAGGAGATCGAGCAGCACAATCTCCAGGACATGAAGGAGTCGCAGGACGTCGCCGTCGACGCGGCTCTGAACTACCTGGACAGGAAGCCCGGTTCGGTGGACATCACCCTGAACCTCGCCGATGTGGGCGGGCCCAGTGCGGGCCTGTTCTTCTCACTCGGGATCATCGACAAGCTGGCCGGCGACGGATCCGGCGGCGACCTGACCGGCGGCCGCACCGTCGCCGGTACGGGGACGATCGAGGCCGACGGCGCCGTCGGGGCGGTCGGCGGGGTCTCCCTCAAGACACAGGCCGCACGGCGCGACGGGGCGACCGTCTTCCTGGTGCCGAAGGCCGAATGCAAGCAGGCGAAGGCCGAGCGGCCCGAGGGCCTGCGGCTGATCCCCGTCACGACGCTGAAGGGCGCGGTGTCCTCGCTGCGGGCCCTGGACCAGGGAGGGAAGGTCCCGAGCTGCTGACCTGCGGCTTCGGAACCTCCATACCGCGCCAGGCGGGAAAGACGAGCGGGCTCAGCGTCGCCAGGAAGTACACCCCGCCCATCGCGAGCAGCGCCCCTGTCGCGCCCACGCCCTCGACCAGCAGGCCGGCCGCCAGGCCGCCCACCGGCATGGCGAGCTCGCAGCCCGCCGTGAGCGCGCCGGACACCCTGCTGCGCAGTTCCTCGGGGACGCGTTCGTACGTGACGGTCGTCAGGATCGGATTGAGCATGCCGCCGGCGATGCCGCCCAGCGCCATCGTGACCGCGAGCGGCACCGTCGTCCCCGTCAGCGCGGCGACCACGAATCTCGGTGCGCCGCAGAGCACCACGCACACGGTGAACACCGCCCGCCGCGAGAAGCGGTGCCCCACCGCCCCGTACAACAGGGCGCCGGTCAGCCCGCCGGCGCCGAACAGCGCGGTGAGCAGCCCCAGGTCCGTCGCCCCGCCGAGCTCACCCTCGGCGTGCACGGGCAGCAGGACGGCGTTCCAGCCCTGGTCGGTGCCGTTCATGAACATCACCATGACGACGACGGCGAGCAGGAGCCTGTTCCCCAGCAAGTAGGCGTATCCCTCACTCAGTTCGGCGCGGTACGCGCGGAGGGACACCGGGGAGGACGCCTTGCGGGGCTCGGCCGCGCGGACTCCGCGTACGCCCGCCGCGACGAGCAGTGCGGACAGCGCGAACGTGGCGGCGTCCAGCAGGAGCACCGTCTCGGCGCCGACGACGGCGATCAGTACGCCCGCCAGCGCCGCGCCGACCATGCGCGCCCCACGCGACACCGCGTCGAAGAGGCTGGCGGCGCGGGCGAGCGTGGTTCCCGCGTGTTCGGCCAGGTCGGGTACCAGGACGTAGCGCGCCGTGTTGCCCGGCGTGTGGGCCAGTCCGTTCAGCGCCATCAGCGCGCAGAGCATCCAGAATTCGAGCGCGCCCGCGTGGTGCAGCAGGGGGACGGCCGCGACGGCGGCGCCGCAGACCGTGTCGGAGGCGACGGCGACCCGGCGCCGTCCCACCCGGTCGATGACGGGTCCGCCCACGAGGGCGGCCACGACGATCGGCAGGGTCGCGCAGAAGGCGACGACGCCGGCCCGGGCGGCGCTCCCCGTGGTCTCCAGGACGAACCACGGGACCCCGATCAGGGTCAGTGAGGTGCCGGCCGTGGATATCGAGTTCGCCGCCAGAACGGCGGCGAACGGCGTGCGGTGCCGCGCCGGTCTCCCCCCGCCCACCGTCAGACCGTTCGCGCGGCGCGTGCCGGGGCCGGCCCTGCCTGAGCCAGGCGCAGGCCCAGCTCGACCATCGTCCAGCCCATCCGGTGACGCAGGCCGGGGCGCACGGGGGAGAACTCCGCTGCTTCGCGGTGGAGTTCGGCGGAGCGGTAGGTGTGGAGCAGGTGATGGATGTCGCTGTGCATGATGGTGATCCCCTCAGTCGGTGGGGCGCGGGAACACGTGCACGTGGGTGCGGACGACGGCCGACCCCTCGGTGCCCTCGGGGACTCGGCCCCGGTAGCTGTTCACCAGCTCCTGCATCTTCTCCGCGAGCTCAAGGGAGAGTTCGGGGGTGAGGCGCAGCTTGAAGTCGCTGAGGTCGAAGGCCTGACGCCACTCCTCAGGCCATTCGTGCAGCGTCCCGAGCCAGGTGTTCAGCTCCTGGGCGTGGGTGGTCGCCACCTCGTGGAGTACGACTCCGATGGCCCCGCGCACCTCGGGGTCCGGGTGTTGCAGGAAGTTCTCGGTGTGTCCGAAGACCGTGCCCGTGTGGACGGCCTTCCACCACCGCTCGCGCCCCTTGCCGCGCTCCGGGTCGTCCTCGACGAAGCCGTACGCCGCGAGCTGGCGCAGGTGGTAGCTCGTGGCGCCGCTGGACTCGCCGAGCCGGTCGGCGAGTCCGGAGGCGGTGGCGGGGCCGAACTCCCGCAGGGCGTTCAGCAGCCGGATGCGCAGAGGGTGGGCGAGTCCGCGCAGGGTGCGGGTGTCGACGTGGTGGATCCTGGGGTCGTCGGCGTACGACGCCGGCCTGTCTTCGGGCTCGTTCGGTGGCATGGGACGACCATAGAGTTGCAAAGACTGCTTTGCAACACGTTTTTTGCAACGAATCCTTTGGAACTCCGGGTTCTGCTCAGCCCTCCTTGATGAACCCCTCCTCCACCAGCCAGTCCTTCGCCACCTCGTGCGGGTCCTGCCCGTCCACGTCCACCTTGGAGTTCAGCTCCTGGGCGAGCGGCGTCGTCAGCTTCTCGGTGACCGGGGCCAGCAGTTCGGCGATCTCCGGGTACTTGTCCAGGGTCGCCGTGTGGATGGCGGGAGCGGCGTTGTAGTTGGGGAAGAACTGCTTGTCGTCCTCCATGACGTCCAGGTTCATCGCCTTGATGCGCCCGTCGGTGGTGTACACCTCGCCGAGCAGGCACGAGTCGGACTCCGACACCTGCGTGTAGATGATCCCCGCGTCCATCTTCTGGATGTTCGAGGCCGGCAGCTTCATCCCGTACTTCTTCTGCATGCCCGGCAGCCCGTCGTCGCGTGACGCGAACTCGTTCTCCACGCAGACCGTCACGGCCTTCGGGTCCTTCTTCGCGAGCGCGGCCACGTCCGAGAGCGTCTTCAGCTTGTACTTGGCGTTGTTCTTCTTGCTGATGGCCAGGGCGTACGTGTTGTCGAGAGTGGACGGCGGGAGCCAGGTCACCCCGTTGCCCTTGTCCTCGTCGCGTACCACCTCGTACTGCTTCTGCGGGTCCACGACCGGCTCCGCGTGGCCCAGATAGGTGATCCACGCCGTGCCCGTGTAGTCGTACAGGGCGTCGGCCTCGCCCTTGACGACCGCCTCACGGGCGCTGATCGACCCCGGCAGGTTCGTCCGGTCGAGGACCTCGGCGCCGGCCGCCTTGAAGAGCAGGCCCATGATCTGCCCGAGGATGATGTTCTCGCTGAAGTTCTTCGAGGTGACCGTCAGGGACGCGCCCTTGAGCGGCTTCCCCTTGCCGACCGATCCCGGTTCCACCTCGTCCACCAGCGGCGATCCGCTCTTCAGCCCGCACCCCGTGAGCAGGAGGGCGAGCGCGGCCGCCGATGCCAGGCCCGTACGTACCCTCACGCTTCCTCCAGTCCGCGCGGCGTCAGCCACAGTTCGACCAGCGAGGCCAGCCAGTCCACGAGCAGCGCCAGAACCACAGTCAGGACGGATCCGAGCACCAGCACGGGCATGCGCTGCGTCTGGATCCCCGAGGTGATCAGGTCGCCGAGTCCGCCGCCTCCGCCGAAGGTGGCGAGGGTCGCCGTGCCCACGTTGAGCACCAGTGCCGTCCGCACGCCCGCCAGGATCAGCGGAACGGCGAGCGGCAGTTCGACCCTCCTGAGCGTGCCCATCGCCGACATGCCGATGCCCCGGGACGCCTCCACGAGCGTCGGCTCGATCGAGTTCAGTCCCGCCACCGTGTTGGAGAGGACCGGCAGGACCGCGTAGATCACCATTCCGATGATCGCGGTCGACGGGCCGATCCCCAGCCAGATCACCAGCAGGGCCAGCAGGCCGATCGCGGGCGTCGCCTGACCGATGTTGGCGAGTGCCGTGACCCCGGGGGCCGCCTTCTTCAGTCCGCGCCGGGTCAGCGCGATGCCGAGCGGGATGGCGATGATCAGCACCCAGAAGGTGGAGATCGCCGTCAGCCTGACGTGCTGCCACCAGCGCAACTGCACGGTGTCGCCGGCCAGCGAGTTCTCCGCGACGGAGTCGAGGTCGACGTTGGTGATCCACAGATAGGTCGCGACCAGGACGACCGCGCAGACGGCCGGCACCAGCACGAGCTTCTTCCAGGTGATGCGGCGCCGCGGAGCGGACGGCGGCGGAGAGGGCTCCGCCTCCTCGTCACGGAAGGCGTGGCCTCCCACGTCGTGCTCTCCGGGCGGCCGTTCCCCCTTGGGGGGCGCCTGATGACTGGGGGTCATAGCCCGCTGCCACCACCCTCCAGCTCGTGCTCCGTCCGATGGGCACGCAGATGCTCCAGATCGTGTTCGTGCTCCATCGCGGCGAGCCGGTCGGCCTCCAGGAGTTCCTGTACGGAATTCATCAGGGTGTGCATGTCGACGACACCGATGAACTCACCGCGGCGCCCGGTCACGGCGACCCGCCCGCCGCTGTCGGTCAGGACCGCCTCCAGCGCGTCGTGCAGCGTCGCGTCCCGCGTCACGGTGTCGTGCACCAGCTGGCCGGCCCTGGCCAGCGAGCCCTTGGCCCGCATCAGGTCCCCGCGCCGGAGCCACTTGTACGGGCGGTTCCGGCGGTCCAGCATCAGGAGCTCGTTGTGCCGCCCGTCCCGCAGCTTGTTGAAGATCGACTGGAGCGGGTCCTCGACGGTCACCGTCGGGAAGTCGGCGATCCCCACGTCCCGAACACGGGTGAGGTTGAGCCGCTTCAGGGCCGCACCCGCCCCCACGAAGCCGGAGACGAAGTCGTCCGTCGGGTTGGTGAGGATGGCCTCCGGGGTGTCGAACTGCGCGATGTGCGACCGCTCCCGCAGCACCGCGATCCGGTCGCCCAGCTTGATCGCCTCGTCGAAGTCGTGGGTGACGAAGACGATCGTCTTGTGCAGCTCGTGCTGGAGCCGGATCAGCTCGTCCTGGAGGTGATCGCGGGTGATCGGGTCGACCGCCCCGAAGGGCTCGTCCATCAGCAGCACCGGCGGGTCCGCGGCCAGCGCCCGCGCCACCCCCACACGCTGCTGCTGGCCGCCCGAGAGCTGCCGCGGGTAGCGCCCGTGGAACTCCCGCGGGTCGAGACCGACCAGGTCGAGCATCTCCTCGACCCGGTCCTTCACCCCGGACTTCGACCAGCCCGTCATCTTCGGGACCAGGGCGATGTTCTCCGCGACCGTCATGTGCGGGAAGAGACCGGAGGACTGGATGGCGTAGCCGATCTTGCGGCGCAGCTTCACCGGGTCCATGTCGGTGACGTCCTCGTCGTTGATCCTGATCCGCCCGGACGTCGGTTCGATCAGGCGGTTGATCATCTTCAGCGTGGTGGACTTCCCGCAGCCGGACGGGCCCACGAGGATCACGGTCTCCCCGGCCTTGATGTCCATGGACACCTCGTCCACGGCGGGAGCGGGACTGCCGGGGTAGGACTTGCTGAGGTCCTCCAGCTGGATGGTGGCGCCCGAGGTGGCGGGGCGGGGCGGGGCCGACTCCGTCGACCCGGCGGCGGTGTCAGGCACGGATCCCCCTGGAGATGGTGAGCCGCCCGAGCAGTACGTACGCGGCGTCGAAGAGCAGAGCGAGAATGACGATGCCGATCGTGCCGGCGAGGACCTGGTTGATGGCGTTGGCGCTTCCGAGTGAGGCGAGCCCGCGGAAGATCTCGTTGCCGAGACCGGGGCCCGAGGCGTACGCGGCGATGGCGGCGATGCCCATCAGCATCTGGGTGGAGACACGGATGCCGGTGAGGATGGGCGGCCACGCGAGCGGCAGTTCCACCTTGAGCAGCCGCCTCGTCCGGGACATCCCGATGCCCTTCGCCGCGTCGACGAGGGACGGATCGACCCCTCGCAGTCCGACGATGCAGTTGCGGACGATGGGCAGCAGCCCGTACAGGGTCAGGATGATCACCGTGGGCGGGACCCCGAGGCCGACGAGCGGGATCAGCAGGCCGATCGCCGCGAGCGAGGGGATGGTGAGGATCGCCGAGGTGGACGTGATCGCCAGGGAGCCGCCCCAGCCGCTCCGGTAACTGACGACACCGATCAGGACGCCGAGGAGGGTGGCGATGACCATGCACTGGAAGACGGCGCTGGCGTGCTGATAGGTATCCGTGAGCAGCTGTTGATGCCTGGTGCCCAAATACTCCCAGAAGTTCACATGCTGCTCCCTCGACTCAGTCGGTGTCCTGTGCAGCCTGCTCAACCAGCGGGATAATACGCAGGGCCACCGGATTTTCCATGACGATCGCCGTGGAGGCCCGGACGATGCCATCAAAGCCCACGACCAGGTCGATCACCCGCTGGAGATCGGCGTTCGAGCGGGCGACGAGCCGGCAGAGCATGTCCCCGTGCCCGGTCGTGGTGTGCAGTTCCAGCACCTCGGGCACGCCACTCAAATGGGCCCGTACGTCCGTTCCTTGCCCCTGCTTGATCTCCAGCGTGGCGAACGCGGTGACGGGATAGCCGAGCGCCGCCGGGTCCACGTCCGGGCCGAATCCGCGGATGACGCCATTGGACTGAAGCCGGTCGAGGCGCGCCTGCACCGTCCCGCGCGCCACCCCGAGCCGCCGCGACGCCTCGAGCACACCGATACGGGGCTCGCGGGCCAGCAGCACGATGAGCCGGCCGTCCAGTCGGTCGATGCCCATGATCCGCCCCTCTGTGGTCAGCCTGTACAGACAGTCCGCCCATCCTGGCGGCGGGCTGTACGGATTGACCAGTGGAACGGCGAACTGTTGCGCACCTTGCGAAGCGGCGGGAACCTTCGGACATGACTGAGACTGTGCACACCACCCCCGACACCGCCCGGCAGGCCGATCCCTTCCCGGTCAAGGGAATGGACGCGGTCGTCTTCGCGGTGGGCAACGCCAAGCAGGCGGCGCACTACTACTCGACCGCCTTCGGCATGAAGCTCGTCGCCTACTCCGGACCGGAGAACGGCAGCCGCGAGACCGCGAGTTACGTCCTGACCAACGGCTCCGCACGCTTCGTACTCACCTCTGTCATCAAGGCGTCCACCGAATGGGGCACCTTCCTCGCCGACCACGTGCACGCACACGGCGACGGTGTGGTCGACCTCGCCATCGAGGTCCCCGACGCCCGGGCGGCCTACGCGTACGCCGTCGAGCACGGCGCGCGGGGCATCACCGAGCCGTACGAGGTCAAGGACGACCACGGCACGGTCGTGCTGGCCGCCATCGCCACGTACGGGAAGACCCGCCACACGCTGGTCGAGCGCGGCGGCTACGACGGGCCCTACCTCCCCGGCTACACCGCCGCGGACCCGATCGTCGAGCCGGCCGCCAAGAGGACCTTCCAGGCCGTCGACCACTGCGTCGGCAACGTCGAGCTGGGCCGGATGAACGAGTGGGTGGCCTTCTACAACAAGGTCATGGGCTTCACCAACATGAAGGAGTTCGTCGGCGACGACATCGCCACCGAGTACTCCGCCCTGATGTCGAAGGTCGTCGCCGACGGCACGCTCAAGGTGAAGTTCCCCATCAACGAGCCGGCGATCGCGAAGAAGAAGTCGCAGATCGACGAGTACCTGGAGTTCTACGGCGGTGCGGGCGTCCAGCACATCGCGCTCGCCACGAACGACATCGTCGCGTCGGTGAAGGCGATGCGCGCGGCCGGCGTGCAGTTCCTGGACACCCCGGACTCCTACTACGACACCCTGGGTGAGTGGGCGGGCGAGACCCGCGTGCCCGTGGAGACACTGCGCGAGCTGAAGATCCTCGTCGACCGTGACGAGGACGGATACCTGCTGCAGATCTTCACCAAGCCGGTCCAGGACCGCCCGACGGTCTTCTTCGAGATGATCGAGCGGCACGGCTCCATGGGCTTCGGCAAGGGCAACTTCAAGGCCCTGTTCGAGGCGATCGAGCGCGAGCAGGAGAAGCGCGGCAACCTGTAGCCACCGCACGGGACGGGCCCCTCTCCCAGCGGGGAGAGGGGCCCGTCCGCTCGCCGCTACGACGACGCCGGGGCGCTGGGCCCCTCCTGCCCGGAGGGGGCCGCCGACCGGGAAGGCTCCGGACCGGATCCGGCCCCGCCGTCCTCCTCGGCCTTCTTCCCGTCCTCCTCGTTCTTGGCCTCCCGTGACGGCTCCGGTGATGGTTCCGGCCGTGCTTCCTCCGCGGGCTCGGGCTCGGGCTCGACGGAGGGCTCCGGCTCCGGCGGCTGCATCTGCGCCGGACCGCCCGCCGCGGGCGCGCCCAGGGTGTCGAGCGCCTCCCGCGCCAGCGGTGCGGCCAGCGGTGAGAACTCCGGGTTCGTGCGGAGGGCCTGCTCCAGATGGCTGCGGGCCGGGCCGTCCTGGCCGAGGGAACTCTCGATCACCCCCAGGTGGTAGGAGTACGAGGCGTTCCTTACGCCCGTCCCCACCGCCTGCTCCGCGTACTGCATGCCCTCCTCGCTCCGGCCCGCCCGGTGCAGCGACCAGCCGAGGGCGTCCGCGACGGCGGAACTGCGGCGCTGCGCCTTCCATTCGGCGCGCAGCAGCTCCACCGCCGCCTCCGGGTCGCCGTGGTCCGCCTCGAAGCGGGCCTCGGTCAGTGCCTCGTTGACCCCGGCCGTCCTCGCCTGTGTGAGGAGGTCGCGGAGCTTCGTGTACTGGGTGCGGGCGTCGCCGTCCAGATCCAGTGACTCGTACAGCTCACCCAGTTCGAGCAGGTACTCCGGGCGGGGCAGCTTCGTCGTCGCCGTCCGGTAGTCCGCCAGCGCCTCGTCCGTGCGGCCCAGGGCCACCAGGGCGCGCGCCCTGCCCACGAGGGAGGCGAGATGGCCGCGGTCCGTGCGCAGGGCCGCGTCGTACTGCGCGAGCGCGTGTGCAGGCTCCCCGCGTTCCGCGGCGAGGTCCCCGAGCCGGTGCAGGGCGGCCGACTTCTCGGCCGGCGTGGTCGCGCGGTCCGCCGCCTCCTGGGCGGTGGCCAGGGCGTCCTCGCGCCAGCCCTGGTTGCGGTACATCTCGGACGTCCTGGCCAGGGCCGGCGCGCCCTTGCGCAGGGTGCCGAACTTCTCGGTGGCCCTGGCGGCCGCCGCGTACTCGCCGAGACCGTTGTAGGCGTCGATCAGCACCGGGTACGCGGTCCAGCTCTTCGGCTGCCTTTTGCGGACCGTCTCGCCCCACTTCTTCGCGGCGAGGAAGTCGTTCCGGGCGTTGGCGAGGGCCCCGAGCCCCACCCAGGCCTCCGCGTTCCCCCGCTCACCCGGCTGTGCGGCCAGCGAACGCTGGAGGGCCTGCTCGGCCCGGGTGTAGTAGGCCGCGTCGGCGGAACGCCGCCCCCATTCCACGTACGCCGTGCCGAGGACCGCCCAGGACGGGGCGTCCGCGGGGTGCGTCTCCACCCACTTCTGCCGGTCGCCGATGAGGGCGGTCAGGTCGGAGAGGGACGCCGGGGAGCCCGCCGCCGCGGCGGCCTCGGCCCGCGCCACGGGTCCCGGCGCGGGCGGTTCGGTCTTCCCGGCCCCGTCCGGTACGGCGATCACCGCACCGGTCACGAGCACGGCTCCGGCGATCGCGCCGAACGCCGCCCTGCGCAGCGTGGTGCGCATCGGCGCGGGAGGCGGTGGGACGGACGTCGCACCCTGGGGCGGCAGGGTGGAGGGGGGTGGCTCCGGGTTCTGCTGCGGCATGGCATCCATGGGCATCACTCTGCGTCAGTACGAAGATCACATCGCGCTCTGCGAAGGCTGACGCAGACGGGTTCACACCATTGGCCCCGGGTGTCACGCTTGGATCATGGACGCTCTCCTCGAACGACTGCGCGCGGGTCTTCCGGCCGAGGCACTCATCACGGACCCGGACGTCACCGCCTCGTACGCCCACGACATGGCGAGCTTCTGCGACGCGGGCGACCCCGCGGTCGTGGTGCTGCCGCGCACGGTCGAGGAGGTCCAGCACGTCATGCGGACCGCCACCGCCCTCCGGGTCCCCGTCGTCCCCCAGGGCGCGCGGACCGGGCTGTCGGGCGCCGCCAACGCCTCCGACGGCTGCATCGTGCTCTCCCTGGTGAAGATGGACCGGATCCTGGAGATCAGCCCGGTCGACCGGATCGCGGTCGTCGAACCGGGCGTCGTCAACGCCGTACTGTCGCGCGCCGTCGACGAGCACGGGCTGTACTACCCGCCGGACCCGTCGAGCTGGGAGACGTGCACGATCGGCGGCAACATCGGCACCGCGTCCGGTGGACTGTGCTGCGTCAAGTACGGCGTCACCGCCGAGTACGTCCTGGGCCTCGAAGTGGTCCTGGCCGACGGACGGCTGCTGAACACCGGGCGGCGTACCGCGAAGGGCGTCGCCGGATACGACCTCACCCGGCTCTTCGTAGGGTCGGAAGGCAGCCTCGGCATCGTCGTCAAGGCCGTCCTCGCGCTGCGGCCCCGGCCTCCGCAGCAGCTCGTGCTCGCCGCCGAGTTCCCCTCGGCGGCGGGCGCCTGCGACGCCGTGTGCCGGATCATGGAGCGCGGACACACCCCGTCACTCCTCGAACTGATGGACCGTACAACCGTGCGTGCCGTCAACGCGATGGCCTCCATGGGCCTCCCCGAGACGACCGAGGCACTGCTGCTCTGCGCCTTCGACACGCCCGACCCCGCGGCCGACCTCGCCGCGGTCGGGGAACTGTGCACCGAGGCAGGGGCCACCGAGGTCGTGCCCGCCGGGGACGCGGCCGAGTCCGCACTCCTGCTGCAGGCACGCCGTCTGGCCCTCCCCGCGCTGGAGACCGTCAGGTCCGCCACGATGATCGACGACGTGTGTGTGCCGCGCTCCCGCCTCGGCGAGATGATCGAGGGGACCGCCGCCGTCGCCGAACGGTTCGGTCTCACCATCGGCGTCTGCGCCCACGCGGGAGACGGCAACACCCACCCCGTCGTCTGCTTCGACCACACGGACGCCGACGAGTCCCGCAGGGCCCGCGAATCCTTCGACGAGATCATGGCGCTGGGCCTCGAACTGGGCGGCACCATCACCGGAGAACACGGGGTGGGCGTGCTGAAGAAGGAGTGGCTCGCCCGCGAACTGGGTGAGGTGGGCGTCGAGTTGCAGCGCGGCATCAAGGCCGCGTTCGACCCGCTCGGTCTGCTGAACCCCGGCAAGCTGTTCTGACGCCCGCGCACGCCGCTTCAGGCCTCGCCGTCCTTCGGTTCGTCCTGGGACCAGGGGTCGCCCATCCACAGGTCGTCGGCCGGCAGCGGGGTGAGCAGCTCGGCGAGGGCCCCGTCCAGTCCGAGCAGCGTGCTCTCGGTCCCCGGAGGCACCACCACCAGGGTGCGCTCCACCCAGGCGGTGACCGCCGCCGACGGCACCTCCAGCAGGGCGTTGCCGTCGGGCGAGGTGAGCGCGACACAGATGACGCCCTGGTCCTCGACCTTGGTCGGCCAGATCCGCACGTCCCCGTGCCCGCACGGCCGGAAGGCGCCCTCCACGAGGAGTTCGCGGGCGAACGTCCAGTGCACGGGCGACTCGGAGCCGATGTGGAAGGTGATGTGCACGGCGTACGGGTCGTCGGTGAAGTAGGAGAGGCGGGCGGGTACGGGTACGGACCGTTCGGGCGACAGGACCAGCTTCACTTCCAGCTCGCGTTCCACGGCGTTCTGCATGAGGGTGCACGACCTTCCGATGCTCGTAGGGTCCGGTCCCACGACCGGTCCGCAGAAGGAGAGAGCGCCCTCCCGGACGTCTATGACGCGACTTCCCAGAAAAACTTCCCCGGACCCTGAAAGTGGTCCAAACGGCAGGACAGGCACGGGGGTGCTCGGCTGTCTGATAGATGTGGACCCTTGTATTGAGGCCTCGAAGAGATACGGGACCACGGTGATGAGCGCCCCAACCCCGGCACCCGGTGACGAACGCCCCCGCGAGGGGTACTACCCAGATCCCTCCATTCCCGGATACGTCCGGTACTGGAACGGGGCTTCGTGGGTCCCCGGCACGAGCCGCCCCGCGCCCCCGCAGGGTGAGACCACTCCCACGGCACCGCCTGCCCCGGCGGCCGGTGCGGCCCCGCAGCCGCCGGCCCCGGTCGACGAGACCGGGCCGATGTACCTCGACGAGGTCGACGTGTCCGGCGGGGACGGTGTGACCGGCGGCGGTGAGGCCGACGTGACGCCCGGCCGTCCCAGGCCGGCGTCCGCCTGGCAGGCGGACACCTCCCGGCAGACCGGATTCGGCGGTGAACGCGACCACCGGGTCTCGTGGGGCGGCCCGGATCCGCGCGTGCCCGAGGCCCGTGCGCTCGAACCCGGTACGCCGCCGTCCACGGCCCCCGGCCCGTCCGCGGCGCCTGCCGAGGCCTCCGCCCCGGCGGACGGCGCGCCCGCCGGCTCCCAGGGGCCCTCCGGTTCCCTGCGGCCCGGCGCACCCGACCCGACGCGTGGTGCCCTGCCCGGGATGCGTGGCGGCAACGACCAGGTGACGGACGGCACCGTCACCATCCGGGCCGACCGGTCCGGCAGCGGTGCCGGCTCCCGCCCGCCGACCGACGGAACGGTCACGATCCGCGCGGTGGGTCCCGGCACCGCCCGCCCGCCGCGTCCGCGTGAGGAGGGGCCGGCCCCCGCCGACGGGACGATGGCGATCCGCGCCGTGCCGCCCGGCGGCGTACCACAGCCCGTCGCCCCCGCACCCTCGCCGACCCCGCCGCAGGCGCAGGCGCAGGCGCCGGGGCTGAACACACCGCAGGCGCAGGCGCCGGGGCTGAACTCACCTCTGACGCAGGGGCCCGGCGGTGGGTCCGCGTCCTGGCCGCAGCAGGCCCACCAGCTCGCCCAGCCCGAGCGGACGGCCCGCCCGCAGCAGCACAGCCCCATGGCCGCGCAGCAGCAGGGCGTCAGGCCGGAGCAGCAGCAGCCCGTCGTGCCCTGGAAGCCGCCGGTGGAGGACCCGTTCCAGCACCTCGCCCGGTCCCAGGCCTCCGCCAGGCCCGCGGCGCTCGGCAAGCGGCTGGCGGCCCGGCTCCTCGACACGGTCGTTCTCGGCGTGGTCGTCGGAGCGGTCGGCTTCCCGCTGGTCACGCAGGCGCTGGACCACATCGACCGGAAGATCGAAGCGGCGAAGATGTCCGGTGAGACGGTCACCGTCTGGCTCCTGGACTCCACCACCGCCGGCCTGTTCGGCGGGGTGCTCGCCGCCTTCCTGGTCCTCGGCTTCCTCCTGGAGGCCGTGCCCACCGCCAAGTGGGGCCGCACGCTGGGCAAGAAGCTGTGCGGTATCGAGGTGCGGGACATCGAGTCGCACGACGCGCCGGCCCTGGGCGCCGCACTGCGCCGCTGGCTGGTGTACGGGGTGCTGGGCCTGATCGTCGTCGGCGTGTTCAACGTGCTCTGGTGCCTGATCGACCGCCCGTGGCGCCAGTGCTGGCACGACAAGGCGGCACGCACCTTCGTCGCAGGCCGGTAGAGGCCCCGTACGCCCGTGTGCTGACGCCCCGTCCCCCGAAGGGACCTCAGCCGTTGCGGGGCCTCGTGGGCCGGGGTGCACTGCACCCATGAGTAACGTTCCGCCGCCTCCGCCGCCCGACGACGACCCGTTCTCGAAGCGGCCGCCGCAGGGGCCGCCGCCTCCTTCGGGCGGTCCGCCCCACGACAGCGGGCCGCCTCCGCCCCCGCCGCCGAACGACCCGTACGGTGGCGGGGGTCCCTACGGTGGCGCGGATCCGCTGGCGGGCATGCCGCCGCTCGCCGAACCGGGCAAGCGGATCCTGGCGCGGCTGATCGACTTCCTCATCATCTCGATCCCGCTGTACCTGATCTCGCTGCCCTTCGGCGGGGCGGTCGACGTCTCGGACGACGGCGGCAACGACGACTTCGGCAACGCGGTGGGCAACGCCTACACCGGGCACCAGCTGGTCTGGTCGCTGATCGGCCTGGTGGTGTACGTCGCCTACGACACGTACTTCACCCACAAGGACGGGCGGACGCTGGGCAAGCGGCTGCTGAAGATGCGCGTGGCGATGCTCAACGACGGCTCGGTCCCCGACACGAGCTCCTCGCTGATGAGGGCCGTCGTGCTCTGGCTCCCGGCGCTGCTGTGCTGCCCGTGCCTGTGGTGGCTCATCAACATCGTGCTGATGTTCACGGACAAGCCCTACCGGCAGGGTCTGCAGGACAAGGCGGGCAAGACCGTCGTGGTCACCGTCCCCTGAGCCGACCGGTGTTCATCGGTGCAGCGAGTGCCCGCCGACGCGATCACGCTGTGCGGCGGCGATCTCGATGTCCTCGATCGTGCGGTGCGTGCGGGCGGCGGTGGGCGGTGCCGCCGGCTTCCGGGAGACCTTCGCGCGGGCCGGCAGGGCCATGGCCACGAGCAGCCCGAGGGCCATCGCCACGGTACAGACGGCGGCGACGCCGAGGCCCGATTCCGTGCGGAACAACAGCAGCAGCGCGAGGGCGGAGAAGACGACGGTGGCCGAACCGTAGGAGAACTGGGCTGCAGTCGGACGCGGCATGGCGGTATCCGTCCTCGGGGCGTCGGATAGGGAAGTCTCTCGACACGTTCGCACTGTCAATCGACTCTACGACGGTGGATGCCCGGGAGGAACGGGTGGTAAGCGTGACCTAACCCACGGTACCGGTGCACGGGGGGCGCACGGAGTCACGCTGTCGACGGCAACGGTCTTCGACGCGCCGGTCGGCGGACGGACGGCTCCGGATGTGCGTCCGGATACCGGAAAAGGACTCCCGCATAGTGCAGTTGGTGTGTGCAAGTCAAGATCTGTCTTTTCTCTCATAACTCCGATCGAATGTCGTCACTTGTGACGCGTTGAACGCGCGCGGCCCGTATCCACCCCCTGGCCGCGGACGCGAACGCCGGGGAGGACTGCATCAAGTGACCACTCAGAGACGGGCGCTACGCGCCACCGCGGTAGCCGTGGCCCTGGCCGCCACCGCCGCGACGGCGTCCACCTTCGCCACCGCCCAGGCAGACGACAAGGCGCCGGGATCCGGCACCTCCGTCGTCGACCGGCGCGACCCCGCGCCGGTCAAGGCGACCGAGCACGACCTGGAAGGCCCCTTCAGCAAGGAACAGGACGCCCAGCGGCAGGCCGCGCTGGAGCAGGTCCTGTCCGGCGACAAGAAGGTCACCTCCAAGGGAGGTTCCAAGGTCGTCAAACTCGGCAAGAGCAAGTACGTCGAGCTGGGCCGCGAGACGACCGACAAGATCTTCACCATCCTCGTGGAGTTCGGCGACAAGATCGACGACACCACGATGTTCGACCCCGACGGCGAGGGACCGAAGCCGCCCGTCAAGAAGTACGGCGGCACACCCGGCCCGCTCCACAACGAGATAGCCGAGCCCGACCCGGCGAAGGACAACAGCACCGCCTGGCAGGCCGACTACGACCAGCAGCACTTCCAGGACCTGTACTTCGGCCAGGGCAAGGGCAAGGAATCGCTGAAGACGTACTACGAGAAGACGTCCTCCGGGCGCTACTCGGTCGACGGCGAGGTCTCGGACTGGGTCAAGGTCCCCTACAACGAAGCCCGTTACGGTTCCAACTACTGCGGCTCGACCAACTGCGCCAACGTCTGGGACACCGTCCGCGACGGCGTCAACGCCTGGGTCGCCGACCAGAAGGCCAAGGGCCGCACCCTCGACGAGATCAAGGCCGACCTCGCGCAGTACGACGCGTGGGACCGCTACGACTTCGACGGCGACGGCAACTTCAACGAGCCCGACGGCTACATCGACCACTTCCAGCTGGTCCACGCCGGCGAGGACGAGTCCGCCGGCGGCGGCGCCCAGGGCACCGACGCCATCTGGGCGCACCGCTGGTACGCGTACCGCACCAACGCCGGCGCTACCGGCCCCACGGGCAACAAGGCCGGCGGTGCCGAGATCGGCGACACCGGCATCTGGGTCGGCGACTACACCGCGCAGCCCGAGAACGGCGGCCTGGGTGTCTTCGCCCACGAGTACGCCCACGACCTCGGTCTCCCGGACCTGTACGACACCTCCGGCGGCGGCGAGAACTCCGTCGGTTTCTGGTCGCTCATGTCGGCGGGTTCCTGGCTCGGCACCGGCGACGGCGAGATAGGCAACCTCCCCGGCGACATGACCGCCTGGGACAAGCTCCAGCTCGGCTGGCTCGACTACGACGTGGCCAAGGCCGCCACGAAGTCGACCCACAAGCTGGGTGTCGCCGAGTACAACACCAAGGACAAGCAGGCGCTCGTCGTCCAGCTGCCCGAGAAGGCCGTCACCACCACGGTAACCAAGCCCGCCGAGGGCTCGAAGCAGTGGTGGAGCGACATGGGTGACGACCTGTCGAACACCCTGACCCGCTCGGTCGACCTCACCGGCAAGTCGTCCGCCTCGCTGGACCTGTCCGGCTGGTACGACATCGAGGCCGACTACGACTACCTCTACACCGAGGTGTCCGAGAACGGCGGCACCAGCTGGACCGCGCTCGACGGCACGGCCGACGGCAAGGCCATCCCGCGCGACGCCAGTGACAAGCCCGCCCTGACCGACGTCTCGGGCGCGTACAAGAAGCTCTCGTTCCCGCTGGACGCCTACGCGGGCAAGAAGATCGACCTCCGCTTCCGCTACCAGACGGACGGCGGCGCGGGCGGCAAGGGCTTCGCGGCCGACGCCCTCACGGTCACCGCCGACGGCTCCGCGCTCTTCACGGACAACGCCGAGGGCGACGACAACGGCTGGACCGCCAAGGGCTTCTCCCGGATCGGCGAGTCGTTCACCAACGACTACCCGCAGTACTACATCGCCGAGAACCGTCAGTACGTCTCGTACGACAAGACCCTCGAGGTCGGCCCGTACAACTTCGGCTTCTCCACCACGCGCCCCGACTGGGTCGAGCACTACTCGTACCAGAACGGCCTGATGGTGTGGCTCTGGGACACCTCCCAGAAGGACAACAACACCTCGCAGCACGAGGGCCACGGCCTGATCCTGCCGGTGGACTCCCACGCCAAGCCGCTGAAGTGGACGGACGGCAAGCTCCTGCGCAACAAGATCCAGCCGTTCGACGCGCCGTTCAGCTGGTACCCGAACAAGGGCTTCACGCTGCACAACGCGGATGTCCCGCTCAAGATCAAGCCGTCGCTGGGCGTGCCGGTCTTCGACGACCGCAAGGGCACGTACTGGTACGAGGAAAACCCGACAGGAAGTGTCAAGGTCTCTGACACCAACACCCGGATCTCCATCGTCAACGAGCCGCTCAGCGGCTCGACGATCACCGTGAAGGTCGGCCCCTCGGGCAAGTAACAGGAAGAACCGCAGGTCAAAACATGATCGGCCGCAGCCCCCTGGCGGGCGGCGGCCGATCGTGTTTAGGTGCGTCCTACCGGATCCTTATTGACACGAAGTCTTACGGGGGAGCGCTAAGCATGGCAGGCGGAGGTTTCAGCAGGTTGCCCGACGGCACCGTGGTGGTGGCACTGACATTGAACGGTCCGGCCGGCGGATCCGGCCCCGGAGAGCCGGTGCGGGTGCTCGTGCACGCGGCCAACAGGGCGCGCGCCCTGACCAGGCTGCGCAACCTCGGACTGCGCGCCGTCTACCTCAGGGGCAACGCCCAGCCGCCCACCCCTGACGAGGTCACGGCGGTCCTGCACCACCCGGACGGGCTTCTCTGGCGTACGGCGCCCCAGACCGCCCAGGAGCTCTGGCACCCGATACGGGCGCTGCTGGGATCCACCGGATACGCGGGACCGGCCCGCCCGGCCGCCTGAGAGCGCCGGGACCTGCCCGCCCGGCCGCCTGAGAGCGCCGGGACCGGTCAGACGACCGGCTTCCCCGACAGCTCCACACCGGCGGTCCGCAGCTCCTCCAGGGCCCGCTCGGTGGTGCCCTCGGCGACACCGGCGGTCAGGTCCAGCAGTACCTGGGTGGCGAAGCCCTCCCGGGCGGCGTCGAGGGCCGTCGCCCGCACACAGTGGTCCGTGGCGATGCCGACGACGTCGACAGCGGTGACCGACCGGTCCCGCAGCCACTGGGCGAGGCCGGTGCCGTTCTCGTCGACGCCCTCGAAGCCGCTGTACGCCGCGGCGTACGCCCCCTTGTCGAAGACGGTGTCGATCGCGCCGGAGGCCACGGCGGGGGCGAAATTGGGGTGGAAGCCCACGCCCTCCGTGCCGGCGACACAGTGCGGCGGCCACGAGTTCTCGAAGTCGGGCGCCGAGGAGAAGTGGTCACCGGGGTCGATGTGGTGGTCCCGGGTGGCCACGACGTGGCTGTAGCCGGGCTGGGCCTCGCCGATCAGGTCGGTGATGGCGGCGGCGACATCGGCGCCGCCCGCCACCGCGAGGCTGCCGCCCTCGCAGAAGTCGTTCTGAACGTCAACGACGATCAAGGCGCGATGCATGACGGTTGTCCTTCGGTGGGGGTCGGCGGTTATGCGGATATGAACGGTGGGGATGCCACCGAGCCTAGAGACTCGGCGCACCCCGCGGGAGGGGGCACACACGCCGCTCTCGCGCCGGGCCCCGCGTGATCGGCACGGGAGGCCCGGGCCCGGCCCCGTCTCACACGTACTCCGTGGGCAGCACCGGCTCCCCCCGGGACAGCTGCATCGCCGACATCGGCAGTCCGTCGCGCGCCGCGACGTGCCGGTCCCGCGCGGCCTCCAGCGGCTCCCGGGCGACCACCTCGCCGTCCTTGACCAGCTCCACCAGGAGCTGCCGGCCGGCCAGCTCCGCCGGGACGTCACCGGTGCCGATCACCTCGGCCTCGGCCACCCCGTACTCGTCCAGCCTGCGTGCCGCCCACTTGCGGCCGCCCCTCGACGACTTCGCGCCCAGCGACTTCTTCACCACCGGCAGCAGCGGATCGGCCGGATCGGCGGACCGCGCACGCGCCACCAGCTTGTAGACCATGGAGCACGTCGGGTGGCCGCTCCCGGTGACCAGCTGCGTGCCCACGCCGTAGGCGTCGACGGGCGCGGCGGCCAGCGAGGCGATCGCGTACTCGTCCAGGTCGGACGTCACCACGATCTTCGTCTCCGTGGCGCCCAGCTCGTCCAGCTGCTGGCGGACCCGGTGCGCGACGAGCAGCAGGTCGCCCGAGTCGATCCGTACGGCCCCCAGCTCCGGCCCCGCGATCTCCACCGCCGTGCGGACGGCCTCTGCCACGTCGTACGTGTCGACCAGCAGCGAGGTGCCCCGGCCCAGCGAGTCCACCTGCGCCCGGAAGGCGTCCCGCTCGCTGTCGTGCAGGAGCGTGAAGGCGTGCGCGCTCGTCCCGACGGTCGGGATGTTGTAGCGGAAGCCGGCCGCCAGGTCCGAGGTGGTGTGGAAACCGCCGATGTACGCGGCGCGGGCCGACGCCACCGCCGACAGCTCGTGCGTGCGCCGGGCGCCCATCTCGATGAGCCGGCGGCCGCCCGCGGCGGCCGACATCCGGGACGCGGCGGCGGCGATAGCCGAGTCGTGGTTCAGGATCGACAGGATCACGGTCTCCAGCAGCACGCACTCGGCGAAGGAGCCCTCGACCCGCAGGAGCGGCGAGCCGGGGAAGTAGACCTCGCCCTCCGGGTAGCCCCAGATGTCGCCGCTGAACCGGTAGTCGGCCAGCCAGTCGACGGTGGGGGAGTCCACGATGTGCTGGTCACGCAGGAAGGCGAGCATCTCGTCGTCGAAGTGGAAGTTCTCCACCGCGTCCAGCACGCGCCCGGTGCCGGCCACGACGCCGTAGCGCCGCCCCTCCGGCAGCCGGCGGGTGAAGGCCTCGAAGACGGAGCGCCGGTCCGCGGTGCCGGCCTTCAGTGCGGCCTGCACCATCGTGAGCTCGTACTGGTCGGTGAAGAGCGCGGTCGACGGCACACCGACCCGTCGCCCAAGGTCCGCTGAGTTCATGCCGGGGATGCTACTCCCTATTCGTCAAACTGACGAGATGGGGGCGCCGTTTGTGCGCCGGCCCCTCTCTGGTGGCAGCATGGGGTAGGTGAGCGTTGCTTCCCCCGTAGAGATCGAACGTCCCGAATCGGCCGAGGAGACCTTCGCCGTCCCCGAACCCGACGTCCCCTGGGTGACGCTGGTGCACAACGACCCGGTCAACCTCATGAGCTATGTGACGTATGTCTTCCAGGCCTACTTCGGCTACTCCAAGGACAAGGCGCACAAGCTGATGCTCGACGTCCACCAGAAGGGCCGCGCGGTCGTCTCCAGCGGCAGCCGTGAGGAGATGGAGCGGGACGTCCAGGCCATGCACGGCTACGGGCTCTGGGCCACGCTGACCCAGGACCGCAACTGACCCACCGCTGCCCCTCCGTCCGACCCATCATCGGAGATTTCATGGCCGGCCACTTCGAGGCCACCCCAGGCGGCGGCGCGTCCGTCGCGCTCGACGAGGTCGAGGTCGCCATCCTGCGCTCCCTCGCCGTCCAGCTGCTCGAACTCATCGGCCCCGGCGACGAACCCGCCGAGGGCGAGGACCCGCTCGCCGCCCTCTTCGTCGAGGGACCCAGCGAACCGCCCTCCGACCCGGCCCTGGCCCGGCTCTTCCCCGAGGCGTACGGGGACGAGGACAAGGAGCTGCGCGAGGCGTCCTCCGAGTTCCGCCGCTTCACGGAGAACGACCTGCGCACCCGCAAGCGCGACGACGCGCTCGCCGTCGTCCGGTCCCTCGACGCGCTCGCGCCCGTCCCCGACAACGGCGCGGTGCTCGCCCTCACCGCCGGCGAATGCCACCACTGGCTGGGCTCCCTCAACGACCTCCGGCTCACCATCGGCACCCGCCTGGAGGTGTCCGACGAGGACGAGGGCCAGGACGGTTCGCTCTACCGGCTCCCCGACAGCGATCCGCGCAAGCCGATGGTGATGGCATATCTCTGGCTCGGCGCGCTGCAGGAAACGCTCGTCGAAACACTGATGCCCGACTGAGGCCCACGCGGTTCGGCTGGTTCGCCGGGTTCGCTAAACGGATACTCAAATCCGAATAACGATCCCGTCACCTGAACGGCCTTCTTTGCGGCGCCTGGAAACGCTTGTCCGCTTTTTCCTGTGGCGTGCGCCACATAATGTCCGACGGCCCCACCCGGTGCGCGTGATAAATCTTCACGACCGCCCGGGGACGCCACCCCTGTCCCCGGGGGCGCTACGAGCCGGCCGAACGCCGGCGGCACTCCATCCATATCCGGGGGGGATCAGGACCTGATCCGACGCCGACGACGGCGCGGATCGGCGTGGAGAAAGGCGCACCACCATGACATCGGCGCAGGTCGACAACGGACAGGCGGACGGCCCGAAGGCCGTCGACGCCCCGGCGGGCGAGGGCTACCAGCGTGGCCTGGGTGCCCGTCAGATCCAGATGATCGCCATCGGCGGGGCCATCGGCACGGGACTCTTCCTCGGCGCCGGCAAGGCCATCGACCGGGCGGGACCCAGCCTCATCCTGGCTTACGCCATCGCGGGTCTGGTCATCTTCTTCATCATGCGCGCCCTGGGCGAACTCCTGATGTACCGCCCGGTGTCCGGCTCCTTCTCGGAGTACGCACGCGAATTCCTCGGTCCCTTCTTCGGATTCGTGACCGGCTGGACGTACTGGCTCTTCTGGGTCGTCACCGGAATCACCGAAGTGACCGCCGCAGCCACCTATATGACGTACTGGTGGGATATCCCGCAATGGCTGTCCGCACTGGTGTTCACCTTCATTCTGTACGGCGCCAACCTGATCTCGGTGAAGCTCTTCGGCGAGCTCGAGTTCTGGTTCTCGATGGTCAAGGTCACCGCGATCATCGGCATGATCCTCATCTGCGCGGGCGTGCTGACCGTCGGCTTCTCCGACGCCGGTGACACGGCGACGGTCGCCAACCTGTGGAACGACGGCGGCTTCTTCCCCGAAGGCATCAGCGGCACGCTGATGACCCTCCAGATCGTGATGTTCGCGTTCCTCGCCGTCGAACTCGTCGGCGTCACCGCCGGCGAGTCCAAGGACCCGAAGACCGTCCTGCCGAAGGCCATCAACACCGTGCCGTGGCGCATCGCCGTCTTCTACGTCGGCGCGCTGATCATGATCCTCTCCGTGGTCCCGTGGAGCACCTTCGAGCCCGGCGTCTCGCCGTTCGTCGCCGCGTTCGAGGAGATGGGCCTCGGCATCGGCGCGGCGATCGTCAACTTCGTCGTACTCACCGCCGCGCTCTCCTCCTGCAACTCCGGCATGTACTCCACCGGGCGCATGCTGCGGGACCTCGCACTGAACGGGCAGGGCCCCAAGGCGTTCACCAAGCTGACGAAGAACGGGCTCCCGCTCGTCGGCACCACGTTCTCCGCCGCACTGATGCTCGTCGGCGTCTGGATCAACTACCAGTGGCCCGGCGACGCCTTCAACTACGTCGTCTCCTTCGCGACCATCTCCGGCATGTGGGCCTGGATCATGATCCTGATCTGCCAGATCCGCTACCGCGCCAAGGCCGACCGCGGCGAACTGCCCCAGTCCACCTTCAAGGCACCCGGCGCGCCGTTCAGCAGCTGGTTCGCCCTCGCCTTCATCGGCCTCGTCATCGTCATGATGGCCATCGACAAGGACGCCAGGATCTCGCTGTACTGCGCACCGGTGTGGGGCCTCATCCTCGGCGTCTCCTACCTGGTGCTCAAGGCCCGCAACCCCGAGAACACCGCCTTCGCCAAGCGCTGACCCGCGTCACGGCGCCTCCGGGACACCGGCCGCCCCAACGGCCCTGTCCGGCATCCGGGCCCTCGCGTACCACACCTCGGTACGCGAGGGCCCGTCCGCTCGGACCGCCCGGCAACCGGGGGCGGTCTTATCCTGGGCGCCATGCTGACCCTTACCCAGGCGCTCTACGACCAGATCGTCGCGCACTCCCGCGCGGACCACCCCGACGAGGCGTGCGGCGTGGTCGCCGGCCCGGCAGGAACGGGCCGCCCCGAACGCTTCGTCCCCATGCTCAACGCCGCGCGCTCACCCACGTTCTACGAGTTCGACTCGGCTGACCTGCTGAAGCTCTACCGCGAGATGGACGACCGCGACGAGGAGCCGGTGATCATCTACCACTCCCACACCGCGACGGAGGCCTACCCCTCCCGCACCGACCTCACGTACGCCAACGAGCCCGGCGCCCACTACGTACTCGTCTCCACCGCGGACGCCGACGACGCCGGCCCCTTCCAGTTCCGCTCGTACCGCATCGTGGACGGCGAGATCACCGAGGAAGAAGTCGAGGTCGTCGAGGCCTACCCCACGGCAGCCTGACGCCCGGGGGGCGGCTCCGGATGCGCCGACCGCCCCCCGAATGTCCACCTGTCGAACGCTAACCATCCACGATGTGGGATCACACTCTGGTTTCGAGGTGGGGAATCGATACGATGAGCGCATGGTTTCCCATGACGTGAGCGAAAAGGCCCCGGGCACGATGCTCGTCGCGCGGCTGCACGTCGACCTGTGCAGGCTGTCCAGCGCCATGTGTCCGGCTGCCGCCTGCCCGTGAACCGCACGACCTGAGCCGCGGTCCGAGCGCACCACGTACGCCCCACCCCCGAGCGGGGGCACAAACGCGCGCCCCACGCCACCTCCACGCTTTCGACAGGAGCCCACGCCATGGCCATCGAGGTCCGCATCCCGACCATCCTCCGCACCTACACCGACGGCGCCAAGGCGGTCGAAGGCAGCGGGGAGACCCTCGCCGACCTCTTCGCCGACCTGGAGAGCCGCCACAACGGCATCCGTGAGCGCATCGTCGACGGCGACCAGCTCCGCCGCTTCGTGAACGTCTACCTCAACGACGAGGACGTCCGCTTCCTCGACGGCATCTCCACCAAGCTCGCCGACGGCGACAACGTCACCATCCTCCCGGCCGTCGCCGGCGGAATGCGCTGATGCGGTACGACTCCCCCCTGGCGGCCGTGGGCAACACCCCCCTGGTCCGCCTCCCGAGGCTGTCCCCGTCCGACGACGTCCGGATCTGGGCCAAGCTCGAGGACCGCAACCCCACCGGATCGATCAAGGACCGCCCCGCGCTCCACATGGTCGAGCAGGCGGAGAAGGACGGCCGCCTGACACCCGGCTGCACGATCCTCGAACCCACCAGCGGCAACACCGGCATCTCGCTCGCCATGGCGGCCACGCTCAAGGGCTACCGCATCGTGTGCGTCATGCCGGAGAACACCTCACAGGAACGTCGCGACCTGCTCACCATGTGGGGAGCCGAGATCATCTCGTCCCCCGCCGCCGGAGGATCCAACACCGCCGTACGCGTGGCCAAGGAGCTCTCCGCCGAGCACCCCGACTGGGTCATGCTCTACCAGTACGGCAACCCGGACAACGCCGGCGCCCACTACGCCACCACCGGACCGGAGATCCTCACCGACCTCCCCTCCATCACGCACTTCGTGGCAGGTCTCGGCACCACCGGCACCCTCATGGGCGTCGGCCGCTACCTCCGGGAACACAAGCCCGACGTCACCGTCGTCGCCGCAGAACCGCGCTACGACGACCTCGTCTACGGCCTGCGCAACCTCGACGAGGGCTTCGTCCCCGAGCTCTACGACGCCTCCGTACTCACCACCCGCTTCTCCGTCGGCTCCGCCGACGCCGTGACCCGCACCCGCGAGCTCCTCCAGCAGGAGGGCATCTTCGCGGGCGTCTCCACCGGCGCCGCACTCCACGCCGCCATCGGAGTCGGCCGCAAGGCCGTCAAGGCGGGCGAGTCCGCGGACATCGTCTTCGTCGTCGCGGACGGCGGCTGGAAGTACCTGTCGACCGGCGTCTACACCGCCCCCACGACAGAAGCAGCCATCGAAACCCTCCAAGGCCAGCTCTGGGCCTGACAGCTCTTCACACCGCCCGGACGGACCTCAGGGACCGCACGGACGGGCCTTCAGGACCGCCCGTACGGACCCTCGGGACCGTGCAGACGGACCTGCACACCGCCCGAAACCGGCGGCCACGCGCGACAGGAGGCGCGGGACGGACTCACCCCGTCCCGCGCCTCCCGCACACTCAGCCCAGCCCGCGCACCCGCCCCCACACCCCCGGATCCAACTCGCCCGCCTTCCGCCGGAACCCCGACACCGCCACATCCCGCAGCTCATCCGTCTCCAGGAAGCTCTGCCGGCCCCGCGCGTCCCCCACCGAACCCGGCGGCAGCGCGATGACACCCGGCCGCTCCGCATGATGCCTGCTGGTGATCTTGGCGACGACAGCCGTGCCACCCCGCACCGACAACACGAGACACGGCCGGTCCTTCGAACCCGGCCCGTCCTCGAACGGCACATCCGCCCACCAGATCTCCCCGGGCCTGGGACCACCGTGCGGCCGGGCCCTCTGCCGCTCAGGAGTCCGCCCCGGAGGCCGCGTCCGCCCGCCGGGCCGCCGCGGCCCGCGCCCGCCCCGGCCCCGCCCGTCGGAGACCGCCGCCACCAGCGCCAGCAGGACGACGAGAGCCAGTGCCACCCACCACCACGTGTTCATACCCCGACCGTACCGGCGACCGGCGACACCCGGCCTTCCATCGAACCGGTGACAGCACAGGTGAGTTCCCCCACAACGGCAGGCCGTGGAGGAGCGACCAGCGGTTTCGCGCCTTACGCTCGACGGACCGCACGAACCCTCCCCGTTCCCACGCCTCGGAGGTTCACGCTCCATGAAGCTCACCGTCGTCGGCTGCTCCGGCTCGTTCCCGTCCGCGGGTTCGGCATGCTCGAGCTACCTCGTAGAGGCCGACGGCTTCCGGCTGCTCCTCGACATGGGCAACGGCGCCCTGGGCGAGCTGCAGCGCCACGTAGGTCTCTACGACCTCGACGCCATCTTCCTCAGCCACCTCCATGCCGACCACTGCATCGACATGTGCGCGTACTTCGTCGTCCGCTACTACCGCTTCGACGGCGGACGCCCCGCCGCGATCCCCGTGTACGGCCCCGAGGGCACCGAGCAGCGGCTCACCACCGCCCACGCCGACACACCGTCCGACCACGCGATGAGCGAAGTCTTCGACTTCCACACACTGAAGTCCGGATCGTTCGAGATCGGCCCCTTCTCGGTCCGTACGGAGAAGCTCCGCCACCCCGTCGACACCTTCGGCATCCGGGTCGAGCACGACGGGCGCGCCCTCACCTACTCCGGCGACACCGGCACCTGCGAAGCGCTCGCCGAACTCGCCGAGGGCGCCGACCTGTTCCTCTGCGAAGCATCGTTCATCCATGGCAAGGAGGACATCCCGGACCTCCACCTCAACGGCCGCGAAGCAGGCGAGTACGCCGCACGCGCCGGAGCGGGACGCCTCGTCCTCACCCACATCCCGCCGTGGACGGACGCCGAACGCAACCTCTCCGACGCCCGGGAGGTCTACGACGGACCCGTCGAGCTGGCCGTGCCCGGCGCGGTGTACGAGATCTGAGCGGCTCCCGCACATACGGCGAAGTCCCGTCCTCTCCACAGGGAGGACGGGACTTCGCGGTATGCGCGGGGCGGGGCCGGACTACTTGGCCTCGGCCTTCTGGAGCTCGGCGAGCTCCTCGTCGGACTCGCGGCCCGGCGTCGGAAGGTTGAACTTCGTGATCGCGAACCGGAAGACCACGTAGTAGACGACCGCGAAGCACAGGCCGACCAGCACCAGCAGCCAGGGCTTCGACGCGATGCCCAGGTTCAGCAGGAAGTCGACCAGACCGGCCGAGAAGCCGAAGCCGTCCTTCATGCCGAGTGCCCAGGTCAGGGCCATCGAGACACCGGTCAGCACCGCGTGGATCGCGTACAGCACCGGGGCGATGAACATGAACGTGAACTCGATCGGCTCGGTCACACCGGTGACGAACGAGGTCAGCGCGAGCGAGAACATCATGCCGCCGACGACCTTGCGGCGCTCCGGACGGGCGCAGTGGACGATCGCGAGGCAGGCGGCCGGGAGGGCGAACATCATGATCGGGAAGAAGCCGGTCATGAACTGTCCGGCGTCCGGGTCACCCGCGAGGAAGCGGGCTATGTCGCCGTGGGCGCCGTTGTACTCGCCGGCCTGGAACCACGGGAAGGAGTTCAGCAGGTGGTGCATGCCGACCGGGATCAGCGCACGGTTGGCGACACCGAAGATGCCCGCGCCGACGGCACCGGAACCGACCAGCCACTCACCGAAGTTGTGCAGGCCCGTGCCGAGCACCGGCCAGATGATCCCGAAGACGATACCGATGACCAGGCCCGCAAAGGCGGAGAGGATCGGGACCAGGCGGCGGCCGCTGAAGAAGCCCGCCCAGTCGGGCAGCTTCGTCCGGTAGAACTTCTGGTACAGCAGGGCCACGACTATGCCCATCACGACACCGCCGAGCACGCCCGCGTTGACCGGGGCGTCGCTCATGACGATCTTGCCGTCGGCGACACTCGCGACCTGCGGCAGGTTGCTGTCGGTGAAGGTGGCGAGCACCTTCTGGAACACCAGGTAGCCGGTCACCGCGGCGAGAGCGGTCGAGCCGTCCGACTTCTTGGCGAAGCCGATGGCGATACCGACGGCGAACAGCAGGGCCATGTTGTCGAGAATGGCGCCGCCGCCGGCCGCCATGTAGCCGGCCAGCTTCGTGATGACGGTGGGGAACGACTCGCGGCCGAGCATGTCGGCATTGCCGAGCCGGACCAGCAGGGCTGCCGCGGGCAGGACCGCGACCGGCAGCATGAGGCTGCGGCCGATGCGCTGCATGACAGCCATCACGCCGGCGCCCCGCTTCTTCGCGGGGGTGGCCGGAGCGGTGTCCGTACTCATCAACTTCCTCCAGTAGGCAAGGCGCCGCCGGGGACAGGATTTCGGGGGGCGACGACTCGAGGAACGCGGCGGGGGATCGGCCGCGTGGTCTGGACCACTCCAGTGGTGTAGACCAGTTTTAGCACGGTGAGGGTTAGATAAGGAACCTGCAATTCCCTCCCATTTGCCGCGTAGTTCCGCCGCCACCCTCGGTGACACGGCGAAGGCCCTCGGACCGCCAGGTCCGAGGGCCGCGCGAAAGGCCTGGGAGGCCTACTTCGTCAAGTCGTCCTCGATCTTCTTCTCCTCCTCGACGGGCTCACGCCCGGGGGTCTGGAGGTTGAACTTCGTGATCGCGAACCGGAAGATCACATAGTAGATCACCGCGAAGCACAGCCCGATCGGGATGATCAGCCATGGTTTCGTATCCAGATGCCAGTTGACGACGTAGTCGATCAGCCCGGCCGAGAAGCTGAACCCCGCATGCACCCCAAGCGCCCAGGTGACCCCCATCGACACCCCGGTGAGGATCGCGTGCACCCCGTACAGCAGTGGAGCGACGAAGAGGAACGAGAACTCCAGCGGCTCCGTCACACCCGTCACGAACGACGTCAGCGCCACGGACAGCATCAGTCCGGACACCTCCTTGCGCCGCTCGGGACGTGCGGTGTGGGCGATGGCCAGCGCGGCGGCCGGCAGGCCGAACATCATGATCGGGAAGAACCCCGAGGTGAACTGCCCCGCCGACGGGTCCCCGGCGAAGAAGCGGGAGATGTCACCCTGGACGGTGCCGCCGTCGTCGCCGGTGAACTCGCCCGCCTGGAACCAGAAGAACGTGTTCAGGAACTGGTGCATGCCGATCGGGATCAGCAGCCGGTTCGCGAAACCGAAGATCGCCGCACCCCAGGCGCCCAGATCGATCAGCTGCTTGGCGAACCAGGTCAGCGCGTCACCGACCGGCTGCCACAGCAGGCCGAACAGCACCCCCAGGATCACGCAGAGGAACGCCATCAGGATCGGCACCAGACGTCGTCCGTTGAAGAAGCCCAGCCAGTCGACCAGCTTGGTGCGGTGGTAGCGCTGCCAGACCACGGCGGTCAGCAGACCGATGAGGATGCCGCCCAGGACCCCGGGGTTCTGCGGCACCCCGTCCGGCGTCGCCTCGGTCACCGTGTCGTCCACCGGGAACGCCGCCAGCACGCCCCGGTAGACGAGGAAGCCGACGACGGCGGCGAGCGCCGTCGAGCCGTCCGCCTTCTTCGCGAAACCGATCGCGACGCCGATGCAGAAGAGGAGGGGGAGTCCCACCTCGCCGTCCAGGATCGCGGTGCCGCCGTTGAGGAGAACCTTCGCGAACTTGTCCCAGAAGGCGCCGTGCAGCGAGGAGTCGAAGAGATTGCCGAGGCTCACCAGGAGGCCCGCCGCGGGCAGTACGGCCACCGGCAGCTGCAGGCTGCGGCCGACCTTCTGCAGTCCCTGGACCGGCCCGTTCCACCACTTGCGCTGCGGTTGCGTAGCCGCGTTCGAGCTCATCGGCATCCTCCCGGAACACGCCAGGTTTGGCGGTCGTTGCAAACTGGTGTAGACCAGTTGCGATACGGTGCGGAGCCCTGCCGGAAGGCATGGCGCCGGTGATCGTCATCATTGGGGACTGCGCGGATACCCGCCCGTGAAGTTGGGCCAACCGTGCGTTACCGTGACGAAACGGACCCACGGTGGGCCGCCCCACGCACGCACAGACCAGGGAGAAGGACATGGCCAGCAAGGCTGAGAAGATCGTCGCCGGCCTCGGCGGTATCGAGAACATCGACGAGATCGAAGGCTGCATCACCCGCCTCCGCACCGAGGTCCACGACCCCAGCAAGGTCGACGAAGCCGCGCTCAAGGCCGCCGGAGCCCACGGCGTCGTCAAGATGGGCACCGCGATCCAGGTCGTCATCGGCACCGACGCCGACCCCATCGCCGCCGACATCGAAGACATGATGTGACCGGCTGACCCCGCCGGCCCACCGAAGTCCCACGCGCAGGCCCCGCTCCGTCCCCGACCGGCCAGGAGCGGGGCCTGCCGTGCACCCGAACGGACCCCGCCCCGTCAGCCGATAGGCTCGGAGCCATGTCTCGTATCGACGGCCGCACCCCCGAACAGCTCCGCCCCGTCACCATCGAACGCGGATGGAGCAAGCACGCCGAAGGCTCCGTACTCATCTCCTTCGGCGACACCAAGGTCTTCTGCACCGCCTCCGTCACCGAAGGCGTCCCCCGCTGGCGCAAGGGCAGCGGCGAAGGCTGGGTCACCGCCGAGTACTCCATGCTGCCCCGCTCCACCAACACCCGCGGCGACCGCGAATCCGTACGCGGCAAGATCGGCGGCCGCACCCACGAGATCAGCCGCCTCATCGGCCGCTCCCTGCGCGCCGTGATCGACTACAAGGCACTCGGCGAGAACACCATCGTCCTCGACTGCGACGTCCTCCAGGCCGACGGCGGCACCCGCACCGCCGCCATCACGGGCGCCTACGTCGCCCTCGCCGACGCCATCGCCTGGGCCCAGGGCAAGAAGATCATCAAGCACGGACGCAAGCCCCTCACCGGCACCGTCGCCGCGATCAGCGTCGGCATCGTCGACGGCGTCCCCCTCCTCGACCTCTGCTACGAGGAGGACGTCCGCGCCGACACCGACATGAACGTCGTCTGCACCGGCGACGGCCGCTTCGTCGAGGTCCAGGGCACCGCCGAGGCCGAACCCTTCGACCGCGACGAGCTCAACGCCCTCCTCGACCTCGCCACCGCCGGCTGCACCGACCTCGCCAAGCTCCAGGAAGAGGCACTCGCCCGCACGCTCGGCGAGTAAAGACGAGCGAAGACGAACGAGTAAAGACGAGTCCCGGCGAGTCCCGGCGGGTAAAGAAGCAACCAAATACGCAGCGCACAGCGTCGTAGCGAGTACGGGCGCACGGGTCGAACCGTGCGTCCGTCCATGTATCCACCCCCGGGGAGGGACCGCACCATGGCCTCGCGCCACCACCGCACCGCACTCGCAGTCACGGCCACCCTGCTGACACTCACAGCCGCCGTCGGCTGCAGCGCCGTCGACAAGGCCCTGGACTGCGTCCGCACCGCCGACGCCATCGCCACCAGCGTCGGCAACCTCCAGCAGGCCATATCCGACGCGTCCAACGACCCGACGCAGGCCTCGGAAGCCCTGGACCAGATCGACAAGGAACTCAAGGACCTCGGCGACACCACGGACAACGCCGACCTGAACAAGGCCGTCGACGACCTCCAGGCAGGCGTCACCAACGTCCGCGAGTCCATCGAGAAGGGTGACGCCACCCCCGACATCACCCCCGTCACGGACGCCGCCACCGAGATCGGCAACGTCTGCACCCCGTGACCGGAGGGCGATAATCGACGCATGACGCGCCTGATCCTCGCCACCCGCAACGCCGGGAAAATCACCGAACTCCACGCGATCCTCGCCGACGCGGGCCTGCCCCACGACCTCGTCGGCGCGGACGCGTACCCCGACGTCCCCGACGTCAAGGAAACCGGCGTCACCTTCGCCGAGAACGCCCTCCTCAAAGCCCACGCCCTGGCCCAGGCCACCGGCCACCCGGCAATCGCCGACGACAGCGGCCTCTGCGTCGACGTGCTCGGCGGAGCCCCCGGCATCTTCTCCGCCCGCTGGTCCGGCGCCCACGGCAACGACGCGGCCAACCTGGACCTGCTCCTCGCCCAGCTGGGCGACATCTCCGACCCCCACCGAGGCGCCTACTTCGCCTGCGCCGCGGCCCTGGTGCTCCCCGACGGCACGGGACGCGTGGTCGAGGGCCGCCTCACGGGCACCCTGCGCACCGCCCCGGCCGGCGCGTACGGCTTCGGCTACGACCCGATCCTCCAGCCGGACGGCGAGACGAGGACCTGCGCGGAGCTCACCCCCGTCGAGAAGAACGCGATCAGCCACCGGGGGAAGGCGTTCCGGGCGCTGGTGCCGGTGGTGCGGGAGCTGGTGGGCTGACGGGAGATGGGGTCGATACCTTCGCAACGAAGGTATCGACCCCATCTGACCTGTGGGCCCGGTGGGATTTGAACCCACGACACACCGGTTCTAAGCCGGCGCCCTCTAGCCTGCTGGGGTACGGGCCCGCGTGTCGCTAACTCTACTGGGTAGGACTTCGCCGCTTGGAGAAGGTTTCGGTCTGGCTGTGACATGAGGGGCATAGGTAGCGGAGATTTTCGCGGCGATTGTCCAGGTGGTCACCGCTGACGTGATCGATCTCCAGCACGAGCCGCTTGCCTTGCCAGGTATCACCGATGCCGCAGGCGGAACATACGTGCGGACGAAGTCCAGGAGCCGGAGTACGAGGTCGGCACGGGCATGCTGTGCGTGTTCGGGCGGCAGTTGAAGCTGTTCCGTGAGCGGGCGGGCCTGGACCGTGCGGGGCTCGGGTCGCTGACTGGGTACTCGGCCTCGACGATCGCGTCGTTCGAGCAGGCAAGACGTATCCCGCGGTTACTGGAAGCTGAGCTGGTGCGGGTGAGCGGGATCGGTGGGGCAGGTGTGTACGCGCATCAGGCCGCGGCCGAGGTGGACGTCTGTCGGGTTGGTCGCGTACGCGGGGTGGTGCGGGTCATGAGGGCCTGCTCCGTCAGCCGCTGGGCCCTGACCGGTGCTGCCATCCGGCCTTCCCTGCTGGTCGAAAGCGTCGTCACTTCCCACCAGCACAACGAGCAACCCGGTGAACCCACGCGGTCACCACATCAGGCCGTCTTCCAGAATTCGCTGACCTGCCTGGTCGGCCGTCCCATGGACGGGCCGCGGCCTGGCCGCGCTCGGACTCTCGCCTGGTGACGGGCCTCTCTCAGGCAGAGAGGGCCGGGGCTTGTCGGGCCAGGTCCTCAGAACACGCTTGAACGGCTGTCCGGAGACGGCCGACCGAGGCAGCCGCACCTGCGGCGAGATGCAGCTCCACCGTCGCAGGGGTCTTCGCGAGGTGTCCCGTGCGCACGGCGCAGCTGACGGACGACTGCGGAGCGGTGGCGTTACGTGGAGCAGGCACCTCCACCTTGAGTTCTGCTCCTCGTGTCGTCACACCCTCGGTCTCGATCAGTGCTTCCATCTTTGCCGCAAGAGGCACCGCACTCTCCTCCAGAGAACCGCCAGGCAAGGGGACAGTACGGTCCAGGGCGACCGGAGCTATGCCACGTAGGGGCGTGACGGTCAGCCGAAGGTGTCGGGCGCTGAACACCTGCCGGTGGTGCAGCACGTAGACAGCGACAAGCGCCGTGCGTATGACGTCGGCCAGCGGCTCCCCGTTCGGCGACGAGACGGTCCAAGCCCACTGCCGGGCGGCGATCCTGTGCGGGGCACGTCCTTCAGCCAACGCGGTGAGGCCTTCACGGACCGTGCCACCGAGCTGCCACTGTCCTCCGTGATCGATCGAGAAGAGTCGCCCTTCTTCGTCGACGGCGAGGATTGCGTCGGCGTCCGTGCGTCCGAGCGGAAACAGCCGGGATCCCGTGCTCTCGGTAAGACGCGACAGCGGATGTCCGGCATGCCGGACCACCACGGGGTCGATCACCCATCCCGTGGGCGCGACCTCGTGCCCAGGCCCGACCGGGCGCGAGCGCAGTCCGTGAAATGCGCGCAGTGCCAGCTCGGCAGCCGGGAACAGCACCCACGGCGATGTGCCGGGCGCCGGCTCTACGAGCGCGACAGCCCTGAAGACAGCTGACAAGGCCTCCGATTCGACATCGCGGCCTTGGTACCACCCGGCGGATGCCAGTACGTCCTTGCCGCGTGTCATGAGCTGATGACGTCGATGCCGAGCCGCTCGAGCAGCGCCGAGCAGGAACGGCATACCTGAGCCGGGGAGCCGTGGTCGGGGTCGCCCTGGCTGCGAATCTTCTTCGCGACGAGGGCAGCCCCGGTGAAGTGGGATGCGGCCTCGTCGAGGGTTGTCGTCCCCCCGTCGGGGTGCTGACGGTCCAGCCCCCACAACTGGTCCGAGACCAAGGCGGACTCGGCGCAGTGCCCGACGAAGTACTCGCGGTTCTCCGTGGGGAGGGCGTCGAAGAAGTCCCGCACCGCAGGGTGAAGGTCAGGCAGGCCATCACCACCGAGATTGGTCTGACTGAAGATCTGGCCGTCGACGAGTAGTGAAGCCGCCACTCCGGGGACGAGGTCAGACAAAGTAGTCCTCCGCATCTTCCATCTCGCTACTCATGAGGCTCATCAGTGCCTCGTATTTTTCGCGCCCCAGATAGTATGCTCCTGTGTGATGCGAAAAAAAGAATCGCCCGTTCGTGTCAATGAGCAGGGTGGAACCATCGTAGGTGTCGTACCCGACCGGGAAAAGCTGTACACCGAGGTCTGTGGCGAGTTCGGAGATTTCCTCGGCATCCCCTTTGAATACGAGATGCGGCGTAAAGACGGCAAAATTTTCTGGTGCGGTGTCGATGACCGCCCGAAGGAATGCATGCTCCCGAATGAAGGCGAGGGCGGGGGCGGAAGGTTCGATCTCCACGCCGTAGGAACGATACCGCTCGACGACGGCCGAAACTGCTTCGGATGCCTCGTCTCCGACGTTGCGCCCCGGATGCCATCCGGCCTCTGACAGCCACGCATCCACTTCTTCTGCTGTGGAAAGAATTGACATATTTCCCTTGCCTATGTGTGTGCTGTGACGCCGACCAGCGGAAGAATTCTTGAACACGACCGGCAGGGCTCTTTGTAGTCCCCGTGCTTCTTGAGCCCGGTGGGAGAGTCCTGCTCCCCGATCTGCAGGGAGTATACGAGTGCGCCGCTCATAGCCCTGCGAATGTCGTCGGGTGTACTGATCTTTATGTTGTCTCTTTTCTCTATTCCGTGCAGGCGGTCGGATATGAGTGCCACCTCGGCGCATTTGCCGTGCCCTGCGCCCGGGTTCTCGTTATCTGCTCGGATGTCTCTTTCCACCTGATCGACGACATTTTTGAGCGCCGGGTGGGTGTCGAGGAGCACTTGACCGTGCCGCTTGGTGGAGCTCGAGTGGCTCGTCAGAGTGCCCTCGTGCAGCAAACCTCCTGCACACGATTTCACCAGGCGATCCTTGCCGGTCGGGTGATGGCCAGGTGCCTGTTTCTGGGCATCGTCCGCGAGTCCGCGCGTTTCCCGACGGAGGGCATCTCGCTGCTGTTCCAGGCTCAGGTGGCTCACGTCCAACGCGTCACGTCGATGGTGCTTCATTTTACCGGCGCTCTTCCCGTGCCAGCCCGGCTGAGGACTTATCGGCTTCCCGTTGGGGTCTCCGCCGCCATTCCTGCCCCCTCCCCCTCCGCCTCCACCGCCCCCGCCGGAGCCGCTTTTGTCCTCGCCTACCCGGGCATGAATCTTCTGGACTCCGTCGCGGACGTCGTGGTCGGTGTCCTTGTGCGTCTTGGAACTCCTGGTGATGCCGTCGGGAACCGTCTTGCCGACGTGGTCGCCGAGGTCACCCAGTGCCTTGCCGAGCTTCTCCACCACCCCCTCGATCGTGGTGTCCAGCACGGCGGTCAGGGAGTCCTTGCCCTTGGCCCGGCCGTGGTGCCCCTTGGCCTTGCCGAGCTTGCCGCCCGTCTTCTCACGCATCGTGATCTGCACACCGGCCAGGTGCATCCCGGCCTTGCTGTGCGCGTCGTGGTCGATCACCGGGCCACCGCCCGGGCCCGGTCCACCGGACCCGCCCACCGAGTTGATCTGCAGCGCGTCCTTGCCCGCCTGTGCCGTCCGGCCTGTGTCGTAGCCGTCCTGCACACCCGCGACGTTCAGCGCCGTCTGCACTGCCAGATCCGCCACGATGTTCTCGATCGCGGCGACCGCCGGCTCGGTGAGCGTCGTGACGATCTCCGATACGGCGGCTTCAGCCATCTCCTTGAGGATCCGCTTGAAGGCGATACGGGTCGCCGCGATCTTCGCGCCGGCGAGCAGCGTCGACAGCCCGGCGGTCAGCGGTGCGAAGGCCAGGGTGATTCCCACCGTCGCGCACAGGTCAGCCAGTTCGGCCACGGCGGCTATCTTCCGGGCCACGATGATGTCCGCGACCCGGTCCAGCGCACCCGCGACGAGCCGCGCGGCCTTCGCCAGATCCTTGTGCTTGCCCTGCACCTTCGACCAGTGTTTGTCGAGCGCGGTCAGCGACTCGCTCTGCCCGGTCGCCAGCAGTTTCTGGATGTGCTGGTAGGCGGCGTACGCGTCGTCGTCCGCGTCGTCCCCGAACTCCCGCAGTGCGTCCGCCATGTCGCGGTACGCGTCCTCGTCGACGTTCGGCCAGCCCACACCGACTACATCGAGCATCGTGTCGACGCCCTCAGGCATCGTGTAGCCCACGATGCCTCAACCCCCGTTATTCAGCTGATAAGCACGTTGTAGCAAGATCAATCAGCATGCCATGCGACGAGTTCGTAAGCCCAGGCAATTCCCGGACACCCGAAGCGGCCCGCACGGGCGGTGCGCGAGGGTAGAGGGGACGGGGGGGGGTGGGGGGACCCGATGTAGGGTGCTATGGGCGGGCCGTACGGGTGACGTTCAGTACGAGGGGGACGACGAGTGCAGACGCCGCGAACCCGTCCGGCCTGTATCGGCCGACGCCCTGAGTGTCGTTCCCGTCCGGTCACCGCGGAATCGGGTTCGTCCTCGCTATCGGCCGGGACAACCGGCCGCCGCACCGGCCGTCTGTACCGCTGAGCCCGCCCAGACCCCTCGGACCGGCCTCGAGCTTCGGCGGGGCTGGGCACCTGCTGGCCGTCCTGGAACGGCTCGAGAGAGTCACCGGCCGGTCCATCCAGCGCGTCGGGCTCTCGGCGACCGTCGGCAACCCCGAGCATCTTCTGCACTGGCTGCAAGGGGCCGGTGCCGGGAGGCGCACCGGACGGCTCGTCGCGCCGGGAGTCCAACTGCCCGCTGCCGGTTCTGCCGGACAAGAGGGACCGGTCACCGCGGACCCGTCCCCCAGGCCTGCGGGCGAGGTGGAACTCGACTACGTAGGCTCCCTCGACAACGCTGCGAAACTCGTCGCAGCCCCGTCTGGCCGACTTCGAGGGCGCCCGGGCTGTGCTGGGCGCGCCGGTGCGTTTCCAGCACAGCACCTGACGGACCCCCCTGAGGAATCACCATGGCACCCCGCTTCGAGACAGCCCGCTTCCACTCCGTGTCCGGGCCGGCTTCCCTGTTCACCCGCGTGCGCCACATCCTGCACGAGCCGGCGCGGCTGAAGGCCCAGGGTGCTCACGTGATCGAGCGTCTCCAGCAGCGCAACGCGCCCGTCGAGGAGCTGACGGCGTTCGACCCGGATCATTGGGGCCTGGTCTCGGCCGACGTACGCACAGATACCGGCAAGTGGGTCAAGTCGACCTGGCGGGTCCATGCGGATGGCCGGGACTGGTGGGTGGTGATCGGGCTGGGCAACGCACTGGTCACTGTGATCGAGGTGGATCCTTGGAGGCGCGGCCAGGGCGAGCGTGTCGTCACCGAGGGACCGCTGTACGCACACGTTGAACGTGTCAACCGCGACCTCATGCGCAGCTGAAGGCCGGAGGCGCCGGGGGAAGCCCTGCCGTCCGGGTTCTCCCCGATACGACCCTCCGGCGCCGAGCGCGCGTCAGAACTTCGGGTCCGGGCTCTGCGCGTGGACCAGGTCCGCCGCTTCCTCTTCCGTCTCCACCGAGGGCGGGGAGCCGGCGAGGGGCTGGTTGGCGGTCTCCTTCATGCAGGCCACCGCGATCACGCCCACCAGGGCCGCAGCCATCGCGTAGTACGCCGGCATGAGGTTCGAGCCGGTCCAGCTGATCAGGGCTGTGATCACCAGCGGGGTCGTGCCACCGAAGATCGACGCCGAGAGGTTGTAGCCGACCGACAGGGAGCCGTAGCGGACGTTCGTCGGGAACAGGGCCGGGAGGGCGGCGGACATCGTGCCCAGCAGGCAGACCAGGGAGAGGCCCAGCATCAGCATGCCGATGATGATCGCCGGGATGCTGCCCTGCCGGATCAGGAGGAAGGCGGGCAGTGACAGGAACAGGAAGCCGAGCATGCCGGTCATCAGGAGCGGTTTGCGGCCGAAGCGGTCGGAGAGCTTGCCGAACTGGCTGATGATCAGCATCAGGAACACCATGACGCCGAGCAGGATGAGGAGGCCGTGGGTCTCGCTGTAGCCGAGCTCGTCCGAGAGGTACGTCGGCATGTACGACAGCAGCATGTAGTCGGTGATGTTGTACGCGCCGACCAGGGCGATGCAGAGGATCAGCGTCGGCCAGTACTGGCGGAAGATCTTGGCGAGGTCGCCCTTGGCGGTGGACTCGACGTGGTCGGCGGCCTCCGTGGCGTGGGCGGTGCCGCCTTCCAGCTTCTGGAATGCAGGGGTCTCGTCCAGGCGCAGTCGCAGGTAGAGGCCTACGAGGCCGAGGGGGCCGGCGACGAGGAACGGGATGCGCCAGCCCCAGGACTCCATCTGGCCGGTGTCCAGGACGGCGTACAGGAGGGTGACGAGCCCGGCGGCGCCGACGTAGCCGGCGAGGGTGCCGAATTCGAGGAAGCTGCCGAAGAAGCCGCGGCGCTTGTCGGGGGCGTACTCGGCGATGAAGGTCGAGGCGCCGCCGTACTCACCGCCGGTGGAGAAGCCCTGGAGCATCCGGAAGAAGATGAGCAGGACCGCTGCCCAGACGCCGATGGTGTCGTGGGAGGGGATGAGGCCGATCGCGAAGGTGCCGACGGCCATGAGGATCATGGTGAGGGCCAGGACCTTCTTGCGGCCGATCTTGTCGCCCATGGGGCCGAAGAACATGCCGCCGAGCGGCCGTACGAGGAAGGCCACGGCGAAGGTCGCGAACGACGAGAGGAGCTGGGTGGTGTCGTTCCCCGAGGGGAAGAAGACATGCCCGATGGTGACGGCCAGGTAGGAGTAGATGCCGAAGTCGAACCACTCCATGGCGTTACCGAGCGACGCCGCCTTCACCGCGCGCTTGACCGCCTGGTCGTCGGTGACGGTGATGTCGGTCCGACGGAGCCGGGGGTTCTGGCGCTTCCGGATGGCCCGGAAGAGCGCCGGGTGGCGTTTGACCGCATCAGGGTCGGCCGCCTGGTGGGGGTCGGAGGCCGCCATGGCCGGTTCCTTTCGTCGAACGGTGTTCCAGGAAAGGCTTCTGCGCAGTCATGGCGGTTGCAAACCGAATCAACAGGAGATTGCGAGTTCGGTCACACCTTTTCCGGCCATGATCGGGCCGGATTCCCCCGGGCCGGGGTCAGATTCCGAGGTCCTTGATGATCTTGGCGACGTGTCCGGTCGCCTTGACGTTGTAGAGGGCCTTCTCCACCTTGCCCTCTTCGTCGACCACGATCGTGGAGCGGATGACCCCCGTCACCACTTTGCCGTAGAGCTTCTTCTCGCCGAACGCGCCGTATGCCTCCAGGGTCTCCTTGGAGGGGTCGCCGACCAGTGTGACCTTGAGGTTCTCCTTCTCCCGGAACTTCGCGAGCTTCTCCGGCTTGTCGGGCGACACGCCGATGACGTCGTAGCCGGCGCCGGTCAGGAGCTCGAGGTTGTCGGTGAAGTCGCAGGCCTGCTTGGTGCAGCCGGGGGTAAGTGCGGCGGGGTAGAAGTAGACGATGACCTTGCGCCCCTTGTGGTCGGCGAGCGAGACGTCGTTGCCGTCCGCGTCCGGAAGGGTGAATGCGGGGGCGGTGTCGCCGGTCTGGAGTCGCTCGCTCATGTTTCTCCTCGAGTGGCACGTGGGCTGTGTGGCACCGAGCGTAATAGGGGGTGCCGCCGGGTGTGGGGGCGGCCGAGCTGACAGACTGTCGATGAAGGTTTACCCGACGACGACCACGGAGGCGGCGCAGTGTCGGATACCAGGACCCCTGCGCAGATCGAGGCGGACATCATCAGCAGGCGTGAGCAGCTTGCGGTGGTGCTGGACGAGATCGGGGTGCGTGTGCACCCGAAGACGATGATCGGTGACGCGAAGGCCAGGGTCGCGTCGACGGTGGACCGGACGGCGGGGCGTGCGTTCGTCGCTGTGAACCGTTCGGTTTCGGATGTGAAGGCGCAGTTCGTGGCCGAGGACGGTTCGCCGCGGCTGGAGCGGGTCGTTCCGGCGGCGCTTGTGGTGGCCGGTGCGGTGGCGTTGCTGACGGTGTCCTCTCGGCGTAAGAGGCGCTGAGGGCTGCTCCGGGCAGGCCCCTGGGGCGTGTGTCCGGGTTCGGGGCAGGTAGGTTTCGGAGCGTGAGTGACAACGGGATGAGCAACACCGACGACAAGCTGCCGATCCGGATGCTGCACGACCGTGTGCTGGTCCGGTCCGATTCGCCCGAGGGTGAGCGGCGCTCGGGCGGCGGGATCCTGATTCCGGCGACGGCGGCGGTCGGCCGGCGTCTGGCGTGGGCCGCGGTGGTCGCGGTCGGTCAGAACGTGCGGACTGTGGAGCCGGGTGACCGGGTGCTGTACGACCCGGAGGACCGTGCCGAGGTGGAGGTGCGGGGCGTGGCGTACGTGCTGATGCGTGAGCGGGATCTGCATGCGGTGGCGGCGGACCGGTTCGAGGGGTCGGTGGATTCGACCGGGCTGTATCTGTAGGCAGGTGTGGGGTGAGTGGGCCTGGTGACGGTTGTCACCAGGCCTTTCGGCTTTTTGTTGCTACGGTGGTGTGATCCCGACGAGACGCGCCGTACCGGGTTTCCGCAAAGACGACGCATCCGTGTTGTTCGCGTGTTTCGTCGTGGAGGTGCCGTCGTGGCGTGGGTTCTGTTGGTCGTTGCCGGTCTGCTTGAGGTCGGCTGGTCGATCGGGATGAAGTACACCGAGGGGTTCACCAGGCTGTGGCCGAGTGTGTTCACCGGTCTGGGGATCGTGGCGAGCATGATGCTGCTGTCGCATGCGGCGAAGACGCTGCCGATCGGTACGGCGTACGGCGTGTGGGTCGGGATCGGTGCGGCGGGTGCCGCGGTGCTGGGCATGGTGGTGCTGAACGAGCCGGTGACGGCTGCCCGTATTTTCTTCGTGTGTCTGCTGCTGGTCGCGGTGGTGGGGCTGAAGGCGACGTCCGGGCACTGAGTGTTCAGGGGCGGGCGGGGCCGTGGTGGCCTTGTCCGTCCCTTTCGTGTGGGTCGGTGGGCGGGCCGTCGTCGGGGCCGAGGGGTTCGCTGTCGGCGGGGTGCGTGCCGGGGTGCTGTGGGCCGGGCCTTTGGGCGTCGGATTGGCGTTCGGTGGTTTCGCGCGGGTCGGATCGCTGCTCGGCGGGTTCCCGTGTAAGGGGTTCCCGTTTCATGGGTTTCCGCGCCACGGCTTCGCGTGCTGCGGTTTCGCGGGCGGGGGTCTCCCGGTCGGCGGGTGCGCGTGGGGGTGTGCCGGCGGGGGTGGCGGTGCGGGGTGTGCGGGGGGCGGTGGAGGGGGCGTCCGGGGTGCGGGACCGGGGGCTGTCCTGTTCGTCGCGGGGCTGCCTGGTTCCGGGGCGTTCGGTGTCCTGGCCGTCTCTCGGTTCGTCGGTGTCCCCGGCTTCTTCGGTGTCCTCGCTTTCCCTGCTCGCGTCCGGGTCGGGTTCTTCGGGGCCGTCGTCAGCCTCCAGTTCGAATCCCTGTACCTCGCTGCCTTCCAGTGCGGCCCGGGTGTAGGCGGCCCAGGTCTCGGCGGGTGCGCCGCCGCCGTTCATGCGGGCCAGGCCGAGTGCGCCGTACAGGGGTTTCTGGATGCCGGTGTCGGGGTCCTGGCCCATGACGGCGATGACGGTGGCGAGGTCGGGTGTGTAGCCGGCGAACCAGGCCGCTTTGTCCTCCTCGGCGGTGCCGGTCTTGCCGGCGGCGGGGCGGCCGGCGCCCTGGGCGGCGGTGCCGGTGCCGCCGTCGACGACGCTGCGCAGGACCGAGGTGGTGGTGTCTGCGGCTTCGCGGCTGATGGCCTGCCGGGTGGTCCTGGTGGGGATGTCGAGTTCGGTGGCGTTCTTGCTGATCTTGGTGACGAGGGTGTGGGGGCGCTGTCTGCCGTGGTCGGCGAGTGTGGCGTAGGCCGAGGCCATGTCGACGACGCTGGCGGTGGCGGGGCCGAGTGCGATGGAGGGGGTGGCGGTGAGGTCGGGGGTGTTCGGCGGGATGCCGAGGGCGATCGCGATGTCCTTGACCTCTTGGGGGCCGACGTCCTGGGCCATCTGTGCGTAGACGGCGTTGACGGATTTGTCGGTGGCTTCGCGGACGGTGATGGAGCCGTAGTCGACGTCGTCCTCGTTGGCGGGGGAGTAGCCGGTGGAGCCGGTGGCGCTCTGGACGGTGCGTTCGTTGTCTCCGTTGTAGCGGGTGTTGGGGGTGATGGCGCGGTCTTTCTGGGTGGTGGACCCGTTGGCGAGGGCGGCGGCGAGTACGAACGGTTTGAAGGTGGATCCGACCTGGTAGTCGCGGCGGGTGGCGTTGTTGACGTATTGCTTGGTGTAGTCGATGCCGCCGTAGAGGGCGACGACGTGGCCGGTGGCGGGGTCGATGGAGGCGCCGCCTGCGCGGACGTTGCGGTCGGCTTCGCGGTCCTCGCTGGTCTTGGAGAGGACGTTGTCCTCGACGGCTTCGACGAGGGCGTCCTGCTTCTTCTTCTGGAGTGTGGTGGTGATGCGGTAGCCGCCGGTGGCGAGGGTGGTCTCGTCGATGATCTTGTTCTTGGTGAGGTAGTCCTCGACCGCGTGGACGATGTAGCCGCGCTGCCCGGAGAGTGCGGTGGCGGGCTTGGCCTTGCCGGGGACGGGGAAGGTCATGGCGTCGCGGTCGGCGGGGGTGAGCCAGTCGTGTTCGACCATGCCGTCGAGTACGTAGTCCCAGCGGGCGAGGACGGCTTTCTTGTTCTCGGGGTGGGCGACGACGTCGTAGGAGCTGGGGGCGTTGAGCAGGGAGGCGAGGTAGGCGCCTTCGCCCACGTCGAGGTCTTCGACGTCCTTGCCGTAGTAGGCGTGGGAGGCGGCCTGGATGCCGTAGGCGTTGCGGCCGAAGTAGCTGGTGTTGAGGTAGCCCTCGAGGATCTCGTCCTTGCTCTGTTCGCGGTCGAGCTTGATGGAGATGAAGAATTCCTTGGCCTTGCGGACGATGGTCTGTTCCTGGCCGAGGTAGTAGTTCTTGACGTACTGCTGGGTGATCGTGGAGCCGCCTTGTCTGCCCTTGCCGGTGACGGTGTTCCAGCCGGCGCGGAGGGTGGCCGTGACGTCGATGGCGTCCTCGGAGTAGAAGTCGCGGTCCTCGGCGGCGAGTACGGCGTGCTGGATGGTGCGGGGGATGCGGCGGAGGGGGATGTTCTCGCGGTTGATCTCGCCGTCGCGTGCGATGACGGTGCCGTCCTTGTACAGGTACACGTTGGACTGTGCGGTCGCGGCGGCGTTGGCGGCGGGGATGTCGACGATCTGGTAGCCGGCGATGAATCCGCCGACGAGCAGCAGTGCGAGGAGGAGTACGCCGCCGAGGACCATGCGCCAGGTGGGGAGGGCGCGGCGCCAGCCGGTGCGCTTGGGTCGTTTGGGGCGTTTCGTGCGCCCCTTGGTGGCTTGTGCGCCGTCCGGGTGCTGGGGGTCGGGGGTGGGGGCCGCGGCCGAGGTGTCTCGGGGGGCCCAGCTCTCGGAGCCCTGTTGACCGGGGTCTCCGCCGTGCTGCGGTGGCTCGTGGCTCATGACTGTGGAGGCTCCTCGACTGCGGATGATTTTCCTATAGTGCACTTTTCGGGCGGATAACCCTCGGATTCCTCGGCGGAAATGGGGTCGCGGCGGCCGAGCCGAACGGGCTAGGCTCGTGCGCTTTGGCGGAATGAGGGGGGCGACGTGCGGCTCTACGCCGTGGTGGTGGCCGGTGGGTTCCGGCGGCATGCCACCTACCGGGTGGCGACGTTCGCGGGGGTGTTCACCAACACCGTCTTCGGTTTCATCCTGGCGTACACCTACATCGCCCTGTGGGACGAGCGTCCGCACCTCGGCGGGTACGACATGTCGGAGGCGCTGACCTATGTGTGGCTGGGTCAGGCGCTGCTGATGACCTGCGCGATGATGGGCGGCGGTTTCGAGGACGAGCTGATGGAGCGCATCCGTACGGGTGACATCGCCGTCGACCTCTACCGGCCGGCCGATCTCCAGCTGTGGTGGCTGGCGGGGGATCTGGGCCGGGCGGCGTTCCATCTCCTGGGGCGCGGGATCGTTCCGATGGTGCTGGGGGCGCTGGCCTTCGATCTGGCGCTGCCGGGTTCGCCCTGGGTGTGGCTCGCCTTCCTCGTCTCCGTGGCGCTCGGTGTCGTGGTGAGTTTCGCGGTGCGCTTCCTGGTGTCGCTCTCGGCGTTCTGGCTGCTCGACGGGGCGGGGGCGATGCAGATCGCCTGGCTGGCCGGGCTGTTCTTCTCCGGGATGCTGCTGCCGCTGCCGCTGTTCCCCGGGGTGCTGGGGGAGGTGGCGCGGGCGTTGCCGTGGTCGTCGCTCCTGCAGGTGCCGGCCGATGTGTTCCTCGGCCGGTACGCGGGCTGGGACCTGCTGCGGGCGTACGGCTTCCAGGCGGGCTGGGCGGTGGCGTTGCTGCTGGCGGGTCGGCTGTTGCAGTCGGTGGCGACCAGAAGGGTGGTGGTCCAGGGTGGCTGAGGTCCGGGTCGAGCGGGTGGCCGTGGAGCCGGAGACCGTGTTCGCCGAGCGGTCGCGGCTGGTCGAGGGGGTGCGGGCGTACGGGCTGATCGTGGCGATGTGGCTGCGGTCGACGATGGCGTACCGCGCGTCGTTCGTGATGACGGCGGTCGGGAACTTCCTGGTGACGGGGTTCGACTTCGTCACGATCATGCTGATGTTCGGGCACGTCGACGCGCTGGGCGGCTTCACCCTGCCGGAGATCGCGCTGCTGTACGGGGCGTCGGCGACCGCGTTCGGCCTGACCGATCTGCTGCTGGGGTCGATGGACCGGCTGGGGCGGCGGGTGCGGGACGGGACGCTGGACACGCTGCTGGTGCGGCCCGTCCCGGTGCTGGCGCAGGTGGCGGCTGACCGGTTCGCGCTGCGCAGGCTTGGGCGGATCACGCAGGGCCTGCTGGTGCTGGGTTACGCGCTGCTGACGCTCGACATCGCGTGGACGCCGCTGAAGGTTCTGGTGCTGCCGCTGATGGTGCTGAGCGGAGCGGCCATCTTCGGGGCGGTGTTCGTGGTGGGCGCGGCGTTCCAGTTCTACGCGCAGGACGCGTCCGAGGTGCAGAGCGCGTTCACGTACGGGGGGACGACGCTGCTGCAGTATCCGCCGTCGATCTTCGCGAAGGACCTGGTGCGGGGGGTGACGTTCGTGGTGCCGCTGGCTTTCGTGAGCTGGCTGCCGGCCCTGTACGTGCTGGGGCGGGACTATCCGGTCGATCTGCCCCGGTGGGTGGCGTTCCTGCCGCCGGTGGTGGCTGCGGGGTGCTGGGTGCTGGCGGGGCTGGCGTGGCGGGCGGGGCTGCGGGCGTACCGCAGTACGGGAAGCTGAGGAGTGGGCGTGGGCGACATGGACTTCATCGAGCTCGACGGTGTCGAGAAGGTCTTCGACGTACGCCGGAAGACCGGGCTGCTGCGTCGTGAGCGGCATGAGGTGCGGGCGGTGGACGGCATCAGTTTCCGGGTGCCGCGTGGCGAGATGGTCGGCTACATCGGCCCGAACGGGGCGGGCAAGTCGACGACGATCAAGATGCTGACGGGCATTCTCACGCCGAGCGGTGGCCGGCTGCGGGTGGCGGGGATCGACCCTTCGCGGGAGCGTACGAAGCTGGCGCACCGGATCGGTGTGGTGTTCGGGCAGCGCACGACGCTGTGGTGGGATCTGCCGTTGCGTGACTCGTACCGGCTGATGCACCGGATGTACCGGATCCCGGACGCCCGCTACCGGGAGAATCTGGACCGCTGCGTCGAACTGCTGGATCTGGGTGAGCTGTTGGAGGTGCCGGTGCGTCAGCTGTCGTTGGGGCAGCGGATGAGGGGTGACATCGCGGCGGCACTTCTGCACGATCCAGAGGTGCTGTACCTGGACGAGCCGACGATCGGGCTGGATGTGGTCTCCAAGGCCAAGGTGCGTGGTTTCCTGCGGGACTTGAACGCGGAACGGTCCACGACCGTGCTGCTGACCACGCACGACCTGACCGACATCGAGCAGCTGTGCGAGCGGGTGATGGTGATCGACCACGGGCGCCTGATGTACGACGGTGCGCTCGCCGGGCTGCACGAGGTCGGCGAGAGCGAGCGGACGCTGATCGTGGACCTGGAGCGGGAGTTGCCGCCGATCGAGCTGGGGTCGGAGCCTTCGGTGCGGGTGGTGAAGGTGGAGGGGCCCCGGCAGTGGCTGGCGTTCCCGGCGGCGGCGTCGGCAGCACCGCTGGTGGCGCGTATCGCGGCGGACTATCCGCTGGTCGATCTGTCGGTGCGGGAGCCGGACATCGAGTCCGTGATCGCGAAGATGTACGTGTCGGATTCTGCTCTCTAGGCCCGTCCTGCGATTGCTCTATAGGGTGCCCGGTATGACAAGTGAAAGCCCGGACATGCGTGCCTCCGACGCGGAACGTGAGCGGGTCGCCGAGACCTTGCGGGAGGCCGTGGCCGAGGGCCGGCTGGAGATGGACGAGTTCGAGCAGCGGCTCGACGCGACGTTCAAGGCGCGTACGCATGGGGAGTTGGTCCCGCTCGTACGTGATCTGCCGGTGGCGGGCGGTTCCGCCCGGCCGGTGACGGGGGCGGTTGCCGAGCGGAGCGGGTCGTCCTCCGACTGGCCGGCGCGGATCGGTGGTACGGCCACCTCGTCGGGGGCGTTCGCCTTCTGGGGCGGGTTCAGTCGTAAGGGCCGCTGGACGGTGGGCCCGAAGTTCACCGCGTTCGCGATGTGGGGCGGTGGCGAGATCGACCTGCGTGAGGCTCACTTCGCGGAGCGCGAGGTCGTGATCCGCTGCTTCACGATCATGGGCGGTATCCAGGTGACGATTCCTCCGGACCTCGACGCGCAGGTCGGCGGACTCGGGATCATGGGCGGTTTCGGCGAGCACTCCAAGATCGAGGAGGAGGAGCCGGCTCCCGGCTCACCGCGGGTGAAGATCACCGGGTTCGCGCTGATGGGCGGGGTCGGGGTGGAGCGCAAGCGTCGCAAGGCCGAGAAGCGGCGGCTCAAGGAGCAGGAGCGGGCGCGATCGGACAAGCCGGACGCGGGGGACGACCGCAAGGAGCTGGGCTGAGCGGGGCTGTTCGCGAAGGGCGCGGGGCGGTTCGCTCAGGTGGGTGGTTCGTCCGCTTCGGCGGCCGGCCCGTTCGCGATGCCGCCAGGCCTGTTCGCGGGGGCGGGTGACCCGTTCGCATCGGCGGTGGGGCCGTGCGCGACGGCGGCCGGTCCTTTCGTCCCGGCCGCTCGCGCTGCGGTGCGTGGCAGCTGCCCGGCATGTGTGGGCGGGCTGTGTGCCGTTCGTGTCAGAAGGCGTCGGCCTTCGGCGTCGCGTCCACCGCGCCGAGATCGATGGCGTGGCCCAGGGCGCGGTAGCCGGCGTCGTTGAAGTGCAGCCGGTCACCCGAGTCGTACTCCGGCAGGATCCGGTTGGGCGCGTAGGGGTCGCGTACCGCCCGGTCGAAGTCGATGAACGCGTCGAAGATCCGGCCGGAGCGGATCTCCTCGTTGACCGCCAGGCGCACGCTGTTGCGTTCGGGTGTCCAGGTGGCGTAGCCCTGGAAGGGCGTCAGCGTCGCTCCGACGACCCGCAGCCCCTGGGCGTGTGCGCGCTCGGTGAGGGTGCGGAGCCCGGCCGTTATGCGCTGGGGGTCCGGCTCCTGGGGGAACTGCTGTACGTCGTTGATGCCGAGCGCGATGATCACGGTCTTGGCTCCGGCGACGGACAGGACGTCACGCTCGAAGCGGTGGGCGCCGCTGAGGCCGCCCAGGTTCTTCACACCACTGTGGGCGAGGGGGCTGTCGCGCAGGAGGCGGTTGCCCGCTATGCCCTGGTTGGCGATCCCGTAGGCGTGCCGGAGGCGGTCCGAGAGGACGTCCGTCCAGCGGCTGTTGGCGTCGGTGGTGGAGCCGCTGCCCGCTGTGAGGGAGTCGCCGATCACGACGATCGCGCCGGGCGACGTCTCGTTGCGGACGTCGACTGCCGTCAGGTAGCGCCACCTGGTGGTGCTCCACGTGCCGTCGTCGTCGGCCAGGTAGGACGTCTGGTGGGCGTTGGGGTGCTGGGTGACGGGCCCGGCGGCGTACGGGGTGCGGAGGGTGACTTCCAGGTCGGTGTCGGGGGTGACGGGTACGACGACCGGGTCGCTGACGACCTGCCGGCCCGCGGCGACCTTGACCGTGGGCAGACCGCCGAAGGTCACCGGGCGGGTGTTGACGGTGGCCTGGTCGATGATCAGCGGGACGGCGCCGAAGAGGTTGGACAGGGTGATGCGGGCGGCGTCCCCGCCGACACTGGTGTGCACGATGTTGCGGATGGTGCGGCCGGGGTAGCCCTGCCCGGTGTTCGGCTCCGCGCTGACGGGGGCTCCGGTCCAGGTGGCGACCCAGGTGCCGGTGGAGTTGGCCGGTGCGGCGGGATTGCGGGCCGCGGCGTGGCTCTCGGACCCGCCGAGCGGTGCCCGTCGCTGGTCGGAGACCAGCGCTGTGCCGAACGCGATGGCGGCGGCGAGCGCGGCGGTGCCTGCTACGAGGGCGATGAGCAGGGCATACCCCTGGCGCCTGGGCATCTGCGGTGTTTCTCCTTGCGGTGTTCGGCCCGGTGTTCGGGTTGCTCTCATGATGCGACAGGCCTTGGGGAACTCGACGTGCGGCCCAGGAGTAGGTGAGGTAGGGACAATGCGTACGGCACGGCGTGACGCGTACGCGGACGGGTGGAGTGGATGGAACAGGACGCGGGACAGGGAACGGCATCCGGGCCGGAGGACCACGGCTCCGGACGGCCCGGGGCCGCGCCGCCGGCCATCGGGCCCGTGCCCGGCGGGCAGCCGGAGCCGGAGCCGGCCGACGGCGTGACGGGCCCCTCCGGGGCTCCCGGAGGGCGTCCGAGGCCGACGCTGGGCGGCTTCGCGTACACCGCCGCCGATGAGGAGAAGCGGCGCGGTGTGCGCCGTATGAAGACCACCGCCACGGGTCTGCTCCTGCTCGTCGCGCTCGTGTACGTCCTCGCCACCTGGGCGGAGAACGCGGGTGTGGGCGGCTGGCCGGGCTACGTCGCAGCGGCCGCCGAGGCGGGGATGGTCGGTGCGCTGGCGGACTGGTTCGCCGTCACGGCGCTCTTCCGGCGTCCGCTCGGTCTGCCCATCCCCCACACCGCCATCATTCCCACCAAGAAGGACCAGTTGGGGGAGTCACTCGGTTCCTTCGTGGGCGAGAATTTTCTCTCGGGGGACGTGGTTCGTGACCGAATTCACGCTCTGGGCGTCGGTTCGCGGCTCGGAGCCTGGCTCGCGGAGCCGGAACACGCGGACCGGGTCACCGCCGAGCTGGCCACCGCGCTGCGCGGCGCGCTGACCGTGCTGCGGGACTCCGATGTGCAGGCGGTGGTCGGGGAGGCGATCACCCGGCGGGCGGACGCGGCGGAAGTCGGCCCGGGGATGGGCAAGATGCTGGAGAAGATCGTCTCGGACGGCGGCCACCGCAGGGTCGTCGACCTCGTCTGCGTGCGGGCGCACGACTGGCTGGTCCTGCACGGTGACTCCGTGATGGACGCGGTGCAGGGCGGGGCGCCCGGCTGGACGCCGCGGTTCGTGGACAAGCGGGTGGGGGAGCGGGTCTACAAGGAGCTGCTGCGCTTCGTCACGGAGATGCGTGACATGCCGGGCCATCCGGCGCGCGGTTCGATCGACACGTTCCTGACGGACTTCGCCGCCGATCTCCAGACGGACTCGGACACCCGGGCCCGGGTGGAGCGGCTGAAGTCGGAGATCCTGGGGCGCGGTGAGGTCCAGGACGTCATCGCCTCCGCCTGGTCCTCCGTCCGTACGATGATCATCGCGGCGGCCGAGGACGAGCGGAGCGAGCTGCGGCTGCGGGCCCGGGCCTCACTGATGTCGCTGGGTGCGAGGCTGTCCACGGACGAGCGGTTGCAGGGCAAGCTGGAGGGCTGGCTGGAGGACGCGGCGGCCTACGTCGTCACGACGTACCGCACGGAGATCACCTCGCTGATCAGCGACACCGTGGCCGGCTGGGACGCGGACCAGACGTCGAAGAAGATCGAGGCGCACATCGGCCGCGACCTGCAGTTCATCCGGATCAACGGCACCGTGGTGGGAGCGCTGGCCGGCCTGGCGATCTATTCGGTGTCCCACGCGCTGGGAGGCTGACCGGAGGCGCACCCGTCCTGTCGTACGGGCACGCCCCCGGGTCACGCGGGGAGTTGCTCTTCAGTACGCACCCCGCGGCGCCCGTGTTCAATCCCCGGGACCCGACTTTCTCGGGCGCGGCGCCGTTTCCCGCCGGGTGCGGTGCCGTGTCCCGGGCGGTGCGTGCCGTTTCCGGTGGAGCGGTGCCGCTTCCTGGCTGTGCGGTGCGTATCCCGGTGGTGCGGTGCCGTTTCCGGGTGGTGCGGTGCGTTTCCCGGTGTTGTGGTGCCGTCTTCCGGTGGTGCTGTGTGCTTTCGGGCGGTGCTGTGCAGTCCCCGTGCGGCCGGGGCGCAGCTCCCGGGGCGCGTCGTCTCAGGGGCGTCGCTTACCGGGCGCTGTTCCGGGTGACCGCCCACGACGCGGCGGCGACCCCGCCCGCCACGGTGAACACCGCCGGCCAGGCCCCGAGCTTCTTCGCCAGGGGGTGCGAGCCGGCGAAGGCGGCGACGTAGGCGACGGTCAGACCGGTGGCCGCGCGCGCCCCGGCCTGCCGGTTCCACTCGTACGCCGCCACCGACCCGGCTGCTGCCAGAGCGACGCCGCCCAGCGGTCGCTTCTTGGTCCAGCGGGCGATTCCGTATCCGCCGAGGAGACCGCCCGCCGCCACTGCCGCTGCCGGGACCTTCGCCATTGCCGCCACCTTCGCTTTCCTGCGTGTCCGTCGGCGTGTCCGCCGCGAATCCGAGGATAAGGTCCCCCGTCGGCCTGGCGGGCGGCCGGTGGGCCGCCCGCCAGGCCGACGCCCGTCAGTCGGTGCCGAACTCCATCGCGGCGCGGTCCAGCAGCTCGTCGTCACCGGAGACCTCACCGCGCGAGGCGATGGCCTGGGCGCCGCCCTCCGGCATGGCGCCGATCAGGCCGGTCGCCGCCGCCTGTGCGGCGCCGATCAGCGAGGGCTGGGTCGTGCCGACGAGGCCGAGGCCGGCGAACTGTTCGAGCCTCGCGCGCGAGTCGGCGATGTCGAGGTTGCGCATGGTGAGCTGGCCGATGCGGTCCACCGGACCGAACGCCGAGTCCTCGGTGCGCTCCATCGACAGCTTGTCCGGGTGGTAGCTGAACGAGGGGCCGGTGGTGTTCAGGATCGAGTAGTCCTCACCGCGCCGCAGCCGCAGCGTCACCTCGCCGGTGACGGCGGAGCCGACCCAGCGCTGCAGCGACTCGCGGACCATCAGCGCCTGCGGGTCCAGCCAGCGGCCCTCGTACATGAGGCGGCCCAGGCGGCGGCCCTCGTTGTGGTACTGGGCGAGGGTGTCCTCGTTGTGGATGGCGTTGACCAGGCGCTCGTACGCGGCGTGCAGCAGGGCCATGCCCGGTGCCTCGTAGATGCCGCGGCTCTTGGCCTCGATGATGCGGTTCTCGATCTGGTCCGACATGCCCATGCCGTGGCGGCCGCCGATGGCGTTGGCCTCCATCACCAGGTCGACGGCGGAGGCGAAGTCCTTGCCGTTGATCGTGACCGGGCGGCCCTGCTCGAAGCCGATCGTGACGTCCTCGGCGGCGATCTCGACCGAGGGGTCCCAGAACCGGACGCCCATGATCGGGTCGACGGTCTCCACACCGGTGTCGAGGTGCTCCAGCGTCTTGGCCTCGTGCGTGGCGCCCCAGATGTTGGCGTCGGTCGAGTAGGCCTTCTCGGTGCTGTCGCGGTAGGGCAGCCCGTGGGTCACCAGCCACTCCGACATCTCCTTGCGGCCGCCCAGTTCCGTGACGAAGTCGGCGTCGAGCCACGGCTTGTAGATGCGCAGGTGGGGGTTGGCGAGGAGGCCGTAGCGGTAGAACCGCTCGATGTCGTTGCCCTTGAACGTGGAGCCGTCGCCCCAGATCTGGACGTTGTCCTCCAGCATCGCCCTGACCAGCAGGGTGCCGGTGACGGCGCGGCCGAGCGGAGTCGTGTTGAAGTACGCGCGGCCGCCCGAGCGGATGTGGAACGCGCCGCAGGCGAGTGCGGCCAGGCCCTCCTCGACCAGTGCCGCCCGGCAGTCGACCAGGCGCGCGATCTCTGCGCCGTAGGTCTTCGCGCGGCCGGGCACCGAGGCGATGTCGGGCTCGTCGTACTGGCCGATGTCGGCGGTGTAGGTGCACGGGACGGCACCCTTGTCGCGCATCCACGCGACCGCGACCGAGGTGTCGAGGCCGCCCGAGAAAGCGATGCCGACGCGCTCGCCGGTGGGCAGGGAGGTGAGAACCTTAGACATAGGAAGAGTATGCATTCATTCGCATGTATATGCAAATGCCGTCGTGGGGAGGCCGCGGAGGCCGGATCCGGCCTCCGCGAAGGGTGCATCCGGAGCCTCGCGGGCCTGATGACCTCCTCAGCGGATTCATGTGGTGACTCCCCGGCGGCGATAAGGTCGGAGCTCGAAACGACGAGGGGGGCCTCATGTTGATCCGTACCGGCCTGCGTGCCGCGATACCGGCCGTGGTTCTGGGGGCGTTGCTGGTGGGCTGCAGTGCGGCGACCACCACCGACGGGCCGGGCGGTGACGTCCCCTACGTCGACCCGTCCGTGGCCGCCGCCGCGGAGGCGAAGGCCGGCGAGGCGTCCCTGATGCCCACGCCCTCACCGACGCCGACGCTCGTCATCCAGGCCGACCCGAACGCCCCGGAGCTGGTTCGCGACGCCTTCGCCGGGCTCCAGGCGACGCTGTACGACAACTGCACCCCCGGCAGTGGCAACTGCGCCTACTTCCTGGGGAGGGTCAACGACGAACTGAACCGCCTCGACAAGGCGATGAAGGCGGACAAGAAGGGCCCCGGGCACTTCAAGCAGCCCATCGCATGGATAGGCACCCTGCGCACGACGCTGGGCGGCGACGTCTCCACGCCGAACCTCGAGGAGCACCGCACCGAGCTGACCGGTACCCGCGACCGCATCAACACGTGGATGCAGGGCCACCCCGACGACTACCGCTGACCGGGCGGCGGCCGGGCGCGGCCCGGGTCACACCCGCAGTACGTCGATCCCGAGGCCGGTGAACTCCTCGACGACCTCCTCGGGCGCGTCCCGGTCCGTGACCAGGACCGACACCGCACTGGTCTCGCACACCTGGGCGAAGGCCCGGCGTCCGAGCTTGGAGGAGTCGGCCACCACGATCACCTTGCCCGCGCACTCGGCGAGGGCGCGGTTGGCCCCGGCCTCCGACTCGTCGTGCGTGGCCGCCCCGAAGCGGGGGTGCACGGCGTCCACGCCGAGGATCGTCCAGTCCAGGGCGAGGGTGCGCAGGACGGAGTCGACCAGGGGGCCGACGAGTTCGTACGAGTTGGGCCTGGCCACCCCACCGGTGACGACGATCTTCACCTGGGGGCGGACCGCCAGCTCGTTGGCGATGTTGATCGCGTTGGTCACCACGGTCAGCGCCACGCCCCCGCCCGGGGGTTCCGGCCGCAGTGCCAGCTCCCTGGCCACCTCGGAGGTCGTCGTGCCGCCGTTGAGGCCGACGGTGGAGCCCGCCGGGATGAGCTCGGCCGCGGCCCGCGCGATGCGCTGCTTCTCGTCGGCCCTGCGGGCCGCCTTGTAGCGCAGCGGCAGGTCGTAGGCGACGGCGCTCACCACCGCGCCGCCCCGGGTGCGGGTCAGCAGGTTCTGCCGGGCGAGCTCGTCCAGGTCGCGGCGCACGGTGGCGGCGGAGCAGCCGAGTCGCTCGGCGGCGTCGAGTACGTCGAGGTGGCCCTGGTCGCTGAGGATCTCCAGCAGCCGGGTCCATCGTGTGTGTGCCGCCACCTGGTCCTCCTCGCTCGGAACGAACCCTATCGCCCGGGCCGTGCCAGGACCCCCAGCAGGCGTGCCACCTCCGCTGCGACGGCGTCGCGGGCCGGACCGAGGTACGCCCTGGGGTCGGCGGCCTCCGTGTGGGTGTCCAGGTAGGAGCGTACGGCCCGGGTGAACAGCTTGTTCAGGTGCGTGGAGATGTTGACCTTCGTCATGCCGGCGCCGACCGCCGCCGCGAGGCCCGTGTCCCCGACGCCCGAGGAGCCGTGCAGGACGAGCGGGACCCGCACCGCGTCGCGCAGCCGGGAGATGAGCGCGAAGTCGAGGACGGCGTCGCGGGTCAGCATCGCGTGCGAACTGCCGACGGCCACGGCGAGCGCGTCGACGGCCGTGGCCTCGACGAAGGCCCGCGCCTCGTCCGGGTCGGTGCGTACGCCCGGTGCGTGTGCCCCGTCCTTGCCGCCGATCTCGCCGAGTTCCGCCTCCACCCAGACGCCGTGGGCGTGGCAGTAGTCGGTGATCTCGCGGGTCGCCGCGACGTTGTCGGCGTACGGGAGCGCGGACGCGTCGAACATGACGGAGGTGAAGCCGAGCCGTACGGCTTCGCGTACCAGCCCGGCCGACTCGGCGTGGTCGAGGTGCACGGCCACCGGGACGTCCGCCGCCCGTGCGAGGGCGAGCGAGGCGAGCCCGATCGGTTCGAGGGCGCCGTGGTAGCGGGTGGTGTTCTCGCTGACCTGGAGGATCACCGGCAGCCCGGCGGCTTCCGCCCCGCTGACGATGGCCTGCGCGTGTTCTATCTGTACGACGTTGAAGGCTCCGACGCCGGTCGCGTCGGTCCTGGCGCCGTGCGTGATGTCACCGGTGGATATGAGCGGCATGGGCTTCCTTCGCGGGTGCGGGCTGCGTGAACCTAGGCGAATGATGCTCGAAGTTGCTCATTTATAGCGTGCTTCAATCAGATTGGAAAAGAGCAGCCGCCTCCGGCGAGGGCTGGAGGCGGCTGCTGAGGTGGTGACCGGGGAGGGGCGGAGGCGGCTGGGGGCGAGTGAACGAGGAAGGCTGCTTCGGGCCGTGTTCAGCGGATCGGCGTCGTCTGTGCCAGGGATATGCGCCAGTCGCCGTCCGTGCGGGTCATGACGTAGGTCATCGCGCCGGTCAGGGGGAGCTCGGGCAGGTCGTCCCCCTCGTCCCCCTCGGCCCGCTCGTCGTGGACCGTCTTGGTCAGGCTCACGATGGCCACGTCGGGCGTGGCGAATCGGATGTCGTCGATCTCCAGCGTGGTCCGGATGTCCTTGAGCGGGGAGGAGAGCGCTTCGGTCATGGCGGAGACGAAGGTCTCGCGCCCGAAGAGCCGCCGTCCGCCGAGGTTGATGAGCACGAGATCGGAGGTGTGCAGCGCCGGCAGTACGTCCGGGTCGGCCTGCGCCTCCTGGGTCCGCGCGACGAGCTCGCGGATCCGCTTCTCGTCGGCGTCATCGGTGGCAGGGGCGAGGTTCGAGGTGTCCATGGGGGGAACCTAGAACCTCCAGTTGAGTTGAGGTCAAGGCTCGGCCCATGGCCTGGGTGCTCATGACGGTTCGGCGCCGCCGACCCCGGCCGCACCGCCACCTGCCTCGACCTGCCGCGCGGCTGACCGCTTCCCCTTCCCGGTGATCCACATGCGGTCCCCGGGCGCGGGCGCGAGGATCGGGGGTACGGGCGGTGGCCCGGCTCGCGCCTCGGCCCTCTCGGGCCGGTTCTCCCTTCCAGGCGCTCCGGTCCGCCTCCCGGCCCAGCCGTCAGGGGGGTCTGGAGGTACGGATGCCGCGGCCCCTGTGGACAGGAGCGATCAGCTTCGGGCTGGTCACGATCCCGATCAAGGTGGTGTCCGCCACCGAGGACCACTCGATCTCCTTCCACCAGTACCACCAGGAGGACATGGGCCGGATCCGCACCCGCAAGGTGTGCGAGATCGACGGCGAGGTCCTCTCGCAGGACGAGATCGGCAAGGGGTACGAGGTCGCCAAGGGCCGGACCGTGCCCGTCACGGACGAGGAACTCGACCGGATGCCGCTGCCGACGGCGAAGGCGATCGAGATCGTCGCGTTCGTCGAGGCCGACAGCATCGATCCCGTGCGGATCAGCGACAGCTACTACCTGGCCGTCGACGGTCAGGTCGCGGCCAAGCCCTACGCCCTGCTGCGGAAGGCGCTGGAGCGCAGCGACAAGGTCGCCGTGGCCAAGTTCGCCTGGCACAACCGTGAGCGGCTCGGCCTGCTCCGGGTGCGGGAGGACGCGATCGTGCTGCACTCGATGCGCTGGCCGGACGAGATCCGGAGTCCCGAGTCACTCGCCCCCCGGGAGACCGAACTGGACGAGGACGAGATCGAACGCGCCGTGCAGCTCACCGACAGCATGGCCCTGGACGACATCTCCGGCTTCCGCGACCGCTACCGGGAGGCCCTGGAGGAGCTGCTCGCGGCCAAGTCCGAAGGCAAGGCGCTCCCGGCGTCGGCGGGGGAGGAGGAGCAGGAGCCGGGCAAGGTCATGGACCTGATGGCCGCGCTGAACGCGTCGGTGAAGGCGGCCAAGGAGACACGGGGCGAGGACGCGACCGTGCACGAGATGACGCCGGGGAAGCCACGTGCCCGGAAGAAGGCCCCGGCTGCGAAGACGACGGCCTCCAAGAAGACCACGGCGGCCAAGAAGCAGCCGGCCCGGAAGACGGCCGCGAAGAAGCGGACCGCTTCCTGACCTCACCGTCTGCCGGGTTCGGGGCGGGAGCCGGAGTTCGGCGCCGTGCCGGGAGCCGGAGCCGTGCCGGAAGTCGGTGGCCGGAGCCGTAGCCGGAGCCGTAGCCGGCGCGGGAGCCGGAGTGGGATTGGGAGTTCGGCGCCGTGCCGGGAGCCGGAGTGGGAGTTCGGCGCCGTGCCGGAAGCCAGGGGGGCCGTGGTGGAGTCGGCACCGGGAGCCGGAGCTGTGCCGGAAGTCGGTGGCCGGGGGGTCGGAGCCGTAGCCGGGTGCCTGAGGCGGTCGCTTCACGGGCCCGGAGCCGGAAGCCGTTTTCGGGCTGTCACCTGATGCTGTTCCTGAGTCAGCCGGATGCCGTTGTTGGGGAGTCACCTGACGCCGCTCCCCGGCCGTCACCTGAGGCCGACTCTGAGCCGTCACCCGAGATCACCCTGAGCCGTCACCCGAGGTCACCCTGGGCCGTCACCCGAGGTCGTCCGGTGCCAGGTCCGGGCGCAGCCGGTGCCAGGAGGGCTGGCGCAGCCGCCCCGCCTTCGTCCGCGTCGCGTACCGCACCTCGCCGACGAGCCGTGGCAGCACCCAGCGGGCACCGGCGACCGGTGGTGTCTCGTCGAAGGGGCAGGTGTCGACCGCTGCCACGCGGAGCAGTCCGGCGAGCCTGGTCCGCTCCGCGTCGCTCCACCCCGTGCCGACACTGCCCGCGTAGCGCAGCCCGCCCGGATGCCGCTCGCCGACGAGCAGTGCGCCCGGCAGGCCGCCCAGCCGGCCACGCCCTGGCACCCAGCCGCCGACGATCACGTCCACCGTGCGGGCATGGCGAATCTTGATCCACGTACGGGCGCGCACCCCCGGTTCGTACACCGAGCTCAGCCGCTTCGCGATCACGCCCTCCAGCCCTGCCTCCCGTGTCATGGTCAGGGCCTCCTCGCCGTGCCCGACGATCACCGCGGGCGTCGACCAGTGCGGCCCGTTCAGCCCGAGCCCCTCCAGGGCCGCCCGCCGCTCGGTGTAGGGCATCGGCACGAGGCTTCGGCCGCGCAGGAACACCGCGTCGAACAGCACCAGGTGCGCCGGCACCCGCTGCGCCATGCGGGCGGCCTTCGCGGGCGCCCCGGCGAGCCCCATCCGCGACTGGAGCCGCTCGAAGTCGCTGCGTCCCTGGTCGTCCAGGGCGACGATCTCGCCGTCCAGCACGGCCGGTACGCCGCCGAGTGCGGGTCCGAGTGCGGCCAGGTCCGGATACGCGGGGGTGATGACCGCCCCGGACCTGGCCAGCAACTGGAGCGAACCGTCCCCTGGCAGATAGGCCATGGCGCGCTGGCCGTCCTGCTTCACCTCGTACGCCCACTGCTCGTCGGCGGCGGTGGGCGGCAGGCGGCCTGGGGTGGCGAGCATGGGCGCGATCCGGGGCAGGGAGGCCATGAGGGCAGCCTGTCAGCAGATGCCCCACGCGGCCGGTCGTCACGGCCGGTGGGCCCGGAGGGCGGCGGGCGGTGCGACGGACTTCGCGGTGCCTGTCGGGGCGGGTGTCGGGGTGGGGCTCAGAGCGGGCGGATACACCCGGGCGAGGGACCTGCACCTCTCGTCCGCCACTTCCCGGACATGGACGCGGCCCTTGCCCGTGAGCTAGGGGTATCGGGCCGCTCGCCCTGGCAGCTGCTGGACGGGGCCGACGCCGACGAGGACCTGACCACCCACCGCCTCCTGTGCGCCGAGATCATCGACGGCGTCAGCTGCTTCGTGGCGACCTGGTCACCCTGAAGCGCCGACCTCAGCAACCCAGTGCTACCGATCACGAAAGTTGAGCCAGAACCCAGTTCGGTGAACAGGGCTGTTCCGGACCGCTGTTCCTCGTCGGGCGTCGGCGGAGCGGGGCCGTGCGCGGGTCCCACGGCGTGCACGTAGGAGACCACGGATCACCGCCTCATTCGCTCAGGGGTTGCCCCGGTGCCTTGGTGAACCGTCAGGGGCGGCGAAGAGAGCCCGCGGCCGGCGGGGGAGGGGTCCCCTGCCGGCCGGGGTGCCCGGACCGGATCAGGCCTTCGTGCAGGTGTTGCCGCTGAGCGTGAAGGCCGTGGGGGCCGCGTTCGTGGTGCCCTTGGTGCCGGTGAAGCCAAGCGTGACCGAGCCGTTCGCCGCGATCTGCGCCGTGTATCCGGCGGGGGCGACGCTGACCGTGGAACCGCTCTGCGTGGGGGTCCCGCCCCACATGTTGGAGACGGTCTGGCCGTTGGCGAAGGCGAAGCCCAGGTTCCAGCCGTTGATGGCGGTGGTGCCGGTGTTGCGGATGGTGATCTCACCCTGGAACCCGCCGGGCCACTCACCGACCACCCGGTAACCCACGGAGCAGCCCACGCCCGGCGTGGGGCCGCTCTCGTCGGTGGTGACGCTCACCGTGGCGGAGCGGGCCGAGCGGTTGCCGGCCGCGTCACGGGCGTAGACCGCGAACGTGTACGCGGTGTCAGCCGTGAGGCCGGTCAGGGTGACGCCGGTGGTGGTGGACGAGGCGGCCGGGGTCTCGGTGCCGCCGCTGACCCGGACGACGTCGTAACCGGCGATGGCAACGTTGTCCGAGGCCGCGGGCCACGTGAGGGTGGCCGAGGTCGCCGTCACCGCGGAGGCGGTCGGGGTGCCGGGGGCCGTCGGGGCCTCCGTGTCGTCCGGGTTCCCGCCGCCGCCGAAGACGGTGGCCTCCTGGGAGGTCTGGGCGATGCCGTTGGCTCCGTGGAAGATGCGCTCGCCCCAGGAGCTCAGCCGGCTCGGGTCGAAGTCGATCGCCAGGTCGAGGATCGGGTCGGTGTTCCCGCTCCAGGACCACGCCAGGTAACCGAGGTCGAGCGCCTCGGCGGTGGCCATCATGGTGTCCTCGTCCGGGTCCCCCCACTGATCGGCGGGGCCGCCGAACTCACCGATGAGAATGGGGAGTCCGGCATCGACGAAGGCGTTCAGGTAGTCGGTGATCGCCTGGGCCGTGCTGTAGACGCTGTACATGTGGATCGAGAAGATCAGGTTGCCCGTGGTGTCGGCGTCGTACACGGCCTGGGCGTTGGCGCGCATGACGCCCTGCCAGTCCTGGCCCCAGTTGGGTGCGTCCACCATGATCGTGTGGGCGAATCCCGCGCCGCGCAGCTTCTGGACGGCGGCGGTCGTCGGCGCGGTCCAGCCGGCGGGGTCGGTGTTGCCCCACGGCTCGTTGCCGATGTTGATGATGACGTAGTCCTCTTCGCCCGCGAGTACGTCCTTGAGGCTGATCCAGTAATCGGCGGCGTGGTCGAGGGTGCCCGCAGCGGCGTCCTCGCCGTAACCGGTGGTGTCGTGCACCTCCAGGACGCAGATCAGCCGGTTGGTCTTGCAGTCGTCGACGATGCCCGCGACCTCGGCGGGGCCGTTCCTCGTCCAGCGGTGGCCGTCGGAGAGGACGACGCGGACGGTGTTGGCCCCGAAGGCCTTGATGTCCGCCAGCGACTGCGTCTCGCCCGGGTACCAGGTGTGTGCGTGGTTGACGCCACGCATGACGAAGTCGTTGCCGTTGGCCTCCAGCAGGCGGCCGTCGCTGATGTGCAGGCCGGTGGCGGCGGCTTCCGCCTGTGCGGGGCGGGCCTGCGCGGCGGCGGGACCGAGCGCGCCCAGCAGGACGACGCCGAGAAGGGCGGATAGGCCCTTCAGCAGAATGTGTAAGGGGCTCTGTCGTGCCGTACTCGTTGCTGATCTCACTGCGACTCCAGAAAGTGGGTGCCGGGTTACGTGAACATCACTTGGGACGTGGGAGCGCTCCCATAAAGCCATCCCGGCAGGGGCACGTCAAGACATCGCGCACACTTCGGTGTCCAGGCCGTATCGCGCCACCTCGGCGCCCGGTCGCGCGTGGCCCACGCCCGTTGGGCGCGCCGGGCGCGCAACGGGCGCTCCGTGGGGCCGGGCCGGTGAGGGCGGGGCGGCGGGGTGGGCCGGTGGGTCGGACCGGCGCGGGCGGGGCGCGCTGCCGGGCTCGCGCCGAGGGCCCGCGCGGCCGGGCCGCCGGGCCTGCGCCCATCTGCGGGCGCAGGCGCGGCAGTTGTCCGCCAGATCCTGCTGTCGGCCGGTCGGGCTGCCGCCAGGTCCTGCTGTCGGCCGGACCTGCTGTCGACCGGACCTGCTGTCGGCCGGTCGGGCCCTGCTGCTGGCCCGTCAGGCCTTGCTGGTGCAGATGGCGTTGTACGGGCGTCCGGGGCTCGGGAAGAGCTCGATCGGGTTGTCCGCGGCCGCCGGGCACTCCTCGGCTGTCTTCGTCAGGGCGAGGACCTTGTTCCCGCCGCCACTCGCGCAGGCGACTTCCTTCGCCTGGTCGTCCACGCAGTCCCCCACCACGAGCTGGCCGCCACCCGCGCCGGCGTCCCCGGGGTGGTCACCGGAGAGGTTGCGGCCGCAGATCGTCTTGCTGGGTATGCCGCTGCTGGCGGCGTTCCCGCCGAACGACACCTTCACCGAGATGATCTCGTCGGTGCCGGCCGGGCATTCGACCGCTCCGGCGAATATCTCGCCGTCCTTGACCGCGAGCGCCTTGATCGTCGCCTTCGGGTCGTCGCAGTCGAGCCCCTGGAAGCCGTCCTTCGACTGGCTCGTGTCAGGCCCGGCACAGTCGCCGACCTTCCACTCCCTGGCTTCCTGGCTGCCGCCGCCCGACGACCCGCCACCTCTCTTCGACGACCCGCCGCCGCTGTCCGAGAGCGGGCCGCACGCCGCGGTGGCCCCCAGTGCGAGCGTGAGCACCAGAATCCCCTTCGCGCAGTCCCGGAGGACCGTGCGCGTGCTGCGCGCGGCCGTGGAACGGGTGCTTCCCTGGCGGCTGTTCCGGGGGTGCGTGCTGCCGTGGGCGCTCATGCTGCTCCTTGGATACGTGATGTGTCCCGCACGGCACTCACTGTGACCCGCGCGGTGGTTCGGGCCTGAGGACGGCCGGATCTCACGACGTGGTTCCCGAAGTCTGTGGAGTCTCTGTGAATGGGACGAGGCCGGAAGCGGCAGAGGGAGAGGGCGCCTCCGGCGTCCGCCCCTGAGCCGCGCGCGGTGCTCCGTCCGGCTGCGGAGGGAGCGCGGGAGCGTGGGGAGAGCGGCGCGGAGAATGCCCGGAGCTGCCGGTCGGGAGCCCCACACCGGGCCGATTCCGGCATGGAGGAGAGCCCTTGCCGCCTCGGCCGTCTCGGCGTCGCACGGAGCCGCGACGACCGATGGCCGCCGGATCCGTCCGGACCGGGGCGCCGCCCCGGCGCCCTGGAGGGTGCGGGTTCATCGATGCGCGACAGGGGGGCGTCGGCCCGGACGGCGCGGGGCCTCGATGACCAGGCGGTCGTGGCCATGAGTCACTCTGCGTCCTCCCGGCCGCACGGTTGGAGGGGTGGGTGCGGGGCGTTGTCGAGCCGGGGCTGTTCCGGTGAGCCGTGGCGACCGGGGTGTCACGCCTTGAGTTCGCGGAAGGCCGGGACGCCGGCAATCAGGAGGGTGGCTTCCCAGAGGCGGAGGGCGTCCGCTCGCGCAGGGGTGGCGTCGAGGACGGGGCCGAAGAGTGCTCTTCGGGTGCCGTCGGGTGCGGTGACCGCCAGGACGGGGGTGCCGATCCGGGCGTCGATCTGGTCGACGCCGGCGTGGTGAGAGGCGCGCAGCGCCTGGTCGTAGTCGGTTGTGGTGCCGGCCTCGGCGAGCGCCGTGGGCAGGCCGCTGCGGTGCAGAGCTTCGTCGATGTCGCCGATCCATTCGCGCTCGGTGCCGTCAGGCTCGGTCCACAGAGCGGCGTAGAAACTGCCGAGTGCGGTGGGTCCGTGCTCGGTCCGGACGGCTGCCGCGATGCGGGCGGGAATCCACAGGTAGCCGTGCGGGTCGCCTTCGGGGTCGTCGTCGCGATGCTCGTTGAGCACGGACAGGCTCATCACCTGCCAGCGCACCTGGAGTGTCACCTGCTCGGCGACCTGGGTGATCCAGCGTGCGGTGTGGCGGGTGAGCGGGCAGGCAGGGTCCAGCCAGAAGTCGACCTCCCAGCCTGCCTCGGTGGTCGTGTCGGTCATGGCTTCGGTTCCGGTTCCGCACGTGCACCGGCCGCGGCGATGATCCCCTTTTCCAGTGTGCGGGTCACGGTCGCGACGACGTCGAACTTGGGGATGCTGCCCCGCTCGACCTGTTCGAAGGCGGTGTAGGTCACTCCCCAGAGGACTTGCTGGATCCATTCGGCGGTGAGCTGGTCATCGAAGACGCCGTCGGCCTGCCCGCGACGGATGAGGTCGATCACCGGGTCGTGCGGTGCCGGCAGGCCGGGCTCGGGGGAGGCGTCGCGCACCAGGGACTGGTCGCCGAAGACGAACATGATCGCATCGCTGGCCGAGGCCAGGGCTGTGACCACACGGCGCATGGCGTCCAGCGGGTGTCCCTTGTCGGGGTCGGCTTCGGTGATGGCATTACCGATGGCTTCCAGGGCGTGCTCGGTGGCGGCACGCAGCAGACCATCGCGTTCCGGGAAGTAGCGGTGCAGGGTCGTGCGGCCGACCTCGGCGGCCACGGCGACCTGGGGCAACGTGGCTGATCGGTCACGCACCCAAACACGCAACGCGGCAGTCACGATGGCCCGTTCGGTTCGGTTCCTGACGCTGGAGGTCTGCTTCGCACTCATGACTCGATGGTATCAATTGAACCCGTTTGGGGTGTCCGTGGCTCCTGAATGGAAGTTTGCAGTTCCATTCCAGGTGTCTTAAGGTCCATCTCATGAGTGGAGAGAAGATGATCCGGGCCGAGGGTCTGCGTCGGACCTTCAAGGTGGGCAAGGAGACGATCGAGGCGGTGCGCGATGTCAGCTTCGACGTCGCGGGCGGGGAGCTGCTGGCGCTGCTCGGGCCGAACGGGGCGGGCAAGTCCACCACCTTGCGGATGCTCACCACGCTGCTGCCGCCCACTGCGGGTCGCGTGCACATCGCGGGCTTCGACGCGGCGCGCGAACCGGGCCGGGTGCGTAAGGCGATCGGCTACGTGGGACAGAAGAACGCCTGCGGGGAGAATCACCGCATCCGCGAGGAGCTCGTCACCCAGGGACGCTGCTACGGGCTCCCGGTTCGTGATGCGCGGCGCCGGGCCGACGAGGTGCTCGAGATCCTGGGCATCGGCGACCTTGCCGCCCGCCTTCCCGGCACCCTCTCGGGCGGGCAACGGCGGCGCGTGGACATCGCCCTCGGGCTTGTCCACGACCCGAGCGTGCTCTTCCTCGACGAACCCACCACGGGTCTCGATCCCCACAGCCGCGCCGGCCTGTGGGAGCAGATCCAACGTCTGCGCCGCGAGCACGGCATCACGATCCTGCTGACCACCCACTACCTCGACGAAGCCGACCGGGTGGCCGAGCGGATCGTCATCGTCGACCGGGGGCGGGTCATCGCCGACGGCACCGCGGCCACTCTCAAGGCAGGCCTGTCCGACGACCACCTGCACATCACCACGGCGGACATCGAATCGGCAAGCGCAGCCGCACGTGTGGCCGGCCGGTTGGCCGGTGTCTCCCAGGTCACGGCCGAAGGGCAGGCAGTGCACATGCGGATCGCCGATGCCGGCTCCGCCTTACCCGCCTACCTGCGGCTGCTGCACCACGCCGCGATCACGGTCACGCACGCAGGCATGCGCCGACCGTCCCTCGACGACGTGTTCATCAACCTCACCGGCCGAAGCCTCGACGAAACCGGCCACGCTTACGAGGACACCGGCGCCGAGCCGATCGGAGCCGGCCGTGCCTGAGCTCCTCCACGACACCGCCACGGTCTTCTCCCGTGAGATCACGCCCGAGCTGCGCTCCCCGGCCGGCATCGTCCTCGCCATGGGGCAGCCTCTGCTGTTCCTCGTCCTGTTCGGCTCGATGCTCGTCGGCACCGATGCCGACCTCGGGGCCGGTACCGGCGACATCTGGCAGTGGTTCGTCCCCGGCATCCTCGTGATGATGTGCCTCATGGGGCCGCTCTCGGCCGGTCACGGCATGCTCAGCGAAATGACAGGGGGACAGATGGAACGCTTCCTCGTCACCCCCGTCAGCCGCACCTCACTCATCCTCGGACGCGCCGCCAAGGACACGGCCACCCTGTTCGCCCAGGCGATCCTCATCACCGCCATCGCCATTCCACTGGGCATGGAACTCCACCTGACCGGCGCCCTGGCCACCATGGCGCTGCTCATCGTCATGGCGGTCGGACTCAGCGCCCTGTCCTACATCCTGGCCATCGCCTCACTGCCCAGCGGCAACCTGTTCTGGATGGTCACGCAGATGCTGATCTTCCCGGTCACGCTGCTCTCCGGCATCCTCCTGCCGGTCGAGGCCGCTCCCGGCTGGCTGAGCACGGCCGCCTCGGTCAATCCCGTCACCTACGTCGTAGACGCCGCCCGGGCCCTGTTCATCGGCGACTTCCCCGATGCGTCCGTGCTCCACGGCGCCCTGGCCGCAACAGCGATCGCCGCCATCGGGCTGGGCTTCTCCACCCGCGCCATGAAACGCGGCTTCTGAGATCGGTCGGGGAGGTCGGTCACGAGGTGAACCCCTCGATCAGCTCCTTCACCTTCGGAGCGGTCTTGCCCGGCGCTCCCCGCCGCTCTGAAGGCCTGGGCCGTGCGGCGTGACCGCCTGCCCGAGCACTGCGCCGAACCGTTCCGTCTCTACCGGGCCCCCGGTCACCGCGGCGACGACGGCGGTCCTGGCTCCACTTCGGTGAGCGCCATGAGGTCCGCGCGGGCCAGGGCCAGTTGGCCGGGGGTCAGGTACGGGGTGTTCACCGAGAAGATCAGCCCTTCCGCCGCGTAGCGGACGGCCAGGGCTCGTCCCGGGGGCAGGCCGTCGGCGTCGAACGCCTCGTTCCAGGCGCGGGCGTCGGCCTGCTGGAGCGCTTCGGCGGACTCAGCGGCTTCCAGGGTGCCCAGGGCGGCGAGCAGGCCGCTGGGGCTGAAGACGCGGGTCAGGTACTCGCTCCCCCCGGTGAAGGCGCGTACGTAGCCGCGGGTGAACTTGCCGGGGCGGTTCTCGGTGAGGTCGACGTGGGCGCGGACCTCTTCCCAGGACCGGCCGATGGTGTGCTCGATCACCTGGCTGATCAGCTCCTCCCGGGTCCGGAAGTGGTGCATCAGGCCGCTCTTGGTGACTCCGGCGATCGCCGCGATCTCAGCGAGGCTGGCCTTGGCCCCGCGCTGCTCGAACGCCTGCTCCGCCGCTTCGAGGATCGCGCGGCGCGTGCGCTCACGGTCGCGCACCAGCTCTCGTTCAGGCAGCGTCATGGTGCACCTTCCCCGTGGAGGCCGACGGGATCACCCGCCAGGCGATCACGGCCGCCACCAGCAGCAGGACGGCCGCCACGAATGATGTCATCTGCATCGCCGAGGAGAACGCGGCCCGGGCGGCGGCGATGACCGCCGCGTCATCGGTCGTGGCCAGCGCCGATGCCAGCGACTCGTGGGCCGTGGCGCGTTCTCCCGCGCCCAGGTCCTGCGGCAGCTCAAGCCGGGAGCGGTACATCGCGGTCTGCAGCGAGCCCAGGACCGCGATACCGAGGGCGCCACCCAGTTCGTAACCGGTCTCCGCGATGGCGGCCGCGGCGCCCGACCGCTCCTTCGGTACCGCACTGACCACCGAGTCGGTGGACAGTGTCATCGCGATCCCGATGCCGAGTCCCAGGGCGACCAGCGAGGCTCCGAGTCCCCAGTAGGACGCCCAAGGCGCGGTCGCGCCGATCCCGGCGAGACCGAGCGCGCCCAGGCCGAGGCCGAAGCCGATGGAGCGTCCGGCGCCCAGCCGGGTGACCAGGAAGCCGATCACGGCGATGACCACGATGGAGGCGAGGGTCGCGGGCAGCTCGGCGAGTCCGGCGTGCAGGGGACCGTAGTCCCGCACCATCTGGAGGTACTGGGAGAAGAAGAAGAGCAGGCCGAGGAAGGCGAAGATGGCCAGCGCGTTCGCACCGACGGCACCGGCGAACGCGGGGACCCGGAACAGCGAGACGTCCAGCAGCGGGACCGTGAGGCGTGTCTGCCGGCGCAGGAAGACCCATCCGGCGAGCAGCCCCACGACGGCGGCGAGGAGCACGGGCAGGTCGGGTCCGCTGCCGATCCAGCGCTTGACGGCGTAGACCAGGGGCACGATGGCCAGGATCGAGAGCGCCGAGGAGGCCAGGTCGATGCGGTGGCCGGTGGTGCCGCGTGACTCCGGCAGCAGGAACCATCCGCCGACCAGCGCCAGCACCATGATCGGCACGTTGATGAGGAAGACGGACCCCCACCAGAAGTTCTCCAGGAGTACGCCGCCCACCAGCGGCCCCAGGGCGGCCCCCGCAGTGGCGCCGACCGACCAGAGTGCGATCGCGCGCGTCCTCTGCGCGGGGTCGAGGAAGACGGAGCGCACGATCGACAAGGTCGAGGGCATCAGCGTGGCGCCGGCCACGCCGAGCAGGGCCCGGGCCGCGATCAGGGCCTCCGCGTCGGGTGCGAAGGCCGCGAGCACGGAAGCCGCGCCGAACGCAGCGCTCCCCATCAGCAGGAGGCGCTTGCGGCCGATCCGGTCGGCGACGTTGCCCATCGTGATCAGCAGCCCTGCCAGTACGAACGCGTAGATGTCACCGATCCACAGCACCTGCGTGGACGTCGGGGACAGGTCCTCGGTCAGCGACGGCACCGCGAGGTACAGCACCGTGCCGTCGATGGCGAGCAGCATCACGACGAGCACGAGTACGGCGAGCGCGGCCCATTCGCGGGGGCCCGCGAGCCGTGGCTTCAGCTGGAGATCGGTCATGTCCTACAACTTAACAAACCATATGGACGGCTAAGCCAACCAGCTGGTTGGTTCACGGTCCATGCGGCAGGTGTGCCGGAGGGCGGACGGCTCGGGCGGAGTGTCCGTCGAGCTGTCGACGCGGGAAGGTGACGCCCACCCGGCAAGGCGGCGATACCGTCCTCCCATGGATGCACCGCACCCGGACCAGGCCACCCTGCTCGCGCGTGCCGACGGCCCCGTCACCCGTGACCGGCTCGTCCGCGACCTGGGCGCGCTCGGTCTCGCCGAGGGCGACACCGTCATGTTCCACACACGGATGTCCGCCATCGGCTACGTGGCGGGAGGCCCCCCGACCCTCATCGGTGCCCTCCGTGAGGTCGTTGGGGACCGGGGGACCCTGATGGTGACCTGCGGCTGGAACGACGCCCCGCCGTACGATTTCACCGACTGGCCGCAGGCCTGGCAGGAAGCAGTACGGGCCGGTCATCCCGCCTACGACCCGGTGTCGAGCGAGGCCGACCATGACAACGGCCGCCTGCCGGAGGCACTGCGCCGGTGGCCCGGGGCCGTCCGCAGCCGGCACCCCGACGTGAGCTTCGCCGCGCTCGGGGCGGCGGCCGGCGAGCTGACGGCCGATCATCCGTGGGACGACCCGCACGGACCGGGCAGTCCGCTCGGCCGGCTGGTCGCCCTGGGAGGGCGGGTGCTGATGCTGGGGGCACCGCTGGAGACCCTCACCCTGCTGCACCACGCCGAGGCGCTCGCCGACGTTCCGGGCAAACGCTTCGTGGAGTACGAGCAGCCGGTCCTGGTCGGCGGTGAGCGTGTCTGGCGCCGCTTCCGGGACATCGACTCGTCGGACGGAGCCTTCGACTACTCCTCCGTCACGCCTGCCGGCCAGGATCCCTTCGAGACGATCGTCCGGGACATGCTGGCCGCCGGGACCGGCCTCCGGGGCAGGGTCGGTGCGGCCGACAGCCACCTGTTCGAGGCGGACGAGGTCGTGGACTTCGGCCTCGCCTGGATCCAGGAGAAGCTGGGCGGCGCCGCCGTGTAGTGCACCGGCAGCCCCCAGCCGTGCCCGTGCCCGCCCCGACCGCCGTGCCCGTGCCCGGCAAGGGGCCCGGTGGGGTCCCCTCAGGTGGCGGACCGCTCCACCGGGATCCAGAGCTCCGCGTCCGCCCGCGCCCCGTCCTCGGACAGCCGCACGCTCAGGATCTCCGGCCCGGGCCTGCTCCCGTACGGATTCGACGGGAACCACTGCGTGAACACGTCCCGCCACATGTACTGGAGTGTCTGCGGGAACGGGCCGGAGTTCTCGAAGACGGCCCACGTGCCGGCCGGGACGTCCAGGGCGTCCATGTCCTCGGGCACCTCGGCGCCCGTCACCACCCCGTGGTAGTAGTCGAGTTCGGTCCCCTCCGCGCGGCTCGGGTCGAGCTGGTCGCTGACCCCGACGATCCCCGCCGGCTCCTGGTCGGCCAGCGCGGCGATGCGCCGCAGGGTGTCCGGGGCGATGCCCCGGATGAAGTCGCCGATCGCCGGATTCGCCCCCTCGTGGATGAGCGGTACGCGGGCCTTCCTGCCGACCACACGGAAGGCGTCCTTGTCCACGGTCCTGTATCGCATGCTGCTGTTCCCTTCGACGATGAGGCGGAAGGACATCCGTTGCTGGGAATGCAGCGCCGCGCCCGTGCGCCGGGCCTCGCCCGGACCCACGCCGTGCATGGTGCGGAACGCCCGGGCGAAGGCCTCACCCGAGCCGTAGCCGTAGCGCGTGGCGATGTCCAGCAGCGTCCGCTCGCCGGCGAGCACCTCGGCGCCCGCCACGGTGAGCCGTCTGCGCCGGACGTACTCCGACAGCGGGAGGCCCGCCAGCGCGGAGAACATCCGCCGGAAGTGGTACTCCGACGTCACCGAGATGCGCGCGAGACCGGCCACGTCGATCGGCTGGTCGAGGTGGGACTCGATGTGCTCCATGGCCTGGTTCAGCCGGTCCAGCATTGCGGACTCCTTCCCTTTCGCTTCCTCACGTTAGGAAGGACCCACCCTGCCGGACCCGACATCCTGTGCCCGATGCGGTGGGGTGGGATCGGGAACGGGATCGGGATGGGGACCGGGATCGGGAACGGGTCCTGTCCGCATTCGGTCAGGACACGGAGCCGGCGACCGCGATGAGCCTGTGCGCGCCGTGCCGCTCCTTCCTGGCGTGCCGCTCCTTCCTGAGGAGGAGACCGTGGCCCGGCTCGTGCGAGCGCACCAGGCGGAAGTGACGGTAGGCGCACGACGCCGGAGAAGCCCCGTTTCGCGAGTCTTGAGCAGTACCCCACATCGGATGCGGAGATCTCAGACTCGTGGCTACCTTCCTGTATCGCATGGGCCGCGCCGCCTTCCGGCGGCGTTGGCTCGTGGTCCTCCTGTGGGCCGTGGTCCTCGGCGCCGTCGGGGCCGGTGCCGCCAAGGCTCCCGGCGCCGGTGACGAGGGCACGTCCTTCATGCCCGGCATCGAGGCGCAGAAGGCGTTCGACCTCATCGGCGAGCGCTTCCCGGGCTCGGACGCGGACGGCGCCGACGCACGGATCGTGTTCATCGCCCCTGACGGGCAGAAGGTGACGGCGGCCGGTCACCGCGCCGCCGTCGAGACGCTGGTGGAGGAGGCGGCCGGACAGCCCAAGGTCGCCGGTGCCGTGAGCCCCTTCCAGGCCGGCGCGGTGAGCGAGGACGCCTCCACGGCGTACGCCACCGTCAGCTACAGGGTCGCGGCAGGTGACCTCACCGACGCGGACAAGGAGGCGCTGGAGAGCGTCATCGGCGAGGCCCGGGACGCCGGACTCACCGTGGAGGTGGGCGGCACCGCGCTCGCCACGCAGCCGGCCGCGGGCGGGGCGGGTGAGGTCATCGGCATCGGGCTCGCCGCCGTCGTCCTGCTGATCACCTTCGGCTCTCTCGCGGCGGCGGGGCTGCCGCTGCTCACCGCTGTCATAGGCGTCGGCGTCAGCATGTGCGCGATCCTCGCCCTCGGCAGCGCCCTCGGGCTGTCCATGACCACCGGCACGCTCGCCTCGATGCTCGGCCTCGCCGTCGGCATCGACTACGCCCTGCTCGTCGTGTCGCGCTACCGCGAGGAGCGCGCGAACGGCCACGTGCCCACCGAAGCGGCGGGTCTCGCCGTCGGCACGGCCGGATCGGCCGTGGTCTTCGCGGGTCTCACCGTCGTCATCGCGCTGGCCGGACTGTCCGTCATCGGCGTTCCGATGCTGACGAAGATGGGGCTCTGTGCCGCCGGGGCCGTCGTCATCGGAGTCCTGGTCGCGCTGACGCTGGTGCCCGCCCTCCTCGGGATGTGGCCGGACGCGGTGCTCTCCCGGAAGGCGCGGCGCCGTGACTCCCGGGCCGCCGCCGGGCAGCACGGCGGGGCCGAGGACAACGGAGGCACACGCTGGGCCCGGTTCGTGCTGCGCCGCCCGGTCGCGGTGCTGGTGGCCTGTGTCGTGGGGCTCGGTGTGCTCGCCCTGCCCGCCGCCGACCTGGACATGGGCATGCCGGGTGCGGAGGCCAAGCCGGTCTCGTCGACGGAGCGGCGCGCCTACGACGCGCTCGCCGACGGTTTCGGCGCGGGCTTCAACGGTCCGCTGACGGTCGTCACCGACGTCCGGGGCGCGGCCGACCCGCAGGCCGCAGCCGCCTCGATCGCCGAGCGGATCAAGGGCACGGACGGCGTGGTGTCCGTCTCCCCGCCGCAGTTCAACGCGGCGGGCGACACCGCGCTCTTCTCCGCGGTGCCCTCCACCGGTCCGAGCGACCAGACCACCAAGGACCTCGTGCACACCATCCGGGCGGAGCGGCCCGGTCTGGAGGAGGCGACCGGGGCGACCTTCGAGGTCACCGGCTCCACCGCGATGAACATCGACGTCGCCCAGTCGTTGCAGGACGCCCTCGTGCCGTACCTGGCCGTCATCGTGCTGCTGTCCCTGGTGCTGCTGATGGTCGTCTTCCGCTCGGTGCTGGTGCCCGTGAAGGCCGCCTTCGGATTCCTGCTGTCGGTCCTGGCGTCGCTCGGCGCGGTCGTGGCCGTCTTCCAGTGGGGTTGGGGCGCGGAGCTGCTGGGGGTGGAGCAGGCCGGGCCGGTCATGAGCCTGATGCCGATCTTCCTGGTGGGCATCGTGTTCGGTCTGGCCATGGACTACGAGGTGTTCCTCGTCGCCCGGATGCGCGAGGCGTACGTCCATGGGGAGCGTCCCGCGCAGGCGGTCGTCACCGGCTTCCGGCACAGCGCCCGGGTGGTCGCCGCGGCGGCGGTGATCATGATCGCGGTCTTCTCCGGATTCGTCGGATCCGGCGAATCCATGATCAAGACCATGGGCTTCGGCCTCGCGGTCGCCGTTCTCCTCGACGCCTTCGTCATCCGCATGGCCTTCGTCCCCGCCGTCCTCGCCCTGCTCGGGCACCGGGCGTGGTGGCTGCCCCGGTGGCTCGACAGGGTGCTGCCCCGCGTCGACATCGAGGGCACGGGGCTGACCCGGGAGCCGGCTCCCGTGCAGGACCCCTCCGGCGGCGTCCGCCCGCAGGAACCGGTCCGCACCTGAGCGGGCACGCCCAGCGGGTCGCGGAGCCGTCGTCGGCGGCTCCGCGACCCGTGTCTGTCACGATGGCCGTATCCGTCCCGACCTCGGAGATCCCACGATGAGCACCACCTGGCGGCGACGGGCCACGTTCAGCCCCCGCACCGCCGAGGTCATGACGCTCGCGCTGCTGTTCGTGACCGCTGTCGCGGGCACCCTCCTGAGCCACTGGACGGTGCCCGGCCGCAGCACCCCGTGGCCCGGCCTCGTGCTGTCCGCGCTCGCCTGCGCCGCGCTGGTCTGGCGTCGCAGCCATCCGGTGCCGGTCCTGGTGGCGACCGCGTCGTGTGCCGCCGTCGAAGGCGTGATGGGCTATCTCATGACGCCCGTCCTGTTGAGCCCTCTGCTGGCCGCCCAGTACTCCACCGGTCTGCGGACCAACCGCGTGGCCGCCTGGTGCTGGGCGCTGGTGACCACCGCGGTGACGGTCGTGTCCGGCGTCTGGCACACCGAATTCCACTCCTACTGGATCATCGGCATCGCCAACCCCGGTGCCTGGATCCTGTTGTCGGCCGCCCTCGGGAGCTACGTGCGGGTCCGCCGCGACTACGCCGCCGCACGCGCCGAGCACATCTTCCGCGAGCGGGAGGAGGAGGCGCGCCACCGCGTGGTCCAGGAACGCATGCGCATCGCGCGCGAGCTCCACGACGTGGTCGCCCACCACCTCGCGCTGGCCAACGCCCAGGCCGGAACCGCCTCTCACCTCGCGCGGGCCGACCCCGACCGGGCGTACGAGATGCTGGGCAAGCTCTCCGGGACGACCGCCGCCGCCCTGCGCGAACTCAAGGCGACCGTCGGCCTGCTGCGCCAGGAGACCGACACCCCCGACGGCCTGGCCCCCGCGCCCGGCCTGGAGCAACTGCCCGAACTGGTCGCCGCCTGCGAGGCGGCCGGGCTGGTGGTCACCGTCACGACGGAGGGACAGCCGCAACCCCTGTCGTCGGGGCTCGGCCTGACCGCGTACAGGATCGTCCAGGAAGCCCTGACCAACGTGACCAAGCACGCCGCCACCGGTACCGCTCGCGTCCGGCTGACCTACACCCAGCGCTTCCTCACCCTCACGGTCACCAACGACGAGTCCTCCACCCGTCCTGCGGCCCGGCCCGACCCGGGCCAGGGCTTCGGACTCCTCGGCATGCGGGAGCGCGCCCTCGCGACCGGCGGCACCTTCCGGGCGGGGCCCCGCCCGCAGGGCGGATTCGAGGTCGCCTGCACCATTCCCCTGGACAGCCACGACGAAAGCACCGCCTCATGACCATCCGCGTCCTGCTCGCCGACGACCAGGCTCTGCTGCGGGCCACCTTCCGCATCCTCATCGAGTCGGACCCCGGTATGACCGTGGTCGGCGAGGCCGCCGACGGGCAGGAGGCGATCGCGCTCACGCGCGAACACACCCCCGACGTTGTCCTCATGGACATCCGCATGCCCGGCACCGACGGTCTGACCGCCACCACCGACATCTGCTCCCGGCCGGAACTGGTGGCCACCCGCGTCCTGATCCTCACCACTTTCGAGAACGACCAGAACGTCGCCGAGGCACTGCGAGCCGGTGCCAGCGGCTTCCTCGGCAAGGACGTCGGCCCGGACGTCCTCCTGACCGGCATCCGCACGGTCGCCGCCGGGGACTCCCTGCTCTCTCCCACAGCGACCAGAGCGCTCATCAGTCGTTTCCTGGCCACCCCTGACGACGAACCGCTCGCACCGCCGGAGGGGCTCGCCGCCCTCACGGACCGCGAGCGCGAGGTCATGGCCCTGGCGGCCCACGGCAGGTCCAACGCCGACATCGCCGAACAGCTCGTGGTCAGCCCCCTGACGGTCCGCAGTCACATCCAGCGCGCCATGAACAAGCTCCACTGCCGCGACCGTGCCCAGCTCGTCGTCATCGCCTACCAGAGCGGGCTGGTCAAGCCCCGTCCGTACGAGGGCGGCTGACGCCGCCACCGACGCGGCACCGCACCGGGATTTCCGCTCGGTTTCCACCCGCGTTCACCACTCGTTGCGAGGGGGACCTCCGAACCCGCCGAAGCTCTATGCATGATGCACATGACTCGCGTGAAGGCCTCCTCCTGCGCCCTGGCCGCCGCACTCCTCGTGGGGCTCACCGCCCCCGCAGTCTCGGCGCACGGCGCTCCCGCCCCCTCCGCGCGGGACGCGCACGCGCGCATTCCGTTCACGCAGGCCGAGGTCACCGCGTCCGACGACGGCTCCTACACGGTGGAGTGGAAGGCGCCCGGCGTACGCCGTGTCGCCGTCAAGGCGAACGGGCGCACCGTGGCGTCCGGTGGCGCGACCGGAAAGGTCATCGTCCGCGGGCTGCGCGCCGCCGACCGCCAGTGGTTCGACCTGGTGCCCGCGCGCGGCGGCTCCCTGCGCCTCGCCGACCGGCTCGTGGCGCTCGAAGGGTCCGTCAACTTCCGTGACGCGGGCGGCTACCGCACCGCCGACGGCCGCTGGGTGAAGATGGGCGAGATCTACCGCTCCGACGCCCTGGACAAGCTGACCACCGCCGATCTGGCGAAACTGCGGCGGCTGTCGATCCGCACGGTCCACGACCTGCGCACCGAGTCCGAGCGCTCGGCCGCACCCGACCGCCTCCCGGCGGGTGCCGAGCACGTCGTGGCCGACGTGCTGGCGGGGTCGCCCGCCTTCACCGAGATGCCGACGACCCCGGAGGAGAGCGTCGGGATGATGGTCGAGGGCGAGAAGTTCATGGTCAGCGGTGACACCGCCAAGGCCGCCTACCGCACGGTCTTCGGCGGGATCGCGGACGATGCCTCGCGTGCCGTCGTCTTCCACTGCACGGCCGGCAAGGACCGCACGGGCTGGGCGAACGCCGCCCTGCTCACCGCGCTCGGTGTCCCGCGCTCCACGGTCATGGCGGACTACCTGGCCTCCAACGACTACCGGGCCGAGGCCAACGCCGAGGCCCTCGCCTCGATGCCCGCCGAGCAGGCCGCGGTGTACAAGCCGCTGCTGGACGTCCGCGCCGAGTATCTCAACTCCGGCTTCGACGAGGTCGGGCAGGAGTTCGGTTCGTTCGGCGCCTACGAGAAGGAGGCGCTCGGCCTCGACGCCCGGGACATCCGCGACCTGAAGCGCGACCTGCTGGTGGGCTGAGGCCCGCCCGTGCCTCCGTCAAGTGTCCTGCGGCCCGGTAGGGGGGCCCAATCCGGACCAGGGGGTTGGCGGGGGCGGCACAGGGCCCCCTCCGGGCCCTGCGGCCCTTGTCGAAGGGGTGTCCAGGACCGGATCCTTGCATTCCTCCGCACCCGACGGGGATGCGGATTCCGGTGCTCGTGACACACGAAACGGAGACACGTATGGGCGGGAAGAAGAGGGTTCTGCGCCGCGTGGCGGTTGGGGCGAGTGCGTTGCTGACGGCGGTGGGCATCACGATGACGGGGGCGTCCCCGGCAGCCGCCGTGGACTACTACTACGAGCTGCCCTACCCGGCGGGGGAGGCCTACACGGTCACCCAGGGGCCGGAAGGGACGTACTCGCACACGGGCCCCTACAACGAGTACGCCTGGGACTTCGGCCTCCCGGCCAACTACGAGGTGTCCGCCGCGCAAGCGGGCACGATCGTCATCTCGAACTGGTCGCCGTACTGGCAGAACGGCATCGAGGTGATCATCAGGCACTCGAACGGGCAGTGCACCCACTACGCGCACCTGAACCAGTCGTTCTACGAGCCGGGCGACTGGGTCCCGTAGGGCCGGATCGTCGGCTACTCGGGCAGCACGGGCGCGTCCACGGCACCGCATCTGCACTTCCAGGTGATCAACTGCAACACGCGTGTGGGCCTGCCCGCCACCCTCCAGGGGTGGACGCCGTACACCGGGACCCGTCCCGTCAGCGTGAACTCGTACGCCTGATCCTTCGGGCGGTGACTGCCGTCTGATCAGGGGGACTTGAGCAGATCCCTGAGTCCTGCGGCGAGCGTACGGACGTCCCGCTCGGTGGGCAGGCCGAGGGGCGTCTCAGGTGCGGCACCCTCCACGGGCTGCCTGCACGGCCGGCACAGGCCGTCGGGCAGGGCCTCCGGGCGGCCCGGGGTGCCGCACTTGGTGCACTCCAGCATCACGCGGTGCACGGGCGCGCCCGGTGCGGGGGGCGCGGGCGGCGTCGAGGCGGTGGGGACGTGCGGCGGGATCTTGTCCGTGAGGCGGCGGCGGACGAAGCCGACGGGGGAGTCGACCCGGGCGGGGAGTCCGGCGGTGAGGGCCTGCGTGAGGTAGTCCGTGTTCACGCCGCGTGCGAGCCATTCGACGGCCAGCGCCTCCAGGACGGCGCAGTCGGCGGCCGAGAGGGTCAGGCGGGAGTCGACGCGGCCGAGCTGCGCCAGCGCGAGGTACGCGGGGGAGGGGCCTTCGGGGGCGGGGGTCCGCTGCTGCGGCACGGCGGGCACGGCGGCGGCCACGGGAGGCGCGGCGGGCAGGGAAGGCAGGGTAGGCGCGGCGGCCACGAAAGGCGCGGCGGGCACGGAAGGCGCTTCGGGCGCGGAAGGCGCGGCGGGCAGGGGAGGCACGGCGGCCAGGGAAGGCGCGGCGGGCGCTTCGGACGCGGCCGGTGTGGCCGGTGTGGCTGAGACGGGCGGCGCCGTAAGCGGGGCGGCGGCACCAGTGTCCTCCGGCTCCGGGCTCTCCGTGGGGACCTCCGTGGGGACCCAGGGCGGCGGCGGGGGCACAGTGCCGGATGAGGCCGCCGGGGTGACCTCGGTGGCGGCCCACCACTCGTTGTCGCGCGCGGTGCGTGACCAGAACGTCCGTGAGACCCAGCGCACTTGACCCGGCTCGCCGACGAGGCACCGCACGCGGCGAAGGTATCCGGCGGTGGCCAGCGCCTTCAGCGCCGAGCCGACGGCCTGTTGCCCGTACAGCGGCAGCTGCTTGGCGAGGCTCTTGACGTCCATCGAGGCACCGTCGGGAAGCTGGTCGATGAACCCGGCGATGTACCGCTCGCGGGCGGGAAGCAAGGCGAAGTCATGGGCGCCGCGCGGGCGTTGGCCGGGCATGGAGCGCTTGCCGTAACCGGGCTTGGCCATCGGGTACGGGCGCGAGGATGCGGGTGCGCGCAAGGCGAAGTTAAGGTGCTCGGTAGCCACGGGATCGCTCTTTCGATCTTGCGGTCAGACCCCGGCCTGGTGCGTCCAACACCGCGTCGGGGTCGTTCGGTTCTCGCACCGTAGGCAGTCGCGACTCTCCGCCGCAAGTCGGTCACGATTAGTCATACTTGCTGGCCGTGACGGGTCAGGGAGGGTGGGGAGGTTTTCCCGAACCCCCTTCTTTCCCTACCGGTTGAAAGGCACCGCTCGAATCCCGGCCCTCGGATCCCGGCCCCCGGATCCCGAAGCTCGGGCGTCGGGCGGAAGCCATGATTCCGGGCCCCGAAAGTGTGAACCGGCCCTCCACGACGCTCGGATCCCGAATCCCGGGTCCCGAGCGCCGGGTGCAAGTAGGCAGTGGCCGGGGATTCCTGTGGTGGGACATGTCGAAGCCGCATCACGGTCGCCCTGAAGCCGGGTTCCGGCCGGTGTGGTCACAGACGGCCGTGGAGCCCGTCGCGGCCGGACGTGAGGTGCCCCGATAGCCGCCTTCACGAAGGATTCCGTCGATTCCGGCGTTGACGGATTCGGCGCAGTGGGCAGCCGCTCTCAGGTTGCGCAGGGCATCCAGCAGGGCCTTGGTGTCGCGTGCGTCCAGCGCTTGGGTGCAGCGACGGCTTCCGGTGTCCGCCCAGGTGACCATCTGATGCCAGTCGGCTCGTACGACCGGATCGGCGGGCACGCGGAACCACAGTGTCTCGAACCACGCGGCCGTCTCCCAGTCGTCGCAGACCGGCGAAATCTCCCGGTGCAACGCACTGAAGCGGTCCTTCTCGGTCTGTACCGCACGAAGGGTGGCGGTCAGTCGCTGGTCGTACGAGATCGCCACGTCTATGAGTTCGTCGCCGCCGAGGCGATACCAGGCCCGGAGCTGCCTGAGGCGGGTGTGCTCCGAAAGCTGCGGGTCCGGGAGACCCCAGTTCTGCACCAGGTCGCGCTGGTACGTAATGGCATTGGTGCTGAGGCCGAGCTGGTACCTCCGGACAGCTCCGTCCGTCGCGGTGGCCGCGACGGACGCGGCACACAACAGCCCCACTACGAGGAGCTGAGCGCGAGTTCCACGGGTCCGTGCGGCCACATGACCGGTGACGCGTGTGCTCGGTGGCCGGCGACGGTGGAGAACACCGGTGACCAGAGCGGTGACGACGGCGGCGATCGCGGAGAGGGCAAGGGCGTTGTTCAGGACATACGTGAACGGGAACAGCGGCCGCCACCAGGCCGGCCGCCAGGCGCAGCTGTCGGACAGGACGTCGAGGGGAGTGATGCAGCCGTCCACGGACACGAGGAGGGCCATGGCGACGAGCCCCACGAAAGCTGCCACCTGACCGGCTATCAGAGCGAACAGCAGACGGTAGCGCCGGTCTGCGGTGCTCGCCACGGCGGCGGCCACGGCTGCCGGCAGACACAGTGCCAGCAGCAGAAGCCAGGCGTAGCGCAGGGCGTAGAGGCCGCCCCGTGCCTCCGGTACCGGTTGCCCGGTGTGGACGTACGCCTGGACGGCCACGACGGCCAGGCACGCCAGCGCCCCACCCGCCAGCCCGGGGCGTACGACCTTGCGCAGCGATGCCACAGGGCCTTCCGCCAGAGCCGCACGGGTCGGCTCCCAATGCGGGCTGCCCGCTGCCGGGCCCTTCGTCAGGGCGAGCAGCGGCAGGACCCACAGGAGGGTGATCGCCAGGGCGCCCATCGGTGTATCGGCGATGTTGCCCAACTGCGGTTGCACCACGGCGATGCCGGGGACCTCGGCCAGATCACCGGCCGGATCCGCGGAGGGAAGCCATCGCAGAATGTCGCGGGCGACCATCTGGGCGGTCGGACTGGTCCTGTTCAGATACGTGACCCCTGCGAGCAGCCACCACGTGAGCCACGACATCATGGCAACGGAGGAGACAGTCACACAGAGCGCGAGCGCGGGGCGCAGGGTCCGGCCGCGCGAGGCGCCGATCCACAGGCGTGCGCACTGCGTGACCCACCATCCGAAGGCCGCCCCCGCCGCCACGGGTACGAGCAGGATCAGCGGTCGCTCCGGCTGCCAGGACCAGCCCGCCCCGAAGCCGCTCACGACCAGGCCGACCGACATCCCGGCCCCCAGCCATCCTCCGGCCCGCGCTCCGGAGGGCATTCGGGTACGGGTCAGCAGGGCGTACGCGACCGCCCGCCACAGGGCGACCACGATCACCCCGGCCACCAGCGCACCGGGGACCACGACCAGGATCGCCATCAGGTTGTTGGTGAAGTTGACGCGGTACAGAGCGATCTGCCGGATGACCTGGGGCACGGCCATGACGGGCACGGTGCCGAGGAGGAAGAGGGGAAGGACCGCGACGCGGAACAGCGGCGCCGGGTCGGCGAGTGCCCCCTGGCGCAGACCCCAACGCGGGTGTGTGCGCCACAGTTCCAGGAACGAGTCGAGAGCGCGGCGCGCCGCACTCCGGTGCGGCGTGGTGGTGACCGACCAGCCGTGCGCGTCCGCCCCCCAGCGCACTGCGGTCAGATCGGCGTAGATCTCCCGGCTCCGCAGGGTGTCGGAGCGGGCGAGGTACAGCAGCACGACCATGACGACGGCCAGTGCCCCCGCCCGGTCCAGTTGCGGCACGCCGCCGTCCGCGGCCACCCCGTACATCACATAGCCCAGGCAGACCATGTACGGCAGCAGCACCAGCGCGAGGAAGACCCGCCACAGGGCCACCGTGAGGTAGGTCAGCGTGATGTCACGGTTGGCGATGTGGGCGAGCTCGTGCAGCAGCACCGCCTCGAACCTCTTCGGATCGCTGCGGCGGAGGGCGAGCAGGCCGCCGTGCAGACAGATGACGGGACGGCGGGTCCGGCCGAACACCACTGCGCCGACCGAAGTCGACGCGGGGTCGATCACCACCCGGGGGAGTGACTCCACGTCCGTCGTGGCGCACAGCGCGTCGAGCTGGGCGAGGAGCGCACCGCCTGGGTCGACCGACTCCAGCGGGACGACACGGCTGCGGCGGGCCTTCCACCGCGGGAGTACGGCGAAAAGCAGCCCGGCCATGACCATCAGCAGTAAGGGCCAGCAGGCAATCTGCCACCACGGTGGCGCGGGAGCCCAGATGGACATGCAGGACCGAAAGGCAACGCCCTGGCCGGTGATGCTGAGCGACGTGTTCCAGTAACTGCCGTCAGCGGGGTCCACACCTGCTGCCAGGGTGCATCCGGTCACGTCCCCATCGGCCAGGACCCTGAACACCTCCAGGATCATTGCCCCGCCGGCAGTCAGCATCAGAAGCAGCAGGGCGACGAACCGGGGACCCGTTCCCGCGCCCAGGACCTTCTCGTCGATCCGAAGCCGCTCATCCGCTCCGAAACCGGCGGACACCTAGTGCTGCCCGGTGGCCGGACCCTCGGCGCCCGGATCCGCCGGCGGATCCTGTGTCGGCGCGGGTGCGTCCGACTCGTCGGACAGAGCCAGCCGGGCCACCACCGCATCGGCGATCTCCTCGCCCCGCTCGGCCGGGAGCCCACGCTGCTCGGCCGCCGCCAGAATCAGCCCTCGGACCCAGGCCATCTGCTCCCGCGTCAGCGCCGGGACCGCTGCTATCGGGGCCGGTCGCCGGGACAGCCGCCGCACGACGGCCATCACCTTTCTCGAAGTGTTGTCCACCGTCGTGGTCACCATCTGCTGCGCCACCCCGTCGAGCACCAGCCACACGACGGGCGTCACCAGCGCGGCGACCTCTCCGATGCCGAATCCCAGGGGCTCGCGACGTGCGTCCTTGCGGCTCAGCCGCCGCGTCACCGTGGCGTCGTCGAAGCGGCGGAGCCCCTCCACGAGCGGCAGTTCATCCGGCGCGACGGCCTCCACGACCGAGCGCACCAGATCGCGCACAGGGTGCAACTGACCGTTGCCGGGCAAGTCGGTTCCGGATTCCACTCGTCCCCCAGACATCCTGCGCCCTCCCGGCCCGAACGAACCCGGGCCTCACGCGATTCACTGTGGCACGGGAAGAGACGGCCCGACAGAACTTTCCGGAACGAGGAGCGCCGCGCCGCAGGACGCTGTCGGGGCTCGGACAGGGCCGGTGCCGAGGTCCACCGAGCCCTGTGCCCACTCGTAGTGCCCCTCAGCGCAGCGACTCGGGCAGCTCCTCGCGGTGCACGATGCCCAGGCGCTGCGTGGCGCGGGTCAGTGCCACGTACAGGTCGCTCGTCCCGAACCGTCCGGGCTCCACGACGAGTACGTGGTCGAACTCCAGCCCCTTCGCCTCGCGCGGACCGAGCAGCACCACCGGGCGGGTGAGGTCGGGTTCGGCGCCCGCCGTGACCCCGTCGAGCGGAGCCGCGATCTCCTCGTGCAGCTCACGCGGCGCGATCACCGCGAGTCGCCCCTCCTCGGGCGTCAGCTCCTCGACGGCCCGCGCCACCGCGCCCGCCAGATCGGCCCCGGCATCCCTGGTCCACGGCGTCTCACCGGTGGACCGCACCGAACCGGGCGGCTCGAAGGACGGGTCCTGGGCCCGTACCACCCTGGCCGCCAGCTCCATGATCTCGGCGGGCGTACGGTAGTTGACCCCCAGCCGCACATGTTCGAAGCGGTCGCCGACGTACGGCTCCAGGATCCGCTCCCAGGAGCCGACACCCGCCTCCTCGGACGTCTGCGCCGGGTCGCCGACCAGGGTCAGCGAGCGGGTCGGCGACCGGCGCATCAGCAGCCGCCAGGCCATGGGCGACAGCTCCTGCGCCTCGTCGACGATGATGTGCCCGAACGCCCAGGTCCGGTCGGCCGCGGCCCGCTCCGCCGCGCTGCGGTGGTCGGCCTCCTCCTGCCGCTCCGCCATCCGCTCGGCGTCGATGATGTCGTGGGCCGCCAGGAACTCGGACTCCTCGTCCTCGAATTCGTACGACTCCGAGCCCCGGGACAGCTCCAGGACGCCCTGCGCGTAGGCGACACGCTCCTGACGCTCGGCCTCGGCGGCGGCCCGCTCGGCACTGTCGTCGGACCCGAGCAGCTCGGCCGCCTCGTCCAGGAGCGGCACGTCGGCCGGGGTCCACTCCGCGTCCGTGCCGCCCGGAGCGCGCCGGATGGCCTCCGCGTCCTCGTCCGGTACGTACACCGGCTCGGCCAGATAGCCGGTGAGGAACTCCTCGGGGGTGAGCACCGGCCACAGGTCCCCTACGGCGGCGTGCACCTCCTCGCTCGCGGCGACGCCCTTGCCGAGCTGGGCGACGTCGTCCGGACCCAGGAAGTTCGGGCCGCCGTACGGGTCGGCGCCGATGCGTTCGGTGAGCTGCCGGGTGAGGGCGTCGATGACGTTGAACGTGAAGTACGGCCGGGCGAGGTTGTGCGGCAGCCGCGTCTCGCGGGCCGCCTGCCGGGCCTCGTAGGCGATCTCCCAGTCCAGGACGAGGTCACCGTCGTCGTGCGGGATCACCACCGGAGCGCCGGGCTCGGGCAGGGCCTGCCGGTCGCGTACGGCGAGGGCGAGGGCCTCGGCCATCCCCGCGCCGCCCTTGACGGCCGCCGCGCGCGGGGTGTCCGTGCCGTGGGCGTGGACACCCGGGAAGAGCTCGGCCTGCGTGGCGAGCATGACGCCCGTCTCACCGAGGGCGGGCAGCACCTCGCCGATGTAGCGCAGGAAGGCCGGGTTGGGTCCCACGACCAGGACCGCGCGCTTGGCCAGCAGCTCACGGTGCTCGTACAGCAGGAAGGCCGCCCGGTGCAGAGCCACCGCCGTCTTGCCGGTGCCCGGGCCGCCCTCGACGACGAGGACCCCACGGTGCGGGGCGCGGATGATGCGGTCCTGCTCCGCCTGGATGGTCCGCACGATGTCGCCCATGCGGCCGGTGCGGGCGGAGCTCAGCGCGGCGAGGAGCACGGCGTCACCGCTCGGGTCCTCGAAGCCGCTGCGCTCGCGGTCCCCCAGGTCGAGGATCTCGTCGTGCAGCTCGGTCACCGTCCGGCCGTCGGTGGTGATGTGTCTGCGCCGGCGCAGCCCCATGGGCGTGTGTCCGGTGGCGAGATAGAAGGGCCTTGCCACCGGTGCGCGCCAGTCGATCAGAAGGGGCGTGTGTTCGGTGTCGTCCTCACGAATTCCGATACGGCCGATATGGTGCGCGGCGCCGTCGTGGAGATCGATACGGCCGAAGCACAGCGAGCCGTCCACCGCATTCAGGGACGCCAGCAGACCGGAACGCTCGGCGACGAGCACATCGCGCTCGTGACGGGCCTGCAGGCCGTTCCCGACCGGCGTCAACGCGTCCTCGACGTGCTGCGCGGTGACCCCGCGCAGCGTGTCGACACGGTCGTGGAGCCGGTCGATGAATTGCTGCTCCTTCTGCAATTCGACGTTTTCGCGAGTTGACAAAATCGCTCCCTGCCGGATATGGTGTTGCTTAGTGGCCCCCGGTGAGGGGCCTTTTCTGTGGGCACACAGAAACATCCAATATACGTGAGGAAATCCCCGGTCCGCAATTGCGCACCGGGGATTTCCCGTGTGCGGCGGCACCCGGGCCACGGGAGCGGTGCGGTCCGCCGTGCGCCCTCCGGACGACCGCCCGTATGACGCCTGTCATGTCTCCCCGTTACGGGCGTCATACGGACCCGATGACACACCGCACTGCCGCCCGGCCACGATCGCCGGGAGTGTGGAACGCATGAACACAGTCATCGAAACCGTCGGACTGAAACGGAGCTACCGGGGCTTCGACGCCGTACGCGGCATCGACTTCACGGTCGCCCGTGGAGAACTGTTCGCCCTGCTGGGCACCAACGGCGCGGGGAAGACCTCCACCCTCGAACTCCTGGAGGGCCAGGCGCTCCCCACCGGCGGCACCGTCCAGGTGCTCGGCCGTGACCCGTTCCGCGACCGGGCCGCCGTGCGGCACCGCATCGGCGTGATGCTCCAGGAAGGCGGCTTCCCGCCGGAGCTGACGGTCCTGGAGACCGTACAGATGTGGGCCGGCTGCACGAGCGGCGCCCGTCCCGCCGACGAGGCACTCGCGCTGACCAACCTGTCCGACCGGCGCAAGGTGAGGGTCAAGCAGCTCTCCGGCGGCGAGCGCCGCCGCCTCGACCTCGCGCTCGCCCTGCTCGGGCGGCCCGAGGTGCTGTTCCTCGACGAGCCGACGACCGGCCTCGACGCCCAGTCCCGCCGCGACACCTGGGACCTGATCCGCGAACTCAAGCTCCAGGGCACGACCGTGCTGCTCACGACGCACTACCTGGAGGAAGCCGAACAGCTCGCCGACCGGCTCGCGATCATGCACAAGGGGCTGATCGCCACGACCGGGCGGGTGGCCGACGTGGTGGCCGAGCGGCCTTCCCGGATCAGCTTCGAGCTGCCCCGGGACCGCTTCCTCGGCGAACTTCCGCCGCTCGCACCGATGGGCGTGACCCGGCACTCGACCGAGGGCGGAACGGTCCTGCTGGAGACCCGGGACCTACAGCGCACCGCCACGGAACTGCTCACCTGGGCCCGGCACACGGGTGTCACCCTGCACGCACTCGACGCCCGGTCCGCATCACTGGAAGAGGCCTTCATGGAGATCGCCAAGGGCCTGGACAAGGAGGAGACGCGATGACGACCACCGCGAGCGTGACCCGACCGGACAAGACCGCGCCCGCGCCCGCGCGGAGCAGTGTGGTGAGCCGGCTGGCAGCCCTCGGCCGCGCGGAGCTCACATTGCTGATGCGCAGCAGGGCGGCACTGTTCACCGCCCTGCTCGTGCCGGCCGTCACCGCCTTCTCGATGCGGAGCGTGGTCAAGAGCCTGGACCTGGGCGGCACCGGCCTGTCGATCGCCACGGTCCTGCTGCCCGGTTCGCTGGGGCTGGCACTGATCTTCTCCGTCTACTCGAACCTGGTCGGGGTGTACGTCACGCGCCGCGAGAGCCTCGTGCTCAAGCGGCTGCGTACGGGCGAGGTCCGCGACTGGGAGATCTTCGCCGGCGGAGCGCTCCCGGCCCTGATGCTGGCGCTCGTGCAGAGCGTGCTGCTGATCATCGGCCTGACGGTGGTGCTGGACGCTCCCGCGCCCGCGGCGCCGCACCTGGTGGTCCTCGGCCTGCTGGTGGGCGGGGCGATGCTCGTGGCTGCGGGAGCGCTGACGGCCGCGGTCACCCGGACGGCAGAGAGCGCACAGCTGACGTTCCTGCCGTTCTGGCTGCTGAGCATGATGGGCTCCGGGATGTTCGTACCGCGTGATGTACTGCCTGGCGTGGCCGGCGACATCAGTGCCTGGCTGCCCTTCTCCCCGGTGATGGACCTCCTGCAGGGCGGCTGGACGGGCAGCCTCGGCGCCGTCGACCAGATCCGGCTGTTGCTCGCGGCTCTGGCCTGGACAGGTGTGGCGGCCCTCGGAGTGCGGCAGTGGTTCCGTTGGAGCCCCCGCGGCTGACACCGCGCAATCGCGTACTCCGGGCCCCCGGACGAGGAAGTGGGAACCATGAGCACCATGAGCGTGGAGGACTGGGTGGAGAGGCTGGGGGGCCCGGACGGCCCCAGCCAGTACCGCAGCTACGCGGTGTACAGCGTCGGGGTCCTGTCCGTCAGCGAGATCGGTCTGTGGACGCTCTGGATCGTGCGGAGCGACGCCGGGGCGGTGGTGCCGGCGATCGTGGCCGTGCTGGGCGTGATGCACGCCGGCGTCCAGCTCCTGCTGTGGCGTGCCGCCCTGAACCACTACCTCGCCCTCGCTCCCCGGCCCTACCTGCTCGTCGTGGTGTACACGGCCCTGACCACGGCCATGGCGGCACTGGGATGTGCGCTGCTGTCGTCCGGCCGCATCGACGACAGCGAGCTGACGGCCTACATGGTGTGGCTGCTGATGTTCTACGCCGGACCGCCCGTGCTGGCGCTGCGGCTCGGTCGGGGAGCGGGACTCGTGGCCGCCGTCGCGGTCGCGTCCCTGGCGGGAAGCGTCGTGGCGGGCCTGACGGGGGAGAACCTGGGCCTGCTCATCGGTGCCACCGTGGTCATGGTCCCGTTCATGGCCTCGGCGTCCCTGGCCTCCGGCTGGGGCGTCCGGCTGGTCGAGCAGCTGGCCGCCGCACGGGAGACACAGGCGCGCCTCGCCGTCGCCGAGGAACGGCTGCGCTTCGGCCGTGACCTGCACGACGTCCTCGGCCGCAACCTCGCCGTCGTGGCGCTCAAGAGCGAACTCGCGGCACAACTGGCGCAGCGCGGCCGGCCCGAGGCCGTCGAGCACATGGTGGAGGTGCAGCGCATCGCGCGGGACTCGCAGAGGGAGATCCGCTCCGTGGTCCGCGGCTACCGCACCGCAGACCTGCACACCGAACTCGCCGGAGCACGCTCCGTCCTGGAGGCCGCGGGCATCGACTGCCGCATCGAATACGGACCGGCGGGCCGTCTGCCCGCCGACGTGCAGTCAGCCCTCGGCTGGGTGGTTCGCGAGGGGACGACGAACGTGCTCCGCCACGCACAGGGCGCCTCCAGCTGCACCATGGCACTGCGTACGGCGGGCCGGACCGAGGCCCTGCTGGTCATCGAGAACGACGGCGCGTCCGAAGCGCCACCGGGCGCGGGGACAGGACTGACCGGGCTGAAGGAACGCCTGGCGGGACTGAGCGGCACACTGAGCACCGAACACTATTCCGGCGGACGCTTCCGTCTCACCGCACGCGTCCCCTGGGAGGATGACGAATGATCACGGTCCTGCTCGCGGACGACGAACACCTCATCAGGGGCGCGCTCGCCTCGCTCCTCACCCTGGAGGACGACATCACCGTCGTCGCGCAGGCCGGGACCGGCGACGAGGCCCTGGCGATGGCCAGGGCGCACCGCCCCGACGTCGCCGTGCTCGACCTCCAGATGCCCGGCCTCGACGGCGTGGGCGTCGCCGGACAGCTGCGCGACTCCGTGCCCGGCTGCGCCGCGATGATCGTCACCAGCCACGCCCGTGCAGGGGCCCTGAAGCGCGCGCTGAGCGTCGGGGTGCGCGGCTTCGTACCCAAGACGGTGTCGGCGCACGACCTCGCACAGATCATCCGCACCGTCCACAACGGCGGACGCTACATCGACCAGGAACTCGCGGCCGACGCCATCGCCGCGGGCGACTCCCCACTGACGCCCCGCGAGGCGGAACTCCTGTCGTACGCCGAGGACGGGGCCCCGGTCGCGGACATCGCCTCCCGCGCCTCGCTGTCCAGCGGCACCGTCCGCAACTACCTCTCGGCGGCGGCGATGAAGCTCGGCGCGGAGAACCGCCACGTCGCCGCCCGCATCGCGCGGGAACACGGCTGGCTGTGAGGCCCGCTCCCGCCGGCCCGGCCCGGCTCGGCGGACAGCCGGGCGAGCCACGGTTTTCCGCGATCCCCCACGCGGTCGGCATCACCCGGCCCGCCGAAGCCGCTTCCGCCGAAGCCGGTTCCGCCGAAGCCGCTTCCGCCGAAGCCGGTTCCGCCGAAGCCGCTTCCGCCGAAGCCGGTTCCGCCGGGCTGGGTGATGCCGGGATGCCGAGTGGAGCGGCCGGTCAGAGAACGGTCACGTCGCGAGGGCGGTGCACGCGGTCCGGGGGACCCAGATGTGGGAGCTGATGCTGTTGTTGGCGCTGCCCCAGATCGATTCGTTCTCGAAGTAGTTGTCGCTGAGGTTCGAGGCGAAGCCCTCGGCCCGGGTCAGGCAGATGTGGGGGTTGAAGTTGTTTCCGATGTTCGGGTTCGCGAGGAACTTGACCTGTGAGTACAGCCCCTTGTTCAGGACCGAGGACGCGCTGTTGTTGTCCGACCCCTGGAAGCTGCCCCCGGAGTCGCCCCAGTTCTGGTCGTCGCCGATCGCGAGGCCGAGTTGCCCCTCACAGTTGTAGCCGTTGTAGGCGTACACGTAACCGTCGCGAGCATTCTCGAAGTTGTCCCAACACGTGGCCGCCGGAGCGGCGGACGCGCTGGGCACGGGACCGGCGAGGCTCATGCCGACGAACACGGCGCCGACGGCCGCGGCAGAGAATTTGCGCATGGTGAACTCCTTCAATGGGTGTGTGATTGCAGTGCTCGGCGGACGCGTCATACGGCCGGATCCGCCGCGGGTGAAGTCCGGTAGGGCTCGGTGGAGTGTCAGGAAAGGACGTCCTCGGCCTGGGACAGGGCACGCAGGCGCATCTCGCGGTAGTCGTACCTCTCGTCCTCGTACCGCTTCAGCGCCTTCTCCTGGTACGAGGTCTCAAGGGCACGCATGATCTTGGCCAGGGAGGTCTTCGCGGCACAGGTCGCGTCGAGGACCGCCAGTGTCCTGTCGAACCTGTGCGCCTCGGCGGAAGGCATTTCACACGTGGCGTACGGGCTCAGGAGCCGGCCGGGCAGTAGCCCTGCGGGCAGAACGAGGCGGCCGCCACCGAGGCCGACTCCGCGTACGTGGCATCCCACTCGTCCTCGGGCCCGGCGACGAGAACCGCCCACCGCACCCCGTCCTCGGCGACGAAGGCCCGGAGCAGCGACTGCCGGATCGTCCCGTCGTCACGCGGCACGCGGTACTCCAGTTCCGCGGCCTGCGACTCGTCGCCGGGCTCCGACTCGTCCAGCCGCAGACGCTGGTAACCGGCGGCCTCCCCCACCAGCCGGTCCGTCTCCTCCAGGGCGTCGTACGGCGTGTAGCCCTCCTCGGAGATCCGGTAGATCTGAAGGAAGCCCTCCCCGCCGTCCGTCTCGTAGAAGACGACGGTGCCTTCGTCGCGGGGGTCCTCCCGGCGCTGCCAGCCCTCCCTGACCTGGACACCGAAGCCCTCGGTGTCCTCCTCCATCACGAATCCCGGCGGCGGCTCCTCGGCGGTGGGGGACGCGCTGTCGGCGCCGCCCTCCTCGGTCCCGCCGGCCCCCGGGGCGGTTGTGCCCTCCTCGGCCCCGCTGGGGGTCGCCTCCGCGGAGGCCTCCACTCCTTGCTTCCCGTCGTCGCGGAACAGCAGCCGTCCGCCCCCGAAGGCGACCGTGCCCACGACCGCGACCGCCACCGCGACGGCCGCGATGCGCAGGCTCCGTTCCAGGGCGTACGACTGTCCGGTGTCCGGGGCCGGGGACGGCTGCCACAGCTGCCCCTCGGAGTTCCATCCCCTCATGACAGCATTCCCGTGATCACTCCGGAGGCCACCCCGGCAGCCGTCTGCCCGCCCACGGACCCGGCCGCCCGGCCCGCCAGCGCCGCCAACCGCCGCAGCCGGCCCGGTTGCACCCCGCCGGTGGTCTCGATCTCCCGCTCGGCCTCGGCTGCCTCCGCCCGGAGCTCACCCGACTCGCCGCGCAGCAACCGCAGCGCGTCGACCAACTGCGGCGTCGCCTCGATGAACCGTTCGGACCGGTCGGTGGCCTTCGCGTCGGGGCCCGACGCCGCGGCGCCCCCGGTCATGCGGCCGATGGAGATACCACCCGGTACCGGAGGCAACACGGGCGGCGGCGACACGTTCCCGCCGCGCGGCCGGCCGATCCGCCTGCCGGCGTCCTCGGCCTCCGCCCGCGGTCCCGCCGCGAGTGCCCCGCCGTCGAACTCACCGACGGCGATGCCACCCGCCGGTTCCTCCCCGGGCGATTCCGCGCCCGCCTGCTCCGCACCGGTGTCCTCGTCGGCGCCCGGCTCCCGGCCCGTACGCTCCGTGTCGCTGCTTCCGCCCATGTCCCCGCTCCCCTGCTTGCTTGTCCGCCGCCCCTCGATGCCCCCGGGGCGGTTCGTGATCGGCGTCGCCCCGGACGGCCTTCCTGAGGATCGCTCCCTGGCGTCCTGGCGTCCTGGAGTTCCCTACCGGGCGTCCTGGCGCCCGAGTACCTGTTGCAGCGCCCCGTCGGCCCGCGCCCTGGCACCCCGACCCGTCGCCACCGCACCGCCGCTCATGGTCCCGATGAAGACGCCGCCGTTGCTGACCTGGACGATCTGCTGTTCCAGCTGCCCGGTGTCATGGCCCTTCTCGCTCAGTGCCTGGAGAGCCCCCGTACCGATGCGCTCCTGAATGGTCCTCAGGTAGCGGCTCACGTCCATCTGCTGGAGCGGCGACTCGCCACGCACCGAGGCCATCTCGCGTACGGACGCCGCAGCTCCCTCGGCAGCGGTCCCCGATGTGTGCACCTCCCCGAAGCGGCGCAGCGCCCAGCGGGCCGCGCTGTCCAGCGAACGCACGGCGGAGAAGGCTGCCGCCACCCCGGCGGCGGGCGCGGTCACCAGAGCCCGGGCCGCCGCCATCGCCGGGTACTCGCGGCCCCGCTCGACGATCGCGTCGACGAGCCCGAACTCCGGCTTGAGCGGGTCCAGCACGTGCGGCACGACCTCCAGCACCAGCAACTCGCCCTGGGTGTGCACGCGGACCAGGACCGAGACCACCACCTGGTGCTCCCAGGCACTGACCCGGACCCGCAGGAAATGCCGCCTGGCCTCACCGCCTTCACCCACCGATGCGAGCCGGTGCATCGTGGTCGCGGTCTCCCCGTGATCGACCTCGTGCCTGGGAGGTCCGGACGGCAGGTAGACCAGCTCGTCGATCTCCACCTTCCTGAGGCGGTCCAGACCGGACGGTGGAATCGGAAGCCGGCCGAGATCGGCCAGCCGGTCCCGTACGCAGTTCAGTACTCCGGCGGCGGTGAGCGGCTCCGACTCCGATTCCGGCCTGCGGCGCAGGTCCATCACGAGTGACCAGGGCTTCAGGGGACGGCCGGACCCGACGAACGGTCTCGCCGGTTCGTACAGGACGATCCCCGAGTTCTGTTCCCTGTCGAGGGCGAGGCCGATCTCCCGGAGCCACTCGGGCCCGGTCAGTTCCTCCCGGGGCTCCTGCTCGAAGGTCTCGGAGCGGAGCCGGTCGCACATGATCTCCTCGACCGCGTTGCGGTGCCTCCACACAGGGATGACCAGCAGCAGCGGGAAGACCAGGGCCATCCAGTTCGCGGAGGTGTTCCATACGGCGGCGAGCGCGGCAGCCCAGTACAGGGCCAGCAGCAACCGGGGTGCCAGGGGCGCGAGCCTGACCCAGCCGCTGCGCGGAGGCAGCAGGCCGTCCAGGGAGTACACGCTGGTGCCGCGCCCCGACACGTTCCGCACGAGCCACAGCAGTGCGCTGATGATCGCGTAGTTCAGCGCCCAGACGCCGGCGCCCGGATAGCGCCGGACGTTTTCCCCCTCCTCGAACAGATCCGTCGGGAGGAAGAAGTGCTGTTCCGTGTAGCTCTGGCCGTACGCGTCGGCCAGGCTCCAGGAGGTCATCCAGCCGAAACCGTCCCCGTAGAGATCCGCCAGCCAGAACAGGGTCCACAGGAGCGCGATCAAGCCGCCGGCCTGTAACTCGAGCTTGCGCGCCCGCAACGCGTGCGCCAGTACGGGGACCACGTCGACCCCGACCGAAGGCGCCACGGCCCTCCCGTCTTGCTCGACCAGCTCTTCCACGACACGGCGCCGGAATCGTGCCTGCAGGTACGGCCCCGCGCAGAGCAGGCGGGTGGTCCCTGTACGGGAGTACCGGCTGGGAGACGGCTGCGGACCGGAAGGCGCGTTCGACTGAGCAGGAACCGTCAAGGTGGCCCCAATTCCTGTTAATAGCCGCGAGTTGCGGCGCATCGATTGCTTTGAGGCGCCAGACTCTAGAGCAGACGATTACAGAGGGCTATGAGTTTTACACAGATTGCACCTGGCGGGTGAGTGTCGTGATAAGGCGCGCATTGCGCCTCGGGAGGCAGGGGCTCTCGTCGGCCGGCTACGGCCCCTGCCTGCTCGACTTCGGCACCCGTCCCGGGGGAGGAGGTGCCGCACCGCGGGCGGCGCAGAAGCCCAGGGAGCCACTCGCCGCCGGCGACTTCAGGACCTCAGCCGGCCCGACGCCGGGCCGTGGTCTTTCGCGCGGGCTGGCGGATGATGTCGTGGTCTCCCGCACGTCGCTTGACGTAGGAGAAACCACCGGCGGCGTCGGGGTCGTAGTGCACCACGACGTCATCTTTGGTGAGCGTCCTCCGCCAGCTGTCCAGACGGGTGCGGTCGCTTTCGGTCAGCTCGCGTCCGTCCCGGCGCCGGGCTTCCGCCCTGAGCATCATCAACGGATAGAGGTGGCGGTGCTCAACCTTGACGAACCAGGGAATGAGGTCGTCGTCACGGGTGATGCGGCGATCGAGCCCTCTCCTGTTCCTGAAGTTCCCCCACATCGAAGAGACCGTGTCGATGCCGTACTTGCGCCGGTATTCGTCGATCATCCACTGGTAGGTCCGACCCTCCTCGAACCACCGGATCACCTCGGCCTCGTCCTGGATCTTGCGCTTACCCATGTCTCCCCTTGGGCTCCTCGCCTGCGACAGCCACACCACTCCCACAAAATCGTTCAAATTTTAACAGTGGTGATCGTGTCGAGCCGCTGACCGCTGAGGGGCGAAGGGGCCGGACGGCGGTCTGCGGCGACTGTGGAACAAGCCGGTGCGTCGGCGGGGATCGGAGGCTTCGGGGCGTCCCCTGGCCAGCCCTCTTGAGGGTGCGATGACAGCCCCTGAAAGCCCTCTTGGCGACGAGCGGCAGCCGCTAGCCTTCCAGGCCGGCCGACGCGGCAGGGCCCAGCTCCGCTGTGAGGAGGCGGCGGGTACGGGAGTAGGCCCCTCGCGCGTCGAGCGCTTCGACGTCGACGGTCAGGAGCCGCCAGGGCGTCCGTGCGAGGAGGCGGCGCGTCAGGTCGGCCTCGAAGCGGAGGTGACCGGCGGCCGACGCGAGGTCGTGAACAGCCCGGGTGCCGGGGGAACCGGCGAGCTTGCGCACATACCAGTCACCCCAGGCGCCCCCTTCCCGCTCGATCGCGCGCCCCAGCGCCTTCTCCGGGTCGCCATGGACGTACACGACGGTGACCCGGGCGGGCTCCACCGCGCGGGCCAGCTCGCCCAGGAAGCGGACGATGGCCTCCTCGTCGTGGCCCCATGCCACGAGGGACGGGATGAACGGCAGGAGGGCATCCGTGACCAGGTACTCCCGGCCCGCCCGGAGCGACTCCGCGACGTAGGCGCGGGTGCACGCGACGAGGGTCGCGGGGCGGACCGTGCCGGCACCACTGCAGATGCCCCCAGTGCCCCGCTTGGTGCCAACTGTGCCAGTGGGCGTCTCTTAGCCAAGGACTGCAGATCAGCCTCAGCGCGTGCGGCTAGGCGCCCAGGCGGTGTCAGGTGTCACGGTCCAGGCCCAGGGGTGCCGGGACACCTGGCTTCACGCCTCAGCCGAGCCGACCGCTGCGCACTGAACAGACGAAGTCGCTCCAGGCAGCGGAGGGCACATGAAATCGCTCTCCGTGCGGCCGCGTGCTGTCACGTACTGAGGTTCCCCCATCGGTGAAAGCCGCTTCCACGCACTCTGTTTCGTTGCCGCCGCTGTACGACGACTTGAACCACGTGCAGTCCGGAATCTCAGTGCTGGCCCTTGTCATCCTTCAGGTCCTCCTTGGCACGGCTGATCAGCTTCCGTGAAGCTTCGATGTCCAACGCTTGTGCGCGCAGATATTCGAACGCAAGTCGGTAGCGCATCAGTTCCGCGTCCTTCTCCATGAAGACCGATCCGACGTGAAGATCGACGTAGACCACATCCAGCGACGGTTCAGGACCACCGAGGATGACAAAACTGCCGAGCGCCGCTGAGTGAGCGCCGCGGGAGAACGGGAGGATCTGCAGGGTCACGCTCTCGGAGTTGCTGCTGGTGATCAGGTGGCTGAGCTGCTCGTGCATGATCGCAGGGGATCCCATCACGCGGCGAACCACGGACTCATCAAGGATTGCCCAGAGGTGGGGAGCGTCGGGGCGGCTGAGGATCTCCTGCCGACGCATCCGGATGTTCACGAGGCGCTCAATCTCCTCGGTGGAGCGACGCATCTCGTTGGCCTGCTGAAGCGCGGTCGTGTAGCTCCGCGTCTGGAGCAGACCTGGGACGTACACACAGGAGAAGTGGTCCTCGCGCACAGCCTCGTCTTCGAGGGTGAGCATGAGGTTCATTGTCTCGGGGATGTGGTCGGCGAACGAGCTCCACCACCCCTGTTGCCTGGCGTCCTTGGCCAGGGCGACAATCACCAGACGCTCGGGCTCACTTGCTCCGTACTCACGGCACAGAGCGTCGATGACCAACCACTTGACGGGGCCTTCGGTTGTCTCGTAGCGGCTGACCGTGGCCTTGGATACCCCGACGAGATGCCCGGCTTCCTCCAGAGTCATTCCCGCACGGGCCCGCAGCTTGCGCATCGTTGCGCCGAGATGACGTCGGCGAGTGGTGGCCCTGGCTGGCATGGGTGTCCTTCCGATTACGCCGGAGGCGGCCCGGCAGCCTCAGGAAGGCTAGAGCTGGGATGAGTTATTGCACTAACAGGTTCACCCGATCGTGAGTAGTGAGAAGTTACACCACGAGAGCTTTCGGTGACATACTGTCACGCATGCCACTCAGTGAAGCCGTTTGGATACGGTGAGTGCAGGTCTGAGGTGGTGCCGGAAGGAGAGTGCATGCCCGATTACGACGCCGGTGCTCCGCTGCGCAGCGTGCTGCCGTTCGAGGCTGAGCCGACCAGGGTGCGGGATCTGCGGAAGGCGGTCAGGGGGCAGCTCGCAGAGTGGGGGCTCGCGGCTGTAATTGATGAAGCTGAGCTGGCGGCAAGTGAGCTTGCTTCCAATGTGATCAAGCACGTGGGTAGAGGGACTGCCGCCACTCTGGTGCTCGAGGTCACGGGTGAGCGCCTGCGAATCGAGCTGCACGATATGAGCCATTGCCCGCCGGCTCTGGGGTGTGTGGCGCGCGATGAGGAGGAAGGCGGTCGAGGGCTGCGTCTGCTAGCAGCCTTTTCAGTCGACTGGGGCACCTTGCAGACGGCGACAGGCAAGATGGTCTGGTGCGAACTTTCTCGCACTGGGGGTGCTGATTGTGTGCAGGTCCGGCGCGCCGACAGGGTGCTCAGCATGTACCGGGAGCTGGCTGAGGCAGACCCTGTGCCGTTTCTGAGTCATCCGCGGGCGCATGAGGAGCGAGCGACCGCCTTAATTGTCGATCTCTTGCACTGGCTGGGCGCCCAGGGCTGTGACCCCGACAACCTGCTTGACCGCGCACAGCAGCGCTACGAGGCCGGCCTGGAGCCTGTCGCGTGAATCCCAGACAGGGGCGACCGGCTACTCAGGAGCCGGGCCTCAAGTGGTTCAGTTCGGCCCGCAAGGCATCGGGAGTACGCCAGGATTCACCGGGGCGGCTCTTGTGGCACATGCGGTGGCAGTTGGCGCATAGGAACGCCAGATCGTCCAGCCCGGTCTCGCGGGGCCCGGATATGTGGAGGGGCAGTCTGTGGTGAACCTCGATGTAGCCCGCACCGAGGGTTCCGTAGAAGTGGCCGAAATCGAAAGTGCAGACCTCGCACTGCAGGGGCTGGCCCAGCTTCTCAGCCCTGGCGATCTTGCGAGCCCGGAGTCCGCGGTCACGTTCGCGGTGCAGAGCCCAGCGAGCGAGGAGGCGGCCTTCGACTGCCGAGTTCCCGTCGTCGTCGACTTCGTCGGGGTCTTCTGGGATCACGTGCAGCTTGCCTGCACCGATCCCCTGCCTCAGAGCAGCGGCAGCCCCGAGCATCTCGGAGGGCCGGGCGATGAAGGCGGCGATTACCACCTTGTCCAGCTTTCCGCCCTTGGTGGGGATTCCGGGATAAGCAGGATGGTTCGAGGCGAGATCTGACGTTTTATGACTGACGCTGCCGACGGTTCTGAACTTAGGGATAGTCTGCGCAGCGCCCTGGTGTATGGGCAGGGACCGGAGCAGGCCGGAGAGATCGAGCACACGAGGGTCGCCCTCACGCAGCTCATTCCAGCCGTTCTCGACCACGAGGGCACAGGCCAGCAGCAGCTCGTCGTGGGTCCATGCGGGGCTTTTCGGCACGGGCCATATCGTATGAGTGTTCGCTGTCACGTGTGGGGCGGTCGGAGGGTATTGGTGTGTGACGCACACTTGGAGGCGGTCGCGTTGTCAGTGGGGTCTGTCACCCTCTGTGACGACTGGCAGCAATGGGTGCCAGTCGGGAAAACTTGGGAGGAGGGTGCATGACCAGCACTAAGAGGGAGTTCACCTCAGTCGAAATCTGCGCGGGGGCGGGTGGGCAGGCCTTGGGCTTGCACAATGCGCTTTTCAGGCATCTCGCGCTCATCGAGATTGATGTGAGCGCAGTTGCGACCCTCAAGAGGAACGTTGAGGGCAACGCGGAGTGGGAGGGCTGCAAGGTCAAGCAGGCTGACCTTACGAAGCTCAAGCCACGGGACCTGAGGCTGGAGCTAGGTCTGGAGAAGGGGGATCTTGACCTGTTGGCTGGTGGTGTTCCGTGCCCGCCCTTCTCTCTTGCGGGTAAACAGCTCGGGCGGGACGACGAGCGGGATCTCTTCCCGGACATGATCAGGCTCGTAGACGAACTGAGGCCCAAAGCCGTCATGATCGAAAATGTTCGTGGCCTGCTGGAGCCCTGGGAGAAGTTCCTGGAGTACAGGGAGGAGCTCCTGGGGGAGCTCGCTGACATGGGCTATGGGCAGTGCTACTGGAAGGTGCTGGAAGCCAAGAACTACGGAGTCCCTCAGCTTCGCCCTCGGGCTATTCTGGTCGCACTGAGGGAGCCGCTCGTCCCGTTCTTTGCTGCTGCTGAGCCAGAGAAGCGTCCGCTTCGTACTGTGGGAGACGCTCTGAAGAACTCGATGCGTCAGCGTTTCGATGAGGTAGATGACCCCAGGGCTGATAAGGCGTTCGAGTCCTGGCTGAGGGAAGCCTCGAAGGGTGTAGCGCCGACTCTTGTTGGCGGATCGAAGAAGCACGGTGGCGCTGACCTGGGCCCGACCCGTGCCAAAAGGGCATGGGCAGCGCTTGGAGTCTGCGGACTGGGTGTTGCGAATGACTCCGCGGAGATGAAGCGGCAGGAAACTGAGGAACGTGATCTTTTCGCTGCAGCTGGGCCGAAGCTGACGGTAGAGCAAGCAGCGATCATTCAGGGCTTTCCTTCCAGCTGGAAGTTTGAAGGAAGGAAGACCGCGGCCTACCGGCAGGTGGGGAATGCTTTCCCACCGCCAGTGGCAGAGGCGGTCGGGCAGCAGATTATTTCTGCGCTCGAGGCAGCGAAGGCAGCCGGTGTTACGGCCGAGATGCTGAAATCACAGCCCGAGGGCAGGAGAAGAGAAAGCGAACTGCTGTTCCGGATGGAAGATCTCTCAGTGCCGAGCGTCGCGGAGGCGGCTGACGGCAGTCGCGATCGAGAGGGCGCAGTCGTCGGGTGACTCGTGTTCCCAGAAGCGGAGCACGGTCCACCCTGCGTCACGGAGGCGCTGGTCTGTGTCTCTGTCACGGGTCACGTTCCGCAGCACTTTGCTAGACCAGTAGCCGACGTTGGTCTTGGGCGACACGTAGTGCTCCGGACAGCCGTGCCAGTAGCAGCCATCAATGAACACCGCGAGCTTCGCCGGGCGGAAGACGATGTCTGCCGTCCGGCGAAGCTCAGGCAATGGTTTGGCTGCTACCCGGTACCGCAGGCCCTGTGCATGAAGAAGTCGCCTGATCAGCAGCTCCGGCTTGGTATCCCGGCTTTTGATCGCCTGCATGTTCCGGCGGCGGGCGGCCGATGATGCCCAAGAGCCGTCTGGTGGCTGCCAGTGCTTCTCTTTGTGCGTCATATTCCGGGACTATCCAGATGCTCTAGTAGGGCTCGGAGATCTGTGGCATCCATTCCCCACGGTGTCACTTCTTCGTCCGGATCTGCCAGCTCCTGCACGGATGGGTCATCCAGGATCCGCCCCATGAAATCTAGCTTCACTCCGAGACGGTCGTGGATTGCCTCATCGATCGTTCCTCTTGAGAGAAGGACCGTGATGCGAGTCTCGGTACCGGCCTTCAGTCCTAGGCGATGGATGCGATCCAAGCTCTGCAGGAATCGGCCAGCGGAAAAGTCCCGGTCGAGGTAGATCGCGTCGTGGCATACGTGATGGAGACTGATCCCTTCTCCAAGTGTTGCAGGATTTGATAGCAGCACCATGCAGTCAGGGTCATTCCGGAATCTTCTGATCTGCTCATCACGGTCGATGCTTCCACCGTGTACTACGGCCGGCTGGAAATTTGCCAGTGCGCTCCCAAGCGTGGTCAGGTTGCGAACGAACGTTGACCAGACCAGCGTCTTGCGCCCCAGTCGCGCGTTCTCGGCAACGGTTCGAAGGACAGCCTCGTACTTCGGCGACATCTCGTAGCGCGGCAGGTCCCGCATGAGGTCCCGAAGGGACCCGTCACCTGGCGCTTCGTAGGGGGGCACGTAGAAGGGCAGTGGCTCGTAACGGTCGAGCCCCTTGTCCAGCAGGGTTGGGCTGGTGCTGGCCATCATCAGATAGACGAGAACCTTACCCAGTCTCGTGAACTCGTCCTGCTCCCTGTCAGTAACGCCTTGAGGTCTTTTGCGCAGAGCCGTGTACAGCCGCCGGTGGGCAGGCGGGAGATCGACGAGACGCACCCGGATGTCTGTGGGCGGTAGTCCGAGTTCATTCTTCGTCGTCCTCGTAAACAGCGGACGCAGTGTCTTACTCGCGTGGGCCAGGTCACCCCCTGCCACTGCCTTGTCGACAGCCCGGCGGCCGTGTCCTGGCCAAACAAACGAGAGCAGGCTTTCCAGATCCTTGGCACCATTTGGGGCTGGCGTGCCAGTGAGGATCAGACGATGGCGGGCCAGTGGCCCGAGCGCCATGCAAGCTGTGCCGTAAGTTCCTCTGACCCCGAGCTTCATCCGGTGTGCCTCATCCAGCACCATCAAGGTCGGTGCAGCACTCAGCCAGTCCGCCAGCTCCGTCTGATACCGGTTCAACCGTTCGTAGTTGACCAGCAACACTTCAACGTCGGTGCCGGGCCGCCGCTCGAAGACGCGGACTGCCAGCGGTTCGGTGAAACAGTGTGCGCTCTCGTCTTGCCACGCCTCGTACGCGGATTTGGGGCTGACGACGAGCAGGCGTCTGACCTTGCCAACATGGCGGAGTGCCGCATAGACAGCCATTGCTGTCCGGGTCTTCCCCGCGCCCGGCACGCTGAAATTCGCGCCATGCGTAAGAGACAGCAGCTTAGCAATATCGCGGGTCTGGAATCCGGTCAGTGGTGCCCTCCATGCAGGACCCAGCTGTGCCGGCACGTCGGCGGGGGTGACTGCCCCGGCGAACTCCAGCCCTTGTTGTCCTGCGGCCAGCCGGGAGTCGACTGCCTGCGAGTCCAGTACGGACCCTTCAGCCAATGCCTTCAGGTCAGGGGAGAAAGACACTCCCGCAGGGTCATGCCACTGGTTGAGCACTGCGAGGTTAGAGAGGAAGTCCTCCAGGTCAACTTCGGCAGCAAGCGTTCCACGTTGGCTTCCACTGCCGAACCGGGCCGTCAGTCGCACCAGTTGTTCGTGGCTTTCGGGTTGAGTCCTCAAGATGACCTTGGTTCGGGTCTCATGGAAGCTCAGTCGCAGTGACGGCTCGGCAGGGGCAGTCATGCTTGGTCCTCACTTGCCTTGATGAGCCATGCCATGCCGTCGCCACGTTCGCTGATTCCGCGGTTGGCCTGTCGTGCCAGCTTCAGAAGACTTCCCTTTAGCCGTAGCAGTGCGCTGTCGAAACTCTTTTCATCCAGGCTGCTGTTCGCGAAAGCCTGTGCGAGGTCGCTGACACTTTGATTGATAGCGGCGCTAGCGTCGTCCAGGCGCTCTGCGGTGGTCTGTTGCACCTTCTTCAGGCGGTCATCGCGGTAGGCCTCATCCAGCGCCCTTCGCATAGCTTTTCTCATCGAACTCAAGGTCTGCTGGGCCGTCTCCCTGGCCTCCTCAGGCGCGTGACGTGCAGAGCTCAAAGCCTGGGCCTGCAGAATTTTATCTGTAAGTTCCCTGGCTTGTGTGACAGGCAAGGGCGGCGGGTTGAGTGAAACGCTCAGACCGGCGATTGGAATCGCCACACTTGCTTGTGGAGCATCGTTCTCGAATGCATTGGGGATTACCTCTTTGAGATAATCTTGCTGGAATTTTCCATTGATTAGACGTGTCCTGGTTTTGGCGAAATCAAGGACGATTGCAGCAATTCTATTCTCCTTTACTTGCTCGGCAATTTCTTTGCTGGATGACCCCTCTGTCTTGTAATTTCTATGCAGTTCCTTAAGGTTCTCCTGGTGTCCCTCAAAATCGGTAAGGCTTAGTTGTGAGCCGTCTTCCGTCCGGCTTCGATCGATCATTTCTCGAATCACTCCGAGAATCCAGCGCTCCTGTCTGAAAGTTTTCAGCTGGATGTGGAATTCTCGTGAGATATCTTCAGCTGCCCGGCCAAGCAGCTCCTGCTCCTCCATCGCCAGCAGGCGGTTGATATACGAGTAGTCTCGGCGCTCATCTGGCCTGAGCTGCAAGGCAAGTTCGACCGCATTAATGTCTTCCCAGGTGAACGAGGGGGGAAGTACCCCCACCCGGATTGAGGTCTTCTTTAGTTTCCTGAGGGCTGCGGCCCGAGTGTTTCCGTTTACCAGGATCCCCTCGTGCGTGATCAGCCCTGGCTCCTGCTGGTCGACCTCGCCGAGACTCTTCATGAGATCCATGAACTCGGGGTCGGGATCTTCGGGGCTGGTCGGCCTGCCGATCAGCAGGCGGTTGAGATAGTCCTGGCTCTCATCCAGCCAGGGGTCGGATTTCAGAGTCCGGGCAAGCATCGGATCATGATCGCGCTGAGCCCTGATCCGGTGCGTCGCGGGATTGTAGTAGACGTCCCGCAGCGGCATGTCGATCACGCCTACGTGGAGAGGGCGGCCGTTCCACTCCACGGTGACCGATTCCCGGGCGCCCTCTCCTTCAACGGCCTCCTTAAGCCGACGAGCGATGAATTCAGCGTTGTCGGCTGCTTTCGGAGGAGGGCTGAACTTCAGCATCTCCACACCCCATTCCTTCTCTGTGGTGCCTCGCTGCAGCGTGGCACCATGCACGCTTCCTAGTACTGCGCCGGCCTGATGGCGTCCCTGACTGCCCTCCGGGACTCGGCAGGCAGCGTCCGGTATTCACCCCAGAGACGTTCCATCATGCTGAAGTCCCGGCGGTCCATCGTCATCCACTGGGAAAAATGGTCCCGCTCGATCTGGCTCATCTGCCCCAAGCGCCCAAGGATTCCCGCCAGGTCCGTTCGGCCGCCACGGCCGCCGGTCCTGCAGCGCCGGCATTCAGTGATCATCTCAGTCATTACCTTCGCGCCCGGCTTGATGACCTCCCGGCGTGCGACATCGAGCTGGGCTGTCTCCACCCCGCCCTCGTATACTTCGCCGGCCGCGATGCCGCAGACGCGGCACAGGTACTCATCCGCTTCCAAGATCTCGCGTCGTCGCGTCGCCGTAATGCTGGTGGCCGCCGTCTTAGCCCTCGACTGGCCTGGCTTCCAGACCTCAGCTCCAGCCGCGACGAAGCGGTGCTCGCTTGATGTGAGAGTCGGGTCGTCCCTGTTTGTCGCAATTTTCCACCCGCGATCCCGAAGGTCGCGCATGCGGCGGTCAATCTGTGAGGTCTCGGGAAAAGCGTTGCGGAGCTCGGTCTTTGTGAACACCTCGCCCACGCCCACTTCTGAGACGAGCCAGAGCGCGCACCGGGCCATTGTTCCGCGGCCTGGATCCCGCCATGAGGGAATATCCTGAGAAGTCACCGTTTCATCCCTTCGCGCACAGGGCGTGTTTTTCCAGCGCGTGGTCTGCGCCAGCAAGAGCAGTCGTGACAGAGGGCAGCCCGCATCTCCATTGGACGTGCGAACGCGACGTCAGGGCAAGTCTCCTCAGGTGTTTGCGGCCAACTGCAAACAAGTCAGCCGTGACTGGAACTCTAAGTGCAAACGTCGGCTCTCAAGTGCAGTCGTGTGCAAACAGGTTGAGGGCCCGTTGTTTTCGAATCAGGGTGGTGCTGACGCCCGTTCAGGGAATACTGGTCCTGCTCACACGGCCCACTTGAGGGGGACACCTATGGCTGCCGCCGGCCATGTCAACGAGGGCTACTGGAAGGGGTGCGATGCCGACCGCATAGCGTACGTCGAACGATTTCGTCATCTGCTCAGGAGTAGTCCGTACGAGCTCCAGAAGGCTCGCGCCAAGTTTCTGCAGATACCCACGAGTAGTCTGTCTTGCTACTGGAGCGGCCTTCGGGTGCCCGGGCGGGACAGGCTGGCGGAGATGTACCAGAAGCTCTGCGAAGTCGTGGAGCCGCAGAAGGCCACTGTCACGCTTGCCGAGCTTGAGCAGCTCCGCAGCTCAGCTGCGCGTCGGAGCCGGGATGTGACTGCGGTGCTGCGGGTGTCCAATTCCGCCTCGGCGTCTCGTGCCGACGACCAGATGTCCGCTTCTGCTGCGCTGGGCGGAACCACTCCGGCACTTTCGGCAGGGGACCGGCGCAACGCCCCTAACTGTGCGATCGGCCAGACGATCGACGCTCTCGTTGCTGCAGAGGCTGCTGGCGAGCGCCGGACACTGCTCGGTATCGCGTGGTCCGCCAGCAAGGCCATGGTGTCCAGCGAGATCAGTGCAACAGTGGCCGAGCTGCACGACATGGGCAGGGCGGATCTCGCTGAAGCGGTCATCCTGGGGGGGCGTGAGCGTGTTCAGGGCGAGGCCATAGACCTTGCGCTCGCACTGATGGGGCGAGATCTCACCGACTATGCCCGGATGGTCATGCGGGCAGCGCTCTTGTCAGCAGGTGCACCAGATACCGGCCGCCGCACAGATTCTTGATTGGCGCCCTGCGAGCGGAGCCCCACCAAACCCCTTTCACATGAGGGGTGACGTCTCGATGGCGCCCCCATTGACGTACGAATCCTTCAGCGAAGCGGAGAAGACCATGGAGAATTCTGATGAGCAGCGGACCAGCTGGTCTGAGATCACAACCCGTGTTGAGAGGAGGCATTCCGCGGTCCCGGCGATGTACGAGGACGGTGCGTCCTGGTCCACTATCGAATCAGTGACGGTGACCGTCGTGCGCAGCGGGAGTTCCGACAGTATGCCTCCGGATTCTGCGCCCTGACTCGTTCCGGAACTGGAATCGGTCGATGCTCGTTCAGGGCGGCATGCCGTACGACCGTTAGCCGGTGCAGCTGCGGGAGGTGCCCGGAGATTGGTGCCCTCCCGCAGCCGGACTTGTCTACTGTGATTACTGGCTGTTAATTCAGTACCCTCCTCGGCCGGCCTGGGCTTCTGGCAGCCGCGGTGCCATTCCGCCTGTCTCGCCCGGTTCCGCCACTACCCAGAATTCTCCGTCGATTTCCGCTTGCGGGCGATCGCCATGTTCAGGAAGAGCGCGAATGACGCGATGGGCAACGAACTCGCCCTCCCTTGGGACTGGACCTCCCAGGGCGCGGGCTACTGCTTGGTGTGACTGATAGTCGCCGAGGATGATAATTCCTTCCGGGCGCAGCGCCGGACGGGCCCGCCCTCTGTCCCCCTCGCGGACACGCGCCATGTAGTCGAGTTGCTGAGCAGCAGTGCGCACTACGCCGCGCCCGATTCGTGTGCCGAGTACGGACCGGAATAGTTCGCGGACGCGTGCCTGCCCTTTGTGCTTTCCTGGGATCAGGATGCGTGCTCGTGTGTCCGGGTCAAGATGCAGGAGGACGTTCTTTGGCAGCGTCGCATCCTTCCAGAGCCAGGTGATCCTGTTGCGGTGCTCCGCCTTGACTGTGAACTTCATGTCTCTGTTCGTTCCGCCGTTGAGCCATTCACGCTCTATGCGCAGCAGCCCAGCACTCCAGCGGCTCTCGTAGTCGTCAGCCCAGACGAGCAAGCAGAGGTGGCCTTCCGCCTCAGGAGGAATCATCCAGGCGCCGAATTTCTGTGAGTACTTGCAGTCGACGTCGATGTCCTCGATGCGGTAGTCCATGTCGACCCCGTCGTGAAACTCGAACTCGCGCTGCAGGTTGATCTCAACAAGAGTTCCCGCGTGGGTCTTCTCGGTCTTGAAGAGAGTGGCCCAGTCGTAGCGCCCAGTAGCCTCACCGTTCAGCAGTTGGTCGATGGTGTCCCGCAGCACTCGGGCGAAGCGGTCCCCATCAGGGTCGGCGTGCATCAAGTGCTGGTGCACCAGCATCAGCTCTGGGTCGTCGCAAACGCCGGGTTTTGGCCCCGGGAGGTCAAACAGAGTCACCTGACACTCTTTCGTGAAGCGGTGGGGAGGTAGTAACTGCCTCGGCTAACGGGATGATCGCGTAGTTACCGTCAGGAAGAACCTGTTGCCACGAAGACATCCCGCGCATGGCTGGAGTCCTTGGCCTGGAAGCGGAGGAGCTGTCGCGTGGAGTCGATGGCAGACTTCGGCGGAATCAGGGTGAAGGCCATCGTGACCTTTGACGGGTCGGCAACACCATGGGGTGCTGCCGAGGTTGTCTCCGCGTCGTTCTGGCTCTCCACTACTGGGTAGAGCAGCATCACCCCAGTGCTCGGGCTGATCGGGAGATCCACGCTGCCCGGTCCATCGATGATGCGCTGGGCTGAAGTCCGGTGCTCTACACCTGAGATGCGGCCGAAGACGGCTTTCCCCGCCTGTCGGCTTCGGCGGGCAAGCGAAAGTGGTACTGAACCCAGGATGCTGGCCTCGGTTCGGTTCGAGCGGGACAGCTGGGGAACGATGACCAGCCAGTCGTTCACCCTGGCCAGCCTGCCGTCGAGTTGTGAGAGGTAGGTGAGATGGGGCCGGAAGAGTTCGGGCCGATCCCACTCAAGCGCACTCAGGATTGCGACAAGCTCAGCGTGAGAGATGGCCGTTGTGAGAGCAGTGAAGCTGCGCGAGAGAGAGCTCGTACTGTCTGAGGGGTTAGTGAGCGTGACAGGTGCTGAGCCGAGGGCGTTGAGCAGAGGTCGCCAACGTTGGGTGTTACGCCCGATTGCCTCTGCGTCCGCAGGGTAGGCGGCGGGTTCGATCGGCTGCCCCGGAGACCTGATCTCCACCAGCTCCGCGTTGAACATCTTGTTGCGGGCCGCCGGCTTCAGCCACGGCAGGTGCTGCGAGACCAGCGGCGGGATCTGGGCAGGCGTGACCTGCGGTTTGCCGTCCACCAGGGCGGCGTAGCGGGTGAGCTGGGTGCGGAACGTCTCCTCGTCGCGGCAGACCGCTTCGAAGGCCTCGTACAGGTCGACGGTCTTCTTCTTCCCCAGCGGTTCCTCGCGGCCGATGTACAGGCGGACCAGGTCGCGGTAGCCGGGGCGGAAGCCGAACCAGCGGCCCATCTGCATCAGGGTGTCGGCCTGCTGGGTGGTGCGGCGGTAGTACGTGACCGTGAGGCCCTCCACCGTGAAGCCACGGGACAGCTTCGTGCCGCCGACCAGGATCTTCCACACGCGTGGCGTCCGGTCGAAGTCCAGCTCGGGCTGCTCGTAGTCGCGGTCGGTGTCCCCGTTGACGATGATCACGGGCTCACCGCCGGAGTTGATGAGCCGGCGGGCGTTGAAGACGTACGGCTTCAGCTCGTCGTACGACGCCGGGGTGGGGAGGCCCTCGTCGGCGTACCGCTGGAAGTCCTTCTCCAGAAGGGCCGCCAGGCGGGCGTGGCCCTCCTGGCCTGTGTAGGCAGACCTGTGCCACATCGAGTTGATGTGCAGAGCGAGGACCGCCTGGTCGCGCACGCGGACGGACTGGTGGACCAGCATCGTGTGATGCCGGAACGCCCCGTCGGGGACGCCGTGGTCCGTTCGGTACAGCTTCAGCGCCCCGGTGAGTACGAAGGCGTCCAGTGCCTCCTGGAGGCGGTCGCCGGTGTCCTCGTAGATGCCGCGTACGTGTGTCTCCTCGGCGGTGCCCTCGGACTCCAGGTCGTGGAAGTCCTGCACGCCCATGTAGCCGGTCGGGCGCGGCAGCGAGATCAGGAAGTCGCGGGGGAAGATGTCCTCCTCGTCTCCCGGGTCGACGAACACGTTGGCGAACGGGGTCGCCGTGTAGCCGACGTACTGGGCCCGGGGGAGGAGGCCGAGCAGCTGGGAGATCTGGCCGTTGATCGCCTTGCGCTCGACCGTGCCGCCTTCCCACTTCTTCGGATCCGTCGTGTTGACCGATGCCTGGTCGGACTCGTCGTCGATGATCAGCGCGGGAATCTCGGAGAGGATGGGGCCGATCCTCTTGAGATCCTTGATGAGTTTTTCCAGTACGGACTTGTTCTTCTTCACGACCATCACGCGTGCTGCCGCGTGGTGCAGATTCATCGGATCGTGGAGCGGTTTCGTTCGGTCCTGCTTACCGATCTCAAGAGCGCCGATGCCGCTTTTGAGGCCCAGGTAGTCCCTGTTCAGGGTGGTGAGCCGCTCGATGTCGAAGGAGCCCAGCGTGGAGGGGCGGCCGCCGTGGCTCACGAACTTCGCCGGCCAGTCCTCGTCGTCCTGGTAGTCGACGTCGACGAGTGCGTCGGTGTCGGCCGGGTCGGCTCCGCGCAGGATGTTCTCCTGGCCGATCAGCTCCATGTCCAGGCGGCGCTGGGTCTGGCCGCGGAGGAGGTTCAGCGTGCCTCCGAGGATGATGACCAGGCGGTAGCCGGCATCGATGGCCTTCGCCGTCACGCCTGTGAAGTTGGCGGTCTTGCCCGACTGCACGTAGCCGACGACCAGGCCCCGCGCACCGTACGCCTCGGCGCGGGTGGGATCGGAGAGGCGCTCGACCACGGCGTGGCTCGCCTCGTCCAGGCTGGAGACGGCCGCGTCCGGCCAGCCCTTGCGGCGCAGCGTCTGTTCGTAGGAGTTCCAGTAGAAGGCGCGGGCTGCCGCCGTGTCCCTGGAGTACCAGGACGTGAACTCCCTGCTGATGACGGTGGCCCCGGGCTCCTTGAAGACGGGGACCGCCGCGTCCAGGGCCTTCCGCAGGTCGCCTCCGAAGCCGAGCCGGTCGTAGGTGTCGGAGCGCCGGGCATCCGTGCGCGCGGGCGCGGTGGACCAGTCGGCCTGTTCGGTGAGGTCCCAGGCGGTCAGCGTGCGGTGCCAGAGCGCGGTGAGTTCGTCCCCGGAGCCGGAGCCGGAGCCGGAGCCGGAGCCGACGAGCCGGTCGCGGAAGTGGCCGGTGTAGGTGTCGGCCGGCTCATCGGCCTCCGAGAGTGCGAAGGCCAGCTTCGCGAAGGGCTTCGGTCCCCGGCGCATGGCGGCCAGGACGTCGCCGTGCAGGTTGAACAGGTGGTCGGTCATGGCGGCGCGGCTTTCTCGGAGATGCGGCGGAGATGCGGCGGAGATGCGGCGGAGGTGCGGCAGGGACGGGGCGCGGTGGGGATCAGCGGGAGAGTTCGCAGCGTGCCGCTGTCACCAGGACGCTGTTCCACAGGGCGATCTTGTCGGCGCGGGTGGCCCGCACCCGTGACTTCTGGAAGATCTCCTGGACCATGAGGTACAGCATGCTCTTCACGACCGGCGCGTCGTTGAGCCCGCCCCTCCGTCCACCGTTGAAAGCCGGGCGGTACGTCTTGTTCAGCCTGATCTCCCGGGCGTCACGGTCGAGTTCGAAGAACAGGTCCGCGTCCAGGGACACCCAGCGGAAGGTGATCGGTTCCTCCCCCTCCAGCTCCGGCAGTTCGTCCCGAAGGACCCGCCGCAGTTTCGGGTCGAGGCCCTTGCCGGCCGGGATGACCGCATCGCGCGTCACCTCGGTGGTGCGCTTCGCGGCCTCCCGGTACGTCGTCTGGGCGTCCTGGACGTACTCGGAGAATGTGCGGCCTGCCGCGTCCGTGGCCTGTTCTAGTCCTCGGGCGAAGGCCGGGGTGACCGTCACGCCGTCCTTCTTGACCGTGAGGCTGAAGACGTCGTTCGCCTCTGTCGGAAGGTCGATCGCGATACGGGCCAGCGCGAGGTGCCCCTCGGCGCTGCGCGTGCTGTTCCACCCGCCGGCCTGGACGAGCCTGTTGTTGCGGTAGATGTAGAAGCCCTGCCGCTCGGCGAGCGGTCCGATCCCGCGGAAGCTGACCAGCGGGGACTTCGGCGACCAGATGTGCGCGGTCAGTGCGACGTCACCGACGCCCTCGACGGGTGCGGTGTACGTACGCGGGTAACCGGCCCTGCCGGGGATGCGGTAGCCGAAGGGGTCGATCGGTTCGACGCCGCGGTGGTCCAGCTCCTCCTTGGTCGTGACGTCCTCGACGACGATGTCGACGTTGAACGTGTCGTCGGCCAGGAATCGGTGCAGGTGGAGCCCGAGGTGGGTCTCCAGCTTCTCGATCGCGTCGTCGAGATAGCGGTCGGCCTGTCCGGCGGTAATCGTGTCGAAGGCCCGGACCTTGTCCCAGCGCACGATGGTGCCGTGCCACTCGATCAGGCCGTCGTAGCGGTCGACGAGGTCCTGGCAGTAGCCGGGGTCCACGATGTCGCAGGTGAAGTCGGCCTGGGCGCGGGCCGTCAGCCACCGGCGGCCGGTGGACGGGCTGCGCTTGGTGCGGCTGATCACCGTGAGCGAATCGGCGTGCGAGAGGGACGCTGCCTTGAGGCCTGCGCCGAAGTGACCGAGTGCCTTCTCCCCGTACTCCTGCCGGCCGCCCACCGTCATCGCGGTGTCGAGCGTCTCGTCGTTCATGCCCCGTCCGTCGTCGACGACCAGGAGGCTTACGAGGCGGTCCTCGTCCCGCAGGAAACTGATGACGACGTTGCGCGCACCGGCGTCGATGGAGTTGTCGACGAGGTCGGCGATCGCGGCCTCGAACCCGTAGCCCTGGTGGGTCAGCGATTCGACGTAACGGGCGGCGGGCGGGAGCCGCTTGCTGCCGGTCGTCGGAATCTCGTACTGCCAGTCCGAGGACGGCTGATAGGGCGGCATGGGCTTCCTCGCACAGACGGAACGGGGCCTGTGTGGGGGTGGACGGCCCGGAGCTGGTTGTTGAATGTGATCGTATTGCAAAGGTGCGACATGGGGGGAATCCCTGATGAATTCGGGTCACTGCTGATACAGGTCCGAGACGATCGGCCGACCGAGGGGCATCACTCGGGGTCTGCCGCCACGGTTCCCCCCTCCACCAGCGCCTCCACCCCGTCCAGCACCCTGGCCAGCCCGAATTCGAAGAGGGTGCCCAGCTCCAGGTCGAAGTTGTCCTTGCCGAAGAACGTGGACAGCACCGGGTAGGCCGCCGTCGCCTGGATCGCGTCCATGCGGGGTTCCATCGACGTCATCCACTCGTCCGCCGTCACCCCGCTGTCCTGCCGTGCCTGGAGCTCCAGCTCGACGGCCATCGCGATGCCCTGGGCGTAGCCCAGCACCGTTAGGTGGATGTGCAGCATCTGCTCCGGGGTGAGGCCCAGGCCGGTCAGGGCGCTCAGGACCCGCTCGGTGAACAGCATCGCGTTCGGCGAGGCCATCGGGCGGGTGAGGTGGGCCATGGCGCGGGCGAGCCAGGGGTGTTGCTCGTACTGCTTCCACAGCCAGCGTGCCTCCCGCTCCAGCATCGGGCGCCAGCCCGTCGGCCGTGGGCCGGCGGGGCCGCTGCCGAACACCGCCTCCGCCATCAGCCGGACCAGCTCGCCCTTGCTGGGGACATGGCTGTACAGCGCCATCGTGGAGGTGCCGAACTCCGTCGCGATGCGACGCATCGAGAGCGCCGCGAGGCCCTCCTCGTCCACGAGCGCGATCGCCGCGCGGATGACGCGCTCGCGGCTGAGCTGGCGGCCCTGCGTCGTGGCGCGTTCGCGGCCTGACTCCGCGACCACGGTCCCGACGCCGGGCACCGCCCGCACCAGCCCCTCCTGGGCCAGGGCACCCAGGGCCTTCGTCGCGGTGGCCATCGCGACGCCCCACTCCTGTGTGATGCGACGGGTGGAGGGGACCGGGTCGCCGGGACCGAGCTCGCCCGACGCGATGCGGCGGCGGATCTCCCCTGCGATGCGGAGGTAGGGCGGTTCAGTGGTCATCGCGCTACCGTACTAGTGCACCTGCCCCTGGTGGACCCCGCTCACCTGGGGTTTCTTCCCGGTGCACTAGGCAGCTGTTTGCGGCGTAAGGTCCTGGCCCGGTTCCGTACTGCGTATGGAGAACACACCCGGTCCCCGCGCGGGCCGCAAGGAATGGATCGCCCTCGGCGTCCTGATGCTGCCCCTGCTCCTCGTCTCGATGGACGTGTCCATCCTCTACTTCGCGATCCCGTTCGTCAGCCAGGACCTGGAGCCCAGCGCCACGCAGCAGTTGTGGATCCTGGACATGTACGGCTTCGTGCTCGCCGGGATGCTCATCGTCATGGGTTCCCTCGGCGACCGGATCGGGCGGCGCACGCTGGTCCTGGCGGGAGCTGTCGTCTTCGGCGCGGCCTCGGTGGCAGCCGCGTACGCGCACTCCGCCGAAGTGCTCATCGCCGTACGCGCGCTGCTCGGGCTCGGAGGCGCCGCCCTGATGCCCTCGACCCTCGCCCTGATCCGCAACCTCTTCCACGACGCGAAGCAGCGCGGGAAGGCGGTGACCATCTGGACCGGCGTCATGACCGCCGGGATCTCGCTGGGGCCCGTGGTCAGCGGGCTGCTGCTCGAACACTTCTGGTGGGGCTCGGTGTTCCTCATCAATCTGCCCGCCATGGTGCTGCTGCTCCTGCTGGTGCCCTTCCTGGTGCCGGAGACGGTGACCACCGCCCGCGGCCGCTTCGACGTGGGCAGCGCCCTGCTCTCGCTCTGCGCCCTGCTCGCGGTCATCTACGGCATCAAGGAATGGGCCCGGCACGGTTACGAGCCGCTGACCGCACTCTGCGTCGCCGCGGGGCTGGTGCTCGGCGTCGTCTTCGTACGCCGTCAGAGGCGCCTCGCCCACCCGATGATCGACCTCGGGCTGCTCGGCCGGCGCAACTTCGGTGGCCCGGTGCTCGCCGATCTGCTCGCGATGTTCGCCACGGTGGGCATGGCCGTCTTCTTCACCCAGTACCTCCAGTCCGTACTCGGCCTGAGCCCCCTCACCGCGGCGCTGTGGAGCCTGGTGCCCGCCGCCGGCGTGGCCCTCATGGCACCGGCCGGCGCCGCGCTCGCCCAGCGGATCGACCGTGCGTACGTCATGGGCGGCGGCTTCTTCCTCGCCGGTTGCGGATTCCTCTGGCTGACGCAGCTGCGTACGGACTCGCCCCTGTGGTTCGCCCTCGTCGGCGCAGCCGTGTACGCGGGCGGGCTGGTCGCCGCCATGACCCTCGCCAACGAACTGGCGCTGGGCGCCGCCCCACCGGAGGGCGCCGGTTCGGCGGCGGCCGTGCTGGAGTCGGGGCAGGAACTGGGCGGAGCCCTCGGCATGGCGATCCTCGGCTCCGTCGGCGCCGCTGTCTACAGCCGGGACATGGCCGACGCCCTGCCCGCCGGGATGCCCGGTGCCGACGCCGTGCGCGAGACCCTGGGCGGTGCGGCGGCGGTCGCGGGCGAACTTCCGGCCGCGACGGGGGACGCCGTCCTGGCCGCCGCACGCGACGCCTTCACCCACGGTCTGGGCCTCGCGGCGATCGGCGCAGCCGTGGTCATGGCCGCCGCCGGTGTCTTCTCGATCGTCTTCCTGCGCGGGACGGGCGGGACACCCGAACCCCCGGCGGCATCGGCGGTGGGGCCGGGGCGTGGGGCCACGGTCCCGCGCTGAGGCCCGGGCGGCATTCCGAAGAGGCTTGGTGGGAGGGCACGTTGGGCATTGGTGACCGGGAAGTCATCTAGGGAAATGATGGATCGATGTCACCTGTGAGCATCCACTTGAAGCCCAAGACCGGCAAAGAGATCACTCTCGACGACCTGCGTGAACTCGTCGAGAAGACCAAGGGTGTGTCCGGCAAGAGTCCGGTCGTGATCACCGCCAACAACCGGACCACGAGGATCAACAGTCTGGACATCGACATGGACGACTGAGTCCGGTGTGCCCGGCGGGGGATGCCGGGCACACCGAGAGCGTCGGCCGCCGTCACACGTACGGCGTGTGACCGTCACCCGCACAGTGCGTAAGCACCCGGACCCGCTCCCGGAGCCGCACCCGCTCCGGTAGCGGGCGGCGGACCGGGGGCCGATGCTGATTGCGTACGTGTCCACGTGCGCGGAGGCCCGGCCCCGGGTCCCGTGAGGGGGGCGAAGGAGCTGGGCTGATGGCTGATGCGCCTCTGATGGTCGTGGACGCCGCCGGAGTGGTCACCGGGTGGAGCCGGGCCGCGGAGCGGCGCTTCGGTCCGGCCACCGCCGATGCGCTCGGCCTTCGGGTGATGGACGTACTGGCGGGCGACACCACACGGGGTGACGGAGGTGACGGGGCGCCCGCCGGGCTCCGGCTCGAACCCCTCGCGGGAGCCGGCTGGGCCGTCTGGGCGGCCGGCGGGAGCCCGGGGCCCGGCAAGGGGGACGACGCGGTCGGGAAGGCCCTGCTGGACGTGATGTTCACGCAGGCACGCGTACGCGTCCATGTGCTCGACCCCGGGCTCAGGCTCCTGCGGATCAGCGACCCCTCCGCCGACGTCGACGCGGACGAGAACGGGAGGCTGCGCGGCCGGCCGTTCCGCGACGTGTGCGCCTTCGAGGAACCCGAGCGGGTGGAGGCCTTCGTACGGGAGGTCCTGCGCACCGGTGTGCCCGGCATCGAGCGGCCGTTCCGTGCCCGCCCCGGCGACGTACCCGGCGGACGCCGCACCCTCGCCCTGACGGCGTTCCGGCTCCAGGAGGGGCACGGGGCGAGGCAGAGCGACGACGGCAGGGTCCTGGGGGTCGCCGTCTCCGTCGTCGATGTCAGCGAACAGGTCAGGCGTCTGGTCAGGGACAAGGCGCTCGACGCGGTCCGCGACAGTGTGGGCCGGACGCTGGACGTCGACGCCACCTGCCGTGACCTCGTGGACGCGTTGGTCCCCGACTACGCGGATGTCGGCGTCGTCGAGATCGTGGACTTCGTCCTGCGCGGCGAGACACCCGAGCCCGGGCCGCTCGCCGTGGACGTACCGCTGCGACGGGCCGCTTACGGCGGCAGCAACCAAGCCGCGCACCCCGTCGGGGACGTACGGGCGGTACTGCCCGGGACGCCCTACCAGCGGGCCCTCTCCGACCTGAGGATCCGTGTCCTCCCGCTGAAGGACGCCCCGTGGGCCGACGAGGACGCCGCGCGGGTGGGTTCCATACGGAAGATCGGGGCACACACGCTGCTGCTGGCGCCGCTGACGCTGCGCGGGGCGGTCCTCGGACTGATCAGCCTCTACCGGTGTGGTGACTCCGAGCCCTTCACCGAGGAGGACGTCCCCGTGGCGTCGGCGATCGCGTCCCGGGCCGCACTCGGCATCGACAACGCCCGCCGTTACGTGCACGAGTACACGATCGCCAGCGCCCTCCAGCGCCGCCTGCTGCCGCAGCGCCCGGTGCCCCAGCCCGCCGTCGAGACGGACCATCTGCTGCTGCCCGGCGGGGACGCCGGCAACTGGTTCGACACGATCGCCCTGTCGGGCGCCCGTACGGCCCTCGTCATCGGAGAAGTGGCGACGGGCGGTATCCACGCGGCCACCACCATGGGGCAGCTGCGCACCGTCGTGCACACTCTCGCCACCCTGGACCTGGAGCCCGACGAACTGCTCGCCCGGCTCTACGACACCGCGGCGCGGCTGGCGCAGGAACGTGCCCAGCTGCCGCAGAGCGACCCGCTGCACCAGGAGCCGCTGGGTGCGACCTGCGCTTACGCGGTGTACGACCCGTTCACCGAGACGTGCACCGTGGTCTCCGCCGGCCATCCCGCACCCCTCGTCGTCGAACCCGACGGCGCGGCCTACGTGGTCGGCCTGCCCGTGGGGCCGCCCCTGGGGACGGCCGAGCACGCGCCCGTCGCCGCGGTTTCCTTCTCGCTCCGCGAGGGCAGCCTGCTCGTGCTCCACAGCAACGCCCTGCGGGGCCACGCCCAGCCCAGCTCGGGTGCGCTGCGCCAGGCGCTCATGCCGACGGACCGGCCGATGCGGGACCTGTGCGACTCGATCGCCTACGCCCTGCCGGACAGCCCCGACCTGCACGGCTCGGCCCTGCTGCTGGCCCGGACGCACGCCATGCCCGAGGACCGGTACGGCGCGTGGGAGCTCCCCTACGACAAGACGGCCCCGGCGACCGCGCGCCGCCTCACGTCCAAGAGGCTGGCCGACTGGCACCTGGAGGGCGACACGGGCGACGCCACCGAGCTGATCGTCAGCGAACTGGTGACCAACGCCGTGCGCTACGGCCGTCCGCCGGTGGAGCTGCGCCTCATCCTCGACCGGGGGCTGACCTGCGAGATCCGGGACGGCAGCACCACCGCCCCGTACATGAAGTACGCCGGAGCGGTCGACGAGGGCGGGCGGGGGCTGTTCATCATCTCGCAGCTCGCCTCGTTGTGGGGCACCCGGTACGCCGCCGAGGGCAAGACCGTCTGGTCCGAGCAGACGCTCCCGGGGGCAGACGGGGAGGCCTGAGGGCGCCCGGCCCGGGGGGAGAGGCAGAGGCATGAGGGCGCCGGCCCGGGGGGAGAGGCCTGGGGGCGCCCGGTCCGGGGGGAGAGGCCGGGGGCGCCGGTGAGGGGGAGAGGCCCGGGGGCTACCTGCCCTCAGCGAGTGTGTGCGCGACCAGGGCGTTGGCGTGGCCGTGGCCCAGGCCGTGCTCGGTCTTGAGCCAGGCGACGAGCTCCATGTGCTTGGTCAGGGGCGAGGACCGGATGAGGTCCTTCCACTCCGTGACCGGGCGGCCGTACTTCTTCTCGATCGAGGGGAAGTAGCTCGCCGGGCCCTTCACTGCTTCGGTCATGTTCTCGTGTCCCGTCCTGGAGTCCGTCGTGGTGAGCACCATGGAGTGGTTGTGGCGCTCGCAGTCTCTATGACCGCCGGGAGGCGCGAAAGTGATCGGTGGGCGCGCAACGGGCCTCAGGTGCATCGGAACAAAGGGGTGTCGTGTGTCAACGCCCGTGAAATACTTGCTTGTTCAGTGACCTGACCCTCGCGGGGCGAGGGTGACGGGGCCGATGGGGCTGATGGGGGCAGGCATGACGGACGGGGCGGTCACGGGCGGGCAGGAGCAGGGGCAGGGGAAGATCGAGTTACGGATCAGCCTCGTCGGGACGCACACCCGGCGCGACGACCTCAAGGCCCTGCGCGCCTGGCTGAAGAAGGCGCCGGTCATCGAGGACGCCCTTGAGCGGAACGAACTCGCCCTGGAACACAAGGACTCGTCGGTACAGGTCGACGCGATGGCCGGGGAGCTGATCCAGGACATCATCCTGGTCGTGTCCGTCGAACTGGCGCGCTCCGTGGCCGACCACGCCTGGCGGTCCGTGGAGACATGGCTGCGCAACAGACGCAGGTTCGCCGATCCCGAGGAGACACCCCGCGTCACGCTCGAAGGACCGCTCGAAGGCCCGGGTTCCGACCTGCGGCGCGACACCGACCGTGACACCGGACCGGGCGCCGGCCGGGACGGGGGCCCGGACGCGGGGCCCGAGTCCGGCGGGATCAACGGAACGGGCGGCGACGAGTCCGGAGAGGTCTAGCAGCGGTGCCGCCGTACGACGCGCGCGGCGAGGAGAACAGGGCCAAGCGGCACAGAGCCGTGCTCATCGGGGTGGAGCACTACACGGGCGCCCGGAACGACCTTCCGGCCGTCGCGACGAATCTCCGCCTCATGCGCGAGGCCCTGACCGACGGGGCCACCGGGGCGATGCGCCCCGAGGACCTCGTCGTCGTCCCCGAACAGGGCGGCCCGTCGGCCACCGTCTCCCCGCTACGGGTGCGTGCCGCACTGAACTCGGCCCGGGACGAGGTGGACGGGCTGCTGGTCGTCTACTTCGCCGGGCACGGCATCGTGCGCCCTGACGGCAGCGACCTCAACCTGATGTTCACCGACTCACGGGTGACCAGGGACAAGAGCCACCCTTTCGTCGACACCTTGTCCTGGCGCGACGACGTCATGCCCGAGCTGCGCAATTCCCGGGCCGACTGGGTCGTCGTGATCCTCGACTGCTGTTTCGCCGGCAACGCCCTCGCGTCCTTCAGCCCGGCCGCCGGACAGAACTTCGCCCTGCTCACCGCGGCGGAACCGGGGGTGGAGATCCCCCCAGGCGACCCCGGCACCGGTACGGAGTTCACGGCCGCCCTCCACCGGCTGCTGACCACGGGTGAGGGGGAGCCCGTCACCTTCACCCGGGTCGTCACAGGGATACGCCGGGCGATGGCGCCGCTCAAGGCCGTCGACGGGCACCCCTGGATCCCGGACGAGCTGCGCCACGGCGACGACGTGGTCCTCGCAGGCGCGGCGGACGCGGAGCCTTCGGAGCCCGCGCCTGCCCCGGTTCCACCGAGCCCGCCCTCCCCGGCCCGGTCCCACTCGCCTTCCCCGGTACCGGCGCCTCCGACGGACGTCCCGCAGACTGCGGTCACGGCGAGGAGGAGACGCGGGACGGCCGTGCCGCGCCGCTTGCCTCCGGCCCTGCTCCGGCGCATGAAACGTACGACCACAATGATCGTGGCGGGCGTCGTCGCCCTTGCCGGGGTCGGGGTGTGGTTGCTCCTGAGGCCCCCGGGCGGTGACTGCGAATCGCCCATGGAGCTGCGCGTGCTCACGGACCCCGATCTGCGGTCCACCGTGCAGAAGGCCGCCGACGCCTATCGCGAACGGGACGGTGACGGCTGCCGGACCGTCGGCATCAATGTGTACGACGCCAAGGCCACCGACGCCGTGGCGGCATTCCGGTCCTCCTCGCTGTGGCAGGAACCGCCCGCCGCCTGCCCTGCCTCCGGGGACTGCCTGCGCCCCCAGCGGGACGTCGGCGCACAGCCGGACATCTGGATCCCGGCCGCGGGCAGCGCCTGGCAGCGGGCGACGGCCGACGGGACGAGCGGTGGCACCGCCTCTGCGGCGGCCGGGGCCGGCGAGACCGCCGCCGACACGGGAAAGAGTGCCGTGGAAACCGGAAAGAGTGTCGTGGACCTCGACCGGCTGGGCTCGATCGCCTACACGCCGATGGTCCTCGGCGTGCCGGACACCCTGTCGCTCGCGCAGTCCTTGCAGACCGACGACCCCCTCGACGCGATCGTCTCAGGTCTCACGGGCGTCCAGGACGTCGAGATCCTGCGCCCCGACCCCGAGGCCACCGAAGGCGCTCTGCTGGCCACCGACGCGCTCTACGCCTCATCGGACTCCGAGCGCGTGTCCACGGTCGAGCAGGGCATGGCCCAGGTGCTGCGGCCCATGCCCACCAGCGCGCGGGGCCTGATGTGCGCACTGGCCGACGGGACGCTGAGCACCCTGGAGGACCGCGCTGCGGTCCTCGTCCCGGAGCAGACCCTGGCGCAGTTCAACCTGTCGGCGGGCGTGGCCGGCCGGCCCGACTGTGCGACGGAGGCACTGAAGCACCGCGTGGCGTACTACCCCTCCGACGTGCCGATGCTGGACCTTCCCTTCGTCCGGGTCACATGGGACGGGGCCGACCGGGACGCCGTCGCCCGCAGGGCGGCGGTCGATGACTTCCACGACTGGCTGACCACGGACCCGGACGCGCAGAAGTGCTTCACCGACGACGGTTTCCGGGGCGTCGGGAAGGGCGGCGGCCCGGCCACGCCCGAGGAGGACTCGGTGCTGCGGTCCGAGGACAACGCGACGGCCGTCCGCGAACGGATCCCGGCGACCGGCGAGGGCACCGGCGACTCCGCGTCGCTGAGCGACACCCTGAGCCGCTACCGGAAGGCGCTCGGGCCGGGCCGGGTGCTCTACCTCCTCGACAACTCGACCTCGGCGGTGTCCAAGCGGGTCTGGGACGGTACCGGCGGCATCAAGGAACTGGTCGCCCGCTCGATGAGTTCCCTGAGCGCCCGGGACTCGTTCGGGGTCCGGACGACGGCTGTCGGCGAGGGGAAGACGGCCGCCGACCTCGTGGAGTTCGGGCCGAACCGCACGGCCGGTGCCCGGAAGGCCGTGACCGGGGCGAAGGCCGCCGCTTTCGACGCGCGCATCGCGGAAGGGCTGGCCACGGCCCTCGGGACCCTGCGCGACGACCCCGCCGACCTGGAACAGCCGCAGCTCCTCGTCCTGGTCACCGATGGTGAGGACTTCGAGGCGGTCACCGATGAGGAACAGGAGGAGCTGGTCGCGGACGCGGGCCGGAAGCCGCACGTGAGGATCGTGACGGTGTCGCTGCAGAACGGGGCCTGCGCACCCGGCCGGTTCGGCGACCGGCTTGCCGAGGCGAGTGCCGGACGCTGCCTGGACCCCGCCGACGACATCGCGGTCGGACTGGCGGCAGAGGTCGCCAAGACCGGCACGGGAGACGCGGAATGAACCCCGGCGGCCGGCGCACCGGGCGCGGCAGGGCCAGGACCGCCGTCGCCCTCGGCTGTCTGCTCGCGCTCGCCTCCGCCGCCTGCACGGGAGGGCCCGAGGACCCGCGGCAGTCCGGACAGGAGGAGGCGGCCCAGGGCCCCATCGTCGTCGCCAGCGGGCTCGACGTCACCGGCTCCGGCAGCGTACGGCAGCAGCTCATCGAGGAATGGAACCGCCGGCACGCCGGGTCGGAGGACCAGCAGGCCAAGCTCGTCGAGCTGCCGGGCGGCGCCGACCAGCAGCGCAGCCAGCTCCTCGGCGCCCTCCAGTCCGGCAGTGCCCGCTACGACGTGGTGAACCTGGACATCACCTGGATACCCGAATTCGCCGAGGCCGGGCTCATCAGCCCCATGCCGGGCACGGATACCGGCGCCGCGGACGCCGGTGCCGACGACGCCGACTTCATCGGGCAGGTCCACGCCACCACCGTCTGGAAGGACCGCTCCTACGCCAGGCCGTTCAACTCCGACGTGGGGCTTCTCTACTACCGGCCCGACCTCCTGAAGCCCATCGAGGCGGAGAACCGGCCCAACGGCAACTGGACATGGGACCGGCTCACCTCATCGGTCGGGACGATGCGCCTCAATCCGGTGCGGCCCGGCGATCTGGCGGGATGGACCACGCAGCTGAAGAAGTACGAGGGGCTGACCGTCAACACCGTCGAGGCGTTCGCCGACGCCGGCGTCGAGCTCACCGACGGCGAAGGGGAGTACCGCTCCAGCGCCGAGCAGCTGAAGGAAGGGCTCGACGAGCTCCTCGACCGCGTCGACGAGGGCCAGGTCCAGCCCGCCGCGACGGACTCCGACGAGACGGCGTCCCTCACCGACTTCGCCGAGGGCCGCGCCGTGTTCCTGCGCCACTGGCCTTACGCGTACGGGGCCTTGGGCGGGCTGATGGACGAGAAGGAGTACGCCGTGGGCCGGCTGCCGGGGAAGGCCGTGCTCGGCGGGCAGAACCTCGCCGTGACCGCCGACTCGCCCCGCGCCGACGACGCCCGCGCGCTCATCACCTTCCTGACCTCACGGGAGAGCGAGCGCTGTCTGCTCGACGCGGGCTTCGCGGCGACGCGGACCTCCGTGTACGGCCCCGCCGCGAAGCCTTGCTGGCCCCGCGTCGCCGCCGCGCTACGGCCCGCCGGGGACGCGCCGAAGGCGGCGGCCCCGGGGGAGGGCACACCGAAGGGGCAGGGGCCGAATGCGCGTGCCGCGTACATCAAGATCCTCGAAACGGCACTGACCGAGGCGGTGCAGCGGCCGCGCACCCCGTACTACGGCGCGTTCACCCAGGTACTGCAGTCCCATGTGCACGCGCTGCTGAAGGTGAAGAGGCCCGAGACGGCCGAGGCCGCCGACAGGCTGGACAAGGCGCTCCGGGACGCGTTCGCCGGCAGGTAGTCCGGGAGGTGTTCGCCGGCGAGCAGTCCGGGGCGTGTCCGCCGGCAAGGGAGGACGAGCGGCTCCTTTCAGGCGGGCGGGCGCCGCCCTCTCAGCCCGCGCCGTGGCACTCGCGGTACGAACGCTCCGAGCCGCACCAGCACGCCGCGCTGCGCGCCGGAGGCCACGGGACGGCGCGTCCGCGGGCGGCCAGTGTCGTGGCGTACTGGGGGAGCAGGTCGGGGTCGGACGGGGAGGCGGCCTCGGACGCCGCGAACGCCTCGTAGGAGGGGACGGTGCCCGTCACGATGCCGAGATTCGGCGTACCCGTCGCGTGGAGGTCGCGCAGCGCCGCCTCCAGGCGCGCCAGATGGTCCTCGTGCGAGATGTACTCCTGGCTCAACTCCGGGTAGGCGGCGAGGAGTTCGCGCAGCTCGCCCTCGGGCCAGTGCAGCACCGCGACGGGGAAGGGGCGGGACAACGCACTGCGGTAGGTGCCCAGTTCGGCGCGGAGCCGGGTGATCTCCGCCTGGAGCTCGCCCGGGTCCGAGGAGCCGAGCGCCCACAGGCGCTTCGGGTCGTGCAGCTCGTCGAGGGGGACGGCGGCCGTGTGCAGCGTGTCGGCGAGCTCGTCCCACGCGTCGTGGCCGACGCCCATCAGCCTGCGCACCCGGTGCCGCCCGATCAGGAGCGACTGGGTGGCGTAGGCGACGTCCTCGCCGGGTGCGATGAGCAGGGTCAGCGCGGTCGAGAAGAAGTCGTGGGCCGCCTCCAGCTCGTCGTGCGCTTCGAGCGTCTCCGCGGCGATCTCCCACGGCGCCGCTTCGAGCGGGCCCGCGACGCGGATGCCGTCGATGATCGCGCGGGCCTCCGCCTCGTGGCCGTACTCCCACAGGTTGGCCGCCTTGAGCGCTTTGACCAGGTGCGGGTGCTCGACCTCGGTGCCGGCGGAGCCGAGCAGCTCGTCGTAGAGGGTGCTCGCGCGGGCGCGCTCGCCGGCGAGCTCCAGGTGGGCCGCGGCCTGGAGGAACAGCGGTTCGTGGTCCTCGGGGTACTGCGCCGCGGTGCGCAGCAGGCGCTCGGCTTCGGTGATGTGGTCGGCAGGCGTGTCGGGGCGCATGAACCACACGGTACTGCGGGACGGGCGTGAGGTGAGAGGGCGCGGGCCGGAGCGCTGATGAAGGCCGGACGGCGGAGCGGCGAACACCCGGCGCTCCCGCAGGCGGGCGGCCACACGCCGTCGGCCGCTCCCATGCGCTTCTTCTTCCACGCCACGTGCGGCACCGAACTCGGGGCGTACGGCCGGTGCACGGCCTGCGGCAACATCGGCGTACCGCTGGAGGACGTGGAGATGCGGCCCGGCACCGGGCTCGACCCCGAGCCCGACGACCACGTCAGCCGCGCCCTGCTCGCCCCCCGGCGGCTCCTTCAGCCGCTGGACACCGATCGTGTATAACGGCTGAAGGACACGAACCGGCACGAAGCGAAGAGGGAGGGCCGATGAACGACGACATGAACCGTGTACGCCGTGCGGTCGTCCGCCTCTTCCGCCCCGCCGCCTTCCTCGTCCTGTTCCTCACCGAAGTCCTCCTCGCCGAAGGCGGCAGCTTCTCCGCCGCCGTCGCGCTCGCCGCCACCGCGGCCGCCGGCTCGGCGCTCCTCGTCTGCTCCGTCATCAGCGCCCGCTGCGCCGCCCCCGTACCCCGTACGAGAGTGCGCACCGCCATGCGCGACCGTGAGAAGCGCACCGCGTTCCTACCGCAGCGTGACCCCGACGCCAGGGGACGCACCAGGCCCCGAGCGCCCGGGGCCGCCCTCCTGACGGCCGCGTAGAAGGCGCACCTTCCACGACCTTCCGCGCGGGTCGTCCTGCCGAGTTCCTGACTCCCCGGCACGACGAGACCCCCGGAGGGCTCACCCATGTCCGCTTTCATGTCCGCCTTCGCGAGCCTGGTCGGCGCATTCGCCGACCTGCTCCAGCCGCTCTTCCAGCACGCCTCCACCGCTGCCGCGATCGTCCTCTTCACCGCCCTCGTACGGCTCGCCGTCCACCCCCTCTCGCGGGCGGCGGCGCGCGGGCAGAAGGCCCGCACCAAGCTCCAGCCGCAGATCGCCGAGCTGCGCAAGAAGCACGCCAAGAACCCCGACCGGATGCAGAAGGCGCTCATGGAGCTTCACGCGAAGGAGAAGGTCTCACCCTTCTCCGGCTGCCTGCCGAGCCTGCTCCAGATGCCCGCCTTCTTCCTGCTGTACCACCTCTTCTCCAGCCAGAAGATCGGTGGGGACCCCAACTCGCTGCTCGGTCACGAACTCTTCGGCGCCCCGCTCGGCGAGCGCTGGCACGACGCTCTGGCCGACGGCGGTCCCTTCGGTGAGCAGGGCCTCGTCTACCTCGCTCTCTTCCTGGTCGTCGTCGCCGTCGCGACCTTCAACTACGGCCGCACCAAGCGGCAGATGGCCGCGAACCCCATGACACCGGCCACCGGCCCGGACGGACAGCCCGTACCCGGCATGGGAGCCATGACGAAGGTCATGCCGCTGATGTCCTTCCTGACCCTCTTCTCCGTGGCCTTCGTACCGCTCGCCGCCGCTCTGTACATCGTCACGAGCACCACCTGGACCGCCGTCGAGCGCGCCTACCTCTACCGGGAGACCCCGGCGGCCGAGGCCGCCGTCGCGCCGGCGGTCTGAGCGTCCGGGGTCCAGTGAGTGAACAGGGTCTTGCGGAGTGATCGGATGTCTTGGAGGATCAGCCAAGCCTTTCGCTGGCCGCAACCCACCGACGGGCTCGATCTCGACCAAGGGGAGATGGACCGTTGAAGCTTCTTCGAGTGGGTACGGCGGGCTCGGAACGCCCCGCACTGCTTGACCGTAACGGGACCTTGCGTGACCTTTCGGGCCTCGTCACCGACATCGACGGCGAGCTCCTCGCCGATGCCTCCGCTCTGGACCGGGTACGGGAAGCCGCCCAGACGCCCGACGTCCTGCCCCCGCTCGACGCGGACGGCCTGCGGGTCGGGCCGCCACTCGGCCGGATCGGCAAGATCGTGTGCATCGGGCTGAACTACCACGACCACGCAGCCGAGACCGGAGCGGCGATCCCGGACGAGCCGATCCTGTTCTTCAAGGCTCCCGACACCGTCGTCGGCCCCGAGGACACCGTGCTCGTGCCGCGCCGCAGCCGGAAGACCGACTGGGAGGTCGAGCTCGCCGTCGTGATCGGCCGCACCGCCCGCTACCTGGACTCCGCCGAGGAGGCACTCGGACACGTCGCCGGATACGCGACCTCCCACGACGTCTCCGAGCGGGAGTTCCAGATCGAGCGCGGCGGCACCTGGGACAAGGGCAAGAACTGCGAGACCTTCAACCCGCTGGGCCCCTGGCTCGTCACCGCGGACGAGGTGCCCGACCCGCAGGCGCTGGGGCTGAAGCTGTGGGTCAACGGCGAACTGAAGCAGGACGGCACGACGGCCCGGCAGATCTTCCCCGTCGGCGAGGTCGTGCGCTACCTGAGCCACTTCATGACGCTCTACCCGGGCGACGTCATCAACACCGGCACCCCGGCAGGGGTGGCCATGGGCCGGCCCGAGCCGAAGCCGTACCTCCGCGCCGGTGACGTGGTGGAGCTGGAGATCACGGGACTGGGGCGGCAGCGCCAGGAGCTCAAGGACGCGTAGGCACGGCGCGGCCGCCGGGACCACCCGGCGGCCGCAGCCCTGTCGACGTCGGTGACGACCGCCCTGCCCCCGGTCCCCGCGCGGACGCGGCCGCAGGCCACGACCGCCCCGTCGCCGGTCCCGGCGGACGCGGCCGTCGGGACCGGGGAGCCTGTCGTCAGTCCTGGGGAGGCTGTCGTCAGTCCCGGGGGCGCGAGGTGAACTGCTCCAAGGCCTCCACCACCAGGGCGTGGTCCTCGGCCTGCGGCAGACCCGACACCGTGACCGAGCCGATCACCCCCGCACCCTCCACGGCGATCGGGAACGAGCCGCCGTGCGCGGCATACGTGTCCAGGTCCAGCCGCGAGGACTCCTCGAACGTGGTGCCCTTGGCCCGGAAACGCGTACCGACCAGGTAGGAGCTCTCCCCGTACCGCTCCACCACCTTCCGCTTGCGGTCGATCCAGGCGTCGTTGTCCGCGCTCGAACCCGGCAGGGCGGCATGGAACAGCTGCTGGCCGCCCCGCCGGATGTCGATCGCGACGGGGGCGTGCCGCTCGCGCGCCAGCGCGACCAGCAGGCCGCCCAGGGCGTACGCGTCGTCGTAGCCGAACCGCGGCAGCGTCAGACGCCGCTCCTGCGCGATCAGCTCGGAAATGGTCGGAACGCCGGTGCTCATCAGTGCTTCTCCTCGTCGTGGTGGGGAAGAAGGGTCACGGACACGCCCTCACGGGCCGAGCGCCTCGCCGCTTCCAGGACATCCAGCGCGGCGGCGGCCTGCAGCGCCGTCACCGGGTTCTCGCCCTCGCCGCGCAGTGCGGAGGCCACGCCCGCGTAGTACGCGGGATAGTCACCCGGCAGCGTGCGGACCGGGTCGCCGCCGCCGGTCAGCGGGGACTCCCCGGAGCCGACCCGGCCCCACAGCTCCTCCGGCTCCTCGCCCCACGGCGTGCCGGGCGCCGGGCGCGCGCCCTCACGAAGGGCCGCCTCCTGCGGGTCCAGGCCGTACTTCACGTAGCCCGCCTTCGAGCCGAGCACCCGGAAACGGGGACCGAGCTGCGCCGTGGTGGCGCTCGCGTACAGATGCGAGCGCACCCCGTTGACGTGCGTGATCGCGATGAACGTGTCGTCGTCGGCCGCCGCACCCGGGCGGCGTACGTCGGACTCCGCGTACACCTGCACCGCGGGCCCGAAGAGGGTGAGTGCCTGGTCGACCACGTGGCTGCCCAGGTCGTACAGCAGCCCGCCGATCTCCTCCGGGTCACCCGACTCGCGCCAGCCGCCCTTCAGCTGCGGACGCCACCGCTCGAAGCGGGACTCGAAGCGCTGCACCTCACCGAGCTCGCCCTCCTCGATCAGGCCGGCCAGCGTCAGGAAGTCGTTGTCCCAGCGGCGGTTCTGGAAGACCGAGAGCAGCAGGCCCCGCTCGGCGGCCAGCGCGGCCAGCTCGCGGGCCTCGGCGGCCGTGCCGGCGAGCGGCTTGTCCACGACCACCGGAAGCCCCGCCTCCAGGGCCGCCCTCGCGAGCGGGACGTGGGTCTTGTTCGGCGACGCGATCACGATCAGGTCCAGCTCGTCCGCGCGCGGCCACAGCTCGTCGGGCGACGAGGCCAGACGCACACCGGGGAACTCGGCGCGCGCCTGCGCCCGCCGCTCCTCGTTCGACGTGACGACCGTGTCGAGGACAAGGCCCTCGGTCGCGGAGACCAGCGGGGCGTGGAAGACGGAACCCGCCAGGCCGTAGCCGACGAGCCCGACGCGGAGAGGAGCGTTGGCAGTCATGCAAACCACTTAAGCAACGCTGTTGCCAAAGTGCAAGCGATGGAGACAATGGTGCGGTGAACAGGAGCAACAGCAGGAGCGGCGGGGCCAATCTTCCGACGCTGCGCCACCACAACGCGTCGCTCGTCCTCGACCTGCTGCGCGTGGCCGGTGAGCAGGGCATCAGCCGGCTGGAGCTCGCCGAGCGCACCGGACTCACCCCGCAGGCCGTCAGCAAGATCACCGCCAGACTCCGCACGGAGGGCCTCGCCGCCGAAGCGGGCCGGCTCGCCTCCACGGGCGGAAAGCCCCGCACCGTCCTGCGGCTGGTCCCGGACGCCGGATACGCCGTCGGGCTCCACCTGGACCGTGACGAGCTCACCGCCGTCCTGGCCGACCTCGCCGGCACCACGGTCGCGACCCGCGCCTTCCCGCTCGACCTCGGTGCCCCGGCGTCCGAGGTCCTCACCACGGCCGCCCACGCGGTGCAGACGGTACGGGCTGACGCCCCCCGGGCCGAGGACCGGCAGGTCTTCGGCGTGGGCGCCGCCCTGCCGGGCCCGCTGGACCACCGCAGCGGGGTACTGCACCGGGTCACCGGCTTCCCCCAGTGGGACGGCTACCCGCTGCGCGACGCCCTGGCCGAGCGCACCGGGCTGCCCGTCGTCGTCGACAAGGACACCAACGCCGCCGCCCTCGGCCTCGCCCTGCGCGAACGCGCCGACGCCGACTTCGCCTACCTCCACCTGGGCACCGGCCTCGGCGCCGGGCTCGTCCTCGGAGGGGCCCTGCACCGCGGAGCCCGCACCGGCGCCGGGGAATTCGGCCACCAGACCGTCCAGCTCGACGGGCCCCCGTGCGACTGCGGGGGGCGCGGCTGCATCGAGGCGCTCTGCCTCGGCGCCGCCGCCCGCGGTGATGTCGCCGAGGCGGCCAGGGTCCTGGGGGCCGGTGCCGCCAACCTCGTCGGGCTGCTGGACATCGACCGGGTCGTCCTCGGCGGGCGCGCCGTCGCCGCCCACGAGGCCGCCTACGTGAGCGGGGTCCGCGCCGTCATCGAGGAGCGCGCCCGGCGGGAGGGCGCCGACGCCGCCGTACCCGTCACCGTGGCCGGCGGCGGCGACCGCCCCGTCGCGGAGGGGGCGGCCCAGCTGGTCCTCGCCCCGCTCTTCGGCCGCGCGGGCGAGGACGGCGGCGAACGGGCCTGACCGCGCCCCGCACCACCTGGGGGCCTCCCGGGCCGGGGTACGGGCGAAGCCCGCGTCGCCGGGCCCTGCGTGGAGGGGTGAAGTGCACACCGCCGGAAGCTCTGCGGGGAGGGGGCGAACCGCGTACCACCGGACGCCCCGCTCGGAGGGGTGTGGGGCGTACCACCGGACGGCCCGTCTCCGGGCGGGGCCGTTCGAGCGGAACATGACGCCCGGACGGGCGGTGTACGCCCCCGAGCGGTGGCGGCCCCCCGCGCGCGCGTGACAGCGTCGCGCACTGAAACGTATCGCCATGGCCGTACGTCCGGCCGCGCGTGGCAGCGTCGCCGCTCCAGCCGGTGGCCCTCCGCCCCGGCCGTCCGCGAGCAGCGAAGGGTGCCCCACCATGTCCACCAGACCCCCCGCGCGACTGCGCGACGGCCGTGCCCTCACCCGCCTCGGACTGGCCGCCGGGCTGGTCGTCCCGGCCGGTCTCCTCGGCGTACCGGCCGCCATCGCCATCCCGGTCACCGCCCCTGCGGCGACCGGCGCCGTGACCGTCGCGGGCCCGGCGCTTCCCGTGTGCGGTGATCCGGACGGCGAGGACTTCCCCATCGAGACGCGGATCCACGGCGGCCCCGACACCTACGCCTCGGGCGGCGGTTACGGGACCTGGTACCTCGACCTCACCAACACCACGTCCAAGTCGTGCCACTCCATCCATCCCGTCCTGGTGCTCACCGACGAGGACCGGACGCTCACGCCCGAACAGATCCAGCTGGAGTTCACCGAGCGGGCACACCCCGACGAGGAGCACCGGGTGAGCTGGGAGTCCACCGACCGCGACGAACAGATCGGCGTCTTCGGCGGCGGGGAGCAGGACGACGACTTCCCGGGCTTCACCGTCCCCGCGAAAAAGACCGTCACGGTCCAGGTCCGGATGGCGTTCACCTCCGACACCCTGCCCGGCAAGGTCACGGCGCACGCCGCCATCGTGCAGCGGCGCAGCGCCCGGGACGAGGCCGAGCAGGCCGGCACCGACGGGGACTGGGTGGGGGAGTCGGCCGCCTACACCTTCGCCGTCGTCGACGGCGGGATCGAGGTGCCCCAGGACAGCGGGACCACGATCGACGCGGAGGGCGACCCGGTGCCCGGACTCGCCCGCACCGGCCGGGCCGCCACGCGCTGGGCAGGCGTCGCGTCCGGGACGCTCGTCCTCGCCGGAGCCACGGCCCTGATCCTCTCCAGGCGCCTGCGCGGCGGCCGCCGCTGAGCCGGCGGCGCGGGTTCTCCGTGATCAGGCGGTTCCGTGCGGAGGACGCGTCGGCCTAATATCGGGGCGTCGGCGCTGCACAACGCGGTGCCGCCGGCGTCCAGCACCTCGAGTGCACAGCGCGTACGGCAGGAGCCCGTCACATGGCAGAGCGCAAGCCGATCGAATCCTGGCTGACCGACATGGACGGTGTCCTCATCCACGAGGGCACGCCGATCCCGGGGGCCGACGCCTTCATCAAGCGGCTGCGGGATTCCGGACTGCCGTTCCTGGTCCTCACGAACAACTCCATCTACACCGCCCGTGACCTGCACGCGCGCCTGAAGCGCATGGGTCTGGACGTCCCCGTGGAGAACATCTGGACCTCCGCCCTGGCCACCGCCCAGTTCCTGGACGACCAGCGGCCGCGCGGCACGGCGTACGTCATCGGCGAGGCCGGACTCACCACCGCGCTGCACGACATCGGCTACGTCCTCACCGACCACGAGCCCGACTACGTCGTTCTGGGAGAGACTCGGACCTACAGCTTCGAGGCGCTCACCAAGGCGATCCGGCTGATCAACGGCGGCGCCCGCTTCATCTGCACCAACCCGGACGAGACCGGCCCGTCCGCCGAGGGTCCGCTGCCCGCCACCGGGTCGGTCGCCGCGCTGATCACCAAGGCCACGGGCAAGGCGCCGTACTTCGCGGGCAAGCCCAACCCGCTGATGATGCGGACCGGGCTCAACGCCATCGGCGCCCACTCCGAGACCTCCGCCATGATCGGTGACCGGATGGACACCGACGTGCTCGCCGGGCTGGAGGCGGGGATGCAGACCTTCCTGGTCCTCACCGGTCTCACGACGGAGGCCGACATGGACCGGTACCCCTTCCGTCCCTCCACGGTCGTCGACTCGATCGCCGACCTCGTGGACCTGGTCGACCTGCCGTTGCCGTAACCCGACCGGTCTACAGCGGATGCGGGATGCCGCCCCACGCGTGAACCTTCCCTCAGGAGGTTTACGATGCGTTCACTGCCCCTCACGTTCTGTGCCGCACTGGCGGCCGGGACGATAGCCCTACCCGCGTCCGCCGCCCTGGCCGCGCCGGGAGTCGATGACCCCAGGGACGAGAAGCGTTCGGGAACGGTCTCGGTCAGCCCGTCCCGTGTCTCCCCCGGCGGGGAGGTGGAGCTCCGGACCGATGCCTGCGGCAAGGGCAGGTCGGCCCGGGGCAACTCCGAGGCGTTCGTCTCCGAAGCGCGCTTCGAGCCGGCCGACGGCAAGGAGCTCGTCGCCGAGGCCCGGATCCGCTCCGACGCCGCACCCGACGACTACGAGGTCTGGGTGACCTGCAAGGACGGCCACGGCAAGGCCACCGGCACGTTCACCGTCGTCCACCACGGCCGCCCCTCGCCGGTCGCCCCCGTACGGGCCGGCGGCGGAGGCGCCGCGGTGCTCGCCGGAGAGGCGGCCGCCGACGAGGGCCCCGGCACCCGGCACGCGGTGATCGGCCTCGGGCTGGGTGCCGTCGCGGCTGTCGCAGTCGCGTTCCGCAGTGTGCGACGCCGCCGCCCGGCGCAGCACTGACATGCCGGCCCCGGACCGTCCCGCCGGAACTGGACGCCTGCTGACCGGTGTCGCGTGGGCCGTTCTCCTGCTGGGACTGTGGCTGTTCGGCCGTGCGGCCACCGACGGCATCTCGGCCCCGACGACCGGTGACGTCGCGGCTGTCGGCCGCCCCCTGGGCCTGCCGCTGCCCCCGGCGCACGATCCGCTCGACGGCGCCGCGCCGCAGGGGGTCGAGATCCCCTCCATAGGGATCGACGCGACCGTCGTGCGGCGTGGGCTGGACGACGAAGGGGCGATCGAGCCCCCGCCGTTCGAGACACCCGGCGCCGTGGGCTGGTACGCCGCGGGCACGGAACCCGGCACGGAGGGCGCCGCGCTGTTCGTCGGTCATGTCGACACCGAGACCGAGCCCGCCGTCTTCTACGCGCTCAGCACCGCGAAGCCGGGCGAGAAGGTCCGGGTGAGCCGCTCCGACGGGAAGACCGCCGAATTCACCATCGACGACGTCCAGGTCTTCACCCGCGAACGCTTCGACGCGCAGAAGGCTTACGGGCAGCGTGAGGACGGGCGGGCGGAACTCCGGCTGATCACCTGTGGTGGCACGTACGACCAGAAGTCCCATGCGTACACGGCCAATGTCGTCGTCTCGGCGTATCTGACGGCGGAGAAGAGCGCCGAGAAGAGCGCGGAGAAGAGCGCGGAGAAGAGCGCGGAGAAGAGCGCGGAGAAGAGCGTCGAGAAGGGCGGCTCGAAGAGCCGCGCCTGAAAGGCAACCTGGCCCGGTCGGCGCCCGCTCCCCCTCGGAGCAGCCGGCCGGGCCGGTCCTCGACCGCGGTGCCCGGGCCGCGGGAGTGGCCCGGGCACGACGCGGGAGGTCGGGTCGTTCGTACTGACGGACACTGTAGGCCGACGACGCGTGCCTCCCGGAGGTTTTCGGCAGGATGTCCGGATCCGGGCGGGGGCGTCCGGCGTCCGGACCGCTGTGCCAGGATGGATCCGACCGGCAGCACACCGGTACGAGGGGGAGTGGATGTACGGCAGTTACACCGGACCGAAGGCGGGCGCGGCGGCCGGGGTGGTCGCTGTTCTGCTGCTGGCCGGGTGTTCCTCGTCCGACGGCGGGGCGTCCGACGGCGGCGGGAAGGACGCACCGGCCGTGGTCGACCAGCAGCCCAAGGCCGACGACCCGTTCTGGGTCAATCCCGACGGCAACGCGGGCCGGCAGCTCGCCGCCTACGTGAAGGACGGCGAGAAGGGGAACGCCGAGCTGATCCGGAAGATAGCGGAGCAGCCCGTGGGGGAGTGGATCACCCCGGACAATCCGCAGGAGGCCGCGAAGGGCTTCACCGAGGCCGCCGAGAAGGCCGACCGGGACGCCCTGCTCGTCCTCTACAACATCCCGCACCGGGACTGCGGCCAGTTCTCGAAGGGCGGCGCCGCCGACGGCGACGCCTACCGGGCATGGCTGGACGGTGTCGCCAAGGGCATCGGCGACCGTCGGGCCACGGTGATCCTGGAACCGGACGCCCTGCTGCACCTTGTGGACGGGTGCACGCCGCAGGAGTTCCACGAGGAGCGGTACGACCTGCTGAAGGGCGCGGTCGAGCGCCTGAAGCAGCAGCCGGCGACCACGGTGTACGTGGACGCCGGCAACGCCGGATGGCACTCGCCCGACGCGTTGTTCGAGCCGTTGCAGCGGGCTGGGGTCGCGGCGGCGGACGGCTTCGCGGTGAACGTGTCCAACTTCCAGACGACGGCGGCCAGCACGGACTTCGGCAAGCGGCTGTCGGCGAAGGTGGGCGGCAAGCCGTTCGTCATCGACACCAGCCGTAACGGCAACGGCCCCTACGAGGGGGGCGACCCCGCGGAGAACTGGTGCAACCCGCCGGGCCGTGCGCTCGGTGAGCCTCCGACGACGGACACGGGCGACGAGCTGGTGGACGCGTACCTCTGGGTCAAGCGTCCTGGGGAGTCGGACGGCGACTGCAAGGGCGGGCCCAAGGCCGGGGACTGGTGGCCGGAGTACGCGCTGGGGCTGGCCCGCGCCACGAAGTAGACGGGGGCCGGCTGGTGGGGCGGGGGTTCTTGCCGGAGGGGCGCCTGATCGGCGGGAAACCCGCGCCGACCCCGGAGTGGCGGGCGGAGCGGTGCTCCGTCAGGCCGTGGCTGTTTCGAGAAGGGTCTCGACGAAGGCGCGCACCTTGGGGGTGTTGCCGGTGACCGGCCACAGGAGGCCGTACTCCACGGGCTGAGCGTCGCGGAAGGGGACGTAGACGATGTCCGGGCGGGAGTAGTAGTGCGCCGCGCGTGCGGAGGTGGGGGAGACCCCCTTGCCCGCGCCGACGAGGGCGAGTACTTCCTGCCAGGCGGAGGTCGAGGGGCCGCGAGGGATGAGCCGGCCCTTCGGTGTGCGGCTGGGGTAGTGGATGTCGAGGAAGTACTGGGGCTGCCCTGTGATGGCCACCATCGGCGCTTCCGCGAGGTCCTCGACGGAGACCGTCTCGCGCTCGGCGAAGGGGTGCCCGGCGGGGACGGCGAGTGCGCGGGGCTCGGTGAAGAGCACCGGGCCGTTGACGATGTCCGGCTCGTCGATCGGCAGCTCGATCAGCTGGAGGTCGCTGCTGCCGTCGCGCAACGGCCCGACGGGATCGTTCAGCTGTGAATCCTGGATATGGACCACACAGTGCGGGTGACGGGCGCGGAAGGTGTCGGCGGCCGCCACGACGAGGTTCCCGCACCATGCGGCGGAGTAGCCGACGCGGAGTTCCCCGGTGATGCCCTGGCCGGCGGTCGCCGCGGCGGCCAGCGCCTCCTGGATCTGCTGGTAGCCGGTGGCCAGGCCGTCGCGCAGCTGGGCGCCGATGGGCGTCAGCTGGACGTGACGGCTTGTCCGCTTGAACAGTTCGGCGCCGATGGCGCGTTCCTGCTTCTTGATGGCCTGGCTGACGCGGGCCGGGGTGACGTGCAGGCGGTCCGCCGTGCGGCCGAAATGCAGCTCCTCCGCCAGGGCCAGGAAGATCTCTATCTCCCGCAGCTCCACGCTCCCCGCCCCCGATTCGTGAACCGCAGTGTTAAGTGTCGTTGCACGATACGTCGTTGATCTGTCTTCCCGCACTGCCGATGCTTGACGTGGTGGCAGTCGGTCACGTGGAAGGGGCTCAGCGTATGAACATCATCGCGTCGTCGGTGTCGTTGACCGTCGGCGATCCGGCGGCTTCGAGCCGGTTCTTCACCAGCCATCTGGGATTCCGGGAGGTGCTGGTGGCCGAGGGTGTCATCCACCTTTCGCGCGACGACGCGGCCACCGACCTCGTCGTACTGGAGAAGGATCCCGCGGCGCGGCAGCCGGACGCCCAGGCCGACGTGGTGGTCTGCTTCTCGGTCACCGACCTCGCCGCCGAGTACGAACGGCTGCGGCGGGAGGGTGCGCGGATCACGGTGCCGTTGCGCCAAGAGCCCTGGGGCGAGTGGGTGCTGCGGCTCGCGGACCCCAACGGTGTGGTGATCCAGATCGTGGAGTGGGTGCCGCCCGCCGGCGCCTGACTGCCTCCTCGCCTCCGCGCGGGCGCCGTTCGCCGTGGGGGGCGCTCACACCGCCGCGTACGGGTTGGTCCGCCATGGTTCAGCTCCAACGTTATTGATTCTCCTGGTACTTCAGACTTCGAACGGAAGGGCCTCATGCCTTCATCTGTCATGCCCACGCCCAGAATTGCGAACGGGCAGGAGCAGGCCGCCGCCGTCTCCGCCCTCGGGCTGCGTAAGTCGTACGGCGACAAGGTCGTGCTCGACGGCATCGATCTGCACATCCCCGCCGGGTCCGTGTTCTCCCTGCTCGGCCCGAACGGGGCCGGCAAGACCACCGCCGTCAAGATCCTCTCCACGCTCATCTCCGCCGACGGCGGGCAGGCGCAGGTCGCCGGGTGCGACATCGCCACCGACCCGCAGGCGGTGCGTGCCGCGATCGGTGTCACCGGGCAGTTCTCCGCCGTGGACGGGCTGATCACCGGCGAGGAGAACATGCTCCTCATGGCCGACCTGCACCACCTGTCCAAGGCCGAGGGGCGGCGGGTCACCGCCGAACTCCTGGAGCGCTTCGACCTGGTGGAGGCGGCGAGGAAGCCGGCCTCCACCTACTCCGGCGGCATGAAGCGCCGCCTCGACATCGCCATGACACTGGTCGGCAGCCCGCGCATCATCTTCCTCGACGAGCCGACCACCGGCCTCGACCCCCGCTCCCGCCACAACATGTGGACGATCATCCGCGGCCTGGTCTCCGACGGCGTCACCGTCTTCCTCACCACCCAGTACCTGGAGGAGGCCGACCAGCTCGCCGACCGCATCGCGGTCCTCAACGACGGCAGGATCGCCGCCGAAGGCACCGCCGAGGAGCTCAAGCGGCTGGTCCCCGGCGGACACATCCGGCTCCGCTTCTCCGACCCGGCCGCCTACCGGTCCGCAGCCTCCGCGATGGGCGAAGTCACCAGGGACGACGAAGCCCTCGCACTCCAGATCCCCAGCGACGGCAGCCAGCGCGAACTGCGCTCCATCCTCGACTGGCTCGACTCCGCAGGCATCGAGGCCGACGAATTCACCGTCCACACCCCCGACCTCGACGACGTCTTCTTCGCCCTGACCGGCCCCGTCGGCGTCCCCACCCAGGCCACCCAGACCACCCAGCCCAAGGAGAACGCCCGATGAGCTCCCTGCCCCTCGCCGTACGCGACTCGTCCACGATGCTGCGCCGCAACCTCCTGCACGCCCGGCGCTACCCATCGCTCACCCTGAACCTGCTGCTCACCCCGGTCATGCTCCTGCTGCTCTTCGTCTACATCTTCGGCGACACCATGAGCGCAGGCATCGGCAGCGGCGACGGTGGCCGTGCCGCGTACATCGCCTACATCGTCCCCGGCATCCTGCTGATGACCATCGGCTCCACCGTGGTCGGCACCGCCGTCTCGGTCTCCACCGACATGTCCGAGGGCATCATCGCCCGCTTCCGCACCATGGCCATCCACCGAGGCTCGGTGATCATCGGACATGTCATCGGCAGTGTGCTCCAGTCGGTCATGAGCGTGGTCCTCGTGGGCGCCGTCGGCGTGGCCATCGGCTTCCGCTCCACCGACGCCACGGCCCTGGAGTGGCTGGCGGCGTTCGGGCTCCTCGTGCTCTTCGCCACGGCACTGACCTGGATCGCGGTCGGCATGGGCCTGATCAGCCCCAACGCCGAGGCCGCCAGCAACAACGCGATGCCGCTGATCCTGCTGCCGCTCCTGTCCAGCGCCTTCATCCCGGTGGACACCATGCCGGGCTGGTTCCAGCCGATCGCCGAGTACCAGCCCTTCACCCCCGCCATCGAGACCCTCCGAGGACTCCTTCTCGGCACCGAGATCGGCCACAACGGATGGCTCGCCGTCGCCTGGTGCCTGGGACTCACCGTCCTCGGCTACCTCTGGTCGACCTCGAAGTTCGGCCAGGACCCGAAGTGACCGTCACGCCGACGCGGTGCGCCCCACCCGGCCGCGTGCCGGGCAAGGCTAGGGGATCTCCACCCACATGCCCTCCGACGGTGTGCCGTCGGCGTCGGTGACGAAGAGCATGTACCAGCCGGACGGGACCAGGGCCCTGTTCTTCGGCACCGTCACGGTGATGCCGTCGGCGGACCTCTCGAAGTCCAGGGCGATCGACCGCTGGTCCGTGTCCGTGACGTGAGTGACCGCGCTCGGGCGCATCAGCTTCGCCGAGGTGATCGACGAGGCGTGCCGGGTCGTGAACAGTCCCGAGCCGCCCCGGGAGATGCTCTTGGGGCCGGCGGTCAGCTCCGGACGCCCGTCGCGGTACAGATACGGCGGCGTGTAGATCTCGATGCGCTGCTCGAACGTTCCGGGCCGCGTGTTCGCCTGGTCCGAGTACAGGGAGTCGGAGCCGAAGATCATGACCCGGCCGTCCGGGAGGAGCACGGATCCCGAGTGGTAGTTGCGGCCCACCACCGGGTCGGCGACCCGCTGATAGGTGTCCGACTTCGCGTCGTACAGCCTGGCCTGCAGGACGTCCGAGCCACCGCGCCCCCGGTAGTCGCTGGAGCCGCCGGTGACCAGCAGGGAGTCGTCCGGGAGGAGGGAGGCACTCGGATAGCGGGTCCCCTCGGAGAGCCCGGCGCCGTCCGTGAAGCGCGGCTCCTTCTCGGTCAGGTCGACCAGCCGGGACTTCTCGCTGGACTTCTCCGACTCACCTACCCCGCCCCCGCCGATCACCATGTACTTCTCGTCCTGGGCGGGGGCCAGCCGCACGGTCGCCGAGGTCTCCATCTTGTCCGGGTCGCTGAGCCCGGGGATCTTCTCGAAGGTGTTGGACTCCAGGTCCCAGACGCCCGGGTCGCGGCCCACGTCGGCCGGCCCGTAACCGGCGTTGGAGCCGGAGTAGAAGAGCTTGCCGTTGTTCATGAGGAAGACGGCCGGATAGGTGGGGAACTTCCGGACGATGCCGGTGTACTCCCACTTCTTGGTCTCCGGGTCGTAGATCTCGTCCTTGCCGGGAACGATCTGGCCGATCTCGTCCAGGCCGGACAGGGAGAGGACCTTGCCGTCCTCCAGGGTGGTCAGCGTCGGATACCAGCGGGCCTCGTTCATCGGGTCGACGCTGATGTACTTCTCGGCCACCGGGTCGAATTCGTAGGCGTCCCTGATGCCCTGGAAGTCCTTCTTGTCGAGGGCGAGCTTCTGCGCTATCCCGTAGACGTTGCGGGTGTCGGAGCCCGTGAGCCCCGAGATCCGGTAGTTGTCCTCGGTGCCCGTCTCGTACTTCGTCCCCGACTTCTGCGCCTCGACGTAGATCCGGCCGAGGCCCGGCTCGTTCCGCAGGAACGCGCCGGTCTCCTCGTCGAAGACCTTGGTGGCCTTCTCCACCAGCACCGGGTCCTTGGAGACGAACGTCTTGCCGTTGTCCTTGCCGGTGAAGCGGGTGCCCGCGGGCACGGTGACCGGCTTGTCCGGGTCCTCGTTGTGCACGATCATCAGGCCGCCGGCCTTGGTGACGTCACCTTCGAGCTTCTCGTACCGCTTCGTGCCGCCGGCTATCAGGAGCTTTCCGTCGGGCAGTTGGGTGTGCCCGGCGCAGAACATGTCCTTGGGGGTGGGGATGTTCTTGTAGGTGTCCTCCTCCGGGTCCCACAGCACCGAGCGGAAGCTCTTCGCGTCGAAGTTCTTCTGGTCGTTGCCGGAGCCCGCGACGAGCAGCACCTTGCCGGTGTGCAGCAGGGCGGCGTGGATCGTGTTGATCCTGAACTCGGCGGGGACGTCGAGGAAGTCCCAGCGGCCGTTCTCCGCCATGTAGTCCTGCTGGTTGATGGCGTACGTGTGGTAGCGCTCGGTGCCGAAGCGGTACAGCCAGGGCCCGTTGGCTCCGGCGAGCGCCATGACCACCGCCGTACCGATCGCCAGGCGGCGGGTACGGCGGCTCGGACGGTACTTCATCGGTTACGTCCCCCAAGGGCGATCTGCATGGTGTCTTCGTTGCTCGCCCAGGAGGGCTCCGCCGCGGGTGCCGGCTCGGGTGCCGGCGCAGGCGCGGGTGGTCCGCCGCGGTGACCGCCGCGGCGCTTCTTCCGCTCGGCACGGACCGTGTACCGCCAGCCGAAGATCGGCGCGGCGGTGATCAGCAGCGCCAGGGAGGCCCAGATGAGCATCGCCGGGTGGCTGTGTCCGAGGACGAAGGAGGCGGCGATCGAACCGCCGAACACCAGGATGAAGAAGAGGTGGATGCGGAAGGTGCCGAAGAGGGTGTCAGGGCTGGACGAGTCGCCCTTGGGCGTCACCACGAACGAGCTCTTGCGGCGCAGCACCGCGTCCATCAGGGAGCGGGCGTAGATGGGCGCGGAGAGCGCGGACATCACCATGCCGGCGAGGCCGCCGGACCCCTCGGGCTCGTGCGGTGAGACGTTGTGGCGGCGGTTCCAGACGTAGAGGCCGATCTGGAGTGCCGAGGCGTTGCCGTACAGCATCATCCAGATCACCGGGTCGATCTGGACGCCGGAGGCGCCCATGCCGAGGAACAGGGCGCAGCTCAGGGCCGCGAGGATCCAGTTCATGGCCGACATCGGATAGAAGATGATCATCATCGTGTAGTTGAACAGCTTGCCCGCGGGGAGCGAGAACCAGCCCTTCCAGTACTGCTTGAGGATCGTCTCGTACGTGCCCCGGGACCAGCGCAGCTGCTGGGTGAAGAAGTCGGTCCACGCGGTCGGCCCCTCGCCGACGGCCAGGACGTCGGGGGTGTAGACCGAACGCCACTTCCTGCCGGTGAGCGGGTTGCGGTGGCGGTGGATCTCGAAGCCGGTGGCCATGTCCTCGGTGATCGAGTCGTAGAGGCCGCCGATCTGCTTGAGGGCCGAGATCCGTACGGCGTTGCTCGTGCCGACGAACATCGGCGAGCCGTAGCGGTTGCCCGCGCGCTGGATCAACGCGTGGAAGAGGAACTGCTGGGATTCGGCGGCCTTAGTGACGAAGGTGTCGTAGTTGCCGTAGACCTGCGGTCCGATGACGAAGCCGATGTCCGGGTCGCGGAAGTAGCCGAGCATCCGCTCCAGGTAGTTGGGGAGCGGCACGTGGTCGGTGTCGACCGAGGCGAAGAAGTCGTACGCGTCACCGTGCGCGTCCAGCCATGCGTTGTAGTTGCCGTGCTTCGTCTTCGCCCGGTGCGGGCCCTTGGCCTGGTTCCAGTGGGCGACGCCCTTGCGGGAGAAGTGGTGGACGCCGAGCCGGGCGCAGACCTCCTTCACCGCGGGGTCGTCGCCCTCGTCGAGCAGCCAGACGTGCATCAGCCCGCGGTGCCGGATCCGCACGGCGGCCTCCAGCGTCTTCGTCACCATCTCCAGGGGCTCCTTGCCCGGGACGAAGGAGGTGAGGAAGGCGACCCGCGTGCCGCTCTCGGGTATGACGGGGACCGGGTCGCGGGCCACGAGTGTGGCGTGTGCGTTCGACAGGACGTTCATCGTGCGGAAGAGCTCGATGAGGCCGATCGACACCAGCATCACGATGTCGAGGATCAGCAGGGTGTCGTTCTGGAGGTTCGGGTCGCGCTCCGTCCAGTGCTCGGGCTGCATGAGCCATGCGAAGAGGCCCAGGGAGACGAGTGGCGCCGCGCAGAGCAGCAGCGCCGCGCGTATCCGGTGGGTCTCCTGGGAGAGGAGCGAGCGGTAGCGCACACGGTACGGGCGGCCGGGGTCGGGCTGGGTCAGAGGCCCGGCGAGCCGGCTGTAGTGCTCGTAGTCGTAGCGCGGAAGTGCCTTCTTCGGCTGCCTTCTCGCCCTTCCGCTTCGCAGTTGCGGAGGCAGCCGCAGCTGGACCGTCTGGGAAGGGTCGGCGTTGTGCTGCCGGTCGCCTGACGGCGTCGACGTCATGGTCATCCCCCCGCACGCAGTAACTCTGCGTGATTTTCACCTGTGTGTACGTGAACGGGATCCCCACCCCGCGAGAAAGCTGATCTCTGTCCCCCCGGCCGGGAGATCCTCGGATCCCTCGGACGACACCAGGTCAGGTTGTCCGATACGCGGCGTGAACGCAAGGGCGAAACAGGCTGTTTACCCGTCATACGTGCGATTTGAGGGAATACCGTGAAGGAGGCGCACAGGGGTGGCGAAAGGCGCCCGGGGGCGCTCCCGCGCCCGAACGGGCATGAGCGAGGCCCCCTCACACTCGGTGAGGGGGCCTCGCTTTTGCGTGCGCCGTCAGGGACTCGAACCCCGGACCCGCTGATTAAGAGTCAGCTGCTCTAACCAACTGAGCTAACGGCGCCTGCTGACCTGGAGAACATTACCCGATGCGTGGGAGTGCTCCTGACCAATTCCGCTTCGGTCCGGCCTGTCGGATGGTCGTTTTTTCCCTTTAGTCCGTCACCATGAGCCATGCCGGAAATGTTTGCAAGCGGAAGATCCTGACGGCTTCCGAGGGAAGAGGAGGCGCATGACTGTGCCGGTCTTCGAGGAGTACGAACCCGACGCCGACTGTGGCTGTCCGGGCTGCGCCCAGCGCCGTCGTACGGCCGGGCTGCCCGTGCGCCACGGCGGGCACCCCGCCGCGCACGGGGCGCGGCGGGCGCTGGTGCTGGTCACCGCCGCGGGGGTGGTCCTGTCCTGCGGGGCGGGCCAGGCCGCCGCCACCGCTGCCGGACGGGATGCCCGGGCGGGCGAGGTGGCCGACCCGCAGCCGGTGCACCCGCAGGGCCCGGTGGGGCCCCTGAACAGCGGCGGAGCCTCGGGGCCGCCTTCCGCCCCCGATCCGGCGTCACCCACGACGACCCGGGCCGACATCATCACCCGTGCCCAGAATTGGGTGACGGCGAAGGTTCCCTACGACATGACGGCGTACTGGTCGGACGGCTACCGGCAGGACTGCTCCGGCTTCGTGTCGATGGCGTGGGACCTCGGCACCAACGAGTGGACCGGCAGCCTCGCCGGCTTCGGTACGAAGATCGACCGGGCCGACCTGGAGCCCGGCGACATCCTCCTCTTCCACAATCTGGCCGACCCCGCGGTGGGGTCGCACGTCACGGTGTTCGGTGGCTGGACCGACCACACGCACACCCACTACCTCGCGTACGAGCAGACCCGCCCGAGCGCGCGGAAGGCGACGACGCCGATGGCGTACTGGAGCAACTCCTCGAAGTACGTGGCCTACCGCCACAAGGGCATCGTCAGCGGCGCGGCCACCGCGTTCCCCGGGGCCGCGAAGTTCGGCCCCGGTACGGACAACGCGCACGTGACCCGGCTCGGGCAGCTCCTCGTCGCGCAGGGCGGCAAGCGCTTCTACAGCACGGGCGCCGGCCCGCGCTGGAGCGACGCGGACAGACGGGCGACGCAGGCGTTCCAGCTGGCGCAGGGGTGGAAGGGCAAGGACGCGGACGGCATCCCCGGCCCGGCCACGTGGAGCCTGCTGGTCAAGGGCACCGGGCACAGGATCCCCGCCGCCGCGTCCGGCGACCCCCAGGGCGGGGCCGTGGCCTACCCGGGGAGGAGCTTCTTCAGGCCGGGGCAGGCCGGCGGCCACGTCGAACGGCTCGGCGCCCAGCTGGTGAAGAAGGGGTACGGCGCGCACTACGCGACGGGCCCCGGCCCGCGCTGGACGGAGGCGGACCGCCGCAACGTCGAGGCGTTCCAGCGCGCCCAGGGATGGAGTGGGAGCGCGGCCGACGGATACCCGGGGCCGGAGACATGGCGACGGCTCTTCGCGTGACGGCTGAAGTGACGGAACGGACATGACGGAGGCGGGAATGCGATCCATCGAGAACGTACGGGGCGAATGGGACGAGCTGGGGGAGAGGTACGCCAGGGTCGTGCCCGCGCCCGGCGCCGGGGAGGCGCCGGCGCAGATGCCGCCCGCGACGGAGACGGGCCTGGCAGGACTGCCGGGGCCCGGTGCGGAGCCGGAGCCGCTGCGGGAGCCCGCCGAGGCCACGGTGGGCGATGCGTCCGCCGCTGTGGACGAGCCCTCGCGTGCGGGCGCGCCGCTGGCGGTGCGTGAGCCTGCGGCGGTGGACGCGCCCGTGGCGGTGGGTGCGCCGCTCGCGGTGGGTGTGCCTCCGGCGCCGGAGGACGAGTCCATCCCGGCGGATCTGGGGCCGGCCATGGACGCCGTGGCCGGGGTCGGACGAGCTGCCCCGGTCGACGTCCTTGCGGCGGCGGACCTGGGTCCGGGCCCGGATCTGGATCTGGATCTGGCGCGCGGGCCGGAACTGCCGGAACCGGCCCCGGAGCAGGTGACGGATCCGCCCCGGGTCCCGGACGCGGCCATGCGCGCGGACACCGAGTCGGTCACCTGGGCGGCTGCCAAGGCGGCCACCCGCGCGGATGTCGAAGAGGTCACCCGTGCGGACTCCGGGGCGGTCACCCGGGCGGACGCCGAGTCGGTCACCTGGGCGGGCTTCGAGCCGGTCACCCGGGCGGACGCCGAGGCGATCACCCGCCCGGACGTCGAGTCGGTCACCTGGGCGGGCTTCGAGTCGGTCACCCGGACGGACGCCGAGGCGGTCACCCGCGCGGACGTCGAGGCGGTCACCCGGACGAACGTCGAGGCGGTCACCTGGGCGGGCTTCGAGTCGGTCACCCGGACGAACGTCGAGGCGGTCACCCGCGCGGACGTCGAGGCGGCCACTCGCGCGGACGTCGAGGCGGCCACTCGCGCGGACGTCGAGGCGGCCACTCGCGCGGACGTCGAGGCGGCCACCCGCGCGGACACCGAGGCGGTCACCTGGGCGGGCGTCGAAGAGGCCACCCGCGCGGCGGCCGAGCCGGTGGCCACCCGGGCGGAGTGCGGGAGGGAACCGGGGGCCGGGCCGGATCTCCGGAAGTCCCCGCCCGGCGGGGCCCTGCGGGCCGCCGAGGAGAAGCGCGCCGCGGTGACGCTCACCGTCGGCGCCGCGGACCCGGTGGCCTGGTGGGGCACCGGGCGCCGACAGCCCGTCATCTCCACCGAATCCACCGCGCCCATCCCCGTGCACCTGCTCTTCCGTGACGACGGCCACGGCGACAGGCCCCCCGGCACGGGCGGCACCGCGGCGGGCACCGGGGTCGCGCAGAGGTCCGGCGTCCGCCGTCCACCCCTGCCGCGCTCCCCCCAGCGGCAGGCACCCACCCGGCCCGCTCCCCTCGCCGACCCCAGGCTCACCGAGCGGCCAGGCCCCGTACTGCCCGGATGGGCCGCGCTGTCCACCGCCGCGGCGGTGACGGCGGCCGGACTCGCCGTGCTGTGGTGGCAGGGCGCCGTGCCCGCCACCGTGACCGGGCGGCTCGGCCTCGGTCCGCGCCCGTACGACGGCATCGGCACCGGGGCCTGGGCCCTGCTCGGACTGCTGGCGGCCGTGGTGCTGTTCGCGCTCCGCGGTCTCGGACGGGGCCGGGCCGGACACGCCTCGGTGCTGACGCTCTTCGGCGGCTATCGCGGCAGCGTCCGGCGAACCGGCCTCCTGTGGATCTCCCCGCTCCTGCGCCGCCGCCGGATCGACGTACGTCTGCGGCACTGGCGCAGTGAGCCGCTGCACGCCGTGGACGCGAGCGGCACCGCGCTGCGTGTCGTGGTCCTCGTCGTCTGGCGGGTCAAGGACACCGCGCGGGCCATGCTCGGTGTCGCGGACCACGAGCGGTACCTGCGTGACCAGGTCGAGGCGGCGCTGGCCCGGGTGCTCTCGCAACTGCCCGCCGACGCCTTCCACGAGGACACCCACACCCTGCGCGACGCCGAGGCGGTGGGCGACGCCCTGACCCGCATGGTCAAGGCGGACTGCGTACCGGTGGGCATCGAGGTGTACTCCGCGCAGCCGACCGGCATCGAGTACGCCCCCGAGGTCGCCGCGGCGATGCAGCGGTGCCGGGTGGCGGCCATCGACGCGAAGCACCGGGACGGGGTGCTGACCTCCGTCGTCGACGCCGTGGACGACACCGTCGGCCGGCTGACCGCGCGCGGCATCGTCGAGCTCGACGCCTACGAACACAAGGCCCTGGTCAGGGATCTGACGGTGGCTTTCTACACCGGCCGGAGCGCCGGTGAGGGGGCCTGACCCCTTCCGGTTGCACGGAAGTACGCGCTGAAACCCGATCCACATTGGTCTGGACATGTTCATGCCGCGTCAATAATCTGGACTTGGTCTAGACCGCACGAGCGAGGCGCGCAGCACAGCTCAGAACATCCCCAGAACATCCCCCACGTTCTCGAGGAGCGACACAGCATGCGGAAAAGGGCAAGCGCGGCCGTCATCGGCCTGGCGATAGCGGGCGTCTCCATGTTCGCGACCGGCAGTGCCAGCAGTCACGGCTACACGGATTCCCCCATCAGCCGGCAGAAGCTCTGTGCCAACGGCACCGTCACCGGCTGCGGCAACATCCAGTGGGAGCCGCAGAGCGTCGAGGGCCCCAAGGGCTTCCCGGCGGCAGGACCGGCGGACGGCAAGATCTGCTCCGGCGGAAACGGTCAGTTCGCTCAGCTCGACGACCCGCGCGGTGGTGCCTGGCCCGCCACCAAGGTCACCTCCGGGCAGGGCTACAGCTTCCGCTGGCAGTTCACCGCCCGGCACTCCACCAGCGACTTCCGCTACTACATCACCAAGAACGGCTGGGACTCCACCAAGCCGCTCACCAGGGCCGCCCTGGAATCGCAGCCCTTCATGACGGTGCCGTACGGGAACCAGCAGCCCCCGGCGACACTGACGCACCAGGGCTCGATGCCCACCCAGAAGAGCGGTAAGCACATCGTCCTGGCCGTCTGGAACGTCGCGGACACCACCAACGCGTTCTACGCGTGCTCCGACGTGCAGTTCTGACAGCCGTAGCGCAACGCACAGTGGGCGGTCTCCCCGGAAGGAGACCGCCCACTGTGGTGTCTGTGCGCCGTCAGGGACTCGAACCCCGGACCCGCTGATTAAGAGTCAGCTGCTCTAACCAACTGAGCTAACGGCGCCTGCTGACTCGAAAATAATACCCGGTCCTCAGGGGTGCTGATGACACGCGCCCACGCGCCTGCGCGTGGGCCTCGCCACATTGTCCCCGGAGGTGCGGGCCCGCCCCTGACCTGCGGGCCCGCACCACCTCATATATACCGATCAAGCGGCCCCGGTGGCCACCCGCTCCGGGCGTCCCTGGTGCCGCGCCGGCTCAGAGGGCCAGCGACAGCAGGACGGGAGCAGCGCGCCGGTTCAGGGTGGCGGCCGCCGCCCGCAGCCGGTGCGCGTGCTCGATCGGCAGGGACAGCGCGAGGCACCCCGCGGACGAGCCCGCCGTCAGCGGGACGGCCGCGCACACCGTGCCGACGGCGTACTCCTGCAGATCGAGCACCGGCACCGTCGCCGGCTGGCTGTCCAGCTTCGAGAAGAGCACCTTCTCGCTCGTGATCGTCCGCGAGGTCAGGCGTGCGATCCGGTGCCGGGACAGGTGGTCGCGCCGGCCATTCTGGTCGAGCTGTGTCAGCAGGCACTTGCCGATCGCGCTGGCGTGCGCCGCCGAGCGGAAGTCCACCCACTCGTTGACGGCGGGGGTGCGCGGCCCGTCGGCCATCTGTGTGACGCGGATCTCCCCGTCGACGTAGCGGCTGACGTAGACCGCCGCACCGACCGAGTCGCGCAGCTGCACCAGGGTCTGCTGGAGCTTCGCCTCCAGGGCCTGCCTGCGGGCGGTGCCGGAGCCCAGTTCGATGAGCGAGGCACCGATGACGTACACGCCGTCGGCGACCTGCTCGACGTACCCCTCGCGGCGCAGTGTCAGCAGGAGGGGCGTGAGGTGCCCGGTCGGGAGCCCCGTTTCGCGGGAGATCAGAGCCTCGGTCACCCCGCTGCCGTGAGTGGACACGGACTCGAGCACGCGCAAGGCGTACTGCACCGAATGGAACGGCGCCTTCGGCTCGGGCTTCAACGCCACGATTCCCCCTTCAGGGCCTCTATCAGGTTGTGACCGCAAGCTCACGACCCACGATAGTCGCCAAGTGGCTGATTAGGAGGGGCTGTCGGGGAGTTGAGGGTGCGGCCCGGCTCCATCAGCTGGGGCGCACCCGCATGGCATATGCCGACGTCATGAGCGTCATGCCAACGGCAAGGTCACAGCACCGCGTTGAGGAACTCGCGCGTACGTTCGTGCTCGGGGTCGGTGAATATTTTTTCCGGCGTACCGGACTCGACAACCCGTCCCGCGTCGAACATCAGGACCTTTTCGGACACGTCGCGGGCGAAGTTCATCTCGTGGGTCACGCAGAGCATCGTGATGTCGGTGGTCCTGGCGATGTCGCCGAGCAAATCCAGTACACCCGCCACGAGCTCGGGGTCGAGCGCCGACGTCACCTCGTCGAGGAGCAGGATCTCCGGCTGCATCGCCAGTGCGCGGGCGATCGCCACGCGTTGCTGCTGGCCGCCGGAGAGCTGGGAGGGGTGCGCGTCGACCTTCCCGGAGAGCCCGACGAGGTCCAGCAGCTCGCGGGCCCGGCCCTCCGCCAGCTCACGGTCCATGCCCAGGACGTTGACCGGTGCCTCGGTGATGTTCTGGAGCACCTTCATGTTCGGGAAGAGGTTGAACTGCTGGAAGACCATCCCGATCTTCTTACGGGACTCCCGGAGCTGCTTCTCGCCCGCCGGCTTCAGCGAGCCGTCCGGCCGGCGCACATGGGACAGCGGTGAGCCGTCCACCCAGATCACGCCGTCGCTGACCTTCTCGAGCGTCATCAGCAGCCGCAGGATGGTGGTCTTGCCGGAGCCGCTCGGCCCGATCAGCGTGACGTGCTCGCCTCGCCGCACGGTGAAGTCGAGTTCGTCCAGCACCACATGGTCGCCGTACCGCTTGACGACCTTGTCGAAGCGGACCAGCGGCTCCACGCCGGTCGTACCGGCGACCGGAGTCAGCTCCGCGGGCTCCTTGACGGGGGCGGAGTCCGCGGGCTCCTTGAGGGGGGCAGAGTCAGTGGCCAAGGCGCTTCTCCAGCTTTCTCATCAGCAGCGAGGTGGGATAGCTCGCGACCAGGAAGACCAGTCCCGCGAGTGTGAATGCCTCGGTGTACGCGAAGTGGTCGGCTCCGTACTTCCGGGCCTCGAAGACCATCTCCTGCACGGTGATCACGGCGAGGAAGGGGGTCTCCTTGAACATCGAGACGGCGTAGTTGCCGAGGGCGGGCAGCACGTTGCGCACCGCCTGCGGCAGGATCACCGCCTGCCAGGTGCGCCGCGGGGACATCGAGAGCGCCCGGCAGGCCTCCCACTGGCCCTTCGGGACGCCGTCGATCCCGGCCCGGTACACCTCGGAGGTGTACGTGGCGTAGTGGATGCCCAGCACCGCGATGCCGATGGTCAGGGGCTCCACGGAGCTGAACACCGCCGCCGCGCCGACCAGCTGGACCAGCAGCGGGGTGGAGCGGATGAACTCCATCACCGCCTTCACGGGCACCGTCACGAAGCGGGACGGCGCCCGTCCGGCCACGGCGATCGCCAGGCCGAGCACCGCGGCCACGAGCGTGCCGAGCACGGTCGCGAGCAGGGTGACCCGGAAGCCTTCGAGCAGCAGGGGGAAGGCGTCCCCGACGGCATCCCAGTCGAATGTGTTCACCGGGCACCTCCGGCCGTGGTGGCGGGCTCCGCGCTGCGCGTCCTCAGCAGGCTGCCCGCGCCGGTGTGCAGGCCGAGCCGCCGCTTCGCGGTCCGCTCCAGCATGTTCATCAGCAGGGTCAGCGCGTAGGCGAGGACGAAGTAGGCGGCCAGCAGAGTCAGATAGGCGGTGAGGCTCTCACCCGTGCGGTCGCGGATCTGCTGGATCACCGTCATCAGGTCGGCCGCGGAGATGAGCCACAGCAGCGGCGTGCACTTCAGCAGCTGGATAAGGAGGTTGGTGAAGGACGGGATCATCTGGACCCAGGCCTGGGGAAGGATCACCTTCCGCATCCGGTGGAAGGGCGTCATGTTCAGTGCCACCGCCGCCTCGTACTGGGCGCGCGGCACGGAGTTGATCGCGCCCCGCACGATCTCGGAGCCGTACGCCCCGTAGTTCAGGCCGAAGGCGACGACACCGCAGAGCATCGGCGTCAGCTCGTAGCCTGTCAGCTGCGGCATCGCGTAGTAGAGCCAGAACAGCTGGATGTAGAGGGAGGTGCCGCGGAAGAACTCCACGACGGTCCGGGAGACCCCGCGTACCAGGAGGAGTCTGCTGCCCGCCGCCAGACCGAGTGCGAACGAGAGGAGCAGGGCGAGCAAGGAGCCCAGGACGGTGGCCTCGACTGTCACCCACAGACCGGATCTGACCTGGGGGAATTCGTCGAGGAGCGTGGAGAAGAAGTCACTCATACGGTGTGCTCCGCCCTCGTCAGCCCTTGCACAGGTCGGCCGTCTTGAGCGTGGCCGGCGGAATCTCCGTGGCACCGAAGCCGAACTCCTGGAGCAGTTCCACGTATCGGGACCTGTCCGAGACGATCTTCTTGAGCTCGCGGTTGAAGGAGTCCCGCAGATCCTCGTTGCCCTGGCGGAACACCGCACCACCCGGCGAGAACTGCTTCTTCCCGTCGAGCTCGGGGACGAAGGCCTCGGTGACCTCGGTGTCGGGGTTGGTCTTCGCGAGCCAGCGCAGCGAGATGCCGGTGAGCAGGAAGGCGTCGATCCGGCCGCCCTTGACGGCGTCCGCACCGTCCTGCGGCTTCTGCAGCGTCTTGATCTTCCCCTCGGCGATGCCCGCGCCCTCGGCGTACGAGCCCTCCACCGCACCGGACATCACGCCGATGGTGACGTCGGCCGCCTTCGCCGAGGCCAGGTCGGTGAGCTTCTTCGGGTTGCCCTTCTTCACCATCAGGGCGGTGGGGGATATGAACTCCGGCTCCGAGAAGAGGGCGTTGGCGCAGCGTTCGGGGGTGATGGCCATGCCCGCGCTGACGACGTCGTACTTGCCCGCCTGCAGGCCGGGGATGAGGCCGTCCCACTCCGAGAGGGTGGGCTTCAGCTCGTCGACGCCGAGCGCCTTGAATATCTCCCGGTGCAGGGTGGGGGCCTCACCCTTGAGCTCCTTGCCCTCCATGTAGCCGTACGGTGCCTCGTTGGCGTACGCGACGCGGACGAAGCCCTGCTTGCGGAGCTTGTCGAGCGCGCCCTCACCGTCCGCGGCGCCCGCGTCGGTCTTGCTGCACGCGGAGAGCAGTCCGGGGACGACGAGCAGACCTCCCACGGCCGCCGATCGATTGAGGAAGCCCCGACGGGACAGGTGAGGGAAGTCAGCCATGGTTCGCAATCTCCTGGAGAAATCGGGGTGTCGAACAGTCCGGACAGGGTGAGCACCTGCCCGATCAGGGGCACCTATGCAGCAAGCGCTGCCATGTAACCGAACAGTGGCCGGAGGGTGACCTTCCCGTGTCTCGTCATGGGCGGAGGGCGACGGGTGGTGTGCGGGGCGTGTTCCCCGTGGTGCACGACTTCATGACTGCCCGTCGCTCCGGAAAGTCAGGAGGGGATGTCGGCGGACGGCGGGTAACCGCGCGTCGTGTCCACCACGTTGGGGAGCGGGTCACCGGCTGCCCAGAGTTCGTACATCGAGACGAACTGCTCGCCCAGCCGGTCCCGCCAGCCGGCCGTGTCCCCGCTCATGTGCGGGGAGACCAGCAGGCCGGGCAGGTCCCACAGCGGGCTGGAGGGGCCCAGCGGCTCCTCCTGGAACACGTCGAGCGCCGCACCCGCGATCCAGTGCCTGCGCAGCGCGTCGGCCAGGTCCTCCTCGACGGTCAGCTGACCGCGCCCCACGTTGACGAAGTGGGCGGAGGGCTGGAGCAGTCCGAAGAAGCGGGCGTCGAACATCCCGAGGGTCTCCTCCGTCAGCGGGGCCGCGCCGATCACCCAGTCCGCGCCCGCCGCCAGCCGGTCCAGATCCTCGATGCCGTGGATCGTGCGCCGCGCCGTGCGCCCCACGAGCGCCACCTGGACTCCGAGGCCGTGCAGCAACCGCATGATCTCCCGGCCGACGGGGCCCGCGCCGACGACCACCGCCCGGGTCCCGGCGAGCCCCCGGGTCTCCCGGTGGCGCCACCGGTGCTGCCGCTGTAGCTCCAGCGTGCGGGGGAGGTCCTTGGCGAAGGCGAGCACCAGCCCCGCGACGTACTCGGCGATGGGCAGCTCGAAGACGCCCCGGGCGTTGGTGACCACGGTGGGGGAGGCGGTCAGCTCGGGGCAGAGCAGCCTGTCCACCCCGGCGCTCGCGGTGTGGACCCAGCGCGGGCGCGGCCCGTCGCCCGGCCAGGCCTCGCGGACGGCGTCGGAGGTGAAGTCCCAGACGAGCAGCACATCCGCGTCGGGCAGCTGTGCGCCCAGTGTCCGCTCGTCGGCGTACCGGACGACGGCCCGGCCGGTCAGCCGGCCGAGGCGCGGTGACGGGTCGGTGTCCAGGACGAGGATCACGGGAGTGGTCATCGGAATGACCACGCTCGCACCGGGGCACACGCCCGTCAACAGGGCCTCCGTGGCGCGGGAGAAACCGCTGGTCGCACACGTTGCGGGCGGCGATATGGGGCCATAAGGGGAATACTTGTCCCAGGCGGGGGCAGCGGTGACAGGAGTGCCGGCAGGACATCCGGACGCACCGGAAGGATGGACATGACGACCGTAGGACTTCTCTACCCTGGCCACGCCGCGGAGGACGACTTCCCGCGGATCGAGGTCATGCTCGACAGCGACATCAGAGTGCCCCTCTTCCACACCGATATAGACGAGGACGCCCGCAGGGCCGAGAACCTGAGGGTGGCGGGCGAGCCCGACCGGCTGAACGCCGGTGTCGAGGAATTGCGGATGGCCGGCGCCGAATCGCTGGTCTGGGCCTGTTCGGGCGGCAGCTTCGCCTACGGCTGGGACGGGGCGCACGAGCAGGCCGCGGGGCTGGCCAGGGCCGCGGGGCTTCCCGCGTCCAGCACATCCGTCGCCTTCGTCCACGCGGTACGCGAACTGGGCGCCTCCCGGGTCGCGGTCGCCGCGACCTACTCCGAGGACATCGCCGCGCTCTTCGCCGGCTTCCTGGAGTCCGGCGGGGTCGAGGTGGCCGCGACCCGGGGCAGCGGCATCATCACGGCGTCCGAGGCGGCCGCGGCGGACGTGGACCTCGTGAAGGAGCTGGCCGTGGCCGGGGACCATCCCGACGCCGAGGTGGTGCTCCTCCCCGACAACGCCCTGCACACCGCCGCGCACGTCCCCGAACTGGAGGAACTCCTCGGCAAGCCGGTCCTCACCGCCAACCAGGTGGCGGTCTGGGAGGGGCTCCGGCTGGCCGAGCGCCGTATCTGGGCCCCCACCCTCGGCACCCTGTTCGCCACCCGCGAGCCCCCGCTGGGGGCCACCGAGCCCAAGGGCATCGAAGTACGGGAGTAGACGTCCGGTGAGGCCGCCCAGGGGTGTGGGGCGGCGGGCCGTGGCTTCGGGGGAATAAGCGGAGCCATCCTCCTGTTGGCACTCTCCGATACGCAGACGTAGCACCGGAGAGGCCGAACACGTGGACGAGAACCGAGGCGACCAGATTCGTGGCACAGCGGGCGGGACGGCCTCCGTGCCCCTCTCCGTGCTCGACCTGGTGACCGTGGGCCAGGGCCGGACGGCCACCCAGGCCCTGCGCACCAGCGTGGACATCGCCAAGCTCGCCGAAGCCCGTGGTTTCCACCGTTTCTGGGTTGCCGAACACCACTCCATGCCCGGTGTGGCCTCGTCGTCCCCCGCCGTGATCCTCGCGCACCTGGCCGCGCACACCGAGCGCATCAGGCTCGGCTCCGGCGGTGTGATGCTGCCCAACCACGCCCCGCTGGTGATCGCCGAGCAGTTCGGGACCCTGGAGGCGATGGCCCCCGGCCGTGTCGACCTCGGCCTGGGACGGGCCCCCGGCACGGACGGCGCGACCGCCGCCGCACTGCGCCGCACCGACCGGCTGAACGAGGGTGCCGACGATTTCCCGCAGCAGCTGGCGGAGCTGATCCGCTTCCTGGACGACGACTTCCCGGACGGGCACCCCTACGCCCGTATCCACGCTGTTCCCGGACCGGTGCAGGCCACGTCGCCCGGCGGCGTCCAGTCGCCGGGCCGTCCGCCCGTCTGGCTCCTGGGCTCCTCCGGTTTCAGCGCACGGCTGGCCGGTGTCCTCGGCCTGCCCTTCGCCTTCGCCCACCACTTCTCGGCGCGGAACACCGTGCCGGCCCTGGACCTGTACCGGGAGTCCTTCAAGCCCTCCGCCGTGCTCGACGCCCCGTACGCCCTCATCGGGGTCGCCGCGCTTGCCGCCGACGACGAGCGCGAGGCCAGGCGCCAGGTGCTCACCGGCGCCCTGTCCATGGTCCGGCTGCGGACCGGACGCCCGGGCCTCGTGCCCAGCCCCGAGGAGGCGGAGGCCCACGACTTCAGCCCCATGGAGCGCGAGTTCGTCGACGGCTGGCTGAAGGACATCGTCCACGGCACGCCGGACGAGGTCCGCAGCGGCCTGGACGACCTGGCCAAGCGCACCGGTGCGGACGAACTGATGATCACGGCCAACGCGCACGGCGGAGAGGCCAGGCTGCGCTCTTACGAGCTCATCGCGGACGCGTACGGGCTGCCCGGGGCGGTCTGACCCGCTCAGCTCTCCGGCGGCCTGGCGCCGATCAGCTCGGCGATCCGCTCCGGGGCCACCGCACGTGAGTACAGCCATCCCTGACCGGTGTCACAGCCGATCCGGCGCAGCCGCTCCGCCTGGCCCGACGTCTCCACGCACTCCGCGGTGACCGTGAGGCCCAGGCGGTGCGCCAGCTGCACCATGGCTTCGACGATCGTCTCGTCGGCCGGGCTGGGGTGCGCGCCGTCCTCGTAGCGGAAACCGCGTACGAAGGAGCCGTCCAGCTTCAGCACGGACACGGGCAGCCGGCTCAGATAGGCGAGGTTGGAATAGCCCGTGCCGAAGTCGTCGATCGCGATCCGAACCCCCATGCCACTGAGCGCCTCGAGCACCCGCAGCGGGCGGCCGGAGGAACCCATGACCGCGGATTCGGTCAGCTCCAGCTGCAGCAGCCGGGCTTCGAGGCCCGTCTCGGCGAGGATCTCCGCCACCTCGGCGACCAGATCGGAGTCCCAGAGCTGCCGCACGGCGACGTTGACGCTGATGAACAGCGCGGGCTCGTCCGGGTGTTCGAGCTGCCAGCGGCGGGCCTGGCGGCAGGCGGTGCGCAGCACCCACCGGCCGAGCTGGACGATCGTGCCGTCCTCCTCGGCGATCGGGACGAACCGGCTCGGCGCCAGCAGCCCGAACCGTGGGTGATTCCACCGGACCAGGGCCTCCACACCCCGTACGACCTCGTCCGCCATGCCGACCAGCGGCTGGTACTCCAGGGTGAACTCCCCGCGTTCGACGGCAGGGCGGAGCGTGGAGGAGAGTGCCTGCCGGGTCATCCGGTGCGCGTTGCGCTCGGGGTCGAAGAGGGTCCAGCGGGACCGGCCGTCCTCCTTGGCCCAGTACAGCGTGGTGTCCGCCGCCTGCATCAGGGCGGTGGCCGACGTCCCGGCCGACGACCGTTCCACCACCCCGATCGACGCGGACACCGACAGCCGGTGCCCCGCCACCTCGAAGGGCCGCTGGAGGGCGGTGAGCACCGCACGGGCGAGATCGGTGAGTTGACGCGTGCCCGATGATTCCTCGACGAGGATCGCGAACTCGTCGCCGCCGAGGCGTGCCACCAGATGACCGCCGGTGCGGTGGCCGTCGGCCTCGGCGCAGTCGGTGAGCCGTCCGGCGACAGCGGCGAGCAACCGGTCGCCCGTGCGGTGCCCCAGGGTGTCGTTGACCGCCTTGAAGCCGTCGATGTCGAGGTAGCAGAGGCCGATCCGGCCGTGCCGGGGCGGTGTCCCGTCCTGCACCGCGGGGGCTTCCAGGGCCGTCGCGAGCCGCTCGAAGAACAGTGTGCGGTTGGGCAGCCGGGTCACCGGATCGTGCATCCGCAGGTGGCGCAGCCGCTCCCGCAGCTCGCGCCGGTCGCTGACGTCGGCGACGGACAGCAGCACGCGGCCCGCTCCGGCCCCCGGGTCGCCCATCGGTACGACGGTGACCTCGGCCCACAGCGGCCGGCCGTCGGCGTGCTTGAGCCGACGGGTGCACCGGAGCCGGGGCCGGTCACCGCGCAGGACCTCGGTGTAGGCGCGCCAGGTGGGACTGTCCGAGGAGAGACCGACGAGGTCGGCCGCCGGCCGCCCCGTCAGGGACGCGGGGTCGGTGCCCAGCAGCCTGCTCAGCGCGTCGTTCGGCCTGACGATCTGGCCACGGCGGTCGACGACGGCCATCGGGAGGGCTGCCGCTGCGAACGCGGAGCGGTAGTCGTGCAGCTCCGAGAGGCCGGGTGTCCGATGATCACACTGCGTGACCGCCGGCGGTCCGGCGTCGTGGGCCGTGCCTGCTCGGACTTCCGGCCCTTCGGAGGTTCCGCTCACCGCTCGCTCCCGCTGTGCAGATAGTCGTGAACAGGTGTCGCCGGGCAGGGGGATGGAGTGGTGCGCCGTGCGAGAGGCGGGAACCACGCAGGAAAGCGAGGTGAAGCATAGAGGGTGGCACACCGGCCGTTCCAACACGCCCGCCGTTTCGGACACGCGGCACGCGCATGGCCCACGTCTGTCCCACGTCTGTCCCAAGGGTGGCGGCCTCATGCCGCTTTGGCCATTGGTGATCACTTTTGAGTTGATCTGGCTACTTCGGCTCCTCGGGTGAACGATTGTGACTGTGTGTGAGGGTGATCATCTGTCTTCGGATGATCACTCCGCCCTCCGCTGACCCGTGTGGGGCAGCACAACAGGGCGTACGCCGACGAAACGGCACAGGGTGAAGGGGAAGTCCCGCATTCGCCACCCGGAGGTAGATGTGCCGCGTCAGCACGGACCCGGGGGAGTGGAGAGGCCGAGCCTGCGCAGTGCGGCGGCCGCTCTCACCTCCCTCCTGGCGCTCGCCGCCACCGGACTCGTCGCCGGGCCCGCCGTGGCTTCCTCGCGCGACGCGGGGCCGTGCGCCCTCCCCAGGACCGGGGCGCACCACTCGCTCGGCCTCGACACCTGGAACGACGCCTATCCGCGCCCCGACCGCACCCTCGACGCGGTCATGGTCTTCCTCTCGTTCCCCGACTCCGACCCCGTCGTGTCCCCCGAGGTGCTCGCCGCCGACTACTTCCCCTCGACGACCCGCTTCTTCGAGCGCGCCTCGTACGGGAAGTTCACCCTGCGCGCCCACCCGCAGCGGCGGTGGACCTCCATGCCGCACCCGTCCACCCGGTACGGCATACAGCGCGACTGGGGCTCCGAGAGCCGCAGCGCCTACCTGCGCGACGCGATCGAGGCCGCCGACGAGCAGACCGACTTCTCCGCGTACGACATCGTCTACCTCGTCGCCGACCCCGACGCCCCCGGTGTCGACTCCGACGCCACCAAGGTCGTCAACTTCGACCGGCCGCTGCGCGCCGACGACACCGACATCAGGCGAGTGGTCACCGTCTTCGAGGAGCACCCGCCGGACCGGAACGTCCTCGCGCACGAGACCGGGCACGTCTTCGACCTGGCGGACCTCTACCACCGGCCGGAGGACGGGAAGGGTGACTGGGACACCTACGTCGGCGACTGGGACGTGATGGGCAGCCAGTTCGGGCTGTCCCCGGACCTGTTCGGCTGGCACAAGTGGAAGCTCGGCTGGCTGGAGGGCGAGGAGGTCGTCTGCGTGCAGGGTGCCGCCGACCTCACCCTGGAGCCCATGGCCGAGGTGCCCGTGCCGGGCGCGTCCATCGGCACCCGGCTCGCTGTCATCAGGACCGGTGCGGACAGCGCGCTGGCCATCGAGGCCCGCAGTGCCACGGGCAACGACCGGACGACCTGCACCGAGGGTGTGCTCGTCTACCGGATCCGGAACGCGACACCGTCCGGCGGCGGCCCCGTCGAGGTGCTCGACACCCACCCGGATTCCGACGCCTGCTGGGACCGCTCGGTCTACCCGCCGCTGGCGGACGCCCCGCTCCAGGAGGGCGAGCGCTACACCGTGCCGGGCGAGCGGATCCGGATCGACGTCGCCGACCGGACCCGGTCGGGAGCGTGGACCGTCCGCATCGCCACCGGCGCCTGACCTGCGCGAACGCACACGAAGAAGCCCCCTCGCTTCCACGAGGGGGCTTCTTCCGTCTGTGCGCCGTCAGGGACTCGAACCCCGGACCCGCTGATTAAGAGTCAGCTGCTCTAACCAACTGAGCTAACGGCGCCTGGTGACGTCGTAGACATTAGCACCCGCATCGGCGGGAGGAAAAATCGAATTCCCCGTGGTCGAGGGGGCCGCCGACCTGCACACCCGGACACAGGCCCACAGGAGCACGTCAGGGCCCGGAAGCCAGGGGCTGCGCGTGTCGGGGGCGACCACCCAGCGGGGTCCGCCGGCCCCCGCGCCGGCGGTCAGGGGCGGCACGGTGACCGCGTCCCCCGTGCCGTGACAGAGCACCGGCGGCAGGGCTCCCTCGTGTCGTCGGGCACCTCCGGCGGTGCCCGCGCCCCACTCCTCCCACGCGAGCAGCGACGGCAGCCGCTGGGCCGTGCCCGGGGAGGCGAACAGCAGCATCCGGCCCCGGTGCGTGGCCACCGGCCCTGATCCCGGCCCCTCCGTCCAGAGCTGCTCGAGCATGCGCCTGCCGAACAGGGCGGGCACGTTCACCACGTCGAACGAGGAGCCGCAGGGCAGCACGCCGGGGGCGCCGGGGCGGGTCTCCCACTGCGAGAGCGTGCTGCGTGGGTACGGCGTCGCGCCCGCCAGCCACGCGGCGCCGGACGCCGTGACCTGGGCGGCCCGATCGTCGGCCCAATGGCCGGCGCGGTCCCGCAGCATGTCGAAGAGGCCGACGCCGTCGTGCGGGGCGGTGCCGGTCCGCAGGGTCGTTTCGTCACTCAGCCAGGCGCTCATACCGTCATGTCTACCGGCTGTGACGCTACTGTTCCCCAGAGTTGCCGAACGGCGGACAGGGCACGGGGCGACGGAGTATCTTGCCCGTCGGCATATGCCAGGGGTGTACCCGCAGTGACGAAGGCGCGGTGCGGGAGCGGTGACCCCCGCCGGAGGTCAGGGCGCGGGGTCGTCCAGCAGGGACCGGCCGAACTCGATCATCTTCTTGGCGTAGTCCTCGGTCCACTCCGCGCGCTCGGCTATGTCCGCGGCCGTGAGCCGGTCGAACCGGCGCGGATCGGCGAGCTGGGCGGCTGCCACGGCCTGGAACTCCACGGCCCGGTCGGTCGCCGCCCGGAAGGCGAGCGTCAGCTCCGTCGCCCGGGCCAGCAGTTCCTTCGGGTCCTCCATCGACTCCAGGTCGAAGAAGTGCTCCGGATCGGCTGCCGCCTCCGACGGCTCGAAGAGCAGCGGCGCCGGACGCAGCCTCTGCCGCTCGTTCCGCTCGGGTTGTGCCATGTGGTGTTCCTTCCTCGTACGGCCGGACGGCCACCTTCCATTGTCCAGCCCCGCGCAAGAGCGCTGCCCATGGCAGCCCGGCGCAGTAGCGCTGCCCAGGATCAGGGCGCCCAATGCACGCGATGCTCGGCGAGGTGCGCCAGAACCGCGTGGTTCGCCTCCCAGCCGTCGGGGAACTTCACCGTCACGCCCAGCTGCACCGGCTCCGTCGACGGGTGCTCGTCCAGCAGGTCCGCCACCCCGGCCCGGCACACCACGACGCACGCGTGCCGGTGCCGCGAGGCCAGCACGCACAGGCGGCCCGTCTCCAGATGGAACGCCGTGGCGTCCGGACGGCCCGACAGCGGATGCAGGACCACCGTCACGTCGAACTCGCGGCCCTGGAGCCGGTTCGCCGTGTCCACCGCCACGCCGGTCACACCCAGCTCCGCGAGCGCCGCCCGCACGGCGGCGGCCTGGTCGCGGTGGGCCGTGCCGACGGCGACCCGCTCCGCCGTCACCGGAACCGGATCGGGGGAACGCTCGCTCGTCGCGGCGCCACCCCGGTCGAGCAGCCGGCGGACCACCAGGGCCACCGCCCGCACCGCCTCGGGGTCCGTGCGCGGGGTGTGCCGAGCCGGGAGCTCCAGCAGCCCCCAGCCGGACTCCGCCGCCTCGTCCAGCACCCGGTCCGGGCCCGACCCGTCCGAGGGGACACCGAAGGCCAGCCGCCGGTCTCCGTGGTCCGTGCCGCTGCGGAACGGCGTGTACGGGTAGAACGCGTCCGAGACCAGCGGCGCCGCCGACGCGGGCAGCCGCCACGACACCGGCAGCCGGTGCTGCGGCAGCTCCGGATTGTGCGCGAGCAGCGTCGAGACCGCGCTCGCCGACGGGTCGTACGAGAGACCCGCCCACTGGTCGGCACCCACGATCGAGAACGGGTCCAGCTGACCGGGGTCCCCGACGAACAGCGCCCGCTCGAACAGCCCGGCCACGGCCAGAAGCGCGTCCGACCGCATCTGGTAGGCCTCGTCGACGATCGCGTGCCCCCACGGCTCCACGTTCTTCACGTGCGCCCACTTGGCGGCTGTCGAGATGACGATGTCCAGGCCCGCCAGATCCGCCGCCTTAGCCGACTTCCGTACGTTGTCCAGGCCGTCGAGGACCTTGTCGTACGGATCGGAGTCGCTGCTGTGCAACCGGCCGACCGGCAGCTCCGGAGCCTTCTCGGCCAGCCGCACCACCAGGTCGTCCACCTGGGCGTTGGTCTGCGCGACCACCATCAGCGGGCGGCCGGCCGCGGCCAGCTCCAGCGCGGCACGCACCACCAGGGTCGACTTCCCGGCGCCCGGCGGCGAATCCACCACGATGCCCCGCGCGGTACCGCGCAGGGTGTCGCCGAGGATCGCGTCGGTCGCCCGGGCCGCCGCGGCGCCCGGGTCGAGAACAGCTGTCACAGGAGGTCCTCCGGGGTCACGGGGTCGGGCTGCTCGGCGGGTACGCCGCCGGCGGCGCCCGGCGGGCCGCCATGGGTCCACGGCGTGTCCTCCGGGTCGGGCAGCTTCGGGCCGCCCCGCTGGTCGTGCTCGAACAGGGTCCAGGCGATCCGGTCGCCGGCCCCGGGCACCGAACCGGGCGCCGGCTCCTTGCTCCGCCCCATGCGGTCCGTGATCCGCAGGACCAGCCGGACCGTGCCGGGGCTCTCGGCGTCCTCGGCCGCGTACCCCACGAACTCCGCCGTCTGCGGCTTGCCGTCCAGCGAGCGGTACACCTTGGTCCGCTCACCGAGATGCGGGCGTTCCTCGGTCCGCACGGTGACCAGGGGGCGCGGCGAGGGCCGCTTCGACTCGCTGTACGCCATCTCGACCTCCGTCACCTCCCCGACGAAAGCCTCGCCCGCCAGCCTGCGCCCCGCCAGCACCAACGGGTCGTCCAGAGCCTCCTGGGCGTCCAGCTGCGCCTGGGCGGTCTCCCGCGAGGCCAGCTTCTGCGCCGCCGTCACCGCATCGTCCCGGCGCGGCTGCGGGGGCTCGCCCGCCCGTACCCGGTCCCGGTGCGCGGTGAACGACCAGCGGTCCCTGGTCCAGCGGTCCTCGGCCCTCACCCCCTCCGGAAGCTCCCGCAGCAGGTCGAGCCCCCGCCACACGGCGTCCCAGGTGGGCAGCATCACCCCCGCGAGCAGCGACCTGATCTCCCGCTCGGCACCGCTCAGTTCCCCGAGCCGGGTGTCGGCGTCCACGGCGTCCTCCGCCGCGGCCAGCGCCGAACGCGCCTGGTCGTACCGCTCGATCGCGGGCGCCAGCAGCCTGTTGTCGAACGCCGGATCCGTCGCCGGTCCGGCCGGCGGGCAGACCAGCTGACCGGCACGGTCCCGCTCCAGCTCCGCGCGCAGCGCCGCCGCCGCACCGGCCTCGCCGGCCGGCGGGTCGATCCAGGAGAGCAGGGCGCCGAGATGCTGGTCCTCCAGGCTGCTCTGGCCCGTCGCCCAGTGGCGGTTCAGCAGGTCCGTCGCGGCCAGCAGCAGCGAGGAACCCGGCACCCTGGCCCGCTCCCCGTAGTGCGTCAGCCAGCGGCCGAGGAGCGGCACGCGCGCGGGAGCCGGATACGGGGTGTCCGGGTCGTCCTCGGCGGTACGCCGGAACCGCATGGACCGCCCGAGCAGCCGCACGAAGTCGATGCCCGCCCGGCTGGGCACGATCAGCTGGGCCGCGTCCGCGCACAGCTCGACCTCGACCTTGACCTTCTTGCCGGTCCCGGGATCGACCTCGTTGCGCTCGGCCGGCTCGACGACGTCGGCGTACGACTCGATGTGCGGCAGCACCGCTTCGGCCAGCTCGGCGAGGAACGCGAACCGCAGATCACGGTCGCGTGGCTGCGCCACCGTCAGCAGCCGGGGTGCGGCGCGGTCCGTGCCCACGAGCGCGCCGAGCGGCGCGCCCGCCTCACCGGCGGTCGTCAGCGGCACCAGGACGAGCGGTCCGTCGGTCAGATGGCGGTGGCGCACGGTCGCCAGCGGCTGGGCCCGCCCGCTGTCGACGGCCTCCAGCCGGGCCAGGGTGCTGATCAGTGACATGGGACGCCGCCGTCCACACCGGCCAGTGCCTCCGCGCGCAAGGCGGCGGCCCTGCGCAGGGCCGCCACCGTCGGGTCGGCCGGATCGCCCTCCTTGCCGGCCGCCGCTGCCAGCACCCCGGCGACCGTCGTCAGACCTCCGAGCTCGCCCCGCACGCTCCGGCCCAGCGACTCCACCGCGCCTTCGGCACGTGCCTTCGCCCGGCAGTGGAAGGCCAGCTCGCACGCGGCCAGGCACTCGGGGGCGTATGCCGCGGGGACCGCCTCGACCGCTGTGCCGAGATCCTCGGCGGAGCAGCCCGGGTCGAAGGTCGTGCCCTCGGGCAGGGCTGCCGCGATGTCCTCGACACGGGTCAGCCGGGTCAGCTGGCGGCTGGTGACGGCGCGCTGCTTGCGTACGTCCACGACCGAGGCGGTCGGCAGGTTGGAGAAGTCCTTCGGGCACACCAGCAGGACCCGGTGCCCCACCGAGGCGCCCTCGGTCGACGCGGCGACCCGCTCCAGCGCCAGGACGTAGACGGCGGACTGGCGGGCCGCGGCACCGACCTTCGCGGCGTCCGCCGAGCTGTCGATCATGGGGAACGACTTGATCTCGACGACAGTCCAGGTGCCGTCGGGGTGCACCACCACGGCGTCCGGCTCCAGGTAGGTGGGTGAGCCCGCGACCTCCAGGACCAGCATCGGATGGTCGAGCAGCGTCCAGCCGCCCGCCGCCGTGGCCTCGCGCAGCGCCAGCGCCGTACGCGCGACGCGGCCCTCGGGGCCCGCTGCCGTCAGATCGGGCACCGTGGCCACGGCGTCCGCCCCGGCGCCGCCGCCGAGCCGCTCGACGAGGAGGCGGAGCAGCTCCGTACCGCCGTCGGCCTTGACCTTCGCCTCGAAGGCGTTGCCCCGCACGAACGCGAACTGGGACTGGCCGAACGCGGCGGGGGAGCCGAGCGCCGTGGCCAGCACGGCCTTGTCGACGCCCGCGCCGTCGAGCAGGGCGCGCCGCTTGCATCCCGGGTTGGCGGCGAGCGCGGCCAGTGCGCGCGCGTCGAGCGGATGCGGGGCGACGGAGGGGCCGCGCAGCTCAGCGAGCCGCTGCCGGAGCGTCGTCGCTGGCTTCGGCCGAGGAGCGGGTGCGCGCGTCGCTGGAATCTGCGGAGGCGGTCCGCTGGCCGGGTATTCGCTCACCCGCGGAAGTCTTGCATCCGTCACTGACAATCGTGGACTTCGTGGGGGTGTGCGGTGCGGGCACCCGTGCGAACACCGCCCTCACCCTGTCCTTGACGCGGTCCGCGAGCCGCATGAACGGCCTGGTCAGCAGGGCGCCCAGGGCCATCACGGCGGCGCCGGCCACGGCGTCGAGGAAATAGTGGTTCGCCGTTCCCATCACGATGAGCACGGTGATCAGCGGATAGGCGACGCCTGCCGCGCGGACGAGCGGGTGGCGGCCGTGGCGCCACAGCAGGACGCCGCACCACACCGCCCAGCCGACGTGCAGGCTCGGCATCGCCGCGTACTGGTTCGTCATCCCGCTGAGGCCGCGCGGGGCGCTCGCGCCCGCGCCCCACCAGCCGTACGCGCTGTACTGCGCCATCGTGTCGACGAAACCGTGGTGGGCGTCGAGCAGCCGGGGCGGACAGGTCGGCATCAGCGTGAAGCCGACCAGCCCGAGGAGCGTGGAGGTCATCAGCCAGGTGCGGGCCGCCCGGTAGGCAGCGGTACGGCGGCGGAAGATCCAGACCAGGACGGCCGGGGTGACCAGGTAGTGCAGGGAGGCGTACGCGAAGTCGGCGGGTATCCCGAGCGCGGGCTGGGCGGTCAGCAGCCGGTTGAGGGGGTGCTCGGCGTTGATGTGGAGCGCCTGCTCCAGGCGGAGTATCGCGAGACCGTTGTCCACGGCCGCGGGTATGTTCTCGTGGACGAGCAGCCGGCCCATCGAGTACAGCCCGTACACCACCGCGATGAGGGGGAGCTCCGTCCACCAGCGGGGCCGGGGACCGGAGGACGGTGTCGCGGCGGTGGCGTGCGGCATCCGGTGGCTCTCCCCATGTTCATGCGGTCGACGGCGGGCGTTCAACCGTACGGCGGTCGTATGCCCTGGTTCCCCTTGGGGGCCGTCCCACTCGGCCCGCCCCTGGTCGTGCGCTGAGAGGGACGCGGACGCCGCCCCGCAGGTTGCCCGTGAAGCATGTGGGAGATGATGGAGCAGGGCCTCCGCCCGCACCGGTCTCCCAGCCGGTCGCCTGCGGCGCCGCCCCGTCGCGTCCCGGACACCGCTGTCCCGGACCCACCAGATCCTAGGGTCCTCGGATCTTCGGATCTCCGTATTTTCAGGGAGAGCCGTCATGGCACCGCGAATCCTGCTCGCCCGGCACGGCCAGACACAGTGGTCGGTCCAGGGCAATCACACCGGCAGGACCGACATTCCACTTCTCCACACCGGCCGCGAGGGCGCCAAGCTGCTCGGCGAGCGGCTGCACCGGGAGCCCTGGGGAGGCCTGCCCGGCGTCGAGGTGCGGACCAGCCCGCTCGTCCGGGCCTCCGAGACCTGCGCGATCGCCGGCTTCGGCGAGCGGGCCCAGCCGTGGGACGCGCTGATGGAGTGGGACTACGGGGACTACGAGGGCCTGACCCCGGCACAGATCAAGGCGGACCGGCCGGACTGGCTCATCTGGCGCGACGGCGTGCCCGGTGGCGAGACCCTCGCCGAACTCACGGCCCGGGCGGACGAGGTCGTCGAGTGGGCGCGTTCCGCCGACCGCGATGTGCTGGTCTTCGCCCACGGGCACATCCTGCGGGCGCTGGGCGCGCGGTGGCTGGGCGAGGACGTGTCGTTCGCCGCGCGGATCCGGCTGGAGCCCACGTCCCTGTCGGTGCTGGGCTGGGCGTACGGCCTCCCCGCGCTGGAGCGCTGGAACGACACCGGCCACCTGGACCGCTGACCTCCGGTCCGGTCCACTCGACCCGTCCGGCGGACGAGGGCGGGACCCCGGTGCCGGAGCGGTCCGGCTGCCCAGGTGCGCCCGCACCGGAGAGCGCATCCCGGACCCCGCGCACCGGTTCCGTCGTCGAGCGCCGGACGGGCTGGTTCCGCCCGCCAGGGCTGGAGGGCGCGGGAAGGGCCGGAGGGCGCGGGAAGGGCCGGAGGTCAACCTCACGCCCTGCTCACGTGATCGGGGGCAGCTCCTCGTAGCGGGCCAGGAGGGCCGTCACCTCCGGGCCGCCGCGTGGCCTGAGCACCCGTACGGCGCTCGCCAGCATCCCCCGGATCCGGGAGGACTGGACCCGGTCGAGCAGATCCAGCACCTGATGGCTCGCCGCCGCGGCCTCGTCGGCCGTGCCCGCCCGCGCCAGGTCACCGGCGAGCTGGGCGCGGTACAGCGCGAGGTTCCGGGTGAAGTGCGGATCCTGCAGCCGGCTCGCCCTCCGGGCGTGCCGCGCGGCCCGGGGCCAGTCACCGAGGGCGGACCAGCACTGCGCCTCCAGCAGCTCCAGCTCCGCCTCACGGAAGAAGGTCATCCACTCGGGGTCCGCGTCGCTCGGCCCCCTCGCGAATGCCGTCTGCGCCCGCCCGATCGCCTGCTCGCACCCCGTGCGGTCCCCGAGCCAGGCCCGGGCCCCTGCCTCCCGCAGCGCCAGCAGTGCCAGCAGACGCGGTGAGCCGAGCGGCCGGGCCGCCCGCTGTCCGGCCTCCGCGGCGCGCACCGCCTCGCGGGCCCGCCCGGTGTCCCGGGCCAGGAACGACGCGTTGCAGAACGCGTGCGCCTCCAGCGCGGCGTCCCCGGCCAGCCGGGCCGTCGCGAGCGCCTCCGCGTAATGGGAGCGCGCGTCGTCGAAGCGCCCCGAGTCGTGGGCCAGCCAGCCCACGGAGATCGCCAGCTCACCGGCGCCCGAGTGCAGCCGGTCCGTCGTGCTGCGCCGGGTAGTGGTGCCGGAGTCGAGCAGGGCGTACGCGGCCCTGAGCGGCTGGGAGGCCCGCCGGTAGAGGCCGTCCGCGCCGTGCCGGTCGTCCAGCAGCCGGATCTGGCGCACCGCCTTCTCCAAGGCGCTCACCTCGGCCTCCCCCACCCGGCGCTGTGCGGGTACGGCGAGGGGGCCGGCGGCGGCGGATCTGCCGCCCAGGCCCAGGGACGCGGTCGCCACCGTGGTGGTGCCGCTGGTCATGAACACGCGACGCAGCACGTCGCTCTCCTCGTGGATGTCGCTGTCGAGCGTGGGGGGTGTGGTGGGCGGGGGTGCGGGTGTCGTGCGGGCCCCCCGGCCGCGCACGCTCTCGCGGGCCGAGAAACCCAGGTCCGCGAGGCCGGCCCCGGGGAACATGTGCAGGAACACCCGTTCGTACGCGTAGTTGGGGCATCGGATCTCCCCGGACTCCACGCGTCCGATGTACCGGGCGTCGCACGCGACCTGTTCACCGATCTCGCGCGCGGCCCTGCGGACCGCTGCCGCGAACTCTCCGGCGGAGCGCTGTCCGCGCAGCCGACGGAAGACGAGGTTGGGAACTGCCCGTGTCGACACCATGGCGGGGCCCTCTCTGGTGCAGCCGGGCTCCTGCTTCCGGTGTCCCGGCGGAGCAAGAACGTACCGGCTGTGACGGGCCATACACACAGCGTTTGCCAATAAAGCAGACATCTCGCCCGTGATCTGCCATGAACTGCCACCCTTTGCGGCGGCGTGCCGCCGTAGCCGTTGACGCCGTCGGCGCGTTGGTCCATGCGGAGACGGGGCGCGGCACCGTCTCGTCGAGACGAGAGGAGGGGTTCCCTTGCCTCACATGGGTCCGGAAACCACACCGTGCGATCTGGTGACCGTCCCGGCGCGTCAGGGCCTGGAGGCCGTGGACATCCTGCGCAGGGGAGCGGAGAACGAGCCCGTCGGCCCGGTCCTGCACGACGGAGCCTGCGCCGTTCTCGGCTTCCTGGTACCGCCCGGCACGGCGGAGGCGTGGGACGTGCCCGGCAGCGCCTGTACGAGGACGGACGGCCGTGGGCTGCGCGTCCCCGCCGAGCCTCCCGTCGTCGGAGGGGGCTGGCTCCTGCCGCCCGTGGCGGAGACCCCTGTCACGGACCCGGCCGTCCTCCGGGCCGCCCTCGACCAGGCGGCCCGGATGATCGAGGCGGCCGACAACTGCCGCTGAGGCCATAATGGGCAGGTGGGCGGACCTTCCGCCGTCGCCGGCACCCCAGCGGACCGGCCCGGACCGGTGAGCGAGGACGATCGCGCGTGGCACGTCGAGGAGCGGCCCGGGGCGCGAGCGACCGCAAGCGGTCGGAGCGTCAGCAGGAGCCCGTCTCCGCGACGGTGGACGGCGGCCTCGCCGAGCTCGTGCCCGACCGTGAACGCCCGCGCGGCTGGACGCTGCTGCTGGACGGCGCCCCGCAGTCACATGTGGACCTGGACGATCCCGCGTACCTCTCCTTCGAGTACCAGCGCAGACTCGGCCATGTCATCGATCTCGCAGCCCCTCCCGGACGGCCCGTCCAGGCCGTCCACCTCGGCGGCGGGGCCTTCACGCTCGCCCGGTACGTCGCCGCGAGCCGCCCCCGTTCCACCCAGCAGATCGTGGAGATCGACGCACCGCTCGTCCAACTGGTGCGGCGGGAGCTGCCCCTGGACCCGCAGGCCCGCATAAGGGTCCGCTCGGTGGACGCCCGCGAAGGGCTCGGGAAGATCCAGGACGGCTGGGCGGACCTCGTCATCGCCGACGTCTTCGGCGGGGCCCGCACTCCCGCGCACCTCACCACCGCCGAATTCCTCGCCGACGTACGCCGGGTGCTGAAGCCCGGCGGCCAGTACGCCGCCAACCTCGCCGACGGCCCGCCGCTCGCGCACCTGCGCGGCCAGATCGCCACGGCCGCCTCCCTCTTCCCCGAGCTGGCGCTGGCCGCCGATCCGACCATCTGGCGCGGCCGCCGCTTCGGCAACGCGGTCCTGGTCGCCTCCGACCTGCCGATCGCCGTCGCCGAACTGACCCGGCGGGTCGCGAGCGACCCCCACCCCGGACGCGTCGAACACGGCCGCGCGCTCGCCGACTTCACGGGCGGAGCCGCCGTCGTCACCGACGCGGGCGCGAGACCGTCCCCGGCCCCGCCGCCCGGCGCCTTCGGCTGAGCCGCCCGTCCGTCGGGCGGGAGCCGCCGTCGGGGCCGCCCGGTGGTGAAGCTCCGCCGTGGTGAGCGTGTTCCGGCCCGGGAGCGGCCCACGGTGGCCGGAACGGCCGGTCCCGGTGATGGCATGCTCTGGCCGGGCCGCTTCCTGACAGCACCGCCCTGTGCCGCACGGGTGGGTTCAGGGTTTTCATGGGGGACGCGGCGCGCGGAACCGGCTACGTCGTTCCTGCCGTGCGAGCTCTCCGCGCCTCCCGGTACGGAGACGATGTGCCACCGGCCGGACCGTCCACGGAACGCGTGCCTGAGCTCGGCCCTCGCCAGATCGGAGTACCTGATGGTACGTGCCCAGTGCCCTGCGGATCCTTGTATCGTCCTGGTCGGCGCGACCGGTGCTCTCGGAGCCACCGTCCTCGAGCTGATCGGGGAACACCGCATGCGGCACCGGGAGATACGGCTCGTGGCCTCGGCGCAGTCGGCGGGCCGGGAGATTCCCGTCGGGGGGCGCACGGAGACGGTGCACGATCTGGAGGAGTTCGACTTCGCGGGCGCCGATCTCGTCCTGTTCTGCGCGGGTGAGGCGGTGAGCCGCCGCTGGGTACCCGTGGCGATGGCGGAGGGCGCGCTGGTCGTCGACGCCTCCGGTGCCTTCAGCTTGCACCCGGAGGTCCCTCTGGTCGTCCCCTCGGTCAACGACTGCCTGCTGTCGGAGCGTCCGGCAGAGGTCGTCGCGGTGCCCAGCGGCATGACGGTGCCGCTGACGGTCCTGCTGCACGCGGTGGAGCGGTGGCGGGGGGTGCGACAGGTGGTGATGAGTACGTACGAGGCCGCCTCCGGACTGGGGCACCAGGGGGTCGAGGAGCTGCTGGAGGGAAGCGAGCTGACGCTGCGTGACCCGGAGGCGGAGCTTCCCGCCGACCGGTTCCACCCCGCCCTGGCGTTCAACGTCCTGCCGGCCGTGGACGGGCTCCAGGAGGACGGGACCAGCCGTGAGGAACAACGCCTCGTCCAGGAGGCGCAGCGGGTCCTGGGTCTGCCGGACACGGACGTGGCCGTGACCTGCGTGCGGGTGCCGGTGGTCAGCGGCCACGGGGCGGCGCTCTTTGTGGAGACCGCTGCCCCGGTGGACCGGCCGGGGCTCGTGGAGCTTCTGGCCTCGCTCCCGGATTTCGTGGTGCACGACCGGGAGGCACCGGGCTCGGTCCCCACGCCGTTGACGGCCGGCGACCCGGACCGATTCCATGTGGGCAGAGTGCGGGTGAGCCCGCGCACCTCCCGGGGGTTCATGCTGTGGCTGGTCTTCGACAACCTCCGCGCGGGAGGCGCGTCGACCCTGCTGCGGATCGCCCGGATCGCGCTCGCCTCCCGCGCGTCCGGGAAGCGGCTGAAAAACAGCCCATGCTGAGGCGGCCTCCGCACGTCCCGGACGCGGCCGCGCTACAGCCGGGCGGCAGCGGATAAGGCCGCCCCCTCGTCAGGCGTATGGGGGGCGGAGTCCCATTTGTCGTCGGCGCTGGTGACCACGGCGGATTCGGGGCTTCCCGGGACGGCGGAACCCGCGAAAACCGCGAGGCCGGCGGAACCGGCAATTCCGGCCAGGAGGAGGGGCGCTACCAGGGAACGGACTTCAAACCAGCGATTGTTCGCCATTGTTTCTCCCACGATTCGATTCATTCGACAATGCGCGGCACTCGTTCACCGGGACGTGAAGAGCTTGCCAGTCAAAACCGGCCCACTCCTGGCTCATTGGGTGTCCTATGATGGCGCGGCCACAAGTGGAAAGCGCCGGAATCGAGCCGAGGGGGACGCGTGGAGAGCCAGTTACTGTTGGACGAACTCGCGGTCGACGCCTACAGATCAGCGCTGCGGGCCGGTGTCTTCATCGAGGAGGAGATCGCCGCCGAGCTCGGCGTGGACAGGGCGCGGATCGCCGAAGCGCGCACAGCTCTCCAGGACTTGCGCCTGCTGAGCCCGGGTGACGGCCCCGCCGTGCCCCTCGACCCGGAGGTCGTCGAGGTCGAACTGACTGCGCCGCTGGAGATGTCGGTCGCCCGTCAACGAAGACAGATAGCCGGAATTCAACGCCAGTTGAACACGCTGTCGACATTATATCGCTCAGTCGAGCACCGGCAGGGCACAGATGTGTCGATACGAGTTCTCGATAATGCCGCCGAGGTGCGCCGGGAGATCGACCTCGCCCGGCATCGCTGCGTCAAAGAGCGCTTGAGTCTTCAGCCCGGTGGCGGCAGGTCGGCACAACTTCTTCAGCAGGATCTCGTGCAGACGCAAGAATTGTTACGGCGCGGTGTCCGGGTCCGCACGCTCTATCAGCACACCGCGCGGTCGAGCCTCACCACCCGCAGCTATGTCGCGCAGATCTGCGAAGCAGGTGCCGAGGTACGCACTTCGGCGGAACTCTCCGAACGGCTCATCGTCTACGACCGCCGCACCGCCTTCGTGCCCAAGGAGAGGAAGGGCGCCGAGCCGCCCGGCGCGGCCGTCGTCACCGATCCGACCCTGGTGGCCTATCTCTGCCGCTCCTTCGAGACGGCCTGGCAGGTGGGCCGGCCCTTCAACAGCACGGAGCCCGCCGATCAGCAACAGGTGAGCGCCGAGCTGCGGTCGTCCATCCTGCGGCTGATGGCCATGGGCCTCAAGGACGAAGTCATCGCACGCCGGCTGGGGATGGCGGCCCGTACCTGCCGTCGCTACATCTCCGCTCTGATGACGGAACTGGGCGCCACCAGCCGTTTCCAGGCCGGTGTCCTCATCGGCCGTCAGGCTGCGGACAGCGGTACGGACGACGTCCTGGGCGGTGTCCCGGCAGGCGAGGAGATCGCTGTCCACAAGTAGCCGTACCGCCACAGGACGCCGGTGGCACCTCGTGCCAGGGTCCTCTCCCGTGCGACGTTGTGAGTGCCGACAGACAACGATGTCTCACGATGATGTTGCATGGGAGAGGCCCAATGGCACAGCTCATCACTCTCGACGAGGCCGAGAAGCTCGACGTCGACGAAGTGCACGATCTATACCGCACTTACATCAACAAGAGCCAGGTCCGGCTGATGACCTCCTTCGGCTTCGGCCAGGAGCTCATCGACCACGCAGAAGGCGCCTACGTCCACACCCGCGACGGGCGCAAGATCCTCGACTTCACCGGTGGCGTGGGCGTACTGAACCACGGGCACAACCACCCGCGGATCGTGGCGGCCCGCAAGCGCTTCCAGGAACAGCTGCGGATGGAGGTGCACAAGACCTACTTCTCGCCCTACCTGGCCGCTCTCGGCCACAACCTGGCCGCCGTGCTTCCGGGCGACCTCAACCGCTCCTTCCTGCCGAACTCCGGTGCGGAGGCGGTGGAAGGGGCGGTCAAGCTGGCGTACAAGTACCACGGCGGCAAGCGGAAGCGGATCCTGCGCGCCGACATCAGCTTCCACGGCAAGCTGCTCGGCTCCGGAGGGCTCACCGGGAGCACGCAGAACCACTTCGACTTCCCGACCATCCCCGGCATCGGCACCTTCGCCTACGACGACCTCGACTCGGTCCGCCAGGCGCTGGCCGAGGCCCGCGACGCGAACGGCCGCAGCGACGTGTACGCGCTCCTCATCGAGCCGTTCAGCGCGTCCACGATGCGCTGGTGCTCCGAGGAGTTCCTGCGTGGACTGCGTGAACTGTGCACGGCCGAGGACATCGTGCTGATCTTCGACGAGATCTACACCGGGTGGGGCAAGACCGGCAGCATGTTCCACTTCATGCGCTACGAGGGTCTGGTGCCGGACGTCGTGACGACCTCGAAGTCGTTCGGCGGCGGCAAGTCCTCCATCTCCGCCTTCGTGGCACGGGAGCCCGTCTTCCGCAAGGTGTACGACAACATGACGGACGCCATGTCGCAGAGCACGAGTACGACGTACTACGGCTTCGGCGAGGAGACCGCGACCGCGATCGAGGCCGTCTCCATCGCCGTGGAGGACGACTACCCGGCGCGGGCCCGCGCCATCGAGAACGTCCTGAAGCCGGGGCTGGAACGCATCCGGAAGACCTACCCGGACCTGATCGACGACGTACGCGGATCGGGGGCGCTCTTCGGGGTCTTCCTGGCCGGCGGTCCCAAGATCCTCGACCTGGTGGGCAAACTCCCCGCCGGCGGACTCGCCAAGGACCCGCTGATCCGTACGAAGATCATCACTGCTGCGGTGATCGACACCCTCTACCGCAAGCACGACGTCTACTCCTACTACACGCTCAACGGCCGCAGCCCGCTGGTCGTGAGCCCGCCCCTGGTGGCGGGACCTGACGAGGTGGAACGCTTCCTCGACGCCCTCGACGCGACCCTCGCCGAGGGCATGAACCGACTGCTGGCACGCTTTCTGCGGGAGCGGGTGAGCTCGCTGTGGTGAACCCGTGGAACGAGACGGACGGCCTGTCCGCGCTGCCCGCGCGCGTCACGGTCACCGGCGCCGCCGGTGTGCTCGGCGCGCATCTGGTGGAGCGGCTGCTGAAGGAGGGGCGGGAGGTCCACGCCTTCGACCTCAGACCGGTGCCGGCCGCTTCCGGCCTCACCTCCTCCACCGGTGACATCCGGGACCCGGGCGCCGTCAGGAGGGCGCTCGACGGTGCCGGGGCCCTGGTGCACTGCGCGTCGGCGCTGCCCAGTTACCCCGCCGCCGACATCCGGTCCATCGTCGTCGAGGGCACCACCACCGTGCTGGAGGCGGCCAGAACCGTAGGGACCCCGAGGGTCGTGCACATCTCCTCGACCGCCGTGTACGGGCTGCCCAAGCTGGTACCGACGCCGGAGGATCATCCGCACGAGCCCGTGGACACGTACAGCAGGGCCAAGGCGGAGGCGGAGAAGGTCGCCGAGCGGTACCGCGCGAAGGGGATGTGCCTGCCCGTACTGCGGCCCAAGACCTTCGTGGGGCCGGGCCGCATGGGCCTGTTCGACATGCTCTTCCAGTGGGCCGAGGAGGGCCGGAACTTCCCGGTGCTCGGCCGGGGTGACGTGCGCATCCAGATGCTCGCCCTGGACGACCTCGTGGATGCGGTGATCACCGTGCTGCGCGCCCCTGACGAGGTCGCTCACGACACGTACAACATCGGCGCCGTCGAGTTCGCCACCCTGCGCGAGGACTTCCAGGCGGTGCTGGACGCGGCGGGGCACGGCAAGTCGGTCAAGTCCGTACCGGGCCGTCCCGCGGTCGCCGTGCTGCGGGCGCTGGAACGGACGGGGATCTCCCCGGTCTACGGGCGGCTGCTGTACAAACTGCTGGACGACTCCTACGTCAGCGTCGACAAGGCGCAGGAACGGCTCGGCTTCCGGCCCCGCCAGTCCAACCGGGAAGCCATCCTGCGTACGTACGACTGGTGGCGCGGGCAGCGCGCGGCCGCACCGCCGGCCGCCGGCCGGGACGGCGGCCGGACCAGCACGGATCCCTGGCGTCAGGGAGCCCTCGGTCTCGCGAAGGTCTTCTTCTGACATGGCCGGAACCCAGGTGCCGGGGACACCCATGCCCACATCCGGTGTCCCCGCCACGTCCGGTGCCCCGGTCAGATCCGGTGTCCCCGCCACGTCCGGTGTCCCCGTCACGGATGGCGACGCCCCCGGTCCGTCTCCGGGTGAGCGGGCGGCCGACGGTACCGGGGAGGGCCCCCGGGCCCGCCGCTGGTGCCGCGGCACCCGCCTGCTGGTGGGGGCGACCGGAGTATGGGCCCTGCTCCTCGTCCTGCACGTCCTGCTCGCGGGACGCTGGTGGCTGTGGCTCCTCGTCGAGGCGGTACCCCCGCTGACGCTGGTGGCCGTGCCGCTGCTGCTGCTCGCGGTGACCCCGCTCGCGCGGCCGGTACGCCGGTGGCTGGCCCCCGTGCTGGTGCTCCTGCTCCTGGCCGGCGCCCATCTGGCGGGTTTCGGCGCCGGCCGTACGGACGGCACGAGCACCGGCGCCGACGGCACCCAGGTCAGGGTGTTCGCCTGGAGCACGGACTACTGGCAGATGGACGACGACAAGCAGGACTTCTACGCCTTCCTCCGCAGCCAGGACGCCGACGTGTACCTCCTCCAGGAATACCTGTACTGGGAGGGGGACGAGCCGGTCAGGATCGATGACACGGCCCGGCTGCACAAGGAGTTCCCCGGCTACCACGTCTCCGTCGAGGGGGAGTTGCTGACGCTCTCCCGGCTGCCCGTGGTCGCCGAGCACCACCGCCGGGTACCGGACACCGGCACGGCCTGGTACCGGGAGGGCAGCAAGGCGCAGCGTACCGACATCAGGGTCGGCGACCGCACGGTCTCGTTCTACAACGTGCACATGCCGGTCCCCTTCCAGGTCGGCGACAACCCGCTCTCCGGCCGCTTCTACCGCTTTCTGCAGGACCAGTACGACTGGCGTGACCGCGAACTGGACGCACTGCGATCCGATCTCGCGGACAACCCCCACCCCGCCGTTCTGACCGGGGACTTCAACTCACCCTGGACGGGCAGCCTCCTCGACCCCGCCCCCGGTACCCAGGTGCACAGCCCCGGGAGCGGCGTCCTGCCCGCCCGCTCCTGGCCCGTGTCCGACTACCCACTGCCCAGGCTGTGGCGGCTGGACTGGCTGTTCACCACCGAGGACCTGGCCGTGCCCGACTACCGCTTCGCCGGCGGAGGGGACTTCTCGGACCACGCGGCCCAGGAGATCCGTCTCGTCGTTCCCGACCCCACCGCCTCCGGACATCCGAAGGAAACCCGATGAGCCCGCAGGACAACCCCTTGAGCGAGGGATCCACCATGCGCCCCAGCCGGTTCCACGTGACGGTGATGCTCGACTACTACGCCCCCTACGTCAGCGGCCTGACCGAGGCCGCGCGACTGACCGCCGAGGGTCTGGCCGCCCGAGGCTGGAACATCGCGGTGGTGTGCGCCCAGCACGACCCCAAGCTGCCCAGGTACGAGGTGATCAACGGCGTCCATGTCTTCCGGGCGCCCGTCCTCGCCAACATCAGCCGCGGCTTCGTGTCCCCCGCGCTGCCGCTGCTGGCCCGGCGTCTCGCCGCCCGCTCCGACATCCTCCACATGCACCTGCCCAACCCCGAGGCGGCCTTCGTCGCCGCGCTGAAGGGCAGCGCCCGCCTCGTCGTGACGTACCACATCGACGTGTTCCTGCCCGACAGCCCGGTGAACCGCTTCGGGATGCGCGCCGTCGACGAGGTATGCAAGGTGGCGGTCCGCAAGGCGGACATCGTCATCACCAACAGCGAGGACCAGGCGCGGGGTTCGCGGATCTGGCCGACGATCCGCCGCCGCAGGCTCGTCCCCATCTCCTCGCCCTGCGTCGACCGCAACGGCGGCGAGCCGCGGCTGCGCGACGGCGACGGGCTGCACATCGGCTTCATGGGGCGGATCACCGTCGACAAGGGGATCGAGTACCTCATCCGGGCCTTCCGCTCGATGTCCGACCCGAAGGCCAGGCTGCTGATCGCGGGGGACTACACCACCGTCGCCGGCGGCAGCAACATCGCCGAGCTGCGCGCGGAGGCCGGCGACGACCCGCGGATCCGCTTCACCGGCCTGCTGCGGGGCGAGGCCGTACGCGACTTCTACGCCTCGATCGACGTCTTCGCGCTCCCGTCGATCTCCGAGTCCTTCGGTATCGTGCAGGTCGAGGCCATGATGGCCGGGGTCCCCCCGGTGAGCACCGACCTGTCCGGCTCCCGCTACCCGGTGGCGTCCACCGGCTTCGGGCGGCTGGTTCCGCCCCGGGACCCCGAGGCGCTGCGCGAGGCGCTGCTGGAGATGGCGCACCTGCCGGACGAGGACCGCAGGGCCGGAGCGGAGACGGCGACCAAGCTCTTCGGCGGGGACGCGTTCCTCGACGCCCACGAAGAGGCGTTCCGGCGGCTGCTGCCCGGTGGACGGCTGTGAGCCGGGTCGGCGGCGGGGACGCCGTGAGGACCGGGGGCCCGGACAGCGCGACGGTCCCTACGGCCCCGTCCCGGGGAGCGGCCACGACCGTCGTGCCCGCGGAGGTCCCGTGGCGTGAGTGGCGCGGGCGGCAGCGGTCCGCTTCGCCGACGGGCGGAGCCCGCACACCGCCGAGGCGCCGGAGGAGGATGCCCGCGCCGCTGGTGCTGCTGCGGCCCCGGCAATGGATCAAGAACATATTCGTCCTGGTCGTCCCGCTGGCCCTGGACCCCGCTGCCCTGCTCCGGCACCCGGGAAGGGCCGGTGCCGCGGTCCTGGCGTTCACAGCGGCCTCGGCGGCCGTCTACGTACTCAACGACTGGCTGGACCGCGAACGGGACCGGCTGCATCCGGTCAAACGTCACCGGCCCCTGGCCGGCGGCAGGATCGGCCCGGTCGGGGCGGCGCTGCTGGGTATTACGTGCCTGGCGACGGCGGTCGTCTCCGCGTCGTTCCTCCCCGGCGTGGCCCAGGCGGCGATCGCGGGATACGGCGTGATCAACCTGGCCTACTGCCTGGCACTGAAGCACCACGCTCTCGTCGACGTGAGCCTGGTCGCCTCCGGATTCGTCCTGCGTGCCGTGGCGGGCTGCGTGGCGGTGGCGGCACCCTTCAACCCCGCACTGATCATCTGTGTCTACTGCACCTGCCTGCTGCTCTCGCTGGGCAAACGCCGGCACGAACTGGCGGCCGCGGAACTGCTCGGGCAGGCCTCCGCCCAGCGCCCGGCCCTCGCCGGGTACTCGGTGCCGCTGCTCGACCAGCTCATGACCTTGCTGCTGGCCGCCACGCTGATCAGCTACGAGATGTTCGTCCTGTCCGCATCACATCCGCACGCGGCCGTTCTGGCCGTCGCCACCGTGCCCTTCGCCGTCTTCGCCGTCTGCCGCTACGTCCAGATGGTGGCGGTCCGGAGCAGCGGCGGGGAGCCCGGCAGGGACGTGCTCACGGATGTGCCGCTCGTGATCAACGCCGTGATGTGGCTGGCCTGCCTGGCCGCCGGCCGACTCCTGTGAGGTGTGCTCGTGCGACCGCCCCGTGTCTCCGTCATCATTCCCAACTACAACTACGCGCGGACCATCCGCCAGTGCCTCACGGCCGTGGCCGGCCAGAGCTATCCGCACATAGAGATCGTCGTCGTCGACGACGGCAGCACCGACGCGTCACCCCGGATCGCCGAGGAGTTCTCCGTACGGCTGATACGCACGGCCAACGCCGGGGTCTCCGCCGCCCGCAACACCGGGGTGCGGCACAGCACGGGTGACATCCTCTTCTTCCTCGACTCCGACATCGCACTGCGCCCCGACGCCGTCCAGCACGCCGTGGACGTACTGGAGTCGGACCCGGGGATCGGGTTCGTGTGCGGCATCTACGACTCCGTACCGCTGATCGACGACGGACCGGTGGAGCGCTACAAGGTGCTGCACGGGCACTACTGGCGCCGCCGGACGGCCGGCGAGGTCAAGGCCGCGTACTTCTCGCTCGGGGCGATGCCCCGCTCGGCCTACGACCGTGCGGGGCCCCTGGACGAGTCGCTGCGCGACACCGAGGACGTGGAGTACGGGGCCCGGCTGTCGGCCGTCTCGACCGTGCTGCTCGACCCGCGGATCGTGGGCCGGCACGACGACGACGACCGGATCGGAATCCTGCTGCGCAAGCAGTACCGCCGCTCGGTGCCCCTGGTCGCGCTCTTCGGCGACCGTGACCGCGCGGGCCGGCCGCAACTGTCGGACACCGCCTACCGTCCGAAGGCGGTCGCCGGCACGGCCCTGGCCCTGACCGGTCTCGCCGCGGCGCCCCTGTGGCCGGTGGCGGGCGCCGTCGCGGCCACGGCGGGGGTGGGGGTGTTCGTCGCCGAGGAGTGGGGACTGCTGCGCTTCCTGCACGCCACGGCAGGCGGCCGTGCCCTGCCGCTGATGGCCGGGCTGCACACCCTGATGACCGCGACCACCGGGGTGGCCGCCCTGGTGGGGGCGGTCCGCTGGACGGGATCACCGTCCTTCCGGCGCCGCTATTCCAACCCGCCGGCCACGGGCGGCGCGGTCGCCGATGTCTAGGGCCGCACCCGGACCGGCCGCCCCGGGAGACACCGGTCCCCGGGCCGGCCGGGGGCGGTGGGACGCACTGCGGGCCTTCGCGCGACGCCCCTGGGTCCGGGGGACGACCACCGCCGTGGTGCTCGCGCTGTGCGCCGGGTTCCTGGCGCACTCCTTCGCCCGGGACGGGGCGGCCACCCGCACGGCGGTCGGGCTGCTGGGACCCGTGCTGCCCCTGGCGCTCGTCCCGGCTCTGGCGGGACTGTGGCTGACGGCGCTCTCCTGGCGCGAACCTCTGCAGGCCCTGTCGGTCCCTCTGTCCCGCCCCTCGGCCGTACGCATCTTCGCGGCCGGCCAACTGGGCAAGTACGTACCGGGGGTGATGTGGTCGATCGTGCTGCAGTCGCGCCTCGCGGCGGCCTCTGGGATCACCGTCTTCCACTTCACCGCCGCCTTCGGGCTGTACGCCGCCGTGTCCCTGGGCACCGGCGGTGTGCTGGGTCTTGCCGCCCTGGCGCACCACGCCTACGGGACGGGGGCGGCGCTCGTCGCCGCCGCCCTGGCCCCGGTCCTGCTTCTCGTCCTTCCCCGGCTGCTGGCGGTGTCGGTGCGGCTGGTGAAGGCGGTGCCGGCGCTCGCGCGCAGGCTGACACCGGTCCCGCTCACCGTGCTGCGCCGCTCCGTGTGGCTGTGCGCCGTGTCGTGGCTGGTGACCGGCGTCCACCTGTGGCTCCTGGCGGTCGCGCTGGGCGCCGACCCGCTCGCGGCCGTACTGCCCTGTGTGGCGGGGTTCGCCGTGGCGACCTCGCTGAGCAGTCTGGTGGTGGTCGTCCCGGACGGGCTCGGGGTGCGGGAGGCACTGCTCGCGGTGTCCCTCGCCTCCGTCCTGCCCGCGCCCGAGGCCGCCGCCGCAGCCGCCGCCAGTCGGCTGGTTCTGGCCGCTGCCGACGTACTCGCCTTCGGCTACGGTTCGTTGGCCGCGCGTACACCTCGCCCACTCTCCGCCTCCCACGCCCCGGCCACCCCTGTCCCATCCCCCTCACCGCACCACCGACGAAAGGACGACGCATGCTGACGACGGTCTACGGAGAGTCGGTCATGGACCGGCTCCGAGGCACCCGAGTCGCCCTCGGCACCATGTACTTCGGCACCACCGTCGACGAGAGGACGTCCCGGGAGCTCCTCGACCGCTTCACCGAGCGCGGCGGCCGTCTGCTCGACACCGCGAACTGTTACGCCTTCTGGGCGCCCGGCGGCACGGGCGAGGAGTCGGAACTGGTCATCGGCCGCTGGCTTGCCGCGACCGGGGTCAGGGACGAACTGCTGATCGCCACCAAGGTCGGCTGCCTGCCCGATCCGCTCGACGGCCCGTTCCCCGAGTCCGCCGAAGGGCTCGGACCGGAGGTGGTGTTCAAGCAGTTCGAGCGGAGCACCGAGCGGTTGGGACGCCCCTCCGTCGACGTGTTCTTCACCCACGCCGACGATCCGAGGACGCCGCTCGCCGACACCCTGGGCGCCCTGTCCGAGCTGGTGCGCTCGGGACGGGTCGGCGTCATCGGCGCGAGCAACCCGGACGCGGTCCGGCTGAGCGAGGCGGCCCGCCTCGCGGCGGACGACCCGACGACGGCGGCCCCGCGGGTGATCCAGGCGCGCCACTCCTACCTCTGGCCCGACCCTGCGGCCGACATCCGGCCGCAGCTTCCGCTGGACCATTCCCTGGTCGCCCACGCCCGCGAACACGGAGCCCTGCTCCAGGGGTACTCCCCGCTGCTCCAGGGGGCCCTGACCCGAGCCGACCGGCCGCTCGCCCCCGAGTACCGGGGCCCCGCGAACGAGCGCCGGCTGAGCCGGCTGCGGGAACTGGCCGGGCGGCTGGGGGTGACGGCCAACCAGCTGTCCCTGGCGTGGATGGCCGGCGGCCCCGTGCCCGTCATGCCGGTGCTCGGCGTGAGCAGCGTGGCCCAGCTCGACGAGGCCATGGACGGGCTCGAGCTGGAGCTCGACCAGGAGGTCCTGGACGAACTCGACGCGCTGGCCCCCCTCGGCCGGTCGGACGCGGCCCCCGCCGGAGCCCCGGTGTCCGGCGGCCGGTAGCAGCCCTCCGCGGCGCCCACCCGGATCCGGCCCGTCATGCGGACTCCCGTACGACCAGCCGGGTCGGGGTGATCACGGAGGACAGGGGGTGGCTGTCGCCGGCCGCGGCGGCGGCCACGTCGGAGACTCGCGGAACAGCAGGCGGGCCATCGTCCTGCCCATGCCCACGATGTCCTGGTGCACAGTGGCCAGCGGCGGATCCATGGACTCGGCCAGGGACGGGAGGTCGTCGAACCCGACGACCGCCACGTCCTCGGGCACCCGCACCCCGCGTTCCCCGAGCAGGTCCAGTGCCCCCGCGGCCATCAGGTCGGAGGCCACGAAAACCCCGTCCGGGCCCGGACACCGGTCCAGCAGGGCGGCCGTCGAGTCCGCGCGGCCCCGCCGGGTGAAGTCACCCTCGATGATCAGTTCGGGCGCTCCGTCCAGGAGGACGTCCCGGTAGCCGTCGAGCCGGTCGACCGAGGCGGGACGCCCAGGAGAGCGAGGTCACTGGTCGACGACCTCGACCGTCGGCGAATGGCCGTTCCAGGTGCAGAAGACGGACATGGTCGCGCCCGCCCCGTCGCTGAAGTCCACCCGGATCCACTCCGGGTTCGTCCACACCTGCATCGACCAGTCCGGCTCCGGCGTGGCCGAGACCAGCTTCGCCGAGTCGTCCGCCAGCTCCAGGACGACCCTGCCGCCACGTGTCGGGTAACTCTTCACCTCGCCCGCGGCGGCCGTGGGCGCCGAGGGCTTCGCCGGGCCGGGACCCGTGACCGGCGGGCGGGATGACGGCCGGCGGGAGGGCCGAGGGGAAGGCGTGGGCGTGGGACGGGAGGCCGTGGCGCCCGGCGAGGCCGAGGGGGGCGCGCGGTGCGTCGAGGACGACACCGGAGTGTCCGTCGCCTGCCCGCCCCGCGCCCCCACGGAGATCGGAACGGCGCGCGGAGGGTCGTACGCCGTCCCCGACATGACCGTGTGCACGCCCCACCACGACAGGGTGACCGCCGCACCCGTGGCGAGCGACCACGCGATCGCGTGTACGAGTCCTCGTTGCATCGGGCACATCCTGCACCATCCGCACGGTTGCTGTCCTGGAGGGAACCCGGTTCCTCCGTATGGGTTACGGTGCGGCGCATGCCTAGTGTGCTCGTGGTCGAGGACGACCAGTTCGTACGTTCCGCCCTCATCCGGCACCTGACCGAGGCCTCGCACACCGTGCGGAGCGTCGGCACCGCGCTCGAAGCGCTGCGCGAGGTCGCGCACTTCCGCTTCGACGTCGTCGTCCTCGATCTCGGGCTGCCCGACCTCGACGGCGCCGAGGCCCTGAAGATGCTGCGCTCCATCACCGACGTACCCGTGATCATCGCCACCGCGCGGGACGACGAGGCCGAGATCGTCAGGCTGCTCAACGACGGCGCCGACGACTACCTGACCAAGCCGTTCTCGGTCGAACACCTCTCCGCCCGCATGGCGGCCGTCCTGCGCCGCACCCGGGGGGCGGGCGCCGAGGCCTCGCCACCGCGCGTCCTCCAGGTGGGCGGGCTCTCCATCGACCCGCTGCGCCGACAGGCCGAACTCGACGGCACGGCACTGGACCTGACGCGCCGTGAATTCGACCTGCTGGCCTTTCTCGCGGGCCGCCCCGGCGTCGTGGTCCCGCGCCGTGAGCTGCTGGCGGAGGTCTGGAAGCAGTCCTACGGGGACGACCAGACCATCGACGTCCACCTCTCCTGGCTGCGCCGCAAGCTGGGCGAGACCGCCGCGCGGCCGCGCTATCTGCACACCCTGCGCGGAGTCGGCGTCAAACTCGAACCTCCTACGGCCCCGGGGCAGCCCGCATGAGATGGGCCCTGGTCAAGGTCTGCCTGGCCGTCACCGCCATGGTCGTGATCGCGTTCGCCGTGCCGCTCGGGCTCGTCATCAAGGAAATGGCCCGCGACCGCGCCTTCTCCGACGCCGAGCGGCAGGCCGCCACCATCGGCCCCACCCTCACCATCACCACCGACCGTGAGGAGCTGACCCGGGCCGTCCTGTCCACCGAGCCCGGCGGCCGGGGGCGGCTCGCCCTCCACGTCCCCGCCGCCGAACCGGGCGGCTCCCGCCTGGAGATCGGCACGCGGCGCGCCACTCGCGGGGACCTGGAGACCGTCGGCACGTCGGGGCGCGCGTCCATAGCCGACGTACCCGGTGGCTCCGTGCTGCTCCAGCCCACAGCGCTCGGCTCCGGAGGCATCGCGGTCGTCGAGGTGTTCGTGCCCGAGGGAGAGGTCTCCAACGGCGTCGGCACGGCCTGGCTGGTGCTCGCCGGCGTCGGCATCGCGCTGATCGTCGGTTCGGTGGCCGTGGCCGACAGGCTCGGCGTACGGATGGTGGAGCCCGCCCAGCGGCTTGCGGGCGCGGCCCAGGACCTGGGGGAGGGCCGGCTGGGGACCAGGGTCCCGGAAGAAGGGCCCACCGAGCTCCGCTCCGCCGCGGTCGCGTTCAACTCCATGGCCGACCAGGTGGTCCAGCTGCTGGCCAACGAACGCGAACTGGCCGCCGACCTCTCGCACCGGCTCCGCACCCCGCTGACCGTGCTCCGCCTCAACGCCGCCTCGCTGGGTGAGGGCCCGGCCGCCGAGCAGACCAGGGCCGCTGTCGAACAGCTGGAGCACGAGGTCGACACGATCATCCGTACGGCACGGGAACAGCGCCCCCAGACCCAGGGCGGTCAGACGGGTGCCGGCGCCGGCTGCGACGCGTCCGAGGTCATCCGGGAACGCATGGAGTTCTGGTCCGCGCTGGCCGAGGACGAGGGGCGCACGGTGCGGCTGGCCGGCGTGGACCGCACCGTACGCATCCCGGTGGCCAGGCCCGAACTGGCTGCCGCACTCGACGCGTTGCTCGGCAACGTCTTCCGGCACACCCCGGAAGGAACCGCCTTCGCCGTCGACGTGCACCACAGCGGCGACGCGGTGCTCGTGCTGGTCTCGGACGCCGGACCGGGCATACCCGATCCGGAATCCGCCCTGGCGCGAGGTGGCAGTGGACGGAACGGAGCGCGGGGCGGGGTGGGATCGACCGGCCTCGGCCTCGACATCGTCCGCAGGGTCGCCGAATCCACCGGCGGCGACCTGCGGATCGGGCGCTCGGTGCTCGGGGGCACGGAGGTGCGCATCTGGATAGGGCTCGACGGCGGACCGGCCGAGCGCGCGCGCCGGGGGCACCGGGTGGGGCGGCGCGGCGGAAGGCGTGGGCCACGCCGGGTGAGAGGGCGGAACGCGGACTTCCGTAACGCCCCGGAGGCTGGGCCGGATCTGTGGAGGGACCGGTGAAGGAGTGGGGTCTTAACCGGTACCGATGTCCTCCTTAAGCAAACCCTAAGAACGGCAACCCGGTTCCCATTGGCGACTTTTGTCCGGTCCGTCGCGGCTAGCGTGCAGACGCAACCACCCCCGGCAGGACAGAGGCAGGAACTCGATGGGCACCAGCACGCACCGCCGCACGGCGAGCACCCGCACGAAGGCGGTCGGCGCCCTCGTCGCCGCGGCGGTCGTGGGCGGCACCGTCTTCGCACTCACCGGCACGGCGCAGGCGGCGGCCGTCGGCGCCGCGTACACGAGGGCCAGCGGCTGGAGCGGCGGCTACACCGGGCAGTACGTCGTCACGAACGACACCGGGACGGTCCAGTCGGGCTGGACGCTCGAATTCGACCTGCCCGCCGGTACGGAGATCGACTCGCTCTGGAACGGTGAGCACACCGTCAGGGGCGGCCATGTCACCGTGAAGCCCGCGAGCTGGAACAAGGATCTCGCTCCCGGCGAGTCTGTGACGGTCGGCTTCGTCACCACCTCCGCCGGTGCAGCCGCCGATCCGGAAGGCTGCCTCATCAACCACGCGGCGTGCTCTGCGGACGGCGGCGCGGCGCCGGAACCGAGTGGACGCCCGACCGGAACCCCGGCGCCCACGTCGACAGCGGCGTCCACGCCGACCCCCACCCGGACCGCGACGGGCGGGCCGACGAGTACGCCGACGGCCGGACCGTCCGGGACGCCGGGCGGCACGGCCGGCGGGGCCGGATTCGCCCCCTACGTCGACACGTCCCTGTATCCCGCCTACGACCTGCTGGACACCGCGGCGAAGACGGGCGTCAAGGAGTTCACCCTGGCATTCATCACGTCGGGCGGCAGTTGCGCCCCGCTCTGGGGCGGGGTGACGGGACTCGCCGACGACAAGGTGGCCGCCCAGATCACCGCCCTGCGGGCCGGGGGCGGCGACGTACGGGTCTCCTTCGGTGGCGCGGCCGGTGCCGAACTGGCGCTGCACTGCTCCTCGGTTGCCGAGCTCGCCACGGCGTACGGCAAGGTCATCGACACCTACGGGCTGACCAAGGTCGACTTCGACATCGAGGGAGGCGCACTGCCCGACACCGCCGCCAACTCACGCCGTGCGCAGGCCATCGCCCAGCTGCAGAAGTCCCACCCGGGGCTGGACGTGTCCTTCACGCTGCCCGTGATGCCCGAGGGCCTCACCCAGCCGGGCGTGGATCTGATCGCAGACGCGAAGAAGAACGGCGTCGCGATCGGCGCCGTCAATATCATGGCGATGGACTACGGGGCGTCGTACAGCGGGGACATGGGTGATTACGCCACCCAGGCGGCCACCGCCACGCAGGCCCAGATCAAGGGCGTGCTCGGCCTCTCGGACGCGGCTGCCTGGAAGGCCGTCGCGGTCACCCCGATGATCGGCGTGAACGACGTCGTCACCGAGATTTTCACCGTCGAGGACGCCACGCAGCTGGTGGAGTTCGCTCAGGAGAAGGGCATCGGCCGGCTGGCGATGTGGTCGGGCACGCGGGACGCACAGTGTGCGGGTGGCGCGAAGCCGGCCGCCGACGCCACCTGCAGCTCGATCCTTCAGGAGCCGCTGGCCTTCACCAAGGCGTTCGGCGCCTTCGGATAGCCCGCCGCGCCTCTTCGGCCACCACACCACCACCTCGACGCGCGCGCCCCGGCCGGACCCCCCACCCCCCCACACCCGGCCGGGGCGCGCGCCCCCACACGGCCCCTCCGAGCCCGCTTCGGTGCGCGGAGTGGCCCGTAGTGTCCGGCCCGCACGGCCTCCGTGCTGCGCCCGCACCGCGCCCCGTACGGAGCCCGCACTACGCCCCCCACGACGCCCGGTACGGAAGGAAGCGGAACCTCCGTGCCCCCCGGTGGAGTTCGGGGAAAGAACACGGAGACCCCTCGTGACCCCCCTGCGCGCCCTCGCGGCGCCCCGCCCCGTTCATTTTCCGGCGGGCCTCCCCGGGTGACAGGAGCTGTCCGCTCCCTTTCGGAGGTGGCGCGTGAAATGGTGCCGGCAACCGTCTCCGCCCCGGGGTTCGACGGGCTGAGCGCCGTCCAACGCGCCCTGACCTGCGGCGATTCGGTTCTCCATCCGCCCCGCATGCAGGGAGTTGGAGTGAACGCAAGCCCTCGGTCGGACACGTTCCCGTGACTTGCAGGACACGCTCGGGCAACGGAAGCGTCTTCAACTCTTGACACCCACCCCCTTGAGGCAGCAACCTTCCGGCATCAGCGCATGGGAGCGCTCCCATTTCGAACGAGGTTTTTCGCTCGTACGGGGACGGCACCGCCCATGTCCTCTCCGTACCACCGGCACCCCGCACCATCGGTGCGTATGCCGAGCAGATTGAACGCCAGTCCCACCCTGGAACAAGGAGTAGTGGAATGCGCATCACCCGCACCGTCGCAGGTCGAAGCCGCAGAACCGCCGTCATGGCTACTACGGGCCTCACGGCCGCCGCCCTGCTGCTGACCGGCTGCGGCGATTCCGACTCGGATTCCGGAGGGGCCGACGCGAACGGGAACATCACCCTGACCGTGGCCGACTTCGGACAGTTCGGCTACAAGGAGGCGGGGCTCTTCGAGAAGTACCACGAGCTCCACCCGAACATCACGGTCAAGGAAAACGTCACGGCCGACGAGAAGGTCTACTACCCCAAGTTCCTCCAGCAGCTCAACACGGGCAGCGGACTGGCCGATGTGCAGGGCATAGAGGTCGGCCGCGTGAAGGAGCTCGTCGACACCAAGGCGGACGCCTTCACCGACCTCTCCAAGGTGATCGACCCCGACCAGTGGGTGAACTGGAAGGCGCTGCAGGCGACCACCGACGACGGCAAGGTCATCGGTGCCGGCACCGACATCGGCCCCATGTCGATCTGTTACCGCCGTGACCTCTTCGAGCAGGCCGGGCTGCCGACCGACCGCACCGAGGTCGCCGCGAAGCTCGCCGGTGGCTGGGAGGACTACCTCGCGCTCGGTGAGGAGTACAAGAAGAAGGCCCCCAAGGACACCTTCTTCATGGACTCCGCCAGCGCCATGTACAACGGCGTGGTGAGCTCCGACTCGGAGCAGTACTACTCCAAGGACGGCAAGGCGATCTACAAGGAGAGCGCCGGCGTCAAGGCGGGCTGGAAGCTCGCCACCGAGGCGGTGGACAAGAAGCTGACCCAGGGTCTGGCCCAGTTCAGCGTCCCGTGGCAGAACGCCCTGCGCAAGGGCAGCATGGCCACCGTGGCCTGCCCCGCGTGGATGGCCGCGCAGATCGCCACCTACTCCGGTGACCAGTTCAAGGGCAAGTGGGACATCGCCCGCACCCCGGGTGAGACCGCGGCCAACTGGGGCGGTTCGTTCCTCTCCGTGCCCGCGAAGGGCAAGCACGTCAAGGAGGCCGGTGAGCTCGTAAAGTGGCTGACCGCGCCCGAGCAGCAGGCCGCCGTGTTCAAGGCCGCCGGCCTCTTCCCGTCGAACAAGGGCGCCTACGAGCTCCCCGACGTGAAGACCGCGAAGCTGGAGTACTTCAACAACGCCCCGATCGGTGAGATCTACGCCGAAGAGGCTCAGGTCATCCCCGCGGCGGTGCTCGGCCCGAAGGACGGCATCATCAAGGACACCATCGGCACTCAGATCAACAACATGGAGCAGCGTGGCACCAGCCCGGAGGACGCGTGGGACGCGGCCACCGAGGCGATCGACAAGGTGATCGGCTGATCCTCGCCGGTGCGGGCGGCCGGGACGACTTCCACGCGTCCCGGCCGCCCCGCACCGGTGCCGGTTCCCCCACCGGCACCGCGCACCTTCTCCGACACCTCCGCCGGACCTGACCTGAGGTCCGGCCTGCCCCTGCGGTGTCGGCACACCCCAGGGAAGGACTCCCACCTGTGGCAACCACCACCCCCACCCGGGGCGTACACGGATCCCGGCCCGGCCGCCGCGCACCGAAGCCCATGACTCCAGGCCGCCAGGCCTGGCGCAGCCGGCTGTGGCGCTTCGACGACAAGGCCTCGCCGTACGCCTACATCGCGCCCTTCTTCCTCGTCTTCGGGGCCTTCGGGCTCTACCCGCTGATCTACACCGGCTGGATCGCACTCCACCGGGTGGAGATGACCGGCCTCGACCAGATGGAATGGGTCGGCTGGGAGAACTTCAGCAACATCCTCCAGGACGACGAGTTCTGGACCGCGGTCACCAACACCTTCGTCATCGGTGTCATCTCGACCGTCCCGCAGCTGATGATGGCGCTGGGCCTCGCCCACCTGCTGAACTACAAGCTGCGTGCCAGCACCTTCTGGCGCACCGTGATCCTGACGCCGTACGCCACCTCGGTGGCCTCCGCGGCCCTCGTCTTCGCCCTGGTGTTCCGTGCCGACGGCGGCCTGCTGAACTGGGTCCTCGGCTTCTTCGGCGCCGGTGAGACGAACTGGGCGAACGGCCACTGGACGTCCAACATCGCCATCGCCATCATCGTGATCTGGCGCTGGACGGGCTACAACACCCTGATCTACCTGGCCGCGATGCAGGCGGTCCCGTCCGATCTCTACGAGGCGGCGTCGCTCGACGGCGCATCGCGCTGGCAGCAGTTCCGCAACGTGACGATCCCGGCGCTCCGGCCGACGATCCTCTTCACGATCGTCATCTCGACCATCGGGTCCATGCAGCTGTTCGGTGAACCCCTGCTGCTCGAGGGCGGCCAGATCGGAGCGCAGGGCGGCTCCGAGCACCAGTACGAGACGCTCAGCATCTACCTCTACAACTACGGCTGGAACCTCGGACACCTCGGTCCGGCCGCCGCAGTCGCCTGGGCCATGCTCGTCCTGCTGCTGCTCATTGCCGCGATCAACTGGCTCGTCGGGCGCTTCATGCGCAAGACCGCGGCCTGACGGGGAGCGATACACATGACCACCACCAGCCCCATGACCGCGCCGGAACACCGCCGCGTCTCCAAGGCCCCGGTCCGTCACGAGCCCGCGCGCCGCCGCCGCTTCAAGCCCGGCGCCGGCCGCCAGCACCACGCGGGCCCCTTCGCCTACTTCGCACTCGCGGTCGTCGGCCTCGGCTCGCTGTTCCCGCTGTACTGGACGCTCGTGGCCGCGTCCCGCACCCAGGACGAGATCCTGGACACCACCCCGCCGCTCATCCCCGGCGGCAACCTGTTCAACAACCTCGAGGCGGCCTGGGAACAGGCCAACCTCGGCAAGGCCATCGTCAACACCGTGATCGTGTCGTCCAGCATCACCCTGGCGACGCTGTTCTTCTGCACGCTGGCCGGCTACGCCTTCGCGAAGATGCGCTTCAAGGGCCGTGGCGCGCTGATGACGATGGTCATCGCCACGCTGACGATCCCCCCGCAGCTCAGCGTCGTGCCGCTCTTCATGATGATGTCGGACATCGGCTGGGGCGGTCAGCTGGAGTCGGTGATCTTCCCGACCCTGGTGAGCGCGTTCGGTGTGTTCTTCATGCGCCAGTACCTCCTGGAGGCGCTGCCGTACGAGCTGATCGAGGCGGGCAGGGTCGACGGGGCGAACAACCTCCGCATCGTGTGGAGCATCGTGCTTCCGGTCGCCCGACCGGCCATGATGGTCCTCGGCATGCTCACCTTCGTCCAGGCCTGGAACGACTTCTTCTGGCCCTACCTCGCACTGAACCAGCAGAACCCGACCCTCCAGGTGGCCCTCGGCCAGCTGAGCGCGTCGTACGTCCCCGACCAGAGCATCGTCATGGCCGGCGCGCTGATCAGTACGCTGCCCCTGCTCGTCGTCTTCGTGATCTTCGGCAAGCAGATCGTCGGGGGAATCATGTCCGGCGCAGTCAAGGGCTGACCCCGGCCCGCCGTACCTCCCGGTCCGATCCCGGCCCCGCTGTTCCTCCCCGGTCCGATCCCGGCCCCGCTGTTCCCGGTCCGGTACCGGGCTGCTGTTCCGTCCCCGGTCGGCCTCCGGCCGTCCCGTACGGCCTGTACCTGACCACAGGCCGTACGGGGCCGGGGCGTCCGCACTTCCTGTCCTTGTCCCTCCACCCATGGGAGCGCTCCCGCATGACTGCCGTACGACCCGACACCACCCCGAAGCAGGCGCCCGAGGCACAGTTCCCCACGGGCTTCATCTGGGGCGCGGCGACCGCCTCCTACCAGGTCGAGGGCGCCGCCGCCGAGGACGGCCGCACGCCGTCCATCTGGGACACCTTCAGCCGTACCCCCGGCAAGGTCCGCAACGGCGACACCGGTGACATCGCCGCCGACCACTACCACCGCTACCGCGACGACGTCGCGCTCATGAAGCAGCTCGGGCTGAAGGCGTACCGCTTCTCGGTGTCCTGGTCCCGGGTCCAGCCCACCGGCCGCGGCCCCGCGGTCGAGCGCGGTCTGGACTTCTACCGCAAGCTCGTCGACGAGCTGCTCGACGCCGGCATCATGCCGGTCGCCACCCTCTACCACTGGGACCTGCCCCAGGAGCTCGAGGACGCCGGAGGCTGGCCCGAGCGCGTGACCGCCGACCGGTTCGCCGACTACGCCGCCATCGTGTCCGGCGCCCTCGGTGACCGCGTCGGCATGTGGACCACCCTCAACGAGCCGTGGTGCTCGGCCTACCTCGGTTACGGCTCCGGTGTGCACGCCCCCGGCCGTACCGAGCCCGCAGCCGCGCTGCAGGCGGCCCATCACCTCAACCTCGCCCATGGCCGGGCGATCGAGGTTCTGCGCGCCCAACTCCCCGCTGCTGCGCAGACCTCGGTCACCCTCAATCTCCACCAGGTCCGTCCGCTCACCGGCAGCGAGGCCGACGCGGACGCCGCCCGACGCATCGACGCGGTCGGCAACCGGGTCTTCACCGGCCCGATGCTCCGGGGCGAGTACCCCGAGGACCTGATCGCCGACACCTCGCACCTGGTGGACTGGTCGAAGCTGGTCAAGGACGGCGACCTCGCCACCATCTCCCGGCCCGTCGACGCCCTCGGGATCAACTACTACACGCCGACCCTGGTCTCCAACCCGGTGGAAGGCGCCAGCTACGCGCGCAGCGACGCCCACGGCGCCAGCCAGCACTCCCCCTGGCCCGGCTCCGAGCACGTCGCCTTCCACCTCCCCGAGGGGAAGGAGCGCACCGCGATGGACTGGGCGATCGACCCCAACGGGCTCTACAACCTGATCATGGACGTCACCCGGGACCACCCCGGCCTCCCGCTGATGGTCACCGAGAACGGTGCCGCCTTCGACGACTACGTCTCGCCCGAGGGCAAGGTGGAGGACCCCGAGCGCGTGGCGTACCTGCACGGGCACCTCGACGCGGTGCGGCGAGCCGTCGCCGACGGCGCGGACGTCCGGGGGTACTTCCTCTGGTCGCTGATGGACAACTTCGAGTGGGCCTACGGCTATTCGAAGCGCTTCGGCGCGGTCTACGTCGACTACGCCTCCCAGCGCCGCATCCCCAAGGCGAGCGCCCACTGGTACTCGGACGTGATCCGCCGCCACGCGCTGCCCCCGGTCGGCGCCGTCTGATCTTGACCAGCACGAGAAGCGGGACCCGGCACACCGTCGGGTCCCGTTTTTCCTTGCCCGTCTTACGTGTTCGACATCCGGACCCCGTACGCTTGGGAGCGCTCCCAAGAGTGTGGCGCTGCAGAGGACCGATGGGTCCGGACAAGTGTCAAGGGATCGGACGGTGGGACTTGGTTTGGCCAACCCGCTGTGAGAAATTGACCGCGAACGGGAGGCAGCCATGGCGGCAGCGCGAGTACGGAGTGGCGGGCGGCCCACGCTCGAAGAGGTGGCGGCGCGGGCCGGGGTGGGGCGCGGCACGGCCTCACGCGTCATCAACGGCTCGCCCCGGGTCAGCGCACAGACCCGGGAGGCCGTCGAGGCGGCGGTCGCCGAGCTGGGGTACGTGCCCAACCGGGCGGCGCGCGCGCTCGCGGGCAACCGCACGGACGCCATCGCCCTCGTCGTGCCCGAGTCCGAGACCCGGTTCTTCGCCGAGCCGTACTTCTCCGACATCGTGAGGGGTGTGGGGGCGGCCCTCGCCGACACCGAGATGCAGCTTCTGCTGACGCTCGCGGGGAACGACCGCGAGCGCCGCCGGCTCGCCCAGTACCTGACCGCGCACCGGGTCGACGGGGTGCTGCTGGTCTCGGTCCACGCCGACGACCCCCTGCCTGACCTCTTGGAGCAGCTCGGCATGCCCGCCGTGATCAGCGGCCGCAGGCACGCGGCGGAGACGCTTCCCTCCGTCGACTCCGACAACTTCGAGGGTGCCCGCGCGGCTGTCGACCACTTCATATCGCGAGGCCGTCGCTCCATCGCCACGATCACCGGCCGCCTGGACGTCTACGGTGCCCAGCGCCGCCTCGACGGCTACCGCAAGGCCGTCGCCGCAGCCGGCCTCGACCCCGACGAGCGGCTGATCGCGCCCGCCGACTTCAGTGAGGAGGGCGGCGCCCGCGCGATGCGGGAGCTGCTGGAGCGCCGCCCCGACGTGGACGCGGTCTTCGCCGCCTCCGACGTGATGGCGGCGGGCGCCCGCCAGGTCCTGCGCGAGTCGGGCCGCCGCATTCCGGACGACGTGGCCCTGATCGGCTTCGACGACTCGGCGGTGGCCCGTCACATGGACCCGCCCCTGACGAGCGTGCGCCAGCCGATCGAGGAGATGGGCCGGACGATGGCCCGAGTCCTGCTCCAGGAGATCGCCAACCGTTCGTCGGGTGACAGTCCCCAGGAGCGTCCGCGGATCGTGCTGCCCACGGAGCTGGTGGTGCGCGACTCGTCCTGACGTCCGCCGCAGCCGGCCGAGCACGCGGTGAGCGTATGTTTTCACAACTTCTCCACGTGGCACCCACGTGGCCGGTAGGGTTCCCGGCGTCCGGCGAATGTGTGACGCACCACACGACGTCACGCAATGGTCTGCCGCACGTGCGCTCTGGTCCGGCAGCGTATCGGGGGCACGCATGCAGAAGATGATCAGAGGGGCGAACGTCGGACTGGCCGCGCTCAGTGACGACGTCGGCTCGGTGACGATGAGCCTGGGGTGGAGCAGCCCGGCGGGCGAGGGTGACGCGGACGTCTCCCTGTGGTTGCTCGGCGGCAACGGCAAAGTACGCAGCGACGCCGACTTCTGCTTCCACAACAACCCGGTCGTCGGCAACGGCAGTGTGCAGCTGCTCGGGAAGGCCCCCACGGCCGACGGCTACGAGGATCGCATCAGTTGTGATCTCGACGCGGTACCGCCCGAGGTCGAGCAGATCGTGGTGGCCGCGAGCCGTTACGGCGGAGCCCGCTTCGGGGATCTGAACGATCTCTACCTGACGCTCACGGACGGCTCCGGCACCGGTCTCGTCCGGTTCTCCGTCGAGGAGGCGGGCGATGTGGGCGCCTTCATCTTCGGAGAGCTCTACAGGCGTGCCGACGAGTGGAAGTTCCGTGCCGTCGGACAGGGCTACGCGTCCGGCCTGGCCGGGCTGGAGGCGGACTTCGGTGTCGACGGCGATGACGACGCGGGGGAGGAGGGAGTTGCGGACCGGGGCCCCGACGGGGACGCCACGTCCCACACCGGCCCGCCGGCCGCGCCCCCGGCGGCGGTGCCGTCACCTCGGGCACCGGAGCCCGGGTCCCCGGCCCCGGCGAGCTCCGGGGAGGCGAGCAGTCAGGAGGAGCCCGCGGGGCGACCCGTGACCGAAGCTCCGATCGACGCCGCCGCTGACGCCGCTGACGCCGAAGGCGCCGACGGCGACGGCGACATCGACCGGAAGGCCGTCGAGCGTGAGAGGGCCGAGCTGCGGGAGTTCATCAAGGGGCTGAGCCCGGACGACATCAAGTCGGGCGGCTGGTTCACCCAACTGAGCGCCCAGGCCCTGAGTTCCTACACCGAAAAGGTCGACTGGAAGTACTTCCAGGAGCGGTACGAGGGCGTGCCCGCGGACGGCATCGTCGGCCTGCGGATCAAGATGGCGGCCCGGTACGCCGCGCTCGAAGGCGGGCTCTCCGCCGGTGCCTACACGGCGGCCGTCGCCGCCACCCTCGGCAGCCTCGGTGGTGCCTCGGCGGCGACCGTCCCCGCCGCCGTCGCGTCCATGATGGTCGATGTCGCGTTCGTCACCCGGCTCCAGCTCCGCCTGGCCTACGACATCGCAGTCCTCTACCGGGTCCCGCTCGACCTGTCCGATCCCGAGGACATGTGGAAGCTCATCCGGGTGGCCTTCACGATCAAGAGCGGGGAGGCGGTCCAGAAGAGCGTGGTCAAAGCGGTTCCCGCCATGGTGCGGCCGGTGATCAAGCGCTTCTACTCCGGAGGGGTACTGACCGCCGCGAAGGGGCTCCCCGTCGTCGGGAAGTACCTCCTGCAGCGCAACGTCATCAAGATCGGTATCCCCTTGGTCGGCGTTCCCCTCGCGGTGGTGCTGAACCGCTACACGACGCTGCTCGCGGGGCGGCACGCGCAAGCCGTCTTCCGGAACGAGGCGCGGGTGATCGAACTCGCCGAAGGGCTGAGCAGGGGGAGCCGTCACCCGCAGCTGATGCTGTGGATCGCGTGGCTCGTCGTGATGGCGGACGAAAAGATCGCGGACGACGAGACACTGTTGATGCGGCACCTGGTGAGAGCGGTCCGGGAGGAGCACCAGGTGGTCGACGAACAGCTCGCCGGCCTCATCGACATCGACCCCGCCGAGGTGTGGCGGCGCCTGGACGCCGAACCGGGGGATCTGAGCGACCTCCTCGACGTCGCCCACCGGGTGGCCGCTGTGGACGGCGACGTCAACGCGCGCGAGAAAGCCGTCATCTCCGAGCTTCGGGATCGCTGCAGCCGGGTCTGACGACGGCATCCGCTCCCCCCCCGGCCCATGGCCTGCCGGCAGTTCGAGTCGCGGGCCCGCCCGTGTGCGACGGACCGAACAGACAAGCCGGCCTCGCGGCCGGTGCGGAACGCTGCCGGGCCGGTCCCGGGAAGGAGGGCCGACAGAGGTCTGTCGGCCCTCCGGGGGTCGGTTGTCGGCGGCGGTCGGGTCAGAGCCGGCCGCCGGTGAGGCGGGTGATCGGCCCCACGTGGGTCTTGGCCGTCTGGCGTCCGAGGGCGAACGCGCCACCGACGAGGCCGCCGAGGCCCGCGGCGGCGCCCACGGCTATGGCCTTGCGGTGCTTGACCACGGTCCAGGCGGTCGTCGCGGTGGACGTCACCTTGCCCGCCGTGTCCAGGACGGTCTGCCGGCCGGTGTCCCAGCCGGCGGCAGCGGCCCGCTTCGTAGCCAGGCCGGCCGACCGTACGCCGGTCTCCGCCGACCCGGCGGCGTCCTGCGCCGAGGACTTGGCGTCCTGCGCCGATGACTTGGCCTTCGAGGCTGCGACCGCCGAGCCGGACCTGGCCTGGTTTCCGGCCGCCGCAGTGGTCTGTCGCCCCTTGGCGGCGGCCGTCCGGGCACCCGTACCGGCCTTCGCCGCAGAACCGTTCACATTCTTCTTGGATTCTTCGCTCTCTGCAGTCATGGTGTGCGTGTTACCTCTCTGTGGGGCTCGAAACGGGGCGGTGGGATTCAGCCGGAATCCCGTGGCAGCAGCGAACCGAGCGGTCCCAGATCCAGGTTGAGGTCCTCCATGGTGAGGTCGTAGCGCTCGCAGAGCTCCGACATCCGGTCCTGGAGGATCATCAGCGTCAGCCCGATGCGTTCCTCCTGGTCCTCACGGAGATCGCCCACGTCGACCCTGTGCAGAGCGGTGCGCTCCATCAGCTGCCGGAGCAGTTCGACGATCGTGAGCACCAGCTTGATGAGGTCGCGTTCCACCGTCTCCGGGTCGGTCTCCAGGCGCTGGGCCGTCCCGCTCCGCGTGTCCTGCTCGGCGGGCCCCGCGGGCACCAGGTCGAAGGCGTGCGCCGCCGCCCGTGCGACCTCCTCGAGACTCGCCGCCTCGGTACGCGCTTCCGCTTCCTCGGGCATGGACTGCTCCTCGTTCATTGGCCGTTGCCGTGCGGGGAGATGCGTGGGGTTCTCACCACGGCGCCGGTTCCTCCGAGGTGATCGACCGGATCACCGCTCTGAGATTGATGTGCACGAGATCCACGTCGGCGACGGACAGGACCAGGTCTCCGGTGAGCACCGCTCCGCCGTTCAGCAGCCGGTCCAGCAGATCGATGAGCGCCACCTGGCGCCCGGCCAGGGATTCGACGGAGTCGCCGGGAGGCGCGGAATGCCCGGAGCGGGGTTCGGCGAACCCCGCTCCGGGCATGGCCGTGCTCAGTTCGTCGTTCATCGCGGCTCACCGCCGCCCGCCGGGGGTGGCGTCGCGAAGGAGTACGGCGCCCAAGGTCCCGTGATCTCGACGCGCACGCCCGGTACGTCGTCGGCGAGCCCGGTGAGGGCCGCGCGAAACGCGTCGGCCCGGGTGCCCTGGACGAGGTAGGCGTCGTTGACGATGTTCTCGCCCGCGGCCTGGGCCAGATCACCCTGCTGCGGACGGTGCGTGACGTGGGCCCTGGCGACGTCGGCGACCCGGGCGGCCACCTCGGAGGCGACCGCGCCCGCAGCACGGTACGTCTCACGGTGGTTCTGCTGCTGGGCGCGGCGCCTCTGCAGGTACGCCCTCCCCGGGCTCCCCGCCGTGTCCGTCGCCGGCCCCCGGCCGCCCGCCGTGACCGCCTCGCGCGGATCGGCGTAGACCTTGACGCCGAGCTCGACGTGGCCTTCGAGGCGGGCGAGCAGCGCGGAGAACTCCGGCTCGCGCTCGTCGAGCATCCCCCGCACGCGTCCGTCGTCGAGGTAGACCGTCACCAGACGCATGGGCAGTACGGCCGTGTGCTCGTACGCCGCCTCGACGACCGCGTGGTGGGTACGCGCCAGGAGTTCGAGCCGTTCGAGATCCTCCATCTGCGCCTTCACGCCCTCGGTTCCGTACGAGGCGGCGGGAACGGACGAGACCAGTGCCACCAGTTCGCCGGCACGGACCACCCGCAGGGGGCCTCCTTCCAGGCCGGGCTGCCCGGGCAGTGCCGCGTCGAGGGGTGTTCCGGCGCGGCTGACGGCGTAGACGTAGGACATCGCCGGGTCCGTGGCCGGGGCCGTTTCCGCAGTCACTTCGATCCCTCGCCTTCCGCGTCGGCATGCCCGGGAAGCGCCTCCTGGTCCGCCCCGGCGGCCGACGCCGATGAGGCGGGCAGCCCCACGGCTGCCCTCAACTCGGCTATCTCCGCCCTCAGCCGGGCGTTCTCCGCCTCCACCTGATCCACCGCAGGACCGCCCCGGGGGGCGCCGCGCACCTCCTGCCCCGGCCCGGGGCGGGCCCGGGAGGAGAGCGAGGGGTCGTGCTCCCACCAGTCGATGCCCATCTCCTTGGCCTTGTCCACGGAAGCGACCAGCAACCGCAGCTTGATCGTCAGGAGTTCGATATCGAGCAGATTGATCTGGATGTCACCCGCGATGACGACGCCCTTGTCCAGGACGCGTTCGAGGATGTCGGCCAGATTCGCGGAGGACTGCTGCTGGCCGTAGGGGGACGCTGCCGAAGAGGCCCCCATGCGGCCCGCCAGTGAATCGGTCACGTCGGATCAGTCCCATCGGTGCTGTGGGCGCGGCACGTCAGCCGCGCGCGGAAGCGGTTCGACGCCGGGCGCGCGGGGCCGGCTCCTCTTCTTCCTCGTCGTCGAGGGGCTCCTCCTCCGCGTCCTCGTCCTCGTAGGCGTCCTCGGCGCGGGGGTCGTCGTCCGCGTCCTCGTCGTCCTCGTAGGCCTCGTCCTCCGGGGGGAGCTCCTCGTCGTCGTACTCCGCCGCGGGTTCCTCGTCCTCGCCGTCGGAGAACTCGCCCTCGGGCTCGTCGTCGTCTCCGGAGTCCGCCTCGTCGTCGCGCCCGGGCTCCTCGGCCCCGGAGCCGCTGTCCTCCTCGGCGCGGGCTTCCTCCTCCTCGACGGCCTCGTCGTGCTCCAGGACCACCTCGCCGTCGCGGATCTCACCGCGCCAGCCGTCGGTCGCCTCGCCGCGCATCATGATGAACTTGCGGTAGAGCTTCAGATCGAGGCGGGCCCTCCGTCCCTGGGCGCGCCAGATGTTGCCGGTCTTCTCGAACAGGCCCTTCGGGAAGTACTCGAGGACGAGCAGGACCCGTGTCAGGTTGTCGGTGACGGCGTGGAAGGTCACCACCCCCTTGACCGTCCCCTTCGCGCCCTCGGTGGTCCAGGTGATCCGCTCGTCGGGCACCTGCTCGGTGACGTTCGCCTTCCAGCTGCGCGTGGACTTGGCGACCTTCACCTTCCAGTTGCTGCTGGTGTCGTCGGCCTTCTCGACACTCACGACGCCCTTGGCGAAGGTGCTGAACTCCTGGAACTGCGTCCACTGGTCGTAGGCCTCGCGCACCGGCACACCGACGTCGATGTCCTCGGAGATCGTGACGCTCTTCGACTTGCCGCCACCACCCTTGCGCCCCTTGCCGAACAAACCCTTCACCTTGTCCTTGATGGCGTCCTTCACATGGGAGGCGCCGGCGCTGACGGCGGCCTGGGCCGGTGACTTGCCCTCACCGAGCGCCTTGCCGCCCTTGGCGAGGCTCTTCACCGCGCCTGAGGGGGCGTCCTTGCCGTCCGCCAGTCTGCCGACCCCCTCGCCCAGCCTCTGGCCGAGGCTGGTGACCGTGTGCAGCGCCCGTGCCCTGACGTAGTTCTGCAGCTCGTCCTTGAGGCGGTCGGTGGCCGGGTTCTTCGCCACGTCGTCCTTGAGCTTGCTGAAGGCGGTGTCAGCCATTGCTGCCACCCCCGTCACGGCGCGAGCTAGACGAGGCCGTCCTGCGGGCCCCCGAGGCTGCCTTGCGGGCCGGAGCTGCCTTCTTCCGGGCGCCGCCCGAGGCGGTGCGACGGGCTCCGGACGCGGCGCCTCCCGCCGACTTGGCCGTCTTCTTGGCCGCTGCCTTGCGGCGCGGGGCGGGCTTCTCCTCGGTGGTTCCGGCGTCGGATTCCTCGTCGTCCACGTCGTCCCGTGCGTCGAGGTCCTCGTCCGCCACATCGTCCTCGGCGTCGTCGTCCTCGTCCCGCGCCTTCGCGCCGGAGGGGTCCTCCAGCTCCAGGGTGCGCTTGCGCAGCGAGTCGGCGAGGCCGGTGGCCCGCTGCGTCAGGGCATTGGTGGCGGCCGTCTTCGTCGCTCCCACCAGTTCCTTGCGGACCTGGTCGTTGACGGTGCCGAGGAGCGGCGAGTCGGCCAGCATCCTGCCGAGCTGCTTCGGGTCCAGGTTCAGCTTCTTGCCCGCCAGGAACATTCCGAAGCCGATTGCCAGTTTGGCCTTCTTCGTACGTCCCAGTAGGTAGCCGCCCACAAGGGCCACGCCTATCTTCGCGTTGCCGGTCATCTGCTGTGCACCTCAATCTCCCGGAATCAGGAATTGTCGTTCAGGCGTCTCTGATAGCTCTCACACTCGGCGAGCCGATCGAGCAATTCGTCCTCGCGCCGGTCGAATTCTTCCTCGTCGATGTTTCCGCTCAGCAGTTCACTTTCCAGCTCGGCAAGTTGCGTGCGCACGGAGCCGGGGTCGTAATGCTCGCGTTCGGCGGCCAGCACGACTTGGTCGAGAACCCAGACCGTGCCACGCACAGGGGCGAGCGGAAGCGTGAGCAGTTGCGATATGAGGCCCATTGAAGGTGCCTCCCCTCTGCGAGGGATGTGTGTCAGACGAAGCTGTAGGGCGGGAGGGGGCCGTTGAGGGTGAACGTGTATTCGTCGCCCCTGCGCTCGGCCTCTTCGTGAACCGCCTGCGAGAAGGCGGACGCCTTGTCACGCGGTACGAGGTAGGACACGTTCAGGAAATGGGTCTTCGTGGGTTCGCCCTCGGCGACCCTTTCCGCCGAGGCCGCCAGTGCGGCCGCCACTTCCCTTCCCACTGTCTCCTGCCTGGCCTGGACCTCGTGCGAGACGAGCTCACCGAGGGCCATCTTCTTGTCCTGCGCCCCCGGATTCTTCCGGGTGAACTCACTCAGCTGCCGGGCCTCCGGCGACTCCGTGAGAATTTCCCGCAGAAGGCTCTCCTCGTCGCGCGAGACCTTCACGTTGTACTCGAGACGGCCGTCGAGCTCGGAAAGGCGGGCGGTGTAGCCGTCCTTCCCCTGTTCGAGCGCGGCACGTACCTGTTCGTCGTCCGGCCCCACCAGACCGAACCGCATCGGCAGTGCCGCGCCGTCGGCCATCAGCCGCTCCAGCACGCTCTGGTGGGCGACGAGATCACGCCGCTTCGCCCGCAGTTCGGCCGGCGTGTCGCTGACCACCGCGCCGAGGGCGCCCGTCTTGACGGTGCGCAGGTCGGAGGCCGGTTCCCCGACTCCGGACAGGCCGTCGAGCCGCAGCGGGTGGTCGGCCGCAGTGATGGCGTAGATGTAGGTCGGCATGGGACTACTCCTCCCGCTGGGACGTGCGGCGGCTGCTCGAAGCGGACGTCTTGCGTGCCGGCCGCCTCTCCTTCTCCTTGTCGTCGGAGTCGTCACGGCCACCCTGGAGGGAGTCCGTGAAGGCTTCGACGGCACCGGTCAGGGCGCCTTTCGACTTGCCCTTGGCGCCGCTCTCCATCGTGTCCCCGACTATGTCGGTGAGCTGGGCCGGAGCCTTGCGGCCCGACTCCAGGTCCAGCCGGTTGCACGCCTCGGCGAAGCGCAGATACGTGTCCACGCTGGCCACCACGACACGTACGTCGATCTTGAGGATCTCGATACCGACGAGCGAGACACGGACGAAGGCATCGATGACGAGCCCCCTGTCGAGAATGAGCTCAAGGACGTCGTAGAGATTTCCGGATCCGCCGCCGCTGTTGGAGGCGTTGCTCTGCTGTACGAGACTCATGGTCGGTCTTCCTTCCAATGAGTTGTGTTCACACGGGTACGGCTGCTCGGCGGGCAGACCGGCTCAGCGGTCGACCTGCCCTCGCGAGTACCGTCGAATTCGTTCGTAGCCGACGAGTTGACCCTGGCCGTCGAGCTTCACGCGATAGGAGGCCATGACGCTCATGGTGTCCGGGATCTTCTCGATCTCGACGACTTCCACATCGGCCGTCCAGCCGTCATCCGTCGCATTCAGCGAAGACACCGAATCGGGTTCGCGCTGGAGGAGCGCGGCAAGCTGCTCGGCTGCGTTGCGCATCGCCGTGGATACATCGACCCGGCCGTTACCGCCGTGATCTTTCCTGGTGTTCTCGGTCGTCGCCATGTATTTCACCTGCCGTACGTCATCGTGGCTTCCTGGCGGGCCCGTTCGGTCAGTCATTCGTTCAGGGCTGCACTCCGCGTGCCCATGAGACCCGAACGTATGCATGAAGGCTCCTCACCCCTTCCACACAGCTGCGGATTTTCGGCACGCATGGGCTCCGGCAGCCGCCCCCACCCACCGGACCGCCGGGCGGTACACGAAAGAGCCCTGCCGCGTCGGGGGGACAGCGCGGCAGGGCCCGTGCAGCCGGGTGCCCGGGACGAGGGCTCCGCATGCAGGACCGGGAGGACCAAGCGGCCCGCGGCCCGGAGGTCGAGCTGATCGCGCCCGGTGTCGACGTCCTCAGCACGACGTCCGGGGGTGGCTACGGAGTCAGCACCCACGTCATCCGGGAGGTCTCGGCGGCGCTGCTGGCGCTCGCGGTACACGCTCCCCCCGACGGCGACGGCGACTGACCTCAAGGGCCCGGGCAGCTCCCACCGCGGCCGGGGCCGGGGCGGGAGCAGCGGCCGAGGTGGCTCTCCCTCGTGGGACAAGCGCCCGAATTCTGTCGAAAAGGTGTGCCGGCTCACATCCCCGCAAGGATGTCGGCCCCGGCGTCCCGGCCGGCAGGGACTTCATGGCATGAAGAAGGCCCGACCTGTTCTCACAGGTCGGGCCTTGATCATGCAGGGTGAGTAACGGGACTTGAACCCGCGACATCCTGGACCACAACCAGGTGCTCTGCCAGCTGAGCTATACCCACCATGTCGTCCGGTCGCTTTTCTGACCGGCCGAGAAAAAGTGTACAGGGTCCGAGCGGGTGCTCGCGCCCGCGTTCTTCAGGAGGGGTGCACGGGCCCCGGAGGGCCCGTGACCAGCGGCTGTGCGTCTACTGCCCGGCGGGCGGCGTGTGGCGCGCCGCGATCTCCTTGGCCCGGGCTGAGTCCGGGCCGGGCTGCGGCACGAAGACCGCGTCCCGGTAGTACCGCAGTTCCGTGATGGAGTCGCGGATGTCGGCCAGCGCCCGGTGGTTGCCGTTCTTGTCCGGACTGTTGAAGTACGCCCTCGGGTACCAGCGGCGCGCCAGCTCCTTGACCGAGGACACATCGACGATCCGGTAGTGGAGGTAACCCTCCAGCGACGGCATGTCACGCGCCAGGAAGCCACGGTCGGTGCCGACCGAGTTTCCGCACAGAGGAGCCTTGCCCGGCTCCTTCACATGCTCACGGATGTACGCCATGACCCGCTCCTCGGCGTCCGCCAGGGTCGTGCCCCCTGCCAGCTCGTCGAGGAGGCCCGAGGCGGTGTGCATCTGCCGCACCACCTCGGGCATGGTCTCCAGGGCCGCGTCCGGCGGGCGGATCACGATGTCCACCCCTTCACCGAGCACGTTCAGTTCCGAGTCGGTGACCAGGGCCGCCACCTCGACGAGTGCGTCGTCCGTCAGCGAGAGCCCGGTCATCTCGCAGTCGATCCACACCATACGGTCGTTCATGAGCTCCACCCTACGGGGCGCTGCGCTGCCCCGGCAGGGCCGGGCGGCCCGGAGCGTACGCCTCGGTACCCGGTCCGTAGCGGTCCACGGAGCCGCCGGGAGAGGCGGCCGCGGCGACCGGGGGAGGACCGGACGAGGACGCCGCGGCGGCCCGTCGGCCCGACGCCGCGCCCTGGACGGGTACGGACGTCTCGAGCACCGTGACGACGCTCTCCAGCGCCCCTCCCTGCGGACGGCGGGCCCGGTAGGCGGCCCGGTACGCGGCGGGGGAGGAGCCGAGCTGGCGGCGGAAGTGCCCGCGCAGCGCGACCGGCGAGCGGAAGCCGCAGCGGCCCGCGACCTCGTCGACCGAGTAGTCGGAGGTCTCGAGCAGCCGCTGCGCCTGCAGCACGCGCTGGGTGATGAGCCACTGGAGCGGTGCGCTGCCCGTGAGCGAACGGAACCTGCGGTCGAAGGTCCGTCGGCTCATGTAGGCGCGCGCGGCCAGTGTCTCCACGTCGAACTGCTCGTGGAGATGCTCCAGGGCCCAGGCCACGACCTCTGCGAGCGGGTCGGAGCCGATCTCTTCGGGTAAAGACCTGTCGAGGTAGCGCTCCTGACCGCCGCTGCGCCGTGGGGGTACGACGAGCCGGCGGGCCAGGGCCCCGGCCGCCTCGGTGCCGTGGTCGGTACGGACTATGTGGAGGCACAGATCGATTCCGGCCGCGGTCCCGGCCGAGGTGAGCACGTCGCCGTCGTCGACGAACAGCTCACGCGGATCGACGTGCACCGACGGATAGCGCTTGGCCAGCGTCGGTGCGTACATCCAGTGTGTGGTGGCCGGGCGGCCGTCGAGCAGGCCTGCCGCGGCGAGGACGAAGGCCCCCGTGCAGAGGCCGACGATTCGGGCACCCTCCTCATGGGCGCGGCGCAGCGCGTCCAATGCCTCTGCGGGCGGCGGGGAGGTGATGGACCGCCAGGCGGGCACCACGACGGTGCCGGCCCTGCTGATCGCCTCCAGGCCGTACGGCGCGCTGAGTTCGAGCCCGCCGGTGGTGCGCAGCGGCCCTTCCTCGCCCCCGCAGACCAGCAGGCGGTAGCGGGGAACGCCCGCGTCCTGCCGGTCGATTCCGAATACTGAGAGCGGAATGGAGCTCTCGAAGATAGGGCCGCCACTGAACAGCAGCACGGCTACGACTTCTCGGCGTCGCCGCCCGGTCAGTTTCCGTGCGGCCTCCGTTGCGGTGGCGGAGTCCTGGCTCATGACGCTAAGCCCCCCTCGGTGTTCGCGTCTTCCTGGTCCCTACGGGCCTGTCGCTCCTGCACGTTTCCCCTCGGTCTCGCACGCGTCCCCAGTCCTCGAGATTCAAGATCGAATCTACTGCGTCCCATGGACCCGACGTGACACGTTCCCCCACCGGCACTATGTCGACAAGGCAACTTGGCGCGAAGCGTTCGATCACGAGCGTTTCACTCGTGAGCGCCACAGGGAAGTGCGCATCGCGATCATGGCCCGTCCCCGTAGGGTCAAAGCGTACCGCGCGGTCTATTCCTGCCTGGTGGCACGTGGGTTGGACGGCTCCGAGGCCAAGGAATGGGGGTGTAGGCGAAGTTGGCTCAAAACCGATGGTTGTGTGCGCGTATTCCAGTCATGCGACCGGCGCACGCCCCCTGTCCGCTCCGGCTCCCATGCGCCTCCGAGGCCTCTCGGAGCCGCATCGGCCACGACGGAGAACGATGCGCAGTCACGCGATGGCGGGGCGTGACGGGCCGGGCGGGGGAGGCGGATGGCGCATTCGGCCGCCTCGCCCCGGAGGCCGCTGCGGTCGGCCGGACGGCGTGACAGGGACCCGTCGAAGCGTCCACGAGCTGGATGTACGACGCAACCGGCATTGCCATACGGGGCGGTCTCGGGCATGCTCCCCCCATTGCCGCATGCGCTGTGCGAGGGCTGGGCAGTGGAGGAGTGGCGCCGTACCCTTGGGGGTAGGGGGTTGGGAAGATGTTTCCCGGACACAGCTTCACCGCTCGCAGGTACACCTACACAACCGCTCCCTCCTCACGAGGACTCTCTTCGCCGAGACACCGATGGCCGGTCACGAAATCCCTGAACCCGCAGACCGCAAGCAGGTAGCCGACCCCGGGTCGGAACCGCAGACGGTCGGAGAGTCGCGCCCTTCCTGCGATCCCGCGTTCCGCCATGGCGTCGTGGTCGGATTCGACGGCTCCATGTCCAGCGAGCGCGCCCTCGCGTACGCCATCGGAATGGCCAGCCGGCACAGCTCCGGACTGATCATCGTCCATGTGGCGAACCGGCTGCCGACCACCGTCTGGGCAGGCTGCGAGCCGCCCGTCTTCGTCGATGTGCCCGACCACCGCACCGAGGTCCTGGGCCTGGAGCTGGCCTGTGCGGACTATCTCGCCGAGGTGCCCTGGGTGCTCGTGGAGCGCGGTGGGGACATCTGCCACGAGCTGGAGGAGGTCGGCCGGGAGTACTCCGCCGACGCGATCGTCGTCGGTTCGACGCACGGCATCGTGGGCCGGATCTTCGGATCCGTGGCCGGCCGTCTGGCGCGCCGCGCCCAGCGCCCGGTCATCGTCATCCCCTGAATGCCGAAAGGCCCCTGACGCGACGTCAGGGGCCTCTTCCGTGCTTCGGTCCGCGGTGGGGCGGACGTGACTACTCGACGGTGACCGACTTCGCCAGGTTGCGCGGCTTGTCGATGTCACGGCCCATGGCCAGGGCCGTGTGGTAGGCGAGCAGCTGCAGCGGGATGCCCATCAGGATCGGGTCCAGCTCGTTCTCGTTCTTCGGGACCACGATCGTGTGGTCGGCCTTCTCCTGCTCGCGGTGGGCGACGGCGAGGATGCGTCCGCTGCGGGCCTTGATCTCCTCCAGCGCGGCGCGGTTCTTCTCCAGCAGGTCGTCGTCCGGGACGATCGCGACGGTGGGGAGCGCCGGCTCGATGAGCGCGAGCGGGCCGTGCTTGAGCTCCGAGGCGGGATAGGCCTCGGCGTGGATGTACGAGATCTCCTTGAGCTTCAGGGAGGCCTCCAGCGCGACGGGGTAGCCCCGCACGCGGCCGATGAACATCATCGACTGCGCACCGGCGTACTCCTCGGCCAGCTTCTTGATCTCGTCCTCCGACTCGAGGATCTGACCGATCTGCTCCGGCAGCTTGCGCAGGCCCTCGATGATCCGCTTGCCGTCCGCGACCGACAGGTCACGGATGCGGCCCAGGTGCAGGGCGAGCAGCGCGAAGGCCACGACGGTGTTGGTGAAGCACTTGGTGGAGACGACGCAGACCTCGGGGCCGGCGTGGACGTACATGCCGCCGTCCGCCTCGCGGGCGATCGCCGAGCCGACGACGTTCACGACGCCCAGGACGCGGGCGCCCTTGCGCTTGAGCTCCTGGACGGCTGCCAGCACGTCGTAGGTCTCACCGGACTGCGAGACGGCGACGTACAGGGTGTCGGGGTCCACGACCGGGTTGCGGTAGCGGAACTCGGACGCGGGCTCCGCGTCCGCGGGGATGCGGGCGAGCTCCTCGATGAGTCCGGCGCCGATCATGCCCGCGTGGTACGACGTGCCGCAGCCCAGGATCTTGATCCGGCGGACCCCGCGGGCCTCGCGGGCGTCGAGGTTCAGGCCGCCCAGGTGCACGGTGGAGAAGCGGTCGTCGATGCGGCCGCGCAGCACGCGGTCCACGGCGTCGGCCTGCTCGGAGATCTCCTTGTGCATGTAGGTGTCGTGGCCGCCCATGTCGTACGACTCGGCCTCCCACTCCACGGTGGTCGGCGTGGCCGTCGTGGTGGAGCCCTCCGTTGTGTACGTACGGAAGTCGTCGGCCTTGAGGGTGGCCATCTCGCCGTCGTCGAGGGTGACGATCTGGCGGGTGTGCGCGACCAGGGCGGCCACGTCGGAGGCGACGAACATCTCCTTCTCGCCGATGCCGAGCACGACCGGGGAGCCGTTGCGGGCGACGACGATACGGTCGTTGAAGTCGGCGTGCAGGACGGCGATGCCGTACGTGCCCTCGACGGACTTCAGCGCCTCGCGGACCTTCTCCTCCAGGGTGGAGGCCTGCGCGCGGGCGATCAGGTGGACCAGCACCTCGGTGTCGGTCTCGGAGAGGAAGACGACGCCGTCGGCGACGAGCTTCGCGCGGATCTCGGAGGCGTTGTCGATGATGCCGTTGTGGACGACGGCGACCTTGTTCTCCGCGTCCAGGTGCGGGTGCGCGTTCTCGTCGCTCGGGGCGCCGTGGGTGGCCCAGCGGGTGTGGGCGATGCCGGTGGTGCCGGCGAACCGCTTGGGCACGCGTGCCTCCAGCTCGCGGACCCGGCCCTTGGCCTTGACCATCTTCAGGGCGCCCGGCCTGCCCGCCGGCGCCTTGCCCGTGATCACGATGCCTGCGGAGTCGTAGCCCCGGTACTCCAGCCGCTGCAGGCCTTCCAGCAGCAGTGGAGCCACGTCACGCTTCCCGATGTATCCGACGATCCCGCACATGTGTCTGCCCCTCCATCGACGTACAAAAAGTCCGGTGCCCGGCCGTCCTGCTCAGCCGTAGACGATGCGGCGCAGCTGGCGGAGCGAGAGCTCCTGCGGCGCCACCGCGCGGTGCGGCAGTTCGGCCGCGATCCGCTCGAAGATCTCCGTGTTCACCAGGCCGCCGGCCTGCATCTCGCGGTGGCGGCGCCGGACGAAGTCCTCGGTCGTCTCGTCGAAGTACGCCAGCACGTCGAGGATCACCCTGGCCGCCTCGCCGCGCTGGAGCGCGGTGGAGCGTACGAGGTGGTCGATGAGGTCGTCATGCGTGGGGCGGCGTTCGAGCACCCGTCGATATTGCGTGGATCGGATTCGTTACGCAAGAAATCTGCCCGATATCGGGCAGGAATCTCATCCGGCGGGGCTCTTATGTCTGAGATGCCCTATAGGTTCTCATCCGGCCCCGCCCGGGAAGGCGGGGCCGGATGCCGGGCTCAGTACCCCGCGATCGGGTTCCGCAGCCTGCCGGTCAGCTGGAGCGCGCCCGCCGGGTCGTCCAGGTCGACCATCTGCTGGTTGTCGCGCAGCTGCAGCCGGTTCAGGCAGGACAGCGCGAAGTCCTCCGTGAACATGTCGTACTGCTCGAATTTGTCGGCGAGGTACGGCACCGAGTCCTGGTAGCCCCTGACACACGCGGCGACCGTCCGCCAGAAGGTCTCCTCGTCGAGGACACCCTCCGTGGCCAGGTCCGCCCCCAGGAAGCGGAAGAAGCAGTCGAAGACGTCGGTGAGCACCGACAGCAGCTTCATGTCCTCGGGGACGTCGGCGCGGATCCGCTCGACCTGGGGCGGCAGGACCGCGTCCGGGTCCATGACCGCGATCTCCTCGGCGATGTCCTTGAACACCCGTCCGGCGCACGACGCCGTCCTCGATCACCAGGATCACGTTCTCGCCGTGCGGCATGAACACCAGGTCGTACGCGTAGAAGCTGTGCAGCACCGGTACCAGGTACGCGTCCAGGTAGCGGCGCAGCCAGTCCGCCGGGTCCAGCCCCGACTCGGCGACCAGCGCGCCGGCCACCGTGCGGCCCTCGGCGTCGGTGTGGAGCAGTGAGGCCATCGTCGCGAGCCGCTCCCCCGGGGCCAGGCCCGGGGCCGGGCTCTCCCGCCAGAGCGCGGCGAGCATCTTGAGGTACGGGGACCCCTTGGCGGTCGCCGCCTCGTAGGCCCGGTGGTGGTAGCCGACGGCGGCCCGCTCCCGGGTGATCGAGAACCCGGCCCCGCGCAGCAGGTCGTCGCGCTCGATCAGACCGGCCAGCCAGTCGTTGATCGCGGGGGTCGCCTCCATGTAGGCGGAGGAGAGTCCCCTCATGAAGCCCATGTTCAGCACGGACAGCGCCGTCTTGACGTAGTGCTTCCCGGGGTGGTCGGCGTTGAAGAAGGTCCGGATCGACTGCTGGGCCAGATAGGCGTCCTCGCCCTCGCCCAGGCAGACCAGGTGCTGCCGCGCCACCTCGCCGGCGAAGGTGACGGCGAGCTTGTTCCACCACTGCCAGGGGTGGACCGGTACGCGCGTAGTCGTCGAGGTCGAGCCCGAGGTCCGCCATCCGCGCGGCGAACCTGCCGAAGGTCTCCTCGCCGATCTCACCGGCGACGAGGGTGGCGTAGTCCATCCCGGCGCCCGCGGTGAAGGTGGCGCGATCGCGCCTGGCGGCCAGCCAGACCAGCTTGATTCCGGCCGCCGCCTCGGGGGCGTACGCGCGGTACTCGCCGACCCCGAAGCCGAGTCGCCCGTTGTTGGCGACAAAGCAGGGGTGTCCCTCGGTCATGCCGGTCTCGATGGCCTGGAAACCGGCCACGGCGAGGTGTGCGGAGGCGGTCGGTTCCTTGGTCAGCTTGTACGCGGTTCCGGCCAGCGTGGAGGAGATCTCCTCCAGGTAGACGGGAAGTACCTCCGCCGACAGCCCGAGCGTGGAGCGCAGCTCGATGAAGAACTCCAGCGCGTCCAGCGGGAGCTCCGAGCCGTGCCGGTGACGCGTGATCGACCCGGCGTCGACCTGCCAGTGGTCCAGCGCGAAGCGGCCGGCGGCGAAGCGGTACTCGACCGTCCCGTCGTCGCTCCGTACGCCGTAGTGACCGTCGTCGAGCGGGGCAGGGGTCAGCAGGCGTTCGTGCGAGAACTCGGCCAGTGCCTTGCGGATCAGCAGCCGGTTCGCGACGGCCCGGCGCTCCGGGGTCAGCTGGCCTACGGCGGCGGTCGCGGGGTGCGTGGTCATCGGTCGGCTCCAGTGGTCGCGGCCTCGAACTGCTCGCGGGTGCAGGTGCTGAGCAGTGCTTGCTTCTCCGGCTTGGTGATCTCGCGGACCACCTCGAAGCCGACGGCCTTGTTCAGCGCCTGCACCGAGGTGTTGGTGACGTCGGGTTCGACGACGACTCTGCGCACCCGCGGGTCGGCGAACAGCGTCTCCATGACGGCGGTGATCACGGCGCGGGTGAAGCCGTGCACGGGGGTCCCGGGCGGGGCGACCAGGAAGTGCATCCCGATGTCGCCGGGCTCCGCCTCGTACAGCCCCTTGAGCTCGACCTCGGTGGGGTCGTAGCGCTCCATCAGGAAGGCCGGGCGGCCGTCGTAGTGCGAGGAGTTGGTGAGCAGTCGGGTGGGGACGGGCCGGGCAGGTTCTTCCGGTGGAGCAGGTCGAAGATCGGGTCGATCAGCTCTGCGTCGATGCCGAGGTGACGGGCGCGGTATGCGCTGTCGGTTGTGCGGACCGTGTAGAGGTCCGCACACTCGTCGTACGTAACCGACTGTACGGTTTGGTTGAAACGGATACTGCTCAGTTCGGCCGCGGCCCACCGGCAGTAGTCGTTGTACTCCGTGCGCAGCGGGTAGCAGTTCTCCCGGATGTGGAACGAGTAGAGCCTGCCCCGCTCCTTCAGGTGGTTCAGGAAGGAGTGGGGGGATGGGGGACGGACACGACGGAGTCGGGGCCCAGGCCGATGCGGGTGGCCGTCCAGTCGATCAGCCGGCGTTCGATCAGCGTGCCGCCCGCGCTCTGGTCCCAGGTGTCCAGGGAGGATTTGACGGCGGAGAGCACGGCCTCGCCGACCATCGCTGGGATGACCACGGGGCAGTTGAGGTGAGCGAGGTAGCGGGGGTGGTGGAAGTACACGGCGTCGCGGAGGTAGACCTCGCCGAGCTCGTCCAGGGCGGAAGCCGTGTCGCCGAGCGGGCGGTCGAGATCGATCGCGTCGACGACGGGGGTGAGGGCGTCGACGCTCGTACCGGTGAACGGCTTCTCGGTGGAGGCGAGTTCGGCTGCGACCCGTTCGACTCCCGCGGTGACGGAGCGACGGTAGTCCTCCGCCGTCGTGTGGTTGAGCAGGTGGGAACGCATGTGGGGGGCCTCCCGGGTGGGGACGTCATCGCGACCCTCCGGGCAGAAAAGGGGGACGAGGGCGCGACGGTTAAGTTAGGTAAACCTAACCTAGCGATTTCGCGTCCCTCGCCCCCCGGGGGTTCCGTCACAGGAACCCCACAAGGCGCGCAGGTGCGTTACGGGGCGACCCGCGCCGCTTCCTCCCTCAGCTGTTCCTCGCTGAGTCCGCGCCGCCAGTAGCCGGTGAAGGTGACGCGGCGGCGGTCGAACTCCCGTTCCCGGACGAGGTGGCGGCGCAGCCCGCGAACCCCTGACGCCTCGCCGGCGATCCAGGCGTACGGAGTGCCCTCGGGCAGTTCGGCGGCGCGCACCGCGTCCACGGCCGAGGGGGCTCCCTCGTCCCGTACGAGCCAGGTGATGTGCGCGTCGGCCTCGGTGCGGAGCTCCAGCCGGTCCTCGGTGTGCGGGACCTCCAGCCAGACCCGGGCCTTCGTCCCGGCCGGCAGCCACTCCAGCGCTGCCGAGGCGGCGGGCAGCGCCGTCTCGTCGGCGCAGATCAGTACCCAGCCGGTGTCCTGCGGCGGCTGGAAGCGGATGCCGTTGTTGTCCCGGCCGGTGGGGCCCAGCACGAGGAGCCGCTGCCCCGGCGCGGCGGCCTCCGCCCAGCGGCAGGCCGGCCCGCCGTGCTCGTGCAGCGCGAAGTCGATGTCGATCTCCGCCGAACCGTCAGCGGCGTACCGCTGGGCGCGCACGGTGTACGACCGCATGACCGCCCTGGCGTCCTGGGGCTGGGCACGCCAGGCCGGGAACCACTCACCGTTCTCGTCGACCGGGACCACGGCCTCGGTGCGGCCCGGTTGCGGTAGGAAGATCGAGAGGCTCTGGTCCCGGCCTCCGGCGGCGAAGCCCTCGCTTCCCGGTCCGCCGAGAGTGATTCTCCGCATCGACGGGCTCAGCCGGCTGGTCCGCAGGACCGTCAGGCCGAAGAACCGGAACGGGGCGATGGCAGGTGCGGTCGCGGTCGTCATGCGGGGTCCTCCCGGGAACGGGGACGGCGGGGTCCGGCCGGGAACCGCTCCCGGCCGGACCGGAGGGTCAGCTGACCTTCTTGGCCTTCTCGATGGCCTCGGCGAGGGCGTCGAGGATCGGCGCGCACTTGTCGTAGGAGTAGATGGGCTCCGTCGTGCGCGGGACGACCTGGCCGGCCTTGACGGCGGGCAGTCCGGCCCAGGTGGGCTTGGACGTCAGGGCGTCGGGCTGCAGGGCCGAGGAGCGGTTGTCCATCATGATGATGTCGGCGTCGTACTTGTCGACGTTCTCCCAGCTCAGCTCCTCGAAGAAGCCTGCCGCGTTCACCTTCGGCTCGACGAACTGCACGCCGAGCTCCTGGAAGTACAGGGTGTCGGCGGACGTCTTGGCGAGCGAGACGTAGAAGAGGTCCTGGCTGGCCGAACCGACCAGGACCTTGATGTTCGGCTGGGACTTGGCGGCGGCGCGCAGCCGGGCCGCGGCCTTCTCGAAGGCGGCCTTGGCGTCGGTGACCTTCTTGGACTTGACGTCCGCGCCGAGGGAGGCGGCGAGGTCCTCGTGACGCTGGATCGCCTTCGGGACCGTGGTCTGCGCGGCCCACAGGGCGACGCTCGGGGCCAGCTTGAGGATCTTGTCCTTGGACTGGTCCGGCACGTACCAGAGGGCGTCCTTCTCCCACATGGCGGTGACGAGGAGCTCCGGTGCGAGACCGGCGTACTTCTCGACGTTGAACTCCCCCCAGACGTTGCCGAGTACCTCGACCTTGTCGATGTCGAGGTCGCCGGCCTGCACGTCGGCCTTGCCGTCCGTGGTCTTCGTCGGGCCGAAGACGCCCTTCACCTCGACGCCGTAGTCGTGGAGCGCGGCGGCGACACCGATGAACGCGACGATGTTCTTCGGCGCGGACTCGGCCTCGGCGGTCTGCCCCCGGTCGTCCTTGAAGGACCAGGGACCGGATTTCTCCGCACCCGGACCCGAGGCGGAGCCCTTCTCGTCGCCGTCGCCGCAGGCGGCGAGGACGGCGCCGAGGCCGACGGCGCCACCGGCGGCCAGCAGGCCGCGGCGGGAGAGGGAGCTGGTCCGGAGGTTGGGCATGAGTGTGTCTGCTTTCGTACGCGCCCCAGGGCGCCCGCTGCGATTCGAGGGAAGGCTAGCCTAACCTCACATATCGCGGCCGGGCGGGGCAAGGGGGAGCGGCCGTTCCGTTACCGGCGCAGAGTAAAGCCGCCTTCCCGTGACCAGGGAAGGCGGCTGCCGCGAGCGTCCGGCTCAGCCGGTGACCGGCTGGAGGCGTATATATCGCCGCGGCCCTCGGTGTCTCAGGCGTCCATCCCCAGCTCCCGGGCGATCAGCATCCGCTGCACCTCGCTCGTGCCCTCGCCGATCTCCAGGATCTTGGAGTCGCGCCACATCCGGGCCACCGGGTACTCGTTCATGAAGCCGTACCCGCCGTGGATCTGCGTGGCCTCACGGGCGTTGTCCACCGCCACCGTCGACGAGTACAGCTTCGCGATCGCCGCCTCCTTCTTGAACGGCTCGCCCGCCACCAGCCGCGAGGCCGCGTCGCGCCATCCGATCCGGGCCATGTGCGCCCGCATCTCCATGTCCGCGATCTTGAACTGGATGGCCTGGTTGGCGCCGATCGGCTTCCCGAAGGCGTGCCGCTCCTTCGCGTACTTCAGCGACTCGTCCACACAGCCCTGGGCCAGGCCCGTCGACAGCGCCGAGATGGCGATCCGGCCCTCGTCCAGGATCCGCAGGAACTGCGCGTAGCCGCGGCCCTCCTCGCCCAGCAGGTTCGCCGCCGGGACGCGGACGTCCGAGAAGGAGAGCTCGCGGGTGTCCGAGGCGTTCCACCCGACCTTGGAGTAGGGCGCGGCGACCGTGAAGCCGGGAGTGCCGGACGGGACGATGATCGCGGAGATGCGCGGGGCGCCGTTCTCCTTGCGGCCGGTCACCGCCGTCACCGTCACCAGCTCCGTGATGTCCGTCCCGGAGTTGGTGATGAAGCACTTGGAGCCGTTGATCACCCACTCGCCGGTGGCCTCGTCCAGCACGGCCGTGGTCCGTGTGCCGCCCGCGTCCGAGCCGCCGTCCGGCTCCGTCAGCCCGAACGCGCCGAGCGCCTCGCCCGAGCAGAGCTTCGGCAGCCACCGCTGCTTCTGCTCCTCGGTGCCGAAGCGGTGGACCGGCATGGCGCCGAGCGAGACCCCGGCCTCCAGCGTGATCGCCACGGAGGAGTCGACCCGGGCCAGCTCCTCCAGGGCGATCCCGAGGGCGAGGTAGTCGCCACCCATGCCGCCGTACTCCTCCGGGAAGGGCAGGCCGAACAGGCCCATCCGTCCCATCTCCCGCACGATCTCGTACGGGAACTCGTGGCGCTCGTAGAAGTCGCCGATCTTCGGGGCGATCACATCGTGTGCGAACTCCTCGACGGTACGGCGCAGTTCCTCGTGCTCGGCGGTCAGCCGGTGGTCAAGGGACATGGGTGCTTCACTCCTTGCGGGACAGCGCGCGGACGGTACGGGACGGGCTCGGGCGGCCCAGCTGTTCGGCCATCCACACGCTCGTGGCGGTGAGTGCGCCGAGATCGACCCCGGTGTCGACACCGAGGCCGTCGAGCATCCACACGAGGTCCTCGGTGGCGAGGTTTCCGGTCGCGCTCTTCGCGTACGGGCAGCCGCCGAGGCCGCCCGCGGAGGCGTCCACCGTCGTCACCCCGTGCTGGAGCGCGGCCAGGGTGTTGGAGAGCGCCTGGCCGTACGTGTCGTGGAAGTGCACCCCGATGGTGTCGGTGTGCACGCCCTCCTCGTTCAGCTCCGAGAGCAGCTCCCGCACATGGCCGGGGGTGGCCACGCCGATCGTGTCGCCTAGGGACAGCTCGTCGCAGCCGAGGCCCATCAGCGCCTTCGCGACCCGGACGACCTGGGCGACGGGCACGGCGCCCTCCCACGGGTCGCCGAAGCACATCGACAGATAGCCACGGACATGAACCTTGTCCGCCTTGGCGCGGGCCACGACCGGCTCGAACATGGCGAGCGACTCGTCGACCGTGCGGTTCAGGTTGCGGGCGGCGAACGTCTCGGTCGCCGAACCGAACACGGCGATCCGGCGGGCACCGAGCGCCAGCGCCCGGTCCAGTCCGCGTTCGTTCGGCACGAGGACCGGCAGGGCCACGTCCCCGACGTCGGCGATCTCACCGAGCATCGGGAACAGCTGTTCCGCGTCCGCCAGCTGTGGCACCCACTTGGGGTGCACGAAGCTCGTCGCCTCGATCGTGGAGAGCCCGGCCTCCGCGAGCCGGCGGACGAACTGCGCCTTCACCTCGGTCGGTACGACGGTCTTCTCGTTCTGCAGGCCGTCGCGCGCTCCGACCTCATGGATACGGACCCGGGCGGGCAGCCCCGGCGCGGGCACCGTCATGGGCAGTCCGGAGCCGGTCATGATTCCTCCTTGGGGGCCACCACGGCCAGGATCTGGTCCATGGCGACCGTGGCACCGGCGGTGACGTCCAGCTCGGTGACGGTGCCCGCGTGCGGGGCGGAGATGACGTGTTCCATCTTCATCGCCTCGACGACCAGCAGGCTCTGCCCGGCCACGACCTCGTCCCCGACCGCCACCTTCACCACCGTGACGGTGCCTGGCATCGGCGCGGCGAGCGTGTCCACGCCCGATCGCGCGGCGCCGCTGAGGGACGCCTCCACCGGGTCGTGGTCCTGGACGTGCCAGGTGTCTCCGTCCCGGCCGAGCCAGACCCCGTCCCGGGCCGCCGCCCGGCTGAACGTATGGGTCAGACCGTCGAGTTCGACCACCACGCGCGTCCCGGACTCCTCGACGAGCCGGGACCCCTCCGCGCCCGGCAGCGACGGCACCGGACCGCAGGTGTCGGCCGGCTCCTCCCGGTCCCCGGCGTGACCGAACGTCAGCGCGGCCGTGCCCCCCGCCGCCGGACGCAGCCCCACGCGCACCGGGTCGCGGCCCGGGACGCGGAAGTGGTGGAAGGTTTCCGCGGGCGTGCCGCCCAGCCGCCAGCCACTGGGCACCGAGAACGGATCGACCCAGCCCGGGGCGGGCGCGGGGGACGGCTGCCGAAGCAGCGCCGCCGCCGCGTACACCTCCTCCGGCACACCGTCCGGCACCAGGCCGTCCGCCTCCCGCTCCACCAGGCCGGTGTCCAGCTCGCCCGCGGCCACGGCGGGATGGGCCAGCAGCCGCCGGAGGAACCCGGCGTTCGTCGGCACGCCGAGCACCACCGTGTCCGCCAGGGCCGCGCGGAGCCGGCGCAGCGCGGTGGGACGGTCGGGGCCGTACGCGATGACCTTCGAGAGCATCGGGTCGTACGTGCTGCCGACCGGCACGCCCTCACTGAGCCCCGAGTCCGTCCGCACCCCGCCGCCCTGCGGCTCGCGCAGTGCCAGCACCGTGCCGCCGGACGGCAGGAAGCCGCGGGCCGGGTCCTCCGCGCAGACCCGGGCCTCGACGGCGTGCCCGGTGAGCGTGATGTCCGCCTGACCGAAGGGCAGTTGTCCGCCCGCGGCGACCCGGAGCTGCCACTCGACCAGGTCGAGGCCGGTGATCAGCTCGGTGACCGGGTGCTCGACCTGGAGGCGGGTGTTCATCTCCATGAAGTAGTACGAGGAGGGGTCGTTGCCCGGGACGATGAATTCGACCGTCCCCGCGCCGACGTACCCGCAGGAGCGTGCGGCCTGCACGGCCGCCTCACCCATCGCGGCACGCGTCGCCTCGTCGAGCAGCACCGAGGGAGCCTCCTCGATGATCTTCTGGTGGCGGCGCTGGAGCGAGCACTCGCGCTCACCGAGGTGCACCACATTGCCGTGGCCGTCGGCCAGGACCTGGATCTCGATGTGGCGCGGCCGGTCGATCCAGCGCTCCACGAGGAGAGTGTCGTCGCCGAACGAGGAGCGCGCCTCCCTCCGGGCAGCCGCGATCTCGTCGGCCAGCAGCGCCTCGTCGCGCACCAGCCGCATACCCTTGCCGCCACCGCCCGCCGACGGCTTCAGCAGGACGGGCATCCCGATCTCCCGGGCCGCCGCGCCCAGTTGCGCGTCGGTGAGCCCGCTCCCGGAAGAGCCGGGTACCACGGGCACACCCGCCGCCGCGACCGTCTCCTTGGCGCGGATCTTGTCGCCCATCAGGGAGATCGCCGCGGCGGGCGGACCGATGAATACCAGACCCGCCTCCGTGCATGCCCGGGCGAAGCCCGCGTTCTCGGCGAGGAAGCCGTATCCGGGGTGGACGGCCTCGGCGCCGGTGCGGCGGGCGGCGTCCAGCAGCCGCTCCACCGACAGATAGCTCTCACCGGCCGGGGCGGGCCCGATCCGTACCGCCGTATCGGCTTCCCGTACGTGCCGGGCGTCCGCGTCGGCGTCGCTGAAGACGGCCACCGACCGCACGCCGAGCTCGCGCAGGGTCCGGATGACCCGGACCGCGATCTCGCCACGGTTGGCGACCAGAACAGTGCTGAACATGGAAGTCCTCACATCACATCCGGAAGACGCCGAAACTGGGCTCGCCCAGCGGGGCGTTGGCACACGCGGTAAGGGCGAGCCCGAGCACCTGCCGGGTCTCCGTCGGGTCGATCACACCGTCGTCCCAGAGCCGGGCGGTGGCGTAGTAGGCGTTGCCCTGCTCCTCGTACTGCGCGCGGACCGGATCCTTGAAGGCCTCCTCCTCCTCGGCGGGCCACTCCTCGCCGCGGCCCTCGATCTGGTCACGCTTGACGGTGGCCAGCACGGAGGCCGCCTGCTCCCCGCCCATGACCGAGATCTTGGCGTTGGGCCACATCCACAGGAAGCGGGGGCCGTAGGCCCGGCCGCACATGGAGTAGTTGCCGGCGCCGTACGAACCGCCGACCACGACCGTCAGCTTCGGGACCCGGGTGCACGCCACGGCCGTCACCATCTTGGCGCCGTGCTTGGCGATGCCCCCGGCCTCGTAGTCCCGGCCGACCATGAAGCCGGAGATGTTCTGGAGGAAGACCAGCGGGATGCCACGCTGGTCGCACAGCTCGATGAAGTGGGCGCCCTTCTGGGCGGACTCCGAGAACAGGATGCCGTTGTTGGCGACGATGCCGACGGGATGCCCGTGGATCCGGGCGAAGCCGGTGATCAGCGTCTGGCCGTACTCCGCCTTGAACTCGGCGAACCGCGAGCCGTCCGCCACCCGGGCGATGACCTCCCGCACGTCGTAGGGCGTACGCGAATCGACGGGCACCGCCCCGTACAGCCCGGCGGGATCGGCCTTCGGCTCCTCGGCGGGCTCCACGGACCAGGGGAGCGGGCCACGCTCCGGGAGGGTCGCGACGATGTTCCGCACGATCCGCAGCGCGTGCGCGTCGTCCTCGGCGAGGTGGTCCGTGACCCCTGACGTCCGGGAGTGGACCTCGCCGCCGCCCAGCTCCTCGGCCGTCACGACCTCACCCGTGGCGGCCTTCACGAGCGGCGGCCCGCCCAGGAAGATCGTGCCCTGGTTCCGGACGATGACGGCCTCGTCGCTCATGGCCGGTACGTACGCCCCGCCCGCCGTGCAGGAGCCGAGCACCGCCGCGATCTGCGGGATTCCGGCGCCGGACATCCGTGCCTGGTTGTAGAAGATGCGCCCGAAGTGGTCCCGGTCCGGGAAGACCTCGTCCTGCATCGGGAGGAACGCGCCCCCCGAATCCACCAGGTACAGGCACGGCAGCCGGTTCTCCAGGGCCACCTCCTGGGCGCGCAGGTGCTTCTTCACCGTCATCGGGTAGTAGGTGCCGCCCTTGACGGTGGCGTCGTTGGCGACGATCACGCACTCGCGGCCGCTGACCCGCCCGATCCCGGCGATCACCCCGGCCGCCGGTGCCGCGCCCCCGTACAGCCCCTCGGCGGCGAGAGGCGCCAGCTCCAGGAAGGGCGAGCCCGGGTCGAGGAGCGTGTCCACCCGCTCCCGGGGCAGCAGCTTGCCGCGCGCCACATGCCGGGCGCGGGCCTTCTCACCCCCGCCGAGCCGTGCCGTGGCGAGCCGCGTGCGCAGCTCCTCGGCGAGCGCGTGATGCGCCGCCTCGTTGGCCTGCCAGGCCTCCGAGGCGGGATCGGCCGCGCTCACCAGGACCGGTGCCTGCTGCATCCTGTCGAGCCCCCTTGCCCGTACCGCGGTAGTCCGATGAGAGTTAATGAACGTTAACGAACGCTGCTCAGGTTAACGAGCGCTAACCCGCCTGTCTAGAATGAATCCTCATGAGCACACATGCCGCCGCCCGTGTCGCGGCTCCCACCCGCCGCGAGCAGATCCTCCGGGAGGCGGCACGCCTCTTCGCCGAGCGCGGCTTCCACGGTGTCGGGGTCGACGAGATAGGGGCGGCGGTCGGCATCAGCGGCCCCGGCCTCTACCGCCACTTCCCCGGCAAGGACGCGATGCTCGCCGAGCTGCTCGTCGGCATCAGCGAGCGCCTGCTGGCCGGCGGCAGGCTGCGCGTCACCGAGGACAGCGCCTCCCGGGACGGCTCTCCCGACGCCCTCCTGGACGCCCTCATCGAGGGCCACATCGACTTCGCCCTGGACGACCGTCCGCTGATCACCCTCCATGACCGCGAGCTGGACCGTCTGCGTGACACCGACCGCAAGCGTGTGCGCCAGCTCCAGCGGCAGTACGTGGAGGTCTGGGTCGAGGTCGTCCGCGCCCTCTACCCGGCCCTCGCGGAGAACGAGGCCCGGGTCACCGTGCACGCGGTGTTCGGCCTGCTGAACTCCACCCCCCACCTGACCCGCCCCGAAGCCCTCCCGGACCGCACCGCCACGGCCGCCCTGCTGCACCGGCTGGCCCGGGGGGCCTTCGAGGCCGCGACCGCCTAGCCGGGGCGGACCCCGCAGGCGCCCGTACCCCGGCCCGCCCGCCGTGCAGGCGTCCGGCCCGGGCGCCCGCGCCCGACGGCCGCCCCCCTCGCGTGGTCCGCCGCCCCTGGCGTCGTCCGGTGCGGCGCGCCGTGCCGTGCCGGTTCAGGGGGTCCGGCGTACGAGACACCGGGCACACAGCGCGTCGCCGACGGCACAATGGGTGCATGCCGATACCCAGCCGCGCAGCCCTCGTCGAGCACCTCGTCCGCACCCGTATCGCCGGCGACGTCGCCACCCCCCGCGACAACAACCTCTCCCACTACCGTCAGCTCGCCAACGGCAACCGCCATTTCTGGCTGGGGCTGGAGCTCGGCGACCGCTGGCTCGACGAGCAGGACGTGCTGGCCGTCATGGCCGAGAGGTGCGGGGTCAACGACGACCCCGAGCACCGGCAGGGGCAGGACACCATCGACCCGGAGCTGACGGTCGACGCCCTCGACCGGATGGCGGCACGGCTGCGGAAGGCCGCGGCGGGCAGGCAGCGGGTGCTGTTCGCGACGGGGCACCCGGGAGGGCTCCTCGACGTGCACCGGCAGACCGCGAACGCCCTGCGGGCCGCCGGCTGCGAGATCGTACGGATCCCCGGTGGCCTGATGGCGGACGAGGGCATGGTCTTCCAGTTCGCCGACGTCGCCGTGCTGGAGCGCGGCGCGACCCTGTGGCACACGCACTCCCCGGCCCCGATGGCCGCCGTCCTCGACGGCCTGGAGCGCGAGGGCCGGCCGCAGCCCGACCTGGTCGTCGCCGACCACGGCTGGGCCGGCTGCGCGGGGCAGCGCGGGATCGACTCGATCGGCTACGCGGACTGCAACGACCCCGCGCTCTTCCTGGGGGAGGCGGAGGGCACCCTCCAGGTCACCGTGCCGCTGGACGACCACGTCGCCGACCCGCGCTACTACGACCCGATGACCGACTACCTGCTGGACGCGGCAGGGCTGCTGCCCGCCTGACCGCCCTCGGTGGGCCGGGCGGGCCGGCCTCCGGCCTCCGGCCTCCGGCCTCCGGTGAGGCCCTCATGTCCGGCGGAGCCTCACCGCGGTCGTCGCCCAGGCCGGTTCACGGCGAGGAACTGGGGTGGTTCCCGTCGCGCCAGGCCCGGGGGGAGACGCCGTACGCCTGTTTGAACACCTTGCCGAAATGGGACGCGTCCACGAAGCCCCAGCTCCGTCCGACCGCCGCTACGGTCCGGGCCCGGCCTCGTGGGCCGGCCAGCTCCCGCTTGCACTCCGCGAGGCGGTGAGAGCGGATCCAGTCTCCGAGGGAGATGCCCGACCGGGCCAGCACCGTGTAGAGGTGACGCACCGAGATGCTGTGCGCGGCGGCGATCCGTTCGGCCGACAGGTCGGTCTCAGCCAGGTGTGCGCGCATGTACCGCGTGATGCGCAGGCTCAGCGTGGCCTCCAGCGGCGCCCGGGCCAGTTCCTGGCTCCCCAGCTGGGACGCCACGACGGCACGCACGAGTTCGATGCTCGGTTCCACCACCGCGTCGGCGTGCGGACCGCTGCGCAGCCCCTCACTGGCGAACAGCTGGGAGAAGTAGGTCGAGGCGAGGCCCGCCAGCGGATTGCCCGGGCCGAGAGTGACCGCGGTGATGTCCCTGACCGCCCGTTCCGGCAGTGCGAGCGCCGCGCGGGGGAACCGGAGGAAGTGATGGTCCACCCCCTCGTCGAAGAGGAGCGTGTAGGGGGTGACCGTGTCGTACAGGGCGAAGTCCCCGGGCCTCAGCAGAGCCTGGCGGCCGTTCTGCGCCACCAGGCTGGTGCCGGATACCTGCAGGCCGAGGAAGACGGCCGGCTCCTCGTCCTCCCGTGCCAGGCGCGGGGTCCGCCGGATGGTCATCGAGGTCGCGCGCGCCGAGCAGATCTCCAGGGGACCCGCGGTGTCCAGCCCGATGTGGACCGCGAGGTCCTCGGGCGGCAGGTGGTGATCGATGTCGATCCGCACGAGGGATTCCCACACCGCGTGCCGGATCGTCTCCTCGCGGTCCCGCGCCGGGATGTCCGTGGTGTCCAGGACCGAGCTCACCGGAAGGGCTTTCGCCGGTGCGGGCCGCGAGGTCCGCCCAATCCGTACGGTGCGTCAGGTCCGCCTGCCGCGCCGGGTCCGTGCCGCTCGTCGGAACAGCACGGAGCGTGGGGAAAAGCCTTGGCCCGTTCCTCCATGATCAACCCCTAGCCATGCACGATCCGAGTAACAGGATGGCAGTGTTCCGCTACCCCGCGCAACGCTGTGGGGGGAACTTCGGCCCCCGTGCGCCGTCATCGGCCGAGGGCGGTGCCGACGCCGCCCGGTCGAAGGATCTCCCCCGAACGCGCGCTGCTGACACAGTCCCGCGCACGACTGACACAGTGCGCACCCCCTGCTCGCCCTATGTTCTGTCGGGCAGGCCGCGGCCGGACCGGAGACGGCACGGCCGCGGCGTCGTGGCCGGCCCGGCGGGTGCGGGGCACAGCTCACGATGCGGCTCCGCTCCACCGGTTACGGGGGTGTGGAGCGCAGCCGCATCAAGGGCCGCCCGGTCACGCCGCGGCATTCGTTCCGCCTCCGGCCCGGCCGACGCCGCACCCGGGCAGCGGATCCCGTGGCCGAAGGCGGGGATCGCCCCCCCCGGTTCTCAGGCCGGGGTGGGGCTGCCCGGCGTGACGTCGATGCGCTGAGCGCCGTTGACGATGAACGACTCGACGGAGGGCACTTCCGCGGCGGGGGACGCCAGGGAGAGGTCCGGGTACCGGGCGAACAGGGTGGTCAGGGCCACGTCGGCCTCCAGGCGCGCGAGCGGCGCACCGAGGCAGAAGTGGACGCCGTAGCCGAACGCCAGGTGGTCCCGGCCGAACCTGTCGATGTCGAACCGGTCGGCGTCCGGGCCGTGCTGGGCCGGCTCCCGGCCCGCCGCGGCGTAGGACGCGAGGATCGCCTCACCCCGGGCGATGCGCTGACCGTCCGGGAGGTCGATGTCCTCGACGGCGTAGCGCAGTGGAAGATGTGCCACGCTCGGCTCCCAGCGCAGGGTCTCCTCGACGACGTCGTTCCAGCGCTTCCCACCGGCCGCGGTGACCTGCTGGAGCTGTTCGGGATGTTCCAGCAGGGCGCGTACGGCGTTGCCGATGAGGTTGACGGTGGTCTCGAAGCCGGCGCTGATGATGAGCAGCAGCGTGTCCGTCAGCTCGGCCTCGCTCAGGCGGGCGCCGTCCTCGTCGCGGGTGGCGATCAGGACGCTGGTCATGTCGTCCCCCGGGCTCTGCCGCTTGCTCGCGATCAGGCCGGTCAGCATCTGCTGGAGCTCCGCGAAGTTCGACGCGGCGTCCTCGACGGTCGTGTCGAAGACCTTCTCGACCAACTGGGCCATGCGCGGCCGGAGTTCCTCGGGCAGCCCGAACAGATGGCAGATGACCCGCATGGGCAACGGGTGGGCGTACGCGCTGCGCAGGTCCACCGTGCCGTCGGAGTCGACCGCCAGGTCGTCCAGCAGCTGATCGGCGATCTCCTGGATGACGGGCCTCAGCGCCTCGATGCGGCGTGCGGTGAACGCCGGGGTGATGAGTTTGCGCAAGCGGCGGTGGTCCTGACCCGCGGCGGTGAACATGTTGGAGACCGCGACCCAGGAGTAGACCCACATGTCGGGGGTGATCTCGCCGCGCTGCCAGACGCTCCAGGCGCTGGGGTCCTTGGTCACGCGGTCGTCGGTCAGGAGCTCCTTGAGGAGCGAGTGGCTGGTGACGGCCCAGGCGTCTATGGCGCCGGGGAGTACGACCCGGGCCGCCGGCCCGCGCTCGCGGAGGAGAGCGGACTCTCCGTGGAGGTCGCGGCCGGCGGGGTCGAGGTGGAGGGGCTGCTCCATGGAGTGACTCCAGTTTTCTGCGGCGTGATGGGACCGAAGCGGGCCGGGAGGTGCGCCAGTGCGCGGTGGAAGGGGCCGGGGCGCCATTGCAGGCTCTCGCGGGGCACGGCGAGTTCGAGGTCCCCGAGGTGGCTGGTGAGCCTCTCGATCGCGGTGATCGCGATGAGCAGGGCGGGCTGCTTGACGGGGCATGCGTGCGGACCGGCGGACCAGGCGAGGTGCGCGCCGCCGTCGGTACGCTCGCCGCCGTCGTGGCCGTCCGGGGTGGTGTTCGCCGCGTGGTAGGAGATGAGTACGAGACTGTCGGCGGCGATCCAGGTGCTGCCGATCTGCATGTTGCGCCGCGGGTAGTGCGCGCTGTAGTTCGCCATCGGCGGCTCATGGCGCAGCACGTCGTTGATGGCGTCGCGGGCGGTGCGGGCGCCGTTGGAAAGGCTGCTGTAGTAGTCCGGATTGGACAGCATGCGCGACAGCGCGTTCGAGATCAGGTTCGTGGTCGGCTCCTGCCCGGCGGCCATCGTGAGGATCACCTGGTGGGCGAGTTCCTCCGGCGCCAGACCGGCGGGGTGGTCCATGAACCAGCTCGTCAGGTCCTCGCCGCGCTGCTGCACCTTGAGCGCGATGAGTTCCTCCATGTACCGGCCGAAGTCCTCGTTCGCCTTGATCGCGATCTCGGGTTCGGCTTCGAACAGACCGCCCATGGCGGACACCAGGCGGGGCCCGTCCTCGGGCGGCATGCCGAACATCGCGTTGAACAGCACCAGCGGCAACGGGCGGGCGTACTGGCCGACCAGGTCGACCTCACCCGTGCCGGCGAAGTCCTGGATCAGACCGTCCGCGATCTCCGCGACCTGCCGGCGCAGGTCGTGCGGCTCGATCCGGCTGAAGCTGTCGGTGATGACCGACCGGTAGCGGCGGTGCTCGGCGCCGTCGTTGAACAGGGCGTTGGGCCGCCACCCCATCATCGGTTTCACCGGCGAGTCGGCCGGGAGCCCGCTCTCCCAGACCCGAGGGTCCTTCGACCAGACTTCGGGGTCGTTGAGTATGGCGAGAGCGGCGTCGCGGTCGGTGACGAGATAGCCGCTGACGCCCGGGGACACCTCGACGGGGGCGACCGGCCCGAACGCGCGCAGGCGGGCGTAGACGCGCCCGGGGTCCGCGGCGAAGTCCGGGCTGTACAGGGGGACGGCCAGGGGCAGGTAGGTGCTCATGAGGCTTCCAGGACGGGGTGGGCGGTGAGCAGGTGGGTCACCAGCGCGATCAGTACGTCCACGGCCGACGTCGTCTCGCGGGCGTCGCACACGACCAGCGGGGTGTGCGGCTCCAGGTCCAGGTGGTCGCGGAGCACCTCGGGCGAGTGGTCGGGCGAGTCGGGGAAGCTGTTGACGGCCACGGCGTAGGACAGTCCCTGCTGCTCGATCATGTCGATGACGTCGAACGAGTCGTCGAGACGGCGGGTGTCGACCAGGACCACCGCACCCAGCGCGCCGCGCGCGATGTCCTCCCAGAGCGGCTTGAACCTCTTCTGGCCCGGAGTGCCGAACAGGTAGAGGACCAGGTCACCCGGGAGCGTCCTGCGGCCGAAGTCGATGGCGACCGTGGTGGTGGCCTTGTCCCGCACACCGGCGAGATCGTCGGTAGCCGCGCCGGCCTGGGTCATGACCTCCTCGGTGTGCAGCGGCGCGGTCTCGGACAGCGTGTTGATCAGCGTCGTCTTCCCGACGCCGAAAGGTCCGGTCACCACGATCTTCACCAGCGTCTGCTCGTCGCTGTCGAGGAAGGCGTTATCGGATACTGCGGAGTCCATCGAGAACCTTCTCTAGCAGCTGGGGATCGTGTGCCTTCGCCTCGGGGATGGGGGCGCGGGCGTGCAGGTGCGAACTGTCGACGAGATCCGCGACGAGGACGCGCACCAGGCTCACCGGCAGCACGAGGCGTGCGGCGACCTCGACCAGCGCCAGCGGGCCGCCCTGGAGGAGTTCGACCAGCCGGCGCTGCGCGTGTGTCAGGTCGTCCACGGCGGTGACGCCGGTGGACGACAGCAGGGTCAGGCGGTCCAGCGTGTTGCGCGTCGGCTGGACGCTGTCGGTGGCCAGGAACGACGGCACGAGCCGCCGGCGGGGCGCCGGCGTCATCCCCGGGCCCGAGCAGGTGAGTTCATCACCTTGTCGCCGAGCTTCGAGACCTGCACCTGCATTGCGTGGGCGATGACGCCCATGTCCACGGTCGTCTGTGCGAAGACCGCCATGACCGTGTTGTCGCCCGCCGGGATCAGGAAGGCGAACCCGTGGTCCGTGCTGACCACCACCTGGTGAAGTACGGGGCTCTCCTCCTGCCCCGCCAGTTTCCTGACCAGCTCCTTGCAGGCGCCCTGGACGGCCGACGCCATGGCGGAGGCGCCCTCCCCGGCCTCCCGGGTGAGGGCCTGGGTGGCGCCCTGGATCATCCCGTCTCCGGAGAGGACCAAAGCGTGCACGACCCCAGGCACCTCCAGAAGCGGGGTGAGCACCCAGGACATGTCCCTGAGAAGGGGGCGCTTGGGAACGACGGTCATGGCTGCGTGCCTTCTTCCTGGTCGGTGTGCGCGTCCTCGAATCCGCGCATGGTGCCGGTCTGCCAGGCGCCCCACGTCAGGGCCGCCTGGTCCGGGGTGATCGCAGGCGTCGGGTCCGGGCCCTGCCGGGCGGGCCGGTCCGTGTCCTGAGCGGCCCGCTGGCGTCGCCGCCGCGGCAGGTCGATCGCGTCGGCGGGCGCGGCGGCCGGTGACGGCGCGGGGCTTTCCTGCCTGGGCGGCTCCTGCCTGCGCAGCGCGGGGGACATGGCCGACATGGGCTGGGCCACCTCATCCATCAGCATCAGCAGGTGATCGGGAATGAACGCCACCGCTCGCACGCCGCCGTACGACGAGGGCTTGTCCACCGTGACGGTGAAGCCGAACTGCTGCACGAGGCGGCCGATCGTGGCGAACCCCGCCCGCGGCGGGTCTCCCAGGTGGGTCAGCAGGACACCCTGCTGACCGGACAGCATGCGCGCGGCGAACTCGCGTTCCTCGTCCGTCATGCCCACGCCGGGGTCGTCGATCACGACGCACGCCCCTGCCTGCACCTGGTGCAGGCTGACGTCGACGGGCCGCGTGCCCTGGGGGGTGTGGTGCACCGCGTTGGAGAGCAGCTCGGCGACGATGACGGCGAGCGGCTCCACCGCCCGGGCCACCACCCCGACCGGGTCGGAGAGCTGGCTGGTGATCTGGACGCGCTGGTAGCCCGCGATGCGGGACTGGGCTCCGGCAACGATGTCACCCAGGTGGGAGTCGTCCCGTGTCAGCCCCGGCCACGCACCGCAGAGGACTCCGGTCGCCTGGATCTGACGGAGATTCTCCTCGTTCGTGCGGTCCATCGACACCAGGCGTTTTGCGATCTCCGGATCGTCGAAGGTGAACTGCGCCTCCTCGATCATCTCCTGGAGGCGGTAGGACTTGGCCTGGATCTCGGCGGTGGTGGCCCGCAGCACTGCCTGGGCGCCGGCGTCGACCCGCTGCTCGGTGTCGACGATGACCTGGGCGACCTGGTTCAGGGCCCGTTCCAGGAGGGTCCCGATGTCGGTGTGGGTGAGCGCCGGGTCCTGCGTTCCGGGGACCGGCACATGACGGTGCCTCAGATGCGTGACGAGCGCGGGCAGCCGGGTGTCGACGAAGTACGCCAGCTCCCCGCCCGCACGGCCGCCCTGCTGCTCGGCGGCGAGTCTGGCGCGCTCGGCCTCCTGGACCTCGGCGAGGAGCGTGCTTTCCATCGACCGGTAGCGGGTCTCCGAGGCCTGCGCGGCCGCCTGTGCGCTGGACCGCGCATTGGCCTCAAGTGCCTGGTACTTGCCGGCCGCGGCATGTGCCTCGGTGCGAGCCTCAGCACGCAGTGCCGCGTTCGACCGGCGCGTGCGGAGGTGGAGGAGCGCAAGGGCGAGGGCGACGACCGTCATGGCCAGCGCCAGTACCCAGGGACCGGCCTCCGATATGTGCGTCATAAACAAGGTCCTCGGTGGATGGGGGAATGCGCCTGCCCGCGTGCGGCCAGGGCTAGTTGAGGCAACCCTGAGAAGGACACCGGTTCCTGGCCGCAGATGCAATAAATCCACTGATCATGGCTCGAATTCGAGCCCTCGGGTAATTGCATTCGGCGCTGAGGTATTTCAAAGATTGACATGAAAGGTAAAAAGGTAAATGGGCAGAATGTGGGTCCGCCGGTTGCCCGCGCCCAACTGAAACGTCACCATTTGGCATGCTGTGACCCGAGTGAACGGCTGCGGCGCGTCGCCCCAGGTGCGGCACGTCGGCCGCGGGCCTCACGTCGGACGCTCTCCGGTGTGGCGGTGAGTAAGGTTGATCACCGGTGTGAGGGCGGCAGACGGGCCGGAACGCCGTCGTGTCGTGGTCGGTCCCGCCGACGAATGCCCTGTCGGCCCCTGTCGCCCCGTCTCTGGCTTGATCTGGCCCGTAGCGGCCCGTAGCGGCCCGTAGCGGACGGTGTGGGCCCGCGAGGCGGCTGCCCGCGTCCCTCAGCCGTCGGCGCGCGCCGCGAGGCGCTGCGCGCGCCCCGGCGTCGGGTCCAGGTACACACGCTGGACCGACGGGTAGCGTTCCCGCAGCTGCTGCTCCGCCTCCTCGCACGCCCACTCGATCTGCGCGGCCGTCGACGCGTCCCGGAAATCGATCTTCGCTGCGACCAGTAGTTCCGAGGGGCCCTGGATCAACGTGGTCAGCTCCACGACCTCGATGATGTGCGGCACTGACAGCAGCTCCTCGCGCACACCGGCCCGCATCCCGGCCGGGAGCGGCCGGCCGATCAGCAGCTGGGCGTTGGACCGGCAGAGCACCCACGCCACGTACACCAGCAGTACGCCGATGAGGACGGAGGCGATGCCGTCCCAGACCCCGGACCCGGTGAGCTGCCCGCCGAGCAGACCGCCGGCTGCGAGGAGCAGCCCGGTCAGGGCCGCCGAGTCCTCCATGACGACGGCCTTGACCGCCGTGTCGGGGGTCCGGCGCAGATAACGGGGCGCGGGCATCCGGAGCCGCGCGGCCTCGCCACGCACCTGCCGCACGCCGGTGCGCAGCGAGAAGCCCTCCAGCAGGAAGGCGACCGCGAGCACGATGTAGGAGACGAGCGGGTCGCCCAGCTCCTCGCCCTTCAGCAGGGTGTGGATGCCGTCGTACAGGGAGAACACCGCGCCGCCGACGAAGGTCGCCACGGCGGCGAGCATCGCCCAGATGTACCGCTCGGGGCCATAACCCAGCGGATGGTCCTCGTCCGGGGGCTTCTCGCTGCGCTTGAGCGCGGTGAGGAGCATGACCTCGGTGACGGTGTCGGCCACCGAGTGCGCGGCCTCCGACAGCATCGCGCTCGAACCGCTGATCAGCCCCGCCACCAGCTTGGCCACCGCGATACCGAGATTGGCGGCCGTCGCGACGACGACGGTGGCCGTGGACTCGCTGCCACCGGTCTGCTCGTCACTCGTGGCGTCACTCATGAGGGGCAGTATGTCCGAATGCGCGGCTTCAGTCCCTCGGGACGCGGACCAGGCCCTCCTGGATGACCGTGATGGCCAGCTTCCCGTCGGCCGTCCAGATCCTGGCCTGTCCGAGACCGCGCCCGCCGGACGCGGAGGGCGACTCCTGGTCGTACAGCAGCCACTCGTCCGCCCGGAAGGGGCGGTGGAACCACATCGCGTGGTCGAGGCTGGCGCCCACCACGTCGCCGACCGACCAGCCGCCGCGCCCGTGGGCGAGCAGGACCGAGTCGAGCAGCGTCATGTCGGAGACGTACGTCGCCATGCAGACGTGCAGCAGCGGATCGTCCGCCAGCTTGCCGTGCGTCCGGAACCAGACCTGGGAGCGCGGCTCCCTCGGTTCACCGGCCGTGGCGAACGGCGGGGCGTCGACGTAGCGCAGATCGACCGCGGCCCGGGCCTCCAGCAGCCGGTCCACCATCCGCGGGTCGGTGAAGCGGTCCGCGTACCGGGGCAGCATCTCCGCCGCCGTCGGCAGGGTCTCCGGGTCGGGCGCCGAGGGCATGACCGCCTGGTGGTCCATGCCTTCCTCGTGGACCTGGAAGGAGGCCGAGAGGTGGAAGACCGGCTTGCCGTGCTGGACGGCGACGACCCGGCGCGTGGTGAAGGACCGCCCGTCACGGATCCGGTCCACGTTGTAGACGATCGGCGCGCCCGGGTCCCCGGGGCGCAGGAAGTACGCGTGCAGGGAGTGGGCGCCCCGGTCCGCGGGGACCGTGCGCCCGGCGGCGACCAGGGCCTGGGCCGCGACCTGGCCGCCGAAGACGCGGGGCACGACCGCCGAACGGCTCGTGCCCCGGAAGATGTCCTGCTCGATCCGCTCCAGGTCGAGCAGATCGAGCAGGGAGTCGAGTGCTGCGCTCATGGAGGGGAGACGTAGCCGCTCTCAGAGACCCATGGACTTGGCGATGATCGACTTCATGACCTCGCTGGTGCCGCCGTAGATGCGGTTGACCCGGTTGTCCGTGTACAGGCGGGCGATCGGGTACTCGTTCATGAAGCCGTAGCCGCCGTGCAGCTGGAGGCAGCGGTCGATCACGCGGTGCGCGACCTCGGTGCAGAACAGCTTCGCCGAGGCGGCCTCCGCGGGCGTCAGCTCGCCGGCGTCCAGAGCTTCGATCGCCCGGTCGCAGACGGCCTCGGCCGCGTCGACCTCGGCCTTGCAGGCGGCCAGCTCGAACTTGGTGTTCTGGAACGACGCGACGGTCTTGCCGAAGACGGTGCGGTCCTGCGTGTACTGCTGGGCGAACCGCACGGCGGCGGCTGCCTGCGCGTACGCGCCGACGGCGATGCCCAGGCGCTCCTGCGGGAGGTTCTGGCCGAGGTAGGAGAAGCCCTTGTTCTCCTCGCCCAGCAGGTCGTCGACGGGCACCTTGACGTCCACGAAGGCCAGCTCGGCGGTGTCGGAGACCTTCAGGCCCAGCTTGTCGAGCTTGCGGCCGACCGAGTAGCCCTCGGACTTGGTGTCGACCACCAGGAGCGAGATGCCGTGGCGGCGGTCGTCGGCCTTGGGGGCGTCCGTGCGGGCGCAGACGATGACCTTGTCGGCGTGCACACCACCGGTGATGAAGGTCTTGGCGCCGTTGAGGACGTAATGCGTGCCGTCCTCGGAGAGCTTGGCGGTCGTCTTCATGCCGGCCAGGTCCGAACCGGTGCCCGGCTCGGTCATGGCTATCGCGTACATGGACTTGCCCGACACGAAGTCCGGCAGCCAGCGCTTCTTCTGCTCCTCGGTGGCGTACGCCTTGAGGTACGGGAGGCAGAGCAGGACGTGCACGCCGGAGCCGCCGAACGAGATGCCCGCGCGGGCGGTCTCCTCGTACAGGACCGCTTCGAACTTGAAGGACTCCTCGCCCGCGCCGCCGTACTCCTCGGGCACCTCGATGCCGAAGATGCCCAGCTCGGCGAGCTTGTAGTAGAAGTCGCGAGGCGCCTGGCCCGCAGCGAACCACTCGTCGTAGACGGGAACGACCTCGGCCTCGATGAAGGCGCGGATGGTCTCCCGGAACGCCTCGTGGTCCTCGTTGTAAACCGTACGGCGCACGGGGTGCCTCCTGGTGTCAGCTTCGGGCTTCGGTCGCAGTGGCTAAGCGCTTGCTCAGTCCTGGTCAAAAGTTACCCGGCGGTCACGGTGGCTGTCCAGGGTGATGCTGAGCACGCCTGGCTTCCCGGACGGCCCGGGACGGAAGGGCCCGGCGGTTCCGGGGCGGCGGTGCCGGATCCGGTCACGGAGGGTGGCCGGGGCGAGCGCTGCGTACGTCTCGATGGCGGTCGGCGGCGGGCGGGCGCACAGTGAGATGAGGAGCCGGCGAGGACGCCAGCAGCCTCGTCGCATAGACCCTCTGTGAGGCAGTCATGGCTGATGTCGAGTCCCTGGGCGGGAGTTCAACGACAGGCAGGAACGGCGAGCGGTCCGGACGCGGCAGGACCACCATCGCCGACGGTGTGGTGGCGACCATCGCCGGAATCGCCATCCGCGAGACGGACGGCGTGCATTCCGTGGGCCGGGGAGCGTCCAAGGCGATGGGCGCCGTGGCCGGACGCGTCGGCGGAACCTCCGGCGGCGGACGCGGCGTGAAGGTGGAAGTGGGGGAGAAGCAGACCGCGGTCGACGTAGACATCGAGGTGGAGTACGGCATCCCGATCCATGAGCTGGCCGACCGCATCAGGACCCGTGTGACGGACGCGGTCGAGACGATGACAGGTCTGGAGGTCGTCGAGATCAACATCAACGTCTTCGGTGTCCACGTCCCCGGCGACGACGACGACGAGGAAGAGGAGAGCCGTGGCCGGGCGTCCGCGCGCGTGCAGTGAGGCACACGCCCGGCCGCCAGGCAGCATCCGACGGGGGTCCGGGCCGTCGCCGGGGCCCCGCTACTGGGGCTTGAACGAACGGATCTGGTAGCTGCCCTGGAGGTTGCCGCCCTGTCCGGCGAGGGTGGAGCCCACGCGCGAGTTGAAGTTGGTCTGCGTGTAGTACTGCACGCGGTGCTCGGTCTTGTTCCACACCGAGAGGACGTTCCTGCCCTCCCGGATGAACGAGCAGTTGTCGGCGGTGTTGCTCATCTCGCGAGCCGACCACTGACAGCGGGTCCCCTCACCGTTCCAGCCGTCGAAGGCGCAGAAGTACCCGTGGGTGCAGCGAGTGAACGCGGCGGCCGGGGCGGCTGCCCGGCCGGCGGTGGACCCGCCCGCGTCGGTGGCGGAGACGGGCCCCGCGCCCAGTCCGAAGGCCAGGACGACCGCGGTGGCGGCGAGTGCGGTGATGCGGTTCACGAGGAGACCTTTCGCTGTTCGTCGGCCGGGCAGTGCCCGTGATCAACGGCAGCGTCGCACCCCGGTGACCTGCGCAGACAGCCCCGAAAGGGGGGCGCCCGAGGCCTGTTCGGCCCGGCGGGACGCGCCTGTGCGCACCGGCGTGAAGGTGGCGCCCGCAGCCCTGCGGCCCGGGGCGGCGGACGCGGCGGTCCGGCACTGTCAGAGGCGTGGTGCACCATCGTTTCTGACGGTCATCCGGTGGACGGGTGTCCGGATGCGTGGAGAGGCGGGGCGGACGTGGCGATCACGAACCGGAGCATGGCGGAGTACGCGTTCCTGCGGGGGCTGTACGGGGACGGTTACTACCCGGACCGCGTCGTCGACCTCGGCAGGGCCGTCCTGGTACGGCTCTGCGAGCGCGTCGAGGCGGAGCAGCCGGCAGACCTGACCGCGCTGTACGTGCTCACACACGCGGCGACGGAGGAATTCAACGCCCTGGAGGCCGAGTTCGAGGCAGCCGGCAGCGAGATCGAAACGGTGGCCCGCGAGGAGATAGCCGAGAACTTCTGGGCCGTAGCCACGGCGTACGGCTTCACGGGAGCGGACGTGGAGGAGCTCATCGCCCCCAGGGAGTGGTGACCGGCCGGGGGCGGCGCCCGTGGCCGGGGTCAGGCCCGGCCGGTCGGCCGGACGACGAACTCGTCGGCGCGGATGGGCCGGCTGCCGACCGCCTGCGAGGAGGAGGGGCTGCTGCGCCCCGGCGCCTTCGCCGACGAGGTCCTCCCGCTCGCGTCGTCCTGTGGAAGACCGGCGGACCCGACCGCAAGGAACGCGCTGAACGCATGCCGGCCATCATCGTCGACGGTCTGTGCACCGCCCGGACCACGCCGTCGCAGCCGACGGTCTGTGCACCGCCCGGCCTACGCCGTCACCGTGAGTCCGGCAGCCCGGGTGCGCCGGGAGGACGGCCCCGCTTCGATCGCGAACTCGCCTGGCTCCACCGCCCATTCCCCCGCGTGCGTGAACGAGGCCAGGGTCCGCGCGTCCACCGGGAAGGTGACCTCGGTGCCCTCGCCGGGCCCCAGCTGCACCTGCGTGAAGGCCCGCAGCTCCCGCACCCGTGGCCACGAACTGCCGCCGAGCACCCGGCGTACGTAGAGCTGGACGGTCTCCCGCACCGGTCGGGGGCCGGTGTTGACGACGCCGACCGTACAGCTCACAGGGGCCGCCCCGTCGAACCCGGCCACCGCGACGGACGACAGGGAGAGCCTGGGGACGCCGTACTCGACCGTCGTGTAGGACAGTCCGTGGCCGAACGGATGGCGGGGCGTGGCCGGCTGGTCGACGTAGCCCCGGTAATCGTGGTCCTTGCCGTTGTAGAACACGGGCAGCTGGGCCGCCGAGCGGGGCACGGAGACGGGCAGCCGGCCCTGCGGCACGGCTGCGCCGAACAGCACGTCCGCGACCGCCGTTCCGCCCCACGGGCCGGGGTACCAGGCGCTCAGCACCGCCGCCGCCCCGCCGGAGAGGTCCGGCAGGGCGTGCGGCCGGCCCTGGACCAGCACCACGACCACCGGGGTGCCGGTCGCGGTGACGGCGTCCAGCAGTGCCGACTGTGCCTCGGGCAGCCCCAGTTCGGCCAGGTCGACACCCTCGCCGCAGGTCATCTCCACCGGATTGCCGGAGGCGACGACCGCCGCCCCGTTGGCGTCGAAACGCGTGCCGGACCCGCGTGCGCTCGATCCGCCGAGGACCAGCACGGCCACGTCGGCGGCCGAGGCCAGCGAAACCGCCTCGGGCAGGTCCGACAGGTCCCCGCCGACGAGGCCGCAGCCCCGGGCGTACGTGACGGCGGTGCCTTCCGGCGCGGCGGCCCGGATGCCGGCGAGAAGACTGCTGCCCGTGCCCGGCCGTTGAGGCGCGGTGTAGTCGCCGATCTGCTGCGGTACGGAATCGGCGTTGGGCCCGATGACCGCGACGGCCCCGATACGGCGGCCGGCCAGCGGCAGCGTCACCCCGTCGTGTTCGAGGAGGGTCACGGACTCGCGGGCGATGCGCTCGCTCAGCCGCTCCAGGCGCGCGGGGTCCGTCCCCCGGGCGCCGGCGTACGGACGCTCGAAGAGGCCGAGGCGGAACTTCAGTGCGAGGACCCGTCCGACAGCCGTGTCGAGTGTGGCCTCCTCGACCAGCCCCCGCCGGACCGCCTCCGCCAGCCGCGGATAGCAGTCGTCCCACAGGCTCAGGTCGGTCCCCGCACGCAGCGCCATCGCACCCGCCGCCACCTGGTCCCCCGCCATCCGCACCAGCCGGTCGACCGCGAGGCCGTCGGCCATCACCAGGCCGCCGAAGCCCCACCGCTCCCGGAGGATCCCGGTCAGCAGGTGGTGGTTCGCCGCGCACGGCACGCCGTCGAACTCGTTGTACGCGGCCATGAGACCCGCGGCTCCGGCACGCACGCCCGCCAGCGCCGCCACGAGATGGACCTCGTGCAGTTCCCTCGCGCCCAGCTCGGTGGCCGCGCTGTTGCGGCCGCCGACCGTGGCCCCCTGCCCGGCGAAGTGCTTGAGGACGACCGCCGCGTGGTCCGGCCCGATCCGGTCCCCGGAGGGCCCCTGCACACCACGCACCAGGGCCTCGGTGAAGCGAGCCGCCAGATACGGGTCCTCGCCGAAGCACTCCTCCGCACGGCCCCAGCGCGGATCCCGCACCAGGTCGAGCGCGGACACCAGCGCCACATGGCCGCCACGCGCCCGGAGCTGTGCGGCGGCGACGGCCGCCGCCTCCTCGTACAGCTCCGGATCCCAGGTGGCGCCGACCGCCAGGTTCACCGGCAGCACCGTCCCGTCCAGGGCCTGCATGCCGTGCGGCATCTCCTCGACCAGCAGGACGGGGACACCGAGCCGGGTGTTCTCGACTACGTGACGCTGCACCGCGTCGGAGACCCGCGCCCCGTCCGCCGCACCTATCCCCGTCTCCGCCGTCACACCGGACCAGGGATCGGCGCGCTGGAGCCCGTACAGCGCCCCCATTCCGTCGAAGGCCGCCACCTCCGCCCGGAACGCGTCCGTCAGACGGTGGCCGGAGGGGGTGCGCTCGTACGCGTCCCATCCGTACATCCGCTGGTTGACCTGGCCCACCTTCTCGGTGAGCGTCATCCGCGACAGCAGATCGGCCACCCTGTCGGCCACGGGCGCCTCGGGGTCTCGGAACAGCGGATCGGACATCGGGCGGCTCACCTCGGGGAGTCGGGGGGTCGGGTCGGGGCGGTCAGCGCAGTTCGAGCACACGCACCCCGTACGGGGGCAGGGTCACGTCCCGCACAGGGGCCCCGCCGGTCAGCTCGCGCAGCTCCCCGTCCACCGACGGGCACACGGTCAGCTCCTCGCCGGACTGGCTCACCAGCCACACGAACCGCGCGCCGTCCTCGCGGACCAGCGTGTCGGCGCTGACGTACGGAGTGCCGACCGTCACCGGCCGTGCGGCACCGGCGAGTTCGGCGAGCGCCGCGTACAGCCGGTGGGTCTGCTCGGGGTTGGCGCGGGCCGTACGGGCGGCCATGTGCTCCAGCGGATACGTGGCGAGGACGGTGCGGCCCGCGCCCGTGTCGTGGCGCAGCAGCGCCGGCCGGCCGTGCGCGTCGGTGGCGACGACCCGCGCGCCGTCCGGGACGACGGGCAGGTAGGCGCGGCTGTCCTCGTTGCCGGCGACCGGGAAGGTCAGCACCTCACCGGCGGCTATCGAGCCGAAGTCCTCGGTGAAGGTCATCTCCAGGACGTCGTCCTCGATCGGCTCGGCGACACCGTAGGACAGCTGGAGCTCCACCCCGAACAGCCCGTCGAGATCGTGGAACCACGGGCCACGGGTCGTCGGGTACTCGCCAGAGCAGAACGACAGATAGACCGTGGCCCCTTCCTTCGCCCGGCGCTCCAGGGCACGCCGGGTGCGGGTGGTCAGCTGGCGGGTCGAGGGCAGCAGGTACAGCGAGGCGTCGTCCGGCAGCCCGTCCGCCTCGCGGGCGAACGCCACCGGCAGGTCGGCGCCGCGTGCCGCGACATAGCCCTGGTGCAGAGAAGTGAAGATCAGCGGGCGGTCGGCCGGCCGGCTGTAGGGGTAGCCGCGCTCCAGGAACGTGGGCACGACGAGCGCCGCGTCCGCGTCGGTGCGGCGGCAGCGCGGGAAGTCGACCTGCTTCAGGACCTCGGCGAAGGACGCCAGTTCACGCAACGGCTCCTTGGGGCGCCCGGAGCCGTCGGTGATCCCGAAGTGCATCTCGAAGGGGTGGTGGTCGTACGGCGACTGCTCCCACAGGTCGTCGTAGTCCGTGTTGTTCCACGCCATCCAGCCGGTCGCCCCGCCCAGCAGCGAGTTGTGCAGGGTCTGCCGGTAGAAGATCCCCGCGTTCGCCGCCGAGACCGTGTCGGTGGAGAGTCCGAACTCCTCCAGGACCACCGGCTGACCGGTGACGGCGGCCAGCTCGCACTCGAACGCGGCCCTGTAGTGCTGGCGCGGCCTGTCCGTGTCCGAGCGGTAGACGTGCGGCCCCACGAAGTCGACGTACTCGGCCGTCTCCCGCAGCGAGAAGCCGTTGTCGCGGCCCGTCACCTCGATCCCCCAGGCGCCGTCGCCGAGCGAGACCGGCTGGGTGCCGCCCGCCGCGCGCACGGCGTCGCACATGAACTGCGCCCAGGCGGTCACGACATCGCTCGACGGGGGGTCGACCTGGTAGATCCGGCCGTAGCCCGGCATCTCGTTGGTGATCAGCCAGCCCGTGACCGCCGGGTGGTCCTTGAAGCGCCGGGTCATCTGCGAGACGAACCACGCCTGCCGGCCGACGAGCCACACGTCCTCGTACAGGTCCCGGTCACCGCGCCACGCCGGGTCCCAGTTCTCTCCCGACATGTGGCCGACGATGAAGGTGGGGACCGTGCCCATGCCCAGCTCGTGGTGGGCGGCCAGGAAGTTCCGGAAACGGTCGCAGAGTTCCTCGTCGATCCGTCCGGGCTCCGGGTGGAAGTCGGGCCAGTAGAAGAACGACCTGGTCATGTTCAGACCGTGTTCCCTGAGCACCGACAGTTCCTCGCGGACCGTCTTCGGCTCGTAGTTCCGCCACATCAGCGGACCGCCGGTGCGGGACCAGAAGTTGGTGCCGAGCCACGGGAGCACGGCGGAGTCGTGGGTGAGCTGGGCACTGTGGCGTCGCATGGTTCTACAGGTCCTCTTCGATGTGCGGGGGTGCCGTGGTGGTGCGGCGGTTCAGGTCGGGGACTGCGCGGGGCCGGTCGATTCGCGGACGACCAGACGGGGGCGGCCGTCGAGCACGGGCGGGGGCACGTCCTCGCCGCACCCGGCGAGCAGCGTGCGGGCGGCGGCCGCACCGACCCGCTGCACCTGCTGGTCGACGGTGGTGAGCCGGGGGTGGACCCAGCGGCCGAGCGAGAGATTGTCGTAGCCGACCACGGACAGGTCGCCGGGCACCCGGAGCCCGGCGCGCTGCGCCGTGCCGATACCGCAGACGGCCATGGAGTCGTTGGGGAACACGAGCGCGGTCGGGCGGCCGGGCAGGGCCAGCAGCTCCTCGGTCACGGCGACGGCGGCCTGCTCGGTGAAGTCGCTGTGACGTACGGCGACGGGCGCCAGCCCGGCCTTGTCGAGGGCCTCCTCGAAGGCGCGCAAGCGCAGCCGGGTGTGCAGCAGTTCGGACGGGCCCGCGACGTAGGCGACGCGGCGGTGGCCGAGCTCCAGCAGGTGGGCCACGGCCTCCTTCACGCCCGCGCCCTGCTGCCCGAGCCCCACCCGGGGCACGGGCGATCGGGCATCTGGGGCGCCCAGCAGCACGGCGGGCAGCCCCAGGCCCCGCAGCAGGTCCGGACGCGGATCGTCGGCTCGGGCGTCGGTCAGCACGGCACCGTCGATCCGGCCCTCCGCGACCAGCCGTTCGTACAGCGCGCTCTCCTGGGCCATGTCGGCGACCAGGTGGAGCAGCAGACCGTAGCCGCGCGGCGCGAGCTCGCCCTCCAGACCGGTGATCAGCTCACTGAAGTGCGGGTCGGAGCCGAGCACATCGGTGGGCCGCCGGACGACGAGCGCGATCGTGCGCGTACGGGCCCGGCGCAGTGCGGAGGCGGAGGCGCTCGGGGACCAGCCCAGCTCCGCGGCCGCGTCCATGACCCGGCGGCGGGTGGCCTCCGAGATCCGGCCGGTGCCGTTGACGGCCTGGGAGACCGCGGCGGTGGACACCCCGGCGGCGGCTGCCACGGCCTTGATGGTGGGGCGTACGGCGGTACGCCCTTCGGGAGGCTTGTTCACATCTTCACCGCTCCGCTGACGAGGGCCTGCTGCATCCGCTTCTGGAGCACGGTGTAGACCACCCATACCGGGACCAGGGTCAGCACCGTGCCCGCCGTAAGGATGCCGTAGTCCGTCCCCGTCAGGGACTTGAGCGTGGGCAGGGCGACCTGCACCGTCCGCAGGTCCGGGTCGGGCCCGATGATGACGAGCGAGTAGAGGTACTCGTTCCAGAAGGTCAGGAAGTTCAGCAGCAGGATCGTCGCGATGCCCGGCATGCACATCGGTGTGTAGACGTGCCGCAGGACGGCGAAGGTGGACGCGCCGTCCATGCGCGCCGCCTCCTCCATCTCGCGCGGGATGGTCCGCATGAACTGCACCAGGATGACGACGGAGAGCGGCATCGCCGTCGCGGGCAGGAACAGCACCATGAACGCCCGGGTGTGGAACAGCCCCGTGGCGGCGGCGAGCAGGAACGTCGGGAAGAGCGCGGCGAAGGTGGGGATCAGGAAGCCCAGCGAGAACACCCGCTCCACCAGGGCGCCGAGCCGGCCCTCGGCACGCGCGATGGCGAAGGCGGCGGGTATCGCGAGCACCAGGGTGAGTACCAGCGCGAGCGCGGTCACGAGCATCGAGTTGAGGATCGCCGGCCCGAGGTGCGCCGAGGAGAACGACTCGGTGAAGTTGGTGGTGGAGAGGGACGTCGGCAGGGAGAACGGGCTCCCGAAGATCTGGTCGTTCGTCTTGAACGCCGACACGAGCAGGTAGTAGAGGGGGACGACCAGCAGCACCATGTACAGCCAGGCGAAGATGTGCGCCGACAGCCAGGACCTTCCGAACTTCATGGGACCAGCTCCGATCAGTAGTTCTGGCGGAAGACACGACGGATGGTCAGCAGCCCGGCCAGGCCGACCAGGAAGAGGACCACGCCGACGGTCTGGCTGTAGCCGAGGTCGGCCGCGATGAAGGCCTTCTGGTAGACGAGGAAGGACAACGTCGTCGACGAGCTCCCCGGCCCGCCCTGGGTGAGCAGCAGAACGTTCTGCGCGGAGCCGAACAGCGTCCAGAGGAACTGGAGCATCGTCACGACGCCCACGAAGTCCCGTATGACGGGGAAGTGGATGCGCCACATGGCACGCCAGTGCCCGGCACCGTCGAGCTGCGCCGCCTCACCGATCTCGTCGGGGACGCTGCCGAGCCGGGCCGCGAACAGCACTGCGGTGAAGCCGATGCCGCTCCACACGTCGAGGAGGACGAGGGAGCCGAGCGCGGTGGAGGGCGAGGCGAGCCAGGCGTCGGTCATCGAACCCAGACCGGCCTTGTCCAGGGCTCCGTTGAGCAGGCCGTCCGGGGAGAGGACCGCGTAGAACACCATCGCCTTGGCGGGGGTGGAGATCAGACCGGGGATGAAGAGCAGATAGCGCAGGACGCGGTGCCCCGGCGGCTTCTGGGCGACGTAGTACCCGAGCATGTACGCCCCGATGATCATCAGGGGCACGGCCACGACGAGCTGTACGGCGGTGTTGCGCACCGCGTCCCAGAAGACCGGGTCGTCCAGGACCGCGCTGATGTTGCCGGTGCCGGCGAACGAGACCGGCTGGAGCATGCCGGGCCAGTGCAGGGCCGCGATGACGAAGATGGCGACCAGCGGGCCGACCATGAAGACCAGGTACCAGACCAGCGCGGGCACGGCGAGGACGACCCCGCCCTGCGTACGGCGCTTCGTGGTGGAGGCGGACGGCGGGGTGGTGACCGGTCCGCGGACCGAGGCGCCGCCCGGGGCGGACGAGAGCATCGTCATGGGAGGACTCGCAAAGGCTCGGGCGCGCGGATCAGGCCGTGCGGTAGGCGGATTCCAGGGCGGAGCGCACGGAGGCCGCGCTCGTCCCCCGGGTGAAGGCGGTGCTGGTGGCGGTGATCAGCGGCTGGGTGGCGGTCGGGGGGACGTACAGGTCGGGCAGGAGCGCCTGGCCGACCCGGTCGCCGAGCCGCTGGGCCTTCGCCACGAGCGGGAAGTCCTTGCTGACCGTGTCGGTCACGAGTGCCATGTCACGGCCGCTCTCGGTGATGAAGCGGGACACCACGTCGGGGCGGTACATGAAGCGCAGGAACTTCTCGACGGAGGACAGCTTCCTGACCCCGTTGGGACTGATCCAGAAGCCGATGAGGGTGTACGAGCGCAGGATGGTCGGCTTCTCGTGGGCCGCGCCCGGGGCGAGCGGCCAGCCGCCGATCTCGGTGTGCCCGGCCGCCTTGTCGGGGACCTTCGCCAGCGCGGAGGACATCGCGGACTGGATGGCCGCCGCCTCGGTGTTGTACTGCGTGGTCATCGTGTCGGAGGTCAGCCCCTGCGCCTTGTCGGCGAAGACACCGGCGTCCCGCAGGGTCACGAAGTAGTCGATGCCCTCGCGGGCGCCCCGGCTGCCGCTGAAGTCGCCGGTCGTGTAGACCTTCCGGGCCTCGTCGGGGGTGAGGAACGTCTGGATGATCTGGGCGAGCAGTTTCTGCCCCGTCCAGTCGTTTCCGCCGACGGTGACCGGTGCGATGCCCTTGGCCCGTAGCTTCCGTGCCGCGCCGATGAGCTGGTCCCCGGTGGTGGGGACGGAGCCGACACCGGCCCGGTCGAGCAGGTGGGTGTTGTACGCGACGGGCCAGTTGGTGGCGAAGTACGGGAAGGCGCGCAGCCTGCCCTTGCCGTCGGTCCACTCACTCAGGGCGGCGGGCAGGACACGGTCGCGCAGTCCCCAGTCGTCGAGGTAGCCCTTGACGTCGACGGTGGCGCCGACGTCGGTCCAGGCGAGCGTCTTGTCGTACAGGTTGACCATGACCACGTCCGGCTCCTTACGGGCCAGCCGCGAGGTCTCGTAGACCTGGGGGAGGTCGTCGCCGTTGACGAGGTTCTTGACCCGGATGCCCGGGTTCTCCTTCTCGAATTCCTTCACGACGGCGGTGTAGGTGGGGGAGCCCGGCGCGGTGGTGCCGAGCTGGGTGTGGACGAGCAGGGTGCCGGGGTCGGAATCGGCCGAGGCGAGCGTGGAGCAGCCGGACATTGCGGGCAGCGCGGTAGCGGCGGCGAGGCCGGAACCAGCGACAAGGAAACCGCGCCGACTCAGGGGTGAGCGCACAGCGGGATGTCTCCAACCAGGACGTTGACCAGGGTGGTTAATCGATGTACCAGCGGGTTGCGAGAAACTTAGGGGCGGGGGAAGGAATGGTCAACCCCTGGTTGCACATGCTGGATCACCCGGCATTTCGGGCCATGTGTTGCGCGGAGGGAGCCTGCCGGTCGGCAGCTCCTCCCGATGGCCGTACGAGGCGAGGCGATCGGCCGTTGTCCCTATGATCCGTACATGCATGCGAGATGGGTGGGGGCCGCGTTCGCGGCGGGGCTCATGCTCTGGTTCGGCTGGGGCCTGGCGGGAATGGTGACCCTGGGGTGCGAGCCGCATCCCAAGGGCGGCTGTGGCGTACCGGAGGGCGGCGGGAAGTACTTCACGGCCTTCATGGCCGCGCCCTGGCCGCTGGGCATCATGGCCAAGGCCTTCGGGCGGTACCGCACGGACTGGCGCCCGGCTCTGGGGTACTCGGCCGGAGCGGTGGCCGGGGCGGTGGTCGCGCTGACCATGGGCACCTCGGTCGGACACTGGATCGTGGCGTTCGCCCTCGTCTCGGCCGGTGCCGTGATTCCGTGGGCTGCGCGGCGCCACACCGACAGGGCGCGCGAGGCGCGGCGCCTGGAGCGCGAGCGTCGCATGCGCGAGGAACGGCTGGCGCGCTCCCGGGCGCGCAGGGCCGAGCGCCGCCGTGAACGGCGGCGGCGACGGCGCGAGGAGAGCAGCGGTACGTGACATGAGGGCGCGGGCGACCCGTGCCCCCGGTGAGTCGCCGCGCCGGCAGTCGGCCGGCCCGGGTGGCGGCTCAGGATCACTCGCACACCACGCATGGCGGTGGCCTTAGCGGGTGGGGCGCGCCGCTCGGAGGGAATGGGACATCGACGAGCGCCCGGCGCGAGGTGCCGGAGAGGCACAAGGGTGCCCGCCCTTGGTCATGTTCAGGACCGTCCCTGCGAGGCTCAGACGCAGAAGTGCCCGGCCTTCACGGCGGAGGCGAAGGATGACCAGCTTGCGGCCGGTATCAACAGGGCGGGTCCGTGCGGCGACTTGGAGTCGCGGACGGGTACACCGGTGGGGTGGCCGTCCAGGACCTCCAGGCAGCTGCCGCCTTCGCTGTTGCTGTAGGAGGACTTGCGCCAGCCGGTCTGCTCGAAGGTGTTCGGGATGATTCGGTCAGTCATTGGCTTCCGTAATCCTTCGCTGTTGTCCTCAGCAGGTCCAGCGACTCCTTCAGCGGCAGAGCGTCGCTCAGGGCGAGAGCGTAGCGGCTCTGCAACTCCTGTACCACGGAGGGGGAATCATGAACCTTTCCCATGCGGAGGCTCTCGCTGTACGCCACAGGAGGTTGATCCTCGAAGGTCATAAGGGTGAGCATGCCGTCCATCAAGGGGTGGAATCCCAGGGTGAACGGCATCACGTGCACCCGGACGCGCCCCGCCTGCACCAATTCGACCAGATGCAGAATCTGCTCCGCCATGACGTCCGGCCCGCCCACCGACCTGCGCAGTACGGCTTCGTCGAGTAGCGCCCATACTGCGGGGTTCGGCGGGTTGTCGAGCACTCTTGCCCGCTCGAGTCGTGTGACAACGAGCCTGTCACATTCCTCTTCACCTACAGGAGGGAAGGACATGCCGAGGATCGCACGAGCGTACCTTTTCGTCTGGAGGATGCCTGGAATGTACGACAGCGCGAACTCGCGAATCGCCAATGCCTGTTGTTCGAGCAGCAGAGCCGCTTCGAAGTAGTCGGCGACCGCCGCGTCGTCGTCCGGCAGGAAGCTGCTGAGCACATTTCCGGTGTTCAGGGTCGTGTCCAGCCGTCGTGCGTCCTCTTTCGACGGCACGCGACGTCCCGCCTCGATGTGCGCGATGTGCGAACGGGTCATTACCGCCGCGTCGGCCAGCTCCTGCTGGGTCAGCCCGGCTGCCCGACGCATTTCCTTGAGCCATTCCCCATAGGTGTTACTCAACGTCGACTCCCATGTGACGGATGATTTGTCACCAACGACCCCCTGGCGAGAATATCTCCGCCCGTCCCACTCTGTAAGTGGATCGCTACTCAGCGACAGATGTCCAGGCGTCGGCCTCCGGCCGGGATCTCGGGCATCGCCATCCTCATTCAACGGAGTTGACGACGTGCTGCACTGCGCCATCCGCATCCTCGAGACGCTGCTGCGTCGCCTTCAACCGGTCCCGTCGGTCCCGGCCGAGGTTCGGGTGCCCCCTCCTCCCGACGGGGAGGCGTCAGATTCGTTGCCTGAGCGGCCTCTGTGGCTCGCGATGTACGGGGTCGACGTCAGGCACTGCCCGAGGTGCGGCTTGGGGCGGATCGTATGACCGGCTGGATCCCCGACGCGGCACGACTGCTGCCGTGGGCCGGCCCGGAAGGCAAGCCCTGCTATCTCCTCGGCGACGGGGCGGGGTACGTCTCCCGGATCGCGGACGACATCGAGAGCGTCCAGCTCGGGATGGCAGTCGAACTGCTCGATCACGCGGCCGACATGCTCGACGACCGGCAGGTGACCGCACCGCAACTGCGTTACGTCGTGGCGCGCATGGCCGAGTCGCTGCGCGACGTCCACCGGATCGCGGAGAGCCGGGGCGAGCGTCTGCGTGCTGCGTCGCAGAGGCGGTAGCCGAGGCCGTGGGGAGGCCGCGGAAGTTCATGCGTGGCCCGGGTTCAGCCGTGCCTTCGGCCCGTGCGCCTGGTGAAGCGCAGTATCCCCCTTCGAGTGGGCGCGAGAGGCGGGTCCTCGGGGGCGAACTGGACCTGAGCTGCGGTCAGGGCCGCTGCGGGGGCGGGGGCGGGGGCGGGGGCGGGGCCGGGGCCGGGGCCGGGGCTTGCGCGTACGGGCTGCCCCGTTCGATCCGGCTCCGGACGGCCTGGGCCATGGCGTGGTGGGACGGTTCCCGCAGCATGCCTTCTGCGGACAACCTCTGCCACATGTGCAGCAGTTCCCGTCCTCTGGTCGCCACCTGGGCCTCGTCACGGAGTCGTTGCCACGCGGCGGTGGCACGGACCACCTCGGGCACGGCCCGGTGCAGATCGCTGCCGCAGCGGATGCGCGCGACGGTCAGCGCGAGGCCGGTGGAGGTCGTGTAGTCGCCGCGGCGATAGGCGATGTACGCCTCGATCGCCCTGGCCTCCAGTGACAGTTCATCCTCCGCGCCCCGGCGCAGCGTCAGGTGCTCCCGCAGTGCGCCTGCGAGGACGAACGCGGCGTGCAGTTCCTCGCGCTGCGCGTGCTGGATGATCCGCTCGACGCGGGCGAGCGGAGGAAACGCCTCTTCCTCGGCGGTGGTTCGCTCGCGCCCGGGCGGCAGATCCTCCTCCTCGGCGATGGTCCGGCTGGAGCCGTCGGGATACACCCGGAGCCGCGCCACCTGCCGCACGCTGCGGTCGATGACGGTCGCCGCCACCGGAGTCCCCAGGGTGCGGGCGAACATGGCTACGGCGTCGAGAATCGCCTCGTTGGGCGGACGGGTGCCGCCCATCGTCAGCAGGTGGCCGTTGACCACCGTCGACCCGTCCTCCGCCACGTAGGCGTCGAGACGAATCAGTGGCTGTGCGCTGAGGGCGGGGAGGTTTCCCTTTTCACGGGGCGTCAGTGCGTGAGGCATTCGCTCAGACTCCGGTTCGGACCAAACGGAGGACGGGCATGGAGGTAGCCGGTGCAGCCGTGTGTCCGGGCCGTGGAACGTGGACCATATGTGCGCCTCCGAGGTACATGCCCACGTGCGTGGCTTCATCCTAGTAGATGATCAGGTCGCCGGTCCGGGCGGATGTCAGGCCGGTCCGGGCGGCATCGCGCAGCGCGCGTCCGGCTGTTGGTCCCCTCCACAGCGAGAAGCACAGCTCCCTCCGCACGTCCATGTCTTCCAGGTCCGTCTCCAGCAGCGCGGGGCCGGTGAGCGCGGCCGGCCAGGGCGTTGGGTGCCTGGGTGCCTGGGTGCCTGGGTGTCGGCGTCGGGCAGGGCTGTGACGGCGCTGCCGTACTGCCCGGCCCGCAGGAGGAGGCGATGGCCTCGTGCCTACGCCACCGGGTGCTGGACGTGCCGCCGTACCGGGAGGCGTGTGTGTCATGCACCGCCGGGATCTGAGGGCCCTCCGTCCCTCCGGTTCACAGCGCCGAGCCGAGCCGCCGGGCAATCAGGAGTCGAGCACGGCGGCGACGCCCTCGATCTCCACCAGCTGGTCGTGGTATCCGAGAACTGTGACGCCGAGCAACGTACTCGGGACGTCGTGGTCGCCGAATGCGTCCCGGACCACCTCCCACGCGGTGACCAGGTCCTCCTGCCGCGTGGAGGCCACCAGTACGCGCGTGCTGATGACGTCTTCGAGGTCCGCGCCGGCTGCTGCGAGCGCGGTCTTCATGTTGTCGAGGGCCTTCGCGGCCTGACCGGCGTAGTCACCGACGGCGGCTGTGGACCCGTCCTCGTTCAGCGGGCACGCCCCGGCGAGGAAGATCAGCCGCGCCTCGGCGGGTGCGGTGGCGGCGTAGGCGTACTCCGCAACGTCGGACAGGGCGGTGGAACGGATGAGCTTGACGGCGCGGGGCATGGCATCCAAGTCCTGGCGGCTGGGCGGGGACTCGTATACCTAGCAGATCGTCCTCGTGGCTGCCCCTCAGTTTCCCGGCCCACTGCGGATGAATAGGCTGCCGGCATGGGTGACATGTACGCAGTTGACCTCGCGCTGAACCTCGGCGCGACGGTGCCGAGCGCGGTTGTGGCCGAGCTGGGTCGGCACCTCGGCGCCGCTGTCGCTACGGGTGCGGGGGAGTCGCAGGAAGCGGCGGACGGCCCTGCGGAAGAACCGGCCGCACCGGAGGACCTGTTCCCTCTCCTCGCCGAGCGCGGGCCCGCTGCGCGCATCGGAGGACTGCTGGTTGCCGAGCTGCACCGGACGGACAGCGGGTGGGCTCTCACGGTGCGGCAGGAAGTGCACGCGGAGTGTCTCCCCGACCTGGACCCTCTTCTTGAGCAGTTGGCGCGGCACTCCAGCACCGAGGGCGTCATCGGGCAGATCCGCTTCTACGAGGACCATGTGCCGGAGCTGCTCATCAGCGAGTCGGGAAGGCTGGTGCGGATGTCCCTCAAGCCTGACGGCTGCGGAGCTGCCCCGGCGTAACGGCCGGTGCCCGTGTAGGAACGAGAGGCCGGACCGGGGTGCACACCTGCACCTCGGGGCCCGACGGGTCCGCCGCCCCTCGCGCCACGGGTGCCGGGTGGCCGTGGCCGGTGCACCAGCGCCTCGGCGGATCATGCCGGAACCGCCCGTGAACTGGTGGTCCGGGGCAGCCAGGGGGGTGGCCGCAGCGGCTCAGGTGAGGGCAGCCCCCGGAGCCGCCCTGGGGGTGGCAAAGCGGCGCCGTTGGGGGCAGCCGGATGGGGCTGACGCCACTGCCCTGGTGGGATGGTCGTCGACGGTTCCGACAGCTCAGGGGGTCTTCTTCATGCAGGTGTCGTTCACTCGCCGGCGAGGTCTGCTTCGCGTCACCAGCCTGGTCGGGGTGATGCTCGTAGCATCCACCGGGCTGACAGCGGTGGCGAAGCCGGTGCAGTCCAACTCGCTGCGACAACAGGTGGAAGCGATTCATCGCACCGGGGCGGTCGGTGTGTCGGCCGAGGTGACTTCGTCCGGCAGCCATGACAGCGCGCGCGCCGGGACGGCCAGGATCGGCGCCACGAAGCCGATGCCGGAGAACGGCCGGTTCCGCATCGGCAGTGCGACCAAGACGTTCACCGCCACAGTCGTACTGCAACTCGTCGGTGAGGGGCGGATCTCCCTGGATGACACGGTCGAGCAGTGGCTGCCGGGAGTGGTCCAGGGCAACGGCCTGGACGGCAGCCGGATCACCGTGCGGCAACTGCTGCAGCACACCAGCGGCATCCCCGACGTCCCGGTGCCACCCGCTCTGCGGAGCGCGGACGGATATCGCGCGGAGCGGTTCCGCACCTACACGCCCCGGGAGCTGGTGAGGGCGGCGATGCGGCAACCGGCGGAGCCCTCGGAGGTGCCCGGCTGGTCGTACTCCAACACCAACTACGTCCTCGCCGCGATGATCATCCGCGAGGTCACCGGCCGGAGCTGGCAGAGGGAGGTGCACGACCGGATCATCCGCCCGCTGGCCCTGCGGGACACCGCCGCTCCGGGCACCTTCCCGTTCATCCCGGGCCCCCACGCACACGCGTACGCCGGCTTCGGCACCGACACCGGCGTCGACGTGACGACGCTCGATCCGAGTATGGCCGTCGGCTCGGGCTCGGTCATCAGCTCCACCCGTGACCTGAACCGGTTCTACACCGCGCTGCTCGCGGGCCGTCTGATGCGTCCGGAGCAGCTCGACGAGATGACGACCACGGTGTCCGCGCCCGGCCTGGGCGCATCGTACGGACTCGGCCTGGCCGAGATCCGGTTGTCCTGCGGGGGGAGCTACTTCGGTCACCGGGGGGAGCTGCTCGGCTACGTCACCTGGGCCGGCACCACCCGGGAGGGCGACCGGACCGCCTCGGTGTACGTCACCAGTCACGCCGGCCAGGACACCGAAAAGTCCATGACCGAGCTCGTGGACCAGCAGCTGTGCGGGGCCCGGTCGTAGAGCGCGTCTGGGTGCCGGGCGATTCAGTCGACCGGACGTGTCCGTCCGGTTGAGGCCGGTGGCTTCCCGGGTCGGGCGGGACAGCGGATGCTGCTCCATCAGACGCGGGTTCACCTGATGAGGCCGAAGGCCCTTCCGGGCCGTGGGGCGATCGGTGTCCGGATCACAGGGTCACTGTCCGAGAGCGCTGCGAGGCGAGGGCCTGCCCCGCGTATCAGCCGCAGGGGCTTCCGCTGCGGTTGGTCCCAGCCGTTGCACAGCGGCGGACAGACCCAGCCGGCGGTGCGGGCGTCCAGGCAGGTCCGGGCTCCCGACAGGTCGTCGTGCCGTCTCTGCATGGCTGATCACGATCCACAGCCCCGGTCACCGGCAGGCCCTCGGCGTCGTACCGGTCAACCGATCGTGCGCAGTACCAGCCGCACGACGCCTCGGCCGATCCATCCGAGCAGTCCCGTCTCCACGGCCAGCTCGGCGGCCTCCAAGGCGTTTTCCGCCCGATCCGACGATCCGGTACGACACCGGGAGCAGGCGCGGGGCCAACGGCCCTTCCGTGCACCGCACTTCTTACACATCGCGCTGACCCTCACTCTTCCTGCTGACGTTCTCAAGAGGCACCCGTGCATGGGGAAGACAGACGAACCCGCGTGCGGCCTCGTCCACGGAGGCGCCGTGATCGAGAAGTCGCCCCTGGGGCCGAGCCGGCCGTCAAGCAGGTGGTGATCCGTGCGGCCGGCATGGCCGCACCCTTCTGTCTGTTGCTCCCGGGCAAGGCGTGTGCCGGCTCGGGAGCCGCTGAAGCCGAGGGCGCCACGATCGGCGCCCTCCTGTCAGTCGGTGACGTTCTCTCAGGCGCCGAGAGTGGCGGTGCGCCGCGCTGTCCACCCGAGAGCCCAGTGGTACGCGGCACCGAGCGCCAGCGCCTGGACGACGGCACCGACGGCGATACCGGCGAACGGCAGTGCACCGGGAAGGAAAGCGAACAGCATCGAGGTCGGTGCAGTCACGATGAACAGCCAGACGCCGGCGAGACTGGCGTCCGCATGTTCGACGAGGAGCGCGTCCAGGCCGACCCATACGCCGACAGCGGCCACGATTGCCAGGTAGGCCAGGGCGGCGGGGTTCAGCAGGTAGCGGCGAAGGGACTGGGGCAGGGTGCGCGACGAGGCGGTCATCTCTAACTCCGATGTGAAGGAACCGTGTTGCTGGGTGTGAGACATACGATGCCGCCGAGGCGGTGACTGCGGCATGAGTACCCATACCTACGTTCGTATAGTGATGGGCGGCTCGGCTTCGGGTGCGGCCTCCATGGCCAAGGTCTGCTTGCCAGGCTCGCCTACGCCGTCGGGGTCGCCTGCTGTGTCACGACGACCCCGGGCCGGGTCCCCCGTGGGGATCGGCCGTCACCGGCGCGGCTTCGCCGACGGCGACTCCCAGGCCCGGACGAACCGCTCGTGCGCCGGAGGCCGGATCCCGGTGGTGTCCACGGCCGGAGACGCCGGTGCGGGGCGTGGGGCCTTCGCTGCGGTGAGTTCCTTACGGACGGCGCGGTGGTGATCGAGGGACCAGGAGTTCCAGCGGCGGACGGTTCTGTCGGCCGGGCGGTCCAACGCGTGGGTCTGGAGGTGGAGGGCAGCCGCGTCACGGCTCACGCCGAAGGCACCCGCCACCTCGTCCACAAGGGCCGGGACGCCGAACAGCGGGTTGGCCTCGTACTGGCCGGGCGGTACCGGGGTGTCGGCGGCCCGGTCCGCGAGGGCACGCAGGGCGGTCAGGAGCCCCTCAGAGGTGCCGACAAGGGTGTCCGCGAGTACGTCGAGCAGGGCATGGGCGCCCTCCGCCGCAGGGTCTCCGACCGGACGCTCGGCGAGAGCCCAGGCGACCGCGGTGGCGGCGGCCCGTACGCCGTCGGCGTCCAGTGGCTCATCGACGCGGCCGGTGAGCAGGGCCGTGGCCCAGAGCTCCGGCAGGCCGTGGTCCGCAGCGAGGGCGGCGGCGTGGCTGCCGTCGTCGGCGTAGGGGGCCGCGCCGAGCAACTCGGCCCACCCGGCGGCCATTCGCTCCGCCGCCGCGGTCACTCCGCCCGGGGCCCATAGCTCCGCCGGGTCGCCGGGCAAGGCATACGCGAGCACCGTACGCCGGCCCGCGAGACCGAGCCGCCTCCGGAACTCGTCGTACGCGAAGGAGGTGGCCCGGTCCGCCTTGTACGGCTTGGACCGCAGGAGCTTGCGGTGCGCGCCGTGGTCGTCGCTGCCGGCGAATCCGTCGAGGACCAGGGCGGCGATCGGGCGCGGCACCCCGGTGCGCCAGCGGAACAGGTCGACGGCCTCCTCCGGCACGGGGAGCGGTCCACGCTCGGACAGGTACGCCAGCAGGCGGGGGAGCCGGGTGCCGTCGTCGGCGGCGATGGTGTGCGTCGCGCACTCCTCGGCGTCGGCGGGCGCCGGTCCGGCGGCTCGCTGGAGGAACGTGGCGATGTTGTTGCGGGCCGGACCGGAGGCCACGGTGTGCCCGTCCGCGCGGAGTCCGGCGAGCCGCTGTTCGGGAGCGCGGCCGGTCCTCCAGGTGCTGCCCGCTTCCGCGAACGGCTGCCTGCTCCAGGTGTCGAGCAGTGCGGTGAGGGCGTGCCGCTGGTCGTCGGGGGTGGCCGCGACGGCGGCCCGCCAGGCCACCGCGTCGATCCGGCCCGTCAGCGCCATCCACTCGGACGGCGGGGCGGGAAGGGCCAGCACCCGCACCTCGTCGTCGATCTCTCCCCGCAGGTACCGGCCGTCGGCAGCGACCGAGGTGAGAAGCGCGGGCTGCGCCGGCCGTTCCTCGAAGCCGTGCGGTGGGGGCAGCAGGCTGTGGAGAGCAGGGACGAGCCGCGTGTCCGGCACGGGGTCGGACAGGTGGACGACGGGCCCGGCCCGCATGACGGCGACCCGGTGGGACAGCTCCCGGCGGCGGCGGAGTACGTCGGCTGCGAGGCGGGCGGCGCGGTCCACGCCGTCCCCGACCTGTGGGTCGGTCACCCCGGGCAGGGTGCTCCCGGTGCCGGGGCGCAGCAGTTCACGTACGGCGGTCTCCGTGACCGTCCGCAGGGCGCGGGACGACGGGGCGTCGCGCGGGGTGAGGAAGTGCCAGAAGGCGGGCGGCGGAACCGGCCCGGCCTGTTCACCCAGAGTGGCGCGGCCACGAGACCTGTTGCCGCTGCCGGGGAAGCCCTGGACCTGCCACAGCAACGAGTTGTCTTCAGCGGCGTGGCAGCGGATGGTGGTCCCGCCCGCGAGGACGGCGTCCTCACCGTCGAGCGGCAGGGCGAGAATGCCCCACGGGCGGCGGCCGAAGGTGCCGCTGCGGTAGGAGGCGGTACGGCCGTCGATGGACTCCAGCTCGAACTCGCGGGGGGACGGGCCCCCGTACGGCGTGCGGTAGCTGACCCGGCAGCCGGTGAGCGCGCCGTCCTGGCCGAGCGGCGACGGCGGGGAGCCGGGTGGAAGCGGGGCGAGGATGCGGTGGTCGGGGAACGGCCTGGTGCCGGCCGGGGACTCGGCGGGGTCGTGGAAGGCCGGGAGAGTGCGGTCGGTGGTGGGAACCCCGGTTGCCGCGTCGATGCGGTTCCAGCCGTCCCGGTCCTCGCTGAACACTTCGGCACTCCAGAACGCGTGGCCGTCACTCATCTGGTAGTCGCGATGCCCGATGCCCTCACGGCCGCCGGCGCGGAGGACGCGCTCCCCGTCGAACCGACCACCCCCGTCCTGCGTTTCGAACTGGTACCCGAGGCCGCCCTGGATGCTGCCGCCGTAGGGGCGCAGCCCGTACGCATGCTCCGGTGTGAATGTCTCGCCGGGGTGGTCGGACCAGTAGGCGGTGCCGGGGTAGTTGTCCTCGTGCTCGCCGTTCCAGGCGACGAGGAACTGCCCGCCGACCCAGTGGACGGTGTGGCCGAGGGCGCCGTCGGGGAGTTGCAGGGTGTGTTCGCCGCGCACTCCGGCGTGGCCGACGGCGAGGGCACGGGTCTCGCCGAACACGGTGAGCACCGGCCAGGTGCAGGTGACGTGAACGGTTTCGTCCGGCCGGAACGAGGCGAGGGCCTGGTCCAGGGCGGGCCAGCCCAGCTCCTCGGGGAGTCCCGCCCGCAGGGCGCGGGTCAGTGGGCCTGTGAGGTCAAGGGCGTCGAGGGCCTCTTCGATGCCGTCCAGGGCGATGGCGGTGGGCCGGTCCAGAAGGCCGCGCAGCTCCTCGACGGCCTCGTCGGCGGCGGCGAGACCGCCACCGCGCAGGGCGTCGAGCAGCTTCTCGACGCGGGCGTGGACCTCGACGGTGATGCCCGGGGTATGGGGGAGCCGGCTGATGGCACTGCCGCCACGCGTGCGGAGTCCGGCGTGCACGGTGCCCTCCAGGCGGGGCCCGAACACCGGGTCGGCGGCCAGCGCCCTCAGGTCGCGCAGGGAGCGCTCGCCCCAGAACTCAAGGCCGATCGCAGGACCGGGATCGTGCACGGCCATGCCCTCGGCGAGACAGACGTCGAGCAGGTCGGCGTCCAGGTGCGGCCACCGGTAGCGGTCCTCGTGGAGCCGGACAGGGGCCCCTTCCGCCTTGATCCGTAGTGCGAAGCGCCCGACCAGGTCGAAGAGTTCGGCCGGCATCGCCTGGCGGGTGATCCCGCCGCCCGAGGGGCGGTGCGCGTACTGGGCGGCGTACCGGCGCAGCCAGTCCCCGAGGCCGCCCTCCGGGACGATCCGGCCCTCGGCCGCGGCGTCGGCGGCGCCGCAGCCGATGAGCAGCCGCAGCCAGGACGCGGCGTCGTTCTTCGAGTCGGGGAACAGGTCGAGGAGGGCGGTGGCCTGCTCGTCGGCCGGTGGATGAGCCCTCAGCGGGCCGACGGCCGCGTCGAGCAGCCGGTCGGGTACGGCCTTGCCACGGGACGCGGCCAGCAGCCCGCCCAGCACCCGGGCCTCCTCGGCGGTGCCGAGGCCGGCTGCACGGGCCGAGTCCCGGACGCGGCGGCCCAGGTCGGCGGGGAGCTCGCCGGGTGACGTCGCCCAGACGGCCAGCAGGTCGACATACGCACGGTGGGCGTCCACGGGGCCGAACACCTCTGCCGACCACACGGGGGCCTTGCTGAGTTCGGCGACGGGCAAGGCGCCGAAGCGGGCGAACAGCGTTGCGTTCGCCCAGCTCCGGTCGGGGTCGACCGGCAGCCCGTGGGCGCGTTCGGCGGAACGGGCCAGCCCGTAGGCGCGCGCCGCGGAACGACGGTGCGCCTCCAGCATCCAGTGGCCGATCGTGTCCCAGAACCAGGGCAGATGGGCGGCGGGAAGACCCCTGGCCAGGCGCTCGGCGTCGTCCACGAACCGGCCGGGCTTCTCCCAGGACCGGTGCCGGGTGCTGTCCGCCCGCTCCAGCGTGACGCGGGCGTCGGCTTCTACGCCAGGCCCCTGGGTGCGCGCCCAGTCGACGTACGTCTCGGAGATGCGGTGATTGGCCGGGAGCGGGACGGGAGTTCCGGTGCTGCTGGTCATATGTGCGATCTTGTCAGGCGGCACTGACAGCTCAGGCGGCAATGACAGCGGTACGCGGAGTCGGGAACGCCTTGTGGGAGGTCGAGTTCAGCACGGTGGAGCCGCGCCGAAGGGCCTCTCCACCCGCCTGTTCCCGTCGATTCCGGTGGCCGGCTTCCGTGATCCCGTGCCACCGGCCGTTCGTCGCCTCGTCAGTTCGCCGCCTCGCCAGGTCGTCGCGCCGGCCGCTCACAGTGCCGGTCGGGGGCGGCGTAACAAGAGGCGCGATGCACATCTCGGAGGCTGGTTCAGCGGGTCCGGTCCCGCAGCGCGAACCACAGCTCCGTCCGTACGTCCATGTCGTCCAGGTCCATGTCCAGCAGCGCCGCGCACCGGGCGACGCGCTGGCGGACCGTGTTGCGGTGGATCCGCATGGCCACCGCCGTGCGGTCCCAGCTGCCGTGGAGGCTCAGCCAGCAGCGCAGGGTCTCGGCCAGGGTGTCCGTGAGGGGGGCCAGGAGGGCGCGGGCGTGGGCCTCGGCGCGGTCGGCCGGGATCAGGCCGGCCAGGCCTCCGACGCCGGGGCGGTGCGTGGTCAACGCGGTGCGGGTCGCCTCCGCGTGGCCCAGGGCGCGGGACGCCTGTGTGTCGGCGTCGGGGAGCGCGGTGACCGGAGTGGGCTCGGAGACGCCGAGGGTCCAGCCGGGCTGCGGGGCCACCGCCTCGTGGCGGCCGGGCAGCAGGATCCGTACCGTCTCCCGGTCCACGTCCGACAGGGCTGAGCCGAGTGCCGCGCCGAGCGTCCCGGCGTTCAGCGGGTCGGCCGGGGTGCCGTCCGCGCGGCGGGCGTGGACCACCGTCCAGGAGTCGCCGTCGCCCAGCAGCGGGGCCACATCCTGTGGTGCCGCGCCGAGCAGGAGCCGTACCAGCGCCGCCGATCGGCCCGCGGCGTCGGCGCCCTGGTGCGGGGCGGTGAGCAGGGAGAGCAGCACGACGGCGATCCCGGCGACGGTGTGGTCGCCGAAGTCGCGCCGGGGGGTCGCGAGGGCCAGGGCCAGTCCCTGCCCGCCGCCCAGCGCGTACGCGAACAGATGGGAGCCGCCGCGGGTGTCGGTCGCCGACGACGGGCTCGGTTTCCGGCCGGGGGAGGGGGCCTGCGGGCCGGCCGGGAAGGCGCCGGGTGCGGAGCCCGGGGCGGGGCCGGTGGAGGGGGATCCGGCGGGTGCCACCACCCTGGCCAGCCGTGCCAGCGCCGTCTGTACGTCCGGTGCAGGGCGTCCGCCCGCCGTGTGCAGCACCTCGCCGTCCGCCGTGAGCAGCGCGACCCGTCCCTCCAGCTGTACGGCGAGCTGCCGCAGCACCGCGGGCACCGGGTCCGGGCGGGCCGCCGCCGTCGCCAGGGCCTGCTGGGCCCGGGTCACCCGGCGCAGCTCACGATGGCGGGCCTCCGCCATGAGCCGCCACACCGCCCGGGCGACCGCGGCGAAGCGGGTCTCGGGTGGTACCTCGAGCAACGGCAGCCCGTGCCTGTCGCAGGCCTCCACCAGGGCTTCCGGCACCGTGTCGTGCACCGGTGCCACCCCGAAGCCGACCGCCGCCGCCCCCGCCTCGACGAGCCGGGCCACGTAGGTGTCCGCGTCCGCGAGCTGCACCCCGGCGGTCAGCAGCAGTTCGCCGCCGAGCAGATACGGATACGGGTCGGCCATCTCCGAGGTGTGCACCCACAGCAGGTCCGCGTGGGCCGGGCCGGCGATCCGGCGCAGCCCGAGCTCCTCCCGGGCCAGCAGCTCGGCCAGCGGGATGGGAGGGGCAGGGGGCCCGGTGGGGGAGTCCGGCATGGATGGTCCATCCACTCGACGGGTTGAGGATGGAGGAAACGTACACTTCAGCGTCGGCTTCCGGCCACCTACCGTCTTCATCACCACACCCGACCCCTGAGCGGAAACGAGACGGAGGAAAGCCCATGGCTGTCGACTACGCGGTGATCGTGGTCTATCTGGCCGGCATGCTCGCCATGGGCTGGTGGGGCATGCGCCGCGCCAAGTCCAAGAGCGAGTTCCTGGTCGCCGGGCGGCGGCTCGGCCCCTGGATGTACTCCGGCACCATGGCCGCGATAGTCCTCGGCGGTGCCTCGACGATCGGAGGCGTGGGCCTCGGCTACCAGTACGGGCTCTCCGGTGCCTGGATGGTCTTCACGATCGGCCTCGGGCTGCTCGCCCTGTCCGTGTTCTTCTCGGCCCGCATCGCCCGGCTGAAGGTCTACACCGTCTCCGAGATGCTCGACCTGCGCTACGGCGGCAGGGCCGGCGTCATCTCCGGTGTCGTCATGTGGGCGTACACGCTGATGCTCGCGGTCACCTCGACGATCGCCTACGCCACCATCTTCGACGTCCTGTTCGACGTGAACCGGACCGTCGCGATCATCCTGGGCGGCACCATCGTCGTCGCGTACTCGACGCTCGGCGGCATGTGGTCGATCACGATCACGGACATGGTGCAGTTCGTCGTCAAGACCATCGGCGTCCTGCTCCTCCTCCTGCCGATCGCCGTGGTCAAGGCCGGCGGCTTCAGCGAGATGAAGGCGCAGCTGCCCACGGAGTACTTCGACCCCCTGGGCATCGGCGGCGAGACGATCTTCACGTACGTCCTGATCTACACCTTCGGCATGCTGATCGGCCAGGACATCTGGCAGCGCGTGTTCACCGCCCGCAGCGACCGGACTGCACGCTGGGGCGGAACCGTCGCCGGGACGTACTGCCTGGTCTACGCGGTCGCCGGCGCCGTCATCGGGACGGCGGCCAAGGTGATGTACCCGACGCTGCCGAGCGCCGACGCGGCGTTCGCGACGATCGTGAAGGACGAACTGCCGGTCGGTGTGCGGGGGCTGGTGCTCGCCGCCGCGCTCGCCGCCGTGATGTCCACCTCCTCCGGCGCCCTGATCGCCTGCGCGACCGTGGCGAACAACGACATCTGGTCGCGGCTGCGGGGCGTGGTCGCCAAGGAAGGCGGCGAGGAGCGCGACGAGGTGAAGGGCAACCGGGCGTTCATCCTCATCATGGGCGTCGCCGTCATAGTGATCGCCATCGCGCTCAACGACGTCGTCGAGGCACTCACCGTCGCCTACAACCTGCTGGTCGGCGGGCTGCTGGTGCCGATCCTCGGCGGTCTGCTCTGGCGCCGGGGAACGGCGGCGGGCGCGCTGGCGGCCGTGGCCGTCGGCGGTGCGTCGGTGATCGGGCTGATGGCGGGATACGGGATCCTCGCCAACGAGCCGGTCTACTACGGGCTCCTCGCCTCGCTGGCCGTCTACGTCGTCGTCTCGCTGGCGACGAAGCCGACCGACGCGGCCGTGCTCGCGGCCTGGCGCGAGCGGCTGGCCGGGCGGGGGGCCGAGGAACCGGCCACCCCGGACCCGGTCGCCGTCTGACCGCCGGCCACCGCGGGGGCCGGTGTGAACCGGCCCCTGACACACTTGTCACCGTATGAACGCCCACAAGGCGTGCATGGCTGAACGAAAGGCACCCGCACCCATGAGCAGCAACGAAACGCCGCGCGGCCCCGTCGACTCCTCCCGCGTCCCGCGGTACGCCGGACCCGCGACGTTCGCCCGGCTGCCACGGCTCGACGAGGTGGGCACCGCCGACGTCGCCGTCGTCGGCGTGCCTTTCGACACCGGCGTCTCCTACCGTCCCGGCGCCCGCTTCGGCGGCAACGCGATCCGCGAGGCCTCTCGTCTCCTGCGCCCCTACAACCCGGCACAGGACGCCTCGCCCTTCGCCCTCGCCCAGGTCGCCGACGCGGGTGACATCGCGGTGAACCCCTTCGACATCAACCAGGCGGTCGAGACGATCGAGGCCGCGGCCGACGACCTTCTCGGCACCGGCGCCCGGCTGATGACGCTCGGCGGCGACCACACCATCGCGCTGCCCCTGCTGCGCTCCGTCGCCAAGAAGCACGGCCCCGTCGCCCTGCTCCACTTCGACGCCCACCTGGACACCTGGGACACCTACTTCGGCGCCGAGTACACGCACGGCACCCCGTTCCGCCGGGCCGTCGAGGAGGGCATCCTCGACACCGAGGCGCTCTCCCACGTGGGCACGCGCGGCCCGCTCTACGGCAAGCAGGACCTCACCGACGACGCCAAGATGGGCTTCGGCATCGTCACCTCCGCCGACGTCATGCGGCGCGGTGTCGACGAGATCGCCGACCAGCTGCGGCAGCGCATCGGCGACCGGCCTCTCTACATCTCCATCGACATCGACGTGCTCGACCCGGCGCACGCGCCCGGCACGGGGACCCCCGAGGCCGGCGGCCTCACCTCGCGCGAGCTCCTGGAGATCGTGCGCGGGCTCTCCTCCTGCCACCTGGTCTCGGCCGACCTGGTCGAGGTCGCCCCGGCGTACGACCACGCGGAGATCACGTCCGTCGCCGCCTCGCACACGGCGTACGAGCTGACGACGATCATGTCCCGCCAGATCGCGGAAGGCCGCACCCGGTGAGCCACGACCACGACGACAGGCCGCAGCTCACCGCCGCGCAGGCCGAGGCCGCTCTCAACCCGCCGCCCGGACGCAACGGCGGCGACCTGGTCGTCGAGACCCTCCAGGGCCTCGGCGCCACGACCGTCTTCGGACTGCCCGGCCAGCACGCGCTCGGCATGTTCGACGCGCTGCGCCGCTCCTCGCTCTCGTACATCGGGCTGCGGGTCGAGAACAACGCCGGCTTCGCCGCCGACGCGTACGGCCGGATCACCGGTGAGGTGGCGCCCCTGCTGCTCTCCACCGGCCCCGGGGCCCTGACCTCCCTGGCCGCGCTCCAGGAGGCGGCGGCCGCGTCGGCGCCCGTGCTGGCGATCTCCAGCCAGATCCCCACCGCCGGGCTCGGCGGAGGGCGCCACGGCTATCTGCACGAGCTCCGCGACCAGAAGGCGTCCTTCCGCGACATCGTGAAGTCCGTGCACACCGTGCGCACGGCCTCACAGGTCCCCTCGGCGATCGCCGCCGCCTGGGAGTCCGCGCTGACGGCCCCGCACGGCCCGGTCTGGGTCGAGATCCCCCAGGACGTGCTGCTCGCCGAGACCACCCTGCCCGTGGTCAGCGCGCTGGACGCCACGCCCCGTGAGCTGTACCCGCGCCCGGAGCTGACCGTCGCCGCCGCCCACCTGTTGTCGAAGGCCGAGCGCCCGGCGATCATCGCGGGCGGCGGAGTCGTACGCTCCGACGCGGCCGGGAAACTGCGCGCCCTCGCGGAGAAGATCGACGCTCCGGTCGTCACGACCTTCGGCGGCAAGGGCGCCTTCCCCTGGGAACACCCGCTCTCGCTCCGGTCCTGGCTGGAGGACCGGTACACCACGGACTTCCTGGAGTCCGCGGACGTCCTGCTGGTCGTCGGCTCAGGACTGGGCGAGCTCTCCTCGAACTACCACACGTTCGCCCCGCGCGGCCGGGTCATCCAGATCGAGGCCGACGCCGGGAAACTGGAGTCCAACCACCCCGCGCTCGGCATCCACTCCGACGCCCGCGAGGCCCTCTCCGACCTCCTGGACACGGTGGAGCCCCGCGAGGACGGCACCGCGGCGGAGCGTGTCCGGGAGCTGCTGGAGAAGGTCCACGGCCGGATCGCGGCACAGGACCTCACGCTGGAGCAGCAGGTGCTGGCCTCCGTCCGCGAGGCGCTGCCCGACACGTCGCCCAGCTTCTGGGACATGACGATCCTGGCCTACTGGGCCTGGTCCGCCTTCGACGCCCGCCACCCGAACACGATGCACTCGGCGCAGGGTGCGGGCGGCCTCGGCTACGGCTTCCCGGCCGCGATCGGTGCCGCGGCGGCCGACCGCACCAGGCCGGTGCTCGCGGTCTCCGGCGACGGCGGTGCGATGTACTCGATCGCCGAGCTCGCCACCGCCCGGCAGTACGACCTGCCCGTCACCTGGCTGATCGTCGACGACGGCGGCTACGGCATCCTGCGGGAGTACATGACGGGCGCCTTCGGCGAAGCCACGGCGACCGAACTCGCCCGACCGGACTTCGTGGCCCTGGCCGAGTCCTTCGGCGTACCCGCGGTCCGTACGACGCCCGAGACCCTGGCCGCCGACCTCGGCAAGGCCCTGGCGGCATCCGGCCCGTCGGTGGTGGTGCTCCCCGCGCTGCTGAAGATGTTCGAGCCGACGCACCTGTAGGAGAGCCATGTGCGGCCGGGCCCCGGGGCGGAACAGCCCCCGGGGTCCGGCCGCACATCCGTTCACCCGGCCCCGACGGCCTTGCCGAGCGCCGCCTCCTGCGCCGTGCGGCCCGCGTGGAAACGCTCCTGCATCTCGGTGTCGCGCAAGGAGTCCGGAAGCTTCCTCCCGGACGGCAGCAGATCAGGGAGGGACCTGAACACCGCGGCCGCGGGCCCGCCCTGCCCCCTGTTCCTGGCCGCCAGCAGGTACTTCCCGGCCTGGTCGAGGTGTTTGGTCAGGTGCTTCGACGGCTCCAGGGCCAGCTTCCGCAACACGTCCGGCCGGCCGAGCGAGTGATGCTCCCCCTGGCCGAGCCTCTCCAGCTCCGCCAGTGCCGCGTAGAGGCGGCCGCAGAGGTAGGCCTCGGTCCTGAGGTCGTTCGTCATCGGATTCCCCGTTCCTGTGATCCCGTCCGCTTGGTCATCCCTACCCCGGGTGGTCCTAGGACCACCCGGGGCGCGCCTGGGCCCATCGGCCGAGAATTGTTGCGGAAGGATGAAATCCGCAGCTGACCGCGTTGGTGACATGCGGTAGGTCAGGCGGGGCGACGGGGCGGAACAGGAGGCACGGGTGGTGGGCGCGGAGAAACAGGGCGCGAAGCAGCGGGGCGCGAAGAAGCGCGGCGCGGAGCAGAGCGGCGCGGGGAGCAGCGCCGAGCAGCAGGGGTGGGGCCGGCGGCTGACCGGGTACGCGTGGCGCTACCGCCGCAACGTCGTGCTGGCGCTGGGCTCGTCCCTCGCGGGCATGGCCGTGATGGCGCTCGTCCCGCTCATCACCAAGGTGATCATCGACGACGTCGTCGGCAGCCACACCCGTTCCCTCGGCCTGTGGACCGGTCTGCTCATCGGTGCGGCTGTCCTCGTCTACGTCGCCACCTTCATCCGCCGTTACTACGGCGGGCGGCTCGCCCTGGACGTGCAGCACGATCTGCGGACCGAGATGTACGGCACCCTCACCCGGCTCGACGGGAAGCGGCAGGACGAGCTCTCCACCGGTCAGGTCGTCGGACGCGCCACCAGCGACCTTCAGCTGATCCAGGGCCTCCTCTTCATGCTCCCGATGACCATCGGGAACATCCTGCTCTTCCTCATCTCCCTGGTGATCATGGCGTGGCTCTCGCTGCCCCTGACCCTCGTCGCCCTCGCCGTCGCCCCCGCCCTCTGGTTCATCGCCCGCCGCTCGAAGGCCCGGCTCTTCCCCGCCACCTGGTACGCCCAGAGCCAGGCCGCCGCCGTCGCCGGGGTGGTCGACGGGGCCGTCTCCGGCGTACGGGTCGTCAAGGGGTTCGGCCAGGAGGAGCAGGAGACCGGCAAACTCCGTGAGGTCAGCCGCAGGCTCTTCGCCGGCCGGCTGCGCACGATCCGGCTGAACTCCCGCTACACCCCGGCGCTCCAGGCCGTCCCCGCGCTCGGCCAGGTCGCCATGCTGGCACTCGGCGGCTGGCTCGCCACCAGGGGCGAGATCACGCTCGGCACATTCGTCGCCTTCTCCACCTACCTCGCCCAGCTCGTCGGCCCGGTCCGGATGCTCGCCATGGTCCTCACCGTCGGCCAGCAGGCACGGGCCGGTGTGGAGCGCGTCCTGGAGCTGATCGACACCGAGCCGTCCATGAAGGACGGCACCAGGACGCTCCCGGCCGACGCCCCCGCGAGCGTCGAGTTCGACGACGTCCGCTTCGGCTACGACGAGGACCGTCCCGTCCTCGACGGGTTCTCCCTCACCATCGAGCCGGGCGAGACCGTTGCCGTGGTCGGCGCCTCAGGCAGCGGCAAGTCGACCGTCTCGCTCCTGCTGCCCCGCTTCTACGACGTGTCGCACGGCGCGGTCCTGGTCGGCGGCCACGACGTCCGTGAGCTGACCCAGGACTCGCTGCGGGCCGCCATCGGGCTGGTGCCCGAGGACAGCTTCCTCTTCTCCGAGTCCGTCGGCGCCAACATCGCGTACGGATACCCGGGCGCCACCCAGGAGCAGATCGAGACCGCCGCCCGTGCCGCCCAGGCGCACGGCTTCATCTCCGCGCTGCCCGAGGGATACGACACCAAGGTCGGCGAGCACGGGCTCACCCTCTCCGGCGGCCAGCGCCAGCGCGTGGCGCTCGCCCGCGCCCTCCTCACCGACCCCCGCCTGCTGCTGCTCGACGACGCCACCTCGGCGGTCGACGCGCGGGTCGAACACGAGATCCACGAGGTCCTGGCGCGGGTCATGGAGGGCCGCACGACCCTGCTGATAGCCCACCGCCGGTCCACGCTCGGCCTCGCCGACCGCATCGCGGTCCTCGACCACGGGCGGCTCGCCGACATCGGTACGCACGCCGAGCTGGAGCGCCGCTCCGCGCTCTACCGCCGGCTCCTCACCGACCCGGACGAGCTGGGCGGCACCTCCCCGGGGCACCGGCCGGCCACGGCCGTGGCAACCGAGGACGACCGTGCGCTCCAGGAGGAGCTGGACGCCGAGTTCGACGCCGAGCGTGGCGTCACCCCCGGGCTGTGGATCCGGAAGGAGGAGCAGCGTGACGCGGCGGCCGCCGCCATGCCCGCCACTCCCGAGCTGCTCGCGCAGGTCGACGCGCTGCCACCCGCCACCGACGCCCCCGCGATCGACGAGGCGAGCGCGGTGCGACCGGAGAAGTCGTACGGCCTGCGCAGGCTGCTGCACGGCTTCGGCGCCCCGCTGCTGGTGAGCCTGGCACTGGTCGCCGTCGACGCGGGCATGGGCCTGCTCCTGCCCGTGCTCATCCGGCACGGCATCGACGACGGCGTCACCAAGATGGCGCTCGGCGCGGTCTGGGCGGCGGCCGGATTCGGCCTGCTCGCCGTGCTCGTGCAGTGGGTGGCCCAGATCGGTGAGACCCGGATGACGGGCCGCACCGGGGAACGCGTGCTGTACTCCCTGCGCCTCAAGATCTTCGCGCAGCTCCAGCGGCTCGGCCTCGACTACTACGAGCGCGAGCTGACCGGCCGGATCATGACCCGGATGACGACGGACGTGGACGCGCTGTCCACGTTCCTCCAGACGGGCCTCGTCACCGCCTTCGTCTCCCTCGTCACCTTCTTCGGCATCACGGTCGTGCTGCTCGTCCTCGACGTCCAGCTGGCCCTGGTCGTCTTCGCGACGCTGCCGGTGCTGATCGTCGGTACGTACTTCTTCCGCCGCAAGAGCGTCAAGGCGTACGAGCTCGCCCGGACACGCATCAGCGTCGTCAACGCCGACCTCCAGGAGTCCGTCTCCGGGCTGCGGATCGTCCAGGCGTTCCGGCGCGAGCTCGACGGTGCCGAGAGGTTCGCGGCGCGCAGCGACCACTACCGCCAGGCGAGGGTGCGGGGGCAGTGGCTGATCTCGGTCTACTTCCCGTTCGTGCAGCTGCTGGCGTCCGTCGCGGCGGCGGCAGTGCTGATCGTCGGCGCGGGCCGGGTCGACAACGGCACGCTGACGACGGGCGCGCTCGTCGCCTACCTGCTCTACATCGACCTGTTCTTCGCCCCCGTGCAGCAGCTGTCCCAGGTCTTCGACGGCTACCAGCAGGCCAGCGTCTCCCTCGGCCGGATCCAGGAACTCCTGCGGGAGCCGACGTCCACGGCCGACCACGACGATCCGCAGGACGTGACGTCGCTGCGCGGCGAGATCGCGTTCGAGGACGTGTCGTTCGCGTACGCCGACGAGGAGGAGGCCCTCACGGGGATCGACCTGCGGATCCCGGCGGGCCAGACGGTCGCCTTCGTCGGCGAGACGGGGGCGGGCAAGTCGACGCTGGTCAAGCTCGTCGCCCGCTTCTACGACCCGACGAGCGGCCGGATCACGGCCGACGGCACGGATCTGCGCCTGCTCGACAGGACGGCGTACCGCCACCGGCTGGGAGTCGTGCCGCAGGAGGCCTACCTCTTCGAGGGGACGGTCCGCGACGCCATCGCCTACGGGCTCCCGGAGGCCACCGACGCGCAGGTGGAGTCGGCGGCCCGGGCGGTCGGCGCGCACGACATGATCGCCACCCTGGAGGACGGCTACCTGCACGAGGTCGCCGAGCGGGGCCGCAACCTCTCGGCCGGTCAGCGGCAGCTGATCGCGCTCGCCCGCGCCGAGCTGGTCGACCCGGACATCCTGCTGCTCGACGAGGCCACCGCCTCCCTCGACCTGGCCAGTGAGGCGCAGGTCAACCAGGCCACCGACCGGCTGGCGGGCCGGCGCACCACGCTGGTGGTCGCCCACCGGCTGACGACGGCAGCCCGCGCCGACCGGGTCGTGGTGATGGACGGGGGAAGGGTCGCCGAGGACGGCACACATGACGAGCTGCTGGCCAGGGAAGGCGCGTACGCGCGGCTGTGGCGCACCTTCATAGGAGAGGGCATAGGGGAGGACACCCCGGCGGGTGTATGACGTCCGCCGCACGGTCCGCTGTTGCCCCCGCCGCGCCGGAACCCGATGGCCCTCTCACCGCGTCGTACACCGATGCGTACGCATGTCCGATGACGGGCAGCAGGTTCGATGAGGCGGGCGGAGTGGTTGTGGTGGACGGTGCGGTGGGACCGCTGAGGTCATCGGGACGGCCGGGGAGCCGGGCAGGGCGGCGCATGGCGGCTGCGCTCCTCGTCCTGCCGCTGCTCGGCGCCCTCGTCCTGGTGCTGGGCCCCACCGGGACCGCCCCCGCGCAGGCCGCGTCGGCCTGCTCGGGGCGGCTGGTCAAGACGGTGACGTTCTCCACCGGTTCGCTGCGCGTCTACAAGAGCCGCGCCTACGCGTGCGCCGTCACCGTCGCGAAGAAGCCCGGTGCGCGCCGGGCGATGCAGGTCTCCTTGCAGCCGCGCGGCGGCCGGGCGGTCGTCGACAGCGGCAGGTTCACCAAGCTGGCCGGCCCGGTCACGGTGCACGCGCTGAACCGCTGTGTCCGCGCCTCGGGTTCCGTCGGGGGCGCTTCCGGCTCGACCGGATGGATCCTGTGCTGACATGCGTGTGGGTCTGGCGTGGCACGTGTGACCCCCGCTAGGTTCACGGCGACTGTCGTGAATCAAGGGGAGGGTGCATGCGCAAGGTGCTCAGAGGCGTTCTGTCGCTGGCGGTGCTCATAGGCACAGTGAGTGCGACCGGAGCCTCGGCCGGAGCGGCCACCGCCGCACAGCCGGCCGCGAAGCAGGGCAGCTCCACCGGCAGCGGTGAGAGCAGCAGCGAGGACATCAAGGACCGCATCCTGGCCATCCCGGGAATGAGCCTGATCGAGGAGAAGCCCTACCCCGGCTACCGTTTCTTCGTCCTCAACTACACCCAGCCGGTCGACCACAGGCGCCCCTCCAAGGGCACCTTCCAGCAGCGCGTCACGCTGCTGCACAAGGACACGTCCCGGCCCACGGTCTTCTTCACCAGCGGCTACAACGTCTCGACCAACCCCAGCCGCAGCGAGCCGACACAGATCGTCGACGGGAACCAGGTCTCCCTGGAGTACCGGTTCTTCACCCCGTCCCGCCCGGCACCCGCCGACTGGTCGAAGCTCGACATCTGGCAGGCCGCCAGTGACCAGCACCGGGTCTTCAAGGCGCTGAAGAAGATCTACTCCGAGAACTGGCTCAGCACCGGCGGTTCCAAGGGCGGTATGACCGCCACCTACTTCGAGCGCTTCTACCCGAAGGACATGGACGGCGTCGTCGCCTACGTCGCCCCCAACGACGTGGTAAACAACGAGGATTCGGCGTACGACCGCTTCTTCGCACGCGTCGGCACCGAGGAGTGCCGGAACCGGCTGAACGGTGTCCAGCGCGAGGCACTCGTCCGCCGTGAGCCGCTGGAGAAGAAGTACGAGGCGTACGCCGCCGAGAACGGCCTGACCTTCGACACGGTCGGCACGCTCGACAAGGCGTACGAGGCCGTCGTCATGGACTACGTCTGGGCGTTCTGGCAGTACAGCCTGGTCGCCGACTGCGCGGCACTCCCGGCCGACGCCCCGAACGCCACCGACCAGGAGATCTGGGACTCCGTCGACGGCATCTCGGGCTTCTCCGCCTACGCCGACCAGGGCCTGGGGACCTACACGCCGTACTACTACCAGGCGGGGACCCAGCTCGGTTCGCCCGACATCGAGCAGCCCTGGCTCGGGAACCTGAGCCGCTACGGCTACCAGCCGCCGCGCAACTTCGTGCCGCGCTCCATCCCGATGAAGTTCCAGCCCTCGGCCATGCGTGACGTGGACAGCTGGGTGAAGAACAACGCCCGTCACATGCTCTACGTCTACGGCGAGAACGACCCGTGGGGCGCCGAGCCCTTCCGTCTCGGCAAGGGCGCCCGCGACAGCCACGTCTACACCGTGCCGGGCGGAAACCACGGGTCCAAGGTCGCCGGCCTCGTCGCCGACCAGAAGGCCGCGGCCACCGCCGCCATCCTGCGCTGGGCAGGGGTCGCCCCCACGGCGGTCGAGGCCGATCCGTCGAAGGCGAAGCCCCTCGCGAAGTTCGACGCGCGCCTGGACGTGCGGGACGACGAACTCCAGCGTGACCGGGGAACGCTGAGGCCGTAACAGGCAAAGCACAGCTCCGAAGTGGGCTGCGCGCGCCGGGTGCACTTCACACCCGGCGGGCGCAGCCCACAGGTCTGTCCCCGCCCAACCGCACGTACAGATCAGTCGTGTCAGGGCACAGGGCGCGCCGTGCCGCCGCCGAGCCGACCTCGAACTCCGGCGGGTGCTCGCCCGATCCGTCGCAGGCGGTCTCCCTGACCTCGCCCTCGCGGAAGCTGTGGACACAGTCCCCGACGACCGTCAGCGGGCCACCGCCCTGCCCGGGGTCACCCGGGTGCGGGGACTCCAGGTTGCGCATGCAGGCGTACCCACGGGGCGTGGCGGGGCCGTTCCCGGCGGCGGCCGGACCGTCCCGCCCGGACTCCCGGGGGCCCTGCGGGGGAGTGGGGCCGCTCGGCGAGATGTGCAGGACGAAGTCGGTGGTGGGCGGACACCGAGGTCCGTCCGACGGCGCGCCGGTGTGACGCGCCAGCACCCGAGCGGCCGCCCTCTCGCTGCCGCACCACACCTCACGGAACGTCTCCCCGCGTGAGCTGCAGTCGGCCGGTCCCAGGAACTCCAGCCCGTACCCCGAGGGCGTCGCGCTCGCCTGCGGACCGTCGGAGGGCGTACCCACCGGCTGCCGGCAGGCACTCAGGCAGAGCGCCGCGACGACGGGCAGGAGGGTGTACACCACCCCCGCGACACGGCACTTCTCCATGGACGACCCCCCGTACGCCCATGCGGACGTGCACCCAGCGTGACCCGCCGGAGCGGGCACACGCCAGGCGCACGGGTGTTTTTAGCTCATTGGGGTGGTTACGGCGAAGGAGTGGCGTAGCTCCCGTACGACAGGCCGTAGCCGACTGGGTACAGCGCCTGTGCGGGGTCGTCCGCCCGCTGCACCGGCACCGGGAGCCGGCCCTCCGGCCGGGCCCGCCCCGCGATCACGCGAGCGGCCGCCCGCAGCTCGACGTCCGTCCACGAGTACGCGGCGAGGCTCGCGGCGTAGCCGGTGCCGGCCAGTCGGGCGATGTCGTACGGATTCCGGATCGCGAGCGTGATCACCGGGACGCCGGTCGCCGCGAGGGCGCTGACCAGGGTGCGCTGGGAACTGGTCGCCGTGACGTTGTACGTGCCCACGACCACCGCGTCCTTGCCCTGCGCCGCGGCCACCGCCTCCGCGATCTTCGCCTGGGTCGGGGCCGTGCCGGTGGACAGCGCGGTCGCCGCGTAGCCCAGCTCCACGAAGGCCCCGGCGAGCGTGGTCGTCGGGGGACCGGTCGTGCCGGAGGGGGAGGCGGGATCGGCGCCGACCACCAGGAGGTTCTTGTGGGACCGGCGGGAGAGGGGCAGCAGCGAACCCGTGTTGGACAGCAGCGTGGTCGTCCGCTCGGCGATCCGGTCGGCGGCGGCGAGGTGGGACGGGATGCCGACGGTTCGGTCGACGCCCCGGTGGGTGACGTACGGATCGCGGAACAGGCCCAGTTTCGTCTTCAGCCGCAGGATGCGCAGGATCGATTCCTCGATGCGCGCCTCGCTGATCTCGCCGCTCTTCACCGCGTCGAGGACGGCGGTCCAGGCAACCTTGAGGTCCGGCGGGTTGAGCAGCTGGTCGACGCCGGCCAGCAGGGCGAGGACGGGGACGCGCTCGTCGCCGTACTTCGTGCGGACACCCTCCATCCCGAGGGCGTCGGTGACCACCACACCGTCGTAGCCGAGCTCCTCGCGCAGGATCCCGGTGAGGATCGGGTGCGACAGGGTGGCCGGGTCCTCCGACGGGTCCAGGGCGGGCACCACGATGTGGGCCGTCATGATCGAGTCGATCCCTGCGGCGACGGCCGCCCGGAACGGCGGGGCGTCCAGCTCGGCCCACTGCTCGCGGGTGTGGCTGATGACCGGCAGGCCGGTGTGGCTGTCGGTGCTGGTGTCCCCGTGGCCCGGGAAGTGCTTGGCCGTCGAGGCGACGCCGGAGCTCTGATAGCCCTTCACCTGCGCGGCGACCATCCCGGCGACCGAATCCGGGTCGGAGCCGAAGGAACGCACGCCGATGACGGGGTTGGCCGGGTTGACGTTGACGTCCGCGTCCGGCGCGTAGTTCTGGTTGATGCCCAGGGCCGCGAGCTCGGCCCCGGCGATCCGGCCCGCCGCGCGCGCGTCGGAGCGTGAACCGCCCGCGCCCAGCGCCATGGCGCCCGGCAGCAGCGTCGCGGGCTCGCCGACGCGGCACACGATGCCGTGCTCCTGGTCGGTGGAGACGAGGAGCGGCAGCGGGGTGGGCCCGGCGAGCCCGGCCCGCTGGATGCCGTTGGAGAGGTCGGCGATCTGGTGCGGGTCGCGGGTGTTGTGCGCCCAGGCGAAGTAGATGATGCCGCCGACGTGGTACGTGGAGATCAGCTCGGCAGCGTCGCGGACCCCGATCTCGGTGAGATTGGCGTCGACGTCCGCCTGGTCGGGCTCGGTGGCGGAGTGCCCGTGCACCCGCATCACGAAGAGCTGGCCGACCTTCTCCTCCAGGCTCATCCGGGCGATGAGCCGCTTGAGACGGCTGTCCGGGGAGGTGCCTGATGCGGCTGCCTGCGCGGCGCCGGGAAGAGCGGCCACGCCGGTCGCGGCGGCCGCGGCGGTGACCGCCGTGGCGGTGAGGAGGGTGCGTCTGGAGGTGCGGTGGTGCACGTGAGCCCCTTCCGGTGCTGAAAGAAACTTCCAAGAAGGTACGGATATATGGAAAGTAACTACCAGTCAAGGGGGTGGCCCGGGAATGGGCGGTACGCGCGGGACGAGGGCCGGACATGCCCGGACATGGGTACGGCGCCCAGCGCCCCCGGGCTGTGGCCGCCTCACGTCCGGCTCCGGGCCGCCCGGTGTCCGGGGTCCCGGGGTGACCGGGGGTTTCGGCCGGCTGGGCTTCGATGTCCCGTGCGTGGTGACCGGGGGCGCCCGGTGGCCGGCGTTCCTGCCGCCCGGCGTCCCGGGGGCGCCGGGAGCGCAGTCCGAGGAGGGTCCCGGGTGCCTCGGGCGCGGCGCATACGGCGGGAGGCCGGCGATACCCCGGACCGCGACGGTGCTCCGTCGGGGCGGGTCGGACGGGGCGAGCGGGGGCCTCACCGCCCGGGGCCGGCGCCGGCAATCCACCTGCGCCGGTTCCGGGGCTCCCGCCCGTTCCCCGGGGCGCGCGGGAGTCCGGCCGCCCCCGGCCGTGCGTCAGGCGGCCTTTCGGAGCGCCTCGGCCGCCCCTTGCAGCGCCGACACCGCCGCGATGATCGCGGGGCGCCGTGCCGCCTCCGTACGCCACAGCGCGTACAGCCGCCGCACCGGCACGGGGTCCAGCCGCACCGCGGCCACGCCCGGCGGCAGTGGCCCGCGGCCGAGGCGGGGGATCATCGCCACGCCGAGCCCGGCCGCGACCAGGGCCAGCTGGGTGTGGTTCTCCTCCGCCCGGTGGCGGATGTCCGGCTCGTAGCCCGCCGCACGCAGCGTCCGTACGAGCCAGTCGTGGCACACCGTGCCGGGCGGCTGGCACACCCACCGCTCCTTGGCCAGGTCCTCCCGCCGCACCGCCGCCCGGCCGGCGAGCGGGTGCCCCTCCGGCACCAGCAGATCGCACCGGTCGTCGCCGAGCACCGCCTGCGCGACGCCCTCCGGCGCCGGCAGCGGACTGATGTCCCAGTCGTGGGCGACCGCGAGATCGATCACGCCGTTCGCCACCAGGTCGACCGACAGATGCGGATCGACCTCGGTGAGCCGGGCGTCCAGCGCCGGGTACTCCCGCCCCAGTTCGGCCAGCACTCCCGGCAGCAGCCCGCGTGCCGCGGAGGCGAACGCGGCGATGGACAGCCGTCCCGTCGGCTGCCCCCGGCGCTGTTCGAGCGTCGTCTCGGCCTGCTCCACGATCGCCAGCAACCGCTGGGCGGTTTCGGCGAGATGGATGGCGTCCTCGGTGAGCGCCACCCCGCGCCCCCGCCGTTCGAGCAGCGTCGTGCGGGTCTCCCGCTCCAGCTTGGTGATCTGCTGGGAGACCGCCGAGGCGGTGTAGCCGAGAGCGGCGGCGGCCCCCGCGACGGAGCCGTGGACGGAGACGGCGTGCAGGGCGCGCAGCCGGGACAGGTCGAGCACCGGGACCCCCGAGCGAGCAGGAAGCGTTAGCAGTGCTCAATCCAACCATGAAGAAATCCGCGCTGGTGCTACATGGTCCCGACGCCGGATGCTCGGTCCATGCGTCCCCTCCACATCGCCCTGGCCGCGCTGGTCGCCGCCGTCTGGGGTGTGAACTTCGTCGTCATCGAGGTGGGTCTCGACCACTTCCCGCCCCTGCTCTTCTCCGCCCTCCGCTTCCTCGTCGCCGCGCTGCCCGCGGTGTTCCTCGTCGGCAGGCCCACGGTCGCCTGGAAGTGGATCATCGGGGTGGGCCTAGCCCTGGGGGTGGCCAAATTCGGGCTGCTCTTCATCGGGATGGACCAGGGGATGCCCGCCGGGCTCTCCTCCCTCGTCCTCCAGGTCCAGGCCGTCTTCACCGCCCTCTTCGCCGCCCTGGCCCTGTCCGAACGGCCCGGCAGGACACGCGTCCTGGGCATGGGCGTCGCGCTCGCAGGCATCGGTGTGGCCGCCGTCGACGAGGGGGCGGGCGGGCCGGTTCTCGCGTTCGTCCTGGTGGTCCTCGCGGCGGCCTGCTGGGGTGTGTCCAACGTGATCACCCGGAAGGCGGCGCCGAGGGACTCCCTCAACTTCATGGTGTGGGTCTCGACCGTGCCGGTGCTGCCTCTGCTCGGCCTCTCACTGCTCTTCGAGGGCTGGGACAGGGACACCGAGGCCCTGGCCTCGCTCGACTGGACCGGCGCCGGAACCGTCGTCTACGTCGCCTGGATCTCCACCGTCTTCGGCTTCGCGGCCTGGGGCTTCCTGCTCCGCCACCACCCCGCTTCGTCGGTGGCCCCGTTCACCCTGCTCGTGCCCGTCTTCGGGATGTCCTCGGCCGCGCTCTTCCTCGGTGAGCCGGTCAGCCCCCTGCGGTGGTGCGCGGCGGCCCTTCTGGTCGGCGGGGTGGCCCTGACCTCCCTGGCCAGGCCCCGCCCCGCCGTCGCCCCACCACTGCCGGAGGCCGAGGAGGCCGAGGAGGCCGAGGGGGCCAAGGGGGCCAAGGGGGCCAAGGAGGCCGAGCAGGTCCAAGAGGCCCAGGAGGCAGGGGAGCCCGGGGAGGCCCGGCAGGCGCGGGTATGACCTACTGCTTCGGCGCGCCGAGCCGCAGGATGTGTTCCCGTCCCGCGGCGAGCAGATCCGGGAGGCCGGCGGCCTCGGCGTACCAGCGCTTCTCGTACTCCCAGCAGACCCAGCTGTCCGGGTCCAGCGTGTCCAGGCACTCCTTCAGCGGCAGTATCCCGGCGCCGAGGGCCAGCGGTGTGGTGTCCTCGGCGGACGCGATGTCCTTCACCTGTACGTATCCCAGGTGCGGGGCCAGCACCGCGTGGCTGGCCACGGGTTCCTCACCGGCCAGCCAGGTGTGCATGACGTCCCAGATCGCACCGATCCGACCGTGTCCGACGGTCCCCACCACCCGGGCCACGTCGGCCCCGGCGCGGTGCGAGTCATGGGTCTCCAGCAGGATCCGCACGCCCAGGTCGGCGGCGTGCGGCGCGGCGGCCCCCAGCCGCCGCGCGGCGATCGCGTCGGCCTCGGCCGGGTCCTGGTCCCCTCCGCCGGGGAACACCCGGACGTTCGCCGCACCCAGGTCGCGGGCCAGCTCCACCAGCTCGGCGAGCGCCGCGATCACCGGCCCGTCCTCGCCCTCCGCGGCGACCCTCACATATCCGGCGACGGTCAGGACCTCGACCCCACCCCGCTTGAACTCCTCGGCGACGGCCGTCCGTTCGAGAGCGGTGAGGCCGGGGTGGACCGGCTCCTCGGGATGGGCACGCAGCTCCACCCCGTGGTAGCCGTTCCCGGCGGCGAGCCGCACCACGTCCGCCACGGGCATCCCCGGAACTCCGAGGGTCGAGAAAGCGAGCTTCACGGTGTGTGTCCTTCCGCAGGGGGCCGGCGCGCGGAACCGCCCGGCACTCTCCCGGCTCCTGCCCTACGGACCCGGCCGTCACTCCCGCGCGACGCCCAGCGTACGGGCCCTCAGCCCGTGCCCCGCAGGAGTCGCTCCAGGCTGCCGAGCAGCTGCAACGCGTCCTCGCGCCGTTCGCCCTCCAGCACCCGCCCGCCGCTGCCCGCCGCCTGCGGGGCGAGCACCCGCAGCGCGGCAGCCGCCTGCCGGGCGAACATCGCCAGCAGGTCCAGTTCACGGACGTCCGACCGGGCCTGGGGGGAGGGGTCCAGCACCTCCAGGACCCCGAGGACGCGCGCGTCGCTGATCAGCGGGGCGGCCATCAGGGAGTCCGGGACGTACTGCGTGGACTCCGCCAGCGAGCGGTCGAAGGACGTGTTCCGGCTCAGGTCGTCGACGATCATCGGCTCGCCCGAGGTCGCCACCCAGCCGGCGATGCCGCGTCCGGCGGGGAACCGGCGCCCCACCAGGAACTCCTCGCCCTCCCCGGATACCGCCTGGAAGACCAGCTCGTCCGCCTCCTCGTCCAGCAGGCAGACGGAGCTCGCCGCCGCCCCGAAGATGGCGCGCGCCACGTCGACGACCGACTGGAGCAGCTCGTGCCGGGCCGCGTCACCCGGGCCGGGTACGGGGAAGGACGCCGGAGGGAGCATGGCGTCAGTTCTCGGAGTCGTCACGGGTATCTCCTGCCGCAGTGGAGGGACGCGGGTCCGCGTGCACGTTGGCCGCGGACAGATAGAGGGCGTTCTTGAGCTGAAAGGCCGTCATCCTCGGATGTCCGGAGAGGACACGGGCACAGAGCCCCGCGACGTACGGGGTGGCGAAGCTGTTCCCGGTGGTGCGGATCGTCGTGCCGCCCAGCCACGGCACGGACACGTTCTGCCCCGGCCCGAAGAACTCCACCGGCGGTTCCGGGTTGTACAGGTGCAGCTCGTCGTCCTCCTGGTGGCTGCCCACGGAGATCACCGAGGCGAACCGCCAGGGAAAGCTCTCCACAGGGGTGTTGTGCGCGGACGCGACGATCACCGTACGGCCGAAGTAGGCCTGGTCGGCCAGCCCGTGCAGCTCGGCGGCGAAGCGGGACCGGGTGGTCGACAGGCTCAGGTTCACCACGTCGAAGCGCTGCTCCACGGCCCACCGGAGCCCGGCCATCAGGACGTCACCGGTGCCGGAGAAGCGCTCGCCGAGCACCCGGACGCTGTGGATCTCGCAGTCGGGGGCGGTGCGGCGGATGATTCCCGCGCAGGCCGTCCCGTGCCCGCAGGTGTCGCCGGTATCCGTCGGCTCGACCGTGACCGTCCCGCTCTCCGGGTCCTTGACCGCCACCCAGGAACTCTCCACCGGGCCCACCAGCGGGTGGTCGAGCTCCACGCCCGAATCCACCACGCACACCCGCACGCCGTGCCCCGTCGCCTGCTTCGCGGGCAGACCGCCCGGCGGCCCCTCGTCAGCGGGCACCGGTACGTCATCAGGGCCGCGCCCGCGCAGGCTCCAGGTGAGCCCCTGCCCCGGCACCGTGCCTGTTCCGACGGTTCCCATCGGTCAGCTCCTCTCCGTCGTGGTGACCATGGCCTCGTCCGGTACGCAGCCGGCGGCCAGGCGGGCACCCGGCAGATGCCCCTTGCTCACGAAGTGCTCCCGCGCCGCACGCGCCGAGGCCAGGGCGGGAGCCCGCCGCCCCAGCGCGAACAGGGTGCGGGCCCGGTCCAGCTCCGCCGTCGCCCTTACCAGCGGTGAGTCCGTGAGGAGCGACGCCCGCACCGCCCGGTCGGCTTGGCCGGCCGCCTCGGCCGGACGCCCGTCGGCGGCGGCCAGCCGGCCCCGCAGCCCGTTCAGGTCGACGGCGTCCGCGGGGCTCAGCTCCGCAGCCTCCCCGACGCCCGCGATCCAGGCCGCCGCCCGCCGGGTCCGGCCCTCGTCGAGCTCGAGCCGGGCCGCGTCCAGCGCGACCGCCGTCCGCAGCCCGCCCGCGTCGGCACGCCGGGCCGCCTCGTCCGCCCGCACCAGCAGGTGCAGCGCCGCCGGGCCGTGTCCGAGCAACGCCTCCACCGCGGCCCCGAACACCGGCAGGAACACCTCGGCCTCGGCGAACCGCAGCGTGCCGGCGAGATCCTGGGCCTCGGCGAGGCAGGCACGCGCTTCGCGCGGCCGGTCCTGGAGCGCGTACAGCACCGCCAGAGGACAGTTGAGGGTGAGTCTGACCGTCGGACGGCCCTCGCCGTGCGCGGCCAGCAGAGCACGGCAGCGGGTCACCGCCTCGGGTGCCGGCACCGGGCCGCGCCACAGGGAGATGCCGATGGCCCCGAGAGCGCCGGCCCGTTCCGGCTCGGCCCCCGCCAGAACCGCCTGCTCCAGGGCGCACGCCTGGTCGCGTTCAGCCTCCTCGTGCCGGCCGGCCTGCTGGAGGTGCTGGGCGAGCCTCAGATGCGACCTGGCCCGGCCGACCGCGTCCCCGGCCGCCTCGAAGACCGGCAGCACCGCCCGCGCCGTGGCCGTCAGCCCGGGGCCCGGCCCCGAGGGGTCCAGCACGGCGAGCGCGAGCCTGGCGTGTGCGGACTCCACCGGCGCCGCGTCCATCCCGCTCACCCGGCGCAGCAGCGCCGCCCCGCTCGCGGTCCGCCCGAGCGCCACCCGGACCTCACCGAGCCTGCGGACCGAGCCCGCGTCCTCCGGGTCCAGCTCGACGGCCCGCTCCAGCAGGTCGTCCGCCCAGGTGAGGTCGGACCGGGACGCGGCCTGGGCCCCTGCGCGGCCCAGCGCGGCGGCCGCCCGGCCGCGCAGCTGCCTGGTCCGGTCGTCGAGCAGCCCGAGCTCGGCCCGGTAGCGGCAGGCGCGTTCGAGATGACCGCCGACGGCGCCGTCCCCGGCCCGCAGCACCCGGGGCAGTTCGGCCGCCCAGGCGTGGCGGTCCGCCTTGGCGCGCTTGGACAGCGACGCGTACGTCACCTCGTGCACCAGCCCGCTGCTGAACCGGTAGCCCGACGGGCCCGTCCCCGGGGCCGGCTCCACCAGGCGCCGCCCGGTCAGCGCCACCAGCACCTCCTCGATGCGCCCCAGATGGTGCGCCCGTTCGGCGGGGGACACCTCCACCATCGCGGGGGCCCGCTGCTCCGCCAGTCGCGCGGACGTCTCCAGCAGGAGGAGTTCCACCGTGGTGAACTCGCGGCCGACCACGGCGGCGAGATCGACCACGGTCCGCTCCGTCCGGGCCAGTGCCCCGATCCGGGCGCCGAGCAGGGCCTGGAGCGTGGGCGGCAGCCCCGCTTCGCCACCGTCCGCGGCGACCCTGTCCGCCACGCCGCCGACCAGCAGCTGTTCCAGATGGAGCGGATTGCCCTCCGCGCGGGACAGGAGGCGCTCGTCCACCGGTCCGGCGCCGCCGTCGAGCCCTGCCAGCAGCCCGGCGAGCCGGACACTCTCCTCGCGGGGCAGCCCCGTGAGCTGGAGGCAGCCCTCGGTGTCGGCAGTCCCGTCCGGGCGGCCCACACAGACCATCAGCACACCGGCGGGCCCCGATCCGTCCGTCAGCCGCTCCAGCGTGCGCATCAGCAGGGGCGCCGCCTCGTGCGTGTCGTCGAGCACCAGCACGAAGGGCCGGCTCCGGGCGGCCCGGCCGAGCGTCGTGGTCAGGGCGGCGCACAGGTCCTCGAACGGTGCGTTCGGCGTCCCGTCGCGCAGCACACCCGCGGAGAGCAGGGCCGTCGCGTCGTCGGCCGCTGTGCCGGACCGGGGAGCGCGGCCCTCCGACGGGTCCGGCGCGGCGGCGAGGTCCGGCAGGCCGCGCAGGGCGTCGGCGAGGGGGGTGAGCGTGCCCTGGTCCCCGTGCCCGCGGCACCGGCCCGCACCGTAGGTGAGGAGTCCCGAGGCGGAGCGCCGCGCCAGCCACTCCCGGATCAGCCGGGTCTTGCCGATGCCGGGCTCGCCCGTGACGCGCAGCAGGTGGGCGCGCCCCTCGCTCACCGTGTCCGACAAGGCCGCGTCCAGCGCGCCGTGCTCGCTGTGACGTCCGACGAAGGGCACGTCGAAGCGGCGCAGCAGCGCCGGATCGTCCGCGCCCAGGGCCAGCAGCCGGTAGGCGTCCACTTCGTCCTGCTTGCCCTTCAGCCGGAGCGGCCCGGTGGGTTCGGCGGAGACCGTGGGCCCGGCGGCGAGCAGAGTGTCCGGACCGATGAGGATCTCGCCGGCGCCGGCGTGCTGCTCCAGGCGCGCGGCGATGTTGACGGTCTCCCCCGAGACCAGGGCCTGACGGGCCGTCGCGTCGCCACCGGCCACCACCTGACCGGTGTTGACGCCGATCCGGGTCGCCAGCGTGATGCCGAGCGTGGCGCCCAGCTCCTCGTTGAGCGCGGCCAGCGCGTCCCGCATGCCGAGCGCCGCGGCCAGCGCGCGCCGGGCGTCGTCCTCCCGGACCACCGGCACCCCGAACACCGCCATCACGGCGTCACCGATGAACTTCTCCGGCGTGCCGCCCCGCGCCACGATCTGGGCGCTCATCGCCTCGAAGTACCGCAGGGTCACCGTGCGCAGGGTCTCCGGGTCCAGTACGCCCGACAGGGCGGTGGAGCCGACGAGGTCGCAGAAGAGCACCGTCACCGGCTTGCGTTCGTCCTCTCCCGGCGCGACGGCGACGGCGCACGGCGTCCCGCAGGACGAGCAGAACCTGGCGTCCTCCGGCAGGTCCTGGCGGCACGTGGGGCAGTTCATGACGATCCCTTCTCTGCGGGGGCGCGGGGCGGGGGCGATGCTGCGCTGCCGTGCGGGCGGGGCCGGTGCGTACCGGCCCCGCCCGCCCACCGGGGCCGTGGGGTCCGGACCCGGACCCCGGGGCGGACCGTGCGGACACGGCTCAGAACAAGGCGCCGCCGGCGATCTCGCCGTGTGCCCGGACCTCGGGTTCCACCGCGTCCAGCCGGCTCTTGATGTCCAGCAGCACGGCGAGTTCCTCCTCCGTGAGCTGGCTGAGCACGAGCCGCTGTTCGTCGGTGAGCATGTCCACCGGCAGGCCGGCCTCGTGCAACGCGGGCGGCAGCACCGGTGGTTCACCGCCCCCGGGTGTCCCGGGGAGACCGCTGCTGTCGGGTGGTTCTGTCATGGGGTGACTCCCGTCGGTGAGAGAGGTCCGGCCCTCCGCGGCGGCGGCGCCGTCGCGGAGCGCCCGAGCCGGACGAACAGCCTGGTGAGCGCGTCGAGGGAGTGCATGGCGCTGACCGTCACGTCGGACTCCTGGCCGCGGGTCAGCGGCAGCCGGTCCAGCAGCGCGTACAGCTCGTCCAGGTGGCCCGTGTCCAGCGCGGCGTGCTCCCGCACCGTCCGCAGGGCTGCTTCCGGCAGACCGGTCGTGCGCGCGATGCGGGAGCTCAGGCCGGCGCCGGGCGCGTACCCCTCCAGCACCGCGATGTAGCCGAGCAGGGCCACCGGGTGGTGGTGCTCGATCCAGTAGTACTGGGAGCCGGCGAGTGCCGCGACGACCGGCGCGGGCATCGGGGCGAGGGCGTCGGCGGGCAGCGAACCCGCCGCGCGGATGTCCTCCAGCAGCCAGACGTCGTGGCCCTCCTCCTCCTGGATGTGCTCGCGGAGGTACGCCGCCAGGGGGCCGCCCAGCGGATCGCCGCAGACGTCCAGCAGCACGGCCCGCTCCAGGGCGCGTTCCATGAGCGGCACGGAGGCCCGCACCACGGCGTGCATGGCGCACAGATAGCGCCGGTAGCGCGGCAGCAGCTCCTCCTCGCGCCACATGTGCGCCATCGCGTCGAGCAGTTCCGCGTCCAGCAGCCCCAGGGTGCCCCGCAGCCGCGCCGAGGAGCTGGGTCCGGCGGCGCTCACCGGGCACCGCCCGCGGCGGTCACGCGGGCCGTGACCAGCGTCGCGTACGCGGCGCAGCCGTGATGCCGTACGACACCCACCGGCCCCTCCACCGCCCCGCGACGGGCAGCGGTCAGGTCCAGCAGCGCGCCCGCCGCCCCCGAGGCCACGGCGTCCGCCTCGGCGGCCACCCTGTCGTCGGAACCCAGGGCCCGGCAGCCGTCGCAGTAGGAGGCGCCCCGGGACGGGACACCGGAGCGCGCGGCCAGATGGGCGGGGCCGACCGTGCGGATCATGCGCAGCACGGGTGACTCCAGGGCGCGTCGGCGTACGGCCGCCCAGTCGTCGGTGGCGATGTGCCCGAGGCGCAGGTGGGCGGGGGCCGGCCGCCGGTCCACGGTGTCCTGGTTGCAGCAGGCGAGCACCGTCCCGTCGAAGGCGACCACCGGCCAGGCGGCCATGGCGCACGGGGAGACCACGCCCGCCTCCGGGCGGGTGCGGGCGGACGCCGCCCAGGAGGCCGCCCGGCCGAACGGCCGAACCTCGTTGACCAGCGAGGGGACCTGACCGCCGAACTCCTCGTCCACGGCGCGGGTGATGTCCGCGAGGTAGGGGTCGTCCGCCCCCGTGCCGGTGAGGTGGAAGCTCACCGCGACACCCGTCTCCCGCACCCGGTGCACGGCGCGGAACACGTCGGCGCGGGGGATCTCCCGTTCGTGATGGGCGTCGAGGCTGGCGGAGAAGTGGTCCACCCCCGCGATCGCGCGCAGGACCGCCGGAGGGATGTCCCGGGAGCGGGCGAAGAACATGCCGCTGAGCAGGGCCGTGCGCGAACCGGCGGCGCGTGCCCGGGCGCTCAGCTTCTCGACGAGCGCGGGCAGCAGCAGTGGTTCACCCCCGGTCAGCATCACCACGTCGGGACGGTTGCCGGTCGTGAACGAGTCGACGAAGCCAACCAGTTGGCGGGCGTCGGGCTCCTCCCGCACGGTCAGGGACGATCCGGTCGAGCAGTGGGCGCAGCTCAGGGGGCAGCGCCGGGTGAGGCCGAGCAGCAGACCGGCGGCCGGGAAGGGCCGCCGTCCGACGAGTTCGCCGAGTTCCATGCGGGGCCGCCTCCTTCAGAGGGCCGGGGCGCGTCAGGCGCGTACCCAGGTTCCGGCGCACCGGTTCGGAGGCGGTCCACGGCCGGTTCAGGAGCGGTATGGGCCCAGCTCACCGGCCCCGCCGCAGCCCGCCGGACGCCCCTGCCCCTGGCCGCGCACACGCTCCGAACTGGCCGGATACCACTGCCATACCGCTGCCGAAGCGTCTCCCAGGCCGGCCCTCCTAACTTTCTCGGCAACGGCAGGCAACAGCCCGCCGCACCGGACCGCGGGACATCCCGCCGGCCCCGGGCCAGAGCAGTCACGAGTGGACGGAGACCACCATGTCCGAGAACACCCAGCCCGTCGCCGACGACAACAACGACGAGACCCCCGAGGTCGAGGCGCACTCCGTGCTGGACCTCCAGGAGACGGCCAACAAGGAGATCGAGGCCCCGGGCGGCAGCTGCGTCAGCGTGATCAGCGTCGTCCTCGCCGACTGACCGGGCACACCGGGGCGGCGCCACGGAGGGCGGGACAGAACCTCCCGCCGTGGCGCCCGGCCCGCTGGTGATGTGGGGCGGTTCCGTCGTGACGGAGCCGCCCCGCCGTCGCTTCCGCGGCCCGGACGGGGCCGCACCCCTCGTCACGAACCAGACCGTCCCCGGGAGTTCACGATGACCACGCCGCTGCGCGGCAACAGGGATTTCCGGCTGCTCTGGCTGAGCGGCCTCTTCGCGGTCCTGGGCGGGCAGATGAGTTCCCTCGCCCTTCCGCTGCTGGTGCTCAAGGAGACCGGATCGGCGGTGCAGGCCGGAGCCGTCGGGACGGTGTCCGTGGGAGCCGTGCTGATCACGATGCTGCCCGGCGGGGTGATGGCCGACCGTGTCGAACGCCGCCGGCTGATGCGGGTCTGCGACGTCGGCAGCCTGATCGTCGTCACCGCCCTGACCGTGGCCGTCTGGGCCGGACACGTCCCCATGGCACTCGTCCTGCTCTGCGCCGCTGCGGGCGCGGTGATCGGCAGCGTCTACGGGCCTGCCGTCTTCGGCCTCATGCGCGCGGTCGTCCCCGCCGACCAGATGGGCACCGCCACCGCGCGGCTCCAGGCACGCACCCAGACCGCCCGGCTCGTCGGACCCCTCGTCGGGGGAGCGCTGTTCGGCATCCACCCGGCCCTGCCGTTCGCGGCCGAGGCCCTGGGCCTGCTCCTGTCGACCGTCTGCGTGGCCCTCGTACGCACCCGCTCCCGGGCCAGGGCGAAGGCGGGCGCCGTGTTCAGCCGCCGCGAGCTCCTCGCGGGCCTGACCTTCCTGTGGGGCCTGCCCTATCTCCGTACGGTCCTCCTCGTGTTCGGCCTGGGCATGAACTTCGCGTTCGGGGCACTCACCTTCACGGCCCTGACCGCGTTCTCCGACGGGGGCACGTCCGGCGTCGGCGGCGGCTTCGTCCTCACCTGTGTCTCCGCCGGGGCACTGTCCGGGGCGCTGCTCGCGCCGCGGATCAGCCCCGCCCGGCACTCCCGGGTCCTGATCGTCGCCACCTGCTGGACCTGTGTGGCCGCTGCCGGGGTGATGGCCTGGATCAGCAGGCCGGTGGTGGCCGGGCTCATGTGCGCGCTCACCATGTGCCTGTCGACGATCGCCAGCATCGGATTCCTCTCGAAGCTCCTGGTCGTGACTCCTGAGGACCGGGTGGGCCGGGTGCAGAGCGCGGCGGGCTTCCTGTCCTCCATGGTCCAGCCGTTCGGGCCGCTGGCCGGCGGAGCCCTGCTGACCGCCTTCGGCGCCCGCTGGGCCTTCGCCCTGACCGGCTGCGTGCTGGCCGTCTCCGCCCTCGTCGTCACCTTCGCCCGCTCGGCGCGGACGGAGCCGTCCCCTCCCGGGGCGGAGGAGCCCGCCGGCCCGCCGGAGACCGGCACCGAGCCCGCGGCGGACCCGGCCCGCGCACCGGCGGGCGCGAACCCCTCCGTCACCGGGGACTGATACGCGAAACCGAGCCCGCGGCGGACCCGGCCCGCGCACCGGCGGGCGCGAACCCCTCCGTCACCGGGGACTGATACGCGAACCGGGGCCCGCCGCCCACCGCCACCGTCCGCCGCCCCCGCGGGCTTCGAGAAGAGAGAGCCGAGCGTGCCAGGCATCCAGGAAACGCAGCTGTACTGCCTCGCCGACCGTACGTACTTCGACACCCCGGCCCGGCTGCCCGACGAGGAGTCGCGGTACCGGCTCGACACCGATCCGCCACCGGCGGGCTGGCGCCGTGAGGCCGTGGGCCTGTGGACCTCGCTGGTGCCCGAGCACGTCCAACCCGCCGAACAGGGCTGGAAGATCCATGTGTCCACCGTCCCCGGTGAGGCCGAGGCCACCCTGCGGGACACCGCCCGGATCTGCGTCCGCCACGGTGTGCCCTTCAAATTCCTGCGCAGCGAAAAGGCGTTGCTGCTGGTGGCGGGCAAGCACATGAACCGCAGCGGCGCGGGGAAGTTCATCGCGGCCTACCCGCCCGACGAGACCGTGTTCCTCGCCCTGGCCGACGAGCTGTCCCGGACACTGGCGGGACGCAGCGGCCCCTACATCCTCAGCGACCTGCGGATCGGCGACGCACCGGTCTACACGCGCTACGGCGCCTACGTCCCCCGCTGGTGCGACGACGCCGAAGGCCGCCGGGTCCTCGCCCTGCGGGACCCGTCCGGGAAGCTCGTCCCCGACGAGCGCGGCGTGGTGTTCCGGATGCCCTCGTGGGTCGAGGTCCCCGAGGCCCTGCGGCCGCACCTCGCGGCACGTGCCGCCGCCCGCGACGACTCCTTCCCGTACACGGTCACCGGGGCCCTCCAGTTCTCCAACGCCGGAGGGATCTACCTGGCCGAGGACCGGGCGACGGGGCGGCGCGTGGTCCTGCGCGAGGCCCGGCCGCACTGCGGCCTCGACGGCGCGGGCGACGACGCCGTCACACGCCTGCGTCGCGAGCACCGGGCGCTGACCGCGCTGGCCGGACTGGACTGCGTACCCGAGGTGTACGGGGTGCGGACCGTGTGGGAGCACCACTTCCTCATCGAGGAGCACATCGAGGGGAACACCCTGCTGGAGGAGATCGTCGCCCGCTTCGCCCTCGTACGCGGGGCGGACTCGGCGGACGAACTCGCCCCCTACGTCGCGTGGACCGAGTCGGTGACCGGTGAACTCGCCCGGGCGCTGGAGCAGATCCACGCGCGGGGTCTGCGTTTCGGTGATCTGCACCCCTCCAACATCATCGTCCGGCCCGACGGCCGGATCGCGCTCGTCGACTTCGAGTACGCCACCGCCCTCGACGACCAGGACACCCCGCTGGCCGGCGGCCAGGGCCTCCAGGCACCCCCGGGCACCCCCGGGGCGGAGGCCGACGCCTACGCGCTCTGGGCGACCTGGCTCTCCATGCTGATGCCGGTCATGGAGATGGCCGGGCTCGAAAGGGCGAAGGCCCTCACCCTGGAGCGCTGGGCCCGCCGGCGGTACGCGCTGCCGGCCGGGGCGGGGCCTCGCAGGCCCGGACTGCTCAGCGGCCTGGACGCCTCACGGCGGCGGGAGGCCGAGGTGGCCGACCTGTTCGAGGGGCCGGAGGTCGACTGGGCGGGGATACGCACCCGGCTCCTCGCCGGCATCCACGCCGGAGCCACACCCGGGCGGGCGGACCGCCTCTTCCCGGGCGCCCCCGATCTCTTCGCGACCGGCGGGACCGATCTCGCGAACGGCGCGGCCGGTGTCCTGTACGCCCTGCACCGGACGGGCGCCCCCGTCCCCGGGGAGTGGACCGACTGGCTTGCGGCAGCGGCGCTGCGCAGGGATCCCGCCGGGGCCGGTGGACTCTACGACGGGCTGCCCGGCGCGGCGTTGGTGCTCTCCCTCCTGGGCCGCACCGAGCAGGGACGGGAGGTGTGGGAGCGTGCGACGAGCGCCGAGCCCATGACGGCTTCGGCGGATCTGCTCACCGGACGCGCGGGCACCGCGCTCGCCGCGCTCCGCATGGCCCGGCTGGACGGCGCCGCCCCCGACCCCCGGCTCGTCGACAGCGCCCTGCGCACCGCCCGGGACCTGGACCTGCTGGTGCGCGGCGAACACGTGGACGGGATGAAGCCGCCGGAGTCGGCCGGGCTGCTGCGCGGACTGAGCGGAGCCGCTCTCCTTCTCCTGGAACTGCACGCGCTGACCGGTGAGGCGTGGCTGCGCCGGTCCGCCCGCACCGCCCTGGGACGGGAGGCCGGACACCTGGTCACCATGGACGACGGCTCGCTCCAGGTGAAGGATGGCCGACGCCATCTGCTCTATCTCGGCCAGGGCAGTTCAGGGGTCGCGCTGGTCGCGCAGGCATACACGGCCCGGTACGAGGACGAGGCCCTGAGCGCCCTGATCCCGGGCGTGGCCAAGGGCTGTGCCATGGAATTCGTCCGCGAACCGGGGCTGTTCACCGGGCGCGCGGGCCTCGCCGCGGCGGCGGGCCAGCTCGACCCCCTGACCCGGACCGGGCCCGGGGTCATGGCCTCCGTACGCAACCTCGCCTGGCACCTCGTCGCCGACGAGGACGCGCTGCTCGTCCCTGGCGCGACGCTGCGGCGCTTCTCCGCCGACCTCGGCACGGGGGCGGCGGGGCTGCTGCTCGCCCTGCACTTCCTGTCCGGGGCGAAGGACACGGCCGGTGGGGAGCGTCCCCCGGGTCTGCTGGAACTGCTCACCCTCGGCTGAGGAGGCGGGGAAGCACCGCCTGCTCACCCTTAGCTGAAGAGGCGGGAAGCACCGCTCCCGAAGAGGAGCGGTGCTTCCCGTACTCCGGCCGTCCCGGGGCCCGCCGCCTCCTCGCGGACGTACAGACAGAGCAGGCGCGGCACCTCGTACAGCGCGGCGTGTGCGGTGACCTCACCCGTGGGCGAGGTCACCGCACCCGTGTCGATCAGCGCCTCGACCGCGCGTATGGTGCCCCGCTCGTCGCGGTCCAGCGCCGCCATCGCCCGCTCCAGGGTGAAGGCACCGTCCCACGGGAGCCCCGCGAGGCGGACCAGCGCGCCCCGGTCGCGGGCCCCCAGGTCCCGCCAGCCGGCGGCGAGGCGGGAGCGGACGGACACGTCTCCGGCCACCAGCTCGTCCAAGGCCGCCGTCGGGTCGTCGAGCCGGTCCGCGTACTCCGCCAGCGGGAGGTGACGCAGCACTGCCAGCCGCATCCCGCTCACCGCCACCGCCAGCGGCAGGCACCCGCAGGCCCGCACGATGCGCAGGGCCGCCGGCCGGTCCGTCCGCAGCCGGTCCTCGCCGATCAGCGTCCCCAGCAGCTCCAGGGCTTCGTCGTCCTCCGGAGCGGCCAGGGCCGTACGGTGCACGGACTCCAGCCCGGCCAGCTGACCGCGAGCGGTGAGCACGACCGAGCACCGCCCGGACCGTGGCAGCAGCCCGCGCACCGACGCCTCGTCCGCGACGTCGTCCAGCACGATCAGCGCCCGGTGCCGCGACAGCCAGTCCTGCCAGGCGTTCTCGGCCCGCACCGGATCGGGCCGGCCCGATCCGCCCACCCCGCACAGCCGCCCCAGCTCGTCCAGCATGTCGTTCCGGGCGCGTGCCGCGCCGTCCTCCCGCCGCGCCCGCACGTGGACCCGTCCGTCGGGGAAGCCGTCCGCGAGCAGATGGGCCGCCCGCACGGCCAGGGCCGACTTCCCCACCCCCGCCGGACCGGAGACGACCAGCACGGCACCGTCCGGGCGGCCCGACACGTCGATCAGCCGCGCCAGTTCGTCCTCGCGGCCGGTGAAGTGCCTGCTGTCCGCGGGCAGTGAGACACCGCACGCCGCGTTGCCGGAACCGGCGGGCCGGACCGCCCGGCCCTCGCCCAGCATGGCCCGGTAGAGGCCCGCCATCGCCGGACTCGGTTCCAGGCCCAGCTCCCTGGCGAGCAGCTGCCGGTAGTCGTCGTACACCGCCAGCGCCTCCGCCTGACGTCCGGTCTGGTGAAGGGAGTTCATCCACGCGGCCCGCAGCCGCTCCCGGAAGGGGTGGCGCTCCACCAGGTCTCTCAGGCCGTCCACCGCCGCGCCCGCCCGGCCCGTCTCGATCTCGGCCTCGGCCCAGTCCTCGTAGACCGTGAGGCAGCGGGCCTCCAGCCGCTCGGCCTCCTCCGCGACCCCGGCGGAGTCCCGGAGGTCGTGCAGCGGCGGACGCTCCCCCCACAGGTCGAGCGCCTCCCGCAGCAGCCTGGCGGCGGTACGCAGGTCGCCCCGCTCACCCGCCGCCCGGCCCGCCCGGGCCAGCGTCCTGAAGCGCAGGATGTCGAGCTCGCCCTCCTCCACCCGGAGCCGGTAGCCGCCGCAGTCGTGCACCACCCGGTCCCGGCCGCCGCCGTCCACGGCCCCGAACAGCGCGCGGGCGGCGCTGACATAGACCTGAAGGTTCTTGCGCGCGGTCCGTGGCGGCCCCTCCGGCCACACCACGTCGGTGAGCACGTCCACCGGCACCGGGGTGTTGGGGCGGGACAGCAGGGTGGCCAGGACCAGCCTCTGCTTCCGTGGCCCCAACGGCAGCGGCCTGCCGTCGGCCACCGCCGAGAGCGGCCCCAGCAGTGAGAAGTACACCGCGCCGGTGGAGCCGGGGCGGACGGAGGGAAGGGGCATCAGCGGGCCTCCTGGCCGGGGGAGGGGCGACGAGCTGCCGTACCCTGCCGATCCTGCCGGTGCGTGTGGCGGCCGCACATCGGTGCGCGCCCCGCATCTTCCGGGGAACGCCCCCGGCCCACACCGTCCAACACCCCCATGTTGCGGAGCCGTTCCCCCATCCGGACGGCAGGTGACGGGCGATCCGCCGGTCCGGATGGGGGAACGCCTGCTCAGGCCTGGTCGGCCCCGCACTCCGCGGCGAATTCGCACAGGGCCGTACGGTTGGCCCGTCCCGTCTTGCTGAGCAGACTGGCCAGGTGCTTCTCCACCGTGCGGGGCGAGATGGACAGCCTCTGTGCGATCTGCTGGTTGCCCGGCCGCTCCGCCAGCAGCACGAACACCTCGTACTCGCGCGGAGTCACCCCGTTCGTCCGCAACGGCGCGGGAATCCGTTCACGGCCGCCGCGGTGCTGGGTCACGCTCACCCCGGCCTGCCGCAGAGCCGCCCGGCACGCGGACGCAGGCGACTGCACCCCCGCCCCGTGGAAGTACTCCTCCGCGGTCCGCAGCCACACGACCGGCTCGCCCCACCCGTCGGCGAGCGCGGGGTCGGCGACGAGCCTCAGACCGAGATGCCGTGCCACCGGAAAGGCCGTGGACCGGGCGTGGAAAGCGGTCATCCGCCGTGCGGCACCCGCCTGGTCGCCCTCGCGGCCGAGGAGTACCGCCTCGGCCAGTTCGAGGAACTGCCGGTTCCAGGCCAGGGCTGCGCCGGGTGCGCCGGCCACCTCCTCGTACTCCCCGCGCGCCGCCTCACCCTCCAGTACCCGAAGCAGCGGGCGCAGCCCGTAGCGGCCGGACAGGTAGTAGTAACTGGGGTGGTCGAGCTCCCAGGTCAGTGCGGCGTCCAGCTCCGCCAAAGCCCGGGTGCGGTCCTCCTCCAGCAGCGCCCCGATCGCCCCGCAGAAGCCCAGCCGCAAGGGCGTCAGCGCGGACCGTTCCCCGCCCGCCCTGCGGAACGCGGCGAGGGCGCGGTCCGTCTCCCGCCGACGGCCGCGGTGTGCCGCCATCGCGGCCCCTGCCAGCAGCAGGTACCGGTGGGCACCGTGGTTGCCGATCCTGGCGCTCGCCTCCACCGACCGGCCGGTGATCTCCTCCGCCTCGTCCCACCGGGCGCACATCACCGCGTTCATCGCGAGCAGTCCGTCGACCGTCTGCGCCAGCAGCAGTGATCCCAGCTCGGCCGCCGCCGCCCGCGCCGAGTGGAGACGCGCCGCGTCCCCGGTCCGCATGAAGCTGTTCACCCCCAGACGCACCAGTGCCTCCACACGCCACGACGGCAGTGAGTGCTCGGTGGACAGGGTGAGCATCCGCTCCAGACACACGTCGGCCGCGTCGAAACTCTTCTCCCTGGAGAGCAGCGCCAGCAACTGCCAGGCCTGGCAGGCCACGACCGGCAGCCCCTCCTCCTCGGCGGTCCGCGCGGCCGCGCGTGCGGCCCGTTCGGCGGCCTCCGGATCCCGCCGGTCCTCACCGGGTAGCAGCGAGAGGTGGCCGTCGACGACCGCGAGCGAAGCCCGGCGCGCCGGGGACGGCTCCGGACCGAACAGGGCCCGCGCCGCCTCGATCTGGCGGGACGTGTCGGCGGCCCGCTCCGCCATGACGGCCACCCAGGCGATGTTGATGTGGGCGTCCCCGCGCCGGGCGGCCGCCTCGGAGCGCGCGGGGACCGGAGGAAGGGTTCCGGCCAGCGCCAGGGCGCCGTCCAGATCGCCGCCCTCGGCCCGTGCCACTGCCAGGGACTCGGTGACAGCGGCGAGGTCGCTCTCCGCCGCCAGGCTGCGGGAACGTTCCAGCAGCACCACGGCCGAGCCGTGCGCACCCGACGCGAGCATGCGCCGTCCCGCCTCGGCGAACTGCCGTGCCGCACCGGCCCGGTTGCCCGCCGCCAGCTCCAGCGAGGCCACGAGCTGCCGCCGGTCCTCGTCGAGCGGCTCCCCCGAGTGCTCGACCGCCGCGGCGGCGCGCCGGGCGAGTGCGGCGCGCTCGGCCGGCGCGAGGGAGGAGACCAGCGCCTCCGCGGTGAGGGTGTGCCGGAAGGCGTAGCGGTCGGGGGCCGCCCCGTCAGGGGCGATCACGCCCGTCTCGACGGCGGATCTCAGGTGGGTGAACAGGGCCCGGTCCTCCAGCCCGGTGACGGTCTGGAGGACCGCCACGGAGAACTGGCCGCCCAGGGTGGCCGCCGTCAGCAGGAGGTCCCGCACCGGCTCGTCCATCCGGTCGAGCCGGTGGGACCAGCTCCGGAGGATGCGTGGCGGAAGGGTTCCGTCCGGCTGCTCCGCCGCCTCCCAGCCGTCCTCCGTGCGCCGCAGCCTGCCCGTGTCGAGCAGGTCGTCGAGCAGGACCTCCACCAGGTAGGGGTTGCCCGCCGCGCGCTCGACCAGACGCCGCTGGACCGCCTCGGGTATCCGCTCGGGCGGTGTCTCCAGGCAGGCGCCGGTCAGGGCGCGCACCTGTGCCTCGCCGAGCGCCCGCAACTCCACCACCGTCGCGGTGTGACGCTGTTCCGCGGAGCGTACGAGGTCCAGCGCGGTCCCCGGCTCCGGGCGCAGCGTCCCCAGCAGCAGGACCGGGAGGTCCGCCAGGTTGTCGATGACGTACTCGACGACCGCGACGGTCTCCGTGTCGCAGTCGTGCAGGTCCTCCAGGAGCACCACGCAGCCGGTGTCGCGGCCCAGGACCGACAGCAGGCGGAGCAGGGCCTCGGCCAGCTCGACGACGGTCTCCGTGTAACCGGCGGACGTCCCGCTCCGCCACTCCGGCACGAGCCTGGCCAACGCCGGGTGATACGGCGCCAGTTCCGGATCGGTCGGCGTGCCGGCGGCCCTGAAGTGCGACGAAAGGGCCTCCGCCAGGGGGCGGAGGGGGACGACCAGGCCGGTGGAACCCGCCCTCCCGCGCAGCACCGGCATGCCCAGCCCGTAGGCACGGTAGGCGCATTCGCCGACGAGCCGGGACTTGCCGATCCCCGCCTCACCGACGAGGAACAGCGCGCGCCCCGAACGCCGCCGGGCGGCGTCCAGGGCGCTGCTCAGTAAACCGATCTCCTCGTCACGTCCGACGACGACCGGCGAATTCGCACGCATGGCCGCAGGTTACTGGAGCCGTACAGACTGCGGCAGTAGGCACATTCCCGCTCATCACGGTGCGCCTGGTGGAAAAGGGCTACATCGGGACCGTGAAGGTGGTCCACGGCAGGTCGGGGCCGGACGGATCCCCGTCCGTGGCACTCAGGAGCCTGCTGCGCAGACCGAGCCCGCCACGGTTGCCGAGCGATATCCGGCCGGCGGGGTGTTCGAGGGCCACCTCGGGTGCCGCGGTGACGTCCGTGTATCCGGCCGACTCGCTGATCTGCGTCATCTCTGCCTCATCTACTGGTCGTTGGTCGACAACGTCATGGGTGCGGCGGACCTGTCGGCCCCCGTGGAGTGGCGCACGAGCAGTGCCGGGCCGATCCGGTCGGGGAACCCCGCCCGCAGCAGCCCGTGTCCGATCCCCGACAGACCTGTGAGCAGTCCCGGGTGAGGTACGTGTCCGGGCGTCCCGCAGTGCGGCTGCGCCCGGTCGGCGGCGGCCAGCAGGGTGCCGGTCCGGCGCAGCCAGTGGGGGCGCAGCCGGGGCAGGGCGGCGTGGCCGAGCAGCTCCAGCACACCCAGTTCGCCGTGGCAGAGGCTGTCGTCCCCGGACGGAGCGGACCGGGCCACGTCACCGGAGCGCTCCGTCAGCCAGTGGCTCAGTTCCGGATCGGCCAGCGCCTCCGGGCTGTCGGCGACCGCGAGCGCGACCCCCGCGGTCCCCTCGCACCAGGCCTGCCCGCCGGGCGCGCCGCGCACCGCGACGCGCAGGGCGTCCAGCCCGGCGCTCCGGTGGTGCGGACCGCCTCCCGCCGCCGCGAACCTCAGCAGGGCCCAGCCGATGCCCGCCGCCCCGTCCGCGAAGCCCCCTGGCGCCGGGGGCGGCACCGCCGCGAGCCGGTCGGCGCAGCGCTCGGCGCCGCGCCAGGCCTCGGCCCGCCCGGTGGTCCGGTGCACGGCGAGCAGCGACACCAGGCCGCCGGCGGCCCCGCCGCGCACCCCGAGCCCCTCCTCGGCCGAACTCGCCGCACAGGCGAGCCGGGTGGCGGGCCCGGCCCAGTCCAGTACCCGGCTGTCGTCCAGCAGCGTTCCGATCTCGGCCAGGGCGTACGCGATGCCCCCGAGGCCGGAGAATGCGCCGGAGCCGACAAGCCCCAGGTCCTCGCCGCTCTGGTGCAACGCGTCCAGGAGACCCGGGACGGGCACCAGCGCGGCCCTGGCAGCGTCGGCGTACCTGGCCGCCCCGGTCAACGACGCCAGCTGCGCGAGGAACAGCGCCGGGCCGGTGTAGCCCGCCGCGAGGTCGGCCGCCAGCGGTGTGAGACGCCAGTAGCGCTCACCGAGCAGCTCCAGGCCGATCCAGTTGGTCCGGCTGTCGCTGTGGTACGCGAGTGAGACGAGCTGGTCGCCCACCGACCGCGCGGCGGCGAGCAGACGTTCCGGTTCCGGTGCGGTCGCCTCGGTCCGGGGCCTGCCGCGCCCGACGGCACCGTGCGGAGGCTCGGTGGAGGTGCTGACCATGGCGGTGCGGATGATCCGTTCCTGGTCCTGCCGGTCCACCGTGTCCAGGGCGCGGATCTTCGCCTCCACCCGCGCCAGCCCGGTGGGCACGGCGGGCCCCCGCATCGCGCGCCCGCCGCCGCTCCACACCGTCGTGGCGTCCGGGCGGGTGGTGAACACCGGTACGTCGCCCTGCCAGAGCTCCGCGATCTCCTCGTCCTCCAGACCGGGCATCGCGGGAGTGCCCAGGGCCCCGGTGCGCAGCAGGGCGAAGAGCTGCTGGCGCTCGGCGGCGTCCCGCATCAGGTCGGGGTGGGTCGACTCGTGGAGCAGGGTTGCGTACGTCCATGTCGGCCTGGGCACGAAACGGACCTCGTCGTCGGCGAAGAGGCGCAGGAGGCCCTCCGGCCCCAGCAGTTCGTCGCGCGAGTCGCTGACGGCCGTGTACGCGGAGCGGAACCCGTCGCACAGTGCGCCGGTGTACCGGAACGGGTCGGCCGTGGCCCCGTCGAGCGTGGGGCGGTTGGCCGATTCGGTGAACCGCCCCACCGAGCGCACCAGGTGCATGGTGTCGGTGCCCGCAGCCGCCCAGGAGGCGGTCTCCAGCGGGGAGGATGCCGCCCGGCCGCCGCCGACGGCCGACATGTCGAGCGCGGTGGTGTCCCCGACCAGCAACTGCGGCAGCAGTCCGACGCGGTGGACCGAGGCGTGCAGGGCGCGGGCGGCCGGATCGGCGGGCGGGGACTGCGTCAGCGGCGGGTGGAACAGCGTCTCCACATCGACGAGGACGGGCTGCGGCCCGCAGGCGATGAGGTTCTCGTGGTGCAGGTCCGTGCCGTCCAGGACGTGCAGCAGCGCCAGCAGCGCACCCAGACGCCGGTAGAAGAGCGCCGTCTCGGCCGTCGACCGGCAGGGCGCGTCCACGACGAACTCGGCCCAGCCGTACGCACCCCTGTCGAGGACCTTCGGCGCACGCAGATCAGGCGTTCCCACAAGGGAGTTGAACCACTCCACCAGGGTCCCGAAGTGCCGGTGAGCGGCGAGCGGGCGCGGCTTGTAGACCAGCCGGGTGCCGTCGGCGAAACGCAGGAGCATCACCGACCGGCCCCCGCGATGGCTGTCGCCCGTGCCGGTCTCGACCCCGGTCAGGGTGTGCGGCCCGCAGTCGGCGGACCCTCCCGCACCCCGTACCCCGAGGACCGGGGAGGAGCCCAGGAGTGCCTGGTCCGCCGCGAGCCTGCCGAGCATCTCGGCGAACGCGTCCGCCGCGTTCATGGCCGTCTGCGCGAGGACCCTGGCGAGGACCGGATACCCGGTGACCAGGGACGCGAGGCCGGCCCGGCCCCCGGTCAGGCGGAGGAAGTCGCGGAAGCGTTCACGCGGCCCCTCGCCACTCAGTCCGCCACCGGTCCGCGCCCCGTGCAGTTCCGAGACGAGGGTCCTGGCGGCGAGCAGGGCGAGTCGCCGCGCGACGTCGTGCCGGAAGGCGTCCAGCACCGCGGCCGGGCAGGTGGCGGGGGCCGGCCGTACGGTGCCCCCGGATGCCGCGCCCGGCACCCGGTGGTCGGTGGGCGAGGTGTTCCCGGATGCCGTGTCCGACACCCGCTGGGCGGCCCGGGCCGCGAACGGCGCGACGACCAGGGCGAAACCGGTCAGGTCCGGGTACGCCCGGTCCGCGATCCGTGCCTGCCGAGGTGCCATGGCCACGGCCTCCCGGGCGAAGCGGGCCCAGTCGGGCTCGGTGTCCGGGCGCGGTCCGACGGTGCCGGGAGCCCACCACGGATCACCGTGTTCCCGGGAGCCGAGGAGATGGGTGGCGTCCGGCACCGGGGCGTGTCCGGAGGCTTCGCCGACCGCCGGGCCGAACGGCGCGGGCGCCCGGTCCGTGCCGACGGCCGTTTCCCTCTTCACCACCGTGGTCACCTCCCCGGTCGAGGGAGGCCCCAGCGGTTCTCCCGCGCCCATCCTGGAGGGCGCCCGGGACCGGCGCATGGGGGAGTGGCCCCCATCTTTCCGGTCGCGCCGCCCGGGGGCCGTACGGGCATGCGTGCGCCCGGGGGCCGTACGGGCACGCGGTCCGGGCGCGCTCCCGGGGCCGTACGGGCATGCGTGCGACCGGGGTCGTACGGGCATGCGGTCCGGCCGCCCGCGCACCCGGGGCCCCACGGGCACGGGGTCCGGGCGCCCTACGGGCACGCGTCCACCCGGCGCCCTACGGGCATGCGGGCCGGCCGCACCCCCGGCGCCCTACCGGCATGCGAGACGCTCGGAAGCCGGAAGCCGGAAGCCGGAAGCCGGAAGCCGGAAGCCGGAGGCCGGAGGCCGGAAGCCGGAAGCCGGAGGCCGGACTCCGGAGGACGAGCCCTACCGAAATGCGGGCCGGTGCGGCCGCCGTCGGCCCCGGCTCAGCGGGCCGGCGGCGCCGTCGATCCCCGTTCCATGAGTTCCGCCGCTATGGTCGCGATGCCCCCCGCCGGAGGCGTCTCCTTGCCCATCGCCAGCCGGCCCGCCCGCGCCCCCGCCTCGAACAGCGGCAGGCGTACGGTCGTCAGGGCGGGTACCGCGTCCACGGAGAACGGCAGATCGTCGAAACCGGCCACCGACACGTCCTCGGGAATGCGGAGCCCACGGTCCCGGACGGCGGCGCACGCACCCAGTGCCACGGTGTCGTTGGCGGCGACGACGGCAGTCACCTCAGGTTCACGGCGCAGGAGTTCGAGCGTGGCGTCGTAGCCGGAGCTCCGGTCGTAGGGGCCGTGGACGGTGACGCTCTCCTCGTCCCCGTACAGCCCAGCCGCCTTCATCGCCTCGCGGTGGCCCTCCAGCCGGTGCCTGGTCGTGGTGCGTTCCAGGGGTCCCGCGACGTAGCCGATCCGGCGGTGTCCGAGGGCGATCAGATGCTCGGTGAGGCGCCTGGCGCCGCCCCGGTTGTCGAAGGCCAGCGCGGCGACCACCGCGTCGGTGTCCGGCAGCGGGGGCCGACCGCAGAAGATGATCCGGGTGCCTGCGTCGGCGAGTTTGGCGAGCTTCACGGACATCGCGGCCTGGTGGGCCGGGTCCTCCAGTGCGCCGCCGGTGAGGACGACGGCCGCGGCGCGCTGGCGCTGCAACAGGGTGAGGTAGGTGAGTTCGCGCTCGGGGGAGCCGCCCGTGTTGCAGACGACGGCGAGCTTCTCGCCGCCCGCGCGACCGGAACCGTCGCCCGGCCCGCCGATCTCGCTCTGCGCGGCCCCGGCCATGATGCCGAAGAACGGGTCGGCGATGTCGTTGACCAGGATCCCGACCAGATCGGACGTGGCGGCGGCGAGAGAGCTGGCCGGGCCGTTCAGTACGTAGTCCAGTTCGTCCACCGCGCGCAGGACCCGCTCCCGCGTGGACGACGCCACCGGGTAGTTGCCGTTCAGGACACGGGACACGGTGGCCGGGGACACCCGGGCGCGGGCCGCCACGTCCGCCAGGGTGACTGTCATCGCTCTCCTCCGAGGAGTTGTGGAGCGGCCCCCCTTGTCCGGGCCGCTGTCGGCAGGCTAGCGTCATACCGCATAGAAAGCGCTTGCTACGGCTGTATGGAGGGAACTTTCGTGACACGCAGGACAGTGCGCATCGCCATGAACGGCGTCACGGGACGCATGGGATACCGGCAGCACCTGGTGCGCTCGATCCTCGCGATCCGCGAGCAGGGCGGCCTCGACCTCGGCAACGGCGACGTGCTGTGGCCGGAACCCGTGCTCGTCGGCCGCCGCGCCCACGCCCTGGAGGCACTCGCCGAGCAGCACGGCCTGACCGAGTGGTCGACCGACCTGGACGCGGTGCTCGCCGACGAGTCGATCGACATCTACTTCGACGCGCAGGTCACCTCGGCCCGCGTCGAGGCGATCAAGAAGGCGATCGCCGCGGGCAAGCACATCTACACCGAGAAGCCCACCGCCACCGACGTCGAGGGCGCGCTCGACCTGGCCCGCCTCGCCCGTGACGCCGGTATCAAGCACGGCGTCGTCCAGGACAAGATCTTCCTCCCCGGCCTGCTCAAGCTGAAGCGGCTCATCGACGGCGGCTTCTTCGGTGAGATCCTCTCCGTGCGCGGCGAGTTCGGCTACTGGGTCTTCGAAGGCGACTGGCAGGACGCCCAGCGTCCCTCCTGGAACTACCGCGCGGAGGACGGCGGCGGCATCGTCGTCGACATGTTCCCGCACTGGGAGTACGTCCTGCACGAGCTGTTCGGTCAGGTCACCAGCGTCTCGGCACACGTGCAGACGCACATCCCGCAGCGCTGGGACGAGCAGGGCAAGCCCTACGCCGCCACAGCCGACGACGCCGCGTACGGCACCTTCCAGCTGGCGGGCGGCGCCGTCGCCCAGATCAACTCCTCCTGGGCCGTCCGCGTCAACCGCGACGAGCTCGTCGAGTTCCAGGTCGACGGCACCCACGGCTCCGCCGTCGCGGGCCTCCGCAACTGCCGTGTCCAGCACCGCTCGGCCACCCCCAAGCCGGTCTGGAACCCCGACCTCCCCGTCACCGAGCCGTTCCGCGACCAGTGGCAGGAAGTCCCCGACAACGCCGAGTTCGACAACGGCTTCAAGGCCCAGTGGGAGCTCTTCCTGCGCCACATCGTCCTCGACGAGCCCTACACCTGGGACCTGATGGCCGGCGCCCGGGGCGTCCAGCTCGCCGAGCTCGGCCTCAAGTCCTCCGCCGAGGGCCGCCGCTTCGACGTACCGGAGCTGAGCCTGTGACCATCCAGCTGCCGCACGGCCCGTACGAACCCCGCACCACACCGCTCGACCTGGCACCGTCCGGGGCGCCGCTCGCCTCCCGCACGGTCTTCTCCGCCGCGCACGTCGTCGCCGACCCGTACGCCGACATCAGCCCCGACGACCCCGTCGCCGTCGACTGGGACGCCACCCTCGCCTTCCGCCGCCACCTCTGGTCGCACGGCCTGGGCGTCGCCGAGGCCATGGACACCGCTCAGCGCGGCATGGGCCTGGACTGGGCGGGAGCGGCGGAGCTGATCCGCCGCTCGGCAGCCGAGGCGAAGTCCGTGGGCGGCAGGATCGCCTGCGGTGTGGGCACCGACCAGCTCACCGGCCCCGCCACCCTGCCCGAGGTGCGCGCCGCGTACGAGGAGCAGCTCGCGCTGGTCGAGGGGAGCGGCGCACAGGCCATCCTGATGGCCTCCCGCGCGCTGGCCGCCGCGGCGAACGGCCCCGAGGACTACCTGGAGACGTACGCCCACCTCCTGCGCCAGGCCACGGAACCGGTCGTCCTGCACTGGCTCGGCCCCATGTTCGACCCGGCGCTGGAGGGCTACTGGGGCAGTTCCGACCTCGACGCCGCCACGGACACCTTCCTGAAGGTCATCTCGGAGCACCCGGACAAGGTCGACGGCATCAAGATCTCGCTCCTGGACGCCGAGCGCGAGATCGACGTCCGGCGCCGTCTGCCCAGCGGGGTGCGCTGCTACACAGGTGACGACTTCAACTACCCCGAGCTGATCGCCGGAGACGACCGGGGCTTCAGCCACGCCCTGCTCGGCATCTTCGACCCGCTCGGTCCGCTCGCCGCCCACGCGGTGCGCGTCCTGGACACCGGGGACGTCGAGGGCTTCCGCGCTCTCCTCGACCCCACGGTCGAGCTGTCACGCCATCTCTTCAAGGCCCCCACCCGTTTCTACAAGACGGGCGTCGTGTTCCTCGCCTGGCTGGCGGGCCACCAGGAGCACTTCACGATGGTCGGAGGCCTGCAGTCCGCGCGCTCGCTGCCGCATCTGGCGAAGGCGTACGAACTGGCCGACGGGCTGGGCCTGTTCCCGGACCCCGAGCTGGCCGAGGCACGCATGCGCGCGCTGCTGACCGTGCACGGAGGAAACCGATGAGCACCGAACTGACCCGCCTGTCCATCAACCAGGAGACGGTCCGGCAGCTGTCCCTGCCGGAGCTCGTCGAAGGCTGCGCGAAGGCCGGCATCGGCCAGGTCGGCCTGTGGCGCGCTCCGGTGCAGGGGTACGGCGTCGAGCGCGCGGGGCAGCTGATGAAGGACGCCGGCCTCACGGTGACCAGCCTCTGCCGTGGTGGTTTCCTCACCGCGACCGACCCGGGCGAACGCGCCCGCGCCCTGGACGACAACCGTGCGGCGGTCGACGAGGCGGCGGGCGTCGGCACGGACACGCTGGTCCTGGTCTCGGGCGGGCTCCCCGACGGGGAGAAGGACCTGCACGCGGCGCGTGAGCGGATCGCCGACGCCCTGGCCGAGCTGGCGCCGTACGCGTACGAGCGGGGCATCCGCCTCGCCATCGAGCCGCTGCACCCGATGTTCGCATCGGACCGCTGTGTGGTCTCCACCCTCTCCCAGGCCCTGGACCTCGCCGAACGCTTCCCTGCCGAGCAGGTCGGGGTGGTCGTCGACTCGTACCACATCTGGTGGGACGACCAGGTCGCCGCGCAGATCGCCAGGGCGGGAGCGGGCGGACGCATCCACTCCTTCCAGCTGGCCGACTGGATCACCCCGCTCCCGGCGGGGGTTCTGGTGGGGCGCGGTCAACTGGGCGACGGCTGCGTGGACTTCCGCGCGATGCGCCGCCAGGTCGAGGCGACGGGCTTCGACGGGCCGATCGAGGTCGAGATCTTCAACGAGGGCCTCTGGGCCCGTGACGGTGCCGAAGTGATCGGTGAAGTCGCCGCCCGGTACCTGGAACATGCCTGCTGAGAGCTGCTCGGACGGGCAAAGGGTAAAGAGATAGCAAAGGCGTGCAACCTTTGCGTACCTTCCCCGGTCGTACTCAGCGTCGGGACTTCCGGGGAGGGGTCCGGGGGGATCGGGAAGCCCGACGGAGGGGGAAAGCGAGGGGGGTCCGGCCTGTTGGCCGGGCCCCATTCCGCATTCCGGGGACGTACGAGCCCTCCTGGTTCCGGGAACGACCTTGTTGCCCCACGGACTTGCGCGGCGCGGAGGGTGGTGGTGCTCGCCGTCGGCCACCCGCGCGAACCCTCGTCGAGGCCCCGCGCGGACGACGCTCCGCAGTTCGCGGCCCGCCCGGCCGCCCGGTCGCTCGGCCGCTCGGCCGCCGTCTGGCAGGATCTGCGGGATGCGAGAGGATTCCTGGACGACGTACAGACGCATCGGGGCGCTCCTTCGGGAGACGGGCATGGTGGCCGAGGAGAAGACGCGCAGAGTTCTCGAAGACGCTGCCACCTATGCGGACGACGAGATGAACCAGTACGCGGCGGCCAGTGCCCTGGAATGCTTCGGTGTGGCGGTCTCGGTCCACGCCGACGACATCGACTCCATCCACGACGGTTACGCCGGCCTGCTGGCTGCCGCCGCAGAGGTCGCCGGCGGCAGGGTCACCGTCTCCGACGTCCGGATCGTCGAGGGTGAGGGCGGCTTCGACGGCGGCCGTTTCGACGCCGTCGAGTTCAAGAGGGACGGGGTGCCGGTGTCCATCCCGGCCGAGCACTTCGCGGAGGACTACTACGACCACGAGGCGGCCTGCCGGGCCATCGCCGAAACCGCCCATGACGACGACCCCCGCTCATGGCGCAACGTCGGCTTCGCACGCGAGCCGGGCGCCGGCTACGACAGCATCATGGTCCTCACCACACCCGAGCAGGCGGAAGCGCTCCGCGAGCACGTGGGTCTGACGTTCCACTGAATGGCCGGTGGCCGGTGGCGGCTTCCGGCTTCCGGGGCGGACCGTTCCCGTCATGGGTCGGCGACCTCGTCCGTGATGTCAGCCGCCGTCGAAGCCGCTCCGGGCCGACTCGATGTGACCGAGGTTCCGGTGGGTCCACTCGCACATCACGTCGACGGTCTTCCGCAGCCCCTGCCCCGGCTCGGTGAGCGTGTATTCGACCTTCGGCGGGACCGTCGGGTACACGGTCCGCCCGACGAGGCCGTTGCGCTCCAGCATGCGCAGGTTCTGGGTGAGCATCTTGTGGCTGATCCCTTCGACAGCGCTGCGCAGCTCACTGAAGCGGAGGGTGCCGTCCCCCAGGGCCTCGATGATCAGGAGCGCCCACTTGTTGGCGACGTCCGAGAAGATCTCCCGCGCCAGCGAATCCGCGCGTCTCAGGTCGGCCTGCTCCTCGGGGGAGCCGTTGAACTGCTTGGTCACCATCAGGTTCCCCTGTCACCGAAAAGTGCGTTCTTCCACGTCAGCGCTCACTCTCCTATGGTTCCTGAGTAACCACAAGAGACCACGTGTCGGCCCGTCGGGGCCGCGCGGCGAGGAGGCGGACAGCATGGCCATCACCCTGGCGAACCCCGCAGGACTGCCGGAGATTGACGTCTACCGGCAGGTGTCGGTCGCGACCGGATCGAAGTTGGTCTTCGTCGCCGGACAGGTCTCCTGGGACGCCGACGGCGTCACGGTCGGCGAGGGCGACCTGGCGGCCCAGGTCGAGCAGTGTTACGTCAATGTCGCCACCGCGCTGGCGGGTGTCGGCGCCTCCTTCGGCGACGTGGCGAAGCTGAACGTCCATGTCGTCGACTGGACCCCGGACAAGATGCCCTTGCTCCTGGAGGGGATCTCCCGCGCTTCCGCCCGGCTGGGGACCACCCCGGCACCGCCTGCCACGTTGCTGGGCGTCGCCGCACTGGACGTTCCCGAGCACCTGGTCGAGATCGAGGTGACGGCGGTCATCGACTGAGGGGCCGGCTCTGTCCGGCTGCCCGAACAGCGCACCCCGTCGGTTGCGGGGCTCCGTCGGCCGACCATGGTCAACGGAGTTCCTGTACCGTCGTCCCGGGCCCGAACCGTTCAGGCATGTCACCCCTCACGCCCCGCCAATACGGCTGTTGCTCCCAGGACTTGGCCCATCTGACGGCCGGGGCGGGTGAGGTCCGGTCGTACGTGGGTGCGGAGCGCGACACGGACGCCGGACCCAGATATGAGTAAGGAAATTGCATGGCACGTGAGCATGATCCTTCCAGTCACATACCGCCGGATTCGGACACGTCCTCCGGCGCCTCCGGTGCGTCGGGGAGTTCGCCGGTGTCGGTCCGTCGGGCGGTGCCGATGCAGGGAACGGCGGGGGACCCCGGCGACGCCCTGACGCCGGGCGGCCTGCGCGGGCGCAAGGACACGTCGTCCACGGCGGCTGGTCCGGACACCGGCGCGCAGGGCCCGACGAGTGAGAGCGGGGGCGCCGGGAGCGAGGCTCCCGACGGTGCGGACGCCTCGGCGCGGACCGCGGAGCGAGCGGGTGCCGCCGCTACTGCTTCCGGCGCCGGTGCCGCGCGGGGCATCGGCGTCCCGGAGCCGTCGGCAGAGGAGGCACCCGGGCCGGCATCGGTCAACTCCGGTGACACCACCACGGTGGTTTCGGCCTCATCGGCGTCCGTCTCGGACCCGGCCGCGGCGCGCGCGGCCACCGGCACCGTAGGCGGGTCCCCGGACGCCGCCGTCGTCGCGGCGGCGGGCAGCGGCGGCGCGGGCGCGGGTACGCGCGCGGACGGCGAACCGCCCGGCAGCCGGCCGAAGAAGCCGATGCTGGCCGCGGCGGCGATCGTCGGCGCGATCCTGATCTCCGTGCCGTTCCTCCTGGCGGGCGGTGACGACGAACGCAAGCCCGAGAAGGACCGTACGCAGAACGCGGCAGGCACGGTCCTGGACACCGAACGCTCCGCGCAACCGGAGACCTACACCAGCAAGTCGCCGAGCCCCTCCGTGACTCCGAGCAAGGAGAAGGAGAAGAAGAAGGAGAAGCAGGCGGAGAAGCCCTCCGAGTTGCCGGCCGTCAAGCCTGCGGTCGTGCCGCCGCCGGTCAAGCCCGAGCCCAAACCCACGGCCACGGTGACCGCGAAGGCGCCCCCGAACACGGCTGCCAGCGCGTTGAGCAGCCTCGCCAAGGCCGACCCCGGGGGACGGCACATCTGCTACCGGGCCTTCGTGGCCGGGAGCGGCTGGCAGGCACCGGTGTGCGACGGGACGATGGCCGGGACGGCAGGCCAGGGCAAGCGGATCACCGCACTCAACATCGCGGTGTGGAACGTCGGCGGGTCCTCCGCCAACGCCCTTCTCCACGATCAGGGTTCGACGAACGGTTACGCCAAGTGGGCCCCGAGCTGGACGGCCGTCGTCGCGGACGGCAAGAACAACTACATAGGCAGCTCCAAGCCGGGCGCGCCGTTCCTGACGGGCTTCGCCATGAACGTCGGTAAGGGCGGCGTCTGCCACACGGCCAAAATGGGCAACGGCGGCTGGGGCAGCCAGTACTGCAAGAGCAGCCGGCCCGAGTACATGTTCGTCGGCACCACCGACAACAAGGGCTGGTTCGAGGCCGTGAAGCTCACGGTGTGACCCACCGGGCTTCGGCCCGCGAGGCGGAGCCCCCCGGAATGCGCCGTCACCGGGGGGCTCCGACGTGTCCGGCCCGGGGGACGTGGACCACGCCGAAGCGACCGCCCGGGGACGCGGGCCACGCAGGGGCGACCGCCCGGGGACGCGGGCCACGCCGAAGCGACCGCCCGGGGACGCGGGCCACGCCGAAGCGACCGCCCGGGGATGCGGGCCACCCCGGGGCGACCGCCCGGGGATGCGGGCCACCCCGGGGTGACCGCCCGGGGACGTGGACCACGCCGGGGCGACCGCCCGGACCATCCGACGCCACGAGCGCCCGAAACCCGGAGCCCGCCGCCTGCCTGCGTTCGACGGCCAGCAGCGCCCCGTCAGCATCAGCACGACGGCGAGTGACACCCACGGGTGGCGCCGCAGGACGTCCAGCCGGCCGGGCCAGCGTTCCGCCTCGGTGGCCGCGTTCCCGGCCAGCGCGGCAGCCAGCGGCACCACTGCCCCAAGGGTCACTCCCAGCGCCCCTCCGGCGACCTCACGCGCCCGCATGGCTCCCCAACCACGCCGCTGCACGGGTGTGTTGGGGTGAGCCCAACCGGGCCGGTCCGACTGCTTGCGGCCTGGCCGGGCTCGTCGTGCGGCGGTGGTGAGCGGGTCGCTCGGTGCTGAGGTGCCGGGGCGGTGACCGCGCGGGTCGGGCGTCCACCCGGTGCCGCGCTGCGCGGAGTCAGGTGGCCGCCGACGTCGTCACGGTCGGCGAAGGAGACCTGACGGCCCAGGTCGAGCCGTGTCACGTCGATGTCGCCTCCGCGCCGGCGGGTGTCGGTGTGATGTCCGTTCCCGAGCACCTGGTCGAGATCGAGGCCATGGCCGTCATCGCGTGAGGGGACCGGAGCCGTCCGGTTTCCTGAACAGCGCGGTCCAGAGGAAGTCCTCCCCGAAGTGCGGGGAATCGGCCGGCTCGTCCCGCATCCGGCGCAGCTCGATCTCTTCCATCCCGGAGAAAATCCAGCGCAGCGATTCAGGTGTGTAGGCGAGGCCTCCCTGAAGCCCCGCGCCGCCGTAGAGCTCGGCGTCCGGCTGTTCGGAGCCCATCGCCCCTGAGGCGAAGCAACTGAGCGTGAGGTGGCCGCCGGGGGCGAGGACGCGCTCCACGAGTTGCAGATAGCTGACGCGCCGGTGGGGCGGCAGGTGGTGGAAGCAGCCCGAGTCGTGGATCAGGTCGTACGGTCCGGCGGGCGCGTCCTCGGCGAAGGCGTCGCCGCAGTGGAAGCGGATATCCGCCCCGGCATCGGCGGCCCGCTCCTTCGCCCAGGTGATGGCCCCGGGCGACAGATCGACGGCGTCCACCTCGAAGCCCCGCGAGGCGAGGAACAGCGCGTTGCGTCCGGGTCCGCAGCCGAGATCGAGTGCACGGCCGGGGGTGATGAGACCCCGGTCGAGCGCGGAGACGAGGCTCTCGTCCGGCTTGTCCACGAAGAAGGGCACGGGCTTCGAGCGGTCCTCGTAGAACCCGTCCCACCAGCCGCTCGCGTCGTCGGTCCACCGGTCGGCGCCCGGCGCGAACAGGCTGTCCATGAGCTTCAGTACGTCGTCCACCGAGCGTACGTTCCGGTCCATCCGGAGCCCCCTTCCCGAGGCCCCAACTCTACTGTCCAGAAGGGCATTTCAGCAGTTCAGGGGCGGTTTGGGGAGTCGCTGCCGGGCCCGCTCCGCAGCGTCCGGGAAGCACTCGGCCAGGCACCCTCGGGTGGGGCCCGTTCCGCCGCCCACGCCCCGCCGGAGAGCCGCTGAGACCCCTTCCCGGGTGCCGCCCGGGCATGTTTCTCGGCCACTTCGCGGGCGTGGGCCCGCAGGGGCTGTCAGGCCTCGATCTCCCACTGGACGCAGTGGTGGCCCGATTCGTGTTCGTAGGTCGACGGCCGGTAGCAGAGGAAGGGCGAGCCCGTCTCCAGGGAATCGGCCAGGACCCCGAAGAGCTCTGCCGGACCGGTCGCCCAGAGCGTGCCGTCGAGGTCCCCCGACCCGATGCCCATCTCGTACACATGGCCGTACGAAGGCCCAGGGCGGTGATCGACGAAGGCGACGCCTCCGTCGTTCGGCAGGGCGATCGGCACGCACAGGTGCAGATTCACTGCCAGCGCCTCGTCCTCCCACAGGTCGGCCTCGATGTTGTCCACGCCGACATCCACGAGTATCTCGTGCATCATCGCGATGTCGTCCAGGCCGCTGAGACGGTGCCCCAACGGCAGGAACGTCCCGGCGGGCAGAGGGAAGGAGCCTGGTTCGGCGACAGGCTGGGCCGCGCCGTCGTGCAGTTCGAGAAGCCGCCGCAGCTCCGGGTGCAGGGCGAAGCCCAGCCGCGATTCCAGCCCGGCTATCGCCTCGGGGTCAGCCGGCCCCCTCAAGGCCGCTCGATCGGCGGGCGAGTGCACCGAAAGCCATGACTCGAAGCGAGCCCACTCGTGATCGAACGCTGCGGTGTCCACCTGTGTCATGCGCCGAAGGTAGACGCCGCCACTGACACCAGGGGGCGTGCACACGGGTCCTGGTCCACCAGGGCCAGCAGCGTGCCTGTGCCGTAGACGACCACGTTCACGCTGAGGCCTCGCCTTGTTACGGACGGCCGAGAATCGCGTCCACCTCCGCCTGCTCCTGCCTGCTCAGCTCGATCTCGTCCCCTGCCCATGTGCCGGAACCTGCCTGCTTCTCGGCTTCCGCGCGGGCTTCCTCGTAGGACATGAAGATCTCCCTGACGCGATCTTGCTGGTCCATTTGTGCCTGGGCGGCAATGGTCAGGAAAGTGGACACGTCGAGTCCGGCGTCTGCGGCGTGTTCTCTGATCCGGTCACGAATGTCGGCGGGCATGCTGATCGAAGAGCGCTCGGTTGCCATACCTGAACGGTGACACCTGTTACCGGCTGCCCGAGGCTGGCCCGGGGTGGCGGCCGGTTTCGGTCAGGGAGTTCTCATCAGGCTGCGGAGGTTGGCGACCGTTGCGTTGATGTCGCGGTCTGCGGGCGCTTCGGCGGTGGCGTCTGAGGGGGCTGCGTCCGCGTTCGGCGTGGACGTGCGGCAGGGGCGGCAGAGGCCGTCGGGGAGTGCTTCCGGCGGTCCGGGCACACCGCATTCGGTGCACTCCATCATGACGCGGTGAACGCGTGCCTCGTGGGTGGCCGTCGAAGTCGCAGCAGGGAGGGGCGGCGGGATCTTGTCGATGAGCCGACGGCGTACGAAGCCGACGGGTGAGCCGACCTGGGTGGGAAGACCGGCGGTGAGGGCCTGGGAGAGGTAGTCCGTGTTCACGCCCCGGTCCAGCCATGCGGCGGCCAGTCCTTCGAGCACTGCGCAGTCGGCGGCGGACAGGGCCAGCCGGGGATCGGTGCGGCCGAGTCGGGCGAGGGCGAGATAGGCAGGCGAGTGAGCGGCCTGGCTCTTCGTGGAGGCTGTCCGCTGCTCGGGTACGAAAGCCGGAGGCGACGTGGGGGAGGGCTGCGGCGGCTCTACCGGCTCGCCTTCGTCCGGGCGGGCCGCCGGGGCGGATTGCCGGCCGACGGTACCGGTGCGGGTGAAGGTGTCCCACCACTCGCTGTCGTGCGCGGTGCGGGACCAGAAGGTACGGGTGACCCACCGGCTCTGGCCGCCCTCGCCCACGACCTGGCACCGTACGCGCCGCAGATGACCGGCCACGCCCAGGGCGCGCAGTGCGCTGCCGACGGCCATCTGTCCGTACAGGGGCAACGACCTGGCCAGCGACTTGACGTCCATGGCGCCCCCCTCGGGCAGCCGGTCCACGTAACCGGCGACGTACCGCTCCCGCTCGGGCAGCAGCGCGAAGTCAGTGGCTCGGGGCGGCTGTTGTTCGGGTGTGGTGCGCTTGCCGTAGCCCGCGTGAGCCTTGGCGTACGGGCGCGAGGCTGCGGGCGCGGGCAGGGCGGGACTAAGGTTCTCGGTAGCCACGAGATCGGGTCCGTTCGATCTTGGGGTGAGGCCCCGGCCGGTGTGGCAACACCGCGTCGGGGTCGATTCGTTGTGGGCACCGTAAGCGGCCGTGACGCCACGCTGCAAGTTGGTCACGATTAGTCATACTTGCTGGCCGTGACGGGTTCGGGAGGGTGGGGAGGTTTTCCCAACCCCTTCTTCTCCCTCCCGGAAACAAGCACCGCTCGAACCTCGGAGCCCGTGTCCCGGACCCCGAATCCCGAAGCTCAAGCGTCGGGCCCGCGCCCGTCCCCGTACGCACGAAAGAGTGATCCGCCTCGTTCCGGCCCTCGAAGCCCGAGCTTCGGGACCCGAGCTCCGGTGGGACTCAGGCGTCGAACCGGCCGTCCACGACAGCGGCGACGAACGTTGTCCAGTGGGGAGCGGAGAAGGCGATGACGGGCCCGTGCGGGGTCTTGCTGTCGCGCACGGGGACGTCGGGGTGGCCGACGGCGACTTCCAGGCACTCACCTTGATTGGCACCGCTGAAGCTTGACTTGTACCAGCCGGTGAAGCTGTGCTCAGCGCTGTGCATGCTCGTGTTCCTCCGCTATGGCCCTGACCAGTGCCACTGAGTCCAGATGCGAGGCCGCATCACCCAGAGCGAGAGCGTAGTCCGTGTGACAGGCCTCAACCAGTGCCGGATCGTCGAGCAGGTTTCCCGTGTACAGACCCTCCACGTAGGCAACTGGGGCCGCCTCCTTGAAGTTGAGCAGGTAGAGCATTCCTTCGAGCAGCGCGTGCGCACCGGCATCAAAGGTCAGCACATGCAGGCGGAGGCGCCCGCGTTCAGCCATGTCCGCGATCGAGTGCAGTTGTTGGGCCATCACCTGAGGACCGCCGACGCGTCGTCTGAGCACTGACTCGTCGAGCAGTGTCCACGCGACCGGACCGAGGGGCTTCCGGAGTAGCTCGCTTCGCTCCAGACGGATTGCCACGGCTGCGTCAAGGTCCTCCTCAGCGAAATTCGTTCGTGCTGACTGGAACACGGCGCGAGCGTAGGCGCTGGTCTGAAGCAACCCGGGGACGAGCTGGGCCCCGTACTGCCGGATCTCTGAAGCTTCCCGCTCCAGCTCCACCACTGCGGCGAAGTAGTCGGCGTACTTGGAATCCAGATCCTCCAGCCACCTGACAAAGAAGCCGTCAGACTCCAGCGCCATGTCGATCCGCTGCGCGTCATCCGGCTTCGGCAGCCGTCGCCCCGCCTCGTAATGGCTGATCAGCGTCGGTGAGCAAACGACTTGGCCGCCCAGGGCCTCCTGCGTGAGTCCGGCCGCCACCCGCCGCAGCCTGAGCTCCTCGCCGTACTTCTCCCTCTGCGTGCGAGGTTTCCGCTGCTCCGCCACCTGCCTCAGCCCCTTTCCTGACAAGCGGGCTGTCAAGCCCGAACCCCTGCGGCGTAGCCACGCGCAGCCCCACCCTGTGATGAGTTCGCTACGGAACGCATCCGTTCGTGGGTAAGCAGTCAGAGGGAGAGCACGCCGTCATGAAAGAACTCGTCCGCCGCTTCGCGGAGTCGCTGTTGCGGCGGCTGTGCAGGACACCCGACCCCGCTCCTCCGGAACCCGTCATCGCGGTGGTCGGCCCCACCACCCGCCGTACCGGGCAACGTCCACTGCGCGGGGAGGACAGCCCGCTGGTGCGGCCCTACCTCGCCGCCCACGAGCGGCAGGTGGCGGAGGCCTGGCGCGGGCAGCGCACCGTGTGGCACGCCGTGCAGGGCCTGGACGTCGGGCTGCCCCTGTCCGCTCGCGGAGCAGAGGTCGCGGCGTGAACGGGAAGCGGCACGAGAACCACACGTTCAGGTTGCTGCCCGGGACGGGGCTGGACGGGAAGCCCAGCTATGTCCTGGGGGATGGCACCGGCCCCGTGTCGCGGATGGCCGCGAGCATCGAAGGCATCCGGCTGGACATGGCCTGTGACCTGCTCGACCACGCGACCGATCTGCTGGCGGACAAGAGGGTCACCGGAGTGGAGCTGCACTTCCTCGCCAGCCGGCTCAGCGAGTCACTGCGGGAGGTTCTCCAGGTCGCTGAGTACCGAGGTGCACGGCCGGACGTGAACAGCCTCGATCCGGACAGCTGAAGGCCCAGTACGTGACCATCACGGACCGGCGCAACCAGATCGCCCATGACGCCGATCTAGTGGACGGGGACCTGGAGCAGCGGCGCCCCATCGACGAGCACGACGTCACGGACGCGATCAAGTGGATCGGCCGCATCGCCCTGGCCGTGGCTCATGTGCTCGAGGCCTGATTCCGGACCGCGAGATCAGTCGAAGAGGTCGACCAGCCCGTTCACCCAGATCGCCAGGAAGGCGGCGACCAGCAGGAAAGCTCCCGTGCACCCTGCGACACGGAGGACGGCGCCCCTCTCAGGCTGCTCCTCGCCGGTGACCGTGTCCCAGTCGACCGGGCGGCCCACCGCCTCCGAGCACGCTGCGCGGAGCGTGGCCAACTGCGCCTCGGCGAAGGCGGATCCGGCCAGGGACTCCGGTCCGCGCCAGGCCACGGCCTTCATGCGCGGGGCGGGCAGGTGGTAGCGCTGCTCGAAGGCGGCGGTCTCGGCCGGGTCGCGGTCCTCCTCCAGGTACATCCACCGGCCGGCCTGCTCCGGTTCGCCGTAGAGGCGGTAGATCTCCCCCAGGCGCCGGCGCACCTCCCGACTCGTGGGGTAGGCGGTCACCAGCCCGCGAAGGCGCATGCGGGCCATGGGTATGCGCCCGGCGGCGAGGTCGGCGTCCACGCGCCGCAGGGTGTCGGTCAGAGCCATGAGCACATCATCGGCCGCCGGGCGTGTTCCGGACCAGCGCTTATCGGCCCGGTCGTACGTCTCCCGCCCCGTACGGGGCGGGTTCACGCGCGCCCGGCGACCGCCGGTCCGCGCCCGGCGGACGGGCTCCGGCCGACCGGCTCCGGGCCGGTGGGCCCCGCTGTCGGACCCGCCCGGTACGGTCGGCACCATGTCCAACTCCGCCGTGCTCGAAGGCGTCCTGGAGCGGATCACCTACGCCAACGAGGAGAACGGCTACACCGTCGCCCGCGTCGACACCGGGCGGGGGAGCAGTGATCTGCTCACCGTCGTCGGCTCGCTGCTCGGCGCCCAGCCCGGCGAGTCCCTGCGGATGGAGGGCCGTTGGGCCTCGCACCCGCAGTTCGGGAAACAGTTCCAGGTCGACAACTACACGACAATCCTCCCGGCCACCATCCAGGGCATCCGCCGCTATCTCGGCTCCGGCCTGATCAAGGGCATCGGGCCGGTCATGGCCGACCGCATCACCACCCACTTCGGTGTCGACACGCTGGACATCATCGAGCAGCAGCCGAAGCGGCTCGTGGAGGTGCCCGGACTCGGTCCGAAGCGGACGAAGATGATCGCCGCGGCCTGGGAGGAGCAGAAGGCGATCAAGGAGGTCATGGTCTTCCTCCAGACCGTCGGCGTCTCCACCTCCATCGCCGTCCGCATCTACAAGAAGTACGAGGACGCGTCGATCTCCGTCGTGAAGAACCAGCCATACCGGCTGGCCGCCGACGTCTGGGGCATCGGTTTCCTCACCGCCGACCGCATCGCCCAGGCCGTCGGCATTCCGCACGACAGCCCCGAGCGGGTCAAGGCCGGACTCCAGTACGCCCTGTCGCAGTCCACGGACCAGGGGCACTGCTTCCTCCCCGAGGAGAGGCTGATCGCCGACGGGGTGAAGCTGCTCCAGGTCGACACCGGACTCGTCATCGACTGCCTGGCCGAGCTCGCCGCTGACCCCGAGGGCGTCGTACGGGAGAAGGTGCCAGGCCCCGAGGACGGACAGCCGGTCACCGCCGTGTACCTGGTCCCCTTCCACCGCGCCGAGATCTCCCTGGCCGCCCAGGTCCAGCGCCTGCTGCGCACGCCGGAGGACCGGATGCCGGCCTTCCAGGACGTCGACTGGGACAAGGCGCTGGCCTGGCTCGCGCAGCGTACGGGGGCCAGCCTGGCCCCCGAGCAGGAGGCGGCCGTCCGCCTCGCGCTCAGCAGGAAGGTCGCCGTCCTCACCGGTGGTCCCGGCTGCGGCAAGTCGTTCACCGTCCGTTCCGTGGTCGAGCTGGCCCGCGCCAGGAGCGCGAAGGTCGTGCTGGCCGCCCCGACCGGACGGGCCGCGAAGCGGCTCTCCGAGCTGACCGGAGCCGAGGCGTCCACCGTGCACCGGCTGCTGGAGCTGAAGCCCGGCGGGGACGCGGCGTACGACCGGGACCGGCCCCTGGACGCCGATCTGGTCGTCGTGGACGAGGCGTCGATGCTCGATCTGCTGCTGGCCAACAAGCTGGTCAAGGCGGTGGCACCCGGTGCCCACCTCCTCCTCGTCGGGGATGTGGACCAGCTGCCCTCGGTCGGCGCCGGGGAGGTGCTGAGGGATCTGCTCGCCGACGGCGGCCCGGTCCCGGCGGTCCGGCTGACCACCATCTTCCGGCAGGCCCAGAAGTCCGGTGTCGTCACCAACGCCCACCGCATCAACTCCGGAGTGCCACCGCTGACCCAGGGCCTGGACGACTTCTTCCTCTTCGTGGAGGACGAGACGGAGGACGCCGGAGTGCTCGCCGTGGATGTCGCGGCCCGGCGCATCCCCGCCAAGTTCGGCCTGAACCCCCGCCGTGACGTGCAGGTTCTCGCCCCGATGCACCGTGGCCCCGCGGGCGCCGGCCATCTCAACGGGCTGCTCCAGCAGGCCATCACCCCGGGCCGCCCCGACCTGCCCGAGAAGCGGTTCGGTGGCCGGGTCTTCCGGGTCGGCGACAAAGTGACCCAGATCCGGAACAACTACGACAAGGGGGAGAACGGCGTCTTCAACGGCACCGTCGGTGTCGTCACCTCGCTCGACGCGGACGAGCAGAAGCTGACGGTCCTCACCGACGAGGAGGAGGAGATCGCGTACGACTTCGACGAACTGGACGAACTCGCCCATGCCTACGCGATGACCATCCACCGTTCGCAGGGCAGCGAGTACCCGGCGGTCGTCATCCCGGTGACCACCAGCGCCTGGATGATGCTCCAGCGGAACCTGCTCTACACCGCCGTGACCAGGGCCAAGAAGCTCGTGGTGCTGGTCGGTTCGCGCAAGGCCATCGGCCAGGCTGTCCGCACTGTTTCCGCAGGCAGGCGCTGTACGGCGCTGGATTTCCGGCTTCGTGGCGGAACGGTCGAAGACTTCTCCGAAAAAATGATCGATCAAAACGGTGGGAAACATCACTGAGCCCTTCCGGAACCGGATCTCAGGGGGCAGGATGAGAAAGTTGACGGCACTCAGTGCCGCCACTAGGTCCAATGGACGACCCCGAGTGCACTCTCCTGAGCCAAATGGGGGAGGGTGGAGACAGTCAGGGCACCTCGAAGAAGAGGCACTACGTCGGTGAGGGATGACGTGAGCGAGAGCGACAACTCTGTAGTACTGCGGTACGGCGATGACGAGTACACCTACCCGGTGATCGACAGCACCGTCGGCGACAAGGGCTTCGATATCGGGAAGCTCCGGGCCAATACGGGCCTGGTCACGCTGGACAGCGGATACGGCAACACGGCCGCGTATAAATCCGCCATCACCTACCTCGACGGCGAGCAGGGCATCCTGCGGTACCGCGGATACCCGATCGAGCAGCTCGCCGAGAGCTCGACGTTCCTCGAGGTCGCCTACACGCTGATCAACGGTGACCTTCCGAAGGTCGACGAGCTGTCGGCCTTCAAGAACGAGATCACCCAGCACACGCTGCTGCACGAGGACGTCAAGCGCTTCTTCGACGGCTTCCCGCGCGACGCCCACCCGATGGCCATGCTGTCCTCGGTCGTCAGCGCGCTGTCCACCTTCTACCAGGACAGCCACAACCCGTTCGACGAGGAGCAGCGTCACCTCTCGACGATCCGGCTGCTGGCCAAGCTCCCGACGATCGCAGCGTACGCGTACAAGAAGTCGATCGGTCACCCGTTCGTCTACCCGCGGAACGACCTCGGCTACGTCGAGAACTTCCTGCGCATGACCTTCTCCGTCCCGGCCCAGGAGTACGTGCCGGACCCGGTCGTGGTCTCGGCGCTCGAGAAGCTGCTCATCCTGCACGCGGACCACGAGCAGAACTGTTCGACCTCCACCGTGCGTCTGGTCGGCTCCTCGCAGGCGAACATGTTCGCCTCGATCTCCGCCGGCATCTCGGCCCTGTGGGGCCCGCTGCACGGTGGCGCCAACCAGTCGGTGCTGGAGATGCTCGAGGGCATCCAGGCCAACGGTGGCGACGTCGACTCCTTCATCCAGAAGGTGAAGAACAAGGAGGACGGCGTCCGCCTGATGGGCTTCGGCCACCGGGTGTACAAGTCCTTCGACCCGCGCGCGAAGATCATCAAGGCTGCCGCCCACGACGTGCTGTCGTCGCTCGGCAAGTCCGACGAGCTGCTCGACATCGCGCTCAAGCTGGAGGAGCACGCGCTCTCCGACGAGTACTTCGTCTCGCGCAACCTCTACCCCAACGTGGACTTCTACACGGGCCTGATCTACCGCGCCATGGGCTTCCCGACCGAGATGTTCACCGTGCTGTTCGCGCTCGGCCGCCTCCCCGGCTGGATCGCCCAGTGGCACGAGATGATCAAGGAGCCGGGATCCCGCATCGGCCGCCCGCGCCAGATCTACACCGGCGAGGTCCTGCGTGACTTCGTCCCGGTCGAGGGCCGCTGAAGCTCTTAGGGCCGCTGCTGCACCCCGGCCACTCCGGCCGGGCATCCTTCGCCCCGCGTGCCGCGCTCGCATTACACAGAGCGCGGTGTCCGGGGCGTTTCGGCGTTCCGGACGCGTTTGCCAGGGGCGGGGCGGGGGGTGGCCTGGTGGAGGCGGCTTCGGGGGCGTCTGGGCGGGGAGGTGGAGCGGCTTCGGGGGCGCCCGGCGCGAGCCGTGGAGGAGCTTCGGGTGCGCCTGGTTTTCGGCAGAGGCGCGCAGGGATGCCGGATGTGCCCGGCGCGGAGTCACGAGAAGACGCCCGGTGCGCCTGGCGCGTGCCGCGGCGGGCGGTCGTGCGCGTAGGTCTGCGGCGCACGCGAGAAACGCCCCGCCGCCGATCCCCCCACGGGTCGACGGACAGGGCGCTTCCCATATCCCCCGGAGCGGATTCCCCCCACGGGATCCGGCCGGGCGTCTGCAGGGAGCCTGAACTCCCGTTGTTGTGCGGTGGTACGTATTCAGTTCGGTACTGCCGTGCGGCTGCCGGGGTACGTACGGGAGGGCCGCTCAAAGCTCCCCGGTGCACGTGCCCCGGCCAACACTTGCCAGGAGCGTCCCCCAAGACACTCCATCGGACGTCCCCCAAGACATCCTTGGCATCGCACTCTTAGACTCACCAACCCATCAGATGGTTACCCTCGAATCGGTGTGATCTAAGTCTCTTTGTAGAAATTATGTGAAGGAGCGCAACCTCAGGCTGTTCGTCACGACGAAGACCGACGAGAACGCCATTGCCGCCCCCGCGATCATGGGGCTGAGCAGCCCGAACGCGGCGAGTGGCAGTGCGGCCACGTTGTAGCCGAAAGCCCAGAAGAGGTTGCTTCTGATGGTGGACAGGGTACGCCTCGACAGGCGGATAGCGGCAGGGGCCATCTTGAGATCTCCACGAACCAGCGTGAGGTCGCCCGCCTCGATCGCCGCGTCGGTCCCGGTTCCCATCGACAGGCCCAGATCGGCCACGGCGAGTGCCGCGGCGTCGTTGACCCCGTCACCGACCATCGCCACCGACCGGCCCTCGGCCTGGAGGCGCCGTACGACCTCGACCTTGTCCTCCGGCAGGACCTCCGCGTGGACCTCGTCGATCCCGACCGCGCGGGCCACGGCGTCCGCCGCGGCCCGGTTGTCGCCGGTCAGCAGGATCGGGTGGATGCCCAGCACGCGGAGTTCCGCCACGGCCTCCGCACTGCTCTCCTTCACCGTGTCGGCCACCTCCAGTACGCCCCGGGCCAGGCCGTCCCACGCCACGGCGACAGTGGTACGGCCCTGACCCGCCGCCTCGGCCAGGGCGTCGGCCAGGGAGGGCGGGAGGATGATCCCGGCCCCGGCGAGGAGCTGGGGCCGGCCCGCCACCACCTGGTGCCCTTCGACGGTGCCGCGTACCCCGAGGCCGGGGACGTCGGTGAAGTCGGCCGTGGCGGGGAGCGTTCCACCTGTGCGGGCGGCGGCTCCGGCGGCCACCGCGCGGGCCACCGGGTGGCCTGAGGCGTGTTCGAGGGCCCCCGCGAGGCGGAGGACGTCGGCTTCGGTCGTGCCCGGCGCGGTGTGTACGCGCCCGAGGGTCATGCGGCCGGTGGTGACCGTGCCGGTCTTGTCGAGGACGATCGTGTCGATCCTCCGGGCGGTCTCCAGGACTTCGGGGCCCTTGATGAGGATGCCGAGCTGGGCGCCCCGGCCGGTGCCGGCCATGAGGGCCGTGGGCGTGGCGAGGCCCAGGGCACAGGGGCAGGCGATGATCAGCACGGCCACGGCGGCGGTGAACGAGCCGGTGATGTCATCGGTGGCGAGCAGTTGGGCGACGAGCGTCACCAGGGCGATCAGCAGCACCACGGGCACGAAGACCGCCGAGACCCGGTCCGCGAGGCGCTGGGCGGCGGCCTTGCCGTTCTGGGCGTCCTCGACGAGCCGGGACATCCGGGCCAGCTGCGTGTCGGCACCGACGCGGGTGGCCTCGACCACCAGCCGGCCCGACACATTGAGGGTCGCGCCGGTGACGGGGTCGCCGGGCGCGGCGTCCACCGGAAGGGACTCCCCGGTCAGCATGGAGGTGTCCACGGCGGAGGTGCCCTCGACGACGGTGCCGTCGGTGGCGATCTTCTCACCGGGCCGCACGACGAAGTGGTCACCGACGAGAAGCCGGCCGACGGGGATGCGTACTTCTCCGGTCCCGCGCCCGGAGCCTTCTCGCCCGGTGTCTCCTCGCCCGGAGTCACCTCGTTCGGAAGCTCCTTCCGGACGGATGACCGTGACGTCCTTCGCGCCGAGACGGAGCAGAGCGCGCAGGGCGGAGCCCGCCTTCCGCTTGGACCGTGCCTCCAGATAGCGGCCCAGCAGGATGAAACCGACGACCCCTGCCGCCACCTCCAGATAGATGGTGGAGGAGGGGTCGGACCCGGAGGCGGTGACGTCGAACCCGTGCCGCATCTCCGGCATGCCCGCGTCCCCGAGGAACAAGGCCCACAACGACCAGCAGAACGCCGCGAGCGTGCCGATCGACACGAGGGTGTCCATCGTCGCGGCGCCGTGCCGCAGGTTCGTCCAGGCGGCTCGGTGGAAGGGCAGCCCGCCCCAGATGACGACGGGGGAGGCGAGGGTGAGCGAGAGCCACTGCCAGTTGTCGAACTGGAGGGCGGGGACCATGGCCATCAGGACGACCGGTACGGCCAGCACCGCCGAGAGCTGCAAGCGCTGCCGGAGCGCGGCGAGCGCGTGGTCGGCCTCACGGTCTTCCGTGTGGTCGGCCTCACGGTCGTCGGCGTGGTCGTCGGCCGTGGTGCGAGGGGCCTCGGCCGCGTCGCGGGTGGTGCCGGCCGCGTCGAGGGGAGTGCCGGCCGCGTTGACGAGAGCGCCAGTCGCGTCGCGGGAGGTGCCTGCCGCTCGGCCGGCGGCGTCGCGGGGGGCGTCGCCTTCGTCGCCCTGGTCCGTCGAGGCGGTCGCGGGCGGTGGTTCGTCCTCGGGCGCTCGGAGGTGTGGTGCAGGTGCGGGGCGGGCGACGGGCCGGGCCGTGTAGCCGGTCTTCTCGACGGTGGCGACGAGATCGTCGAGCGTGGTTCCGGTGCCGTAGGACACGCGGGCCTTCTCGGTCGCGTAGTTGACGGTGGCGGTGACGCCGTCCATCCGGTTGAGCTTCTTCTCGACGCGGGCCGCGCACGAGGCGCAGGTCATCCCGCCGATCGTGAGCTCGGCATCGGAGGTCTCCGCCGCCGGGGCCTCGGGCGCCGTGGTGCTGGCCATGTGTGCGGACTCCTGGGTCGAGCAGTCGGGCCGTTTCCCCACCAGTATCTGCTTCCCTGGCGACGGAACCGGCCCGACGGGAGGTGCCGGGCGGACCGGTTCGCGTCGCCTGCCCGGTCGGGAGCGGGGCCGTGCCCGGGCGGCCGGCCCGCCTCGGACGGGCGGTGAGGGCGGTCCGCAGGGTGCGCCGGTGGTGCGTGCCCTGCCGTCGGCGGGCCCGTGCGCGCGGCCGCGAGGCGGCACCGTTGCGGTGGGGCTGTGCTGCGGCCGTGCGCGACGGTCGTGGTGCGGCGGGTTTCAGGCGCGGCCCACGAGCTCGTAGCCTGCCTCGTCGACGGCGGAGCGAACGGCGTCCTCGGTGAGGGGTGTCGCGGAGGTGACGGTCACGCGGCCGGTTGCGGCCTCCGCCGTCACCGAGGTGACCCCCTCGATCCCGGAGATCTCCTCCGAGACCGCCCCTTCGCAGTGGCCGCAGGTCATGCCCTTCACCTCGTAGACGGTGGTGACGCCCACCGGGGTGCCGGCCGCCCCGTCGTTGCAGGAACCGGTGGACGAGCAGCAGGAGCCGGCGGTCCGGGGCGTGTCGGTTTCGGCGGTCATGACGTTCTCCTCTTCGCAGGCACATGTGTATGTGGCGGATGTGGCACGAGAGGGCGCCGGGGTACCCGGTGCGCCGGCCCGCACGCACCACTATACCCCTAGGGGGTATCAACCTTCCTGGCTGTCGCCGCGTCGGGCGCGTCACACATCAAGGGCTCCAGGTAGCGGTGCATCACGGTCTTCAACTCCCTGATGTACGCGTCCCGTTCGGCTCCATCGTGCGACATGATCAGGTCCAGTCCGGCCTTGAAGAGGGTGAAGGACATCTCGGCGGTGCGGGTGGCCTGGTCCGGGGAGAGGTCCGGCAGGTAGGCGCTGAGCAGTTGTTCGGTCCTGGTGAGCATGGCCGCGTGCATGACGTCGTGCTCCCGGGTGATGACGCCCGGGATCTCGGATCCGTGGGTGAGTACGGCGAAGGCCGGGTTCTCGCAGTTGAAGGCGATCAGCGGGTCGAGGACCGTGTCCAGCATCCGGTCGAGCGGCAGTTCGACGCGGCTGACGACGAATGCGGCGCCGTACGTCTCCCGCCAGCGGTGCATGAGCTGTTCGCCGAGCTCGATGGCGATGGCTTCCTTGTTGGGGAAGAACTGGTACAGCGTGCCGGGTGAGACGCCGGCCTCGCGGGCGATGGCGTTGGTGCTGGCGCCGTTGTATCCGCTGGCGCTGAAGACCTCGGCCGCGGCTTCGAGCAACTGGGCGATGCGGGCCTCGCCGCGCGCCTGACGGCGGCGCGGCCGCCCGCCCGCGCCCTCGCCGGCCGCCGGGGCGTCTCCCGCGCCCTTCTCCCGCTCGTGGCTCTGCGTGGGTGTGGCGGATTCTTCCGCTCTGGCCTCCGGCACGGTCGATCCCCAGCTTTCAAGACGCGGTTGACAAATGCGAGTAGGCGCTCGCATTCTGAGGAAACGCGAGCGGGTGCTCGTGTTTGTCAGTGTACGAGGCAATGGCCGACCCGTGCTGCCCTGTGCTGCCCCGGGTCCCGGTGAAGGGGACACCGCACCATGTCCGAAGTCAACAGCGCAGAGCGTGTCGGTGGGTGGACCCGCTTCGTCACAGCGCGGCCACGGCTCACATTGCTGGCCGCCCTGGTGATCACGGCGCTCGCCGTGTTCGCCGGCGGCGGAGTGGCCGACCGGATGGGCAGTGGCGGCTGGGAGGCGCCCGACGCCGAGTCCACCTACGCGACCCAGGCGCTGGAGCGTGAGTTCCCCGACTCACAGCCCAACCTGCTCCTTCTCGTCGACAGCGGCGGTGCCTCCGTCGACGACCCCTCGGTGGCCGCAGAAGGCGCCCGGCTCGCCGAGCGGCTGTCGGCCGAGCCGGGCATCGTGGGCGTGGGCTCGTACTGGCGGACGAAGTCCCCGGCGCTGCGCTCCACGGACGGGCACGAAGCGATCGTCGCCGCCCGGATCGAAGGCGACGAGAAGGCCGCCGGCGAGATCCTCGACCGGATAGCCCCCTCCTACCGGGGCAAGCACGGACCGGTGGAGGTCACCGTCGGCGGACCCGTCGCCGTGCAGCACGAGATGCAGAGCATCATCCAGGAGGACCTACTGCGGGCCGAGCTCATCGCCCTGCCCGTGACGCTGGTCCTGCTGGTCATGGTCTTCGGCAGCGCGATCGCGGCCCTGCTGCCGCTCGGCGTCGGCATCGTCGCGATCCTCGGGACCAACGCCGTCCTGCGCGGCATCACCGAATTCACCGATGTCTCGGTCTTCGCCCAGAACCTCACCACTGCGCTGGGCCTCGGACTCGCCATCGACTACGCCCTGTTCATCGTGCGCCGCTTCCGTGAGGAGCTGGCCGCCGGGGCCGACACCCGGACGGCGATCGGCACGACCCTGCGCACGGCCGGACGCACAGTGCTGTTCTCCGCGCTCACGGTGGCGGTGTCGCTGGCCGCCATGATGGTCTTCCCGCAGTACTTCCTGCGCTCGTTCGCCTACGCGGGCATCGCCGTGGTGCTGCTGGCCGCCGCCGCTGCCCTGATCCTGCTGCCGGCCGCGCTGATGCTGCTCGGCCCACGGGTCAATTCCCTCGACCTGCGCCGCCTGCTGCGTCGGCGCGGAAAGCCGGCCGCCGGAGCGGGTGCGGGGGAGGGGCCGGGCGCAGCCGATGGTCCGGGCAGAGGGTGGGCCCGCTTCTCGGTGCTGGTGATGCGCAGGGCTCCTGTGTTCGCCGTGGTGACCACGGTCGGGCTCGTCCTCCTTGGGCTCCCGTTCCTCGGCGTGAAGTTCGGTACGGCGGACGACCGGCAGCTGCCCGCCACAGCCGAGTCCCGCGTAGTTCAGGAGCACATACGGGAGGGCTTCCCCGGCAGCCCCGGCGGCGGACTCGAGGTGCTCGCCGCAGGTGCTGCGAGCCCGGGCCAGTACGCCGACTTCCGGGAACGGATCGCCGCGATCCCCGGGGTGCAGCGGGTCGACGGCCCCGTCACGGGAGAGGGATCGGCGTACTTCGACGTCCTGCCGGAGGGGGAGTCCGTCGGGCAGGGGGCCCAGGACCTGGTCCGCGAGCTGAGGGCCGAGCCCGCACCGTTCGACACCTCGGTGACCGGGACGGCGGCCGTCCTGGTCGACTCCAAGGACGCCATAGCGGACCGGCTTCCCTGGGCGGTGGGGATCATCGTCGTCGTGACGCTGTTGCTGGTCTTCCTGCTGACCGGCAGCGTTCTGATACCGCTCCAGGCGGTCGTGCTCAACGCGCTCAGCCTGACAGCCATGTTCGGAGCGGTGGTCTGGGTCTTCCAGGACGGAAATCTGTCCGGGATCCTCTCCTTCACCAGCACAGGTGACATAGAGACGAGCCTGCCCGTGCTGATGTTCTGCGTCGCCTTCGGTCTGTCCATGGACTACGGCGTGTTCCTGCTCTCCCGGATCAAGGAGGAGTACGACCGAACCGGCGACCACGAGCATTCGGTGACGTTCGGGCTCCGTCACACCGGCGGACTGATCACGGCGGCCGCCGTCATCCTGGCTGTCGTGATGGTCGCCATAGGCACCTCGCGCGTGACCAACACGAAGATGCTCGGGCTCGGGATCGCGCTGGCCGTGCTGATGGACGCCATGGTGATACGCAGCCTGCTGGTGCCGGCCGTCATGAAGCTGATGGGCCGCGTCACCTGGTGGGCCCCCGCGCCGCTGCGCGCCTTTCACAGGCGCTTCGGGCTGAGCGAAGGGGAGTCGGCCCCGCCGGGGCGCCAGGACGCCGATGAGATGTCCGGAGCGACCGGACGGGAGCGGGACAAGATCACGGCCGGGGCGTAGATTCGCCGGGTCAGGGAGCCGGACGGCGCGAGCCGGGACCACGGGAGGCGGGGCCGATGCGGGCAGTGGTGTTCGAGGAGTTCGGGCAGGAGGCCCGGGTCCGGGACATCCCGGACCCCACCCCCTCGGCAGGGGGAGTGGTGGTCCGGGTCGAGGCCACGGGGCTGTGCCGGAGTGACTGGCACGGCTGGATGGGCCACGACCCGGACATCGTCCTCCCGCACGTACCCGGGCACGAACTGGCCGGAGTGGTCGAGGAAGCGGGACCCGGTGTGCACAACTGGCGGGCAGGCGACCGGGTCACCGTGCCCTTCGTCTGCGCCTGCGGCCGGTGCCCCGCCTGTGCGGCCGGTGCTCAGCAGGTCTGTGAGAGGCAGACCCAGCCGGGCTTCACCCACTGGGGATCCTTCGCCGAGTACGTGGCGCTGGAACAGGCGGACGTCAATCTGGTCGCCGTGCCCGAAGGCCTGTCGTCCGCCACGGCGGCCGGACTCGGGTGCCGGTTCGCCACTGCGTTCCGGGCCGTGGTGGGACAGGGGCGGGTGGCCCCCGGGGAGTGGGTCGCCGTGCACGGGTGCGGCGGAGTCGGGCTGTCGGCCGTGATGATCGCGGTGGCGTGCGGTGCGAGGGTCGTCGCCGTCGATGTCTCGCGGCGGGCTCTGGAGCTGGCGCGGGCGTTCGGCGCGTCCGCTTGCGTGGATGCCTCCGCGCACCCCGCCGGTGCGGACGAGGCCGTACACGAACTGACCGGCGGCGGTGCGCATCTGTCGCTGGACGCGCTGGGCTCCCCCGTCACCTGCGCGGCCTCGGTCCGCAGCCTTCGGCGGCAGGGCCGGCATGTCCAGGTCGGGCTGCTGCCCTCGGCGGCCGGTGACCCCGTCGTTCCCATGGCGCGGGTGATCGCGCTGGAGCTGGAGATCCTCGGCAGCCACGGCATGGCCGCTCACGCCTACCCGCCGATGATGGACATGGTGCGAGCCGGGACCCTGCGGCCTGATCTGCTCGTGACCTCCACCATCCCCCTGGGCGCGGCCCCCGCTGCCCTCGCCGCGATGGGCACCGCGCCCGGAGCGGGCGTCACGATCATCGAGCCGGCGAAGGGAGCCTGATCGCCCGGCAGTCGGGCAGGTGCCCGGGCGTTCGGTTCGGCCTGGGTCCGGTAGTCGGGCAGGTGCCGGGCGGCCGGCCATGTGTCCGGTGGCCGGTCGGGCTCAACGGCCCCGGTTGCTGGGCCGGGACGCGATCCACGCGAGGACGGTGTCCACGTACCAGTAGGGCTTTCCGTTCCGGACATCGTCGGGAGGCGGAAGGAGCCCGTGCTTGCGATACGAACGGATCGTGTCCGGCTGGACCTGGATGTGCGCCGCAATGTCCTTGTACGACCAGAGCGTTCTGTCCGTCATGAATGACACCTCTCCGTGCACCCGTGTGTCTCTGTACGCCCGTGTTCCTGTACGCCCGTGTCTCTGTACGCCCGTGCGTTTCTGCCCCGGTGAACGAGGCCGTCCCGGGCGGGGCGGGGGGCGTCGCGGGTCCGTGACACAGGCTCAGCGGAACGCGGACATATGTGACAGAGGAGTGACTGCTGTGGCGAGAGGTGTCCGAGGGATTCAGGAGGACGGCCGTGCGGGCCCGCAGGTGCGGAGGAACTCGCGGGTGCGGCGTGCGATCGGCAGAGGCTTGTCGGGCGGGCAGGGGTACATGTCCTGCTCGACGATGGCGAACAGGTCGGTTCCCAGAGCACGCGCGGCGTCGAGCACCGGCTCCAGTGCGGGCACCCCACCGGGCGGCTCGCACATCACGCCACGTGCCACGGCCGGGCCGAACGGCACCTCGTTCGCCACGACATCGGCCAGGACCGCCGGGTCGACCTGCTTGAGGTGCAGATAGCCGATCCGTTCGCCGTAGGTCCGGATCAGCTTGACGCTGTCCCCGCCGCAGTACGCGTAGTGGCCGGTGTCGAGGCAGAGGGAGACCAGGCCGGGGTCGGTGGCGTCGAGGAAGCGGTTGACGTTCTCCTCGCTGTCGATGTGCGTATCGGCGTGCGGGTGCACCACGATCCGCAGTCCGTAGCGGTCGCCCACCTCGCGGGCCAGGCGTTCCGTCTGGGTGGCGAGGTCACGCCACTGCGCGGCCGTGAGTGTGCGGTCCTCCAGCGCTTCACCCGTCTTGTCGTCCCGCCAGAACGACGGGATGACCACCAGGTACCCGGCGCCCATCGCCCGGGTGAGTGCCGCGATGCCCGCGACATGCTCCCAGGTCCGGTCCCAGACCGCCGGACCGTGGTGCAATCCGGTGAAGACGGTGCCCGCGGAGACCGCGAGATTCCGGCGGGCGGTCTCATCGGCCAGCCGGGCGGGTTCGGTCGGCAGATAGCCGTAGGGGCCGAGCTCGATCCACTCGTATCCGGCCTCGGAGACCTCGTCGAGGAATCGCTCCCAAGGCACCTGCTGCGGATCGTCGGGGAACCACACTCCCCATGAGTCAGGTGCCGAGCCGATGCGGATGCGGGCCGGAGAGGGTACGGAGGAGGTCATATCGCCCACCCTCCAATCCCCGAGGAGGGGTGTCAAGAGTTCGTCCGAATGTCCGGACAAAGTGTTGACAGGGTTCCCGGCGAGGGCTAGACCTGGGAGCGGCCGTCCGGCCGTGGCCGACTCCCGGGACGATGTGCCGGGCCGGAGCACCGGGTCGAAGGGATGCGTATGCCTGAGCCGTACGACGTGATCACCATGGGGCGGATCGGGGTGGACATCTACCCGCTGCAGACCGGTGTACCGCTGGCCCAGGTCGAGACCTTCGGGAAGTTCCTCGGCGGCTCGCCCTCCAACGTGGCTGTGGCCGCTGCCCGGCTGGGGCGGCGAACGGCTGTGATCACCCGGACCGGCCGGGACGCGTTCGGCGACTACCTCCGTCAGGCGCTGGGGGAGTTCGGGGTGGACGACCGGTGGGTGAGCGCCGTGGCGGAGTATCCGACCCCGGTCACCTTCTGCGAGATCTTTCCGCCGGACCACTTCCCCCTCTACTTCTACCGGCAGCCCAAGGCGCCGGACCTGGAGATCCTCGGCGAGGAGCTCGACCTGGACGCAGTGCGGGCCGCCCGGATCTTCTGGATGACCGGAACCGGCCTGTGCGCCGAACCCAGCAGCACCGCGACCCTCACCGCGCTCCGGGCCCGCGGCGCTGAATCGGCGGCGGACGCTTCGGGCCCCCCTCGCATCACCGTCTTCGACCTCGACTGGCGCCCCATGTTCTGGGGCGACGGGAAGGGCGACGGGAAGGACGACGGGAGGGACGGGAGCCACCGGAGTGATGGAAGTGGCAGAGGTGAAGGGAAGGGCGGGAAGGGCCGTGACGACGAAGTCGCCCGCGCCCGCTACCGCGAAGCCCTTGCACACGCCACGGTCGCCGTCGGCAACCTGGACGAGTGCGAGATCGCCACCGGAGAACGCGAACCGCACGCGGCCGCACGCGCCCTGCTCGCGGCCGGGCCCGAACTCGCCGTCGTCAAACAGGGACCGGAGGGAGTCCTCGCCGTCCACCGCGACGGAACCACCGTCGAGATCCAGCCCCTCCCCGTCGACGTCGTCAACGGGCTGGGCGCCGGAGACGCCTTCGGTGGCGCCCTCTGCCACGGCCTCCTCGCCGGCTGGGACACCGAACGCGTCATGCGCTATGCCAACGCGGCCGGGGCCATCGTCGCCTCCCGCCTCGCCTGTTCGTCCGCCATGCCGTACCCGCAGGAGGTCGAACAGGCGCTCGCCGACGGAGTGGCCGGCGTAGCCACGGGAACCGCCCCGTGACCCCGCCCGCCGCAGCCGGCTTCACCGATCTCGTCCGGCTCCGTGCCCACCGTCCCGAGGCCGTCGCCGAGGCGGCCGCCGCCCGCCGCAGGCGGCCACTCGTCGGTCCCAGCGGACGCCTGATGATCATCGCGGCGGATCACCCGGCCCGTGGCGCCCTCGCCGTCGGTGACGACGACCTGGCCATGGCCGACCGGTTCGGCCTGCTGGAACGGCTCTGCCTCGCTCTTGCCCGCCCCGGCGTCGACGGGGTGCTCGCGGGCGCCGACGTCCTGGAGGACCTGCTGCTCCTCGGCGCGCTGGAGGGCAAGGTCGTCCTCGGGTCCATGAATCGCGGCGGACTCGCGGGAGCCGCCTTCGAGCTCGACGACCGCTTCACCGGGCATCGCCCCGCCGACCTCGCGAGCCACGGCTACGACGCCGGCAAGCTCCTGCTGAGGATCGACCACGACGACCCCGGCTCCCTGGACACCCTGCACACCGCGGCACGCACCGTGGACGAGATGGCCGCTCTCAGGATGCCGGTCTTCATCGAGCCGTTCCTCTGCCATCGCACCGCCCACGGGCTCCGTACGGACCTGGGCGCCACCGCCGTCACCACCTCCATCGCCATCGCCTCGGGTCTGGGCGGGACGTCCGCGTACACCTGGCTCAAGGTCCCCGTCACCGACGACCCCGACGACATGGGCCGGGTGATGCGCGCCTCGACGCTCCCCGCAGTCCTGCTCGGCGGTGAGGTCACGGGAGATCCGGACGCCGCGTACGAGAAATGGCGCGGGGCGCTGCGACTGCCCACCGTCCAGGGGCTGGTGGTCGGGCGTTCACTGCTCTACCCCGCCGACGGAGACGTGGCGGGAGCGGTCGACACGGCCGTAGGGCTCCTGTGAACGCACGGTCGTGGTACTCCGCCGGGCGCATGGCCGCGACGCTTCCGTGAACAGCCGGACGAGGGGTAGGGATGGAGCCATGACGACGACCGACGAGCAGCAGAGGTACCACCTCAGGTCCGGCCATGCCGCGCGTGGCTCCTACGTCCTCGACATCGACCCGGAGCGGGCCGGGTGGGAGCGGTCGAGTCTGCGTGTCCTCGAGCTCGAGCCGGGTGGTGTTCACACCCTGGTAACCGGGGAGAGCGAATGGATCATCCTGCCGTTGTCCGGTGGCTGTACGGTGCAGGCGGCAGGTGAGATCTTTGAACTGCTGGGCAGGAAAGACGTGTTCGGTGCGGTGACCGATTTCGCCTACGTCCCACGCGACGCCCGCGCCCAGATCGCCTCCGGCGCAGGAGGCCGCTTCGCCCTGGCAGGAGCGAAGTGCGAGCGACGACTCCCCGCTCGCTACGGCCCCGCGCCGGAGGTACCGGTGGAGCTCCGCGGTGCCGGTACGTGCTCACGCCAGGTGAACAACTTCGCCGCCGCCGACACGTTCGAATGCGACCGGCTCATCGCCGTCGAGGTCCTCACCCCCGGCGGCAACTGGTCCTCGTACCCGCCGCACAAGCACGACGAGCACCACCCCGGCACCGAGTGCGTGCTCGAGGAGATCTACTACTTCGAGGTCGAGGGCGACGGCCTCGGCTACCACCGGGTGTCGCCGTCCCGTCCCGGAGGGACGGACGTCCTCGCCGAAGTCGCCACCGGAGACGCCGTCCTGATCCCCGACGGCTGGCACGGCCCGTCCATCGCACCGCCCGGCCGCACCCTGTACTACCTGAACGTGATGGCGGGCCCGGGCGAACAGCGCGAATGGCTCATCCGCGACCATCCGGACCACCGCTGGATCCGCGGCACATGGCCCGAGCAGCCCGTCGACCCCCGACTGCCGCTGCACGACGCGGAGGCCGCCCGGTGACCACACCACGCCGCACGTCCGACGCGACCGCGCCCACCCGGAGGCTCACCACCGCCCAGGCACTCATCGCCTTCCTCTCCCGCCAGTACACCGAGCGCGACGGCCGGCGCCACCGCCTGATCGGAGCCACCTGGGGCATCTTCGGGCACGGCAACGTCGCGGGTGTCGGGCAGGCCCTCGTCGAGGCGGGCCCCGTCATGCCCTATCTCCAGGGCCGCAACGAACAGGCCATGGTGCACGCCGCCGTCGGATACGCCCGCCAGTCGGGGCGGCTCTCCGCCCACGCCGTCACGACATCCATCGGCCCCGGCGCCACCAACCTGGTCACCGGTGCCGCGCTCGCCACCGTCAACCGTCTGCCCGTGCTGCTCCTGCCCGGTGACACCTTCGCGACCCGCCCCGCCGATCCCGTGCTCCAGCAGCTCGAAGTGGCCCACGCGGGCGACGTATCGGTCAACGACTGCCTGCGCCCCGTATCCCGCTACTTCGATCGGATCACCCGCCCCGAGGCGCTGATCCCGGCCGCGCTCCAGGCCATGCGCACCCTCGCCGACCCGGCGGACACGGGCGCCGTCACGCTCGCGCTGCCGCAGGACGTGCAGGCCGAGGCGTACGACTGGCCGGCGGAGTTCTTCGCGCCGCGCGTCTGGAACGTACGCAGGCCGGCCCCCGACCGGCACGAACTCGACCAGGCCGTCCGCGCCGTGCGCGCCGCACGCCGCCCCCTGATCGTCGCGGGCGGCGGAGTCCGTCACAGCGCCGCCGAAGAGGCCCTCGCCGCGTTCGCCGCCGCCACCCGCATCCCCGTCGCCTCCACCCAGGCGGGCAAGGGCTCCCTGCGCCACGACCACCCCGCCGATGTGGGCGGCATCGGCCACACCGGCACCGCCACGGCCGACGCGCTCGCCCGCGAGGCCGACCTGGTGATCGGTATCGGCACCCGCTACACCGACTTCACGACCGCCTCCGGCACGCTCTTCGCGGACCCGGCCGTCCGCTTCCTCAATCTCAACATCACCGGCTTCGACGCCCACAAGCTCGCCGCCCTCCCGCTCGTCGCGGACGCCCGCACCGCGATCGAAGAGCTCGGCGAGGCCCTCGGCGCACGTGGACACCGCGTCGACCCCGCCTACGAGAGCGAGTACGCCGACGCCAAGGACCGCTGGGAGGAGCGTGTGGACGTGGCCTTCGCCGCCGGCGACCCGGACGCCCGCCCCACCCAGGCACAGGTGCTCGGCCTGCTGGACGAGCTGGTCGGCGAGGAGGACATCCTCATCAATGCGGCGGGCTCCCTCCCGGGCGACCTCCACAAGCTGTGGCGGACCCGCTCCCCGCGTCAGTACCACGTCGAGTACGGGTACTCCTGCATGGGATACGAGATCCCCGCCGCCATCGGGGTCCAGCTCGCGGCACCGGACCGGCCCGTGTGGGCCCTCGTCGGGGACGGCACGTACCTGATGAATCCGACCGAGATCGTCACCGCCGTGCAGGAGGGCCTGCCCGTCAAGCTCGTCATCCTGCAGAACCACGGATACGCGTCGATCGGCGGTCTCTCCGAGTCCGTAGGCGCCGAACGCCTCGGCACCGCCTACCGGCACCGGACCACGGACGGCGCGTTCACCGGCGCCCCGCTTCCCGTCGACCTCGCCGCCAACGCGGCCTCGCTCGGCATGCGGGTCCTGCGCGCCGGGACGGTGGGGGAGCTGCGCCGGGCCCTCGCCGAGGCGCGCGGCGCGGACCGTCCCACTTGTGTCTACGTCGAGACCGAAACGGCAGACATTGTGTCGGGGCCTCCCCCGGCACAGGCGTGGTGGGATGTTCCCGTAGCCGAAACCGCGACCCGCCCGTCGGCGGTCGAGGCCAGGAAAGAGTACGACCGGCAGATCGCAGCCCGACGCCGCCACCTGTGAAGGAGACCCCGTCATGAAGACCGTCAACCACTGGATCGGTGGCAAGACCGTCGAGGGCACGTCGGGCAATTTCGGTCCCGTCACCGACCCGGCGACCGGCGCCGTCACGACCCAGGTGGCGCTCGCCTCCACCGAGGAGGTCGACGCCGCGGTCCTGGCCGCGAAGACCGCTTACGAGACCTGGGGCACCTCCTCGCTCTCCGCCCGCACGGCCGTCCTCTTCCGCTACAGGGCGCTCCTGGACTCCCACCGCGACGAGATCGCCGCGCTGATCACCGCCGAGCACGGCAAGGTGCACTCCGACGCGCTGGGCGAGGTCGCCCGGGGCCTGGAGATCGTCGAGCTGGCCTGCGGCATCACCACGCAGCTCAAGGGCGAGCTGTCGACCGAGGTCTCCAGCCGGGTCGACGTCTCCTCGATCCGGCAGCCGCTCGGCGTCGTCGCCGGCATCACACCGTTCAACTTCCCCGCCATGGTGCCGATGTGGATGTTCCCGCTGGCCGTCGCCTGCGGGAACACCTTCGTCCTGAAGCCCAGCGAGAAGGACCCCTCCGCCGCCAACCTGCTGGCCGAGCTGGCCGCCGAGGCCGGCCTCCCCGACGGCGTGCTGAACGTCCTGCACGGTGACAAGGTGGCCGTGGACGGGCTCCTCGCCCACCCCGACGTCGCCGCCGTCTCCTTCGTCGGGTCCACCCCCATCGCCCGGTACATCCACGCCACCGCCTCCGCCAACGGCAAGCGGGTCCAGGCCCTCGGCGGTGCGAAGAACCACATGCTCGTCCTCCCGGACGCAGACCTCGACGCCGCGGCCGACGCCGCCGTCTCCGCCGCGTACGGCTCGGCGGGCGAGCGCTGCATGGCCATCTCCGCAGTCGTCGCCGTGCGTTCCGTCGCCGACGAGCTGGTGGCGAAGATCCGCGAACGCGCCGAGAAGATCAAGATCGGCCCCGGCACGGACCCCACCTCCGAGATGGGCCCGCTGATCACGGCCGCGCACCGGGACAAGGTCGCCTCCTACGTCACCGGGGCCGCCGCACAGGGTGCCGACGTCGTCCTCGACGGCACCGGTCACACGGTCGAGGGATTCGAGGACGGGCACTGGATCGGCCTGTCCCTCCTCGACAACGTCGCCACGGACTCCGACGCCTACCGCGACGAGATCTTCGGCCCGGTCCTCTGCGTCCTGCGTGTCGACACGTACGAGGACGGCGTCGCCCTCATGAACGCGTCGCCCTTCGGCAACGGCACCGCGATCTTCACGCGGGACGGCGGGGCGGCCCGCCGCTTCCAGCTGGAGATCGAGGCCGGGATGGTCGGCGTCAACGTCCCGATCCCGGTGCCGGTGGGCTACCACTCCTTCGGGGGATGGAAGGACTCCCTCTTCGGCGACCACCACATCTACGGCAACGACGGCGTGCACTTCTACACACGCGGCAAGGTCGTCACCACCCGCTGGCCCGACCCGGCCGACGCCCCGGCGGGCGTGGACCTCGGCTTCCCCCGCAACCACTGACCCCCGCCCGGAGCCCTCACGTCCCCGCCGCTCGGAAAAGGCGGGGGCGTGGGAGCCCGGGAGTGGAACACTGGCCGCATGGAGACGGCCTCGCAGCTTCCGTTCGGCAAGGCCCTGAGGGACCGGCTGGGCCCGCCCGCACACCCGTCCCTCCTGGAGAGCAGCCCCCGCTCACAGGTCTGGCGCATCGAGCTGTCCGGGCGCCCCGCCGTGCTGAAGCAACTGGTGGCAGGCCCCGGGGCCGACGAGCGGTACGAGCGCGAGGTGGCCGCCCTGCGCATCGCCGGCCGGGCATCCGGTTCCCCGGTCGTGCCCGCGATCCTCGGTACCGACCCCGCCGAGCGGGTCCTCGTCCTCGAACACCTCGACCACCGGCGGCCCGCGCCCGACTGGATCGTCGCCCACGCGACGGCACTCGCCAGGCTGCACAGCACCGCCGGCCCCGGTGACGCGGGAACCCTGCCCCGCTGGCAGGGCCCGACCGGCGCCGACGTCGCGTCTTTCCTCACCCTCGCCGAGACCCTCGGGGTCCCCGGGGCGCCGGGAGTACGGGACGAACTCCACGCCCTCGTGGAGCGTCTCGGCCGGGCGGAAGGGACCGCCCTGCTCCACGGCGACCCGTGCCCCGGCAACGACCTGCACACCCCGGACGGCGTCAGGTTCATCGACTTCGAGCAGGCGTCCCTGGGCAGCGGCCTGATGGAACTCGCGTACCTCCGCATCGGTTTTCCGACCTGCTGGTGCGTCACGAGAGCGGCCGCCCCCCTGCTGGAACGGGCGGAGGCCGCATACCGCACCACATGGCACACCGAGACCGGCACGGCGCTCCCGGACGCCGGTCTCGCCGACGCCTGCGCGGGCTGGCTGATCCGGGGCGACGCCCTGGTCCAGCGCGCCCACCGCGACGGTACCGACCACCTCGCCCGCGTCCCGGACGAGGACTGGGAATGGGGCACGGCCACCGCCCGCCAACGCCTCGTCCACCGGCTCGGGGTGGTCGCCGACATGCTCACGGCAGACGGGGACATGCGGCGGCTCCGAGTCCTCGCCGCAGACCTGCGCCGTGCGGTCCTCGACCGCTGGCCGACGCTGCGCCCGGTGCCGAGGCGACGTCCGTAGATCCGCGCGTGGCGGGCGTTCCCCGGAACGACGCTCCGGCTGTGAAGAGACCGGTCGACGGCGTCATAGGCCCGAACACCTGGCGCACGCTGCTCGGCTCCCGCTGACCCGGGCGGTCACGTCGGCGGCTTCTTCCCACCGCGCCCGCGGCGGGAAGGAGCCACGTGCTGCCAGGCCGGGCCGCGTCGTAAAACCAGGTGCTGCGAAGCGCCGGGTCCAGCATCCTGGGGCGCATGAACGACCAAGTCCCGCCGCCCCGTTACGAGATCCGCGCACGGCACACCGACTCGACCGTCACCGTCTACCAGGCGTACCGGCCGTCCATCGGTCTGCCCGCCGCCCGTGACGGACGCTTCCCGCCCGTCTGGAAGCGCGACCGCATGACCTGGATCAAGCCGAGCTTCCTGTGGATGATGTACCGCTGCGGCTGGGGCACCAAGGAGGGCCAGGAGACCGTGCTCGCCGTCGAGATCACCCGCGAGGGCCTCGGCTGGGCCCTGGAGAACGCGGAACTCTCGCACTACGTGCGGGGAGTGCACCCCGACCGGGCCGCCTGGCAGCGCGGCCTGCGCCGCAGTCCCACCCGCGTCCAGTGGGACCCGGAACGCGACCTCGACCTGAACCCGCTGCCGTACCGCTCCCTCCAGCTCGGACTGAGCGGTGAGGCGTCACGGCGCTACGCGGACGAGTGGCTGGTCTCCGTCACCGACGTCACGCCGCTCGCCCATGAGATCCACGGGCTCGTCAGGGCGGGCCGGCGGGACGAGGCCGGCGGGCTGCTCCCGGCGGAGACTCCGCTCGCGGATCTCGGCGCGCCCCTCCCCGTCGAGGCCGGCCGATGAGCGCCCCGACCCGCCCCACGGCCCTGGTCACGGGCGCGGGACGCTCGGCAGGCATCGCCGCCTCCGTGGTGCTGGACCTGGCGCGGGCCGGGTGGGACGTGGCCTTCAGCTACTGGACCCCCTACGACGCGCGGATGGAGTGGGGCACGGACCCGGGCGCACAGGACAAGCTGCGTGAGGAGGCGGCGTCCCTGGGCGCCCGCACCCTCGCGGTCGAGGCGGACCTGAGCGACCCGGCCGTACCGGCCCAGCTCTTCGAGGACGTCGAGCGTGAGCTGGGAGGCATCACCGCGCTCGTGCTCTGCCATGCCGAGTCGGTCGACTCCGGTCTCCTGGACACCACGGTGGAGAGCTTCGACCGCCACTTCGCTGTCAACGCGCGCGCGGCCTGGCTGCTGATCCGGGAGTACGGGCTCCGGTTCCGCGGGCAGCACGGGGCCGGACGGATCGTCAGCCTGACCAGCGACCACACCGCCGGGAACCTGCCCTACGGGGCGAGCAAGGGTGCCCTGGACCGGATCACGCTCGCCGCCTCACGCGAGCTCGCCCACATCGGAGTGACCTGCAACGCGGTCAACCCCGGTCCGATCGACACCGGTTGGATGGCCGAGGAGCACAAGGTGGAGGTGGCCGCACTCACGCCCCTGGGAAGGCTTGGAGTGCCGCAGGACTGCGCGAACCTGGTCACGTTCCTCTGCTCGGCCGAAGGCGGCTGGATCAACGGCCAGTTGATCCAGAGCAACGGTGGCCTCGGGTAGCCGAGACCGCCGGGCAGGTCCAGCGGGCCCGGCTGCCCCGCCGTGCGCTGCCCGCCGCTCAGTGCCCGGCGCCGAACTGCCCGGCGCGGAACTGCCCGGCGCCGAACTGCCAGGCCAGCATGGCGAACGCCCCGTCGTCGGCCGCCCCCGCCGAGCGGTAGGTGGCGAGCGCTGCCCCGTTGTCGCGCTCCACGCCGACCCACATGCCGTAGCAGCCGCGCCGCCGGGCCTCGGCGGCCAGGGCGTCCGTGAGCGCGCGCCCGATCCCCCGGCGGCGGTACCGCTCGTCGACGGAGAGTTCGTACAGGCACATCTCCGTGCCCTTGTCCGGGTGCGTCATCTCGATGCCCGAGACGAAGCCGGCCGGGGAGTCTCCCGCGTACGCGACGAGCATCAGATGGCCTTCCGCCGCCAGGAAACGGGCCGCCCACCCGGAGCGGGGCGGGGCGTCGTAGAGGTGCGCGACGGCGAGGAGCTCCGCAGTGGTCGTGGCGGCTCGGATGCCGAGTGGAATGTCCACGCAAGTGGCCTTTCTTCGTGATGGTGTACCGCATACGGAGTACGGGTGGCGCCGGGCGTACCTCCCAGGGATGCCGTGCAGCTCACCCCGGGGGCAGCTCGGTCCGCCGGCGGTTCCGTTTAGGGTCGAGTCATGGAGAACCCGACTTCCCGGTGGCGGCACCGGCTGCCCCGTACCCGAGGCCGGTGGGCCGCGGTCGTCGCCGCCCTCGCCGTGATCGTGGGTGCCGGTACCTGGACCGCAGTCGCCGACGACAGTGTGCCGCCCGTGCACCGACAGGACCGGATGATGAAGATGAACGGGGTGTCGGTCGACACCTCGTACTTCACGTCCGGAGGCACACAGCGCCGGCCCGCCGTCCTCATCGGCCACGGCTTCGGCGGCAGCAAGAACGATGTGCGAGCCCAGGCCGAGAAGCTGGCCGCCGACGGGTACGCCGTCATGACGTGGTCAGCCCGCGGCTTCGGGAGGACGAGCGGTGAGATCACGCTCAACGCCCCCGACGGCGAGGTCAAGGACGTGTCGGGGCTCATCGACTGGCTGGCGGACCGGCCCGAGGTGGAGCTCGACGCGAAGGGCGACCCGCGCGTCGGCGTCACGGGCGCCTCGTACGGCGGTGCCGTGTCGCTGCTCGCCGCCGGCCACGATAAGCGTGTCGACGCCATCGCACCGGTGATCAGCTACTGGAACCTGGCCGACGCGCTCTTCCCGGACGGGGTGTTCAAGAAGCTCTGGGCCGGGATCTTCGTCACCTCGGGCGGTGGCTGCGAGAAGTTCCAGAAGCAGCTGTGCGAGATGTACGAGCGGGTCGCCGTCAGCGGCAAGCCGGACGCGGCGGCGCGTGAACTCCTGACGGAACGTTCCCCCGAGGCCGTGGCCGACCGGATCGACGTGCCCGCGCTCATCCTCCAGGGCCAGAGCGACTCGCTCTTCCCGCTCGGCCAGTCCGACGCCATGGCCAAGGCGATCAAGGCCAACGGCGCCCCCGTGTCGGTCGACTGGATCTCGGGCGGGCACGACGGAGGGGACGACGAGGGCGACCGCGTCGAGGGCCGGATCGGCGACTGGTTCGACCGGTACCTGAAGAAGGACGAGAACGCCGACACCGGCCCGGGATTCCGCGTGACCCGCACCGGCGGCGTCGACTCCACCGACGGCGCCGCCCTGAAGCGCGGCGCGAGCAGTGCCGCCTACCCCGGGCTGACCAGCGGCGGACGCGAGATCGCCCTGACCGGCGCCGGGCAGCGGACCGCGCCCGGCGTCGGACAGGACGAACCGACGGACGGCGGCCAGGAGGAGCCCGCGACGGGCGGCGGGAACGGCGCCGCGACCGGAGGCGGACAGGACGCCCCGGCGACGGGTGGCGGACGGGGCGAACTCGCGGCCGGCGGACAGGACGCACCCGCCGGCGCCAGGACGCAGACCTTCCGCAACCCCGCCGGGGCGAACCCGCCCTCCATCTCGGCCGTCCCGGGCATCGGGGGCGGGCTCTCCCAGCTGTCCTCGCTCGGCGTCGGGCTGTCGCTCGACTTCCCCGGGCAGTACGCGCGCTTCGACTCCGAACCGCTGGACAGCGCCGTACACGTCACCGGATCACCCACGGTCCGCGTGAACGTGAAGGCGGACCAGGGCGACGCGGTGCTGTTCGGCAAGGTCTACGACGTCTCGCCCGACGGGAAGCAGCAGGTGCTGCCCTCCCAGCTCGTCTCCCCGTACCGCATCACCCCCGAGGAGCAGAGCAAGCCGGTCGAGCTGACCCTGCCCGCCATCGACCACGAGGTAGACGCAGGGCACCGGCTCCGCCTCGTCCTCTCCGCCACGGACCTCGCCTACGCGTCACCCGCCGAGCCCGCGACGTACACCGTCACCCTCGACGGGCCGCTCACCGTACCCACCGCACCCGCGGTGAAGACCGCGGCGGCCACCCTGCCCTGGTGGACGTGGGGGCTCCCCGCAGCCGCGGTCGTCATCGCCGCCGCTCTCCTGCTCACCGCACGCAGGCGCACCACCACCCCCGCCCCCGACCCGGCGCTGACCGGGGTACCGCTGCAGATCACGGGCCTGTCCAAGAAGTACGCCAAGTCCACCGACCGGTACGCGGTGCGCGACCTCGGCTTCCGGGTCGAGAAGGGGCAGGTCCTCGGCCTCCTCGGACCCAACGGCGCGGGCAAGACCACCACCCTGCGCATGCTGATGGGGCTCATCACCCCCGACGCCGGTGAGATCCGCGTCTTCGGCCACGCGATCCGGCCCGGCGCGCCCGTGCTGTCCCGCGTGGGGTCCTTCGTCGAGGGCGCCGGCTTCCTCCCGCACCTCTCGGGCCGCTCCAACCTGGAGCTGTACTGGCAGGCAACCGGACGGCCCGCCGAGGACGCCCACATCGACGAGGCACTGGAGATCGCCGGGCTGGGCGACGCCCTTGCCCGCGCGGTGCGCACCTACTCCCAGGGAATGCGGCAGCGTCTCGCCATCGCCCAGGCCATGCTCGGCATGCCGGACCTCCTCATCCTCGACGAACCGACCAACGGTCTCGACCCGCCCCAGATCCGCGAGATGCGGGACGTGATGATCCGGTACGCCGCTGGAGGCCGCACCGTGATCGTGTCCAGTCACCTCCTCTCCGAGGTCGAACAGTCCTGCACCCACCTCGTGGTCATGGACCGGGGGCAGCTCGTCCAGGCCGGCCCGGTCGACGAGATCACCGGATCCGGCGACATGCTGCTCGTCACCACGGGCGCCGAGGTGGCCGAACCGCTCGTGGACAAGGTGGCCGCCCTCCCGGGCATCGGCTCCGCCGTCCGCCTGGACGACGGCCACGGCCTGCTGGTCCGTCTCGACGGTGCCACGGCCGCGCAGCTGGTCTCCGAACTGGTCCGTCTCGACGTACCGGTGACGGGCGTCGGGCCGCACCGCCGCCTGGAGGACGCGTTCCTCACCCTCATCTCCCAAGGATCCGAATGAGCTCCGCAACAGAGATCCAGGCCCTCGCCGAAGCCCCCGGATACCACGCCCGCCGCACCCTGCCCCTGCGTGTGGAGGCGATGAGGCAGCTGCGCAGGCGGCGCACGCTGCTCATGGGCGGGGTGCTCGCCGCCCTGCCGTTCATCCTGATCATCGCCTTCGCGGTCGGCGGCACGCCCGGCGGCGAAGGGGGCGGCGGGGGCGGCTCGCGGATCAACCTCATGGACGTGGCGACGGAGTCCGCTGCGAACTTCGCGGCGACCTGCCTCTTCGTCTCCGCCGGCTTCCTGCTCGTGGTGCCCGTCGCCCTGTTCTGCGGGGACACCGTCGCCTCCGAGGCGAGCTGGTCCTCGCTGCGTTACCTGCTCGCGGCGCCGGTGCCCCGGTCCAGGCTGCTGTGGAGCAAGCTCGTCGTTGCGCTCGGTTTCAGCCTCGCCGCGATGGTGCTGCTGCCGCTCGTCGCACTGGGCGCGGGAGCCGTCGCGTACGGCTGGGGGCCGCTGAAGCTGCCCACCGGGGGTGCGCTCAGCACCTCGGACACCGTGCCGCGCCTCGCGCTCGTCGTCGCCTTCGTCTTCGTCTCCCAGCTCGTCACCGCCGGGCTGGCGTTCTGGCTGTCGACGAAGACGGACGCACCGCTCGGCGCGGTGGGCGGCGCGGTCGGACTGACGATCGTCGGCAACGTCCTGGACGCGGTCACCGCCCTCGGGACCTGGCGTGAGTTCCTGCCCGCGCACTGGCAGTTCGCCTGGGCCGACGCCCTCCAGCCCGACCTCGAATGGGGCGGGATGGTCAAGGGCGCAGCGGTGTCGGTGACCTATGCCCTGATCCTGTTCGCTCTCGCCTTCCGGGGGTTCAGTCGTAAGGACATCGTGTCCTGAGCTTGACGTTCCGCCACATCACCGCCCGTCGTTGCACCATCGAGACGTTTCCGCAACGCTTCTGACGACTCCGCCCGGCCACCTCACACGTCACATTGACGAATGTCTACGACGTGGGGGTACAGATGGACCGCAGGGCAAGGACGTATCGGGGAGCGCTCGCGCTTCTCCTGGCGGGCGGGATCCTGATCACGGGCTGCGGCGGGTCGGGCACGACCAACGACGCCGCAGTCGACCACAGCAGCGGCAGCGGCGGACCCGCCGGGGGGAGGCAGCCCTCGGGCGGGTCCGCCGCACCGGAGCAGCGGGAGGACGCCACGGGCCGGGCCGAGGACGGTGCGGCGCGGGAGAGCGCGGCGCCCGACTACCTGTCGACCTTCGCTCTCGACGTGGACACCGCGAGCTACGGATACGCGCGCCGCACCCTGGGCGACGGGCAGCTCCCGGCGGCGGACACGGTGCGCCCGGAGGAATTCGTCAACAGCTTCCGCCAGGGCTACGAGCGGCCTGACGGCAACGGCTTCGCGGTGAGCGTCGACGGCGCCAGGTCCGATGCCGCCGACTGGTCGCTCGTACGGGTGGGGCTCGCCACCAAGCCCGCCCCGGGCACCGGTGAACGCCCGCCCGCCGCACTGACCTTCGTCGTCGACATCTCCGGATCGATGTCCGAACCGGGGCGCCTCGACCTCGCCAAGACCTCGCTGGGGATCCTCGCAGACGAACTGCGCGACGACGACTCCGTGTCCCTGGTCACCTTCAGCGAGGAGGCCGAGACCCGGCTCCCGATGACCCGCCTCCAGGGCAACCGCACCAAGGTCCGGGACGCCATCGAGGAGATGGAGCCCGCCGACTCCACGAACGTGGCGGCCGGTGTCGAGCGAGGCTACGACGAGGCGGTCGAGGGCCATCGCAAGGGCGCCAACAACCGGGTCGTCCTGCTCTCCGACGCCCTCGCGAACACCGGCGAGACGGACGCCGACGCGATCCTGGAGCGCATCGGGGACGCCCGCGAGGAGTACGGCATCACCCTGTTCGGTGTGGGAGTCGGCAGCGACTACGGCGACGAGCTGATGGAACGCCTCACCAACAAGGGCGACGGCAACACCACGTACATCGCCGACGAGACCCAGGCCAGGAAGGTCTTCGTCGACCAGTTGCCCGCCCACGTCGAACTCCGGGCCCGCGACGCCAAGGCCCAGGTGTCCTTCGACCGTGAGACCGTCCAGCAGTTCAGGCTCATCGGCTACGAGAACCGCAAGGTCGCCGACGAGGACTTCCGGGACGACAGCGTCGACGGCGGCGAGGTGGGCCCCGGCCACACGGTGACAGCGCTCTACGCCGTGCGGCTCCGGAAGGGTGCGTCCGGCCATGTGGCGACGGCGACGGTGCGGTGGCTCGACCCGAAGACGAAGAAGGCGCACGAGGAGACGGGATCGGTGGAGACCGGAGCGATCGACGGAAAGCTCTGGGGCGACGACGGCACCCGGCTCCAGGTGACGGCGGTGGCCGCCTACTTCGCGGACACGCTGCGCGGCGGCGATCTCCCCGGCACGCCCGCGCTCGGCGAACTCGCCGACCGCGCGCGGAAGCTGGCCTCCTCCACCGAGGACAGCTCGGTGGAGAGGCTCGCCACGATGATCGAACAGGCCGACCGGATCAGGAACGGCAGCGGCGACGAGCCGCCGGGCGACGAGGGTGACGGCGAACTCGGCTGACACCGCCGCCCGTTGGCCCGGCAGGGAATCCTCCCTGCCGGGCCCGTCCATGTCGGAGGCTGCTGATAGAACACATCGAACAGCCATCGAACGGACTGTCAGGAGCTCAGCCTTGTCCTATGTCCACCATGTCGAGCGGTTCCACGGACTGCCGGTCTTCACCTTCCCGCCCTACGCGGACCCCACGGACCTGCCCGACGCGGGAGCAGTGGCCTGGCGTCTCCACTGCGGTCCGTATCCGTCCGATGAGGACTCCGTGTCCTGCTGGAAGCGTTTCACCGAGTCGGTCGACCTGGGGAAGACCCGCGCTCTGGTCTTCGGCAGCCCTTGGTACGACGGCGAGGGCGGGAGCGGTCTGCGTGAGCTGATCGATCTGTCGGCCAGGTTCACCGGGCTCGAGGCACTGTTCCTCGGCGATCTGGAGGACGAGGAGGCCATGATCTCCACGATCGCTCTGGACGACCTCACGGAGCTGCTGGAGGCGTTCCCCGGGTTGCGTGAGCTGGCCATGCGCGGGGGAGACGGGCTGCGGTTCCCCGTGACGGGCCACGAAGGGCTGCGGGTGCTGCGCGTCGAATCCGGCGGGTTGCCGTCCGGGGCGGCAGCCCAGATCGCTGCCGCCTCCCTGCCTTCGCTGGAGCGCCTGGAGCTGTGGCTGGGCGACGAGGACTACGGCGGCGGCACCACGGCCGAGGACCTCGCCCCCCTGCTCGCCGGCGTCGGCAAGCCCGCCCTGCGGCACCTCGGGCTTCAGAACGGCCCGCACCAGGACACGTTGGCGGCGGCCCTGGCTTCGGCCCCGGTCGTCCGCGGACTCACCTCGCTGAGCCTGTCGATGGGCACCTTCGGCGACGAGGGCGCGGAGGCTCTCCTGACCGGCCAGTCGCTCAGCCACCTGCGGGAACTCGACCTCTCGCACCACTTCCTCAGCCAGGACATGATGCTGCGGATCTGGACGGAGCTGGAGCCGCAGGGCGTGCGGGTGAACCTCACCGCGCGGAATGAGGAGGAGGCCGAGAGGTACCCCGAACTCGGAACGGGGTCCTACCGGTACGTCGCCGTCGGCGAATGAACGCCCCGCCGGTCTCCGGCCCTCACCTTTCCGTCCCGCCGCCGCTGTCGAAAGGCCCGCACGATGACCTACACCCCCGAGTTCCAGGACCCGGACGACCTCCTGCTGGTCAGCCGTTACCTCAACGGCCGAGGGCCCTGGCTGAAACCCGCCAGGCAGGTGCCCTACGCGCATGTGCTGTACGCCGCGGCGGTGCGGGGACACACCCCCGCCGCCGTCGTGGCACGGCTGGCCTCCCTCGGATACACCGATGTCCAGCACTCCGGAGTCCCCTGGCCCGACTCCGTCGGCATGGAGGACGCCTCGCTGGTCAAGAGGGAGGGTCCCGACAGGTACGCGCGGCAATGGGTCGACGTCGGTGAGCCCGTGTCCCTGCGTGAGGTCCTCCAGGCGGCGGAGCACGCCGGTCGCGCTCCCGCCGACGTCGCGCGCCGGCTGACGGTGCTCGGCTACCGGCTCGGTGGCAGCGGACCGCTGCCCGCGACGTCGAACCCCCGCGACGTCATGCTGATCCGCACCGACCCCAGGGGCGACGGCAGCTGGCTCGACTGGGGTGACGAGGTGCCCGCGGCCCATGTGCTCGAAGCAGCCCAGTACCTGGCCTGCAGCCCGCACGCCGCCGCCGAGCGGCTGGCCGCCCTCGGTCTCCGGCTGCCGTACACCCCCGAACCGAAGACGAGAGGATCCTCAGGCTCGGTGAGACCTACCGCGCCCACTATGCCGGCCGCTACGAGCCAGCACCCCTCGGGCACGTACTCGCCGTCGCACGGGAGACGGGACGTCGCCCCGCGGACATCGTGGCCCGGCTGAAGGTGCTCGGGGCCGGGGAACCGGGCGGACCGGTCCCCGAGTCCCCGGACGAGGACGACTTCGTCATCCTCAGCGAGAACCTCGACGGCCGCGCGCCCTGGCTGCGGAGGAACACCGTCGTCGGACTGCGGATGGAGCACATCCTGCGCGCGTCCCTCGCCACGGGGCGCGGCCCCGCCTCGATCGCCGCGAGGCTGACCGAACTGGGCCACTGGCTGCACGAGAACGCGAAGCTGCCCGAGAGCGCGGACGAGGCGGACATCCGGCTGCTGGAGACCGTCGACCGCTCGTACCGGGACGAAGTCCACCTGGAGCACGTCCTGCGCAGCGCGAGCCTGACGGGCCGGAGCCCCGCGGACGTCGCGTCGAGGCTGACCGAGCTCGGCCACGAGCTCCCCGACGAGGTGGAGTACCCGGACGTACGGGGTGCTCTCGCCGCGTCGTGACGGACGTCCGCCCCGGCTGTCACGTGACAGCCGGGGCGGACACCGGTCAGGCGAGGCGGACACGCCGGGGCGGACGCCGGTCAGGCCAGGTGGAACACCTCGGTCAGCGGGACCATGGCCTCGTCCGCGGCCTCCGGCTGCTCGAAGAACTCGGCCATCTCCCGCTGCCAGCGTGCGTTGACCTCCGTGGCGGCCATCGCGTCCCGTGCGGCGTCGAAGTCCTCCGTCTCCAGGTAGCCGACCAGCAGGCCGTCCTCGCGCAGGAAGAGGGAGTAGTTGTGCCAGCCCGCCTCCGACAGCGCGGCGAGCATGTCAGGCCACACCGCGGCATGGCGCTCGCGGTACTCGTCCTTGCGGTCCTCACGGACCTTCAGCAGAAAACAGACGCGCTGCATGGAGCGGCTCCGATCAGAAGTTGAACGTGTCGATGTTCTTGGAGTCGAAGACGGTCGGCTCGCCGAGGATGACCTCGCCGTCCTTGCCGATCGTGTACTCGCCGAGCTTGCCCGCCTTGAACTTCTCGCCCTCCGCACCGGTGATCTGCCCCGAAGCCAGCGACGCGGCCGCGTACGAGCCGAGGTAGCCGAGCTCCTCCGGGTTCCAGAGCGAGAACTGCTCGACCGTGCCGTCCTTGACGTACTTGCGCATCTGGTTCGGCGTGCCGAGCCCGTTGAGCACGACCTTGCCCTTGTACGAGGAGTCGCTCAGGTAGCGGGCGGCGGCGGCGATGCCGACCGTCGTCGGGGAGATGATGCCCTTGAGGTCGGGGTAGGCCTGCATGAGGCCCTGCGTCTGCTGGAAGGACTTCTGGTCGGCGTCGTCGCCGTACGCGACCTTGACCAGCTCCATGTCCTTGTACTCGGGGAGCTTCAGCTCCTCCTTCATGAACTCGATCCAGGTGTTCTGGTTCGTCGCGTTCTGCGTGGCCGACAGGATCGCGACCTTGCCCTTGTAGCCGAGCTGCTTCCCGAGGCGCTGGACCAGGCTGCGGCCGATCTCCTCGGAGCTGGCCTGGTTGATGAAGAGCTGACGGCAGTCCTTCGCCGTGTCGGAGTCGTAGGCGACGACCTTGATGTTCTTCTTCATCGCCTGCTTGAGCGGGCCGCACACCGCGTTCGGGTCGTTCGCCGAGACGAGGATGGCGTCCTGGCGCTGCTGGATCAGGGTGTTGATGTAGGAGACCTGCGAGGACGCGTTCGCGTCGGACGGGCCGACCTCCTTGCCCGTGCCGCCGTACTCCTTCGCCGCCGCGATGCCGGCCTCGTCGACGATCTTCTCGTACGGGTTGTTGATCTGCTTGGGCAGGAAGGCGATCTTCAGGCCCTTCTTCAGCGGGGCGTCCGGATCGGCCTTCGCGGCGCTGCCCGCCTTCGCGGAGTCCCCGCTCTCCTTGCTGTCCTTCGTGGTGCCGGAACAGGCGGTGAGGGCGAGGGCGAGGGAGACGGCGGTGGCTGCGGTCGCGACGGCGCGGCGCCCGGCGGCATTGCGGAGCATCATGGCGGCGTGTGCCTTTCGAAGGGGGAGCGAGGAAGTACGAGGACGGGGGAGGGGAGAGGGCCTACGGCTGGGGTGCGGGGGTGTTCGCGGCCCGCCTGTGCCGTCGCTCGACGACCGCGGCGATGATCCGTGGGGTCAGGACGGATGCCACGAGCAACAGCCCCGTCACGATGACCTGAACCTCGTTGGCGATGTCGTTGAGCGTGAGCAGGTTCTTCAGTACGCCGATCAGCAGGACACCGGCGACCGCGCCGAAGAGCGTGCCCTTCCCGCCGTCGAAGTCGATGCCGCCGAGCAGGACGGACGCGATGACGAGCATCTCGAAGCCGAGTCCGTTGTCCGCGCGGGCACTTCCGTACCTCAGGGTGAAGATGACCCCGGCGAAGGCGGAGAACAGCCCGGTCACGACGAAGAGCAGCAGCTTGATCCGCTTGACCCGGATGCCGGCGAAGTACGCGGCCTCCTCCTGGGCGCCGATCGCGAAGAGCGAGCGGCCGAGCCCGGTGGCGTGCAGCACCACCGCGGTGATCGCGGCAAGGATGATGAAGAGCAGCACCGGATAGGTGAGGAAGGTGCCGGGGACGGTCGTGGTGTCGACGGCCCAGTCCGCGTACACCTGCGGGAAGTCCGTCACCGCGTCGCTGCCGAGCGCCACCGAGGCCAGACCGCGGTAGAGCGCCAGGGTTCCGATGGTGACGGCCAGGGACGGCAGCCCCACCTTGGTGACCAGCCAGCCGTTGAGCAGACCCCCGGCGACGCCCACGAGGAGCACCACCGGCACGATCGTCTCGAAGGCCCAGCCCGCCTCCCACAGCGCGCCGGTCAGCGCGCTGCCGAGGCCGAGCATGGAGGCCACCGACAGGTCGACCTGCCCGGCGACGACCAGGAGGGTCATCGGCAGGGCGATGATGGCGACTTCGGCGATGTCGTTGAAGGCGAACGCGAGGTTCTCAGCTGAACCGAAGCCCTCGGTGCTCCCGAGCCCGACGACGAGGACCGCCACCAGCAGGACGCCGACCGCGGTGTCCCAGCGCAGCGCCAGGCTGCGCACGAGAGAGGGCTTCGGGACGGCCCGCGGCGTGGGAGCCGTCTTCGTGTCAGGCGCCGTGGTCATGGCGGGCGTTCCTCTTCCTCAGTGCGGCGGTCATCCGCAGGTTCACGATCCGGTCGACGCTGATGGCCAGCAGGAGGAGAGCGCCGGTGATGGCGCCCTGCCAGAAGGAGTCCACCTTCAGCACGACCAGGACGCTGCCGATGGTGGTGAGCAGCAGGGCGCCGAGTGCCGCGCCCCAGACGGTGCCGGTGCCGCCGGTGATGGCGACGCCGCCGACGACGACGGCGCTGACGACGGTCAGCTCCCAGCCGTGCGCGTTGTCCGCGACGACGGTGCCGAAGCGGGCCAGCCACAGGGCCCCGGCGAAGCCGGCGACGGCCCCGGAGAAGGCGTATGCGGCGAGCACCCTGCGCCGGATCGGGATGCCCGCGAGACGGGCCGCCTCGGGGCTCGACCCGATGGCGTACAGCTCGCGCCCCGAGCGGTAGCTGCGCAGGAAGTACGCCGTCGCCGCGAGCAGGGCGAGCGCGACGAGCGGCAGATAGGGGATGCCGAGCACGCTGCCGCTGCCGAGGCCCAGGACCGCCTCCGGCACGTCGGATGCGCTGATCTGCTCGCCCTGCGCCCACCAGTAGTCGACGCCCTGGATGATGTAGAGCATGCCCAGGGTGACGACCAGCGCCGGTACCTTGCCGAAGCTGACGAGGGCGCCGGAGACCAGGCCGCAGACCACCCCGATCGCGATGCCGAGCAGCATCACGGTCAGCACACCGTGGTCGCTACCCGCGACGAACTTGCCGCAGGCGAAAGCGGACAGGCCGACGACGGAGCCGACGGACAGGTCGATGTTGCGGGTGATCACGACGGCGGACTGCCCGACCGCGAGCAGTACCAGGATCGACGCGTTGAGCAGCAGGTCCTTGACGCCCTGGTCGGACAGGAAGAGCGGGTTGGCCAGATAGGTGCCGAGGATCAGCAGGGCCAGCGCCCCGGCGATGGAGATCTCGCGCGCCCGGAAGACCGCGTCCACGAGCGAGGAGGCACTCCGCTCCGGCGCCTTCGCGGTGTCCGGGGGGCTCTCCATGGTGGTGGTCATGCCGCTGCCCTCTCGTTGCGTCCGGTGGCCGCGGCCATGACCGACTCCTCGGTGGCGCTCTCGCGCGGGATCTCGGCGACGAGCCGGCCCTCGTGCATCACGAGCACCCGGTCCGCCATGCCGATGACCTCGGGGAGGTCGGAGGAGATCATCAGTACGGCGAGACCGTCCGCCGCGAGCGAGGAGAGCAGCCGGTGCACCTCCGCCTTGGTGCCGACGTCGATCCCCCGGGTCGGTTCGTCGACGATCAGCACGGCGGGGCCGGTCGCCAGCCACTTCGCGAGGACGACCTTCTGCTGGTTGCCGCCGGAGAGGACACCCACGGTGTCGGCCAGCCGGTTGTACTTGAGCTGGAGACGCAGGGCCCAGTCGGCGGCCCGGTCGTGCTCCAGGGCCCGGCTGACGAGCCCGCGCTTGCGGACCTCGTCCAGGCCGGTCAGGCCGATGTTGCGCTCGATCGACATATCCATGACCAGCCCGCGCTGGCGCCGGTCCTCGGGCACGAGCGCGAGCCCGGCGTCCATCGCCGCCGTCGGCGAACCGGGGCGCAGCACCGTGCCGGCCACCCTCACCTCGCCCGCGTCGGCCCGGTCGACACCGAAGACCGCCTGGGCGACCTCCGTGCGCCCGGCGCCGACGAGTCCGGCGAGCGCGACGATCTCACCGCGGCGGACGTCGAAGGACACGTCCCGGAAGACACCCTCGCGGGTCAGCCGGCGCACCGACAGGGCGACTTCGCCGACCTCGGCGTCCTGCTTGGGATAGAGGTCGTCGAGGTCACGTCCCACCATCCTGCGCACCAGGTCGTCCTCGGTGAGCCCTTCGAGCGGCTCGGAGGAGATCCACCGGCCGTCGCGCAGGGTCGTGACGCGCTGGCACAGTTCGAAGATCTCGTCCAGACGGTGCGAGATGAACAGCACCGCCGCACCCTCGGACCGCAGCGTACGGACGACGGAGAAGAGCCTGGCGGTCTCGCTGCCGGTCAGGGCTGCCGTCGGCTCGTCCATGATCAGGGCGCGGGCGTCGAAGGAGAGAGCCTTGGCGATCTCGACGATCTGCTGATCGGCGATCGAGAGCCCGCGGGCGGGCCGGTCCGGTGCCAGGTCGACCCCGAGCCTCCGCATCAGCCCGGCGGTGGTCTCGTGCACGGCCCTGCGGTCGATCCGGCCCAGGGAACGCCGGGGCTGACGGCCCATGAAGATGTTCTCGGCGATGGACAGATCGGGGAAGAGCGTCGGCTCCTGGTAGATGACGGCGATTCCGGCTTCGCGGGCGTCCGCCGGGCCGTGGAAGACGACGGGCTCGCCGTCGAGGAGCACCTCGCCGCCGTCCGGGCGATGCACTCCGGCGAGGGCCTTGATCAGGGTCGACTTGCCTGCGCCGTTCTCACCCGCGAGTGCGTGTGCCTCGCCGGGGAACAACTGCAGGGACACGTCCTGCAAGGCCCGTACGGCGCCGAAGGACTTGCTCACGCCCTTCAGGGCCAGGACCGGGGCCGGGCCCGGGGCGGACTGGTTCATGGGAGCTCCTCAGCGGTGGGACTGTTCCGCTCCACCCGCCGTGAAAGGTTTCAATGAGGTTGCTCGGAAGCTAAACGGGGATTGCGGGCGCAGTCAATGGGTTGATGACGAGGATTTCCAATGAAGGGTGGCGATGTCCGACCTGAATGGGGGGATGGGTGGGCACCCTTGACAGCCTTCGGGGTGGGCCACTATCTTCCGGGCGTTTGAATCGATTCACGTAACGGTCGCGCATCGCTCCACTTACAAGTGGGCTGCGCTCGTTGCCGCGGGATGGTCCGGCCCGAGCAGGACGACGAGTCCCGCCCTGCCGGGCACCGGCACCGGGACCTGGTGCCAGCCCGCGCGCGGGTAGAAGCGCAGCGCCGCCCCGGCGCGCACGGACGTGAGCAGCCGGCACCGTCCGCCCGGGGCGGTCCGGGTGACCGCCGTCAGCAGCTCCGCGCCCAACCCGGTACCGCGTGCGTCGGGGGAGACGGCCAGCTCGTCGACCTCCCGGGCCCCGCACAGCCACGCCACGACGCGGTCGGGCCCCAGCGCCTCGGCGACGGGCCCGTAGCTGCGGTCGGCGGGGAAGGCGCCGGGCGTCGTCCAGGCGGTGGCGAAGCCGCCCAGGGAGTCCCCGTCGAGCGCCAGGGCGGCGGTGAACCCGGGGCGCCCGGCGTCGTCGGCGAGCCGCTCGGTGTACCGCGCGCCGGCCGACGGGTCCTCGTTCCACGGCGGCGCCGAGAACACATCGGCGTACACCCGCCGAATCCCGTCGGCGTATGCGGAAAGGTGCACGCCCTCGACCAGCTGTACCCGCATGACCGCCCCCCGCCCCTGGACCGTTCCGGAAAGGATAGGGCGCGGCGGCTCGTCGGAGCTGGTGCAGTCGGCGCCGCTGCGGACCGTACGCACCGCACCGTTCGGCTGCCGGGGCCGCTCGGCAGCCGCCGTGTTTTCCGGTCGGGTCGCCGGGGCCGCTCGGCACTCGCCGTGTTTTTCGGTCAGAGCATCCGGGTCACGTCCGCCGCGCCGGGCGGCAGAGGCTTGCGCCGTTGCCACTCCTGCGCCAGCTCCGTCGGGAAGCGGCGCCCGCTGCGGGCCAGCACCACCCCTTCCACCAGGAGGAGTTCGTCCCCACCCCCGAAGCGTTCCTCCGCCGTGCCGAGCTTCCCCCAGTGCCCGGGCCCGCCCCGCCCCGCCGAGGAACGCCGTCGGGTCGTCCCGTAGCTGCTCCGGTCCAGGACGTGCACGATTCCGTCGCTGATCCGCAGGGACACGTGCACGCGGCTGAGGCCTGCGGTGCGCGCGGGCGGGACCAGCCCGTGCAGGGCGATGCCTCCAGGGCCGGGCGCCCTGCCGACCGGCACCGTCGTGCCGTTCTCCAGCGTGAACCGGGCCTTCAGCTCCCCGTCCAGCAGCAGCTTCAGCTGGACCGTCGCCGTGCGCGGGCCGTCGTCGGTGAGGGTGCCGCCGTGCACCTCGCAGGTCGGAGCGCCGCGGCGCATCCGGGGGAGCAGCGCCGCCGTGCCCTTGGCCGTGTCGTACAGCGTGCAACGCCGTTCCGCGCAAAGCCAGTTGCGGCTCACCACGTCGAAGCGGGGCTGTCGCCGCGAGTCCAGCAGGCCCTGCTTCTTCAGGGCGTCCTCCTCCAGCTTCATGGAGATGGCCAGGGCGTCGGCGACGCCCATGTCGACGGGGAGGAGACGGACGGTGCCGCCCGGGCCGGGCACCGGCTCCAGGAAGTCGTCGGTGTTTCCCTGGAGCCACGGCCGTTCGCCCCGGGCGCCACGGAAGCGGTCGCCCGTGATGACCGGGATACCGGTCAGCTCGCAGAGTTCCAGCAGACGGTCGTCGGCGTCGGCGAGCTCCTCGACCAGGCCGCGGCGCACCCAGCTCCCGAGCAGCCTGATGTCGGCCGGGTCGCTGAACTCCCGGCGCGCGCCGTGCCGCAGGCTCGTGTCCGCGACCAGGTAGAGCTTGACGTCCGGGTCGCGCGCCAGCGCCTTCGCGGCCTCCACGAGCAGGCGGAGCCGGCGCAGGGACCGGGCCCCGGGCTCCCCGAGCCTTCGGTTGCGTACGACGTTGGACAGGTCCACGAGGAAACAGGCCTCGTCGAAGTCCGTGGTGAGGTGGTTGTCCATCGGATCGGCCTCCGTGCCGGACGCTACTCGTCGATCTTCCAGAGAGTCAGCTTCGTCACGAAGTCGGGCAGCTCGTTGGCCAGGTCGCCCTTGACCGAGTTCGGAAGCACGTCGGTGATCTCCAGCATCGCGAGATTGCCCTCTGCCGTGACCGTGCAGAGGACCGTCCCCTTGGAGATGATCCCGCCGTCCTTCAGATCCTCCGAGAGGATGCTCGACGGCAGGGTGTCCGTATCGGCACCGTCCCGGCACTGCTGCGGATCGGTGCCCGCGCTCCGGCCCATGGGCGTGAGGAACTGCAGGTCGTCGTTGGACCAGTCCTGGTACGTCATCTCCAGGTCCTCGATCTCGCCGATCCTCCCGTTCGGGAACAGCTTCGGTGCGTCCAGGTCCACGTGGGTGCCGGTCCCGTAGGCGGGTGCGCGGATGGTGAGCGGCTTGCCCGCGAAGACCTCGGTGTAGGTGGTCTCCGCCGCCGGGGCCGCCGATTCCTCCTGCCCGCCGGAACCGCTCTCCTTCGGGGACGCGGAAGCGCTGTCGGCCCCCGCCGTCGTGCCCGGGCCCGCGGATGTGTCCGTTCCCTCGTCGTCGGGCCGCGATATGAACCAGGTCGCGGTGACGGCGATGACGAGCGTGATCGCCGCCCCGGCCATGAGCAGGGCACGCGGGAAGCCCCGGGCGGGGCCGGCGGGCTGCGTGGGTGCGGGCGGGGCCGTGGTGTCCGTCCGGGGCGCGATGCCCGGCGGTGCCGGTGTCCAGGCGCCCGAGGGTGCGGGCGGCGCGGCCGGGCCGGTACCGGGCGGCACCGTGGCACCCCAGCTCGGACCGGTGGCGGTCGTGCCCTGGTCCGTGGTGGGCGGGGGCTGCCGGGAGGCCTGTTCCCGGCGGGAGATCTCCGCCGTGAGCGCCGGTGGCAGCCAGTCGCCGAAGTCACGCAGTGACCGGCCGGCGGCCTGCTCGCACATCTGGGCCAGCTCGGCCGGGGTGATGCGGTCCTGCGGGTCGGCGGTCAGGCAGCGTTCCAGCAGCGGACGCAGTGCGTCCGGATAGTCGCCCAGCTGGGGCGGCCGATGGGAGGTGTTGGCTATCTGGGCGGCGATGGTGATGGCGCCGCCCGATCCGTACGGGTGGCGGCCGGTGGCCGCGAGGGCGGCGATCAGACCGAGGGAGAAGACGTCCGTCGCGGGACCGACGGAGTCGCCTAGCGCATGCTCCGGGGACATGAACTGCGGGGTTCCGATCAGACCGCCGCTGCGGGTGAGCTGCGTGGCGTCGGCGGCGCGCGCGATGCCGAAGTCGATGACGCACGGGCCCGCCGGACCCAGCAGGATGTTGCCGGGTTTGAGATCGCGGTGGACGACACCGGCCGCGTGGATGGCCGCCAGGGCCTGCGCGGTGCAGCCGACGAGCTGGAACACGGCGGGGAGGGGGAGCGGCCCGAACGTCTCCAGGGCGTCCTGGAGGGGCACTCCCGGGACGTAGACGGACGCCAGCCAGGGAAGCGGACCCGAGGTGTCGTGGTCGACCACGGGCACGAGGTGGTAGCCCTGCACCCGGCGGGCGGCCTGCACCTCCTGCTCGAACCGGCGGCGGAATTCGGGGTCGTCCCCGAACTCCTGCCGGATCAGCTTCAGGGCGACGGCCTGGCCGCCCCGGGTATGTGAGAGGTAGACGGTCCCCATGCCGCCCTCACCGATACGGGCGAGGAGCCGGTATCCGGCGGTCTCGCGCGGATCCTGCGGGCCCATAGGTCTGAAAATGTCGCCGTCGGTGCTGATGGGGGACCTCCCCTGTTCGTCCGTGCCCAAAAATGCCCGAACGGAGCCTACGACAGCTAATGACCCGTCAAATGGGTTCTTGGGAAAGTGAGTTCGGACTTTCGCCACTTCGCGGAAGCTACCGGCCCAGGTGGCCTTCGCCGGGAGCGTGAGCGGCCGGCCGGCCGCTCCGGGGTGACGCCGCTCGCCGGCGCCACGCGCACCGTCGAGGACCGGCTGCGGCCGGCCCGGTCCTGCCGCCGTGCCCCCCCCGGCCCTGCCCTGGTCCTGGGCCGGTCACCTTGGCGCCGGAGCGGTCACCCTGCTCCCTGCTCCCTGCTCCCTGCTCCCTGGTTCCTGGTCCTGCCCTGGTCCGGGACCGGCAGCCTGGTCCCTGGTCCTGCCCTGGTCCCGGAGCGGTCACCCTGGTCCCTGGTCCTACCCTGGTCCCGGACCCGGTCGCCCTGGCCCCGACCGGCCACCCTGGCCCCCGACCGGCCGGCCCCGGTCCGGCCGGTCCCTCCTGATCCGGGCGAGGCCGTGGGCTAGGACGCGTCCTGGAGGAGATGCGCCGTGAACCAGTCCTGTGCCAGGTCCGCGACCTGGTCCAGTGCGCCCGGCTCCTCGAACAGGTGCGAGGCCCCCGGGACGATCTCCAGCCGGTTCTCGCACCGCAGGGCAGCCTGCGCCTGCCGGTTCAGGTCGATCACCGTGGTGTCGTCGCCACCCACGACGAGCAGGGTGGGCGCACGCACCCCGGACAGATCGGCACCTGCCAGATCGGGGCGCCCGCCCCGGGAGACCACGGCGCCGACCCCCGAGTCCGCCGCCGCGGCGGCCCGCAGCGCCGCTGCCGCACCCGTACTCGCCCCGAAGGAGCCGACCGGGAGCGGCAGGCGCCGCCTCAGCCAGCTGGTGGTGTCCGCCAGCCGCCCGGCCAGCAGACCGATGTCGAAGACATTGGCGCGGTACACCTCCTCCCCAGGGGTGAGCAGGTCGAAGAGCAGGGTGCCCAGGCCGGCACGGTTGAGCGCCGAGGCCACGGCACGGTTGCGCGGGCTGTGGCGGCTGCTGCCGGAGCCGTGGGCGAACACCACCACCGCCCCGGCGTCCCCGGGGAGGGCGAGATCTCCGAGGAGCGGCACCCCGCCCGCGTCGACCTCGACCTCTTCGGACGGGGCGATGCCCCCGGAAACGCGGGCCAGCAGGGAGACGACCTCTTCGTCGGAGGTCTGGGAGAAGTCCCGGTACCACTCACCCACGGCGGAGAAGAGCTTCGGGGTGGAAAGGCACACGACCTCGTCGACGTCCTCGCGCAGCCTGGCGGCGACGTCCGGCGACGCGACCGGGACGGCCAGGACGACATGGGCGGCGCCCTGCGCCCGCACCACCTGGCAGGCCGCTCTCGCGGTCGCTCCGGTGGCGACCCCGTCGTCCACCACGACCACCGCCCGCCCCTTCAGCGGCAGGCGTGGCCGGCCCTCGCGGTAGGCGTGAGCCCGCCGGGCCAGCTCCGCCTCCTCGGTGCGTTCGACGGCCACGAGGTCCTTCTCCCGCACTCCCGCGTGGCGGACGATCTCGTCGCTGATGACCCGCACCCCGCCCTCGCCGATGGCGCCGAACCCCAGCTCCGGGTGGTAGGGCACCCCGAGCTTGCGGACGACGATCACATCGAGCGGGGCACGGAGGGCCTGCGCCACCTCGTACGCCACCGGGACCCCGCCGCGCGGCAGCCCCAGGACGACGGGATCGCGCCGCTCCAGGTGCCTCAGCGCCACGGCGAGCCGGCGACCGGCATCCGTGCGATCGGTGAACAGCACGGTGGTTCACCTCCAACAGAGGGGAAGAGCGGAACACACACGCGCACCCCACCTTCGAAACAATCCCATTTGCGCCGGTTCGGCAAGTCGGGGACGGTCGGTCGTATGGAGCGAATCGACGCGGTCCTGATCGACATCGACGGGGTGCTCACGGTGTCCTGGGAACCGCTGCCCGGCGCCGTGGATGCCATGGAGCGGCTGCGTGCCGTGGACGTCCCGCTGGCGCTGGTGACCAACACCACGTCCCGGACGCGCGCCCGGATCGCCGAGCGCCTCGCGGACTCGGGCTTTCCCGTCGGTCCCGACGACATCCTCACGGCGCCCGCGGTCACCGCCGCCCACCTCCGTGAGCACCACCCCGGAGCCCGCTGCCTGCTGATCAACACCGGTGACGTGAGGGGCGACCTGTCCGGGGTGACCCTCGTCGAGGAGGAGGACGCCGAGGGTGCCGTGCCCGATGTGGTCGTCCTCGGCGGCGCGGGCGGAGCCTTCACGTACTCGGCGCTCAACCGCGCCTTCCGCCACGTCCAGCAGGGCGCGGCCCTGGTCGCCATGCACCGCAACCTGTACTGGCGTACCGCCGGTGGGCTCGACCTCGACACCGGGGCGTTCCTCCTCGGTCTGGAGCGTGCCGCCGGTACCGAGGCCGTCGTCACGGGCAAGCCGGCCAGGGCGTTCTTCGCCGCCGCGCTGGCCCACCTCGGCGCCGCCCCGGGGAGGGCGCTGATGGTCGGCGACGACATCGAGACGGATGTGCTGGCCGCGCAGCGGCACGGCATCACCGGGGTGCTGGTCAGAACCGGCAAGTACCGGCCCGGGACCCACGCGGCCGCCGACGGCGCTCCGGACCACGTGGTGGACTCGTTCGCGGACGTTCCCGCCCTGCTGGAAGGGCTGAGGCGTTGAGCCGGTCCGGACGCAGGGTGAACGGGCCGGGCCGGCGCCCCGCCACGAAGAGCCCTGGATGATCCGATACAGACCCTGTCCTCCGACCCGGACGGTCATTCATCCATGAATGTGGTGCGGGGTGTGCGGGTACCGGTGGCCGAGGCTCCGTCCCGGGCTCGCGGAAGGGCGCTTCGGCATGGGCGTCACTGGACGGCCCGGAGCCGGCCGTGCGTCGGCAGGCCTCGAAGCCCGTCCACTGCCCGCGCTGTTCCCTCGTCCGCGGGGAGGAGGACGACCAGCTGTTGGGAGTCCGAAGGGAGGTCCAGCGTCTCGCGGAGCAGCCGGAGTTCGCACCCCGACGGGTGGTTGAGCCGCAGGGCCCCGCGTCGCGGGACCACATGGCCGTTCAGGCGGCCGGTGAAGTCGGGACCGGCGACGGGGGCGAGTTCCGCGGTGAACCACTCGGTGTTCTCGATGGAGGGCGCGAGCCACAGGTCGAAGGCCTGCTCGTCCGCGACGTCGTCCCAGTCGGCGAAGAACGCCCGGGCACGGGGGTCGGTGAAGACATAGCGGGTGAGGTTCGGGACATCGTGGTCGAGCAGTCCGGTCCCGCTCGTCACCGACTCGTACGCGCTGGTGCGGGCCAGGACGTCTCCCAGCCGGTTGGTCACCATGGCGATGCCGGGTTCGAGAAGGCGAAGCGTCTCCAGGACCGGCGGACGGACCTCACGGGGCGGTGGCGCGGGCTGGGTGTGGGCGGTGCATTCGCCGCCGCTGATCTTGGTGAGGTAGCGGAGGTGGCTGCGCTCCGAGGGGGCGAGGCTGAGCGCGTCCGCGACCGCGTTCACCACAGCGACCGAGGGGTTGCGGTCCCGGCCCTGTTCCAGGCGGGTCAGATACTCCACGCTGATACCGGCCCGTCCGGCGAGGTCCGAGCGCCGTAGCCCGGGTGCTCTGCGGCGGCCGTGGTCCGGCAGTCCCAGTGACTGCGGCTGGATGCTGTCACGCTTGGCCCGGATGAAATCTCCCAACGGCGTCCCCATGCATCGAGGATATGGCCTGGGGCGCGGGCCGCGGAGGGCTCAGGGTGGCCCTGCGGGGGCCAGCCTGAGCACGGTCTGGCTGGGGTCGCGGTGCGGGCCGATCGTGGTGCGCATGGACAACGACAAGTACAAGCTGGTGATCATCGTCGGAAGCGTCCGCGAAGGACGTTTCGGCCCGGTCGTGGCCTCGTGGGTCGCCGAACAGGCGGACAGCCACGGCGCTTTCGACGTGGACGTCGTGGATCTCGCAGACATCGACATTCCCCTGGAGCTTCCGGCGGCGTCGCCGAAGTACGCGGCGGACGACTACCCCCGCCCGGCCGGGATGGCGCCACTGACGTCCGCCCTGGAGGGCGCTGACGCCTTCGTCGTCATCTCGCCCGAGTACAACCACAGCTACCCAGCTTCCTTGAAGGCGGCCATCGACTGGCACTTCACCCAGTGGACGGCAAAGCCCGTCGCCTTCGTCAGTTACGGAGGGGCGGCAGGCGGCCGGCACGCGGTGCTGCACCTGGAGAACGTGCTGACCGAATTGCACGCCGTGACGATCCGGGACGGTCTCGCCTTCCCGAACTACTACTCGGTGTGGGAGGACGGCCGCCCCCTCGACCCTGAGGCCTCCGGGTACGCCAAGACGCTGCTCGAACAGCTGGCCTGGTGGGCGGGCGCTCTCCGGACGGCGCGCGAGGCGGTTCCCTACCCGGCGTGACGGCGGAGCCCCGGTGACAGCCGGACGGCGCCGGACCCTTCCCGTCTTGAACCACGGGAGCGGCCCGGCGCTCACGCGTTCGCCGCGCCGCAAGAACTACCGTGCCCGTGTCCCCGGAGGAAGAGCCTGCCGAGGGCGACGGCTCCGCTCACGCCACATCACGCCGCGCACCGCGCGGGGGCGAGGTGATCCCTCGGTGGGCGACACGCCCGACTCGGACTTCACGACGCGACCACTGTCATGTCACGAACGTGTCCTGAAGACGATCAAGAGGCAACTCGGGCGACCGCACCGGCCCTCTGGGAAGACACGAAGCCACACGGGCGAACGGTCGCCCGGTTCGCCCGCCTGCTCCCCAGGAGCGACAGCCCCCACGCAGAGGACAGCAGCATGCGCACTCGGAAGATCTCGGTACTGACCATGACCGCAGTGGCCCTCGGCCTCGCGCTGACGGCTTGCGACACGGGCGGTGGCGACAACGCGTCGTCCTCAGCCAGCAGTTCATCCGCCACCGTCGCGGGCACCCCGCAGTCCGACACCGCGGAGGGCAAGTCGTCCGGCACGCCCGCCGAGTCCGGCACGAAGTGCACCGATCAGGTCGACTACGCGGGCGACTCGCGGTCGAACGCGGAGATCAACTCCATCGGTGAGGACACGGGGACGTGCCCGCCGGTGCAGAAGTCCGGCGAGGCGTCGGGTACGCCGAAGGACCCCGGCGCGAAGTGCACCGACCAGGTCGACTACGCGGGCGACTCGCGGTCGAACGCCGAGATCAACTCCATCGGTGAGGACACGGGGACGTGCCCGCCGGTGCAGAAGTCCGGCGAGGCGTCGGGTACGCCGAAGGACCCCGGCACGAAGTGCACCGACCAGGTCGACTACGCGGACGACTCGCGGTCGAACGCCGAGATCAACTCCATCGGTGAGGACACGGGCACGTGCCCGCCGGTGAAGCAGAAGTAACTCGCTGACGTCCCTGAAGGAGGAGTCCCGAGGCCTGCCGACGGCGGACAGAGTCAAGCCGCGAGCTGCCCTGGCGCTCGAATGCCGCCCTCGCGCCACGGGTCCGTCCCCGGCCGCAGGTCGGCGAACCGGGGCGGCGAGGTCACGACTGCGTCGTCCGGACGAAGTGCGGGCACCTCGCCCAGGCGAATCGCGAAGCAGGCGAATCACGAAGCACCCCTGGTGTGTTCGCCGCACCCCTGGGCGAGGCGTGTAAGAGACCAAGTGGTTCGGCGACGGGGATTCCGCCGACACAGGTCGAGGAGGGGGCGGGTGACGGCGTGCCGTCCCTCCCGGCCGTGTACACCCGCTGCCTGTCGGGCCGGTTCTCCGAACTCGAAAGACGGATGGACGCCGGGGAGGACCACCCCGCGCTGACTGACGAAGGCTGAGGGGGCGCGGAGAACTTCTCCGCGCATTCTTGGTGGCCACCCGTGGAGACCCGGTGACAGCCGGACTGTGCCGGACCGTCCTCGTGGTCGCGTGAGGCAGGTCCGGCGCTTACGTTCCTGCTGCGCATCGCTCGTTATCGTGCCTCTGAACAGCGAAAAGGCCCTCCGGGGTGGAGGGCCTCGCAGTGGTGCGCGATGTGCGCCCCCGGCAGGACTCGAACCTGCGGCCAAGCGCTTAGAAGGCGCCTGCTCTATCCACTGAGCTACGGGGGCCGGGTGACGGCCTGCTGCCCCGGAGGGCACTGGTTCAAGCCATCCGTGACCTTGCGGGGACAAGGATAGGGCTCAGATCGCCTCGTCCCGGTTGCTTCACCTGCGTGGCACGATGTGGAGGTTCGGTGAAGCGAACCGATAATCGCAGGTAGGTGCGATTCATGCATCGCTTTTGGCGCCTCGCGCCCCGGGTGTTGTGCACTCGTTATGCCTGCGCCCCACTCGTCCCCTCTGTCCCCCGGGGTGGATTCGCCGCGCAGAGAGGCCTATACGCTTCAAAAAGGCGTCAAAATTGGGCATTCTTCACATGTGGTAACCATGGATGTACGGCCCCAGCTCATCGACGCACTTTCCGCCCTGCGCGACCGTGTCGCTGCCGTGCGTCTTCCACTTCCACTGCCGGGTGCCCCGCGCGCCCGGCAGACGCGGACCGAACTGCTCGCCCAGCTCGACGACTACCTCGTACCCCGTCTCAAGGATCCCGAGGCACCGCTGCTCGCGGTGATCGGGGGATCCACCGGCGCGGGCAAGTCGACGCTCGTCAACTCGCTGGTGGGATGCCGGGTCAGTGAAGCAGGTGTGCTGCGCCCGACCACACGGACCCCCGTGCTCGTCTGCCACCCCGACGACCACCACTGGTTCGCCGGGGTGCGGGTGCTGCCGCAGCTGACCCGGGTGTGGCTGCCCCCGGGGCAGGTCCCGGACCCGGACGGGCTCGACCACCTCGGGGGCGAGCGGGACCGGGACGACACCGTGCTTCGCGTGGAGACGGCGGCGACCCTGCCCCGGGGGCTCGCGCTCCTGGACGCCCCCGACATCGATTCACTCGTCGTGCGGAACCGGGTCCTGGCCGCCGAGCTCATCTGCGCAGCCGACGTATGGGTCATGGTCACCACCGCGTCCCGGTACGCGGACGCCGTGCCGTGGCATCTGCTGCGCACCGCCAAGGAGTACGACGCCTCCCTGGTCACCGTCCTGGACCGGGTGCCGCACCAGGTGATCGCCGAGGTGTCCCGGCAGTACGCTGCGCTGCTCACCCGGGCCGGCCTGGGTGAGGTGCCCCGCTTCACCATTCCTGAGCTGCCCGAGTCCGCGGGCGGAGGCAGCGGACTGCTGCCCACCACCGCCGTCGCGCCCCTGCGCGCGTGGCTCACCCACCGGGCGCAGGACCCGGCGGCCCGTCAGCAGGCCGTGGGGCGTACGGCGTCGGGGGTCATCGACTCCCTCAACGTACGGATGCCCGAGCTGGCCGGAGCGGTAGCCGCCCAGTACGCCGCGGCCGTCCGGCTGACCGGTGTGGTCGAAGAGGCGTACGTGAAGGAGCTGTCGCGCGTGCGGCTGCGGCTCCGGAACGGTGCCGTGCTCGCCGGCGGCGCCCGCACCCGGTGGCGTGGATACCCGCTGTACAGCACGGCGGCGGAGCTCCTGGATGCCTTGGTGGACAGCCTGGTGGCCCTGCTGCAGTGCGCCGTGGCGGCCTCCGACGAGCAGATCCGGGCGATCTGGCAGCGAGAGCCCGCCGCCGGGAACTTCCGCTTCGAGGACGCGGGCCGGGAGGCCGGCGGATGGGGGCCGGCCGAGGACATCCAGGGCCGGATCGGCATGGCCGTACGCCGCTGGCGGCGAGTGCTGGAGGAACTGGCCGAGGAGGAGGCGCGGCTGCTCGACCGCAGTGCCGCGCCCGACGCCGAGACGGTGGCGGCGCTGCTGGCAGCCGCACTCCTCGGCGGGCGCCGCGCCAGGGGCGCCGGGGAGCAGCTCGCCGAACGGATCGGCGCCCAGGGTGCGCTGCGCCTCCGCGACAAGGGCGGGGCGCTGCTCACCGAGTGCCTGGACCAGGTCATGCACGGCGAACGCGACCGGCGGCTCGCCCCGCTGGACGCGCTCGAGGTCGCCCCCGAGCCACAGGCCGAACTGATCGCCGCGCTGTCCGTACTGCAGAAGGAGAGGTGGCAGCGATGACTGCCGTCACTGACCAGGGCCGGGACCACGGACGGGGACCGGAGGGCGAAGGCGCGGGGGAGACCCGGGGGGACGACGGGCGGCGCTGGGACGACGGGCTCATCGCGCGCCGTGCGGCCGAGGCCGCACAGGAGGGTGCGGAGGCCGAGCCGGTTCCGGCCGGCCAGGACGATCCGGAGCCCCAGGTCGAGGCATACGGCCTGCCCGGCAGCCCTCTGCGACCGCGGCTGGACGCGCTGCGGGAACTGGTCGGGCTCTCCCGCGCCAGGCTCGACGGCGCCACCCTCGCCGAGGCGGGGCGCGTGCTCGACGAGGCGTCGGCCCGCCAGCGGCTCTCCTCCCGGCACACCGTCGTGGCCGTCGCGGGGGCCACCGGCAGCGGGAAGTCCACCCTCTTCAACGCGCTCGCGGGCGTCCATATCTCCGACACCGGGCTGCGCAGGCCGACCACCTCGGCCCCCATCGCGTGCAGCTGGACCGACGGCGCCGCGGGACTGCTGGACCGGCTGGCCATCCCGGGGCGGCTCCGGCGCAGGCCGGTACAGGGCGGCACGCCCGTCGACGAGGCGCTGCAGGGTCTCGTCCTGGTGGACCTGCCCGACCACGACTCGGCGGCTACCGGCCACCGGGAGCAGGTTGACCGGGTGCTGGCCCTGGTCGACGCGGTGATCTGGGTCGTCGACCCGGAGAAGTACGCCGACGCCGCCCTGCACGAGCGCTATCTGCGTCCCCTCGCCGGGCACGCCGAGATCTCCTTCGTCGTGCTCAACCAGATCGACCGGCTCCCGGCCGAGGCCGCCGACCTGGTCCTGGACGATCTGCGCCGGCTGCTCGACGAGGACGGCATGGCGGTGGGGGAACACGGCGAGCCGGGCGTCACGGTCATGTCCCTGTCCGCGCTCACGGGTGCCGGGGTCGGTGACCTGCGCGAACTGCTCGGCAGGTTCGTCCAGGACCGCACAGCCGCGGCGCGCAGGCTGTCCGCCGACGTGGACGCCGCCGCCGCGCGGCTCCGGCCGGTGTACGTCGCCGAGGGACGGCCGGGGCTCGGCGAGCGGGCCCGCGAGGAGTTCACCGACCGGCTCGCGGAAGCGGTCGGCGCGGGGACGGCGGGTCAGGCGGCGGAGCGGGAGTGGCGCAGGAACGCGGGGCGGGCGTGCGGGACGCCCTGGCTGCGGCTGTGGCGCTGGTACGAGTCCACCAGGCAGCTGGGCGGACTCGACCTCATGGCGCAGGCGCTCGCACCGCCGGAGGAGGAGCTCACCGCCCGGCAGCGTGTGGAGCAGGCCGTGCGGAAACTGGCCGACGACGCCGTGGACGGGCTGCCCTCACCGTGGGCCCAGGCCGTGCGCGAGGCGGCGGTGAACGGGGCGAAGGGGCTTCCCGAGGCCTTGGACGAGCTGACACGGAACGCCCAGGCCGGAGGCCGGGGCCGTGGAGGGAACCGGGACACCGGAGCCGGCCCGGTGGGCCCCGGCGGGCGGACCACGGGCGTACAGGACACGGCCGAGGGGCAGGGGAAGCGGGAATCCGGCTCCGTGGGCAGAGCGGTCGCGCCCGGCGCGGGGGCTCCGGGCGGGCGTGGCACCAGGCCGCCGCGCCCGGCGTGGTGGCCCGCGGCGGTGCTCGCCCAGGCCTCGATGACCTTGCTCCAGATCTTCGGCGGGCTGTGGCTGCTGGGCCAGATCGTCGGCCTGCTCGAACCGGGCCTGCTCACCCCGGCCCTGCTCATGCTGGCCGGAGTCGTCGGAGGGCCGCTCGTCGAGTGGTCGTGCGCGGCCGCCGCGCGGGGGCCCGCCCGCCGGTACGGCCAGGAGGCGGAACGGCGGCTGCGCGAGGCCGCGGCGGGTTGCGGCAGGGCCAGGGTCCTCGACCCGGTGGCGGCGGAACTGGCGCGCTACCGCGAGGTGCGGGAGCGGTATGTGGCGGTGACGGAGTTGTCCACAACCGGCGGGTAATCCACAGGCCTCGGCGGGATTCCCGGTTTCCGTCCAGCATGGTTCGCAGCGGATCAGACAGACGCGCCGGACCGCACGTCATCGCACCTCATCGGTGCAGGGCGGGCAGCGGTACGGAAAGCGGACGGAATGCGGCAGGAATCGGGGGACGGGAAATGAACGAGACCTTGGTGACGCTGGTGGGAAACGCCGCGACTCCGGTGGACTTCCGGGAGACGGCGACAGGATCGACGGCGCGATTCCGATTGGCGGTGACGCCCCGGAGGTGGGACCGGGAGCAGCAGATCTGGGCGGACGGCCGCACCGGTTTCTACACCGTGTGGGCACGGCGGACACTCGCGGCGAATCTGTCCGGCTCGGTCTCGGTCGGGGAACCGCTCGTCGTGCACGGCAGGCTGAAGGTGCGCGAGGAGGAGCGGGACGGGGTGTGGAAGACCTCCGTGGACATCGAGGCTCTGGCGGTGGGGCACGACCTGACCAGGGGAACGGCCGCGTTCCGGCGGGTCGTCAGAGGCGACCCCGCACTCACGGCGCCTACGCATCGTCAGAAACCGGCCACGGAAATGGCATCGGTGTCCTGAAGGGGAGGGGGCGCGCCGAACAGGGCTATAACGATTATGAGTCGGAATGGTTGTCTGACGGCATGACGGGGGATTCCTCTTCGCTCGCTCCATACGATTCCCCAGTACTCATGCGGCACTTGAGTTTGCTGGCGGGACACCTCCCACACGCGCATCATGCGTGAGGTCTCGCCCGGAGGGGAATTCTGTGTTTTTTGTGTCTTCAGCATCCACTTCGTCGTCGACGGCGGCGACGGAGGGCTCCATGGGGAGCCGGGGCGGGAGCAGGCGGCCTGCCGGGGACGGCCGGGGCCGCGGTCTCGTCAGAGCGGCAGCCGCCATGGTGGCCGGCGGGCTGGTCGCTGCGGGAACCCTCGTCGGCGCCACGACGGCGGCGGCGGACGAGACGGGTCAGCACCAGGGCGGGGCGACCGCGGTGCTGGACGGGCTGAAGACGTATGACAGCGCCGTGCTCCGCACCGGAGGCGAGGGCGGCGGCGCGGGCACGACGCAGGAGCTCCCCGCCGGCCTCTTCGAACTGGACGTCGACGGCGGCGGTCAGCTGAAGACGTACTGCATCGACATCCACAACCCCACCCAGGACCGGGCGAAGTATCTGGAGACCCCCTGGGACCAGACCTCTCTCGGCGCCAATGAGAACGCCGGCAAGATCCGCTGGATCCTGCAGCACTCGTACCCGCAGGTCGACGACCTCGCGGCGCTCGCCGACAAGGCAGGCACCGGGCCCCTCACCGCGAGGACGGCGGCGGCGGGCACCCAGGTCGCCATCTGGCGCTTCTCGGACGAGGCCGATGTCGAGGCCAAGGACGCGCAGGCGGAGAAGCTGGCCGACTGGCTCGAGGAGAAGGCGGAGAGCGTCGCGGAGCCCAAGGCCTCCGTGGCGTTGGAGCCCGCCGCGGTGTCCGGCAAGGCCGGTGAGCGGGTCGGCCCGGTCACCGTGCGGACCGACGCCGGCCAGGTCTCCGTGACCCCGCCGGCCGACGCCGCCGCAGGCGGGGTCAAGGTCACCGACAAGGACGGCAAGCCCCTCACCGAGGCCACCGACGGCACCGGCCTCTACTTCGACATCCCCGAGGGCGCCGCGGACGGCTCCGCCTCGCTGACCGTCCAGGCCACCACGTCCGTGCCCGTCGGCCGGGTCTTCGCCGGGCTGACCAAGAGCCAGACCATGATTCTGGCCGGCTCCAGCGAGTCCACGGTCACCGCGACGGCGAGCGCCACCTGGGCCGAGAAGGGCGCCGTGCCCGCGCTCACCGCGCAGAAGAACTGCGCCAAGGGCGGTGTGGACATCACGGCGGACAACAAGGGCGACGAGGCGTTCACCTTCGAGCTGGCCGGCACCGAGCACACCATCCCGGCGGGTGAGACCCGCACGGTGACGATCCCGGTCGCCGAGGACCAGGCGTACGACTTCACGATCACCGGCCCCGGCGGCTACAGCAAGAACTTCAGGGGCGTCCTGGACTGCGCGACCGCCGGTACCCCCGCCCCGGGTGATGGCATCGGCACCCGGAGTGGCTCCGATCCCGTGCCCGCGCAGACCGGCACCAGCTCCACCGGCGCCGAGGGCGACCTCGCCGCGACCGGCGGCTCCAGCAGCACCCCCGTCATCGCGGGTGTCGCCATCGCCCTCGTCGTCCTCGGCGGCGGCGCGGTCTTCCTGCTCCGCAGGAAGAAGCCGCAGGACAGCGGTGAGTGACTGAGCACAGGCGCAGCGGGAATGCGCCGGTGAACGGCCCGGTACGGACGACCCCCGTACCGGGCCCTTCGCGTCCCGGGGCGCACGCGGGGCCGTTCCGGCGGGCTGGACGGATGTGCCGGGACGGTACCGGGGACCGGACTGGTTTCCGTCCGGGCGCGGACGTCAGGCAAGATGGGTGTATCTGCCCACACCTCTATTGCTGCCGGACGGTTTCTCTTGGCTGAGTACATCTACACCATGCGCAAGACGCGCAAGGCGCACGGCGACAAGGTGATTCTCGATGACGTCAACCTGAACTTCCTGCCCGGCGCGAAGATCGGTGTCGTGGGACCCAACGGTGCCGGTAAGTCCACGGTGCTGAAGATCATGGCGGGCCTGGAGCAGCCGTCCAACGGTGACGCCTTCCTGTCGCCCGGGTTCAGCGTCGGCATCCTCATGCAGGAGCCGAAGCTCGACGAGAGCAAGACCGTCCTCGAGAACGTCCAGGACGGCGCGGCCGAGATCATGGGCAAGCTCAAGCGCTTCAACGAGGTCGCCGAGCTCATGGCGACGGACTACTCCGACGCGCTCATGGACGAGATGGGCAAGCTCCAGGAGGACCTGGACCACGCCAACGCGTGGGACCTCGACGCCCAGCTGGAGCAGGCCATGGACGCCCTGGGCTGCCCGCCCGGCGACTGGCCCGTCGACAACCTCTCCGGCGGCGAGAAGCGCCGCGTGGCGCTCTGCAAGCTCCTCATCGAGGCCCCGGACCTGCTCCTCCTCGACGAGCCCACCAACCACCTCGACGCCGAGTCGGTGAACTGGCTGGAGCAGCACCTCTCGAAGTACCCGGGTGCCGTCGTCGCCGTCACCCACGACCGGTACTTCCTGAACAACGTCGCCGAGTGGATCCTCGAGCTCGACCGCGGCCGTGCCCTGCCCTACGAGGGCAACTACTCCACGTACCTCGACAAGAAGGCGACCCGCCTCAAGGTCGAGGGCCGCAAGGACGAGAAGCGCGCCAAGCGGCTCAAGGAAGAGCTCGAGTGGGTCCGCTCGAACGCCAAGGGCCGCCAGACCAAGTCCAAGGCGCGTCTCGCCCGTTACGAGGAGATGGCGGCCGAGGCGGACAAGATGCGGAAGCTGGACTTCGAGGAGATCCAGATCCCGCCGGGCCCGCGGCTCGGTTCCATCGTCGTCGAGGTCGAGAACCTCTCGAAGGCCTTCGGCGACAAGGTCCTCATCGACGACCTGTCGTTCACGCTCCCGCGCAACGGCATCGTCGGTGTCATCGGCCCGAACGGTGCGGGCAAGACCACGCTGTTCAAGATGATCCAGGGCCTGGAGACGCCGGACTCCGGCGCCATCAAGGTCGGCGACACGGTCAAGATCTCGTACGTCGACCAGTCCCGCGCCAACATCGACCCGAAGAAGACCCTCTGGGCCGTCGTGTCGGACGAGCTGGACTACATCAACGTCGGCCAGGTCGAGATGCCCTCGCGGGCGTACGTGTCCGCGTTCGGCTTCAAGGGCCCGGACCAGCAGAAGCCGGCCGGCGTCCTGTCCGGTGGTGAGCGCAACCGCCTCAACCTGGCGCTGACGCTCAAGGAGGGTGGCAACCTGCTGCTCCTCGACGAGCCCACCAACGACCTCGACGTCGAGACCCTGTCGTCGCTCGAGAACGCGCTGCTTGAGTTCCCCGGAGCGGCTGTGGTCATCTCCCACGACCGCTGGTTCCTGGACCGCGTCGCCACGCACATCCTGGCGTACGAGGGCGACTCCAAGTGGTACTGGTTCGAGGGCAACTTCGAGTCGTACGAGAAGAACAAGATCGAGCGCCTCGGTGCGGACGCGGCCCGCCCGCACCGTGCCACGTACAAGAAGCTGACGCGAGGCTGATCGACTTGGCCCGTCACATCTACAGCTGCCCACTGCGCTGGTCGGACATGGATGCCTTCGGCCACGTGAACAACGTGGTCTTCCTCCGCTACCTGGAGGAGGCGCGCATCGACTTCATGTTCCGGCTGGCGCCGGGGGACGGCTCGCCGTCCTTCTCGGGCGGCTCCGTGGTGGCCCGGCACGAGATCGACTACGTGCGCCCGCTCGTCCACCGGCACTCGCCGGTGACCATCGAGTCCTGGGTCACGAAGATAACCGCCGCGTCGCTGACGATCGCCTACGAGGTCAAGGACCCCGATCAGGTCTACGTGAGGGCGTCGACGGTCGTCGTGCCCTACAACCTGGCCGAGGAGCGGCCCCGGCGGATCACCGCCGAGGAGAAGCTCTTCCTCCAGGAGTACCTCGATCAGGAGCCCGCCGTCGCATGACAGTGTCTGTGCGGTCGCCACGTTTCGCGGATGCGAGGGAGGCGGCGGATCTCGCCGCCTTCCTCGGCCGGCTGCTGCACTACGACCGGGCTGCCGCCGTCCGCCTCCAGGCGGGCGGCGGCGCGCTGGCCGTGTTCGGCCGGCCGCCGTCGTTCGAGGTCCTCGCGATCCGGACGGTCCGGCTGTCCGGGGCCCACGACTTCGACGTCACGGTTTCGGCCGGTGAACTCCTCGAAGCGCTGAACACGGACGTGGACGACGGGGCGGCCGGGGTGAGCGCCCTGCCGGAGCCCGTCACCGGGCCGCCGTGGGCCGGGATGCTGCCGCCGCGAGGCGGCTGGCAGGAGCGCCCCGGGCTGCCGGGGCCCATGGAACTGCGGAACGAGCTCGCCGCCGCCGTGGCCGAATTCCGGGCCCGCGACGCGGCGCTGCCCGAGGACCGGCGCATCCGGGCGGAACGCGACCTGATCGGCCGCGACATCTGGTCCCGGACGGTCGGGGACACCGAGCTGCCACTGCGCGCCGTGCACGCCGCCCAGTCACTCGGCTTCCTGCGCGCGGCGCCGGGCTTCCCCGTCGCGCTGCTCACGGCCGGACCCTGGCTGCGGCTGCGCACGCCGTACGGATCGATCGCCCTGCGGGGCGCGGGTGGCGGCGGCCTCGGCACACTCGCCGTGACGGTCGGAACCGCCTGAAGTCCTCCGCCCGGGCCGTCCGGCGCGTCCGTCCGGAGGGCTCCGCTGCCGGGCAGACCGGCAGGACGGTCCGCTCCGCACGAGCCTTCCGCGCCCCCCGGGGTGTGGGGTCCCCGATGCGGGGTTCCGGTCCCGCGCTCCCAGGGTGTGGGTCCCGCGCTTCCCAAGGTGTGGGCCCCCGTTCCGCGCTCCCAGGGTGTAGGACCTGTTCCGCGCTTCCCAAGGTGTGGTCCCCCGTTCCGCGCTCCCAGGGTGTAGGACCTGTTCCGCGCTTCCCAAGGTGTGGTCCCCGAGCCTGGCTCCGGTGCGTGCGGGCCCCGGTTCCGTGCCGGGGCTACTCCTTCGGCGCGTCCGGCCACACCCCGATGTGGTCCTGCTCCAGCTCCAGCATCACCCGGTGCTCCATCCCCAGCGCCTCGGTGTAGTCGGCGGGCAGTTGCAGCCGGCCGGCCCGGTCGAGCATCGCGTACTCCCGCGCCACCTGGGACTCCTGCCCCGTCGCCGCGTCCACCTCGGTGCGCCGCAGTACTTCGGAGGACGTGCGGCCGTCGCGGATCGCGACGGTGCGGCGCACCTCGCTCGCCACCGCCTGGTCGTGGGTGACGATGACAATCGTCGTACCGAGCTCCTCGTTGGCACGGCGGAACGCCGCGAACACCTGCTCGCCGGTCGCGGAGTCCAGCTCGCCGGTCGGTTCGTCGGCGAGCAGCACCGAAGGGTTGTTGGCCAGGGCCACCGCGATCGCCACCCGCTGCTGCTGGCCACCGGACATCTGGGCGGGGCGGCGGTCGCGGCAGTCCGCGACGTCCAGCATCTCCAGCAACGACTCGGCCCGCGCGGCCCGTTCGCGGTTCCGGCCGCCCCCGCGCAGCTGCATGGGGAGCGTGATGTTCTGCACGGCGGTCAGATACGACAGCAGGTTGCGGGAGGTCTGCTGCCAGACGAAGCCGACGATGTCGCGGCGGTAGCGCAGCCGTTCCTTCTGCCCCATCGCCAGCAGGTCGCAGCCCGCCACCTTCGCCGCCCCGGCCGTGGGGACGTCCAGGCCCGCGAGGATGTTCATCAGGGTCGACTTCCCGCTGCCCGAAGCGCCGACCAGCGCCATCAGCTCCCCCTGGGTTACCAGCAGATCGAGCCCCTGGAGAGCCTGCACCTCCACCCCGTCCGTGGAGAAGATGCGCACCAGCCGGTCGCAGGCGATCAGGGCGTCGTGCCCGTACGACGGCCTGTCACGGCGCGCGGCGGCCCTCTGTTCGAGTTCCGCCAGAGTGGTCTCTGTCGACGATGTCACCGGGTGTCTCCTGCCCTGAGTTCCTTGATCGATCCACGACGGCTCGCCCACCACGCCTGGACGCCGGCCACGGCGGCTGCGAGGAGCACCACTCCGGCCGCCGGCAGGACCAGCGACCGCAGGTCGGCCCGCAGGGAAGCGGCGTCCGGTGTCGAGGGGTCGCCACCGGCGAGAGCCAGCGCGCCCAGATCGACACCGGGGGCCAGCAGGACGATGGTCGCCCAGCCGACGAGCAGTCCGCCGAACGCGGCCAGCAGAGCCTGCGGCATCGCCTCGAACGCGAGCAGCCGCCGCCCCTGGCGGGTGGTGAGCCCCATGGTGCGCAGCCGGGCCAGGAGCGTGGTGCGCTCCGGTGCTGTCTGCAGCAGGGAGAGACCCACGGCGAGCAGCGCGTATCCGGCGCCCGCGACGACGGCCGCCCCGTAGATCTGTTCCGCGCCCGACTGCATCGGGGTGTCCACGAACCTCTCGCGTTCCGCCGTCCGCAGCCGCAGACCGAACGCCGGTCCCGCATCGTGTGCGGCGGCCAAGAGCTGCCGCTCGTCGAGCGGGGTTCCGGTGATCAGCAGCGTCGTGGGGTCCGGCCGGGCGAGCCCCGCCGCGTCGACGATCAGGAATTCCGCGTCGCTCACCGCGGAGGTCCGCGCGAGCACCCCGGCGACCCGCACCGTGATGTCCCCGGCCTGTGACCGGATGGTGTGGGGCCGCTCACCGAGCCGCTCCGCGAGGGCGGGTGAGACGACGGCTGGGAGCGCCCCGCCCTGCTCCGGCCCGCTTCTCAGCTCGGCCGTGGGAAAGGCCGGGAGCCCGGTGTCGCGGGCCAGGCGCGCGTACGACTCCGGTTCGACACCCATCAGGGTCGCGCGCTTCGTGTCCGATCTGGTGTCCTGGGCCGACGCCAGCGGAGTCCCGTACTCGATGCGCACGGCCGCGACGTCCTTGACGCCGTCCACCGCCCGCACCCGGCGGACCAGTCCGTCGGAGACCGGGGAGAGCCCGCCCTCGCCGCTGATCCTGGCGTCCGCGCCGACGGCCCGCAGCGCGGCGTCGTCGCGGGCGTCCGAGACCCCCGCGAGCACCGAGCCGCCGAACGCCGCCGTGGTCAGCGCGATCAGCAGGGCCAGCAACGGCAGCGTGCCGCTCGACGAGGCCCGGCCCGCTCGGGCCAGTGACAGGAAGCCGACCGCTCCGCGCAGGCGCGCCACGGGACGTGCCGCCAGCCGCAGGGGCAGCGGATACAGCCGCACGAGGACGAGCGCGGCGATCAGCCCCACCAGGACGGGCGCGGAACTGACCAGCAGGTCGGCGCCCGAGCCCGTCGACGTACCGCGTCGGCGCAGAGCCGCCACCGCGCCGGCCGCGAGGACCAGCAGGGTGAGTTCGGCCACCGTGCGGCGCCGGGAGGGCCGGGCGTTCATCAGGTCGTCGCGGGGGCCGTGCAGCAGTGGCCTGCGGTGCTGCACGGCGGTAAGGAGCGGGAGGACCACGCAGACGAGCGCCGCGACGGCGGCGGCACCGGCCAGGGCGGGGAGGAACCGCGCTTCGCGGACGAGCAGGACGGCCGCCAGCAGCCCGAGCGCCGCCGCCGGCAGCACGGCGACCGCCGTCTCGGCCAGCAGCCGCCCGCCGATGCCCTTCAGCGAGCCACCCCGGGCGCGCAGCAGGGCCAGCTCATGGTGGCGGCGGGCGCTGATCAGCCCGCCCGTCATCAGCAGGACGACGGCGGCGACCGCCCCGATCCCGACGGCGGCCACGGTGACGACGGGGCCGATGGCGGATCGCATCGACGAGTAGGCGCCGACTATCGCGTCGAGGTCGGTGGTGAGCGTGGTGTTCGGCCCGGTGATGTCGCGCAGCTCCAGCAGCCCGGGGCCGTTCTCCACCGCCGCGACGCCGGTCGACAGCCCGGGGACGTCGGCTGCGGTCAGGTCCGTGGCATCGGGGGCGAGGCGCCAGTAGAGCTCCGGTTCACCGGTGGTGGCGAGCAGTGCCGGACCGCTGTCCGGGGGCAGCAGCAGCGTCGCCCGCCAGTAGAAGACAGGCGTCGGGGACCCCGGGTCCCGGACCAGGGACGGGGCGCGGAACAGCGGATCGACCGTCCAGTAACCGGTCTCCGGGTGCAGCGGTGCGACGATGCCGGTGACGCGCACGGTGAGCGGCGAACCGCGCCCCGTGGGTACGGCGATGGTGGAGCCCGGCTTCATCTTCAGCTCCGACGCCGTCTCCTCGGTGACGGCCGCCTCCACCTCACGGGTCTCCGGAGCCACCGTGCCCCGCGCCACGGGCCAGCGCCCCGACCGCAGGGTGCTGTGGCCGGGGAGCGCCGACGGGGCGGCGTACGTGAGCCGGGGCGGCAGCGCGTCGGGCCGGGGCAGCCAGGCCTCGTCGGCGGCGAGGGGTTCGGTCGTGTGCACCCCGTACGAGGAGTTGGGCACATCGGCGCGTACGGGATCCGGGAGCGCGTCGACCAGCGCGCCGTAGGCCGACGACAGGGCCGTCTCCCGCATCGCGCCCTCACGGACCGAGGGCGCCTGCCCGAGTGGGGGCGGCGGTGTCGTCACTTCGAGGACGCTCTGCCCGGGTGAGGCGGTCGTGATGTCGTGGCGCAGCGCCTTCGTCTCGTACGCGTCCACGGAACGCGGAAAGGCGGCGGCGAGGAAGGCGGTCAGGAACACGAGGACCGCGAGGGCGGCGGAGATACCAGGGGCGGTACGCAGCCTCGTACGCACCCAAGGGGCGCAGGCGGCGGTGATTCCGGTCGCGTTCATCTCAGTTGTCCCCCTGGTGGCGCAGCGACACCGCAGGATCGGCGCGGCGCAGTGTGATCGCGGCGACGATCAGCAGCGGCAGTGCTGCGACCGAGACGAGCAGGGCCGCGACCTGCCCGGCCGGCAGCAGCACGAGCACATCCGGCACGGGCCTGGCGGCCTGCCCGGTCAGCACGACGAGAGGCACGACGGCCCGGGTGAGTGCCGCCCCGAGGACGAGACCGATCAGCAGGGCCAGGGAGATCAGCACGCCCTGTTCGGCGGCCGTCATCCGGGCCAGTCGTCGACGGGGCGCGCCCAGGGCCCGCAACACGGCGAATTCGGCGGCCCGTTCGCGCTGCGAGCCCACGAGACCGACGGCGAATCCGACCGCGGCCAGTGCTGCGGCCACCACGGCGACGGCGAGCAGCGCGGACTGCGGACCCGCCCCCAGCGGATCGTCCGCCAGTTCCCGTGCCACCTCGTCACGCACCCGCACCTGCGCCGGATCGGTGCCGGGCAGCGCGCGCAGACCGGCCGCCACCTTCGCGCCGTCGCCGGGTGCGGTGCTCAGCCACCACTCGGTGGGCGCGAGGGCGGCACCCGTCCGGTGGGCGAGCACCTCGGACACCGCCCTGAGGTCGAGCAGCAGGCTGCCGCCGGCCTTCGCGGAGGAGCCGTCCGAGGCGCCCTCGGGCGCACCGGCGGCCGCCCCGGGGCCTGTGGTCGGGAGCTGCCGCACCGACTTCACGAGGGTGACCCGGACCGTGTTCCCCGCCAGCGTGAGGTCGATCTCCTGGCCGGGCTCCGCCCCCGCGTACGTCAGATACGCGTCGGTCGCCACGGCCTTCAGGGCGGGGGCCGCCGGGCGGACAGCGGTGATCCGGAGGGTGTTCACCGGGTCGCCGTAGAAGCCGCCGTCGGGGCGGGTGTAGCCGGTCCCGTACCGGAAGGCCGGCGACGCGCCGGAGCCCGTCACCGCCTCGGGCGTCTCTCCGGCCTGCTCCTCCCCTGCCGCGGCCATGGTCACCCCCGCCTGCCAGCGAACTCCGCCGGAGCCGGAGACCGGCTGCTCGCCGCTGTCCGCGGTGAGGGCCCGGAGCCCGGTCACGGAGACCAGCCGCTTCTCAGAACGGACCGAGGGCACATCGCCGTCCAGCTCGAAGCCGGTCACCGCCAGTCCCCCCGGCGCCGACACGGGGAAGGACACGGCGTGTGCGCGGCCGTCGACGGGGACACTGCCCGCCCCGACCCGGTACCCGATGCCGTAACGGTCCTCCAGCAGCACGCTGACCAGTGCCGTCGAACCCGACGGGGACCTCCCGCCGGGCGCCGAGGTGTCACGGACCCGCAGATCGAACATCACCCGTTCCGCGCCCTCGGGCATGACGACCCCGGTCCGCGCGGTCCTCGGCGGTGCGATCGCGTCGAACAGCTCCTGCGGTGACGCACCGGAAAGGTCCTCGCGCATCAGCATCCGCTCGTCCGCGTGCGCGGTGTCCAGGGCGAGCACCTCGGCCGTCCGCCCACCGGAGAGGTCGGCCGTCGTACGGAACGCCGGAGCCGCCTCCCGGACGCCCGGCAGATCCGTGTAGGCGGCGGCCTTCGCGGGGTCGCCGGACAGCGTGCCCACCACGCGCACCGACGCGCCCGACCTGAAGTCGGCCTGGTCACGCTGCGAGCGGTCCCAGGACGCGCTCTGACCGATAGCCAGCATGCCCATGGCGACCGCCAGGACCAGCAGCAGCACCGGGCCGGCACCCCGCAGCGGCCGTCGGCTGAACTGCCAGCCGGCCAGGGCCGCGGACAGCCCGCGCCCGCCCGCCGCCCGGCGTTCGGCGAGCCGGGCGGCCGGGGGGAGCAGGCGCAGGGTGAGGACGGTACCCGCGAGCAGGGCCAGCGCGGGGGCGGCGACGAGCAGCGGATCGACACCCAGCTCGCCGTCCCGGTCCCCACTGAGCGCACCGCCGCCGGTCGCGCCGGTCTGCCGGTCCAGCTGCCAGTACGCGACCCCGGCGATCAGCAGCAGTCCGATGTCGGCGCCCGCTCGCACCGCGGTGGGCAAGGCGGCGGCACGTGCCCCACGGCGGCCTCCCGCGCCCGAGGCCAGGGCGGGCGCGACCACGGCCAGCGCACACGCCAGCGCCACGGCGCCCGCCACCAGCCAGACCGTGCCGTCCACCCCGCCGTCGAGCCGCAGCCCGATCCTGCCGAGCTCGCTCCGGTCCGCGAGCAGCCTGGTCAGCGGACCCGCGAGCAGCGGCGCGACGACGGCCGCCGGCACCGCGAGCAGCAGCGCCTCGACCGCGGCGAGCGAGGCGATCCGGCCCCTGGATCCGCCCCGGGCACGCAGCAGTTCGGTCTCGCCGCCGCGCTCGCTGCTCAACAGCCTGGCGACGAGCAGCAGGGCGTAACCGGCGAGCAGGACCAGCTGCACGGCGACGATCATGATCGTGGAGCGGGACACCAGCAGTGCCCGCTCCATCTGGTCGATGACGGTCGGCAGCGCCGTCCGCACCGTGGCCCCGTCCGCGAACACCGCGGAGGCGGACAGCGCCTTCGGCCCGTCCTTCGACGCCCGGTGCAGCGCCCCGGTCCTGTCGGTCGTCACCGTACGGAAGTCGGCGGCGGCCAGCCAGGACACCTGACCGGCGCTGATCCGGCCGGAACCGAGCACCTCGGGATCGGCCAGCAGCGGGCCGTATGTGGTGAAGACGACCTTGCGGGCGCCGCGACCGCCGAGCGGGTCCAGCTGCCAGTACGGGTCGTCCAGATCGGACGCCTCGTAGAGCCCGGTGATCACGACCGGCAGCCGCGCCTCGGTCAGGCGGTCGGTGAGCGACAAGCGGGAACCCGGTGCCAGCTTCAGCGCCTCGGCGGCGGCGCGCGGCAGTGCCACCTGCACGGGTTCCCCCGCGCTCCCCGCCCCGGCGTCCGGCATGCGGCCGGCGACGAGACGGACACTGCCGCGGTCGAGCGAGGCGAGATGCGTCAGATCGGGCTCACCCCGCTGAGCGGAGGGTGTCCGGAGGCCCTGCGGCAGGGCGTACGTTCCCGAGCCCTCCAGCTTCCGCACGGTCACCGGCAGCCCGTCGAACGTCTCGCGGGCCGCCTGCCGCACCGTGGCGTCCGCCTCCTCGCGCCGCTCCCGGTCCACATCGGCGGAGACGAAGAGGGAGGCCCGCTCGGCGGAGCGGTGGGTGAGGGTGTGCCGCAGCGCCGCGTCGCCCATGGAACCGCCGAAGGCGGTGAGCGCGGCCAGCACAGCTGTGGTGAGCAGCACGGCCAGGACGGCTGCGGAGAGCAGGAGCCTGTGCGCCCGCACCCGCAGAAAGACGAACCCCGTCACCTGATCCCCCGCACCCTCAGCAGCCACACGCTCCATGGCGTGCACCGGATGCTTTCAGAGTGCACGGGCTTCTGGAAACCGCTTGTGAAGGCACCTTGATGGGATCGTGACCGTTATTCGGTTACGGAGCGCAGTATTCCGCACACGGGTCAGTCCGCGGTGTTGACCATCGAGGCGGCCGCGTAGGTGAGGTAGTCCCACAACTGCCGTTCGTGCTCCGGAGGGAGGCCGAGTTCGTCGAGGGCCACCCGCATGTGGCCGAGCCAGGCGTCGTGCGCCGCCCGGTCCACCCGGAACGGGGCGTGCCGCATCCGCAGCCGGGGATGCCCCCGCTGGTCGCTGTAGGTGCGCGGACCGCCCCAGTACTGCATGAGGAACAGCGCGAACCGTTCCTCGGCCGGACCCAGATCCGCTTCCGGGTACATCGGCCGCAGCAGCGGGTCGTCCGCGACGCCCTGGTAGAAGCGGTGGACCAGGCGTCGGAAGGTCTCCTCGCCGCCGACCTGCTCGTAGAAGGTCTGCTCCTGAAGCGTGTCGCGCGGAATCTCTGTCACCCGTCCATCGTCGCAGACGCACCGGCCGAGGACCGGGGTCCTAGGACCCCGGTCCGAATCGGCGGGCGGCCCCGCCCCGTCGGATCAGTCGCGGCGGACCGTGATCGTCGTCCACGCACCGACGTGCACCTGGTCACCGTCATGGAGCGGAACGGGGACATAGGGCTGGATCGGGTCCTCGGCGCCGTTGAGCGTGGTGCCGTTGGTGGAGTTCTGGTCGACGACGGCCCAGCTGCCGTCCGGCTGCTGCACCAGTACGGCGTGCTGGTGCGAGACACCCGGGTCCTCGGGCGGTACGGAGAGATCGACGTCGGGGGACTCGCCCGTACTGTGCCGGCGGCGGCCGATCGTGATCTGGCTGCCGGTGAGCGCGAGGCGCTGCTCCGGAGAGTAAGCGGGCAGGTTGAGCCCGGTCGCCTCGGGACCGCTGCGCTGCATCATCGCCAGGAAGTAGTCACGGTCCGGGGCGATGACGGCAGTCCAGCTGCCCGGCCCCTGGTCCCGTCCGCCCTGGGCGGGACCCTGGCCGGGGAACTGCTGCTGAGGGGGCTGAGGCGCCTGAGGTGCCTGTGGCGTCTGCGGTCCCTGAGGGCCCTGCTGGAAGGCCTGCGGGGGCTGCTGCTGAGAGGGCGGCGGCAGCATCCAGTCGTCGCCACCACCGGTCCCCGGTGCCTGAGGCCGCTGAGGAGCCGGAGGCGCGGACTGCTGGAACGACGGCGGAGGCGGGCCCTGCCGCTGCGGCTCGAACGGCGACGGCTGCCCGCCCTGCGGACCGGGGCCGTGCTGACCCTGCGGGCCGGGTCCCTGGGGGCCCTGTCCCTGGGGACCCTGTCCTTGAGGGCCGGGTCCATGAGGGCCGGGTGCGTGCGGACCGGGTCCGTGCTGACCCTGCTGGCCGGGTCCCTGGGGGCCCTGACCCTGCGGTCCCTGACCCTGCTGGCCCGGGACCTGCGGCTCGAACGGCGACGGGGGGCCCTGACGGCCCGGCTGTCCGGGCTGCCCCGGCTGTCCCTGCGCCTCGAACGGGGAGGGCGACTGCTGCTGGAACGACGGAGGAGGCGGCGGCCCCTGCTGGAAGGAGGGCGGGGGCGGCGGCGGGCCCGGCCGGCCGCCGTCCTCCGGCGAGAGCGGCTCGGCCGGCCGGTTCATCTGCGAAGGACGGGAGCCCTGGTACTCGAACGGGTCCCGCTGCTGCTGCGGCGGCGGGCCCTGCTGCGACTGGAATCCGGGCGGCAGATTCAGGCCGGGGGCCGGACCGCCCGCGCCCCCCTGCGGGGCGAGCGGGGTGTACGAGGTCGCCGTGTTCGTGAGGAAGTTCCAGCGGCACTCCTCGCAGTACGGCGCCATCGCCTCACGCGGGGTGCGGCACTGCGGGCAGAGCTCGGCCTGCATCGTCGGCTGCCCGGCGCCGGTGCCGGGCACCTGCGGGTAGCCGTAACCGGGCGCGGGGGGTGGAGGCGGCGGCGGGGGGACCGCGCCCGAGGGCGCGCCCGTCCCGGCCATGCGATGTCCGCAGACCTCGCACCAGTCCTCGGAACCCGACTGGTGTCCGTTCGGGCAGGTCGGCATGTCGGCGCTTCCCCCTCTCCTCGTCCGGCCCGGAGGCCGCCATGCTTGTCGGTGCACCGTCCGGTCGGCCGGGTGGCTCTCCGTACGGTTGTGTCGTTGTCGTTCGTGTCGCTATTTCTTGACGCGAACTGTCTTGGTCGAGCGCGTTTCGAGTGTCATCTCGTCCGCTTCCGCGACCCTCGCTTTCAGTCGCACAGTACCGGTCGCCGCGTCGACGACGTCGACCACCTTCGAAAGCAGTTTCGCAGTATCCGCGTTTCCGGAGGCCGACGCGAGCTGCACCGCACGCCCCAGTTTTGCCGTCGCGCCGTCGAAGTCTCCCGATTTGCGCGCATCCAGTCCCTGCTGGATGACTTGGGCCAGTTCCGCCTGGCCTGTGTAGTGCGCCACTTGGGGGTTGATCGAGGTGGACGCGGCCATGTCGTCCGTCCACACGGCCCGTACGAGGCCCTGGGACAGGGTCTGCGGGGCGCCCCCGTCAGACGGGGACGGCAGGATCAGCGAGGCACGGGCCGCCAGCATCTCCTGGCCGATCCCGGCCTCCGGGACCCTGACGCACACGTGGTAATCCCGGGACTCGTCGCCCCAGGAACCGGTGGGATAGTCCCCGGCGCGCGGCCCCGCCTCGGTGCGGCGGCCGGTGAGTTCGGAGACCGTGGGCGCCACCTGCTTGAGGAACACGATCTCGACGCCGACGGGTGTCCAGAGCCGCAGAGCCACGTCCGCGACCTCCTTGCCCATCGCGTTCTCCATCATCCGTGTGAAGTCCGCGGCGAGGCCGGCCGGATCGGCGACGATGTCAGCCGTGCCGAGCATGGCCGAGGCGATCGCTGTGACCTCTTTCACCTCCCAGTCGGTGCCGACACCTCTCGCGTCACAGGTGAACCGGCCCGCACAGGACTCCAGAGCGGCCCGCAGGTCCTCCGGGGATTCGTGCTCGTTGCGCCCGTCGGTGAGGAGGATGCCGTGCCGGATGTCGGCCTCCGCCTCCCCGAGCAGCCGGTCGGCCAGGCGCAGCCACGTCCCGATCGCGGTGCCCCCGCCCGCGCTCAGCCGGCGCAGGGCCTCCTTCGCCTGGGCCTTGGTCTGCGGGCCGGCCGTCGCCAGCCGGCCGTTGCCCGGGTACACGTCCTTGGCCACATGCGTTCCCGCGACCACCGCGAACCGCGTGCCGTCACGCAGGGTGTCGATGGCGGCCGCCGTCGCGTCGCGCGCGTTGCGCATCTTCGTCGGCGGGTAGTCCATCGAGCCCGAGCAGTCGACCATGAGCACCACGGCGGCGTTCGGGGCCTGACCCGGTGCCCGCCCGGATGCCGGTGCCCCGTCGGTCAGCGGCACTCCGCCGGTCGTCCCCCCGCCGGTGGACGTGACGGTGACGATCGCGTTGACGTCGCGGCCGCCCTCGGGCAGGAATTCGTTCTGGTACACCTCGACGGAGAACTGCGGCACGCCGGACTTGGAGAAGTTGGCCATCTGATCGGCTCCTTGAGGCTCCGCACATGTCGGACGAGGACAGTTGTGCGGTCGGGTTCAGGACGGAAGGCACGGGCCGCGGACGCGGGGTGCTCAAGGCGACGGCGCGGGAACGGGCGGAAGGGCACTGAGCGGGAACGGGTCGGAGGGCGGCGGCGCGTGAAGGGCGGCGCAGGGGGCGGGCGGAACGGCCGGCCGCGCCCGGACCGGGCGCGGCTCAGGCCGATCCTGCCCCTCGTGCCGCCGTGGCGAACGGCACCAGCGCCACTGTTACGTTGTCGTGGCCCCCGCCGTCGAGCGCGTGACCGACCAGCACCTGCGCTCCGTGCAACGGCCGTTCGTATGCCTCGGGCGGCACGGCCGCAGCCATCTCCGCCGCAGACTCCGCGTAGTTCCACAGGCCGTCGGTGCACACCACCACGAGACCGGGCCTGTCCGGTTTGAAGGACGCGGTGTGCGGCTCCAGTTCGTACGCGTCGGCGCCGAGCCAGCCCGTGATGGCGTGGGCGCGCTCGTCGGCGTACGCCTCCGCCTCGTTCATCAGCCCGGCCGCCACCATCTGGGCGGCCCAGGAGTCGTCCTCCGTGAGCCGGGCCGGCGGGTTGGAGCGGTCCTCGGGGACCCAGTAGACGCGGCTGTCGCCGACCCAGCCGACGACCAGCAGACCGCCCGCCGCGATCGCGCCGACCAGGGTGCAGGCCGGGGCGTTCTGATGGCGGTGCTGATCGTGCTCCAACGCCTGACCGGCATCCTGTGCCAGCGCGTTGACGGACTCGGACGCGGCCAGGATCGCCTCGTGCATCGCCTGCTGCGGATGCGTGCCGCGAGGCAGCGACTCCAGGAGAGACTCGTTGGCGGCGCTCGCCGCCGCGGCCGACGCCTCGTCGGGGCGGCTCGCCGACGAGACGCCGTCGCACACGATCGCGACGACGGCCGGTGAGCCGTCCGGCAGGGCGGTGCAGGACACCGCGAACGAGTCCTCGTTGCGGTGGTGGCGCAGGCCCCGGTCGCTGACCGCCGCCACCCCGCCGAGCTCCTGCTCCATGTGGTCCCGCTCGCGGGGCTGCGCGTGGCCGCAGTTCTCGCAGTAGCCGTCGGTGTCCACACGGCCCGAACGGCAGGCGACACACAGTTTGGCGCCCGCCGCCGAGGCACCGGCGGTGGCGTGCTCCACCGTACGGGGGTCGGGCGCGGCCAGTTCGAAGTCGCCCGACGCGGTTTCCGGGGCGCCCGGGGCGGTGGCCCCCGGAGCGTCCGGCTCGTCGAAGCGCACCGCGGTCCTGTCCGCGGTGGACAGGGGTTTGCCGCCCGAGTCCACGCCCGGAAGGTCGGCCGGCCGGTGCGTGGGCGCCGGCCGGTCGGAGCTGTCCGTCTCCGAGGCGGGAGGCCACTCCACGGGAGCGGTGGCGGCAGCTGCCCCCACGCTCTGCGCGGGCACCGTGATGGCGACCGTCGGACGGTCGCCGGGCGGCGCCGGCACGGCCGAGAGGTCGTACCCGCACGCTCCGCAGAACCGGTCGCCCGGCTCCAGCGGTTCCTCGCAGCTGGGGCACCCCGGCAAGGAGGCCTGCTGGTGGATCTGTGACATCTTCACACCCAGGTCCGTGGGCGGAGACGGTTTGCCCGCTCCACCAGTTCGATCCTCTCGTCGCCCCGCTGCGCGAGCCGGGCGAGCATCCGGTACGAGCGTTCGAGACCGAACCTGAGGCCCCGCTCGTCCAGCTCACTGCCCAGCACCGTCCTCGGTCCCCCGGCTGCGGGGGAGGGCGGAGCCGCCGGCTGAGCCGTGGGACTACCGGAGAGTACCCAGTCAAGTGCCGTACCCAGAACCTCGGTCGACAACCGTTCACGTCTGACCGCGTCCAGGCCGTAGCCCTGAAGAGCCGTCACCTGGGCGGCGGCGGCGGACAGGTCGTCGATCAGGGGCTCCTGCGGGGCCCGCTCACGGAGCCGGGCCCGCACCGCGGCCACCCGGGCCGCCGTGTAGTGGATCGACGACTCCGGTACGGACTCGAGCGTGCGCACCGCCGCGGCCCGGTCGCCCGCGGCGATCTGCACCCGGGCCAGACCGAACGCCGAACTGACGAAGCCCGGGTCGGTCGACCAGACCAGGCGGTAGTACTCCGCGGCGTTGTCCAGCTGCCCCAGCACCTCCGCGCAGACACCCAGCGCGAGCTTCGGCGCGGGCTCGCCGGGGAAGGCGTCGTAGACCGCGTCGAAGGACAGCGCGGCGATCTCGTACTCACCGGTCACCAGCGAGGTGATCCCGCGGTACCAGACGACCCGCCAGTCGTCGGGGTGCTGCGCCTCCACCGCCGTCAGCGCCCGCAGGGCGGGGCCGGTCTCGTCCGTCTCCAGGCGGGCACGGAGTTCCCGCATCCGCGTCTCGAGGGAGGCGGCGGGCACGGAGTGCAGGGCGGCGATCAGTTCCGCGGGTGCCGACGCCATCACGCCGGCGAGGAACCCGGCGTTGGGGTCGTTCGGGTCGACCCGGGGAACCGGCAGCGCCAGCGAGGTCGCCCGAGCGTCGAACGCGGCGAGCCGGGGACCTGAGCCCGGGTGCGCCGCCGGGGGCGTTCCCGGGGCCTGGACCGCCACGCGAGGGGCCGGGACCACGGCCTGGGGCGGTGCGTACGGCCCGGCGCCACCGGCCGCCGCGTTTCCGGTGCTGCCCCGGACATGGGTGTCCGGCGCGTACAACGGGCCGGCCCCGGCCTGCGCGGCATGCGGAGCGGGGAGGGCGGGGGCGGCCGGGGGCGTGCCCGTCAGGGCCGGGGAGGGAAGGGGCGCGGCGGGGAGGGCCGCCCCGTGGCGGCGTCCGAGGCGCCGCGTGCCGCGGGACGGACCCGTCCGGACGCCGAGCCGCGACACCTCGTCGGTCAGCTCCGCGAACAACTCGGTGTCCGTCACGCGCATCTCCACACCGAAGAGCGTCGAGAGCGCCGGTCGCGGACGTCCCGTCTGCAGGGCGACCACCTCGCGCAGCACCCCGGTCAGCTGCTCCGCCATCTCCGTGGCCGAGGAGAACCTGCGGGCCGGATCCGGGTCCGTGGCCCGCACGAGCAGCCGGTAGAACGACTCGTACCTCCGGAACACGTCCATGTTGTCCGGATCGGGCAGCGAGTCCACGAAGACGTTCGTGTACCCCTGGAAGTCGAAGGTGAGCACCGCGAGGGTCCGCGCGACCGTGTAGAGGTCGGACGCCACGGACGGGCCGGCCTCGGCCACCTCGGGCGCCTGGTAGCCGACGGTGCCGTAGATGGCCGACTGGTCGTCGTCCATCCTGCGCACCGCGCCCATGTCGATGAGCTTGAGCTGGTCCTCGGTCTGGATCGCGTTGTCGACCTTGAAGTCGCAGTACAGGAGGTTGCGGCTGTGCAGGTGGCCGAGCGCCTCCAGCGCCTCGATCCCGAAGGCACAGGCCTGCTCGACCGGCAGCGGGTCCCGCTTGCCGGCCGGTGTGCGGCGTTCGTTGGCGATCTCCTTGAGCGACTTCCCGCCGACGTACTCCATCACGATGTAGCCGTCGAGCGAACCGGTGCGCTGGTCGAGATGCTCCACGAAGTTGTAGATGCGGACGATGTTGGAGTGCTCGATCTCCGCGAGGAAGCGCCGCTCGGAGATGGCCGCCGCCATGGCGTCCTGATCCCCGGTGTCCAGCAGGCCCTTGAGCACCACCCAGCGGTCGGAGACCGCGCGGTCCACCGCGAGGTAGACCCAGCCGAGCCCGCCGTGCGCGAGGCAGCCCGCCACCTCGTACTGCCCGTGCACGACGTCACCGCCGCGCAGCTTGGGCACGAAGGAGTACGGGTGACCGCACTTCGTGCAGAACCCCTCGGTGCGGCCGGGCCGTTCACCGCGGGACCTGCCCACCGGCGCGCCGCAGTCGGAACGCGAGCAGAATCGCTTCCGCTCGGGAACCTCGGGATTCTCCATCACCGCGGTCTGCGGGTCGGGCCGCGGCACGTCGGGGACGAGTACGAGGCCCGCGCCCAGCCTGCCGCGACCGGAGGCGGAGCCCGTCGACGCACCCGAGGAACGCACCGACACCGAGCGGGACGTGGGGCTCCCGGACAGGGACCGGGAGAGCCTGCCGGACACCGAGCGCCGGGAGGTCGACGAGCGGGACGAGGAGCGCGAGGACGCCCGCGAACCGCTCCGCTGCGAGGTGCTGCTGCTTCCCCGGCCTCCGGCCGCCCCGCCGCCGGCGATTCCGGTGGGCGGTGAACTCACCATCCCCGTCGGGGACACGACGGGGGCGAGCCCGCAGGTGTCGCAGTACAGCTCGCCGCCGCCCATGTCCTCGTAGCGGCCCTCACAGGCGGGGCGCTGGCACTCCGTACTCATGATGTCTCCCCCTGTCCGTCGTCCTGCCCGTCCGGACCGCGCGGTGTCAGCAGATCCGTGACGGCACGCTGGTAGCGCAGCACCGCGCCCCCGGCCACGCGCAGATCGCACGGGGCGCTCCACAGCATCCGCCGTGCCGTGTCGTACCGCTCGATCAGGAGCGGATCCTCCGCCAGGCCGTGCCGGGCCACCTTCGCCTTGTACGCGTCCAGCCTGCCGCGCAGCTCCGCGCGGACCGCGAGCGGCTCGGTGACGGACGACAGCGACTCCCGGGCGCGCAGCAGTTCCTCCTCCGCCTCCCGCTCCAGTGATTCCAGCAGCGGTGACAGCCGGTTCCACTGGGCGTGCCTGCGGTACGCCGACGCCGTCGCGAGCCGCTCCTGCAACACGGTCGGCGGTCCGCTGACCGCGGGCACCTCGGAGGCGGCGATCTTCGCCAGCACCTCGCCGCGCGCCAGCCGGGCCTCGGCGAGCGTACGGTTCGCGCGAGACAGCAGGTCACGCACCTGGACCAGGCGCTGTTCGGCGTCCTGCCGGACCGCCAGCACCGCCTCGATCTCCCGGCGCACGTCCTCCAGCGCGCGGGCCGCGCGGTCGTAGCGCGTCGTGTCGGGCCGCCCTCCTCCGGGCGCCGCGCTGCCGGGGCCCGGCATCCAGAACGCCAGCGGATCCGAGATCACCTGGGCCCGCAGCAAGGTCAGCTCCTCGGCGATCGACTCCAGGTCGTCACCGGCCGGATGCTCCCCGGGCCGCACCCCGACGGAGTGCGCCAGCGAGCCGGTGCGGCGCAGCTCGGCGGCCAGCAGGTCTATCCGGGCGGGCAGCGCCGACCACACGGAGTCCGACGCGAGGATCATGTCCAGTGCATGGGAGTACAGGTCGTTCATCCGGGCGACCAGCTCCTCCAGCGTGAACCGCTCGGAGAGCCGGGCCGGACCGGTGAGCGAGGCCCCCGGGCCGGCCGCTCCCTGGTTCGCCACGGTCACGCCGTCGCCGCGCAGCAGCTCGGTCAGGGCCACCAGGTCGCTCCTGCCGGGGTAGCGGCGCCTGGCCCGGATCTCACGGGCCGAGGCCAGCGCCCCGGCGTAGGCGTCGAAGTACCGCCAGAGCAGCGCGATCGACCGCTTGGCGGAGCCCCAGCGCTCCTTGGTGGTGCCGGCAAGGGTGGCGCCCTCCAGGAGCCGGCGGCCGGCGTGTTCCTCCAGGGCGAGGAGTGAGGTCTCGATGGCCTCGTGCTCCGCACCGAGCCGGGCCAGCGTACGGTCCGCCTCGTCCCGGCCCATGACCGGGCCGGGGGGCCTCCCCGTGAAGCCGGGGAAGGATCCCGCCACGCCCATCGATCACCTCTCCGTATCAGCCGCCGGGCCCGGGGACCCGAACACGTTCAGTCGGTACGGTACTTGGGTGCGGGAGGGCCCGTGATGCCGGGCAGCCCCGTCGCCAGCCACTCGCGGTACGACGTCATCCAGGGGCTGTCCTCACCGCCCTGGCGGTACCCCTCCAGCACGTGGTTGACCCGGGCCACCAGGTCGTCGGCGCCGAGCTTCGCCGCGACGCCGTAGTACTCGGTGGTGAACGGCTTGTCGCCCTTGAGCTCCACGGCCGGGTCCTGGGCCGCCTGGCCGGCCGCCAGCGCGTTGTCCGTGACCACGGCGTCCACCTCGCCGAGCTGCAGCCGCACCAGACAGTCCAGCTGGTTGGGGACGGTCAGCAGGTCCTCGTCCAGCTCGGTCTCGTCGTGCTCGTCCTCGAAGACCGCGCCGAAGGAGTTCTCGGCCAGCGCGTCGTACGCCGTGGAGCCCTCCGCCGTGCAGATCCGCTTGCCCTTCAGCGACTCGTCGTACCCGCTGATCTCCGACGCCTTGGGGGCCAGGACCTGCTGACCGGCCTGGAAGTAGGCCGTGGAGAACGAGACCTGGCCGGCGCGCTTGCAGTTGATCGTCATCGTGCGCACGACGACGTCGACCTTGTCGTGCTCCAGGGCGGCGACGCGCTGGTTCGTGGGGATGGCACGGAAGATCACCGCGTCACGGTCGCCGAGGATGTCCTCCGCGATGGCCCGTACGAGGTCGATGTCGAAGCCTTCGAGGGCGCCGGTCTCCGGGTTCCGGTAGCCCCAGCGGAAGCTGTTCTGGTCGACACCGGCCACCAGCTTCCCGCGCTTCCGGATCCTGTCGATGGTGGGGCCGCCGGCGTCCGCCGACGGAATGCTCGCCTCGGGGTCCTCGCACTCCTCCGCCTCGGCGTGCACCGCGGAGGTGGCGCCGTGGCCCGCGCTCCTCCCGCCGGACGTCCCGTCGCCGTGCGCGAGCGGCAGCAGGGTGAGCGAGGCCGTGACGGCACAGGCCACCGCCATGCCCGTCACACCGCCCCAGCCGCGCAGCCTGCCGCGCGTGGCCCCTTTCACCCTGGTCATCCCTCGTCCTCTCACCGGTACTCCGAGAGCCTGCGGTTGACCCCGACGATCGCGGCGACCGCACCCAGTACGGCGAGGACGGCAGCCCCGGCCGGAAGCCCGCCCAGCGCTCTGCGCCCGCTCTCGGCCGCCCCGTCGAAATCGCCCTGTTCGAGGGCGAGTGCCTGCTCCAACGCCTCGTCGACCTTCGCGAAGGACTCACCCGTGGAGTCCTTCGCGCCGATGATCTGCCGCAACGCGCTGTCGTACTCGCCCCGGTCGTCCGTCGCCCGGGCCTCCTTGTGGCGCTCCTGCCACTCGGACACGGTGTCGATGGCGACCGCCACCGGCTCGCTCCCCGTGTCGTCGTCGGCGAGCTTCTCCGCGCTCCGGAGCTGCGCGCCGAGGGCCTTCATGCCCTTGCCGTAGTCGCTCTCGTACTGGTCCCGCGTGCCGTCGGGGGTGAGGACGGCACCTCGGGCGACCAGCGTGAGGTTCTCGTTGGCGCGTGCCTTCAGCGAGTTGATCCGGGCCTTGTTCAGTACGTCGAGTGACTGCTGCCCGTGCACCATCGCGCCCTGCAGCTCGGCCCTGGCCACCGTGTGCCCCACGACCAGCCACAGCAGCACCACCGTGGCCGCGGCGGTCGCCGTGACCAGCCCGCGGTTGAAGACGCGGTTGGTCCTGCGGTAGTTGCGCCGCTGCATCCACAGCAGCGCGGCCAGCGCCACGATCCCGACGGCCAGCGAGAAGAGGGGCCACCGCCGCGCGTCGGCCGAGTCCGTACCGAGCCGCCCCGTCTCCGCCGCGTACAACCGCTCGGCCGCCGGCAGGAGTTCGGCCGTCATCTTCTGGTTGGCGTAGCGGAGGTAGGCGCCACCGAGCGGCAGTCCCTGCCGGTTGTTGGCCCTGGCCCGCTCGATCAGCCCCGTGTACTCGGGGAGGAGCTCGCCCAGCGTGATGATCTCCTGGTACGACGAGGTCGAGGCGTCGGTGTTCGCCGCGGCCTTCACCAGGAGCCGGGAGGCCTCGTCGATGTCCGCCTCGTACTGGGCGTGCACCTCGTCGGGTTCCTCCGCACCCGCCAGGAAGCCGCTCGCGGCCATCGTGTCGGCGTCGGCCAGCGAACGGTAGATGCTCGCGGCGTCCGCGCTCAGCGGCTGACTGCGCTTCACCACGTCGTGGGCGGCGGAGGCCCTCGCGGAGATCTCCAGATAGGTGACCGCTCCGAACACCACGACCAGCAGGGCCAGTGCGGCGCCGATGATCTGCAGCCTGCCCGGCTCGGTCGTCGCGGCGGCGCGCAGCCGCTCGGCGGCGACGGACGGGGCGCCACGGCGCTGCGCGGGCACGGCCGGGGGCGCGGACGACTGATCCGGCTCCGGCAGCCGCGGCGCGGCCCCGCTCGGCGGGTATGTCACTTGACCTCCCCCTCGGTCACTGACGACGGCCGGATCTCCCCCCGGCCGATCGGGGGACGTCTGGTCCTGGCCAGAATTATGGCCCCGGGAACCACCATCCACCAGGAATGCCCGGATCCCGCGTCGTTTCCCCGTATTCGATCAGTACGAGCGCAGGTGATCAAGGCGATAGGCCGGTCGGGCCGCGCGCCACCCCTGAAGTGAACTGTCTCCCCACCATGAACACGTCCGGGACGCCTGAGCGGTTCCCTCACGCAAGGGGCCGTTCCGTGGCGCTGCCACCACGGGACGGCCCGTCAGGGCTCCTCAGGCGTACTGCGCCCGCAGCCTGTCGTGCACCTCGGGGGCGGCCCCCGTGTGGTCCAGGCCCAGCAGAGCGGCTCCCAGTACCGGGGGAGCCGAGACGACCCGGACCACCGCCTTCGGAGCGCGCACGGCGAGGAGTTGGGCGATCCGGTCGTCCAGGGCAGGGTGGCGGGCCGCCAGCACGCTGCCGCCCAGCACCACCGGTACCTCCTCGTCCAGCAGGCCGAGCCGGGTCAGCGAGACGGAGGCCATGGCCACGACCTCGTCTCCCAGCCGGTCCACCAGATCACGGGCGACGCGGTCACCGGCCGCCCCGGTGGCGAACAGCACGGGCGTCAGCTCGTGCCGGCGCGCGTACGGGACGTGCCCCCGGTGCAGCGCCTCGATCAGCGCGTACATCGAGTCGAGCCCGAAGTGCCCCGGCAGGGTCCGCGCCAGCTCGGTCGGCTCACCGCGGCCGTCCTCGGCCCGCGCCGCGAACCACATCGCCTCCTCCGCGAGCCCCGAACCGCCGCCCCAGTCACCGGACATCCGGCCGATGGCGGGGAAGCGGGCGGTGGCGCCGTCCGGCCGCATGCCGACGCAGTTGATCCCCGCGCCGCACACCACTGCCACGCCCCGGGGCTCGTCGACGCCCGCGCGCAGTATCGCGAAGGTGTCGTTGCGCACCTCCACGGTGCGGCCCCAGGAGCGGGCGGCCAACGCCACCGCCAACTCCGCCTCCTCCACCGGGAGATCCGCGTTGGCGAGACAGGCCGACACATGTTCCACGCCGTCCGCCCCGGCCATCGCGAGTGCGGGCAGGACCGCCTCCGCCAGCCCGTCCATGGCCGCCTCGACCCCGACGGCCGGCGGCTGGAAGCCGCCACCGCGCGCGGCGCCGAGGACCGTGCCGTCGGCACCGATCACGGCCACGTCGGTCTTGCTGTTGCCCGCGTCGATCGCGAGCACATGTGCGGTCAGGCCCACGCCAGGTGCTCCCGGTTGTGCGCGATCAGCTTGTCCGTGAGCGCCTCGGCGTACTCGAACTGGCCGATGAGCGGGTGGGCCAGCAGCGCCTTGAACACCCGGTCGCGGCCGCCGCGCAGCGCGGCGTCCAGGGCCAGGTCCTCGTAGGCGGTGACGTGCCCGATCAGCCCGGCGTACATCGGGTCCAGCGAGGGCACGGCGAGTGGGGCCGCGCCCGTCCCGTCGACCCGCGCCTGGACCTCGATCACCGCGTCGTCCGGCAGGAACGGCAGCGTCCCCCTGTTGTACGTGTTGACCACCTGCACCGCCGGGCCGCCCCCGCCCAGAAGCGAGGACGCCAGGTCCACGGCCGCCTCCGAGTAGAAGGCCCCGCCCCGCTTGCCCAGCAGAGCGGGCTTCTCGTCCAGCGCGGGGTCGCCGTACATCTCCAGAAGTTCCTTCTCCATCGCCGCGACCTCGGCGGCGCGGGACGGCTTCGTGCCGAGCTCCCTCACGACCTCGTCGTGCGCGTAGAAGTACCGCAGGTAGTACGAGGGGACGACGCCCAGACGGTCGACGATCTGCCGGGGCATGCGCAGGTCACCGGCGATCGCGTCACCGTGCTCCGCGAGCAGCTTCGGCAGGACGTCCTCGCCGTCCGGCCCGCCCAGGCGCACCCCGAGCTCCCACGTGAGGTGGTTGAGACCCACGTGGTCGAGGTGCACCTCGCCGGGCGTCACGTCGAGCAGCGCGGCGAACTTGCGCTGGAAGCCGATCGCCACGTTGCACAGACCGACCGCCTTGTGGCCGGCCTGGAGCAGCGCCCGGGTGACGATCCCGACCGGGTTGGTGAAGTCGATGATCCAGGCGTCGGGATTGGTGCGGCGCACCCGCTCGGCGATGTCGAGCACGACCGGAACCGTGCGCAGCGCCTTGGCCAGACCGCCCGCGCCGGTCGTCTCCTGGCCGATGCAGCCGCATTCGAGCGGCCAGGTCTCGTCCTGGTTGCGGGCGGCCTGCCCGCCCACGCGGAGCTGGAGCAGCACCGCGTCGGCGCCGGCGACCCCGGCGTCCAGGTCGGGGGTGGTGACGATCTTCCCCGGGTGTCCCTGCTTGGCGAAGATCCGCCGTGCCAGGCCGCCGACCAGTTCCAGCCGGTCGGCAGCCGGGTCGACGAGCACGAGCTCCTCCACCGGCAGGGTGTCCCGCAGTCGCGCGAAACCGTCGATCAGTTCGGGGGTGTAGGTGGACCCGCCACCAACTACTGCGAGCTTCATGGATCTCAGCCCTTTACTCCGGTGAGGGTGACGCCTTCTACGAAGGCCTTCTGTGCGAAGAAGAACACGATGATGACCGGCGCCATGACGAGCAGCGTCGCGGCCATGGTCAGGTTCCAGTTGACCGCGTGGGCGCTCTTGAAGGATTCCAGGCCGTAACTGAGCGTCCAGGCGCCCGGGTTCTGAGCGGCGTAGATCTGCGGTCCGAAGTAGTCGTTCCAGCAGTAGAAGAACTGGAACAGCGCCACGGCCGCGATGCCCGGCTTGGCCATCGGCACGACGATCTTGAGGAGGGTGCGGAACTCACCGCATCCGTCGACCTTCGCCGACTCGATGTACTCCTGCGGAATCGTGAGCAGGAACTGCCGCAGCAGGAAGATCGAGTAGGCGTCGCCGAACGCCATGGGGATGATCAGGGGCCACAGCGAGCCCGAGAGGTGGAACTGCTGCGCCCACACCAGGTACATCGGGATGATGATGACCTGCGGCGGCAGCATCATCGTGGAGATGACGAGGAT